>JAKFDZ010000027.1:0-1786 GCA_036675925.1 Flavihumibacter sp.
TCCTGAACGCCAAATGGACGTTGTGTCCCTGTCCAGACGGTAAGCTTTCCATCCACCCACTCTGCCACCGCTGCTCTTGTTTCCAACGGTACATGTGCTATATAATGGATATTATATGTTTGGGAATGTTTGAAGTCAGCTTCGGATAACCCGCGTTCTATATCTCCCTTTGTATTGCCGGAATTTCTTCCGCCGCTTTCACCTGATACATGCTGGACCAGGTAATCAAATATGTTTTTGTTGGAGGGTTGTTCTTTAGTTTCTTCCCATTTGGCATCAATAGCCTGCAAAGCTTTTCGGGCAGTTATTATATCCGGCGCTGCTACGCCAACAAAATTTCCATCCTTCACTACAATTACACCGGGGATATTACTTGCGTTTGTAATATCCGCTTCAACCAGTTTTGCTCCGTATGAAGGGGCCCGCAACACTTTACCATACAGCATACCCGGCAACTTCATATCCGAAACATAAACATGTTTACCAGTGATAAAAGTCCGTTCATTTATCCTGGGCACCGTTTTTCCAGCGACCTTCCAATCTTTTGCCTCAATCAACTGCACTTTGTCAGAAATTGGCATCAGCAATTGCTGACCTTTTGTTAGTTCGCCATAACTTATTTTTTTATTGGCGGTGTTATGAAGGATCATCCCGTTTTCCGCTTTTAAATTGGTAGCCGGAGTGTTCCAGTTTTTTGCCGCCATTTCTACCAGGGCTTCACGGGCTGTTGCGGCAGCTTTACGCAATTGTGGACCCATTTGTGGAGTGGTGAGACTGCCAAAAGTACCCCTGTCATAAGGTACAAGGTCCGTATCGCCCATTATCATGGTGACAGATGAGAGAGGCACCATCAATTCTTCCGCAACCATTTGAGATAATGATGTCCGTATGTTCTGTCCCACTTCCACTTTACCCGTGTACACTGTCACCTTTCCATCTTCGCCAATATGTATCCATGCGCCTACTCCGTTTACAGGCACCGGCGATGATCCGGGGGATAATGTTTCGCCGGCAAATGAAAACATATCCTGCAATACAAAGGCAACGACTAAACCTCCACCGGTGAGTTTAAGAAATTTGCGCCGGTCCAATGCAAAATGATGGTTTGGTTCGGGCGGCAGTTCATCGGTTGTTGGCTCAAACGGATGTGATGAATAATCTGGCTTTTCCATCGTGAGTTATTTAGATTTTGAAGCCAGTTTAATGGCTTTAATAATATATGGATAGGTTCCGCAACGGCAAATATTCCTGTTCATCGCTTTTATAATTGCATCTTCGGAAGGTGAAGGATTGTTTGTAAGGAGTGCCACGGCCGACATGATCATGCCGGAAGCACAATAAGAACATTGAAAGCCATCAATGGTCAAAAAGGCCTGCTGCACGGCATGGAGTTTTCCATCTTTTTCGAGGCCTTCAATAGTGGTCACCTCTTTGCCAACAACGGAATGTACGGGTGTGATACAGGATGGTGAAGGATTACCGTTTACGAGCACCATGCAGGCGCCGCAAGCTCCTTCGCCGCAGCCATATTTGCTGCCGGTTAAACCAAGATGGTCACGTAATACGGTCAACAATTCAACATCAGGATCCACCGTTACTTCATGCCTTACACCATTAATAGTTAAAACCATGATTCAGGTTTTTATGTGATTGTAATTTACAAAAAATGAAACTAAAACCGGTCCCTGCAGCAGGGCAAACGCATTAAAATTTCTAAAGCCTGAAAGGCTGATATTATTATAGAAAAACAGATCAAATATCTGCTTTAAACCCCGGAGGGGTGAAA
>JAKFDZ010000028.1:0-2243 GCA_036675925.1 Flavihumibacter sp.
GCGGCGGCTAAAAACACAGAAATGAGCGGGTGATCTGAGCGTTTTTGGTCGATTTGCCGCTTTTAAAATCAGCAGCAGCTGAAGTCAGCCAGAAATGCATGGCTACTTCAGAGGATCCCTAGCAACGAACTTATGAGATCCTCACCGCCAGCATAATCGCCTAGAGATGGATTTATAACCACAAGAGGAACTATCTCATGTTCCGCGAGCTGCTGAATCGTCCTTTTTAATGGGGATATATTTTCTCTAACCGGCTCTATTACCGGCTTTATATATTGAGCACTAATATTCGCTGACAGCTCACGTAAAGCTATCAGTTCATTTTGCTTACCCTTTAATATAGGAAAATACATCAAACATCCCTTTAAATTGGAGAGTTAAGCACCCTCATAAGATTATTTTTCTTAGCATGTGATAGCTTCATACTAAGGCTAGCCATGAGCAATGTACGTGGTAAAGCGAGCGAAAACTCTCGACTTAAACGCCGCGTTTCCTTTAGAGTTTTGCAAAAAATTGTTCGTAACAAGTCTGCATCAGCTTTCAAAAAAACCGATTCACACCAACTAAAAACATCTGTATTAGAAAGGCCAAACGGTGCCTTTTCGATCTGACAAGCCATTGAAAAATACTCAGGCTTACGCAACGATCTAATTAAAACCTTCGGATCTATCTTATTTCTAACAAGCCTAGCACTTCTAACCTCCGACAACGTATCTCTAGCAGTTAGCACGATCAACCCAACACTATCATGTATGTTCTTTAACGCATACTCCCTGTGCGCCTCAGCTATCACCACATACGTCTTATCAAATAATTTCTCATAAGCGCTCAACTGATCATTTAATCTTGAGAAATTATCAAGATCTGTTTTAATTTCGTAACATGTACTGCTACCATTCAAAATTACACAATCAGCTTTATTATTTTCAACCCTAAACTCAGATATTAGAGTAGCCGTCGAAAGCCTATGACGACCTAAAACAATCTTATTCGCCACAACATTTTTAAAGAAGTACTCAAACCGATAGTTCTTACCAAGATCTTTATAACAAACCTCATACACATCGGCAGGAGTAAACTCTCGAGGGAGGAAATCCAGGTAGGCACGAGAAACATCAAGCACGTGCTCGATATTTCCATACGCAAGACTTTCAACGTAACTAGTAGAAAAAATCCTACTCAAATCTCGATAATTTTTCATTGCTGTATCTACTACCCACCGTACTGCGGTCACCGACATTCTGGAGTCATGCTAGCAGAGAGCTTCGTGTCAAGCGCGATTTAGAATCACAAAAATCGAGGATGACTACCCTTGACCACCACCCGATCAAATCATTACCTCTCAAGCCGGGGCCTAAGAAACACCTCGCACAGCGGCCTGACCTCTACTTCTGGCGAATACTAAAAATGGGGGGATAACCGGAGGTTTGGTTGAGCGCAGCGATACCCATAAAAATGCTGTAGTTCTGCTTTTGGTCATCAAACCGCAATGGCACAGACGACGCCAAATGCCCCATCAGGAGGCCGAGTGGAATCGTTGCGGAAGGGGTTGAACGGCATGGATGCCGCGAGAGCCACGATGGGCCAAGGATGGCCCTTCGTGGGGGGCCGCCTAGGTCGTGCCCCTGGAGCAATGATGGAACGAGGGAAGTCCCGCGCAGCGAGACCCGGATGCCAGGGGCAAGACTTTTTGGTTACTTTTGGCGGGGCCGGCCATCCGGGCGACTGCCAAAAGTGACCTGCCGTAAGGGCGGAACCGTTAGATATGTCGATACTGAAGCGGCGGATACATGCCGGCGACCGGCGTTTTGCAAGGTAGTTGTCGCGTCAGCCGAGGGTGTTTTTAAGCTGCTATTTTCACTGCCGGCTGCTCCCTTTCCAGGTTGATCGCGACCACGCTCCCGAATGGGAATGCCGCCCGGGATGCGTTCAGGTGGAGCGTAGGGACTATCAGAAGAAGAGCCAGCACTGCGGGTTCAGCCTCTGTAAACTTCCGTTTCGAACCGACGCCAAGGACGATGAAATGCAACAAAAATGGATTGACCGCCCGGCAACGGACACCGATTGGTTTGATCTGGCACTTGAGCTATCTAATGGCTTTTTCCGTCGGCACTTTTCCGTGGTGGCCAAGGTCGCCCCGCCGCTCTTCGGCTTTGGCATATTCGTCTTCTATTTCTACCGCAACCATTTCTACCCCAGCTTCGACCTGTTCCAGTTTTCCTCTCTGCTGCTTGCTGCTGCGG
>JAKFDZ010000029.1:0-1724 GCA_036675925.1 Flavihumibacter sp.
AGCAGAAACAGGTTATTATTCTTTTTACCAAGCGTTAGAAACTGCTAATATCATGCCTGGCCTCTTAGAGGGCATTGGAAATTTGAAAAAGGATGAGTCCCGGCATATTGGCTATGGCACCTTTCTGCTTCAACGATTAATTTGTGAACACCCTCATCTCTTTGAATTTGTTGCGGCGAAAATGACTGAACTTACTCCTTTATCTCTTAGATTAAATGAGGAAGGAATAGCGGGAAGGGAGGTAAGTGCATTCGGCGGTGATCCAGCATTGGTCATGGATTTCACGCTTAAACAGCTGTCAGTAAGGATGGAAATTCTAGCACGAGCAAAAGGCAAAAAAATCGAAGAGATTTATAGATTTTCAGAAAGTGAATTAGAGGTTTTATAAAAAGGAGGAATTAAAATGGCAGTAAAAGTTGAAGTTCAAAGTTTCCCGCTGTTTATTAATGGAAAGTGGGAACCTGCAAGCAATCAAGAAACCTTTGATGTCTTTAACCCGTCAACAGGTGAGATTGTTGCAAAAGTTGCAAAAGGCACCGTGGCGGATGTTGATCGTGCAGTTATGGCAGCAAGGGAGGCGTTTGACAACACCGAATGGAAAAACATGAATCCGAAAGACCGGGCTAAAGTTTTATATGCCATTTCTTATCAAATTGCAGAGCATGCCGAAGAGTTAGCGTATTTAGAAGCGATTAGTTCCGGAGGTACCGTACGCAGGATTGGCAATAGTGATATTTTACAAATGGTCGACCTTTTCCAAACATTGGCGAACTTTACATTAGAATATCCATTCTCCGAAACCTTGCCAGTACCGCCATTTCCAGGTCCGGCACATAATTTTATCTGGCGGGAGCCAATTGGAGTATGTGCAGCCATTACACCATGGAATCTACCGATGGTCATTGCGACTTGGAAAATCGCCCCCGCACTAGCAATGGGAAATACAGTGGTCATTAAGCCTGCAAGCTATACTCCATTATCCACCTTAAAGCTGGCAGAGCTGATTTCAAAGGTAGTTCCACCCGGAGTGATTAACGTAGTAACAGGTCCTGGGGCTGAAATTGGCGAAGCATTAGTTCGCCATCCAAAGGTTGACAAGATAGCCTTCACTGGATCAACAGAAGTGGGCAGGAGAATCATGAGTTTGGCATCAGAAAGTATTAAAAATACTACCTTAGAGCTTGGAGGAAAATCACCAAACATTCTTTTAGAGGATGCAGACCTTAGCATTGCCCTTCCAGGAAGTCTTTTTGGAGTGTTCTTACATTCTGGACAGCTTTGTGAAAGTGGAACTCGTTTATTTGTTCCAGATTCCTTATATGATCAAGTTGTTACCGGACTAGTCGAATTAACAAGTAAGTTGAAGATCGGAAACCCTCTAGATCCTTCGACGGATGTAGGTCCTGTCATTTCAAAAAAACAAAAAGAAACCATTCTTTCTTATATTGAAGCTGGTAAGCAAGAAGGAGCCACCCTTGTCTGCGGTGGAAAAGAAGTCAAGGTTGCGGGTTGTGAGGATGGATATTTTGTTGAACCAACCATCTTCACCAATGTGACCAATGATATGAAAATTGCTCAGGAAGAAATTTTTGGACCTGTATTATGTGTCATTCGATATTCCGAATTAGACGAAGCCATTAAGATGGCAAATGATACGATTTATGGATTGGCAGCAGGTGTTTGGACGCGTGATGTCAATAAAGCGTATGAGGTTGCGAGAAAGT
>JAKFDZ010000030.1:0-3140 GCA_036675925.1 Flavihumibacter sp.
CCAAAAAAAGCCTTTTTAAAAATAAAATGGAGTTCTCCAATATATCTTCGTTCCTCCAATCACAAAAAATTAAATCACTGCTTTTTCTGCTAATGCCTGCCTAACTGCTATTCTTCCAAATACAGCTGCCTTCCCCAACGAACTTCCCGTCATGTATCCGGCCCCATGGAATCCGCCAGTTACTTCTCCCGCTGCATACAATCCTGGAATCGGCTCACCGAAAGAATTTACTACCTGGGCTTCAGCATTGACAGACACACCTGCATAGGTTGCCAGCATAGCGACCGTTGATTCGAATGCATAGAATGGGGCTTTTTCAATTGGTGTTGGTTTTCCATAGTTATGTGTCAAAGAATTTCTGCCATAGTCTGGATCTTCTCCGTTAAGAACACCTTGATTATATCTAGAAATGGTATCTTCCAATACTTCTATTGGAACATCAATGCAATCTGCCAATTCCTCCAAGGTATCAGCCTTGTATAGCAGTCGGCGTCTTTTTAACAATTCAAAATCATAGAGGGGATCATCAAATACACTCTTATCCATGACAGTCTGATCCCAAACCTGATAACTAATCTGCTCCGGCTCTTCGAAAGCTGCCTTACCTAATAATTTATAAGAAATAGACTCATTAACGAATCTCCTGCCAAACTGATTAACCATAATTGCACCTTTGTAAAAAGCCAATCCCTGTGACTTTACCGGTCCTGCTGCACTTGGATGGAAACCGTACGTTCCATTTAAATACGGCAGATCCTGGACCCATGCACCATGTTCCCAAGCCATCCGAATTCCGTCACCGTGGTTCCCAGCACCACCTATCCTTAATGCCCCCTTTAATTGCGGTGCAAAATGACCAAGCAGCTCTTCACTTTTAGCAAACCCTCCAGAGGCAATTAATACCCCTTTAGTCGCGAGCGCTTTTTTCTCTGCACCTTCGGCCTCATATAATACCGTGTCAATCCGAGCTTCAGCATTCTTACGTAGTCTTCGTGCTGGAGCATTAAAGCAAATTGTCACGTTTGGTAACTGCTTAACCCTTCGGTATAAGGACTGGATTGCTTGATGAGGATCAATAATATGCCCACGTGGAACACTATGACCACTTACCGCTTCCAACGATCTGAACTCAACACCATGGTCAACCAGCCATTGATAGGTTTCTAGCTGTTGCTTGCCATAAGCTGCAACTAGGGTTTGATCATTTACTCCACCGCCAACTTCCACCATGTCAGCTAATAGTGATTCTGTTGAATCAATGATTCCTGCTTTCTCCTGCATATCCGTCCCTGCAAATGCCATATACCCTGAGCTGAGGACCGTGCTGCCGCCAAGTTCATCCTGCTTTTCAAGCAGCAGGACGTTAACGCCCTGCTCCCCAGCCTCAACTGCTGCACACATTCCTGCAAGTCCGCCGCCTAATATAATCAATTCATAGCATTCCATATGCTATCACTCCTCTGATTCAAAGGCTTTTAACACTTCTAAGCCTGCTTGGCAGACCTGCATATCATGAGAATAATGTCCTCCGCTAACCCCAATTCCACCAATTAATTCGTTATTGATTTTGATTGGATATCCACCGCCAAAAATAACGAGTCTAGGTGTATGTACGATACCATGGAGCAATGGAGGATCATCCTTCAGTCTGTCATACCATTCGTGTGTGGCACGATTGTAAGCGGCAGCAGAAAATGCTTTATTTTGAGCGATGTCAAGACTTAGAACTGGAGCACCATCCATCGCATAAAATGCTTTTAAATTACCTGGTTTGTCGACAATTGCAATACTAAACGGCATTCCTAGTTCTTGTCCCTTTGCTAATGCAGCTTCGAGCATTTTACTTGCTAAAGCTAAGCTAATATTTTTTGATTCAATGGCTGTTGTAAAGTTTTCCATTTTCTTTCCCCTTTTCTATCAACATATTAGTTTATAAATTTACAGGTCTTCCATTACCAAAAGCTTCAATTACTGTCGCCGATACGGCTTTCATTTTTGGCAGACATAAATCAACAATTACATTTGCCATGTCAATTGGATGCAGCCAATTATCTTTATTCGCATCCGGAGCAATATCCTCCATCATCTTTGTGTCAACTGGACCCGGACAGACCGCATTTACTCTAACATTGAACGGTTTTAACTCTTCTCCTAATGCTTTGGAAAAACCAATTACGGCCCATTTCGAAGTAATATAGGCACTTCTATCGGGACCGCCTTTTGTTCCCCAAATGGATGATAGATTGATAATGACACCATTTCTTTTCTCTTTCATTTGCGGTACTACTGCTTTCGCACATAAAAATACACCGCGGGTATTGACTTCTTGGATAAAGTCCCACTCTTCAACTGCCGTTTCATCGAATGGCTTTAGCAGCATGACACCGGCATTATTGATTAAAATATCAATACTTCCGAGTTTTTCTACCGTCTCCTGAACAGCTTTGTTCACATCATCCTCAGAGCGTACATCACCCGAGAGAGCGATGGCTTCGCCAGCTAGCTCTTCCCTAATAAAAGCAGCCACTTCCGAAGTTTCTGTTAAACTGCGAGAAAAAACAGCTACTTTTGCTCCCTGTTTTGCTAGGAGTATACATGTTTCCCGACCAATTCCCCTGCCGCCGCCAGTTACAAATGCAACTTTATTTTTTAAATCCAAAGTTAATCACCCCTTCTTTACACCCCAAGTTTTTTATCACTGCTAAGTAAGAAGCTGCATGCTCACCAGCACGTCGGCCAAACACCAGTCCTCGGAGCACGGATGTGCCGCCAGGGTATTTTCCATAGTATAGACCGGCTGTTTCACCTGCGACGTACAATCCTGGAATTACATCATCATCCTGCGATAAAACCCTGCCATTTGTATCAGAAGCTATGCCTCCATTAGTGAAAACATTGGAGCAGACAATTGGATAGGCAATATATGGCGCCTTATCAATCGTAATGGCCCAATTTGATTTTGGCGGATTAATTCCCACAGCCTGTTTTCCGTCCTTCTTATCCCAGTGGAATTCCCCTGGCTGTACGGCAGCATTAAAGGATTCCACTGTTGCAATCAATTGATCTGCAGGCACCCCAATTTTCACAGCTAATTCCTCTATTGTATAGGCCTCAATCGCCGGTTTATCCGTTTCGATTGC
>JAKFDZ010000031.1:0-1599 GCA_036675925.1 Flavihumibacter sp.
GGACTTCAATCAAGAGCTTGCACCCCATCATTTAATCTTCCAGCACCGGGCAGGCGTCACACCCTATACGTCCACTTTCGTGTTTGCAGAGTGCTGTGTTTTTATTAAACAGTCGCAGCCACCTTTTCACTGCAACCCCATCACGCTTCAAGAGCAAGTCTCTACACGTTACCGGGGCGCACCTTCTCCCGAAGTTACGGTGCTAATTTGCCGAGTTCCTTCTCCCGGGTTCTCTCAAGCGCCTTAGAATTCTCATCCTGCCCACCTGTGTCGGTTTGCGGTACGGTCTTATACAACTGAAGCTTAGTGGCTTTTCTTGGAAGCTTGGTATCAATCACTTCATGCACAAGTGCACTCGTTATCACGCCTCAGTATTGACTCTCCGGATTTGCCTAAAGAATCTACCTACACGCTTGAACCGGGACATCCAACACCCGGCTGACCTAACCTTCTCCGTCCCCACATCGCATTGTATAGAGGTACAGGAATATTAACCTGTTTCCCATCAGCTACGCATCTCTGCCTCACCTTAGGGGCCGACTCACCCTGCGCCGATGAACGTTGCGCAGGAAACCTTGGGCTTTCGGCGAGGGAGCTTTTCACTCCCTTTATCGCTACTCATGTCAGCATTCGCACTTCTGATACCTCCAGCATCCCTCACAGAACACCTTCGCAGGCCTACAGAACGCTCTCCTACCATGCACATATATAAATATACGGCATCCGAAGCTTCGGTTACGTGCTTAGCCCCGTTACATCTTCCGCGCAGGACGACTCGACCAGTGAGCTATTACGCTTTCTTTAAATGATGGCTGCTTCTAAGCCAACATCCTGGCTGTCTATGCCTTCCCACTTCGTTTTCCACTTAGCACGTCATTTGGGACCTTAGCTGTCGGTCTGGGTTGTTTCCCTCTTGACCACGGACGTTAGCACCCATGGTCTGTCTCCCGTAATTGCATTTCTCAGTATTCGGAGTTTGCAATGAGTTGGTAAGATCTTATGATCCCCCTAGTCATAACAGTGCTCTACCCCCAAGAATGATATACGAGGCACTACCTAAATAGTTTTCGGAGAGAACCAGCTATTTCCAAGTTTGTTTAGCCTTTCACCCCTATCCACAGCTCATCCCCAAATTTTTCAACATTTGTGGGTTCGGACCTCCAGTACCTGTTACGGCACCTTCATCCTGGCCATGGATAGATCACTTGGTTTCGGGTCTACACCCAGCAACTAGACGCCCTATTCGGACTCGCTTTCGCTACGCCTCCCCTATCGGTTAAGCTTGCTACTGAATGTAAGTCGCTGACCCATTATACAAAAGGTACGCAGTCACCCCTACTTCAAACACCCTGCGGATGTCATCTACATTTCTGTAAACTTCACTCCTAAATATCTTTTGAGTCGCGTTGTTTACACAACACTCCTCGAAAGAATCTAAGACGCTTGAAGTAGGGGCTCCCACTGTTTGTATGCATACGGTTTCAGGATCTATTTCACTCCCCTCCCGGGGTTCTTTTCGCCTTTCCCTCACGGTACTAGTTCACTATCGGTCGATTACGAGTATTTAGCCTTGGAGGATGGTCCCCCCATGTTCAGACA
>JAKFDZ010000032.1:0-4492 GCA_036675925.1 Flavihumibacter sp.
AACCATAATTCCATCATCGGCTTTACAACAAAACAATAAACTCGAAATAATTGTTGCCAACCTGATGGCTAACCGTATTGCTTATATGGATCGTAATAATATTCCGTGGAAAATATTTTACAATACGAATATGCCGGCAAGGAAAAAAGAAAATGTGAAGAATGGATTGTTTGATGCGTCTTCATGGAAGCCGCTCCCTTCCGGCTTGATTGGCCCTGTAACATTAACCGCTTTAAGTAAATGATTAAGGTTATAAAAATTATATCGCTTACATGCCTGGTTCTTATTCCGGTATGTTCGGCAGCACAAAAGACTGCATCCAAACCATTGTATGACGATCCTGTCTACCATGGCGCCGCTGATCCTGTTGTTATTTATAATCAGCAAATGAAAAAATGGTGGATGTTCTATACCAATCGCCGTGCATCGTTAAATGATTCAACAGGAGTGGCATGGGTGCATGGAACAAGAATTGGCATAGCGGAAAGCGAAGACGGGCAAGAGTGGAAGTATGCAGATACCGCTATTATTAATTACCGGCCTGATGATGGTTATACTTTTTGGGCGCCTGATGTAATAGAACACAATGGAATTTATCACCTATATCTGACCTATGTTCCGGGAATATTTAAAGACTGGAACCATCCAAGAGTGATCGTTCATCTTACAAGTAAGGACCTGCGCAACTGGAATTATCAATCAATCTTAAAACTGGTGAATGAAAAAGTAATTGATGCCTCGGTGTACAAGGTAAATGATACAACCTGGCGCATGTGGTATAACAATGAAAAGGATGGCAAAAGTATTTACTATGCCGATAGCAAAGACTTGTACAACTGGGTTGATAAAGGCAAAGCCATTGCAGCAAGAGGCGAAGGCCCCAAAATATTTTACTGGCAAGGGAAATATTTTATGATCGTTGATGCATGGAAAGGAATGGAAGTGTATGCAAGTGATGATTTGTTAACATGGAAAAAGCAAAACACAAGAATACTGGAAGATCCGGGCAAAGGAAAAGACGACCAGGCTATTGGTGGACATTGTGATGTAGTGGTGAATAAAGGAAGAGCATTTGTTTATTATTTCACACACCCCGGCCGCAGCAAGGCAAACCCTGCAGTTAAAGGTTCGTTTGATGATAAACGAAGTGTGATACAGATTGCTGAGTTGAAATATATAAACGGTGAAATTGTGTGTGACAGGGATGAGCCGGTGACATTTAAATTAATTAAGGGAAAATGAATAATACTGTATGGTAATGAAAAAATTTAAACTGGCAACAAGATTTATCGTCGTTTGCATATTATTGTCAGCTACCCAGGTACAGCTATCCGCTCAAAATGAAAATAGTCCGGGCGTTGTAAAAACAAATGACAAAGTTTTAAAAATGCTTTCAGAATATAAGGGACCTGTTATTGGTGCAAATCATCCGGATGTATTGGCTGTTGCGAATCGTTCAGGATTTGAAACCGGGCAAGTAGTGAAGCTGGGCAATGTTTACCACATGTTTGTAAATGAAATGTTCGAACGTTCGCACAGGGATCTGCGTATCAGTTACTGGACAAGCAATGATGCCGTTAACTGGAAACGTCAATCAACAATCGTACAAAGCATTCCCGGCAGAACGCCAACCAACCCACGCTCCGAGGTTTGGGTGAACTCCGTAATTTTTAATGAAGAAGAAGATGCCTGGAATATTTTTTATGTAGCATATAGAGCCGGTGACAGTACTAAAGGAGAAATTGCCGGCAATGATTACGAAGGGAGAATATGGCGGGCAAAATCAGTTGTAAATGGCCGTGATGGTATTGCGGGTCCTTATGCGGACATGGGTATTGTGCTGGAGCCTGATGCAAACTCGCAGTCATGGGAAGGACAACAAGCTATAGCGTCGTTCAATCCGTATAAAGCAGGCAATACCTGGTATTCGATGTATGACGGGCATAATCATTTACCGAAGAGTGGTTGGCCAACAGGTGTGGTTTTCGCTCCAAAACTAAGCGGCCCATGGACAAGAATGCCTGAAGGTTTCAACCCGTTGAAAGTGGTGGACGTATTTATGGAAAACGCAGTAGTATCCCGTTTAAGAGATGGCAGGTATATGATGGTGTTCGATTCGTTCGGTGACCAGGAAATAGGTTATAGCATTTCGGAAGATGGTGTGTATTGGGGAAAAGAAATAAGAGTGAAAATACAGTCTCCCGGAAATACGTGGGCAGAATCAGGTGATCATTTCACCCGTACACCGCTTTGTGCAATTGAAGAAGAGAATGGAACCTTCACCGTTGTGTATACTGCTATGCAAATGGTCAAGAGCAGCAGATTCTATGCTGTGGGTAAATGTTCCCTATCATGGAAATAAAGCCAGCGCTTTAAAAATTCAGCAAATTGGAAAACAGATGAAGTTTAGAACTTTTTTTCTTTTTGGTATCACTTTGAGTCTTTGTGTTTTTGTAATTCAATCACAAGCCCAATCCATCAACAGGGAAGCTGTTGTGAAACGCCACAATGTAAAAGTGAACAAGATCGATTCACTTTCATCACTCACTGTTGGCAATGGCAATTTTGCCTTCACAGTAGATGCTACTGGCATGCAAAGTTTTCCAGGTTCTTATGCGAATGGAGTGCCATTGGGTACACAATCTGTTTGGGGCTGGCATAGTTTCCCGAATACTGAAAACTTAAGAATAGAAGAAGCGCAAAAAGTATATGAACTGGAAGGAAGAAAAATTTCTTATACGGTACAGATAAAGGAACCAGAACGAAATAAAAGAGCAGTTGACTATTTCCGGGTAAACCCGCACCGTTTACAATTGGGAAATATTGGACTGGAGATAATTAGGAAAGATGGTTCAACTGCAAGAGCGGAAGATATAAAGAATATAAAGCAGCAATTGGATCTGTGGACAGGTATTATCACCAGTTCGTTTACGGTAGAAAATGTGCCTGTAAAAGTTACAACAGTTTGCCACCAGCAACAAGATGTCGTTGCCTTTAAAATAGAATCCTCATTGCTGAAAGAAAAAAGAATAGAGGTTCGTCTTCGTTTTCCTTATCCAAACGGACAGTTTAAAGATGTTGGTGATAAATGGGAGAATGATCCGAAGCAATGGTCTATGTATAGTGGTAATGAAAGTCAAGCCAGCATAATACGGCTTATTGATACGACAACTACGTATGTTAGTTTAAAATGGTCGGGCAAGGTGGATGTAAAACAAAGGCTCACAAACTATTTTATCATTACGCCACAAACAAGTACAAGTTCATTTGAGCTGGTAAGCCGCTTTGCCTCTGGGCGTTTGATCATTGCCCTTCCTAATTTTGAACAAACAAAAAACAACAGCATTAATAGCTGGAAAAAATTCTGGCAAAGCGGTGGCGTCGTAGATTTTTCAGGCAGCACGGATAAACGGGCATTTGAAATAGAAAGACGTGCGGTGCTATCGCAATACCTTACAAAAATTCAATGTTCATCGGAGTTTCCGCCACAGGAAACCGGGTTGACTTATAACAGTTGGTATGGCAAACCCCATTTGGAAATGCATTGGTGGCATGCCGTTCATTTTGCCCAATGGGGCCGGCCGGAACTGATGGAAAAAAGTTTGGACTGGTATTTCACGGTTGCTGATAAAGCGAAAGCATTAGCAAAGCGCCAGGGCTTTGAAGGCCTACGCTGGCAAAAGATGACGGATCATGAGGGTAATGAATCACCTTCTTCTGTTGGTTCCTTTCTTATCTGGCAGCAACCGCATTTTATTTATATGGCAGAATTGCTTTACCGCAATAAGCCAACAAAACAAACACTGGAAAAATACAAAGAGCTACTGTTTGCAACGGCTGATTTTATGGCTTCTTTTCCTTCTTACAATGCGCAGACCAAAAAATATAATTTAGGAAAAGGGTTGATCCCTGCGCAGGAATGTTTTGATGCGGTAACAACTTTCAATCCAACCTATGAATTAGCTTACTGGCATTGGGCATTGAATACAGCGCAAGAGTGGAGATTGCGTTCCGGACTATCAAGAAATAAAAAATGGGATGAGATCATTAATAACCTTGCGCCATTGCCACAAGCAAACGGCGTGTATCTGGCAACAGAGAGCACTCCGGATTGTTATGAACCCGATTCAAAGTACTTAACAGATCATCCGGCAGTATTGGCAGCTTACAGTACCATTCCTGCTGCCAATGGTTTGGATACAACCATCATGAAAAACACATTTGACCTTGTCTGGAAAATATGGAAATGGAATGATACCTGGGGCTGGGATTTTCCACTGACGGCGATGACGGCAGCCCGTTTGCATATGCCGGAAAAAGCGGTAGAAGCTTTGCTGATGCCGATTCGTACCAACACTTATTTAGTCAATGGACATAATTACCAGGATGAAAGATTGACAATCTATTTGCCGGGAAATGGCGGCGTATTAAATGCCGTGGCCATGATGTGCACCGGTACTGATGCGGATAAAACGATCAATATCGGTTTTCC
>JAKFDZ010000033.1:0-4320 GCA_036675925.1 Flavihumibacter sp.
GTCGCGGGCCAGCGTCGAACAGGTCGACGCCACCGCCCAGGCCCTGGCGCACATCACCCTGCGCATCGGCGAGATCGCCGGCATCAGCAGCCAGATCGCCGCCGCCGGCCACCAGCAGAGCCAAGCCGCCGAGGAGATCAACCAGAAGATCCACGCCCTGCAAGGCCTGGCCAGCCACAGCCTGCAACTGCAGCGCGACACCCTCGACCTCGCCGACCAGGTCAGCAGCCAGGCCAGCCGCCAGCGCGCCCTGATCGAGCATATGCACGGGCACTGATACCAGGGCGGCGCACAGCTCCCGGCGGCAGGCGCCAGCCTGCTGACCGGTCGGCGCTTGTGAACATAGCCAGCGCCGCAGCGAACCATCTCCAGGCGTTCGCGGCAAGGCTGCGCCGCGTTCGACTCGGCCGCGGCGGCAGCCAGACCTGCCGCTTTTATCCACAACCGTAGGATGGGTTGAGCCTGCGATACCCATGCCGCTGGCACACCGGCTACACACAGGGACCACGCGAAAGGCGACTTGCCGTTTAGCCGCCGAGTGCTTAAGGTCGAGCTACCTTTGCTGGCCCGGTGCCAGCTTCCGCGTCAGCCGTTGCCAAAAGGATGTTTGGTATGCGTTGCCCATCACTCGAATCGCCCAGGCTTGCCATAGCAGCGCCCCGGCATAACGCCCCGCTTGGTCGTTACTCACTCCGCTCGACGCATGCCGGTGGGAAGCCGGGCAGGCAGCACTTATCCACGCCGAATTGGTTGCGGGAAAACATGCGACCACGCGAATACGCGCACTTCGCCGCCATTGCAGGTAAATCATTGATCAGTAAAGTTTTTATGATAAATATCGTTGGCATGCGTGTGGAGTTATCTAGATTTCTGCGTTATTCAATAACGAAGAATTCCGTCTAATTACTGTTAAGTTTTAGGAGTATTTCTTGGCTAAAGAATTTTATCGACGACTTCACAACTACTTTATGGATGTAGGAAAAGTCCTCCGTAATGAAGCTGATGTCGCGAGTATTTTTCCAAATACAACAGACAGAGGGATGTCTCGAGAAAATATTTATGCAAAGGTGCTCCGAGATCACTTGCCACCAATTTGTAACGTTAAATTGGGTGGCTTTGTTTTCGGTCTTGATGGATCTGAGTCCAAACAAATTGACGTAATAGTCTCAAATGATAAATCCATCCAATTCAATCATCTATTAACCGTTGATGGAGGGAAATCATTTAGTTGCATCGAGGGGTGCATTGGCGTTGTCTCTATCAAGTCAACTCTTGATAAAAAAGAGCTTATTGACTCGCTAGACAATTTAGCATCGCTCCCGGGAAAGGCGCCCCTTGGTACTAAAAATCTTATTGGGAGGGAAATCCTCCATTACGACGACTGGCCCTATAAGATAGTATTCGCCTCAAATGGACTTAAGCCTGAAACTTTACTTAGTCATCTAAACGAGTATTACGCTAAAAACGCCGAAATCCCATTGAGTAAACGGCCGAACGTAATTCATGTTGCTGGAAGCTACAATATAATTAGGGTGATAAGTGAAAATACCAAATTAAGAAATGGTGAACGAATGACGCTTGGTGCATTCCATTTGCAAACTGTATCGCCGGATGTTTTTGGACTAGGCCAAGTAATTGCTGATATGCAAGCGATGGCTATGGCGAGTAATTTTATTGCGTATGAATATTCGGAAGTTATTAACAATCTTCCGGAAACTTAACAAAGCATTGCAGCGGACAAGCCGCTGAATGCGGCGTTAAATTGCACCCATAGATCAGAGGAGGGTTGAGCATTGGGAACACGCGAATATCACTTGTATAGAGCAAAATTTATAAAGCCTGCACAGCTTCCATTGTTTG
Source organism: Flavihumibacter sp. (assembly GCA_036675925.1). Lineage (GTDB taxonomy): Bacteria > Bacteroidota > Bacteroidia > Chitinophagales > Chitinophagaceae > Flavihumibacter. The sequence continues at coordinate 1,861 of JAKFDZ010000033.1, forward strand.
TTAAAAGTAAATCATCAATGGAGCTTTTTCTAAAATCCATCCATGACAAACCTGAATACACCTTGTCGAGCGGGAGTGAATGGCATCTCGGAAACGTCAGAATGTTCGATGAGTTTTCAGGATCTTTTGCTGTAGGTAGAACTACAAAGACAACTGTTGAAAAGTTCGATAAAGAAACTGGTGACTTTGTTGATGAGCTAGATGACTCCGGGCCTTACACAGTTGTTATTTTTGACGCGAAAATTGGATTGCTTGGCATTGCCAAAAAATCAAAATTAGCCCCGAATGCTTCAAGCATTGCTAGAAGAATTAAGGATTTGCTCTTAACCACTAGGGTTGCGATTGAATCAGGAATAGACATCAGAGTCGACGTGATACCAGACCCAGAAGACTTTCTGGATAAGCTCCGGGGAGCATATTCAATTCGAAAATTCAGGGCAACTTTTACAGGGCCAAACCCTGTTGATGCAGATGAGCTCTTTCAAAAACCCCTATCGGTTTACGCGCAAAGCATGGGGGCCTCCTCAGGTACCTTAGAGGTTGTTGGTGAAGCACTTAACGAAGAAGTCGCTGAGTCTGTAGCAAAATCAACCGCAGCTACTGGGAATACAGCTTCTGCCAGAGTGATCCCCAATAAAGGCACTAAGGCTAAAAATATTAAAATGAAAGGTGATGCGGTTGTAGTGGCAGTTGAAGATGATGCAACAAGCCCTCAAATATTAGAGCAGATGCACGCTGAATACATGAGGGTTAGAGGATGATTACGGAAGTAAATATTAAAGATTCCGAACATCTGATCCGCTCGATTAATGAACTACCGAATAATTTTATCTACAGAGGTCACGCAGATTCAAACTGGAAGCTTGAATCCACTCTGGAACGCACAATTGGCGAGAAATGGTCAAGCGAACTAGCCAGGAAATTTGAAGATCATTACCTAAACCTATTCAAATCAAAGTATCACATTTATAACGGACATGAACACGAACCAAAGAGCAAGTTAGCTTGGCTCTCTGTTATGCAGCATTATGGGGCGCCAACACGGCTTATTGATTTCACAGAAAGCCCTTATGTGGCCTTATACTTTGCTTTAGAGGCATACAATCCACTTCTAAGGAATGACCTCGCAATTTACGCAATTGACTACAACTCAATTATGGATGAGTCGTTGGCTTTTATCTCGAAGCGAGACTCTAGCTTCAAAAAAACCAGACATGAAATTATAGGTAAGCAAGACGAGCTATTTGATGACGTGGTAGATCGTTTTTCATATGAGGTTGTTTGGATTACAGAGCCATTAGAGTTAAATGCCAGAATAGATAGGCAGTCAGGAACTTTTTTGATTTCTGGAGACAAGGAAAAAAGGATCGAAGACCTACTTACAAGAGACATGTATAAAAATGTCCGCATATTAAAATTTATTGTACCGCACTCTATTTATGAAAATATTTACGCACTTCTAAGAAAAATGAACATAAATGCAAAGACCATATATGGCGACCTAGGCGGGTTGGCCAAGTCCATTAAGATGGATATGCAAGTGCATGCAATTTAACAAGTGGTTCAAATAGTTCGCTTCGCTCACTCGGGACGGGCTAAAGCCCGCCTCTTAATCTATCGTTATACAAAAATAAGTCAGAATCAGCATGGATACATTTGAGTTTGAAGTCGATGAGAAACTAAGGCCTACGGTTGAAAGAAAACTGACAGGCACAACTGCAATGGACACTGAAATTTCAAACCTTGCTTTGCCTGACGCAACTTATTTAAAGTTTGTCATTATTCTGTTGCGCGCCTATCGCAAACTAGCACCTAAATCTATACGGTGCAGGTGTGTATTTGACCCAAGCTGCTCTCATTACAGTGAGTTGGCGTTTAGGCAATACGGCCTGCTAACTGGTGTAAAGCTAACATATAGTCGCCTTACTAGGTGTAAGCCTGGTGCTGGCGGCGTTGATTTATTGAACGTAAAAAATGGAGTTTAAGTTATGCAATATAAAGTGGAATCTATTGGCGCAGAGTTTTCTGATAAAGCGATCAAATCACTCGAAAAGCGATTTGAGTCGAAGGCATCTGAAGGGTATAAATTTCATTCCGTTTTTCAAGTATCGCAGCCGGGCTGCTTAGGAATTGGGCAAGGAACAACAACCTATTTAGCCGTTTATGTAAAAGAATAACGTATAAGTAATAGGGAGCAGACCACGGTTTTTCGCATCTGCTTGATCATTCAAGCGAAATCGTGGTCTGTTCCCCTATTGTCTAGCGCCGCCGCATCTGGCTCAGCAGGAAAACCGCTCAGCCAGATTCTGCGTTTTGAAATGCTCGACCAGGCAATCTACAAAGGCGCGGGTTTTCGCCGGCAGCAAGGTATGCGCGGAGAAGTACACCGCTATATGCCCCGCGTCCACATACCAATCGGGCAGCACCCGCAACAGGCTGCCCTGGTCCAGATAGGGAAGG
>JAKFDZ010000034.1:0-1672 GCA_036675925.1 Flavihumibacter sp.
AAGCCAACTCTTATTTTTGCAGCCAAGCTGTATACTTAAAGCCGCTTCAATGAAATTCATTCGCCTTATTTTATTCCTGGTTTTTCCTTTTTATTTTATCTCCTGTGGTACCCAGCAAAGGATTCCCAATTATCTTCAGCATGTAACGGATAGTACAGGAAAGGGAGAAGTTAAGATACCGGAATTACGGATTCAAAAAAATGATCTTCTTTCCATACAAGTATATAGTGCCAGCACAAAGCCGGAAATTTCTGATGCCATTTATAACTTACCGTCGCAGGGACAGGGACAAGGGCAGTCTGGAGGAGGATCATCAGCCGGTGGTTTTTTGGTGGATGTAAATGGTAATATTGAATACCCGCGATTGGGTTTGCTGCAAGCGGAAGGACTTACTAAACTACAGTTAGCTGATGTTATTAAAAGGAAGATCAATGAAAAGGACTCTGTATTGACCAATCCTTCCGTGATCATCCGGTTTCAGAATTTAAAAGTGACCGTGATGGGTGAAGTAAATCAGCAGGGCCCTATCAGCGTCCCCGGTGAAAGGGTAACGATACTAGAAGCCATTGGCCTTGCCGGTGGCACCACTGATTTCGGGCTAAAAAATTCCGTAAAAGTGATGCGGGAAATAGATGGGAAAAGAGAGACCGGGCTGGTGGACCTGTCTTCTGAAAAATTATTTGAATCTCCTTATTATAACCTGATGCAGAATGATGTGGTAGTGGTGGACCCCAGCAAAAGAAAACAGAAAAAAGCCGACCAGGATATTGTTATGCGCCAGGTTAGTTTTGGTTTAAGTCTTATCACGGCAATTGCATTGCTCTATAATGTTTTTAACTAATGGCTCTTACTGAAAATTCATCCACTACTATAATGGAAGAGCAGGTCACTACTAATAAGAGTGAGTTAGCGAACCTGAGCGTAAGAGACCTGTTTTATAAATATATCCGGTTCTTTCCTTATTTTCTTTTATCCGTTGCCTTTGCTTTGCTGATCGCTTTTGCCTACCTGCGGTATGCCGGCCAGGTTTATCGTGCGGGGGGCAGCATGCTTATCAAAAGTGAAAGCAATAGTCGCCAGGGCTCCGACAAAGTAGAAGATATTATCCTGGGAAGCAGCCGGTCGGAAAATATTCAAAGCGAGATCGAAATATTAAAATCCCGCCCACTCATGACAAGAGTGGTCAACAAACTGGGCCTGCAGTACTCTTATATCGCCAAGGGAAGGATCAAAGATCAGAATGTTTACAAACAAGCTCCATTTTTAGTCGAGACCTTCAAAATAGCCGATTCTGCAAGGTCTTTTTCAATGACCATAAAATTCATTAATAAAAACCAGTTCCATATCAATAATGAAGCTGCTGTTTTTAATTTTGACCAGGTTTTTGAAAACGGCAATGGTGTTTTTCGTTTACAGAAAGAAGCGGATCCTGCGGCCGGTGCTGAATATGAACTTGACTGGCAACCTGCCGAAAGAGTAGCCGCCGGTCTTGCGGGCAGTGTGCAGGTACAACCGAAAGTGGGAGGTACGGGCATTCTTTTGATTGGTATAGAAGCCAGCAATCCCCATATGGCGGCGGATATTATCAATAACCTGATGGTGCAGTATGACTCCATGACCATTGAGCAGAATAATTTTTCTACCGACCAGATGCTGGGTTTTATTGATATCC
>JAKFDZ010000035.1:0-2230 GCA_036675925.1 Flavihumibacter sp.
TGCTTGAATATATCCTGGCCAGCTGTATTCACTACACGCAGGTTATACTGGCCTTTTTTTACATTTGACAAACTAATCGTAACCTGGTTGCCACTTACAGGGTTTGGATATAATTTCAATCCCCGGTTTGCTTTACCAAGATTCACACTTAATATTTTGCTGTATACAATTTTACCAGTTGTTTCTTCGGCTTTAATACGATAATAATTAGCTCCGGTATTTGGTGCAGCATCAAAGGCATCGTAGCTGGCTTTATCATTCTGATTGCTTGTTGGTAATTGCTTACCTATTGCACTGAAATCTCTTCCGTTTACAGAACGCTCTATTGTATATTCGGCCACATCTTTTTCTGTCAGGTTGCTCCATTCTATTTGAACACCATTATCTTTTTCGTAAGCTTTTACATCGGCGAATACTACTGGAAGAGGATTAGCTGCTGAAGAGGTGCTGCCCAATGCAAATGGACCGGATGGAGTAAGCCCTGTAAATATAACAGAACCTGCATTATCACTACCTGTACCAACTCCTATACTTGCAGCACTCCATGAACCACCGGTATACTGTACTGCTTTTACCATAGTTGGGTCTGTAACATACTCTGTACCTCCGCAAGGGTTATTAGCATTCCAGTAAAATGTTGCACTGATCGTAGCAGCAGTTCCTCCTTCGGTTAATGCTAAGTTCCAGTAATCACAACCGCTGATATGATCAATCCCTGCAGCAGTAATATTTGCATTATCAACAGGAGCGCCACGGAAATATTGAGCGGTATATGCATCAGTAGCATCATTAGGAGCAGAGATAGTAAGAGGTACAAAACCGGTTGCTGCTCCTATTGGAAAAACAAAGGGGTCATTTCCTACTTTTCTTACCGGGCCGCTTACATAAGAACTTGTAGTGGCCATTGCCGGAGTTAGTGATGAAGTAGCCCCATCATTAAATATTAAAAGATTGGTTGCATCGCTGGTTACTATTCCGCTTGTAAAAGTAGCATTAAGTGTTACAGTAACAGGTTTTGTAAGCGTAACACCGCCATTTGTATTTGCAAAAATAATTTCACGGAAAGTAGTAGGCTGTGTCCCGCCAATTGATTGCACTGAATTCCCACTAAATATTACATCTCCTGGGCCTTGAGTAAACACACCATCATTTTGCCAGTTACCAGCAACACTTAATATTTTATTATTGTTGTCAAATGTAGCACCAGCGGCAATCTCAACATTTCCTGCAAAAACAAGAGGTGTGGCTCCTCCTGCGTTTTCAAGTGCTTTTACACCGCTTCCAGACAATATAAGATGATGATAGTTTGTCGCAAATATACTTTGAGCGGCACCGCCATTATATTCAACTGTTGAGCCAGTGTTGGACGTTAAACTAATGAGGGAGCCTGGCCCTGACGCATCAATTGCACCACTAATCCTTAAAATACCATCTACAATCAGATTATATGCTGAATTATTTCCATTTCCACCAGCCCCAGCAATTGAAATGGTTTGTACAGTCAACCCGGAACCTACGACAAAAGTTGCAGAATTGCCATTTGTACCATTAATAGTTATACCATCTACAGTAATAATGCCTGAACCAGTGACCGTTGCTATCTGATTTGTCAGATTTGCAGTTGCAAGATTGGGGGCTATTATCGGCGGGGCCACAGAAAGCGTATTAGCGCCAGCTACAGTGATGGCAGTGGTCAGAGTTAATGACCCTATGCCTGAAATCGTTGACGTACCTGCATTAGCCGTAGTCAGAGAACTGAATGCCTTGGAGACATCCATATCTAATGTTCCGCCTGCATTAATTATAATGGCTGTATTTGCTGCAATATTACTTGCAGAAATAGTTTGCCCATCATTAATTGTTGTTTGTGCAAAAATGGTGGCTGTAAAAAGTAACCCGGCAACCACCAGGGATACTTTAAGAAGTCTTGAGTTAAGTAAAAATTTTTTCATTGTTCAGAGTTTAGAGTTTATAGAGAATAAGAATTGCATAATCCGGGGTATACAAAGGAAATGGGTCGCTGATCTTTGAAAGGAGTTGGATGGATTATCGATACTTTAGAGGTATCAGGAAGATAATAATCACCAGTTCAAAACCTGAACTGACGTATTTCTCTTATTTAAATGCTTAGGATTTGGGGTACGAATTCCAGAAGAAAGTGGATTAATGTATAGTGTTTTATTACCAACACCCGACAAATCTATATCCTCATTTTTTATTTTGCAAGTAT
>JAKFDZ010000036.1:0-194397 GCA_036675925.1 Flavihumibacter sp.
CTTTTGGCTACCATGTAGTTGGCGAATAGCATGGTGGTGCTGATAAAGGTAACGATGATGGCCAGTCCATATGCCGCTTCCATCCGCGATGATTCTTTGAAGTAAAGCACTATGCCCACACAGCCGATGAACATCATGGTATTAATACCCGGAATGAAGAGCTGTCCTTTTTCTTCTGAGGGATACCTGATCTTTAGTTTAGGCCATAGGTTAAGTCGCATGGCCTCACTTATGAGTGTGTAGGCGCCGGAGATCATTGCCTGGCTGGCGATGATGGCGGCAGTGGTGGCGATGATAACTCCCGGAATGATGAACCATTGAGGCATCAGGTCATAGAAGGCATTGATGCCGAGGGTGGCTTTCATGTCGGGTGTAACGGTGATGCCTGTGCGGTTTGCCAGCAGAAATGCGCCCTGACCGAAATAATTCAGCAGCAGGCAGATCTTTACGTACACCCAGGAGACCCTGATATTGTCGCGGCCGCAATGCCCAAGGTCACTGTATAATGCTTCCGCCCCGGTAGTACAAAGGAATACGGCACCCAGGAGCCATATGGCCTTGGGATAGGTTGCCAGAAACTCAATTGCATAATAAGGGTTAACGGCTTTAAGGATCGAAAAATCATCAGAAATATGCATGACCCCGAGAATGCCCAGCATCGTAAACCAAACCATCATGATTGGGCCAAACATCTTGCCTATGGAAGCAGTTCCAAACTGCTGCATAAAAAAGAAAGCAGAGATGATCCCCAAAACGATATAAACAATTGTGTTCGTCTGCAGGTGATGAAAGATGGGTAATTCTTTTAGTCCCTCAATGGATGAGGTGATGGTCATGGGAGGCGTTATGATACCATCCGCCAATAGTGAGGCGCCGCCGATCATGGCGGGTATCACAAGCCATTTCTTTTGTCGCCTTACCAGGGCATAGAGTGCAAAGGTTCCACCCTCACCCCGGTTGTCGGCCCTTAGCACAAGCCATACATATTTTACGGTAGTGATCAGGGTTAGTGTCCAGATGATACAGGATAATGATCCGATAATAAGATCATCAGTTACCTCTCTTCCAGAAATAATGGCATTGTAAACGTAAAGGGGTGAAGTACCAATATCACCATAAATGATCCCAAGCGCAATCAATAATCCCGCCGTTGAGACCTTATTAAGATTTTTTCCCACAGTTGATCAAATTTTGCCAGGGCAGGTCCCCGGCAGGTAAGAAACAAAAAAAGCTCGGTTTCCCGTAGCCGCTTTGCAAAGGTATAGTTAAAAATATGATACAATGACTATATGTTATCCCCTTAACCAACCAGCTTGTTCGTAAAATTGTCTCTGTAATGTATTTATAGGATATTAACTTTAATAAAAGCGTACGTCATGAAAATCAGGCTTAGTGTTCTGGGCTTATTCCTGCTTGTTGGTTCCATCCTGCAGGCCCAGGCTCCCCGTGTCATATATTCAGAACCTGAAAAAGAGGATAGCCGCCGCACCAATTTTGAGATTCTTGGTAAACTGGGTAACAACTTTCTTATATATAAAAATAACCGGAATGAGCATGACATCAGTTTGTATGATGCCGAAATGAAGCTCAATGAAAGGGTGCCCCTGGATTTTATGCCAGACAGGGTTATCAACCTCGACTTTATCAGTTTTTCCGACAAGATCTACCTGTTTTACCAGTACCAGAAAAAGCGCGTGATCTATTGCGATTACGTGGCCATCAATGAAAAGGGTAGGCCAGTGGCAAACCCTGTTACCCTTGATACTACAGAGGTCAATTATTCTTCCAATAACAAGATATACTCGCTGGTGAATAGTGACGATAAGCAGCGTATCATGCTTTTTAAGGTGAACAGCAGTGACCCTAAGAAATTCTTCATCACCTCCTTTCTTTATGATGATCGCCTCAACCTGCTCACAAGGAATTTCACCATGATGAACATGGAAGGCAAGAATGAGAACTTTGCCGATTTCCATCTCACCAATGCGGGTGAACTGGTAACGGCAAAATATACCCGTGCAGGCAATAGCAGCGACTTTATCACGGGGGTGAACATGCTCATTAAGCATCCCGATTCACTCGGGTTCAGCATCCGCAATGTTGATATCGGTAAGCAGATACTGGATGATATCATTCTGAAGGTTGACAATAATAATAACCGTATTCTGCTGGCCTCATTCTTCTCACGTCAGAAAAGGGGGAATATGGAAGGGCTTTATTTTGTGAACTGGGATACCCGCAGCAACCAGAAGATCAGTGATACGGCCATCGTATTCAATGATGAGTTAAGGGTATTGGCAAAGGGAAGTGAAACCAACAAGAAAACGGCTTTCAATGATTTCTTCATCAAGAATATTTACACCCGCAAGGATGGTGGTTTTGCTATAGTAAGCGAGGTTTTGTATACAACATCGCGCTATAATAATTTCAACAGGTGGGATTATATGGGTTGGGGTAATCCATGGATGAGCCCCATGAATTACAATTACTGGAGTCCACTTTATAGTCCCTGGCGTATGCCATGGGGAAGATACGGATGGAATAATTCTACCGCCCAGCGCTATTTTGCGGAGAATGTAATGTTGTTGTCTTTTGACCGTGATGGCAAGTTGGAATGGAGCAATGTGATTGCAAAGAACCAGTTTGATGATGAATCGGATAATCTTATTTCTTACGGAAATATGAATACAGGTGGTGAAGTACACTTTCTTTTTAATACTTTCGAAAGGCGGACTTTCGTGCTGACCGATCAAAGTGTTGATGCAACAGGTAAGATCACACGATATCCGACGTTGAAAAACCTTGACAAGGGGTACGATTTCATGCCACGATTCGCCAAACAGGTTAGTGCAAGGCAGATGATCATACCTTGTTTATACAGGAATTACCTGTGTTTTGCCAGGGTTGACTATTAAAAAACTAACCCATAGTGATAGGAGTCTTCAAGCAAAAGAACCCGGCCAACGCGTTCGTATTGCTGATCTATGCATTGATCCTGAAATTCCCGGTTTTCCTGAATTACCCTGCTCCTTTACGGCAGGAAGAAGATAACTATCTCTATAAGCTTTTACTCAATATACTGGCGCCCATAGGTGGAAAGGAAGGTATACTCTATGGGATGCTGGCATTTATTTTTCTTTTCCTGCAGGCCAGCCTGCTGAATCGGATTGCCAATACCATCAGGCTCCTGCCCCGGCATAATTACCTGGTGGGGATGGCATTCCTGCTGGTAAGTTCCCTTTTACCCGAATGGAACCAGTTCTCCAGCACCATGATCGTCAATTTTCTGCTGACCTGGATCTTTTATGGTATGTCGGGATGGTATAACAATAACAGGCCACTTTCCGCTATTTTCAATATAAGCCTGCTGGTAGGAGTGCTGCCATTGTTATACAAGCCGTCGGTAGCCTATATCGTGCTGATATTACTGGCCATCATCATCACCCGGCCGATGCGGATAGGTGAGTGGGTAGTAGCCATTATCGGATTTCTTTCCCCCTATTATTTCCTGCTGATCATATTGTTCCTTACCGACCAGTTGGAGCCGGGGGCGCTGGCGCCGATGGTTAATTTTCACCTGCCCAGGATCCCTTCCTCCCTCTGGGTTACAGGAGGTATGCTTTTAATGGTGGCACCTTTCCTCACCGGCGCATGGTTTGTTCAGGATAATCTTACCAAAATGCTTATCCAGGTCAGGAAATGCTGGAGCCTGCTACTTTCGATGCTCCTGGTTGGGCTCCTCATCATTCTTGTAAACCCCGGAAATAATTACCAGCACTGGCTTTTGTGCATTACGCCCATCGCCTGTTTTCATGCCGCCACCTATTATTATCCCGCCAACAGGTGGTTTCCGCTGGTGGTGCACTGGGTGATCTTTGCCTTTGCCATCATCGTCAATTATTTCCCCCACCTCACCTAGGGGCATTTGCCGGCAATCGACTAACTTTGCGGGCCTGACAGATCCATATTTTCACCTTTTGATCTATTATATATGAAATTCGGTGTAGTAGTTTTTCCTGGTTCCAACTGTGACCGCGATATGCAGGATGCCCTTCAGAACGACCTCGGTCAGGAAGTGATCATGCTCTGGCATAAGGATAAAGACCTTAGTATGTTCACAACAGAAGACTGTATCGTTCTGCCGGGAGGCTTTTCTTACGGCGATTATCTTCGCTGCGGCGCTGTTGCCAGGTTCAGTCCCATGATGGAATCGGTCATCGAATTCGCCAACCGCGGTGGTAAGGTGCTTGGCGTATGCAATGGATTCCAGGTGCTCTGCGAAGCACACCTGCTGCCAGGGGCGCTATTAAGGAATGCCAACCAGCAATTCATCTGCAAGAATGTTTACCTCAAAGGTCTGGATACCGATAAACCGCTGATGATCCCCATTGCCCATGGCGAGGGAAGATATTATGCTGATGAGGCCACGCTGGATAAACTTGAGGCAAACGACCAGGTTATTTTCCGCTATTGTAATGAAAACGGGGAGATAACAGATTCTGCCAATCCAAATGGAGCGAGCCGAAATATAGCAGGTATCAGGAATGAAGCCGGTAATGTATTCGGGATGATGCCACACCCCGAAAGGGCCTGCTCTTCCGAACTCGGAAATATTGACGGCAGGATGATACTGGAGGCACTCCTGATGAGCAAACAGCCTGCCTGATCCATTCTTAACAAAAGCTGTTAGGCAAACTGGATAATTTTAGATTTTCATTAGAACTAATTGATGGATTTTTGCATCATGAAAAAAAACTTCGTAACAGTCCTTGCCCTGGTAGTTACCGTAGCTCTTTTCGCGCAGAGCGATAAGCAGGTAAAATGGTCATTCCAAACAAAAAAGATCGCTGAAAACACCTACGAGGTGCGTATGACCGCAGATATCGGAGGTAATTATCATATCTATGCGCAGGACGGCGGAGATGGCCCTGTTTCCACTTCTTTCAATTTCACCAAGAACCCACTGCTTTCCCTTAATGGAAAAGTAGCTGAGCAGGGTAAGGTGAAGAAAGTATTTGAGGAAGCCTTCGATTCTGATGTTCGTTATTATGAGAAGAAGGTTGAATTCATCCAGGTGGTGAAAGTAAAAGGAAAGGCGAAGACCAACCTTGCCGGTAAGGTGGAGTTCATGGTTTGTAATGAAAAAGAATGTCTTCCTCCTGCCGTTGTGAATTTTAAAGTTCCCTTAGGAGGATGATCCTCTTAGTTTGAATAATTGAAACGAGTTCTTTTCCGGAACTCGTTTATTTTTAACTGCCAACCCTACTCTGATGCGTAGCCGAATTCTACTCGCCCTGTTTTCCCTTTTCGCATTTCTATCTTCAGGTGCCCAGGATGTGTCCACCGGAACAACGCCCGTGGTGAACTTCACTTATGACGCCACTGCACAACCGGCAAAAGGCGAATACATCCTTCGCTTCCGCGCGGCAATACAACCAGGATGGAAACTATTTTCCACCACCATGAGCGATGATGAACCTAATACAAGGATCAATCTCGATTCGGCATTCAGCGGCAAAGCCAGTTCAGTAAAAGAGAACGGAAAATTGGTGGAGAAACCCGAGCCCCTTTTCGATAATATGCAGATCCGCTATTTTGAAGGAGAAGCAATATTTGAAATGACCGTATCGGGTGTAGAGGCGGGGAAGGATATCAAAGGCAGCATCATCTATATGGCTTTAAAGGGAGAAGAAGTTGCCGGTCCGGAAGAAACACCCTTCCGTTTTACTGTTTCAGAAAGCGGTGCAATAAGCAGCAAGGCGGCGGGGCCGCAGGAATCTTCAGAAGCCAGTAACCAGATCAGGCGAACTGCCATTGACCTGGAGAATCCCGTTGCCAATTGTGGTGGAACTGGATTGGAAGAAAGCGGCGATAAGGGACTGCTGAATATTTTTGTGCTCGGTTTCCTGGGGGGACTCATCGCCTTATTCACCCCCTGCGTATTCCCCATGATACCGCTCACCGTTTCCTTCTTCACCAAAAAATCGCAGGATCGTAAAAAAGGAATTGCCAATGCATTGCTCTATGGCTTCTTCATATTCCTGATCTATATATTACTGAGTGGACCCTTTCATTTTCTCGACAGCCTTAACCCCGAGATCCTGAATAATATCTCCACCAATGTTTGGCTGAACCTCCTGTTCTTCGTGATCTTCGTAGTTTTTGCCCTCTCATTCTTTGGGCTCTTTGAGATCACGCTGCCCAGCAGCTTCTCTAATTCGGTTGATCATAAATCAGGCATCGGTGGCACTGTTGGAATATTCTTCATGGCGCTAACGCTGGCACTGGTTTCTTTCAGCTGTACAGGTCCCATCCTTGGATCACTGCTGGCAGGATCACTCTCCACCGATGGCGGCGCCATGCAGCTTACCGTGGGGATGGGTGGATTCGGATTAGCACTTGCGCTACCTTTTGCCCTCTTTGCTCTCTTCCCGAACTGGTTGAATGCAATTCCTAAGTCGGGGGGATGGCTTACCACCGTTAAAGTGGTTCTCGGTTTTCTCGAACTGGCCCTCGCTATCAAGTTCCTCTCCAATGCCGACCTGGTAAAACACTGGGGACTTTTAAAAAGAGAAACATTTTTTGCGATTTGGATATTGATAGGCGTTGCACTTAGTCTATACCTTTTTGGACTGATCCGCTTCAAGCACGAGGGACCAATAAAAAAACTAGGCAAGCTCAGGATCGCCGCAGCTATATTCTTTAGCTTGTTCACACTATACCTGGTACCCGGACTTACCAATACAAAGTATGCCAACAGGGCTTTGATAAGTGGATTTCCACCGCCCCTGAATTATAGTTTATATGCCCATGAAGAAGGGGAAGGAAAAGGTGTGGAGGCCAATGTGGTGAATGATTATGAGAAAGCATTGAAAATGGCAAAGGAACAGAACAAGCCGCTACTGATCGATTTCACGGGATGGGCATGCGTTAATTGTCGGAAGATGGAAGAGAACGTGTGGACAAAGCCGGAAGTGAAGGAGATGATAGAGAAAGAATTTATCCTTGTTTCACTTTATGTGGATGACCGCCAGAAGCTTCCTGATGATGAACAATTCATTTATACCAATGAGAAAGGGGAAAAGAAAAATATCATAACCATCGGTGATAAGTTTGCAACGATGGAAACAGAAAATTTCCGCAATGCATCCCAGCCGCTATATGTGATAATGAATGGTGATGAAAAGCTGCTCAATAAGCCCGTGGGATATATGCCTGATGAGGTTGAGTATCTGGAGTGGTTGAAGTGTGGATTGGAGGCGGAGAGATAGAGAGATAGAGAGATGGAGGGATGGAGGGATGGAGAGATGGAATAAAAAAAGCCCGCTCGGTGAGAGCGGGCTTTTTAATTAGGCGTCATTCTGCAACAACCTTCTAACGGGCAAGCGAATCGATTTGTCAGAGGGAGCCACAGAATGACAATATCTTGATCATTTGTGCTGATATGTAAACTTACAATGAAAAAGAACTAAGGTTGAATAATGGTCTTTAAAATAACATTAAAATCCTAGAGTGCAATGTTCTTTTCAGCCATCATCTTACGAAGATTGATCAATCCATAGCGCATACGTCCGAGGGCAGTATTGATACTGCAATTGGTGAGTGCTGCTATTTCTTTGAAGCTAAGCTCAGCATAATGACGCAGTATGATCACCTCGCGCTGATCTTCGGGAAGAAGGTCAAGCATTTTGCGAACGCGTTCATGACTCTGGCGTTTCATCATGGTAACATCGGCACCATCTTCAGTGAAGTTGATCACTTCAAAGATATCACGCTCATCACTGGTCTTGATAGCAGGAGTGCGTTTAACCTTGCGGAAATGATCTACACAAAGATTGTGTGCAATACGCATTGCCCAGGGAAGGAATTTTCCTTCTTCAGTGTAACGGCCTACACGCAATGTGTCGATGATTTTGATAAGCACATCCTGGAAGATATCTTCGGCAAGGTATTTGTCCTTAACCAGGAAGAGGATGGATGTGTAAAGCTTGTCTTTGTGACGCAGGATAAGTGTTTCCAGTGCGCCCATGTCGCCATCCATAAACATATGGATCAGCTCATTGTCTGTTTTGATAGAAAGTGATTTCATAAACTTCTACGGTTTTTAAAAGGATTTAAACAAAAAAGGGATATTGGGAACTAGTTTAGGGAAAAATACGGTCAGTGTAGTAGATGTACTATAGGCGTGAGTTTTAGGTTTTTCTAATAGGACGTAATTGAATACCAAGATAATATTTTTTTATATAAAACAAGATTTTGTGAAAACTTTTTTTCTCCCCCTATACTAAATTAAATTTTCGCTTTTGCACAATAAATATCCAATCCCTTTTTCCGGTGTTATTCTACTCATAGTTTATTCCAATACTTTTGTGCTCTAGTATGAAGCAAGCAGTGTCAACTCCCGTTATAGCCACCAATGATATATTTATTAAAGGAGCAAGGGTCCACAACCTTAAAAATATTGATGTAACCATTCCGCGTAATAAGCTGGTTGTTGTAACCGGTGTTTCGGGTTCAGGCAAATCATCTCTTACCATCGATACGCTTTTTGCAGAAGGTCAGCGCCGCTATGCCGAAAGTCTTAGCGCATATGCAAGACAGTTCATGATGCGGATGAATAAACCCGATGTGGATTATATCAAAGGTCTTTGTCCCGCTATAGCCATTGAACAAAAAGTGATCACCCGAACACCACGTTCTACAGTTGGCAGCATGACAGAGATATATGATTACCTGCGGCTGTTATTTGCAAGGGCCGGTAAAACCATATCACCTGTATCGGGCCGCGAAGTGCGTAAGGATGATGTAACAGATGTTGTGAAGGCCATCCAGGGAGGAAAAGAAGGCGATAAGATATTGGTACTTGTTCCCTTCCGCCAGCACCATAACCGTTCAGTAGAGGAGGAGTTGAGTATCCTCTTACAAAAAGGATTCAGCAGACTTTATAATGGTGAAGTACTTCGCATTGAAGAACTGCTCGAAAGTTATGCGGCAGGCAAGCCATGGAACCCCACAGCAAAGAAGCCGGCATTCCTGCTGGTGGACCGGCTGGTAGTGAAAGAATTTACCGAAGATGATCTGCATCGTATGGCTGACTCCGTTAGTACAGCATTTTATGAAGGGGAAGGCGAAATGTTATTGCGCATCAATGAAAAGGAATCGCTTCCATTCAGCAATAGGTTTGAACTTGACGGACTTGTTTTTGAAGAACCTGTTCCAAACCTTTTCTCTTTCAATAATCCATTTGGTGCCTGCCCAACCTGTGAAGGATTTTCGCAGGTGCTCGGCATAGATGAAGATCTGGTAATTCCAGACAAACGCTTAAGTGTATACGAAGGAGCAGTGGCACCATGGAAGGGCGAGAAACTTGGATGGTGGAAAGAACAATTCATCAAGGCAGCGCGCAGCACCGGGTTCCCTATTCATAAAGCAATAGCCGACCTCACCAAAGAACAATACCGTCAATTATGGAAAGGTGTTTCTCCTGCCCTCGGAATAGATGATTTCTTTAAAGAGGTAGAGCAGAACCTTTATAAGGTTCAATACCGGGTGCTGCTATCCCGTTACCGCGGCAGAACAACCTGTCCGGATTGCGAAGGGTACCGTCTTCGTAAAGAAGCACTCTATGTGAAGGTGGGGGGAAGGCATATCGGTGAGCTTTGTGAACTGCCGGTGAGGGACCTTCAGCAATGGTTTACAAAACTTAAACTCAGCGACTATGATAAACAGGTAGCAAAAAGAATCCTGCTTGAAATAGAAACCAGGATAGGCACGCTAATGGATGTTGGACTTGGGTACCTCACACTATCGCGACTTGCAAATTCACTCAGTGGTGGTGAAAGCCAGCGTATACAGCTTACCCGCAGCCTTGGCAGCAATCTCACCAACTCATTGTACATTTTAGATGAGCCATCCATTGGTTTACATTCCAGGGATACGGCCAGACTAATTAATGTACTGAAATCGCTTCGCGATCTTGGCAATACGGTTGTAGTGGTTGAGCATGATGAAATGATGATGCGGGAAGCAGATCATATTATTGATATGGGACCACTTGCCAGTCACCTCGGTGGCGAAGTGGTAGCAGCAGGTGATTACAATGCCATCGTAAAAAACAAGGAGAGTCTCACGGGAAAATACCTGACCGGTAAACTGGCCATCGAGCCGCCTGCGGCGGTTCGTAAATGGCGGCGCTCCATTACTGTTAAAGGTGCCCGGCAGCATAACCTGCAGAATATTGATGTTGAATTTCCCCTTGGTGTTTTCACCGTTGTGAGTGGCGTAAGCGGCAGCGGAAAGACCACCCTGGTAAAACAAATACTCTATCCCGCCTTGCAGAAGATAAAAGGAGAGGCTGCTGATAAAGTGGGTATGCACCGTTCCATTGAAGGAGATATTGATTTCATCACCCAGGTGGAGATGGTAGACCAGAATCCCATCGGCAAATCATCACGCAGTAACCCGGTAACCTATATCAAGGCATGGGATGGCATCCGCGATCTCTATTCCTCACAAGGGCTCAGCAAAACGCGAGGCTTTCTGCCCAAGCATTTTTCTTTTAACGTGGATGGAGGCAGGTGTGATGCCTGCAAAGGAGAAGGCGAACAGGTGGTGGAAATGCAGTTTCTTGCCGATGTTCATCTTACCTGCGAAGTATGTGGTGGAAAAAGGTTTAAGGAAGAAGTGCTGGAGGTGACCTATAGGGAGAAGAATATTTACGAAGTGCTGGAGATGAGTGTGGAAGAAGCGCTTGAATTTTTTGCTGAAGAGAAAGATGTTCTGAATAAGATCAGGCCGCTTAGTGAAGTGGGGCTGGGTTATGTGAAACTGGGACAATCATCTGATACTTTATCAGGCGGAGAGGCGCAGCGGGTGAAGCTGGCATCTTTCCTGGGAAGGGGAAGGGCACAGGGGCATATACTTTTTATTTTTGATGAGCCAACCACAGGCCTGCATTTTCATGATATCAAAAAACTCCTTGCCTCCTTTAATGCATTGGTAGAGCAGGGACATACCATACTGGTGATTGAGCATAATACCGATGTTATCAAAAGCGCCGACTGGGTAATTGATCTTGGTCCGGAAGCCGGTGACGGTGGAGGCAAATTGGTATATGCAGGATTACCTGCCGGACTCAAAAAAGTAAAGGAAAGCAAGACCGGGCAGTTCCTCTGAAAAATTGCTTTACTTCTCCTTCAAAAAAAACCTGGCATATGATAATATATGCCAGGATGATAGAAAGGTCAATGGTCTTCTGGTATTCGCATTCATTCAAGCGGGAACTTTATAAAGTTGCTGAGTGATACATAGTAGCGATCATGCTTTTCATCATGCCACATATTATAGGCAGATGGATAATAACCCGGCTCGGGGTAAGCAAGCGGTGTAGGGAACATATTGTTCATGCTATTATTGGCCGTGATATAAGAGAGGGTTATCATGGGCTCAATAAAATGCACTTTTCCTGCATAGGATCCATAGATCATAATTTTTGTGAATGGCAGGAAGGCACCGAGGTTTACCGGAACCCAATGGGAGCCCATCTGGGGTTCAGCAGTTCCGCCAAAAGGAGGATTAAAGTATTGCTGCGGCGCATAATCTCCCACGGGCTCATTATCAAAACCGGTTGGATCTTCAGCATAAGTTGGGATAGCCATCCTTTCTTCGTTGGTGATCATATAAAAATGAAAATCAAAATGGGGAACAGTGAATACACCTGGAGGGGGATGCCCGCCCGGGTTCCAGTTAATGCCGATATGCTCAAAGGCAGTTGCGGCAATGGCTTTCTGATGAAGGGGAAGAACAGTGGTGTGATGGTCTTCAATAGCTCCCGGATCGGAACCCAGGGTATTGATGGCATCGCCGGTAATTTCAATGCCGATCTCAACAGGAACATCATCATGGGTAAGCGTTATCCATGACCGCGCATAGCCATGCCCCCACTCAACCTGAGGCCCTTTAAAGGTGTTGGACTTAGGATCGGATTGCATGGATAAGGATCCATCATCAGCAACTTGAACAGAATTTTCCATTGATTCTTTCTGGCAGGAGGCAAGCATAATTCCTCCGCAGAAAAGCACCAGCAGCGGCTTTAAATTAAAATGATTCATAACCATTTAGTTTAAAAAAGTGAACGATAAGGTTGTAGAAGAAGGGGGGATTCTGTTGAAGGATCAAACGGTGCGGAGTACTCCTAAGTTATACAATATAATTTTCATATCAAAATAACCCATACGGGTGAGTCCTCAGATGATCTTTTCTGCGATAGCTTTGGCAATGGCCTCTTTGGTGGACCTTACTTCCAGTTTCAGGTATATATTTTTAATGTGCACCCGAACCGATTCAATAGCCAGATTCAGCTCTTCAGCGATCTGTTTAGAACCATGGCCTCTTGAAAGCAGTTTCAATACGCAGTGTTCAGCATGTGAAAGTTCATAATTGTTATTCTCCCTTGCATCCTGGAAACTAGTAAAGAGTTTTATTGCAAGGGCCCGGCTCATGGGAGCCCCGCCATTAAGCACCAGTTTTATGGCGCAGTTCAAGGCATCGGGGGTTGTTGATTTGGCGAGGTGGCCATTGGCCCCTGCACAGAGGCAGAGGAATATTTTTTCTTCTTCTTCAGCAGATGAAAAACTAATAATAGAAGTTTCTGGCCAGGCCTTTTTGATCTGCTGAATATTTGTGATAATGTCTTTTGTCTGCATGTCGAGGTCAAGCAGAATAATGGCGGGTTGCTTTAAGTGGGTGATCGCGAAAATATCCTTACAGCTTTTGTAATGGCCCATCAATTCATACTCCTCCGTCTCCTGAAGCAATGCATCAAACACTTGCCGGATGGCAGTATCGCTTTCGAATATGATTATTCCTTTGCGCATTAACGGAAGTTATTACCCGAAATGCCTCAAAGAAATCCTCCAAAGGGGGATAAGCTATTTTTCTGTTGGATAGATTCTATTATCTGAGGCGATCGAGGCTTTTGATAAGTTTCTCATCTTTTCTAATTCCGGCCGATGCCAGGAAGAGGAAGATCATCATGGCAATGGGTAATAATCCACCCCATTGATAAGTTCCCTGCACTATGGTATTTTCCTTTTTGAAATCTTCAATGTACCAGACCTGCAATCCAATCACTACGGCCGAGAGCAGCGCCCCGATGATCGCCATCTTGTATTGGGTCTTACGGTTTTTGTACAGGAAAATGGCAACGGTAGAAAGTATGGCAATACCCACTGCCAGTGCAAAGGCGAGCAGACTTTCAGCGGCCAGGATGCTTCGCTTTGTTTGGTCGGCAAGTGTTGCAGTAAAAAGGGGAGTATTGGCCATGGCAAAACCACAAATTGCGGCAAGGGCCAGCCAGATCGTCTGTACACGTTGAATCATAGGTCTTTTTTATTGGCCGTAAAGATATAGAAAATGCCCTTCAGCGTGTGTGCTGTTGTAACTGGTAATAATAAAGGGCCACCTCCGCATAATTATACCGGTCGGTGCTCAGGGCCGTGGTCTTATAATGCTGCCGCTGCATCATTCCCTGGATATAAGATTCAGGATGCCAGTAGCCGCAGTTATAGGCGGTGGCATAGAAGCGGAGTTTCTCTTCTCCCGAGCGCCATTTTTTGCGGGCATATTTATGATCCATCAGTTGGAGGAATTGCCGGAGATAAAGTATCTGCCCCTTTATACTGTTCAACCGGTTGATCCGCTCTTCCCGGTCAATTGGGGCGGGATCAGATTTTTTAGTGCTTATCCTTGCAATATCTTTTTCAATCCTTTCTGCGAAGGAGGGTTTGATCTGGAAGGGGCCAATGGAAAAGTCGGCATAGTCGTGGCCAAAATTTATATAGAGTACCTGTAGCGCCATCAGCTCGAGTTTGTTTTGAAGCTGGTGGAACCGCACTAATTCAGGGGCAATAATTGCTTCTGCAAATCCTGTATCAGCAATTGTATTACCCAACAATTGCCAATTCAGTTTTTGCTCTCTTATTGTATTTTTTGCTTCTTCCAGTTGTGGCCGGAGAGCAGGAGCCAGGGTACCCTGGCCCCTTACCGGTGCTATATATATTAGAAGAACGAATAGTATGATAAATGATCTTACCACGGAATGGTGGATTGAACTACTTCCTTGTTTGCATTGATATGGAGGAAGTGCAGCTTCAATCCCGAAGCGCTTCTTTCAACAGTTGGAAGTATACCCGTGCGCACCTTACTGCCATCAGAAAATTTTAATCCGCCCGAACTGGCCACCACATACGATGATGCATCATGGTTAAAGATTACCGCGTCATCATAGTTCACCTCTTTCATGGTATACAATTCTTTGCTATCCTTATACACGGTGGTGCCTTCATCAGAATTGCTGGAAGTTGACATCACGATATAATTCTTACCATCGTGCAGCGCATAGGCCTTGCTGTTCTGGTGGTAGGGACCAGAGCTAACACCATCTTCATTCATGAAATATTTCATGGTGATATCTTCTGCCGCATAACTATACATAAGCTCTCCCGTTACCGGGTTCTGTAGTATCTGCGCCATGATGGTATTCAGCGGGATATCTTTTTTGGGAGCGGGCTGGTGTATAACTGCACCCATCTTATCGCCCTGCAGGCTCATAGTGATATAAATGAGCTTGTTATTCTTTTTATCATAGTAATGCCCCATGTACTGCGTTCCGGCAGGAAGTGTCTGCAATACTTTTCCTTCATGCTTTATCAGCACTTTGCCCTCCATGGTATAGCCAAGATCGCGCTCACTATGGCCTTTCAATTCTTCAAAGCTATAGATACCACTACCTGTGGTAGCCGCACGTTTAGGAAGCATTTCAGCCGGCACCTGTTTGAATGGTCCCTGCCTGCCCGACTCCGTGATGGCATAGAATTCATTTCCACTCTTCACGATGAGCGTATAACCACTGCCACCGCCGGGTGTGCCTATATGAATACTCGATTCATCCGCAATAATATATTCTCCTTTATTAAGCGTGGCTAATGTTTTCTCTGTGCGGGCTGTCCCACCTGGCATAGATTCGGTTTTACCACTATTACCCGGTACAGCTTTTCCTTCGCTGTCATCATTTACGCCGCGACTTGAACCACTGCTGTTTCCACTGGTTGTTTCACCTGTATCTGAATCTTTCTTGGTGGTCACTTTATTGACCGTTTCGGTAGCCTTGTTCTTGAGTTTCTTGATCAGTCCCTGTGAATGGGAAATCCCCGGCTGCAGGCCAAGGACAAGTAATAATAGAATGGTTGGTTTGAAATTCATCAGAATAAAATTTACTGGTTTAAATAAATGATGAACCAACCAAAGCCTCGGGCTATTTTCAGGGGGGTGAGAAGAATGTAAATTTAATCTAAAAGAGAAGAACCGCAAAGTGCAGCCCGATGGCACTTGCGGTTCTGTTGTATGAATCTATTAAATGCGGGGATGAATTGATCAGCCCAGTTCAGGATAGAGCGGGAACTGGTGCATGAATTCATTCACTTCCTTGCGGATATTGGCCAGCAACGCTTCATCATCGGCATTCATCAGCACCCTGTCGATCGCGTCAACCACAAACTCCATATGCTCTGCTTTCATGCCCCTGCTGGTGATAGCAGGTACGCCTACCCGAATACCGGAGGTAACGAAGGCGCTTTTATCATCAAAAGGAACCATATTCTTATTAAGGGTGATCTCTGCCTTTCCAAGAACCTGCTCGGCTTTTTTACCACTGATATTTTTATTGCGGAGATCAATCAGCATGAGGTGGTTATCGGTTCCATCGCTGATGATCTTATAATCACGGCTCACCAATGCTTTCGACATGGCCTGCGCGTTCTCCACGATCTGTTTTGCATAGCTGGTGAATTCATCGCTGAGCAATTCACCGAAAGCAACAGCTTTAGCCGCAATCACATGTTCCAGCGGACCGCCCTGCGTGCCGGGGAAAACAGCCATATCGAGCAGGTTGCTCATCATGCGGATATTGCCTTTAGTATCTTTTAGTCCAAGGGTGTTTTCAGAATCCTTGTGCATAAGGATAATGCCGCCTCTTGGTCCGCGGAGTGTTTTATGGGTAGTGGAAGTAACAAAATGACAATGTTCAAAAGGCGAGTTCAGCAGGCCTTTGGCGATGAGTCCGGCAGGGTGGGCCATATCGCAAAGCACAAATGCACCCACTTCGTCGGCAACTTTTCTGATGCGCGCATAATCCCAGTCGCGGCTGTAAGCCGATGCACCACAAATGATCAGTTTAGGTTTCACCGCGCGAGCCTGCTGCTCCAGCATATTATAATCCACCAGTCCGGTTTCTCTCACCACGCCATAGAAATGAGGATTGTAGAGTTTACCTGAAAAGTTTACAGCCGATCCATGGGTGAGGTGACCACCCATGCTGAGGTCGAGCCCCAGGATATTATCACCGGGTTGAAGGATGGCCAGCATAACGGCGGCATTGGCCTGGGCGCCGCTATGGGGTTGAACATTCGCATATTCACAACCGAAGGCTTCTTTGATGCGGTCGATAGCCAGTTGCTCTGTCTGGTCAACGATCTCGCAGCCGCCATAATAGCGCCTTCCCGGATAGCCTTCAGCATATTTATTGGTAAGAACACTCCCCATTGCCTGCATAACCTGCAGAGAAGTGAAGTTTTCAGAAGCGATCAGCTCAATACCATGACGTTGGCGTTCCAGTTCCTTGCGGATGAGATCAAAGACTACAGCATCTTGTTGCATGAATAAAAATTTGGCGCAAAAATACGGCATCCGCTGCAGAATAATAAGACAAAAGGCCGTCCCGAAAGGGATGGCCTTTTTATTTAACCAACTGCAACTATCAACGAAGTGTAAAGGTGCATCATTAGGATCCTTAATCTGCTTACAATGGTCAGGCGCTCAACTGATTTTGCTCATGGCTGGATTTTTTTTTCCTATTTTCACGCCTGTTAAGGCCTGCCATACCCTGGCCTTCGAAAAATACTTTCGCATGAAAGCGATCATTCCCGTAGCCGGTGCCGGCACCAAGTTACGACCCCATACATATACCCAGCCAAAGGCACTGATTCCACTCGCGGGAAAAAGTATCCTGGGCATTATAATAGACCAACTGGTTGATGCAGGCGTTAATGAGTTCATTTTTATCATAGGTTACCTCGGCGATAAGATCCAGGACTTTGTAGAAGAGAAGTACCCTCATCTCCAGACGCATTTTATACAGCAGAACGACCGGCTTGGAATTGGCCATGCCATCCTCCTCACCCGTGAGAAGGTGGCAGATGATGAGGTGATCATTGTGCTGGGCGATAGTATCTGCGAATATGATGTTCGCGGTGTAATTGAGAGCAGCCATTCAGTACTCTGTGTGAAAAGGGTTGATGACCCCCGCGATTTCGGTGTTGCCGAGATCGGCGAAGACGGTGTGATCACCCGGGTGGTGGAGAAGCCACAGATCCCTAAGTCTAATATGGCGCTGGTGGGTATCTATCGCATCCGCGAAACACCGCTGATGTTTGAATGCCTGGATAATAACCTTAAACAGGGACTCACATCTTATGGCGAGTTCAATCTCACCGATGCCCTTGAATGCATGATCGGCGGGGGTACACTCATTAAGGCGGTGAAAGTGCAGAACTGGTTCGACTGCGGCAAGAAGGAAACCCTGCTCGAAAGCAATGCCACACTGCTCAGGAAGATGGGGCAGAATATTTCTGCCGAACACCAGTTTGAAAATACCATCATCATACCGCCCGTGAGTATTGCATCGGGATGTGATATCACCAACAGTATTATCGGTCCCAATGTTTCCATTGGTGAATGTGTTACCATAACAGATTCTATCATCAAGGACTCCATCATCGGAAGTTTTGCCGACCTGAAAGATATCGTGCTCACCCATTCGCTGATCGGTTCAGATACCGAGGTTCGTGGCGAGAGCAGGAGTTTGAATATTGGAGATAATACAGAGATCGACCTCGGTAAAAGGTAAGCGCTCTAACTTTATACCAGAAGCATTTACAAACCTTCATACATGGACCTTTCCAATAACCGTATTGTTTCCCTTTTCGGAATTGAATACCCCATTGTACAGGCCGGCATGATCTGGGCCAGCGGATGGCGATTAGCCTCCGCCGTTAGTAATGCCGGCGGACTCGGACTCCTTGGTGCTGGCAGCATGTATCCCGATGTGCTGATCCATCATATCCGCAAATGCAAAGAGGCCACTGACAAACCTTTCGGGGTGAATGTGCCGCTGCTCTATCCCGATATAGAAAAGCTGATGCAGATCATTATTGAGGAAGGTGTGAAGATCGTTTTTACTTCTGCAGGCAATCCCAAAACATGGACGTCAATGTTGAAAGAGAAAGGGATTACAGTAGTGCATGTGGTCAGCAGCAGCAAGTTCGCGGCTAAGGCAGAAGCGGCGGGATGTGATGCCGTGGTGGCGGAGGGTTTTGAAGCGGGGGGACATAATGGTAGGGAAGAGACCACCAGTTTTGTGCTGGTGCCAGCGGTGGCATCGGCGGTGAAGATACCCGTTATAGCTGCCGGGGGAATTGCAACCGGGCGACAAATGTTTGCCGCCATGGTACTGGGAGCAGAAGGTGTTCAGGTGGGAACAAGATTTGTTGCCTCCGAGGAAGCATCCAGTCACCCCGATTTCAAAAAAGCGGTGATCAGTACCAGTGAGGGCGATACCATGCTTAGCATGAAAAAGCTGGTGCCGGTTCGGCTGATGAAGAACAAGTTTTTCCAGGAGATATTTGAGGCGGAGCAAAGAGGAGCGTCGGATGAGGAACTGAAGACATTGTTGGGAAGGGCCAGGGCCAAGAAGGGGATGTTTGAAGGTGATTTACAGGAAGGAGAGCTGGAGATCGGGCAGGTGAGTGCCCTTGTAAAAGATATTCTTCCGGCTAAAGAAATTATCCGAAATTTATGGAGAGGCTTTGAAGATGCTGTGAGGACGCCATTCAACTATCAATAAAACGGAACTAATGAGAATTCCAAAAATCGTGGGACTATTAGGATTGCTGACCCTTACACAAGGAGTTTATGCAATTGGTGGCGATGGAAAACCGAATGATGGTGTAGTTCATGGATATGTAGTTGATGGCACTACAAAAAAGCCGATGGCGGGTGTTGTTGTTTCAGCAAGCTCTGCTTCAAAGAAAGGATCATCTGTAGAGGTGTCAACGGATGCTGATGGTTATTTCAGACTGAAGCAGGTTCCTCCCGGTGATGTTTCCCTGCAGTTTGAAAAGAAAGGCTATCGTATCATCCGCAAAGAGCCTGTTGCCGTTAAGGAAGGATTCCTCCATAAGCTCAATGTAGATATGTATATGGATAAATCAGGCATCATACCTGATATTGAAATGGAGTATCCTGCATTGCGATTGATAGATGGGATCTTATGATCCATCATTTCATTTTAATCCATCATTTCCCTTCCATAAAAAATCAGCTTTCGTCTTCCACTTTCCCGGCTCCAGTTGGAGCAATGTAATTTTATGTGCATTGAACTGCGCCTTGTAATTTATGGTGCGGAAGTATTCAAATGCATCTTTAAATCCGGCAGGTGGTATGTCACGATTGGCAATAGTAATATGTGGATGGAAAGGTCTTTTCTCCTCCTTAACCAGTTCAGGAAACATGCCATGCATTTCATGAACCAGGTTCTTATAGCATTGGTTGAGCAAATAATTTTCTTTCACTTCCAGGAAGATCACTCTCTTATCAAAGGCGCCGAAACCACCAACGGCAATATCAATCGGACTCAACTCCTGCGAAAAGTTTTCAAGCAATGCCTCCACCTTTTTTATAGTATCGGGGTCAGTAGAAAAAGGAGCAACCAGGGTTATATGTGCCGGTGATTTCAGCGCCACTTTACAACCATAGTGCTCCTTCATCCAATGTTTATATTGGCTGACCTGCTCCTCCACTTCCTCCGAAGCCAAAATCGCTATAAAAAACATTCTCATTTCTTCCATCTCTCCATCCCTCCATTCCATCCCTCCATCTCTCTATCCCTCCCTTCGCATCGCCCACTTCCACATCTCCTTCCACGTCGGCTTTTTGCCATACATGAGAATTGCGGTGCGATAGATCCTTGCGGCAAGCCAGGTTGTTCCAAGGAAACCCAGCACCAGCAAAGCAAGTGATAAGGCGATCTGCCATCCCGGAACACCATAGGGCAGTCGGGCCATCATTACGATGGGTGACGACAGTGGAAACAGGCTGCCGAAAAGTGCGAGTCCGCCATCAGGTTTATTGATAGCCTGGGTCATGATCACGAAAGAGAAAATGATGGGCATGGTGATGGGCAACATCAGTTGTTGTGCATCCTGCGGATCTTCATTCACGGCACTTCCCACTGCTGCAAACATGGAAGAGTACAGGAGGTAACCGCCCATGAAATAAAATATGAAGAGCACCAGTATCATCCCGATATTCACTTCATTGAGGTTGTTCATGATAGAACGCACCATCTCCAGTTGTTTTGAATTGCCACCCATGGCCTGCATGTTTCCTGCCTGCGATGCGGCCGTTTCGAGCAGTTGGGGGAATATCACCGGAAGTAAAAGTTGAAGGGCCATCATGAGCACGCCCCAAATAAGAAACTGAACAAGGCCCACTGCGCCGATCCCAAGAATTTTTCCCATCATTAGCTGGAAGGGCTTTACGCTGCTCACCATTACTTCGGCAATGCGACTTGTCTTCTCTTCCATCACGCCGCGCATAACCATGGCACCATAAATAAATAAGATCATATAGATCAGGATGCCGCTGATAAAACCGAGTCCGTAGGCGAAGCCGGTATTACCGGTTTTACCGCCTTCTTTTGAAACCTTCAAAGCGATGCCTGCTTTGGAACTATCAACCTGTTGAACTGAAACACCCGGTGCAAGCAGGTGCTGGAGCCGAACCTTATCAAGGGCAGCGTTCAATTTGTCTTCGATCTTATCCTGTGTCATCAATCCAACGCTTGATTTGCTGGAGTACACAAGGCTATCACCCTTATTGCCTTTGAAGCCATCGGGAACTATAATATAGCCGGTGTAGTTTTTTGCATCCACTTCCTTCTGCAGACTTGCTGCATCGGCCGTGGGGAGGAAACTGAATTTCAGGTTGCTGTCATCTTTCAGGTATTCTTTTAGCTGGCCGCTGTTTCCTGCAACGGCAATATGAAGTTTGTCGTCAGATTTTACGCTGAAATAAATGATCATGGCATAGAAGCCAAAGATCAGGACGGGTAAGAGGATGGTGGAAAGCAGGAAAGTCTTTTTCTGCACCCTGCTTAAAAATTCCCTTTGTATGATGATGAGTATCTTGTTCATGGATTTCGGTTAGTGTTAAACGTTGGTTGACTGGAATTCTCTTGATGCTACATGACTTCCCTTCACGAGCCTGATGAAGATATCATTCAGGGTGGGCAGTTCTTCCTGGAATCCGCGGATGGGAACGCCGGCATTCATCAGTTGCTTCAACACTTCGTTTGTATTTGCCTGTGGTTGAAGCTGAATCACCCATTCTTCGCCTTCCTGCTGCAGGATCTTAAATCCTTCTGTTGCATTCACCTGGTGCGGACCGTCGGTGGTAAGTCTGAACAGGTTTTCCTTGTACTGCTGTCGGATGGCATCAACTTTTCCATCGAGTATCTTCTTTCCTTTGTTTACCAGGATGATCTGGTCGCAGATCTCTTCCACCTGTTCCATGCGGTGGGTGCTGAAAATAACGGTAGCGCCTCTTTTAGCGAGTTGAAAGATCTCTTCTTTGATGAGGTTAGCGTTCACGGGATCGAGACCGCTGAAGGGCTCATCGAGGATGATCAGTTTTGGTTCATGCAATACGGTGGTGACGAACTGAAGTTTTTGTCCCATTCCCTTACTCAGGTCTTCCACCTTCTTACCCCACCAGCTCTGCATCTCGAATTTTTCAAACCAGTGCTTAACTTTTTCAATGGCTTCTGCTTTTGGTAATCCCTTCAGCTGGGCCAGGTATACGGCCTGGTCGCCGATCTTCATCTTTTTATAGAGACCTCTTTCTTCGGGCATGTAGCCGATCTTGAGGATATCATCAGTAGCATGGAAAGGCTTGCCATCGAAGATGATAGAGCCCTCATCCGGATAGAAGATACCGGTGATCATGCGGAGCAGGGTTGTTTTACCAGCACCATTTGGTCCAAGTAAACCAAAGATGGTACCCCGCTCGATGGAGAAGCTGATATCATCCACCGCTTTTTGCGTAGCATAAAATTTCTTCAGGTTGCGAACTTCCAGTAAGGACATAAGCTTGGTTTAGGTTCAAAAGTAAATGGAACAATCTGTTAGATGCAGATTGGCAAGATATATTACATAATTGGTCAGGAATCTTTTCTGTTGAAAAGTTCCACCAGTTGAAGCGCGATCTTTTCACCATCCATGGCCGCGCTCACGATGCCGCCTGCATAGCCGGCACCTTCGCCGGCAGGATATAATCCTTTAACCTGCGGATGCTCTAATGAAAGCGGATCACGGGGGAGGCGCACCGGTGAAGATGTCCTTGATTCAGTAGCCACCACAATAGCTTCCTGGCTATAGTAACCGCGCATCTTCTGTCCGAAAGCTTTGAAACCTTCTGCCAGGCTCTTATAAACAAAATCGGGGAGAACATCCCAAAGAGGAGCGGCATGCACGCCCGGCAGATAAGAGCAGGGGGGAAGCGTGACGGAGATCCTCTTATTGATGAAGTCGGGCATTCGCAGCGCGGGGGCAACAAATTTTCCACCGCCGGCATCAAAGGCCTTTTTCTCAACCTGCTGCTGGAACTTCATGGCAGAGAGGGCTCCGGCATGGTTGCCATAATCTTTTTCTTCGATGGAAACCACCATACCCGAATTCGCATAAGGGTTGTTTCTTTTGGAGGGGCTCCATCCATTTACCACCAGCTCGCCGGGGCTGGTGGCGGCGGGAGCAATGATACCGCCGGGGCACATGCAGAAAGAGAATACACCGCGACCGCCAACCTGCTGAACAAGATTATAAGAAGCAGGGGGAAGAAATTCGGATCGGGTGGAGCAATGATACTGGATACTGTCGATCAGCTCCTGCGGGTGTTCGATGCGAACACCCAGTGCAAAAGGTTTAGCCTCTATGAGTATCTGCTGCTGCTGGAGCAGTTCAAAAATATCGCGGGCAGAGTGACCGGTGGCGAGGATCACTGCATCCCCATCAAAGCGGTTGCCCGAAGCGGTTAGTACACCTCTTATCCTTCCCTCATTAATATTGAAAGCACTGACCTTTTGCTCAAAATGAAATTCTCCCCCGGCAGCCAGTATCTGCTGGCGCATGGCCACCATGATATTCGGTAATTTATTGGTGCCGATATGTGGGTGGGCTTCATAGAGAATTCTCTCATCGGCACCGAACTGAACAAAAAGGTTGAGGATGCGATCGATACTGCCACGTTTATTACTGCGGGTATAAAGTTTGCCATCACTATAAGTACCGGCACCGCCTTCCCCAAAACAATAGTTGCTGTCGGGATTCACCTCTCCCTCTTTATTGAGTGCAGCAAGATCGCGCCGCCTTGCCCTTACATCTTTTCCCCTTTCGAGGATGATAGGGCGGATACCTTTTTCAAGAAGCTGAAGGGAAGCAAAGAGTCCGCAGGGTCCGGCACCAACAATAATAACAGAATGCTCAGCCTGATGAACATCGGGGAAAGTGATCCTATTAATGCTGCGCTGGTGGAAGGGCTCGTCAATAAAAGCGTTGAGGGTAAGATTGATGCGGACCTGCCGGCCGCGGGCATCGATCGATTTGCGGAGTATATGGAAACCTGTAATTGCTTCGGGTTTTTTTCCAGCCGCCGAGGCAAGGTAGCCAGTGATATGCTGGTGATTCTCTGCTTCGGCAGGACTCACCTGTATAGTGAATTGTTGTTGCATGGTTAGGTATTTATCCTAAAACAGCAAAATTAACCTTTCGGCGAAATTGGTTGGCAGGAAAAAGATAATATGCATAATATTTGTACCTTTTAACACCAGTATGCAATATTCCCTCCGCAAGAAATTTATCGTTTATATAATGCCGTTGGCGGCAATCCTGGTTTCCTGTGGTACTTATTACCAGCCGGCCAGTGTTGCCTATGAAAAGGTGCAGGTAAAACCAGATGCCGGAACTTCAAAAGATATGCAGCAGTTGCTGGAGCCTTATTCAGCAACGGTGGGACAAAGCATGAAGAAGGTGATCGGTCAGATGGGGGAAGTGCATGAGAAGGCATTACCGCAAAGCAGGCTGGGCAATCTTATGACCGATGCGGTGAAAGCAGAAGCAACGCGACTTTATGGAGTGCCTGTTGATGTTGCCTTCATCAATTATGGCGGTATCAGGGTTAACCAGATGCTTCCCGGCAATGTTCACCTCGGCAATGTATATGAACTGATGCCATTTGACAACCTGCTGATCATACAGCGACTGCCGGGGAATGTATTTAAAGAGATGATGGACAATATCGCCAAAAGAGGTGGATGGCCTGCCAGTGGTATAACTTATACTATAAAAGATAAGAAGGCGACAGATATATTAATAGGTGGACAGCCATTTGATGCATCAAAAACATACGTGGTGGCCAATTCAGATTATGTAGCCAATGGTGGTGATGATATGGAGATGCTGAAAACCATCAAGCAGGAGAATAAAGGATATCTTGTAAGAGATGCGCTGATAAAATACTTCAGTGCCTTTGCAGAGAGAGGAGAAAAAATTAATGGACCAGCGGAAACAAGGGTTAAATATGCTGACTAGAAGAAATTTCATACAGAAGACGGCACTCACGGCGGGTGCGCTGGTAGCGGGCAATAGCCTGGTGAATGAAGTGATGGCGGAAGAAGCATCGCAGCGGCTGGTGATACTGCATACCAATGATGTGCACAGCAGGCTGGAGCCATTCCCGATGGATGGCGGTCGCAACCAGGGTCTTGGGGGTGTGGCTGCGCGGGCTGAGCTGATCAAAAAAGTTAGGGCAGAAGGAAAGCAGGTATTATTATTGGATGCCGGTGATATATTCCAGGGAACGCCCTATTTTAATTTTTATAAAGGTGAGCCGGAGATGAAAGCAATGGCAGCAATGGGATATGATGCCTGTACCATGGGCAATCATGATTTTGATGCGGGACTGGAGAACTTCGCCAACCAACTGACGCATGCGAATTTTCCTGTGCTACTCAGTAATTATGATTTCCGCAATACTCCTATGGAGCATAAAGCGATGCCCTATAAGATATTTAAGAAAGGGAAATTAAAAGTAGGTATAACGGGTGTAGGAATTGAGTTGAAAGGTCTTGTGCCTGAAAACTTATATGGTGCAACCGTATATCTCGACCCGGTGAAAGAGGCGACAAGGGTTGCGGAGCATCTAAAGAAGAAGGAGGGATGTGATATGGTGATCTGTTTGAGTCATCTTGGCGCAAAATACAGAGATAATAAAGTGAGTGATGAAGTGTTTGCGAAGGAGAGTGACCACATAGATTTAGTAATAGGCGGTCATACACATACGTTTTTTGATGCACCTGTTGTGTATAAAAATAAAAGTGGGGATGATGTGATAGTGAACCAGGTAGGGTGGGGTGGAATCGTTCTAGGCCGCATGGACTTTGCGTTTCAGCGGAATAAAAGAAAAAATTTGGAGGCTTCGCACACTGTTGTTATTGGCAAAAAAACAAGTGAGTAAAAAATTTTTTTTTCAACGAAAATATTTGATATTCGTCCCCCTACGTTACTTTTTTCTATAACATATTTTGTATGTTGTAGTTGATGAAATTCGGAGAAATAGTTTGCAACACATTATTAAAACTGCTCGTTCAGAAATGACCAAAACCTTAGATACAGTCTGGAATAGTTGTCTGGAGATCATCAAGGATATCGTGGAGTGGCAGCATTTCAAAACATGGTTCGAGCCAATTAAACCCGTTGAACTCAAGAGCACCGTATTAGTAATCCAGGTACCCAGCCAGTTTTTTTATGAGTACCTCGAAGAACATTACGTTAACCTGTTAGCAAAAACATTGCGCAGGGTTTTGGGTAAAGATGCGCAATTGGAATATCGGATCATGGTTGATAGTGGCAATCATAAGAATAAACCTTTGACGATGGACATACCCGCACACGGGTATAAAACTTATTCGAACAATGAGATGGATTTTCCATTGGTGATCAGCAACCCGGTGAAGAATCCTTTTGTTATTCCCGGTCTGAAAAAAATGCAGATCGATCCACAGTTGAATCCTATCTATACATTTGATGCCTATATTGAAGGAGATTGCAACAGGGTAGCCCGACGTGCCGGTAAAACGGTTGCGGAGAAGCCTGGTGCCAATTCCTTTAATCCGCTGGTGATATATGGTGGGGTTGGATTGGGTAAGACGCATCTTGCCCAGGCCATCGGAAACGATGTAAAGCGATCCAATCCAAACAAGGTGGTATTGTATGTGAGCTCGGAGAAGTTCATCAACCAGTTTGTAGATCATAGCCGCAATAATGCCATCAATGATTTCATCCATTTCTACCAGTTGATAGATGTGCTCATCATTGATGATGTACAGTTCTTCAACCGGGCCGAGAAATCACAGGATGCATTCTTTGCTATCTTCAACCATCTTCACCAGAGTGGTAAGCAGCTGATCCTGACTTCAGATAAGAGTCCAAAGGATCTTGAGGGAGTACAGGAGCGGTTGCTGAGCAGGTTCCGCTGGGGACTCTCTGCCGATCTTCAGGTACCTGATTATGAGACCCGTATAGATATACTGGAGCGGAAGATGAAGAATGACGGGCTGGATATGCCGAGGGAGGTAGTGAAGTACCTGGCCTATAATATCAACAGCAATGTGCGGGAGCTGGAAGGCGCGCTGATATCACTTTTGGCACAGTCTTCGCTTAACCGAAGGGAAATAGACCTAGACTTGGCCAAGAAAGTGCTCCGTAACTTCGTGAAGACCTCCTCAAAGGAAATCACTATAGAAGCCATTCAGAAGATGGTATGCGATTATTTCGATGTTCCGTATGATAAGTTATTGCAGAAGACCCGGAAGCGAGAGATCGTGCAGGCCCGCCAGATCACTATGTTCCTGGCAAAATCATTCACCAAGAATTCACTCAAAACAATCGGCGAGCATTTTGGCGGAAGGGATCATACTACCGTGATACATTCCTGCCAAACCGTCAAGGATCTTATGGATACAGACAATGTATTCAGGGAGAATGTGATGGAGCTGCAGCAGAAGGTACAGCTGGCGGCACTATAATTGCAAATACAGATCTCGGTATTTATAATGGTGCAGAGTACTAAAAATATAGCGTAAAATTTTGGGAGATAAATAGTTAAATCCCTATTTTTGCGCTCCCTTGAACCCGTTTCAAGGCAGGTAGGTGAGGTGCCTGAGTGGCCGAAAGGGCCGGTTTGCTAAACCGTTGTACGAGCTTAAACTTGTACCGAGGGTTCGAATCCCTCCCTCACCGCTTTCACCAGCCGTAGCCTCCGGCGAAGGCTGGTTCCGTCTCCGTTAAAGCTCTGACAGACGCAGTAAATTTTTTCATCCCGCAAATACAAATTTGCGGGATTATCTTTTTATACCATTTGATAACTGGTGCTTCTCACCAAATAACTCACATCATTTCATTCCGTTGTCCCGCAGTAGCTTCTTATTAACTCATACACCTCAACCATCTATTCCTGATTCCATCCGGCAGTTGCTGTAGTTACCTTGACAACATCAGGGAATTACATTTTTCATTTTAAACCCAACTGTCATGAAACAGGTAAATCTATTTGCAGGAAAACAGGCAATTGTTTTCTTATTGCTTCTCACCATCCATTGCACCATATCCGGCCAGGGCTTTTCGCCCGCTGCGCAGGCAAGGCTGCAGGAGGTGCTGGATGAATTTCAAAACAATCCCGACAATCCCTATGTAGGTGGAATAGCAGCCGCCATCAAAGTTGATGGCTTGGCATTCTGGCAGGGTAGCACCGGCTATGCAGCCCGAAATGTGGATGCGCAGAATAATCTGCAACCCGGTGGAACTGCATTTACTACTTCCACGCTTTCGCAGATTTACAGCGTCACCAAAACATTTACGTCGGCCCTGGTACTGGAGCTGGCAAATGAAGGGAGGTTGAGGCTCGATGACCCGGTCAGCAACTTCCTTCCACTGGCGCAGATCAATGCCGGACTCAATGCATCCGTAACCATCCGCCAATTGCTTGCCCATGAAAGCGGTTATTCAGATTACACCGGTGAATTCCAGTTCCAACTGGCGGTCGCCTTCCAGCCCCAACACGTGTGGACACCCTTTGAAATACTCTATTTTGTTCACCAGGTAAAACAGCCCGGCCTTGATAGAACCTATTCAAGCACCAATTATGTTA
Source organism: Flavihumibacter sp. (assembly GCA_036675925.1). Taxonomy (GTDB): domain Bacteria; phylum Bacteroidota; class Bacteroidia; order Chitinophagales; family Chitinophagaceae; genus Flavihumibacter. The sequence goes on from JAKFDZ010000036.1 coordinate 28,375, forward strand.
CCCTTGGAGCAATTGTAGAAATTGTTACCGGCAAGCCATTGGAGCAGCATTACCGCGAAAGGTTTTTCACTCCGCTTCAATTGGGTTCCATGTACCTCGGTGTGAAAGAGCCACAGCCGGCAGGAACCTTACTGGCATCCCCACACGATAATATAAGTGCCTTCAATCCCATCTTCCAGTTGACAGGCCAGCCAACTTTCCCCAATGCATACACGAATATTTCAAGGTTCCCCATGACGGGGATTGTTTCCGCCGCATTTGCTGGCGGCGGCATCGTATCCAATATTGCAGACCTGGCAGAATGGGGGAATGCATTATTCAGCGGGAGGGCTACCAGTAAAGCCACGCTCGACCAGATGTTGAATTCCATTTCTCCGGTTGCTGATGATGAGGGAGATAAGCTTGGCTATGGCATCTGGCAGAGTACCAAGATGAGTGCGGAAGAAAAATTCATTGGTCATGATGGCAATGCCCCGGGCTATCGCTCCGTGATGTTTTATCAACCCGATAAAAAACTAACCCTGGTGATCCTTACCAATTATCATGGAGCTGATATCTATGCGCTGGCAAGGGCCTTGTATGCTGCAGTACCAGCATTTACCTGTGGCAATGAAAATAAGAAGGACGAAAAGATCAGGATTTGTTTCAATGGAAATGATCTTTGTGTAGACCGCTCAGCTGCTGATGGCTTTATAGCAAAAGGCGCTTTTCTTGGGAATTGCCCGGAGGTTCTTACCAAGGCTGTAAAGGAGATTCCGGCACAGGAAAGCAATACAGGGTTCAGCATTTCACCTAACCCTTTAACTACAACCTCCCGCATTAATTTCAGGTTAGCGGAAAGAGGGCGAGTAGTGATGAAGGTTTATAATTTATCTGGACAGGCAATCGCAACACTGGCTGATGGAATGTATGCTCCCGGAATGCATACCATCAACTGGAATGGAAGGGATAATAAGCAACAGTACCTGCCGGCAGGAATCTATTTATGCCAGCTGCAAAATGGAAATAAGGTAGAGACTAAAAAGATAAGTGTTGTAAGATAAATTAAAGCGAGAGCTTGCAATTTTATTGCAGGCTCTCTGCATTTTCAGGTGTTTTTACCGTTTAGTTATTCACCCAAAAAAGGGTAAATTTGAATAAATCCTCCATATGGACAGTTCAGCTTTACGTGATAAATTGCATCATTACATTGATGTTGCCGATGAGCAAAAGCTCCAGGCAATATATGTATTGCTGGAAAATGAAATTGATTGGAGCTATACTTCCGAAGATATTGCCTTACTACATCACAGAAGGCAACAACATTTACAAGGCCTGAGTAAATCGTTTACGATCGAAGAATCTCTTGAGGCCATACGTAAGCAAAAGAAATAGAATGGGATTTCAGGTTCTTATCAAGCAGGAAGCGCATGAAGATGCACTTGCTGCATATAACTACTACGAGGAGAAACAAGCTGGGTTAGGCGAAAGATTTTTGGAATCTCTTTTAAACAGATACCGGCAATTATCAGAAAATCCAATGGCAAATGGATTTATTGCAGAAGATCCTCTTGGTGTTCTTAGGGATGTTAGGCTAAAACGATTTCCCTATGTTGTTGTTTATGAAATTATAGACCAGAAAGTCATCGTGTATTCAGTTCATATTACATACAGAAACCCACAAAACAAACTTAGGAAAGTATAATTGCGATCTATCCTCTCTATATTGTTTGGATCAGAATGCAGATCGTCCCATCACTGATTAACAATCATCTCCTTTTTATTCATCTTGTTGAAAAGTTCCGTTGCCGTTTCCGGACTTATATATTCCAGTAAAACTGCGGCATATTCTACCGGCCTGCCCTGCTCATCTTTTTTTATGATGGAGAGGCCTCCCAGCAACCATTGTTTCCTGGAGAAAAGTCGCGCCAGGTAAACTCTCCCTGCTTCATACCGAGCTGGATGGTATAAACGCTGGTACATGGTGTGGAACCGGTGTTCACCAGTATCAATATAGAGCAGTGAGGCCCTGTTCATTCTTAGGGGAGTTTTTAACCAGCGAACAGGTTTGCCATCTTCATAAAACTCGGCCCGACCCAAAGGATGCAGGGCTTCGTTTAATATGATCAATGCTGCTTTATTGCTAAGGAGATTTTTGTCAAATGAGACCGTGAAAGCAGGTGGACATTCATCCAGCGATAAGCCCTGGTAGATAATAACCGAACTATCAATGGTGGAACTATCTTTTTGCTGGGCTGTCAATTCAGTGGCAATTAACAAGAGAGAAATGACCACTGACAGGTATTTTCTCATGATCGATTTTGAAGAAAAGGTAAGCCATGTATTAAGCCTAAAATATGATCTGGGTCAGCTAAAAGGAGGACTGTGGTTGCCCAGTCCGGAAAAAAAGTATAAATTATACACTTATTCCATCAAGCAAACAAACTGCCATTATGAGATCCGGATTACTATCCATCATTCTATTTGCATCACTGTCTATAGTCTCCTGCCGCGATGAAGCGCCTGTTGTTCAAACTGCCCAATACGATACGGCTTATACCGCGCGATTTGCTGACTCAGTTGGGAATGTCATTAAGCCCCAGCTGGAAGAAGGACTATCCATCAGTTTATGGGGAATAGATTCACTGGTTGTATCGCCTATCGCCATTGATATAGATGACCAGGGCAGGCTCTATTACAATAAAACAAACCGCCAGGTAAATTCAGAGTTTGATATCCGCGGGCACCGCGACTGGGAGATCGCTTCCATCAGTCTGCAAACAGTGGAGGATAAACGAAAATTCCTGCGCACAGAACTCGCCCCTGAGAACAGCCACAAGAATACATGGCTTACCGATGTGAATGGTGACAGCTCCCGCGACTGGCGGGATATGACTGTGGAGCGTGAAAATGTTTTCAGGCTGGAAGATATGAATGGTGATGGTGTTGCCGATCGCTCACAGCTGGTGGTGGATGATTTTCATGATGAGGTAACCGATGTAGGTGGTGGCGTACTGGCCGATGGTGATGATCTCTATGTGGCTGTGGCGCCGGATCTATGGCGCATGCGCGACAAAAATGGTGATGGCATCGCCGATGAAAAAACATCTATCTCCACGGGCTATGGAATACATATAGGATTCAGCGGGCATGGGATGTCGGGCGTTGAAATGGGTCCGGATGGAAAGATCTACTGGCAGATCGGCGATATCGGTTTCAATGGCCAGGGACCTGATGGACAAAAATGGGAGTATCCCAACAGTGGCGTGATAGCGCGCTCCAATCCCGATGGATCTGATTTTGAAATATTTGCTGCCGGACTAAGAAATACACATGAGTTTGCCTTTGATGAATATGGTAACCTGATCAGTGAGGACAATGATGGTGACCATGCGGGCGAGAAAGAAAGACTGGTATATATCGTGAATGGATCTGATGCTGGATGGCGAGCCAACTGGCAGTATGGTAAGTACAATGATCCGCTGAACAATAGTTATAAAGTGTGGATGGATGAAAAAATGTACCTGCCAAGGTTCGAGGGACAGGCAGCCTATATCACTCCCTGCATCAGCAATTATGTTAGCGGTCCGGCGGGCTTTGTTTATAACCCGGGAACAGCCATGGGCCCCGCTTACAAGAATCATTTTTTTGTGGCCGAGTTTGTAGGCAATGCAGCCAGCTCGGGTGTGCATAGTTTTACGCTGAAGCCAAAAGGTGCGAGTTTTGAATTGGGAGAAACAAAGAAGATCGCGAGTGGCATATTACCAACGGGACTGGATTTCGGTCCCGATGGCGCACTCTATGTGGCCGACTGGATCGATGGATGGGGGACAGGTGTATTTGGAAGAATCTGGAAACTGGATGATAAAAGTGGTGCAGCATCGGCGGCAAGGAAGCTCACCAAAACCTTACTGGCAGCAGATTTCAGCGATTATAAGGCAGAGCAGTTGGGCGAATTACTCGCTAATGAAGATATGCGTATAAGGATGAAGGCACAGTTTGCATTGGCGAAAAAAGGCAATGCCTCAGCAGATATTTTCAAAAAATACCTGCAGCAAAAAAGCAGTCAGCTTGCGCGCGTGCATGCCATCTGGGGCATCAGCCAGCTTGCAAGAAAAGATGCAGCGCAGGCTGCAATATTATTACCTTATTTAACTGATGCGGATGATGAGATCAGGGCACAGGTAGCCAAGTGGCTGGGCGATATCCGTTATAAGCCAGCGGGAGAAAAGTTGTTGCCGCTGTTGAAAGATTCGTTTAGTCGTGCCCGTTTCTTTGCCGCCGAAGCTCTGGGACGCATCGCCTATGAGCCTGCCATCCAGCCGATCATTGAAATGCTGAAAGCAAACAATGATGAGGATGCATATTTAAGGCATGCAGGAAGTCTGGCTTTATCACGTATCGGTAAGGCAGAACCGATAATTGCACTTTCAAAAGACAGTTCCCGTGCACTTCGTATAGCCGCGGTAGTTGCCCTTCGGCGTATGAGCCATCCCGGTATAGCAACATTCCTTTCCGATAAAGATGAATTTGTGGTGACTGAAACGGCGAGGGCCATCAATGATGATCTCTCCATTGTGGCAGCGTTACCGGCATTGGGTGATCTGTTGAATAAAACAAGTTTTACAAATGAAGCACTGACGCGGAGAATGATCAATGCCAACCTGAGAGTTGGAACAGATGCTGCTTTACAGAACCTGGGGAACTATGCAGCGGGTGAGGCAAACCCTGCACCCATGCGGATCGAAGCCATTTCGGCGATCGGCACCTGGGTAAAACCATCGGTGTTGGATCGTGTTGATGGAAGGCTCAGGGGAAAGATCGAAAGAGATTCAGCGAAGGCAAAACCGGTGGTGGAAAAAACGCTGATCAATTTACTTGGTCACCGTGATGAGCAAATCAGGATAGGGACCATAAAATCGATCAGTCGGTTAGGTATCAAAACAGCAGAACCCAACCTGCTTGCACTGTTGATAAAAGATAGCAAGCCAGCTGTAAGAAAAGCATCACTGGAAGCAATGGCCGATATGAAATATACAGAGGTTGGATTGGCCATCAAGCAGGCGCTATCCGATAAAGAAAAAATGGTACGCATCACGGGTATTGATCTGCTGGGAAAAACAGAACTCCCCACAGCCATGATGGTTGAATTACTGGCCGATGTTATCGATACAAAATCAGCGGAAGAAAAGCAGGCAGCATTGCTCACGCTGGGTAAATTACCGGTAGGAGATACGAAAGCAGTATTTGATAAGCAGTTGACAAAAATGGAAGCGGGTAAGCTGAGTCCGGAGGTATATATTGAATTATCCGAAGCCATTGACAGTTCACATTCAGCGGAATTAAAAGACCGCTATGCAGCTATCAGCAAGAAGCTATCGCCCGATGAATTAACTGCATCTTATGCGGGTAGTCTGGTTGGCGGAAATGCAGAGCAGGGGGGAAGGATATTCTTCAGGAGCCAGAGTGCGATGTGTATGAAATGTCATGCCTATGATGATTACGGCGGCAATGCGGGACCGAAGTTAAATGGCATAGCCAGCAAACTCAGCAGGCCGCAGTTGCTTGAGGCGTTGATCAATCCAAGTGCGCGTATTGCTCCGGGTTATGGAGCGGTAACCTTGAAGATGAAAGATGGCAGTTCTGTGTCGGGGATACTGATGGAAGAAAATGCGAAGAACCTGGTGATCAAATCGGGCGATGCCGGTAATACAACCATTGCAAAAGATAAAGTGGAAACCCGCACCAATGCTGCCTCCAGCATGCCGGAGTTAAGGTATGTGCTGAGTAAAAAAGAGATCCGTGACCTGGTGAGTTTCCTGTCGACGTTGAAAGAGAATAAGGGTTAAGGAGAATAAGGTTTAAAGAGAATCGGAGCCAGGTTCAATTTTTCGCGCCTTCACGCGGACTCTTGTATCTGGCTTTGGTTTTTCCATCTCCTCATATATATCTGCCTCATCTCTTTCCTTTGCAAGAGCTGCATCTTCTTCATCGAGTGTATCAACCTGCATGATGCGCATGGCATTGCATCGCATTAAAGGGTCGTGTATATTATCCTTGCCCTGGCAATGCGCGAGGCAGAGCATGAAGAATCTTGTATCCTTAGGGAGGTCAAAGAAGAAATCGATTACCATGTCCTTTGCTGTATAGTGCAGCCATTCGCTTTCCTGGGAAAAATGAACAGGTTTTTTTACAGAATGTTGCCAGCAGATCAGCACCAGTTTATAAGAGTAACAGTTGGTATCATGGCGCATGGCCATATTAGCAAAGGCATTTGCCATAACGTTAACCTCTAACCGTTTCTTTTTCAGGATGCGCGCTGTTATTTGGGTATCGCCCAATGCAGTGAGTGGGTAACGGGGATGGATATCCATTCCCCTTAATCGCCTGTAGAGCAGGAAGGGATTGTTGAGCGGTTCTTTGCGCATCTTCGCCTGTGTGCGCTGGTAGAAGTTGGAGACCTTATAATGTTCACCGTGACCTTCAAGGATACGGTTTAAATCAGCAGCCAGATTATTGATAAGGACGGTGCGGGAGGTCTGCTTTTCAAAATCGGGGTTCCTGGAAATTTTGGAAGATTTGTTGGGGCGGCGGGGTTTTCTATTTGGCGGATCGAATGGGTCAAAATCTTTTTTTGCCATCTGCAATAAATTTATTATATTATGACTCGGTAAATTGAAAATAATAAAAAAGGATAATATAATCTACTGATCCTTGCCGAATTTAGTCTGAGTTATTCCCGATGGCTCCCTGATATTTACCTGACTTTTCCTGATCTCCACCTGACTTTTCCTGACTTAGCCCGACTTTTCCTGATTCATCCTGATTCACCCCGACAATCATCTACTTCAGTCATACTTCAGCCATACCTCAGGCATACCTCAGGCGGCTCAGAGAAGGCTTAGCGTCGGCTTTTGCTCGGCTTTTAGTCGGCTTCTAGTCGGCCTAGTTGACCGCTCAAAGACGCTTCCAGCTATACTCAAGCCGAATGGAGCTCATATAGTTTAAAGAGATAACTGAAGTTGGGTGGAAGGCACCCTCCTCGCCGGAACCGTCGCTTTGATATTTTCGGCGGAACGGACTGTGTCGGCCGCACTTATCCGGTAAACCGGCGTCTCCACATGCCGGGAGGCCACCACGATTTGTATCCCATTGGCCTGGGACTCAAAAAGTTCCTTTACCAACTCGGGACAATTATTATTCTGCGAAAGATGGGAGAGAAAAAGATGGCTCATAAAAGCTGGCCGACAAGCCAGGAAAAGCTCCATCGCCTGCTTATTGGAAAGATGTCCCAGTCCACCCCTGATCCTGTTCTTCAAATGCCATGGATAACTGCTTTTCTCCAGCATGGCCTCATCATAATTCGATTCAAGGAAGGCAGCATGACAGTTACTGAAATGATGGGTGAGGGAATCGCAGGGGCGGCCGATATCAGTGAATACCCCCACGCGTGTGCCGCCATGTTCAATAACAAAACTATAAGGGTCGGCGGCATCATGGTGTTTGCGGAAAGCATGGATCACCATCTTGCCGATGGTAACAGGACTGGCGTCACAGAAATCATTCACCAGTTCATGGGCGATGAATAATCGCCCGTTTTGCATGGTGCCCTTGTTGATGTAAACAGGAAGGGAGAACTTTTTTGAGAGGATCGTTAATCCCCTTATATGATCAGAATGCTCATGTGAAATGAAAATGGCCCGCACCTTATTGATGTCGAGCGCAGCGCGTTGCATACGTTTCAGGATCTCCTTGCAGCTAATGCCGGCATCAACCAGGATGGCATCATCCTCATTGCCGATATAGTAGCAGTTGCCGTTGCTTCCGGAATTAAGTGAACTAACGTAAAGTGACATGCAGGCTGAAAATTATGCACGAAAATACAGGAATGAAAATGAATGTACCCCCAAGAAACCTGGGGTACCTACAGGCAAAAAAAAGCAGGCAATTATTGCCTGCTTTTTTTAGAGCCTCTGCTTAAACTTACGCCGTAGTAAGCGCTTCTTTTTCGCTCCTAACATTCTTTAGTACCGGTGAAGCTTCCGCATCAATGATCACTTTGATAGCCTTTTCCTTACCAGCATCACCAAACACTTTATAAGCTTCCAGCATATCATCCAGTACAAAGTGGTGGGTGATCAGTTTATTGGGTTGCAACTTGCCGGAGCTGACCGTCTTCAGCAGCATGGGTGTAGTATTGGTACTTACCAGGCCGGTGGTGAGGGTGATATTACGTATCCACAGGTCCTGCAGTTGCAGATCAACGCTGTGCCCGTGAACCCCTACCACGGCAATATTGCCACCCGGACGGATAATTTTCTGGCAGAAGTTAAAAGTATCGGGAATGCCGACAGCTTCAATAGCCACGTCTACTCCATCTTTGGTGGAAGACATGATCCTTTCCACAACATTATCTCTGGCGGAGTTGATGGTTTCGGTTGCCCCGAATTTTCTGGCCATATCGAGCCGGTTATCGTCGAGGTCGATCATGATAATACGGGAAGGAGAATAAAACTGGGCGGTGAGCAAAGCGGCCATCCCGATGGGACCAGATCCCACAATTGCGACTGTATCGCCGGGTTTAACGCGCCCGTTTATCACACCGATCTCGTAACCGGTGGGCAGGATATCACTTAACATCACCAGGGCTTCCTCGTCGGAACCCTCTGGAATATGGTGCAGGCTATTGTCCGCATGGGGGATGCTGACGTATTCTGCCTGGGTTCCATTTATGAGGTGGCCCAGGATCCATCCGCCATCTTCGCAGTGGGCGTATAAACCTCGTTTGCAATATTCGCAGGTGCCATCAGATGTGATGCAGGAAATGATAACATGGTCCCCTTTTTTAAAATTACGAACGGATCCACCCACTTCCTCCACAATACCTACCCCTTCGTGGCCCAGGATGGTGCCGGGTTTAACGGTTGGAACTTTACCTTTTATGATGCCAAGATCAGTACCGCAGATGGTGGTCTTCAGGATTCTGACAAGTGCGTCGGTTGGCTTGTTGATAACGGGAACAGGAACATCTTTGTATTCAATGTTACCGACACCATTATATACAAGCGCTTTCATTGTTTCTTTCATGATGAATGATTTTATTAACTCTTTAAGGTAGCGAAATCAATATGTCCGGCAGATGAGGGATGTCAGGGAGGGAAATGATAGTATTCATAGTGAGCTTTCGCAGCGTGAAATTGGGGTTTGCGAAAAAAGCACGAATTTAAAGGGATGAAAGAAGTTCAACGATTGAAGTTGCGCATGCAGGAAATGTTTGATGGCGAACCCTGGCTGGATGTAAGCCTGGTGCCGGTTTTGAGGCATGTGACCGCAAGTTTGGCGGCTAAAAAGATCAGGGCCGACCGGAATTCGATCTGGGAGATCGTGAACCATCTCGCGGCGTGGAAGGAGGCGGTGCTCCGCCGCTTAACGGTGGGAAAGGAAACCACGCCTGACCATAATTTTTTCCTGCCGGTAGAAAACAAATCGGATGCAGCCTGGGAGGCATCGCTGCATGCATTGCAGCAGGCACATGAGAAGTGGATGAAGTTTTTGGAAGGGCTGGAAGATAATGACCTCGACAAAATTTTTGACTCCAACGGACGCAGCTGGCATTACCATATTGAGGGGATGATACAGCACGATGCCTATCATCTCGGGCAGATTGTTCTGCTCACAAAATTGAAACCATAATTCTATTTATATGAGTAAGAAAATTTTAATGCTGACCGGAGATTTCGTGGAAGATTATGAGATGATGGTTCCCTTCCAGGCATTGCTATCAGTGGGACTGGAAGTGCATGCTGTTTGTCCGGGTAAGAAAGCCGGCGAAAACATTGCAACCGCTATCCATGATTTTGTGGGCTTCCAGACCTATGCTGAATTGAGGGGACATAATTTCACTCTCAACAAGAGTTTTGATGAGGTGAACCTCGATGATTATGACGGCCTCTATGTTTGCGGGGGAAGGGCACCTGAGTATATAAGGCTGAATGAAAAAGTGCTGGACTATACAAGGCATTTTTTCGAGAAGAATAAACCCGTTGCTGCTATCTGTCATGGACTACAAATACTGACTGCTGCCGGTGTTGTAAAAGGGCGCACGCTCACTGCTTATGCGGCGGTGGGACCCGAGGTAACGCTGGCCGGAGGAAACTATAAAGAGATCCCTGTTACGGATGCAATAACCGATGGTAATCTAACCACCTCACCGGCATGGCCGGGGCATCCTGCCATACTGCGGGAGTTCTATAAATTACTTGGGATAAGCATCACTGGTAACTATAACCGGGACCATTAACCGCCGCAGAAAGATTTTAGTTTTTACTGTCGAGGATGACGGGCGTATTTCCTTTGCCCATGATGATCACTTTTGCATTCTGTGATTTGGCGATCTCCAGTTGAGCCTTTATACTTTCGTATTGCAATTGCCTGTCGGTCAAGCTTTCACTGATAATGCGCTGGTAGTCGGAGATACCCTGTGCCTCCACGCGTTTGCGCTCTGCCTCCTGCCTTTCTTTCTGCAGCACGAACTGCATTTTCTGTGCATCCTGTTCGGCGTTGATCTTTTGTTCGATGGTAGCCTTTACTGATTGAGGAAGGGTGATATTGCGCACCAGCAGGTTTTCGAGCAGCAGGCCTCTTTTCTTGAAATCCGTTTCGATGGTCTTGAAGATACGTTGCTGGAATTCATCGCGCTTGGTGGAGTAGAGGGCGACGGCATCATAATAGACGGCGTTGTCGCGGATACGCGTGCGCGTTATGGGGCGGACGATCTTGTCTTCATAGTCGGCCCCGGTTTCCTGCAGCAGCATGGGCGCATCAACAGGAATGACGCGGTAGAGCACGGAGAGGTCGATGGTAACTTCCAGTCCATCGGCAGTAAGCACGCGGATGGCATCATCGCCCGGCTTCTGCGCTTCGTCCTGGATGCCGCTCATGGTATAGTTGAGGGTCTTCACATCCAGTCTTTCGATCTCCATGAGTGGATTGATAAAATGAAGTCCGCTGGTGAGTACATCCTTCTGCACTTTACCGAAAAGTTTTTTAACGCCAATTTGTCCCACCCCGATCTGGATGATACAGGAGGTGATGATACCAATCACAAAAAGTCCGAGGGCAATAGATCTTAGGGTGCCGGCAAAGCGGCGGATGGGTTCTTCACTTTTAGCGATGCCGAAGGAGGCGAGGAAGAGGATGACCCCGATAATTATAAGTGTCATAGTGCATGAATTTAATTTTTATATTTCCATTTCGAAATTATTATATGAAAAGATCAATCGGTGCCAGTCTGGCCATCATGATGTTCCTGCAATATTTTACCTGGAGTGCCTGGTATGTAACGATGGGCACTTATATGAAAAGCAATCTGGGATCATCGGATGTGCAGATTGGTGCGGCCTTTAGTGCGCTGGCCATCGCCACGATGATATCCCCCTTTTTTGTGGGCATGGTGGCGGATCGGTTTTTTGCTGCTCAGCGCATTATGGGCGTGCTGCATCTGGTGGGGGCGGGGCTGTTGGTGCTGGCCACGCAGGTGAGTGGCAATACCGCGTTTTATTGGGTGATACTGGTGTATTCGCTGATGTATATGCCCACCATTGCACTGAGTAATAATGTTGCCTTTACGCAGATGACAGATCCGGGAAAACAGTTTCCCTGGATCAGGGTATTTGGAACGGTGGGATGGATTGTGGCGGGACTGCTGGTAGGCAATCTCGGCATTGAGAAAAGCGCCAATACATTTTTTTTAGCGGCCATGTGTTCGGCGGCATTGGGACTCTATAGTTTTTTCCTTCCCGATACGCCGGCCAAGGGAAAAGGTGTTGCGGTAAGTGGCGCGCGGGCATTGGGCAGTGATGCCTTTGTGTTGTTCAGGGACAAGCCTTACCTGGTATTCTTTATAGCGGCGGTGCTGGTATGTATTCCGCTGGCCTTTTATTATGGATTTGCGAATCCGTTTTTGAATGAGATCGGCATGACCAATTCGGCGGGTAAGATGATATTGGGGCAGGTATCGGAGGGATTGTTTATACTGGCGATACCGTTTCTGATAAACCGGATCGGGGTGAAGTATATGCTGATGATCGGCATCATTGCGTGGATCGTTCGGTATGTATTATTTGCCTATGGCTATGGCGACCCCAATAGCTGGATGTTGTATACCGGCATCATACTACACGGCGTATGTTATGATTTCTTTTTTGTGACGGGCTATATGTATTCGGAGAAAAAGGCAGGGGAGAAGATCAAGAATTCAGCGCAGGGGTTGTTCACATTTGCTACTTATGGGTTGGGCATGTTTATAGGAACCTGGTTTTCCGGATTTGTGGCATCCTACTACCAGCAGGGCGAGGGGCATGATTGGAGGAGTATCTGGCTGGTGCCGGCGGCGATTGCTTTTGCGGTGCTGGTCTATTTCCTGCTCTTTTTCAGGGAGAAGAAAGTTCCTGATGCTGTTGCGGTGGAGGAAGTTTAAGCTGTTGCTGTGCATAATAAGGAAACCATATACCGCGCATTTCTGCAAATGATAAGGGAGAAGGTTTTGAATCTTCAGACCATATTGGGCGACCTGCGCGAGAGTGCCAGTAATGAGACCAAGAGTACTGCCGGCGATAAGCATGAGACGGCGCTGGCGATGCTGCAGATAGAGCAGGAGAATACGAGGCGCCAGTTGGCCGAGGCGCTGGAGCAGTTGGCTGTGATGGAGAAGCTGGATTACGGGCATGGGGGAGAGAAGGTGGGGAAGGGGAGTTTGGTTGGTACGGATAGGGGGGAATTTTTTGTGGCGGCCGCGGTGGGGAAGATAAAAGTTGAGGTTGATGGATTTGGAGAGGGAACCATCGTATCCATTTCACCTCATTCTCCCTTGGGGAAGGCATTGATGGGGAAGGGAGTGGGGGAGAAAGTAGAAGTTAACAAGTTGGAGTACAGGATAATAACAGTAGAATAGTTGGTTGAAAATCGTTTCAGATTTTTTTTGGATGAATGGGCTGAAACCCTACCTTTGCAACCTCTTAGAAGGAGACCAACAACTGCTTCTGGGGTCCGGGAAGTAGCGCAGGCCGGTAGCGCACCTGGTTTGGGACCAGGGGGTCGCAGGTTCGAATCCTGTCTTCCCGACAACGCCCGCCAAAGCTCGTAAGAGCGACGGCGGGCTTTTTTTATTAGCCTCGTTCTCCATATTCACATAATATTCTTCCCCTTAGTTTATAATTACAAATGCCATTGGGCGAAACTAGCTTCTGAGTGTCTCTTGATTGCTTGCAGAGCAATTTAAAAGCATATAAAAATATAGGACAAGTGACTATAATATGCGTGAAAGATAAATTATACGCATATAACCCTCGAGAACGGCCCATTTTGGGAAACCTGGGAGAAAATGATTCACCAACTGCACTACAGGAAAGCGTGAGACCACCAAATATGGCCGCAAACTTATCGTGTAAATTACCTTAAAGTAGTATTGCATAGCCTGTCCTTTCATCATATATTACTGTCGCAAAAGCAGCATAACTCTTACCCACACCCTAACCATTGGGAGTGAGCGGGCGAAGCTGTGGAACGACTTTATTAAATTTGAAATAATACAAACTGAAAAACGAAATGCGCCTATTTGGTATTTTATTTAAATTGTCGCACTCGTTTTTGGGATAGGTTGCAGCTATTTCGTAAATGAAATCGTTGCCTGCCATTCTATAACGACACTTTATGACACTTTACAACAGAGACTTTAATAGCATTACTGACGAAGAAAAATCACTTTGGGAAGAACTAAAAGAACAAGAAAAAGTTGTTGTTAATGGCAAACCAAGCGATATTATAAGAAAATCACTTTATACACAATACCCTGTTGCAGTTAGACACAACCTTAGCTTGTTCCCAAATAATTTTGTAGACTCGGTAGAATTAAGAAGCGAAAGCGAATCTTTAAAAATTAAACTGCAAGAGTTCAGTATGCTTCTTGAAAATACTCAAACAACCGAAAGACAAATCTTAAATTTCATAAAAGACAAAAAAGCATACTTCCTTATAGGTTCCATTTTAAAGAGCAACTATCGTTTTGGCCATCATTCACTTTTTATATTTCCCGAGTTTAAATTGCCACCAAATTATCAAGTGGACTATTTGATAATTGGCAAAAACTCAGACGGACACCACTTTGTTTTTGTTGAGCTGGAAAACCCCTATGGACTAGTAACAATCAGTGATGGCTCATATGGAGAAACAATCCGTAAAGGAATAAAACAGATTGACGATTGGGAAATCTGGCTTGAAGAAAATTTTTCTCATTTAAGACTTGTTTTTGAGCAAGCTTTAGGCAAGACAGAAAAACTCCCCAAAGAATTTACAGTTTTTGACAAGACAAGAATGCACTATGTGGTTGTAGCTGGCAGACGAAAAGATTATAATGACAAAACATATAGACTGCAAAGAAGTAATTTGGAACAACGAAAACTTCAAGTCTTTCATTATGACAATATAATTGACTTTACCAACGAAACAATTGGAACACATTCATACTGATGACAAAGAACGGCAGGCAACATTGGGTTTTATGCAAGGTGGGCGTTACCAGCAAACATCAACAAATTGCAAAGCCGGGCAGTGGTTCGAGCTGGACAAACAACTTTTAAGTTTAGTCCTTAAATTCAACCTTATATTTTCAATCAGCAGCGGTTACCGGCAGACGGAATGCTAATTCCCAACCTGCATAAAGCCCTGTTCGTTGTGGGCAAGGCGGAAGCAGCTCTCAAACTCAAAATTAACTTCATGAAGGTTCGCTTAACTAGGACAGTAAGACTTCATCAATCTATTCTTAAGAACACTTTAGAAGTTCTATTACCTCATATCGGTCCTATGCAATTCTTTGAAGAACGTAAACCATTAATGCTTCAGAATGACAATTTTACTTGGGAAGAATTCTTTTTGCTTTGTGCTAAATATCGAACAGATAATTCCTTTGCTGATGAAGATTATTTAATTGTACTAACTGAATTAAGAAATGAAGCAAATTGGTTCAGCACTTTTGACTTGTCGGGTGCGAATACAATCTTCATACATGCATCTGACTGGGAAAACTACATTTTTTGTGAACCTGCTTACCCAGTTGCTTATCAAGTTGTTGAAAATATATTGGGTAGTATAGTCTATAAAAAACAAGGCGAAAAATTTTGGAACTTAGTTCACAATGAACCATTAGGTTGCATAAGCGATATGTGTGGCTGGAAGACCGATATAACATTTAAGTTAAGAACTGCAGATATTTGCCCTACTTGTCTAAGTGCACTTTCTGATGTAACCGACAATGAACAAATTGAACAATCTATAGAAATATTTGAGAGCCTAAGAAAGAAAATGGTCTTTAATCATAATCTTCAAAAACCGCTTTCATTTGAGCAAAATCTTCCTTTTACGGTGGCTATTACAAAACGGAAACTTAGCACTACATTAGAACCATTTCGAAAGCTACTAATGTTGATTGACCATTTTGATTGCATCGTTCGAACAGCAGTTTTGATGATAGCGCATTTGTCAAGAAGTAAGGAAGAGGTTGACAGTTTTATACAAGATAATCGGTTATCAGAAAGACCATCATTGGGCAATTGGGTTGATGCATTGGCAGTATTATCCAGCGAAACGAATAATTCTGATTGGGAGTTTCATTTGCCTAGGGACTTTTCACTAAAAATCAAGCAAGTCATTCAATTAGCTAATGACAGTAAAATTACTTACATAAGGAACGAGAAACGTGGTCATGGATATATAGATTGTCAAGACAGTGGATATAAAAAGACTTTTCAAGAATGCTTGCCTGCCATTGAAGAAATGGAAAAACTGCTTTCTCCTTTATTTTACCGATTTAAATATTACAATGTCATAAGTCACAATAGAATATCTGGGAAAAAATTCAGCATTTGTACTTACAATCTATCTGGAAGTAATCCTGCATTCATTGAAGAAGAAATAGAAACAAGCTTTAATGATATAGAAGAAATTCCAATGGAAAATCATGTCTATCTCGTTTCTCCAGACAAAAAGAAATGGATTGATTTAGACCCTTATTTCAAATATGGAGAATGTGACATTTGTCATCATAATAGACTATTGATGTTTGACGGAATTTATATGTTAGACCCTTATATAGGACATAGATTTGAAAAGCACATTATATGAAGCTCTGCCTACAACATTGGTATCCTTTGTAAAGCGTTCTGCCAACACTCAAATGAATAAAAAACTAACTGGCGCTCGCCTTCGCCAATACTTTTGCAAATGTTGGGCTGAAGTTTTTCAATTGCCCACCATCGCCTATACGTAAACCGCTGGCTGCAAGTGTATTGCGACAACCTACTATGGCAAAGACAATAATTTTAATAGCTTGTGTTTCTCAAAAGGGCGACAAAAAAGCAAAGGCTGAAAAACTCTACACAAGTCAGCTATTTGTAAACAGTTTAGCTTATGCCAAACAATTGCAGCCAGACAAAATATTCATCCTTTCAGCTTTGCATCATTTGCTTGAACTTGAGACAGAAATTGACTCTTATGACGTCACTTTAAGTAATGTGCCTAAAAAGAAAAGAAAGCCAGAATTGAAAATTCTAAACGCAGCAGAAAAAAAAAGGTGGGGTAAAAAAGTGATTGAGCAGCTTTCCTCGCTAGCAGATTTAAAAAATGACAACTTTATTTTTTTGGCAGGACAAGCATACATAAAGCCACTTAAATCTCACATACAGAATTTTAAAAACCCTTTAGACAAGCTGCCACAAGGAAAAAGAGTTTCATTCTTAAAAGCAAAGCTGAATTGTAATGATAACTGAATTACATAAATTATTCAATGAGCGAAGGAGATTTTCTTTTCCCTTTGACTTATTCAAAAAAGAAATTCCTAAAAACGGCATTTACATTCTTTTTGAAAAAGGTGAAAAATTCGGTGATTATGATAGAATAGTTCGGGTTGGGACACACACAGGAAAAAATCAGTTACACTCAAGACTAAAACAGCACTTTGTAAAAGAAAACAAGAACCGGAGCATATTTAGAAAAAATGTGGGCCGCTGCTTCCTTAACAAAGAAAGTCATCCATATCTAAAACTTTGGGAGCTTGACATTACCTCAAAAGCAGAAATGGAAAAAAATTTCAAGCTTCTTGACTTGGATTTTGAAAAGCAAATGGAAAAGAAAATTAGCAGCTACATCCAAGCTAACTTTACTTTCTGCACATTTCAGGTTGACACTAAGGAAGATCGACTGTTTTGGGAAAGCAAGATTGCTTCAACTTTGGCGCAAGCGAATAATATGCTGCCTACACTTGATTGGTTAGGCAACTCTTCTCCTAAAGCAAAGATAAAGAAGTATGGTTTATGGCAAGTAAATGAACTGAATAACGATTGCTTGACTGAATTGGAGCTTCTTCAACTAAAGGACCTCGTGGCAGGACGAACACCTGTAACCAACATGGGGCTTCCTGCTATGGCGGGGCGACAGAATGAACTTCGGCTATATGAATCCATCAGCAGCAGTTCCAGCGTGACGAACAATACCAGGCAATAAAACTTATTTGTAACAATAAAAATAAAACTGGGCAGCATTTCGGGGCTGGGCGTTCAATGAATGCCGCCACAGCAGCAAGCCCTGTCCGTTGTACGTCACACTATTGGACAAAGCATAACTGGTTGACACACCCTGACACTTTGCCGACGCTGCCCCACGTTATTTTTAGCACATTGCAAGGCACACAAAGCCTCGACACAAATGCCAACCTTGCAAAAAGCTAAAAATGCCACCCGCAGCATGCCCCACCAAGCAGACGTATATCTATCAACAGGATGTTGATAACTTGAGCATCAATACATTGAGCAAAATCTTACTATTGGGATACTTGACAAAATGAACAAAAAGGAAATTCCAGACGAGACGATTGAGATTGTTGCAAAACACATCAATGAAAGGAATAATAGACCTTCCAAAATTCCTATAATCACAATTGACGGTGAGACTGAAACGCCTCACTACTTCGAAATTCTTCCTTTTGACCAAATTGACAACTCCACAGCTCACTTCTACGCAATTGACGGCAGTTATAACAGTAAGGAATTTTACAATGGACTTTGTGTAGGCATTTATACCGCAGGTTATGTATGTTTCCATGATGGCAAACAGGTTCGCATGAATGATTTAATTGACCCTGTTGTGTTAGGTAAAGCCTATTTCCCAAACAATATTTTGATTACGAATGACGAACACAAAGATGCCATTTACGACGAGTTGATTTCTTTAGAACCAGTGCAAAACATTTTAAAGTTTTTAGGTGCGGACGGAACTGAAATTTTCGGCTTTGGAAAAGACGTTATTGTTTCTTCGTTATCAAAACTGTTGAGCTTCTGTCAGGAAACTTTGGAATGGGCATTAGTGTATGAAATTTCAGAACTCCCGCATACAAAAAAAGGTGATTTCATTTTAAGGGATGGAACATTACGTTCCAATAACATCAAACAAGAGTACTTAGTTAAGTTAGGCAAGCATTTAAGAGAAAAGGGGATACATGTTGTTTCAATAACAAAGCATTCACCAATTAAGCTCGAACTTTCTTCAACGTTCAAAAAGATTGACAGCTATTTGCAGGAAGAATACAGACCAAAATATCCCTTTAAAACATCTAACCCAAAGTGGCAAAAACTCTGTTGTTGGCTTGAAGTTCCTGACGATGTCCTATTGTTGGCTTATCCAGAAGCGGGGCAGCGCAAAGACTTGAAAGAAGGAAAAATTACAGCTATTACTAAAACCAGCATGTATGCAAAAAAAACTTTGACAGGTGGTCGTGGGTTTGGTGTATTTTTCGTTGCAAGGCTTGATTATGTGGAAAAGCTTCAAAACTATGATTGGGTTGTCGCTGACCTTAACATCTTTGATGTTATTCCAAACATTGAAAACAAAGAAACCAAACGTGACATAGAAAAAATAAAGACCATCTTCTATGAACTAACAAGATTAACACAGGAACATTACATTTTAGGCTATCCCTATCCTCTTGTTGAAGCACATAATTTTATCACTTTAAAAAACAACTTCAACGACGAAATTATAAATCGAGTTAAATTTTTTCTGTACAAGGAACAGCGGATGGATCATGTTGACATTGAAAACCTGTTTCTTGATATTCATGAACGGTTTTAAAACATTATTTATGAAATCTATTTGCTTTTTTAGCTCCGATGCACGACCTCTTTATAAAAGAGATGTATTTAGGGCCATGTCATATCCAAAGGGATTTGTACTTCATTTTCGATATGATCCGAGACATATTCAAGGTGATGCCTCCGTTATGCAGGGCAAAAAGGGTATTATCTTTTTGAGCACCAGCAATGACTTAAATATTCCTGTAGAAGATAGAATTGTAGCTAATATATCTATCAGGGAAGTAATTATCAAGACCGTAGAACACACCAGCGACACTAACCGTACACATTTTTATTTAGAGCTGGGGGATTTCAAAGATTATCAATTAGGCAACAATTCACCAGATATCTTGCCCCCGAACAAGTGGGTAGCAGAATTAGAAGTACATTCTGATAAGACTATTGATTGGCAAGCTTTAGTTGATAAAATTAAACACAGTTTTACAAAGCAGCTATTTTACAAATTCGAAATCCTTAGCGATAAACAAAAAATAATTGCCCCATTATATAACGAAATTGAGAAGCAAAGTTTCTATAAGTTGCGGGATGAAACCGGATACTTACTTCAGATTGCATTCTGTGATACAGAACCTGGCAATTCAAATGAGTACCACAGTCTAAAAGTCAGCTCCCAAAGCGACAAAGTGAAAGTTGTTGCCCCTGAAATGATTGATATTGAAGCTCGACGTGACAACAGAATATATACACTATTTACCCAAACTATAAGTTCATCGAATGCATTTGGCTACTTAAATTTCGAGACTATTGTCAAATCAATCATTCTGACGAATCAGCAAAGTAAACCGGTTACTGATACAACCCTTAAAATAGAATTAGAAAAAAACAGCAGACGGAGCAATGCATTTGCTCTGAACTCTATACTTGCTGCAGTTTCAGTAGGCTACGCAAAAGTGTTATCCGATAAGGTTGATGTAAACGGCAATTTCAGTTTGAGCTTAACAATTCAATTTATATTAGCCGCTATTCTTGGTTATTATGCTGCTTTCAACCTTTATAAATTATTTGATAAAAAGTGACCTACATGTCTAACGAAAGACAAGACTTTGGAGTATTATATGGGCAGAAGACGACAGGAGAACATGATTATCTTCTGATTTACTCATCTTATGAAGACAGTAAAGCAAGCCCTCAAACAGGTGATTTTATTGTACTAACTCCAAGAGATGAAAACGGTAATAAGTTTCTTGCACGAGTAGAAGCTGAAGTTTATGATGAAGACCCAATTTTTCGGTCTCAAGACAAAACTTTGGTCGCTGTACATTATGCTAGAATTGCTGAAAGAGAATTGTCTGACAGAGACAAGCAAAAAATGTTCAGTTACACTTATAAAGTCAAAATACTCGGAACATTTTCATCCGATGGGAAGAATTTCATAACGGCTGTACGAAAGCTGCCGACTGTTTCTTATCATGCCAGGCATTTAACTCCAAGAGAATTCAATAACATTCTTAATCGGACTAACGAAAATGGCGTTAATATTGGGAAACTATGCATTGGCAACGATATTCAGAAAGAGAAGGAATGGATATTATTTGATACAGACAAGCTAAAAGAAAAGAGAACCATGGTTTTCGCTCAATCAGGTTTTGGTAAAACCAATCTGATGAAAGTGCTTATCCATAACTCATTTAAAGATAGAACCACAGGTAAGCTGATCTTCGATTTGAACGGCGAATATTTTCTTAAGAGCCAAAGCCAAAAAACCTATGGTTTTGGTGATATAGATGATGCAAATATCAAAAACAATCTTGTTGTTTTTTCGGATAAACCAATCCCGAAACTGTATAATGACCGTTTTACTTTTGGTGGCAAGGTCAAAATCAATTTTTCAAAAGACTTTACAGTTAACGACATCCTACAAAATTCAGCAGGTATAACGAATGCAGGGAGAAACTTTTTAGAATACATCGACAGCTTACCTAATGTCGGTGATGTAAAGCAGTTTCTTGGAATGATTTTCAATGAGCCAGACCCTTCTAAACTAAGGCAGTTTGCTTACACAAAATTTGCGTCCTATTTTGAAAGTGCGAAGAAGAAAACAAAAGGTGATGCTGAAAGTGATGAGCTTGACGTATCAACCGCAAATAAGTCAATGCTAGGGGCTGTTATCCGTCAAGTAAAAAGCTTTGCTTCTATTCATGATAACAATTCGACCATTGTAGATAGTGTTTTGAAACACTTGCGAGAAAAGCGAACAGTTATTATTGACTTATCACTTAAGGATAATGTTGAAGCAAGCCTAATCTCAACAGTTTTGGTAAAAAAGCTTTTTGAAAACAATAAAGCAGAATTCACTAAAATAATTGAAGAAACCAACCCACAGCTTTCTGAAAGCCCATCAGGTGTTATTAAGGCAACAATATTTGTGGAAGAAGCACAAAACGTTTTATCTGATGAATTTGTGAGAACAAATGCAAATCCTTTTGTTCGCATCGCTAAAGAAGGCAGAAAATTCGGACTTGGGTTAGTTGCTATCACTCAAAGACCATCAGCGATTTCGGAAGAGATACGTTCACAAGCAGAAAACTTCTTTGTAATGTACATGGGTAACTCTAAAGATGTAAAGGCTTTGGTAGATAGTAATATTAACTATGGTGGCGTTATTGCAAAGTTCATTCAATCAGAAACAATTTCGGGCAACATGTACATGGTTTCTGCAAAGCAGTCCTTTGCAATTCCTGTAAGAATAATGTGGTTTGAGAAAATGATTAGAGATAAAGTTTATCCAAATTCAAAGTTTAAAGTAGAAGAATATCCAGAACTCTATTCAAAATAACAATGGCAACAGCAACAGCATTAATATTACCAAGCAATTTTAGGGAAGGCAAACTTTCTGTTGTCAAATTAGTTGAAATTCCAATTGAAGAACAGGTTGTTAATAGCATCAAACGTGACCTTGAAAGATTGAATTGGAAATTCAAGCTTCCAACAAAGAAAAATGCTTATCCTACACTGGTTCCCCCAGATAGTTATGATAAAAACACTATCAAAAGGTCTATGTCATACAAAAGAGATGAAATAATAAACAAGCATCGGCTTTGGATTGACAAGAACATAAATTTTGCCAGGCAGAACTTAGCCAGTGGGATTGATGTGCTCAAATCTTCAATAGAACCTATCATCGAGGTTTGTGAGACCGACAAACAGCACAGACTATTTAGAATTCTCCGCTATTATTGGTCATCTCCTTACAGTGAATACGTTGGCAGGAGAATAAAATTGATAATCAGAGACAAAGCATTACCTAATAAGCCCGTTATTGGAATAGCAGCGTTGGGAAGTCCTATAATTCACATTCCTGAAAGAGATGAATGGATTGGTTGGAATAAGGAGACCAGAACAAAGAATTTAATCTATACGTTGGATGCTTATGTTATCGGAGCAATGCCTCCTTATAATCATCTACTTGGTGGAAAGCTTGTATCCTACATTCTTGCATCCAATGAAGTCAGAGAAATTTACAGGGCGAAATACAAAGACCAAGTTACTTTATCTGAAAAGCGAATCGCAAATAAGCTCGTAGGAATTTTCACGACGAGTTTATATGGTAGCAGTTCTCAATATAACCGCATCAAATACAATGACGAACTGCTTTACAAACCAATCGGACAGACCAAAGGCTTCGGCTCGTTACATTTAAGTGATGCTACTATTCAACTTATGCTACAATTCCTGAAGTCAAAAGGCATTAATATCGGTCACAAATTTGGTGACGGGCCGAGTTGGATAATGAGAGTAATAAGAACAGCAGGTGACCTTTTAGGATTTGACAGTGATTTTCTATTACGGCATAGTTTCAAAAGAAACATCTACTTCGTACCGCTTTGCCAAGATTATAAAAGGTTTTTGAACGACGAAACAAAACAGCCTCTTTTTAATAATTATTCGAAAAAGCAGTTAATTGACTATTGGAAACACCGTTGGCTCACAAACCGAATGACAAATGAAAAAGTGGTAGCTGATGTCCTTGCTTTTACACCTAGCAACTTTGAAATTTAGCCAACACACCAAGTCAGACACATTTCCAAGGCACACAAAGCCATTACCCAAAGCCAACCTTGCAAAAGAGCCTGCCTTGTTCACACGTTTCTTTGGCCACCCCCTACTTCGGTGGACACAGACGTTATGGTGACACACCTGAAAGAAGGGCGAACGTACAACATGTGGTTTAGCGTTATGGAGGCTTGACGAAACGCAGCATCAGTAGTGTTTTCTCTATTGTGCTGCATATCCAACGTGCCGAAACGATATTGAGCAATTGAAATAACCATGTACTTTAGTTCATCATTAGGCTTCAGTTGTCGGCAGAAGGAAAAGCTAATTTCTCCACAACGCCAAGCCGTTCAACGTTGCACGATATATTAAAAAGAGCACTAACTATGGGACTATAAAATCATACTCAAATTTGTCGCAACGGACACATAATTACAAGTAATACCAGTTACTCACTTGCAACAGGATTCTTAACATAACTATCTACAGTATCTAAAAGTGATTTGTCAAATTTGTAAATGTCATCCATACAAGATATTTCATGTCTTGTTTCTTTCTTGGATGTATCAAAAATTCCAATAAACTTTTTGACTCCATTTAAATAAAGCCTACATATTGGTTTACGGTTATTATCATCTAATAGTATTCCAAAATATGATTGCACATCACGATGAACAATTCTGTTTACAGCAATCTTCTTTCGCAGAATACTTCTCACAATATGAAACGCTTCTATTTCTTCTTCAGTAGTTGTGATGCTTGGTGAATCAGATACAGGTATATCAATTACATCTGTTTGTTCCTCAACTTTCTTTTCTTCCTTAGTCAAAGCAGATTTTAATCGATCGGTCACATGATCACTTAGGTAAACTGAAAATGATTTTTTAAGAAGATTTGTAAACTGATCCAACACTTTCTGGGTAATCATGTTAGGGTAAATATCCCTGGCAAAAAAGCGGACGAATTCGGGGGTTGGACTATTAATAACCTGATGAATTTTTGCTTTTAATTCATTAGTATATTTTAACTCTTCTGCTGTATTCACGATACTTCCAACATCAAAGTAGGACTTGTGGAATTTTTTGACTTCATCCACTATATTATCCCGCAGATCAGTAATATTCATTTCCAGAAATGGCTTCTCGTCCATGATATTAGGCTTAACCAAATCTGTATAAAATCTGAAGATCAACCCATTGGTTAGTAAGCTGAACTTTGCCTTGGAGACATGGAAGTAACGCAACAGTTGCCCATCATGTATATCAAGAGATTGTGCCCAATGTTTACATTCGATTAATATAACAGGTTGGCCATCCTTAAGAATGGCATAATCAATTTTCTCACCCTTTTTAAGTCCTATATCACACACTAATTCTGGTGTAACTTCTAGCGGATTAAATACATCATAACCCAGGCAAGTCAGAAAGGGCATTATCAATGCATTTTTTGTAGCTTCTTCTGTTTGTATTTGATCTTTAAGTTTCATGGCACGGTCGCCAAGAACTTTGAGCTGATCTTTAAAGTCCATCGTGTAGGGTTTAGATTGGAATTTATAAATAATAACTTATAGATGCAACTTAATCGTATTATTTATTGAATGAGTATATTATTGTACCTATTAAATTGACTATTTAATATTCTAGAATTACCTGTGTATTCCGATGGTTTATGCACCATTCATTTAACGTTGTGAGAATTTAATTCACAACACCGGGAAAAATCCCGGTGCTATTATGTGAAAAACACCTTTCATATTTTACTCTTTATTTCCCATTTTTAAACTGCCACAAAAAGCAAGCATTATTTTCTGCCGCAAGAAACGTTCTCCGGTTTTCCTTCCCCTTTGAATCTTTCTGATTGAGCACTTAATTATTTGAAGGACCGCTGTCCTTCAAACCCATCATTTTATACTTTAGACTCATGACAACTCTTATCCTGAAGCTTTCAAAGGAAGCTGCTGAAGCGTACCAAAAAGCCACTAAAGACCTGAATCGTCCGCTCCTTGTTTCGGTTGAAGTGGAATATGATCAACTCATTGATTCCAATGACGATACCGTAAAAGAATTAGTGCCTCACACAGAAAGGGTCACCTTTACTGAACATGGTTCGCAGAAACTGGAGCTCGACGATGTTCAAGGGCAACTCAACATTATGCTACTGAAAAGTGACGGTACTGTTGCCAGTTCAAAATTGCTGGATGCTGCTGACGCTGTGGAACATGAGATAACCATCGCAGAGATGGAAGGGCTGGCTGCAAGTGAACCGGAAGTAATAAACCCATCCTCTATCCAGGTTGAACGCAGGGCACAACTGATTCCTATTGGTGTGGTAAAACCCAATTTTGCGCAAAGTTCACTAGCCATATATGTTATCAATACTGAGGATGAATTCAGTACAAACGCGTTACTGTCTTCTTTGGGATTTACAAAGGATCGATCTGCTTCCAGTGAACTTAATCGGGAGATGCTGGAGAAGACAAGGGAAGTATCCTGGATAACTGCCAATATTGGGATCGATGGCAGCTTCCTTCTTCATTTTGAGCGGGCCCTGAAGAATAATAAACCAGTAAGTGCAATTGGATGGGTTTGGTTATTGACAGGCTCACATTCCGTCGCAGGTTTTATTGCTGATACCTTAGTTGATCCGCGTCGTCAGGTTGCCATTTCACTGCCAGTTCTTCAGCCATTGAATAATGATGGTCAAACCGATCCTGATTGCAATTGCCATAATATAGTCCCCACGAATGTTACAGAAGTTGAAGTTGCCAATAACCCGGAAGTATATTCAGAGGATCCGGGTGCATTTTGTAAACCATTTTCCAATCCGGAGCGTGTTCTTAATGAGAAAGCATTTGCCGTTATAGCACGTGTACAGCAACCTGATATTGGTCCGATGGGTTCTGTGCGGGTGCACACACAACATTTATTGGATTTAGAGCCAGTGGTAAATACAATTATGACTGCCACGGTGGGAAATGCAAGCCGGCGTCGTAATGTGGTTGTTGCCCAGCCTCTTTCACATGATGCACTTGCTGCTGCATTGTTG
The DNA here is from genome assembly GCA_036675925.1 of Flavihumibacter sp. Lineage (GTDB taxonomy): Bacteria > Bacteroidota > Bacteroidia > Chitinophagales > Chitinophagaceae > Flavihumibacter. The sequence goes on from JAKFDZ010000036.1 coordinate 54,591, forward strand.
GGAGCAGGTCGTCCCATAAGAGTCAAAACGAAACCAGCTGATATCGCCGACCAGAAACAAATGTCGAGCGGGAGGGTATTAATGGATGCAAAACATCCCGCACAATGGGAGGATGATATAGCCCAATACCAGGCCGCTACTGTAGCCCTTGGTCATATTCTGGAGTTTAGGGTCCGGACAAGATCAAATGGTTATTCTCTAGGAAATGTTGCGAGTACATTAACGCTGGCACCGCGACAAACAAAAAGGATTCAGAAGATCGAGTTTGAAAGATTTGAGCGTGCAAAAAGAGAAGAACTGACGATACAGGCAGACGCGGTTAGTGATGAGCTTAATCGTGAACGTGACTATAACGATACGGTGTCTGCATATCTCAGTGAATGGGCTACTGGCAGTAGTAGTTCTGGTTCAAAAGCTGCTGCCGGTGGCATCGGTTTTGCCATCCCCCCAATTGTAGGTGGTGTTGGCGGCGGTGCCAGTAAAGCATGGAGTGAATCTACCCAGGAAGGAACGCGCAACACAAGTGCAAGCGAACAACAAAGGTTACGTGATGCCATACGTCGTCACGGCGATTCACTTCGAAAGTTGCAGAGTACGGTGGTAACTGAAATCTCTCAGCAGGAAACGGTGACAGGAACGAGTGAAATTCTCCGCAATCCGAATTATGGCCATTCACTGACAGTGATATATTACCAGATACTCCGGCATTTGAAAGTTACTACTGAATTTGCGGGTGTGCGTGAATGTCTTTTTGTACCCTTTGCCATTAAGCCTTTCACCTTGCAGCGCGCTTACCGTTGGAGAGAGTCTATTGAGAAATATCTAAGATCGGCACGCTATCGAGATAGTGTAAAACACTTAAGAGATGTAGCAACAGGTTTTCAATATTCAAACATCCTGCCCGGATCCCGTGCACAACAGAAGCTGACTTTTTTAAGAGGATCAGTGTTCTTAACGCTGGCTGTAGAGCGGCCACATGATACTGCTGATGATAAATTTAATCCGCAGACATGGGCAGTCATGGCTTCTTTCCTTGGCGCACCGGCATATGGCATCTGGGCACGTTTAGCCGAAAGATCCATCGCGGAACGTGATCAATTATTTCAGCGGGAGCATGCGCCAACTATTGCTGCCAAATGGATCAATAAATTACGCATCCAGGTTGGCGGAGTTGATCTGCAGGCAGATTGCACAATGGCCACCCGCTACAGTTTTAATGGAAAAGTCCGGATCGATTTTGTGGTACCTGCCCAATCGGCGAGATTATATTCAAGGGCTCAGTTGCAGGAGATCAGTGTGATCGCTGCAAGTGAATTGCCGCCCGGATCGGTTGCCAATATAAAAGAGATGACCATCCGGTATGGGACCGCCAATTTTGAACGCACTATAAATGGATTGGCAGGTGCCGACGATCTGATAACACCTGGTACTGGAACTGTTGATGCAAGCGGTGCTATAATAACTTTGCCCCTCGATGCATGGGACAATGTGGATGAACAACAGCTCATGAAGCAGAGCGTAAATGAATTGATCGAGCACCTGAATGAACATGTAGAATATTACCATAAAGCAATATGGTGGAATATGGATCGGGACCGTTTGTTTATGCTGATGGATGGTTTTTATGTTCCAGGTACCGACAAGGTTAGCATTGCTTCGGTTGTAGATCGCGAACCCATTGCTATCATTGGAAATAGTTTGGTGTATCGCGTGGGTGCCGGTACGTTTTTAGGATTGGGTAAGATCACTAAGCCATCACAGCTATATGAAGCATATGCTGGCCGTGAACCTGCGCAGGATCCATTGCTCATAAGTTTGCCAACGGATGGACTATATGCACAAACCATCATGGATGAATGTCTGGCACTTGAAGAACACCAGGGAACGGTGGATTGGGTATTGAATGATCCTGATCCGGAACTGGGCGTAATTGATCCATCACTTTTGTCAACCCGCCGGGCAGACGTTGGTTCTACATTGTCGCCAACACCGATGCCCAGCACTATTATTAATTTACAAAATGCTCCGGATGCACCTGCACCAAGCGGTCTCCAGGGGGCATTTAATGCGGTGGGCAATGCTGCGGCATTCCGTGACATGGCTGGACTAGCGGGCACGCAGGCAAATGCGGCAGCCGCACTTACCACGGCAGCAAATCTTGCAACCAATTTCGGAAACCAGGCCGCTGCTTTAAAGACAGCTGAGCTGGCAACTAAAGTTAAAGCAACAGAAGATGCCAATAAAAAGCTGGCAGCTGTGCAGAAGGCAAAAGCGCAGGACCTTATTTCAAAAGATGAAGCATCTGAACATGCCAACAAGATTCTTAGCGACATGCATACAACTGCAGGTAGTGAAGAAAATAGTGGAACATTAGAAAACATTGCCCAGCAACTTATGGACAATGGGCAGGAGGGAAGTGTAGGCGAAAGCTTATCGTCAGGGTTCAGGGTGATAGATATAAAAGCACCTGAGTTCCAGTCGTCCGCTTCTTCAACAACAACACCGATTGTACTTAATACCAACAATGGGCAGGCAACAAACGGCCGGGCTGCCATTTTCAACTTTGGCACTTTTGTGGAAACAAATCGTTTTAAAACAGCTGCAAAGCAATCTGACTTTGTTGATACGGATGTTTGGTTTAATGCAAATCCAGGTAGCTTGATGAACAGCAATGGCGTAACGCTTATACAAGATTCAGGTGTTGATCCTGTATTTAGTTTTTATCATATAAACAATGCAGTTTGGAAGAGCAGGCTAAATCTGGGACAGAAATACACGGATGCATTCGATACCTGGCTTAGCGCTGCACTTCAGGATGATATAGATTGTATATACCTGACAGGACACCATTGGACCGATGGCAACAATTTTTATCTTTCATCAGGTCATAGTCAAAGTCAATTTTCCCTTTCAGGAAAGAAAGGAACTGGTACTTTAGATATTGGCAGAGGTTCATCAGTCGTTAAATTTCCTGTTACTGCTTTAAAAAATCAATGCAAGCTAATATTCGGATACGGATGCGATGTGGCAACGCCGCATGCTTCAAAACTATACCAGGATATTTTTGGCAGGGGTGCGGGTGATGTGCCGGTAATATGTGGATGGGATGCAACCATAAGTGTACCTGATAGGGATCAGGCGAGTATCTCTCCTAATAATTTGTACTTCGAGTTTTTGAAGAACTTTGCTGATGCTAATTCTGCTCCTGCCAGCAATCGCTTACAATGGATTTATGACAACCATCCAATGGAGCTGGTGAATGCATGGGGGCATGCTACAAAGAGTTGGCATAAGCATTCAGCACGTGCAAGGGGAAAGGATGGAAAACTTTTCAAATTCACGCATTCCGGTGGAACGGTGACTGCAGTTCATATACCGTAATGATCACGGGTTCTTTCACTGTAGGGAAAAGAGCTTTCAATTAAAACTTTGTGAGGCTTACAAGTTTGTTGCGAAATACACCGATTTGTTATACATTTGTACCAACAGTACTCACCACGCTACCCATAAGAACAGCGTCCCAGGGTGGGTCTTTTGCTTTTATACCTATCAGGTTTAATATCCACTTGCCTCCCTGCCTATTCTGCAAAAGAATTCATACCTCAGGCTTTTCTTTAAAATCACTAGAATGAAATTTGATAAAGTTGCAATTACTTTTCAGGATCAGATTAGGCTACTGAAAAAGAGAGGATTGATAATTGCCGATGAAGCTACTGCGAATATTTTTCTTCAGAACATCAGCTACTATAGATTATCTGGTTATTGGTGGCCTATGCAAGCAGATAAGGTGCAGCACACTTTTAAGCCCAACAGTACATTCGAAAACGTGATCGCAATTTACAATTTTGACAGGGAGTTGCGTTTGCTTTTATATGATGTAATTGAAAGGATTGAGATCGGCTTTCGTACAAAACTCATTTACCACCTTAGTCATGAACTTTCCTGCTGGTGGTTTGAGGAAGCTGCCTATTTTAAAAATGCACTAGAACACACGAAAACACTTCTGGCCATTGACCGTGAATTGAAGCAAACAAAGGAAGTGTTCATTAAAGAGCATTATAAAAAATACAAGACAGATACCCGGCGACCACCTGCCTGGAAAACCCTGGAAATAGCAAGTTTTGGTAACATATCCAAGTTATATGGCAACTTATTAAATACCATTAAATCAAAGGATCTAATAGCGACTGAATTGGGAACTGTCAACCATACCTTCCTACCAAGCTGGCTGCAGAGTATTACACAGATCAGAAACATTTGCGCCCATCATGGGCGGCTATGGAATAAAAACTTACCTGGCCGCCCCAAACTCATGCCTAAGCCACCAAATGCCTGGATAGTTGATGTGCCAGTAGCGGCTGAGCATTACATGTTATATGTACATCTGTGCTGCATGAAATACCTGATGAATGTGATCAACCCTGGGAACCATTTTACTCAACGACTACAGGGCTTGTTAAGTAAGTATCCAAACATTGACTCGAAAGCTTTAGGACTAAAGTTAAACTGGCAACACGAACCCTTATGGCAATGATACTTTCTCAACGGCTGCCATTTCAATTAGGTTGCTGAATGCATCAACCAGTTAAAGGATTTTTTTCTGTAAGTCTAGGCACAACAAGATTTATTCATTTGGATGGGTGGGCAAGCAACAGTGCTATAGCTGCAAAACACACAACAGTCTCCCTGCTTTGGCTTTAAAACGGTGTCGCAATTTGTACACTTATAGAAGTATTGGCAAGCATCTGTAGGCATGGTTTCTTCCTTTTGAAAACCACAGCAAGGGCAAGTTATGGTCGATTGCTGGATTAGTGTTTTTCCCATAGTTATTTCTTCTCACTGATAAGTTTATACTCTTTTACTGTGTAGCCTGTTTTATTAATGGCTGCTTCAATTGCTCCCACATTAACTTTTGATTTATCAAAACTTACTAAGCTGTTTTTAAAAGCATAGGACGTTTTATACGATAATACACCAGCCACTTTAGAAAGCTGGGTGTTTACATGCTCTTCACAACCCGCACAGGTCATGCCTTCTATTGTAAAGTCAACCTGTTGTTTGTTGGTGGCAACGGCAATGGTTGTTGCCTGTATTTTTGGTTTGGGATAAAAGGCTTTTGCATACATTGGGAAGGTCATCATCAAAATTGAAAATACCGTTACAATACTTAAAAAAGTTTTTGACTGAAGGAACGAAGTCTGTTTGCCTGGTTCGCAAATGCATTCTGTATTGTTATTATTTGAAGCTTTAAGTTTTACATACCATGCCAATGCAAGTACGGCTATAGATATTCCTATTAAAAAGGGGCGTGCTGGTTCTATCCTGGAAAAGTTTGAAGTAATGCTACTGCTGCCAGCAACTAAAGCAATAACAGGTGTGATACAACAAAGTGAAGCTGCAATTGCTGACAGCACACCTGCACTGGTGATTGCGCCGGATGATTTTATGCTGTTCATTCTGTTTGCAATTTTTGTGTTTGTTGGTTGATCTGTTTAAGGAATGGCTGGCATGGTTCCTTTTCTAAAATTACATATTTTTTTGGTAACGCGCTTTTGCCATGTGTACCAACAGAACTTGTGCCAATACTTACATCTATGTCATGAGCCGTTGCTAAAGCTTCAGGTATACGGTTGCCAATCACTTTTTCTTTTATTGATCTTCATAGATTTCAAGGTAACCATAAGTGTACCTGATAGGGATCAGGTAAGTATCTCCCCTAATCATTTGTACTTCGAGTTTTTGAAGAACTTTGCGGATGCAAATGCTGCTCCTGCCAGCAATCGCTTACAATGGATTTATGACAACCATCCAATGGAGTTGGTGAATGCATGGGGACATGCTACAAAGAGTTGGCATAAGCATTCAGCACGTGCAAGGGGAAAGGATGGAAAGCTTTTCAAATTCACGCATTCCGGTGGAACGGTGACTGCAGTTCATATACCTTGATGTGATTTATGAATATGCGGAATAATATATAAATTCAAGAATGGACGACCAGAAAAAAAATCACAACATAAACGGACCAGGAGCAACGCCTTTTGCACAAACATATTTTCATGGGACAAAAGCAGACCTGAAAATTGGGGACCTGATTGAAGTAGGTTACAACTCTAACTACGGACAACAGAACAATGCTAAATACATCTTTTTAACTGCAACTTTGGACGCTGCAATCTGGGGGGCTGAACTTGCTTTTGGCGAGGGCCGGGAGAGAATTTATTTAGTGGAGCCCACAGGCGCAGTAGAAAATGACCCAGATTTAACTGACAAAAGGTTTCCTGGAAATCCGACTCAATCGTTTCGTTCAGTTGAACCATTTAAAGTTGTTGGGGAGGTTACTGTTTGGCAATCACACCCAGCCGAACAAGTCAAGTCAATGAAAGAACACCTTGCAAAATTAAAAGAGCAAGGCATTGATTCATTGAACGATTGAACAAATTCGATAAAAAGCTATTGCAATTGGTGTATTTAATGTCTACCTTTAATAGGTAGCTCTTTTTGTGTGCCGCACTCCTCTGATTATCAATCATTTTCGTGCCTCGAATTTTTTCTGTCCAGGTAGTTTTGAGAACCACCGGCAGGGTCAAGCCTTATGAAACGTTCCCACCCCTAAGGCGATCCAGTCCCTTTTCACTTTATTATTTAATCACCGTTGATTCTTCAATGTCCTGATGTGATCCACTCAGAAAGGGCGAATTATTTTCTTTCCTGTTCTCCGCCTGGAGATAGTCATAGGTTTTCTCATTATTTAAATTTTATCTATTATGAAATCACTATTCAAACACAGTTTAAACGTAAAGCTGCTCTGTGCATTATTGCTCTTTGTTAGTATGTACGGCTGTCAGAAGTCGGATCAGCTTTTAGAGCCACCAGCCACGGATGTAGCATCCTTATCCAAACCACCCCATCCTCTCAAGCAGAGTGATGAAAGCGCCGAGATAGTGTACCAATGGTACAGGTTCATGTCGGTTCTTCAGCGCAATGTTTCCCCTCAGCCGGCACCTTTCGTTGCTGGCAGGGCTTATGCGTATATTGGCGTGGGCTTGTATGAATCGGTACAGCCTGGCATTGATGGAGGATCCAGTTTCGGACCCAAACTTTTGGAGATGCCGGCTATGCCTAAGCCTGATCAGTCAAAAGAGTATATGTGGCGTGCATCAGCCAATGCAGCGCTGGCAAGCCTGTTTAAATTGTTTTTAGCCAACCTTTCTCCAGCCGATAAAGCAAGTATTGACGCGAATGAATTGGCCGTGTACAACCAATTGAGTTTGACCAGTTCAGAAGAGGTCATGAAACGCTCGGAAGAATTTGGCCGCGCTATTGCATCAGCCATTTACGATTGGTCAACAACGGATAATTTCAGTATCACGAGTGGCACTTATCAGCCACTGAATGAGCCCTGGGCCTGGGTGCCAACGCCTCCTGCTAATGCACCAGCGGCCGGAGATAATTTGCAATATTCAAGGCCGTTTCTTAAGTACAGCCAAACTGCCCTTGCTCCTCTAATGCCGGTGGCATATTCCGAAGATCCGACATCTGCATTTTTCCTGGAGGCAAAAGAAGCGCATGACCTTGGAGGTACAACAACTGCCACTGCTGAAAATAAGGCAACAGCCAGTTGGTGGGCTGATGCAGGCGGGGTAGGCGTAGGCGTTCCGTCACCGTATCACTTTCTTTCTATCATAACCGGCGTATTGGAGAGCCAGCAGGCAGGCTTGTGGAAGGCGGCTGAAGTGTATGCCAAAACAGGCATCGCCATGAAAGATGGACCAATCAATACGTTCCGGTCAAAATATCACTATAACCTGCTTCGCCCCATTACCTATATACGCAGGCATATGGACGCCAGCTGGTTGTCGCATTTGCCCAATCCGCCTTACTCAGAGTATCCCTCAGGGCTGGTAGGCTTCTATGGGCCCATCATCCAGGTGTTGATCAATGAGTTTGGCGATATACCGGTAACGGACAATACCTATTCCTGGAGGGGTGATGCGCCGCGCCAATTCAGTTCACTTAGCCAATTGAGGCTCGAAGCCGCCCTTTCAAGGGTATATGCGGGAATACATTACCGGTTTACCCAGTTGGAGTCTATTGATATTGGCGTAGCCCTGGGCAATGAAATTCATAAGGTGCGGGTAGTAGGACCAGAATATCAGTAACTAAATCGTTGGGGTTGGGATAATCCCCGCTACTTAAACGGGTGTTTGCTTGAGCCATGGAAATATTATTATGGCAAGAAGTAAACACCCTTCACGCGCATTTAGGTTTCCATCTTTAGTTCTACCATTTATGGGCAGGTAAAAGTTAATCCTAATGGAACCTTCTGGCACCGGAGAAACTCTTTTGTTGCTGCACCATTTTTTTTCCACTGCAGAAGAATGGAAACCATATTTACCAACCTTAACATCCATAAAATAGATGTCAATTCATCCGATTATTCATATATTAACCCTATTATTATGAGAACCTTACTGCTCGAATTATTGATTCTTGTATTGATACCTGTTTTATGCTCCTCTCAGTCGAATGTCAGTCTGAAAGAGAGGGTACAAAAGGCTCACCAGTCTTTTATAAATGGTATTCTTGCTGAGGACTACAAGTTGGTTGACGAGTTGTTGGCAAATGATGTGACTTTAGGGTTTCCCGATGGTGATTTTTCACCCAAACAAGATTATGTCGCGGCTTTGAAAAGCGGAACCCTGTTTTATGATAGTTCTGCCAACCAATCTTTTAATACCAGAATTTATGGGAATACCGGTGTGGTAAATGGTAAAGGTGATTTGATTTTCAGATATAGGGATGAAAAAGGTGATTGGTTTAGAATGTTAGAGCATCTGTCTTTTACTGCCGTTTATGTGATGGAAAACAAAAAAGTAAAAATGGTAGCATGGCAATCAAATCGTCCGCTTACCGACAGGGTTGAGAAAATATCAAAATAATTAAACAATGAAATTCTCATTCATTCTCCTTATTGTTTTTTCGAGCATATTTAGTGCATCGGGACAAGACCTATCTTCTCAGGACAGTATACGAATACTTTCCATCATAGAAGATTGGAATAATGCCTGGCAAACAAAGGATTATTTTCAGGGAGCTAAGGGGTATTGTCATGATGCTCTATTTACTAATGCTTTTGGTGATAAGCGAAATGGGCAGAAAGAAGTGGAAGTTCTTCTCAAGGAAGTCTTTTCTTTACCTTTTGTAATGGCAGGCAAGAGTGAAACATCGGAGCACCGCTATCAGGTACTTAATGGTACAACTGTAGTTGTGCATACTGCCGTCATACGAAAGGGGCAACAAATGCCAGATGGCTCTGTTCTCCCTGATCGGCAAACAACGCATTTGCGGGTATTTCAAAAAGATCATGACAAATGGGAAATAAAGGCACATCTGATATCGGATGCAAGAGACAAGCAAATGCCAAAACACTAAATAGCCGTTAATGAAGGAATTGAATTTCTAAATGGAAAAAGCAATAAACTCATAAAAGATGGGCACATGACTCCGGCAGGTTTTGCAAGTATTGATAAAGCAAAACAAAGAAACTTTAAAAGCGGAATCGTGGCTCTCCATCACCGCCGCTTTCATTAATTTGGATGGTAAGTTGATATGGCTATGCTAGTACGTTAATCCACTGATGACAAAAGCCGGTGGGCAATTTCTTTTCTGTAGGCATCAACGCCAATCTTTTTACGGCGTTCGTAGAGTGCGTTTGCATCATTGCCTGCAATATACCGGACCTGGTTTTTCCCATCGGTGGCCGCTTCATACACCACTGCTGCGATGGTTTCAGAAGTTGAGCCGTCTTTCATTATTTCGGGATCAGTTATCGCTTTTAAGAAAGTATCCATCAATGGCTGGTAAGGCTCGAAAGATGTAATTGCCAGGTTAGCGCCAAACGCTGTATGTATATAACCGGGTGCCACTGTTTTAATGCCTATCCCGAATGGCTCCAGCTCATAACTCATTCCTTCGCTCCAGCCTTCTAATCCATATTTTACTGCATGGTACATGCTATCAAGTGGGAAAGTGAGAAAGCCTGCCATCGAAGTGATATTGATAAATAATCCACTTTGGTTCTTTCTGAAATGTGGAATGAATGCTTTTGTAACATGGATTGCACCTAAAAGATTAGTGTCAACGATCTTGCGGATGTCATTCTCCGTTAAGCTTTCCAAAGCACCAATTGCTCCGTATGCAGCATTGTTTATAACAACATCAATGTTACCCAAAGCAATTGCCGATTCAACTGTTGTATGAATTTGTTGGGTGTCTGTTATATCAAGTGGTAAAACTGTTACCCGTTGCATCCCCTCAAAATCTTTTGATTTGCTTGTATCACGCATGGTTGCAATAACATTCCATCCTTTACTGTGAAATAAATTCACTGTTGCTTTCCCAAGTCCGCTCGAAGTACCTGTAATAAAAACTGTTTTCATAATTGTTATAGCTTTATTACAAAATTGAGATACTTTGTTGCTGCAGATTATTCAGTGTAATTCAATTTTCTTGATTATTTACTTCATTCACGGCTTTTGAGATCTGCGCCTACGAGTAAATTATACTTTATTAGATTGCCTAATTACTTATTATTTGGTAACGGGCTTTTGCCATGTGTACCCAAAGAACTCGTTCCAATGCTTACACCTATATCATGAGCCGCTGCTAAAGCTTCAGGAACCCGGTTGCCAAACACTTTTACGTTGGTAAATGCTCTTTCTAATTCCTGCATATCTTCTGCTGTAAGTTTTAGGTCTATTGCTCCAATGTTTTCCTGCTGGTGTTTTAAATTGGTTGTACCGGGAATAGGAACAATGAATGGTTTTCGGGCTAACAGCCAGGCTAATGCAACCTGTGCCGGTGTTGCACCCTTAGTATTTGCCTTTGCCTCAAGAATGTCGACAATTGGTTGGTTGGCAATTATTGCTTCTTTTGTAAACCTTGGAAAATGGGCACTAATTCTCATATCATCTTTATGAAACTGATGGCCGGGTTTTATTTTGCCTGTTAAATATCCCATCCCTAAAGGGCACCAGGGCACAAATCCTATTCCTAATTCTTCGCATGCCGGCAATACTTCGTGTTCCGGGTCTCTTGACCAAAATGAGTATTCGTTCTGAACGGCTGTTAAGGGGTATTCTTTATGTGCTCTTCGAATAGTGGCAGCCCCTGCTTCCGATAATCCAAAGTGTTTTACTTTTCCTGCATTAATCAGGTCTGCAACGGCTCCGGCAACATCTTCAATAGGAATATTCGGGTCAACCCTATGCTGGTAAAGCAAATCAATATGGTCAGTTCTTAATCGCTTCAGCATTCTCTCTACGTTTTGCCTGATATAATCAGGGTGGCTGTTCATGCGCAGTCTTTCGCGCGTAACAGGATCAATCTCAAAGCCAAACTTAGTGGCAATGACAACATCATTTCTGAAAGGCGACAAGGCCTCACCTACCGTTTCTTCACTATAAAACGGACCATATACTTCTGCTGTATCAAAAAAGGTGATTCCACTTTCATAAGCCTTGCGAATTATTTCTATCGCTTTGGCTTTGTCTGTAGGCGGACCATATGACTTTGCAATATTCAGGCACCCAAAACCAAGGGCAGTTACCTCCAGTGTGCCCAGTTTTCTATTATCGTGTTTCATAGATTTCAAGGTATAAATTTAAAGCCATACCAATACCTGAGCCAGGTTTTGCCAAATAGCAGACCCTAATATTGTTCATACCAATTAAATTCCTGAACCCGGTTCTCTGAAAATTAATGGCAAATTTTTAAATACTTCCTTTGTAGTAATTCCCTTTTTAAATTTTGTTTTAGTACTACCAACCAAATACAATTTATTTTTCAGCAAATCAAGCTTCTCAATATTTAAATTGTTAGAAAGTATTGAAACAAGTGCAAAATCGACTTCATTACTTTCTAAACTCTCTACAAGCTTATTCTTTCGGAAGCAAAAACTCCGCTTTTAGTGCTGGGCACTACCCCTACACGTGGCCAGTTTCAATTCATGTATTTTAAATCACCGTTCATACATTCCAACATTCCTTGAGTATTTAGTTTGCCGGATTTTCGCATAGTGGTATTCGTGCCACTATAATAACCGCTGTTTATGAAAAGGTATTGGATTTTTTTAGTGCTGGTCGTCTCCGTTATGACCGCTCTTTTATATGTGTTGAATGATAAGGCAGGGGGGCAACTGCTTCCACATCCAACTGAAGGAGAGGAAGACCACGAGCAAAGAAAAGAATGGTTTGAAAGCATTCACAGAGCCGCTCCTGGCGTGGACTGGCGATCTATTGAGTGGCAAAACAGAAAGCTGGCGCTTCAACGCAAGTCCAGCAGGTTCTCCACTTTAAGTGAATCTGGTATGGAGATTTTAGCCAATGGCCTGGTACAGGGCGAATGGCAGGAGCGGGGCAGCGACAATATTGCCGGGCACGTGAAGGCGGTGGATTACAACCCTGCTATGAATGACCTCTACGTGATAGCCGAAGGAGGCAGTTTATGGAGAAAAAATCTGGGCGGCGGCGATTGGGCCATGCTGAACCAGGACTATCCTTTTAAAAATGATCTGCTGCATGTAATCCCATTATCTGCCGGCAAAACACGAATTCTCACAGCAGTTCAAAATGAACTTTTATTCTCCGACGATGAGGGGATTTCCTTTGTTGCTTCCGGATTTACATACCCTACCGAATGGTCGGGCAATACACTTTTATCTATGGTGGTGCTGAATGATGCAGGCCAGTCCGTTTATGTGCTTGCAACAGTAAAAGACCCTTCCACTAATATGGCTTCAAAATGGCTTTACCGGTCAACCGATAAAGGCTCGACCTTCCAAAAAATTCTGGCCTTCAATGCCGACGCTGCCTTGTCAATGTACAACCCGCACAACTCAAACGATCTCTTTCTTATTGATCCATCTAACACCACCAATGCCTTTGTGTTATATGAAGTGAAGGGGGCCACGGTTAACAAAATTGCTACAACAACCGTTGCCAATACACCGGCGTCGGGATGGCTGGCCGGTACTAAAGTAGGAGGTATAACGGTACTTTACTTTTTTAGCGACATCAATGAAACCATTCATCGTTCTGCTGATCTTGGTAAAACCTGGACCTTGCAGGGAAGGTTTCCTGAAGGCTGGTGGTGCCGGCCCGAAGTTTCGGCGCAAAACCCCGACGGCTTGTTCTTTGGCGGCATCAATGCTTATCGTAGCGTTGATGGTGGAAAAAACTGGGCAATGATCAATCCATGGTCTGCCTATTATGGTGGAGAAGAAATGAAACTTCATGCCGACATCATGGCAATACAACCCTTCCGCCGTGCCGATGGTAGCAGCTTTGTGATAGTGAATACACATGGTGGTAGCTATATTTCTAATGATGAAATGAAAACCCATCAGAACCTTAGTTTGCAAGGCCTGCGTACTTCGCAGGTTTATGATGTGCATACCGACCCTGCCAATCCTGCGCATGTGTTTTTAGGAACACAGGACCAGGGTTTTCAACGCACAACATGCGGCAACAGTTTTGGCCTGCTGAATTTTGAACAGCCGCTGCCGGGTGATATCGTTAATATGGCAACAACCCAGAGCCATGTGTGGGTGCAATACCCAGGCACCATCTATTATTTCAACGATGCATTTGCCGAATCTTATACCACCCTTTGGAATATTCCGAGCAGCCAATTATCCGGCCGCGGCTGGTCCTCGCCAATTGAACCGGTAGCCAACCCTGCCTTAAACGAAGTATTTGTTGGAGGTGGAAATATTACCGTTGGCGGTGGCTCACATATCATTCGTTTACATGTTGATGCTGCCAACCCACAAAAGATTTCTGCCCGGCAGTATGCTTTTAATTTTGAGCTGCCCGGCACCGGCGATAGAATATCCTCCATTGAAACCCTGCCGCAGGATACCAACCGAATTTATGTTGCAAGTGAACAAGGAAGGTTTTACACCTCAAAAGATGCCGGACTAACTTTTACCCAGTCTACATCAACGCTAACCCTGCCATCACCTCTTTATGGTGCATGCATTTACGGCTCCAGAAAAACGCCGGACCTTGTTTGGTTTGGGGGAAGCGGTTACACCAACGCGCCGATGCATGTATCAACAGATGGAGGAAAAACATTTCGCCCGATGAATAATGGTTTGCCATCCACGCTTGTTTATGAAGTGGTAGCTAACCCGGCAGAAACACTGTTGTTTGCTGCCACAGAGGCGGGCCCTTTTGTTTACTCTGTTGCCGACGACATCTGGCATTCCATGGTGGGTAACGCAAACCCGGTGGTTGCACATACCGGGGTGGAATATATCGAGCCAACCAACACGGTTCGCTTTTGCACTTACGGACGTGGCATTTGGGATTTCAAGATCGGGCCAACGCCAGCCGTTTCTATCAAGGCCTCAGGACCTGTGACATTTTGCAATGGAGGAAAGGTGACATTAACATCATCATCCGCTGGCGGAAACCAATGGTACAAAAATGGACAGGCAATTCAAGGTGCTACGGCGCAGCAATTAGTTGTGACGCAAGCCGGAGATTATTCTGTTTCAGTTAATGGCGCCGGCGGATTGGTCAGGTCATCGGTTGTGAAGGTTTCCATCCTTTCTATACCGGCCGCACCAGTTATTGTCGCCGAGGGACCTACAACGTTTTGCCAGGGCGATTTCAGGACCATACGTTCCAACGAATCGATGGGCATGCGCTGGTACAAGAATGGCGACTTTGACCATCAGTTTAGTGGCAACGCATATTCTGCTTTTGCCAGCGGCAGCTATTCAGCAAAACAGGTAAAGAATGGATGTGCATCACCGTTATCTAATGCTATTGGAATAGAAGTAATTTCACTTCCTGAATTTCCCGTGATCACAGCATCTTCCACTTCGATTTGTGAAACAAGTGGTGTAACGCTAACGTCTTCAACAGGGCAGGGACTGCAATGGTATTTAAATGGAGTGGCCATAGCAGGTGCCACTGGTAAAACTTATAAAGCAGTGGCGGCAGGAAGCTATACCGTATCGTCGGAAACCGCCTGTAGAAAATATACATCAGTAGCGCAGGTATTGACGGCAGGGCCAGCAGCGGGCAAACCGGGCATTACAGCAAGTGGTGCAACAGCATTTTGCAGCGGGGGTCAGGTAACACTCACTGCGCCGGCATCTTCAGGTTACCAATGGTACAATAGTGGTGGCGCTATCGCTTCGGCAAACGGTGGAACAGCACAATCACTTTCGGTAACAAACAGCGGTTCCTATGCTCTTAAAGTTGGCAGCGGTTCTTGTTTGAGTGCCGTCTCCGATTCAGTGACAGTAACGGTTTTGCCCTTGCCGGCAAAGCCACAGATAACGGTTAGTGGAAGCAGGTTGAGTTCATCATCTGCAACTGGTAACCAATGGTACCTGAATGGAACTTCAATTGCAGGAGCAACCAATCAGCAGCATGTTGCGCTGGTATCAGGTTCTTATACTGTAAGGGCAACGCAAAATGGTTGCAGCAGTCCGCTCTCTGATGCCCTGGCCTTTGTTAGCACAGGCATTGTAGATCCGGATGTGTGGAACAATGACGTGAAAATATTTCCCAATCCATTTTACGACAGGCTAACGGTGCAGAATAACAGTAGCCGATTGCTTGATATAAGACTGATGGACATGGGTGGTAGATTATTAATGTCGCAACGGTCGGGTAACAAAAATATCTTTATGCCAGCCAGCAACCTGGCGAAAGGGATGTACCTGGTGAGTGTGATGGATGTACACAAAAATGAAACGGTTGTATTTCAGGTTGTGAAGCAATAGTCAGAGGGATATCTTTTAACCGTGTTGTATTTTTTGAATTGCCTTCTCCAATGTAAAAGGAGGAAGTGGGTGTGGTTGTTCCATGATCAGAGATTTGTAGTTCGTTTTTTAGTCAATATCAATTACAATCTTTCCATGGTTCTTTCTACTTTTCAGCACACTATATGCCCCATCAATTTCTTCCAGACTAAAATTTCTGGGGTCAACCAGCACTTTCAATTTTCCATCCTCGGCAAGCTTTGTCGCCTCCCTTAATATTTCTCCGTGATATGCTCTGCCGATTCCTGTTAAGAGAGGAATTAAGGTAAAGACTCCAGAATATGTTGCGGCCCGAAATGATAGCGGAGCCAGCTTATGTGTACCCCATCCAAGACAGCTTACCACATGACCAGTATATTTCTTTACAGCATGAAAGGAATTGTCAAGAGTGGTTCCACCAACGGTATCATAAACGATATCAAAGCCTTCGCCACCGGTGAATATCTCAACGTATTTTTTAACGGTAAGCTTCTCGTAGTGTATGGTTGTGGCTCCAAAAGGGGCAATGGTTTTTTCCTGTTCAGCTTTAATGGTGGTGAAAACTTCTGCTCCGAAAGCCATCGCAATCTGGATTGCCATATGACCAACACCTCCAGCTCCTCCATGAATCAGTACTTTTTGTCCAGCTTTAATTTTAGCCCGGTCAACCAATCCCTCCCATGCAGTAATAAAAACAAGGGGAGTGGCAGCAGCCTCTTTCATTGTAAAATTCGAGGGTTTTACAGCAATTAAATCAGCGTCTACAACAGCGTATTCTGCGAGGGAACCGGGGACATTTCCAACGCCACCTGTCATTCCAAACACTTCATCACCAGCTTTAAAATCAGTAACGTCATGGCCTACTGATTCTATAACGCCGGCTAAATCAATCCCAAGTATGGCGGGTAATTCAACTTTTGCATGCGGAGCATTGCCACTGCTGATTTTTATATCTAACGGATTTGTTCCGCTTGCTTTAATACGAACAAGAACCTGCCTATCACCTAGGGATGGTGACGCTAACTCCGATACTTTAAACGGGCTTTTGTGTGTTTCTAAAATTGCCGCCTTCATCATTGTATTTTTTCATCCAGAAGGGTAGTTTGCGATAAGGATCTATGTAAAGCTCAGTGAAACAGTCGGGTTTCCTTTTTCCGTAATGGCTAAACATTTTGATTTTTCAGGTCAGCTTGTGAATATTAAAGTCTGTAGCAGATATTTATGAACCTCTGTGTGCCGCCAGAATTTCGAAGAAAAATGGCTTAACCTGCCGGCAACAATACATGAAACGCTGCACCCTGATCAGGCTCAGATACACCATAGATCACACCCCTGTGGTTGATCGCTACCTTCTTTACCAGCGATAGTCCAATGCCTGTGCCTTCGTATGCTGATTTGGAATGTAAGCGCTGGAAGATGGTGAAGATCTTCTCTGCATATTTTTGTTCGAAGCCTATGCCGTTGTCTTTGATGGTGATCTTATAATACTCTTTGAAGCGAACCAGTTCGGGGTGCATCGTTATTTCTTCCTGCAAGGCATTGGTGGCGGAAATTTCTATGATGGGAGGCGTGCCGGGCCTGGAGAATTTCAGGGCATTGTTGACGAGGTTGTAAAAGAGCTGCTGCATCTGCACCGGAATGGCATTCAGCACGGGGAGCTCACTAACATGGATAGTCGCATTTTTTTGCGAGATCAGTAATTCAAGATCAACCAGCACCTGTGATACAACTTCATTCAGCGAAACGATGCTAAACTTGTCTTCACTCTTTAACCTTGAGTAAGTCAACAGGTCTTTTAATGATTCGCTCATCCTTTCTGCTGTAGTGCTGATCTTGTCGAGGTATTCGTTCGATTGTTCATCAAGCTGCTGCCGGGAAGTGCTTTTCAGCATGCTTGAAAAGGTCATGATCTTGCGAAGGGGTTCCTGCAGATCATGACTGGATACATGTGTGAATTGTTCCAGCTCATTATTGATCACTTCCAGCGAATGTGTTCTTTCCTTTACCTTTTTTTCCAGCTCTTCCGTCAGCAATACCTGGTCATGTATATCGGTGCAGGTACCAACCCACATCAGGATCTCCTTACCGATCCCTTGTATGGCCGAAGCCCGAGCAAGATGCCAGCGATATTCTCCTTTTGCATTTCGATACCTCGCTGCCTGCTGGAAGGGCTTTCCGCTTGCCAGGGAACTCTTCCATTGTTGGAGAAGATTTTCTTTATCCTCCGGAAAGAGAACATCCATCCATCCATCCCCTGCAGCCTGCTCTTTGGACTGACTGGTATAGAAATACCATCCCTGCGTAAAATAGGTGACATAACCATCGGCATCCGCCGTCCAGGCCATTTGTGGTAATGCTTCAAGGATACTGTGAATGCGCTGGGTTTCCTGCCGCACATGGGTAACATCGTTCAAGAGCAGCAGGTAATGTTTTTCACCTTCTTCCGTATATACAGCAGAGGAAGTGAGATCAAGTATTTTTTGCTGATGGGAGATCTCTATGCTGGCTTCGGGACTTTGTTGCTGGTGGATGAATTCACGTATTCGTGAAACCTGCTCTTTTGGAAATACCTGTGATAGCTCAACATTAAATGTTTCGAGAAGGGGAAATAATCTGCGTGCCTGCTGATTGAAATTGACGATACGATCTGTATCGCTTAAAAGAATGGCACTGATGGGCGCGTGTTCAAGGAAGCTGCCCATCTGCGTCACTTTAATCTTTTCAACCTGTTCTGCTTTTGGAATGGACTTCAGATTCAGTTGATGGAAGGATCTTTTTTGTCTGGTTCGCGTGGCTGCATTTTCACAAAGGGAGGGGAGGTTCAGTTCGGGATTGAGGCTTACCACCAGGGTGTTCTTTCCAATAAAGGGAGCAAACTGGAAAGCCTGTTTAACCTGTTTCAGTTCGGTTGGTTCAGCCAGTACGAGTACAGAAAGATGTTTGTCGGCCGCATAAATTTTCTGCACCTCTTTAACCGGTGTTGCTATACCCGGACCAATAAGAAAAACCTCCGCGCGATCCATCAGGTATTGTTGAATGGCGTCTTCTGCCGTCTCAACTTCCATCA
Organism: Flavihumibacter sp.; assembly: GCA_036675925.1. Taxonomy (GTDB): domain Bacteria; phylum Bacteroidota; class Bacteroidia; order Chitinophagales; family Chitinophagaceae; genus Flavihumibacter. The sequence goes on from JAKFDZ010000036.1 coordinate 73,478, forward strand.
TCGAAAATGATGTGGACAGTTGCTGATAGCCTGGGGGTTTATTTGAGAGTCCCGAATGAATGATCATGATTACCTGCTTTTAGTCCGACAATAAAGGCTGTTCCAGAAGGGATCTTCCTATCCAGGTATAGAGTATATCTGTTGTTGGTGCCATCACATGTGCAGCTCTTGCATCGCGGAGCAGCATCCCGAGTAATCCGTTGCTTTCATATCCGAGTCCGCCGGATAGGGTCATCGTTTCATTCACTGTATCAACCGCGCAGGAGGCCACTTCGGCCTTGGCTGCCAGGATAGAAAGCACTGAAGATTCTTCTCCTTTATCGCCGGCCAGGGCCGCATTGTAGATCAGCTGTCGCGTGCGCTCCACCTTTGCCCAGAGTGTACCCAGCCGGTGCTGCAGGATGGAGACCTGTGCAAGTGAACTGCCGTTATGGGCATACATTCTTTTGGAGAGTGTTGACCTCGCTTCTGATAATGCGCGTTCTGCAATGCCGAGGTAAGTGCCAGCCATGGCCGTTAGAAAATAGGGGGCCACAACATTAAAAATATACCAGAGCTGGTCTCCTTTCTCACCAAGTACCTGCTCGTCTGAAATGCGGACATTATTCAATTTGAGTGATCGCGAAGAGTTGCCGCGCATGCCGAGTCCATCCCATTCTTTTCCCCAATGCATGCCTTCGGTGTTTTTGTCCACCACGATGCAGGAAAACTGATCGGGTTCAGCATCACTGCTGGCGCCTACTGTTGAGAGAACATAGGAATCAGCATGTGAACCATTGGTCACAAATGTCTTCATTCCATTCACCAAAAGGTCCGTTTCGGTTATGGGAAGGAGTGAGGTTTGGGGGATATAAAAATGTGCGCCTGTTCCTTTTTCACTGAGCGAGAGGGTAGTAATATGCTGGCCACTGGCGATGGGTTGGAGGTAGTTTTCTTTTTGCCATTCGGTTGGTTTAGCTGCTATCACGGCAGTGCCTACACAATGCATTCCAAAACATAGTCCGGCGGAGGAGTAACCCTTTCCCAATTCTTCACAAACGCGGGCAAGGGCATACATGCCATGTCCATGTCCGCCGCAGTTGATGGGTGCCGTTAGTGCAGTAAGTGTGGATTGTTTTAAGGCGTTCATTGTTTCTGAAACCCAAACACCATCCTGGTCGGCAACCACAGCTTCTTTCACTGCTATATCAGTAGCAATTTCTTTGGCTTTATTTATCAGCGCATGTAAGTTCATTGGTGGTTTTTTCTGAGCATTACCGGCAATACCTGAGCATGCCTTCTACTGTTTTTACAAAATCGGGCATATTGGAAGGTTTTACAACGAAATCGGCGGCACCATTTGATAAGCTGCGGTCTCTGTCGATTGCAGAATCAGAGGTGGTGAAAATGATTTTGGGGATATGCTGAAAGCTTGCTTCCTGGTTTAAGATCTCCAGGGTTTGAATGCCGTCAAGTACAGGCATATTCAAATCGAGGATGATCACGCAGGGCAGGCCTTCATCTGTAGAAAGACCGGATAGGATTTCAAGGGCTTCATGGCCGTTAGTGGCCATATGTACCTTATGGTAAGATCCAACATTCTTGAGTGCATGCATTAAAAATTCTCTATCATCTTCATCGTCTTCAGCAAATAATATGGAAAAAGCATGACGGGAATTAGAAATAGACATAGTTGGCGAATTTACAACTACAGACGCAGGTTTGGGGGAAAAGGCATGAAATGTTTTGGTAATGTTGATGGGTTCAATGCAGGTGTTGTATTGCGTGAAGAAGTTGGGGAAAATTCTCCACCAATGATGGCTAAGGTAAATCCGCAATAATGGTAGGGGAAACAGTAATCTGTATACAAAGGTTGCCGATAAAAGGGATGATCTTAGTGCATTGTCGTAACTTATTGGTAAAATAAATTCCCCAACAATGGCAGATATAAAAACTTCCTTAACCAGGCGATCATTCCTGCGATCTTCAGCACTTGCCGGGGGCGGACTGATGATCAGTTTTTCCTGGCTCTCCGCCTTTAAATCTCCTGATACAATGGCGCCCGAGCTTGCCGATTGGGCAGAGTTAACCGGGTATATTAAAATCACGCCAGATAACCTCATAAAAATTCTAAACCCAAATCCGGAGTTTGGACAAAATGTTATGACCTCGCTTCCCATGATTGTAGCGGAAGAACTGGATGCAGACTGGAAGCAGGTGCTGGTAGAAATGGGGCCACATGATAATGTAAAACTAGGGCCGCAGTTTACAGGGGGAAGCAACTCGGTGAGGATGTACTGGAAACCACTTCGCGAAGCAGGCGCAGCGGCAAGGCAAATGTTGATAGAGGCAGCATCCCAAACCTGGGCGGTGCCTGCAGCAGAAATTACCACGAAAGCGGGTATGTTGTTTCATGCGAAAACTGGTAAGCAGGCAACTTATGGCAGTGTAGCAACCAAAGCATCTGCTATCGCCATTCCGAAAGGGATGAAGCTGAAAGATGCAAAGGAGTTTAACGTGGTACGGTCATCGCAGAAAAATGTAGAGGGACAAAAGATCGTTACCGGCGAACCTCTTTTTGGATTGGATTATCATGTGGAAGGGATGCTGATCGCGATGATTGAACATCCGCCTGCCTTTGGGATGAAGCTAAAATCTTTTGATGCATCGGAAGCGCTGAAGATGCCGGGCATTAAAGATGTGTTCACGCAAAAATTATATGAAGATGGCTTTGAGCAGGGAGGTTTCGATACCAGGTCATTTAATGATCTTTTGGTTGTAGTAGGCAACAATACCTGGCAGGTGATGAAGGCACGCAAGAAACTAAAAGTAGAGTGGGAACCTGCTGGTGAGTATAAAGACATTATTGGTGGCCGTGGACAGAAAAAAGAGGTGGTTGTACCCGGTGAGCTGGAAAGTACGGATGCACAGCTAAAGAAAATGCAGGAATGGTCAGCCAGGCCCGCCACGGAACTTCGAAAGGACGGAGACCCGGAAGCAGCATTTAAAAATGCAGCGCAGGTTATTGAACGAACCTATAATGCACCGTTCTTGGCGCATAATTGCATGGAGCCGATGAATTTCTTTGCACATGTTATGGATGACAAAGCTTTGGTAGCTGGTCCAATCCAGGCACCTGGCTGGTCGGAGCCTACGCTGGCAAAACTTTTAAATCTGCCGGCCGACAAAATTGAAATTCAGATGACCCGCATGGGTGGAGGTTTTGGTCGCAGGGCCTATGGACAATATCTCTATGAGGCCGCACTGATCTCCAAAAAGGTAAAGGCTCCCATCAAACTTGTTTATAGTCGGGAAGACGATATGACCTATGGCATTTACCGTCCCATGTACACTGCAACCTATAGAGCTGCGCTGGATGCCAATAAAAATTTAATAGGCTTTCATGTTAAGGGCGGTGGCATTCCTGAACATCCCATTCATGCGAACAGATTTCCCGCCGGAACAGTGGATCATTATTTAGCGGAAGGCTGGACCATCCCTTCCAATATTACCATAGGTGCTTTCAGGGCTCCGCGATCTAACTTCAATGCTGCTGCAGAACAATCGTTTCTGGATGAACTGGCAGAAGCAATGGGTAAAGACCCTATTGATCTAAGGTTGGAACTCCTGCAGAAAGGCAAGGAATCCCCTGTTGGTAAGAACAATGATTATGACGCCGACCGTTATGCGGGCGTACTAAAACTGGTAAGGGAAAAATCAGGCTGGGGTAAGGCGGAAAATAAAAAATATAGTCGCGGTGTGGCTGCATATTTCTGCCATAATTCCTATGCAGCACATGTAGTGGATATAGTGATGAAAAATGGGCAACCTTATGTAGAAAGAGTATTCAGCGCTATAGATTGTGGCATCGTCATTAATCCGGATGCGGCAATAAATATGGTTCAGGGAGCTGTTGTGGATGGAATCGGAAATGCTTTCTATGGTGGGTTAACGCATAAAGAAGGCAGGGTTGTACAAAACAATTTTCATTCGTACAGGATCATCCGCATGAATGAAGCGCCAAAGAAGATAGAAGTTCATTTTGTGCAGAGTGATGTTGATCCAACGGGATTGGGTGAACCACCTTTCCCGCCTGTATTTGGTGCAGTGGCTAATGCATTATTTAAAGCTACGGGACAGCGATTGTATCAGCAACCCTATGCGCCGCAATTAAATAATCGTCGGGCCTTTTAAACAATCAATTATCACTAATAATATTTAGAAATGATCACATTATCTATCAATAAGAAAACCTACAATGTTGATGTAGATCCTGAAACGCCTTTGCTATGGGTACTAAGAGATACGCTCGGACTTGTAGGAACAAAATATGGTTGTGGATTAGCGCAATGTGGTGCCTGCACGGTGCACCTCAATGGCGAAGCTGTTCGATCCTGTGTTACCAAAGTAAGCAGGGCTGTGGGACAGCAGGTTGTGACCATTGAAGGTTTGAGTGAGAAAGGCGATCATCCGGTACAAAAAGCCTGGCTTGAAATGGATGTTGCGCAATGTGGTTATTGTCAGACCGGACAGATCATGTCGGCAGTAGTGTTGCTCAAAGAAAATAAGAATCCAACTGACGCCGATATAGATGCGGCTATGGCGGGCAATATTTGCCGCTGCGGAACTTATTTAAGGATTCGTGATGCGATAAAGTTAGCCGCACAGATAGAGCGTAAGGAAGCATAAATAAAACACTATGAAGAAATATATCATTGTTTTAGCAGCTATCGTATCCTTTGTTGCGCTCTTAAGTTTCAGTTTGAAAGAACAGCCCATTAGTGATGCGAACGATAGTTTTCAAAAAGACAGTATTGCATCAGTTATGGCCTTTAAAGATGTATATAAAGTGTTGATCAGTCCACGTTGCATGAACTGCCATCCATCGGGTGATGTGCCCCTGCAGGGAGACGATAGTCATTTACATACTATGCTACCACAAAGAGGTAAAGATGGCAAAGGAATTAATGCCATGAAATGTGGCAACTGTCACCAGGCCACACCTATGGAAGGTTTAAACCAGCCACCCGGTCATCCCGACTGGCACTTACCGCCTGCTGATATGAAAATGGTATTTGAAGGAAAAACAGCGGAGCAACTTGCAAAACAATTAGTGAATCCAAAAACCAACGGTGGTAAAACGATGAAGCAGTTAATAGAGCATGCGGATGATGGCCTGGTAAAAATTGGTTGGAATATGGGAGAAGGTAGAACTGCGCCTCCAATTAGTCATGCAGAATTTAAAAAGGCATGGATCACGTGGATTGGAAAGGGCGGTTATGCACCAAAAGATAAGCCTTAGGTTAACTCTGCCAAGGCTCGTTTATTAACCCAGCAAAATAATTCAAGTCTTGTTTTTTGATGTTTCGTGCATTTAAAACGGCGTTTGTGTATACGAGAAGTCTGTTCGTCCAGTATGATTTGGAATCCCCTCTCCCGGTGATGTATACTTGCATTGTTATGGCAAAATCAAAAACTAAAAACTGCGCGTGACTATTCCGCAAAATGACAAGGCAAATGCTACTTCCGGACCCTCTTCGAAGGATGCTCGAAGGATTGTCGAACCATTGTCGAACCAATACACACGAACGGGCATTTGGCTATCTTCAAGTAACCTTTCAAATCATAGCTATGTCAACAAGAAGGCATTTTCTAAAACAATCATTATTAGGGAGCGGCGCACTGCTGCTGAACCAGGCCTTTTTTGCAGCAGGGCGTGATGAAGGACTGAAGATATCGCTGGCAGAATGGTCGCTCCACCGCGCTATTAAGGCAGGTAAGCTGGACCATCTTGATTTTCCAGCAATGGCGAGGAAAGATTTTGGGATTGACGCGGTGGAATATGTAAATGGTTTCTTCGGCGGCAGCAGGATGCATTTCAAGGAAGCTGCGAAAAACCATGTGTACCTTAATCAACTATTAGAACGAAGTAAAGATGCCGGTGTGGTTAACCACCTGTTGATGGTAGATGACGAAGGTCCGCTTGCCTTGCCCATTGATCAGGATAGATTAGCTGCGGTGGATAACCATAAGAAATGGGTGGAAGCGGCGGCCTTTCTGGGATGCCAAACGGTTAGGGTGAACCTTCATGGTGATGGTGATTCTGCTGCCAAACGTACTGCCTCCATCGATTCACTTTCCCGGCTTGGTGAGTTTGCTGAATCAATGCGTATTAATGTGGTTGTAGAAAATCATGGCAGTGATTCCTCCAACGGATCATGGATAGCTGCTATTATGAAGCAGGTGAATAAACCGAATGTTGGTACGCTTCCGGATTTTGGAAATTTCTGTATCTCCCATCCATGGGGCTCTACCCAAGAAGGTTGTAAGGAAGAATATGACCCGTATAAAGGGGTGGAGGAGATGCTGCCTTTCGCAAAGGGGGTAAGCGCAAAGTCCTATGACTTTGATCCTAACGGTGAGCAACCAACGATGGATTATAAAAAGCTGCTGGACATCGTTAAAAAATCAGGCTTTAAAGGTTATATAGGAATCGAGTTTGAAGGTATAAACGGGGATGAAGCGGAAGGGATAAGGAAAACTAAATCCCTTCTTGGAAAATATCTTTGAACTTGTTTATGTTCTGCTGGCATTCCAATAAACTCCATTAAACAAGGCAGGAGAATTATAAAAAATCTCCATGTTTCCCAAAACATTTCTATAAAAGTCTTGTTGAATTCTTTCCATTCCGCTATAGCTGACACGCCCTGGGAAACGAAACAATTTATAAACAACTAAAAATATGCCCATGAGGAAGTTTTTCATGGCGGCCATGCTGCTGCCCTCTTTATTATTTCTTTCCTGTCAAAAGGAATCCGCAGATCTTACTGATCAAATATCAACAGGCGATGGCATTCTTTCCCAACTGAAAGAAGGCAGAGCCCGCCAGGCCAACTTTCAACTGTTATCTTTTGCAATTGCCAGGGCGGGATTAACAAATGAACTGAACGATCCGAATTTTGCCTACACCTTATTTGCACCAACCGATGAAGCTTTTGCAGCAATTGGATTAGACAGTCGCGCGGCCATCAATGGTGTACCAGTAGAAACCCTGAGGGGAATACTTCTCTATCATGTTCTAGCGAGCAAAGTACTCGCAGCACAGGTTCCATCAACCTCTACAGAACTCACGATGTTGAGTAATCAGAAAGCATATATTGAAAGCAGCGCTGCCGGTGTTTTCATAAATGGAGTTCAGGTAGTGTCTGCTGATATCAGTTCCAAGAGCGGCGTGATCCATGCAGTTAATCGGGTGTTGCTACCGCCTGCAGGAAATATTGTTGATGTGGTTGCTGGTGATGACAGATTTACTTTCCTGGTTGCGGCTGTACTAAAAGCCGATCTGGCAGGGGCACTTTCTGGTGCGGGTCCGTTGACTGTATTTGCTCCAACCAACGAAGCCTTTATTGCAGCCGGGTTTACAACTATCGAGGCAGTTGAAGCAGCAACGGCAGAAGAATTGATCCCCATTCTCACTTATCATGTGGTTGGTGGACGTGCTTTCTCTTCTGATCTTTCAGATGGACAGGTACTGGAAATGTTGTCTGGTTTAACAACCACTATTTCTTTAAGCGGTGGTGCGCAGATTGATGGTAACAATTCAGATCCGTCTAATATTATCCAGACAGATATCATGGCCACTAACGGAGTGGTGCATGTTATTGACGGTGTATTGCTTCCTTGATTTGCAGATCTTTTATAATGAGAAGACCCTTTTTTAAGGGTCTTTTTTTGTTTTCAGAATATTAAAATCAAAATATATTGATCGCAAAGCCAAATACAGATCTTCTTAATTGCTCATTTTTACTGGACGATAGAATTTGAATAAGAAATATAAAACATAAACAATGTATGTGTATGAAAATCTAATTGAGGCTTTAAATGATCTTAAAATAAGAGGGTTTGCCAGTGACTTTAAAATTGAGACAGATGCTGTAAAGTGCAATGATTCTGGAATTATGCTTGCTCCCTGGAATTTTGAAATTGTGGAGCATTATCGTTTTGAAGCTGACACTAATCCGGATGATTCAAGTGTTATATATGCTATACAATCATCAGATGGAAAAATAAAGGGCGTGCTGATAAATGCTTATGGCGTGTATAGTGACGCTGTTACTGAGAGTATGATTCAAAAATTGAAAGTAATACCAGAACGGTGTTGAGTGCCAATATCAGGGTTTTGGAACCAACCCCTTATCAGGTCTTCTAATCAAAGAAAGCCTTGCTAACCGCCAGTGTGTCTTCATATAGATGTAATGTTACAATCTTATCTTCCTTAACGGTTAGATGTAATGCTACAGGTGTTACCCATGATCTTCCGGTGCTTGCTGAGGTATGATTAAAAGTGGCGAATATGACTGCATCTTCCCCTGCAATGAGCACCTTATGGAGTTCAGTTGTGCTTTTGCCTGTTACAAAATGCGGCCACATTGTTCGGAAGTAATCTGCTACATCTCCACGTTTGTTTCTGTAGCCCACCCAGGGCAAGGCAGGATTACCGGGCACATGCCAATCAATCTCCTCTGAGAAGAGTTCGCTGATACCATCGGCATCACGATCTGTTAATCGTTGAAGAAAAAATTTGATGATAGCTTCCATAACTGATTTATTATTATTTATAGAAATGATTATGATTGCCCCGTGTATTTAGCCAGCCACCTGCTCTTAATTTCAGCTCTTGCATCAATAAATTCGTGGTCGGTGCCCTCCGCTATAGCATCCAGAGGGTAGCGTAATGGGCGGGTACCGTCTTTCATTTTGATCAGTGTTGCTACTCCATCGGCAATTACCTGCGGATTCATGTTGTATTCGGCCATTTTGCCAAACAAGCCTGCACCTAAAGCATTGAACTTTTCGCTTGCAGCAGGCTCGTAAGCTGCTGTAATTTCTGGCTTGTCAGAATGGATACCCGCTTTTACGCCTGTATTCATTTCAGTGGGATATACACCTGGTTGGATGCTCACATTTTCAATTCCGAATTGTTCTAACTCTGATTGCATGCCCTCTGTTATACTTTCTACGCCAAATTTTGATGCTAAATAGGGAATCATAAAAGGTAAGGTATGTCCGCTGGCACCAGATGTGATGTTGATAATTAACCCTCTTCCTGCTTTACGCATAGATGGCAATACAGCCTGGTAAGTACGGATAACACCGTAAAAATTAACCTCAAACATTTTTCGGATTTGATCTATGCTATAAGCCTCTAACAAGCCAAAACCAGCTACTGCCGCATTGTTTACCAATACATCAATGCGTCCATGTTTTGATAAAGTCTGCTCAAAAGTGCTACTTACTGAACTGTCGGATGTGATGTCAATTTCAACTACTTCTACATTTTTCAACGCTTTTAATTCTATAGCAACTGCTTTGTTTTTTCCAGTTGTATTACGCATACCAGCTATCACGTTATGTCCTTGTTCTGACAGAGTGATAGTCATTAGTTTTCCAAAACCGGTGCTTGTTCCTGTTATGAAAATAATCTTACTCATATATATAATATTTTAACGGTTTAGTCCTTAATCTCCTTCTTTTCAGGAATGATGAATTTTATTGTTTGTCCAACTATAACCTGATGTGTTGGGTCAACCATTTCAATCAGAATACGATGATGACCTGGCGGTAGTTTATTTAAAATAATTGGCTGGTTGCTTGCATCAATCCAACGCCATGGCCCACCATCAACAGTTATGTGAAGGTGTCCAATCCGTGGTGAGATCTTTAGTGCAGCCTGTCCATAAACGGGTAAGATGCGGAGGTTTTCCGTTCGGTATTGCAAAACTAAAAGACCAAAGGTCAGGTGATCGGCCAAAGGAGGATCTACCTCCAGTTTTGCAGGGGGTTCGGAAATTAATGGTGTTAAGGGATCGACCCAACTAACTCCGGCATACGGTTGTGCTGAGGTTTGAGAACTTAGGCCCAATACTACAGCTGCCATAGGGAAAAGGTAGATTGCTTTTCTGGTAAGTTTTTCAGGGAAGGATAAGAAGCCTTCCAATATCTTGAAACTTTGATGCAACATGGTTCAATGTTTAATTGTGATCGTGCAGGTGTGAAAACGATACAAATTTCATTTGCAAAAAATTATTTGGCTTGCTGATTTCATTCAACATTTTTGATTGATTTGTTCGCCTTAGTTGTGCAAGTCTTGAAGGAAAATTGCGGATCAGTAGATTGAAGCCATAAATCAAAAACAAAAAACCATATAGCAAAAAGTACTTTAATAGAACATTGCAACTTTAAGCACAATCAAATTATATGAAGCTTATCTGGCTCCTGATCGTATTTATTTGTGGTGCGCTATTACCTTTTCAAGGTGGACTAAATGCGAGACTAGGAAAATCAATCGAAAGCCCTCTTTATTCCTCAATGATATGTTTCATTGTTGGCGCAGTTGCTATGGCCCTTTATATCCCTTTCACTAAAGAATCGTTGTCAATAACCAGTTTAAAGTCAGCCTCCATTTATTCGATTTTGGGGGGTGGTATTAGCGGTGCAATTTTCATTACCGGAACAATGCTTGCAATACCACGCATTGGGATAGCAGTCACCTTTGGACTTGTTGTAGCAGGACAGGTAATTGTGGCTGTTGCGCTTGATCATTTTGGTATACTTGTTCCGCAGCCACATGGATTCAATCTCTGGAGACTTTTGGGCATTGCACTGATCATTCTGGGTGTTGGTATCGTTCAAAAGTTTTAAAAGCGTTTCCAAAAGCAGACCTTTCAATAATGTAATCAATTCTTCCATACTCGCTCAATAACCGTTCCTCGGTAAGGCTGCCATTCTTTCTTTCGATATCAGCATTTTCCAAAGCTAATGGCAGCATGACTGGTAGTATAATCTACAGCTTCCTGTTTAAGTGCCACTTACTGGCTTTTAGGTTTATATTTATCTAGCGTAAACACTAGTCTAAAGTGCTGCTAACCTAAGAAATGCTCGCATAAGGTACAATCCTGATAGAAAATATTTGGTTCTTACCCAATGAATGAATAATACAAGATTTATTGGAGACCACTTGTTTTTATAGCATTAATGGTATTATAAGTTAACCCGGTAAGCAAATGAAAAAAGGCGATAACCAAAAAAATTTGCTTTCAATAAGTGATGATATCGTCCGCATAAGGGGAAAGCAGGACATGTTAGATATTATTATCCACAAGTTAAAAAAACATATACTGTTCGATGACAGTTTTATATTACGCTATAACAAAAATACCAGAACCTGCAGGCCATATATTTATTCGGAAAATACACGTTCCGATGATCCTGAATATAAAATATCACTCGATCTGGAATATCCCGTTGCTGACGACTCTGTTGAGGAAATCAATTACCCGCAAGTATATGATGTAGCTACGTTGTTACCACTGGGCATTGGGAAAATTGATTTTATGCATCGCTCAGGAGTAAAAGAATTTGTGGTTGTAAAATTGATAGAGGGCAATGAATTAAAAGGATTGTTTATCTTATTATCAGAAAGAACAAATTCCTTTAAGCCAGAAAACCTTGATTTGCTGCATAGGTTATCTTATCAAATATCAGCCGCTACAGCCAATATTATTGCCAATGAAGAAATTGCAAAAAGGGAGGAGGAGAAATCACTACTAATTTCTCTGACAAGTGAAATAGCTGCAGTAAGAAATAAAAATGAATTATTGGGGTTGCTTAATAATAAATTAATAAACCTATTTGCCATTAAAGGCTTTGGGATTACACTTATAAATTCAGATGGCATCACCCATAGCCCTTTTGTGGTAGATGTACACGATGAACTAAAAAAAGGTAATGAATTCAATGAATTGATATCACTTACTTATAGCATTTCAGATGGAGTATTTAATGTGATTATTGATACTGATGACCCCGTAACGCTTTTGGTTGATGAACTTGCCCAGCTGGATGAAGCTCCGGTTTATGTGGATTTCTGGAAAAAAATGGACGTGAAGGAAGTTGTAGGTAGTCCGATCAGGGTAGGCGCAAATAATCGCGGCTGTTTTATCCTTCTTCATGATCACCATTCGAACCAAAAGATAAACAACAACCTGTTTAAAGGAGTATGTGCCCAGGTTTCCATAGCTATTTCTCATATCATAGCTAATGATGAAATTGCAAAAAGAGAGGAGGAAAAAACCATTTTATTATCATTAAGTGAAGAAATTTCGGGCCTTAAAAATAGAAATCATTTATTCCGGGTGGTTAATGAGAGTATAAAAAAATTATTTTCTATTAGTGAATTTGCTATTGCGAAAATTGATGATAATAGTAAAACCTATAGTGCTTTTATGATGGATCTGGAAGATCACATTATAAATGATGTTGATTTTAATAATGTTACTTCAGATCATTATAGTATAAACGATCCTTTATATAATGCGGTTATGAATTCAGATGATCCAGTCATATTTGAAATCAGCCAAATTATAGACAATCCTGAAATGCCCCGCTTTGTTCATTTTTGGAATAAAGTTGGGCTAAAGCGTGTTTTATGTGCCGCATTAAAAGCAGGAGGGAGAAACATTGGTATGGCTTTTTTACATCTGAGCACAGACAATCCAATCAATCCAACCGGAAGTTTATTAAAAGGAGTATTTGCTCAATTATCAGTTTCCATCTCCAATATACTTGCAAATGAAAATATTAAAAAGGCTGATGAAGAAAAGTCCTTGCTTCTTTCGTTTAGCAACGATATTGCCACTGTTAGAGATAAAGACGGTTTAAGACTGATAATTAAACAGTATTTAAACAATATTTTTCATATCAATGAATATATCATCACAACCCGCAATAACGATGGCGAGACTTACAGCTACTTCCTCCACCATTCGCAGGGAGATGATCCAACAGATGAGGGATGGAAAATATTGTTGAGCAATCGAATTCCGGTCAAAGGCGCCTTTATAGGAGCCGTGTTACAATCTGAAGAGGCTGTATTTGACATTGATGAAATATTGCGTGAAAACCAATTCTATTTTCCAGCCGCTTCTTTCTGGAAGGCAGCCGGTGCAAAAAAAGTAATGGGCTTCCGGCTAAAAGTTGCAGACAAAGATGTTGGGCTGTTAGTGATACAACCAGGCCAGATCAATACCCAATTACTAAAGGGTATTTCTGCACAGCTTGCAATAGCAATTGCTAACATAGTCGCAATTGAAGAAATACAAAGCCGGGAAGAAGAAAAATCAAGGTTACTGGCTTTTAGCAACGCAATGGCTTCCTCCCAGGACAAAGCTGTACTTGGCAGGATTATAACCCAGCAATTAAAAGAAATTCTGAACACCAGGGGCCATTATATGCTTTATGCTTTAAGTGAGGACAAACTAACCTACTACCCTTTCTTGTTTGATCCTGACTCCAGCCCTGCTAACCTATCAAAAGATCCAAGTCTTGAAACCACGATTCGCACAAACAATCGTGTAAACGATGGAATTTTGAAGAAAATTCTTTCCGAAGGACGTCCTATTCTTTTTAATGTAGAAGAACGTTTTGTTCAACCCCCTACACCCGCTTACATGAAAATGATGGAAGAGAGAAATGTCAGGAAAATTACGGGTGCACCTATTCGTCTGGACAACACAGATATTGGGGTAATACTTTTTGATACAAATAATGCGCCGCTTGGTGGCACAGAAAAACTCTTCAACAGCATCATTTCACAAATAGCAATTACCGTTTCAAACCTCCTCGCCGCTGAAAAAGTACTGAACCAACTGGCAGAAATTAATAAGTATAAACAGCAATTAGAAGAAGAAAAAACCTATTTGCAGGAAGAAATCGAGATTTCGCAGAATTTTTCTGAGTTGATTGGTGAAAGCGGAGAAATGAAGAAAATATTTCGACTGGTTGAACAGGTTGCTTCATCGGAAAGCACTGTTTTGATACTTGGTGAAACTGGAACTGGAAAAGAGCTGATAGCGCGGGCCATTCATAATGCATCACCCCGAAAAAGTAAATTGATGGTAAAAGTTAATTGCGCTGCAATACCTGCTAATTTAATTGAAAGCGAATTATTTGGTCATGAAAGAGGCAGTTTTACAGGTGCCACAGAACGCAGGATTGGAAAGTTCGAATTGGCACACAATGGTACATTGTTTCTGGATGAAATTGGAGAAATGCCATTGGAGCTTCAAGTCAAATTGCTAAGGGTACTGCAGGAAAAAGAGATAGAACGGGTGGGAGGAAAAATTACTATTAAGGTAGATGTAAGAATCATAGCTGCAACAAACCGTGATCTTGAAAAGTATATGGAAGAAGGTAAATTCAGGACTGACTTATATTACCGGCTGAATACTTTCCCCATCAGCTTGCCCCCCCTGCGAAATCGAAAGGATGATATCCCTGGGTTGGCCCAGCACTTTGTAAAACTCTTTTCAAAAAAGGCTGGAAAGAAAATTAATTCAATTAGCAACAAAGCTTTGCAGGAACTTACACAGTATAACTGGCCCGGTAATATCCGGGAACTGGAGCATTGCATTGAGAGAAGTGTACTGCTTGCAAACAATGATACAATCAAAGAGGTACAACTACCCGTATCGCCAAAAAATTTACCAGGTACAAAAAGCGTTGAAGAAATTCCTGTTAAAACTATTGATGAAATTGAGCGTGACTACATTTTGAAAGTATTAAAACATGTAAAAGGCAAAATTTCAGGCAAAGGTGGAGCAGCTGAATTATTAGGCATTCCTCCAAGTACATTAGATTCAAGAATGAAAAGACTGGGTATCAGAAAAGAACATACTGGTTAAAAATGGTGTATTTCCCGGTTATCTTCAAGCAGTTTTCTTATTCGTTCTATACACCGAAGGACAATACCCAAAATGTGATTTGAAAACCCTAGAAAAGTGGGCAATATTTTCAAACCCTGTGGTATAGCATATGTCCGTAATGGTCATGGTTGTGGTTAGCAGCAATTCTTGCGCCTTTTCCAGTTTTTTTTGTCTGATCCATTGGGAAGGAGGCATATTGTAAATGAATAAAAAGTCTCTTCTGAAACTGGAAAGGCTTCTTCCTGATAATTTTGCGAGTTGATTCAGGGACAGGCAGTTGAGTATATTGTCTTCTATTGTTGTAGTAATGTCTGAATGAAACTGCTCCCTTACATCCAGCACCTGCTCAATGATATCATTCCCAGAATTTAAGAGATTAAATAGTAGTTCTAATAATTTAATTTTTATCAAATTACTTTCTGCTTTATCAGGTTCCCAGAAGTAGGGTTCAATCGAATCAATATAAATGCGCATTCTTTCATTTATTACGTCAACGCAAACATTCGCTGTTACTTTTCTATACGATGTAGATAGAGCAGCTAATTTGATAAATTCCATCACCAGTTGGCAGGAAAGTGAAAACATGATATACTTAACACCCTTTTCATTCCCTGGTTGAAAAGCAGCCTGGTAATAAACCAACATATCTCTTTTTAAAAACACCAACTGATTTTTTGATACCAGATAGGAGCTGTTACCATATTGAAGATTAAGGCTGCCCTCCAGAATAACAACAATACTGTTTTCCTGTAAAAACAGGGAACCTATATGGCCGTCAGCATGGCTATACATCTGAATAACAGATGATCCGTTGACTCTTAAAACTTTACTATCCACGCCGCTTTCTACCTGGTTTGCCAGTTTTGTTATGGGTCTCATATTAGCTAGTATTATATTCTATACATATCTAACGGAATGCCAGCTTTTAATACATTGATCTGTATTAGTTTATAATAATATTGATACTTTTTGATTCACGATAATTCGTGAATCTTTGAACCCTGTCACGAAATTTCGGGAATAAAATAAAGGCTGAACAAAAAGAAAACGGATGCTGATTCAGCATCCGTTTAGAAAAACAAAATATATAGATGGGGGGGATTAAACCATATTAGCTTTAGCCCTATCCTGTTTGTTAACGCCTACTTTTCTGTCGAGGAAATCTTTTATCGTTTCACCAATTTCATCGCCAAAACTTTCCAATGCAAAATGTCCTGTATCATAAAGATGAAACTCGAGGTTTTTGACATCTTTTTTAAAAGCTTCTGCGCCAACTCCCGGGAATATATAATCGTCTTTTCCATAAACAATCAGCATTTCAGGATTATGGGTACGCAGGTACTCCTGCCATTTTGGATACTGCTTCACATTGTTTCTGTAATCGTAAAACAGCCCTATTTGTATATCGTCATTTTCCGGACGGAGCAAATGTCTCAGATCAATTTCCCAGTTATCAGGAGATACAACACTGGGATCGGGAACACTATGAGTATACTGCCATTTCAAACCTTCAGGGCTATGAAAAGTTCGACATTTCTCTATAGCCTGCTCATCATTTCGGTTTTTCCATAGAGCCTTGATCGGATCCCAGAATGTCTCCAGACCTTCTTCATAGCAGCAGCCATTTTGAACAATGATGGTTTCTACTTTTTCCGGATATTTTGAGGCTAGTGTCCATCCAACAGGTGCGCCATAATCCATTAAGTATAGGCTATACTTTTCTATCTGCAAATGCTTCAGCAGTGCCTCAATAATATTGGCATAATTGGCAAAGCTGTAATCGAAATCAGCGATGGGTGGCTGTTCGCTTCTTCCATATCCGGGATAATCGGGGGCAATCAAATGGTATTTATCCGACAAATCATTGATGAGGTTGCGATACATGTGCGACGAAGTGGGATAGCCATGTAATAGCACTAATGTGGGAGCATTTGAAGGGCCTGCCTCCCTATAGAAGATTTCCACGCCATTGATGGTTGCGTAATGATGATGTGTTTTGTTCTTCATTTTTTTGTTTTTTATTGTTATAAAATTGTTGAACTGAATTGTTCTTCAACCAAACAAAGGTTCGTTTTTTACATTCCTATTGGTTATCTGTTCAGTTCAATTATTTTGATAAATAATGCTGGAACACTGATGGAAAATACGGATGCCAGGATTGTCCGGTTTTGACATCTTCCTGTCCTTTTAGCCTTTACAATCCAAGCTAGCTTTGCATTATACAATAACAATCAAAAAACATTAAAATGAAAAAGTTAGTATTCGCAACCCAGGTATTTGTGTTGATGGCACTCCTTCCCTTAGTAGTAATTCTTGAAATGTGTTTCGGGTAAATCCAGATCAAACTGTTTTGCGTAGATAGATCGTACCCCTTCTTAAAATTGTACAGTTAATCCTGTCTCCTTTTAAGTGAAAGGGGTTTTTGTTTTTATCATACTTCAAAACAATTTTATGCCTGAACAAAAATTACCCGACACAGTTTCGCGCCGCAAGTTTTTAAACTATGCGGCTCTCTCATCAGTGATGGGAGTAGCATTGGTTTCCTGTACAAAAGAATTCAGGGAGGGGGAGCCTAACGCGCCTTTCGCCCAGGACGATCCGCAGAACATGCCCAAGAACACCGTCAACCTCGGATCCGGCGACATTGGCATCCTGAATTATGCCTATGCCCTCGAGCAGTTGGAAGCAGCCTTCTATATTAAGGCGGCATCCTCATTTTATGCAGGCGCAACCATGAAAGAAAAAACTTTCCTGGAAGACATCCGCGACCATGAGATAGCACACCGCGAGTTTTTTAAAACGGCATTGGGCAGCAAGGCTATCGGTTCGTTGCTGTTCGATTTCAGTTCCATTGATTTCAATAGCAGGGATAGTGTACTGTCAACGGCTAAAACATTTGAAGATTTAGGCGTATCGGCCTACAATGGGGCAGGAGAGCTTTTGAAGAGTCCTGATTATCTACTGCTTGCCGGTAAAATTGTTTCCGTGGAGGCGCGCCATGCTGCTGCCATTCGTGACCTGCTGAGCTATGGAAGTTTTGCAGGTCCGGATGTTATTGATGGCAATGGCCTGGATGTTTTCCGTATGCCTAAAGAAGTTTTGGCCATAGCCGGCAACTACATTGAAACAAAGATCATTGCAAATAATCTCCCCACCTCTTAAAACCAGAACTATGAATCTGCATAATATAATAACCGAAATCGAAAAGATCGATCCTGAAGTATATGACCGGCTGGATGGAAGAAGAAATGCTATAAAGGCCCTTTCCCATGCAGGAGGTAAATTAGCGCTTGCCGCCGTACCTCTTGCACTAGGTTCTCTTTTGTCAAAAGCCTATGGACAGGGAAGTTCCAACCAAATATTGGATGTACTCAATTTTGCGTTGACACTTGAATACCTTGAAGCAGAATTTTACAATACTGGTCTAGCTGCGGGTGCATTAATCCCTATGGGTGACGACCGTAATTCATTCCAGGTAATTGCTGATCATGAAAATGATCATGTTGAATTTTTACGAACCACCATAACTGCGCTGGGAGGCATGCCCGTTAATAAACCAACATTTGATTTTTCTGCAGGTAAGGGAAGCGGCACGGGCCCCTTTGCTGCTGTATTCACCAATTACAGTTTGTTCCTTGCCGTGTCTCAAACTTTTGAGGATACCGGCGTGAGGGCATATAAAGGCCAGGCCGGAAACCTTATCAGCAGTAATGGGGTATTAAGAGCCGCCCTGCAGATCCATTCTGTGGAGGCAAGACATGCAGCCCATGTTCGTGAATTGAGGAGCAGGCGAATGGGGGATGGACTGGTGGCAGGCATTCCGCAGCCATGGATAACGCTTAATCAATCTAATATACCATCGGATGCTGTGCAGGCAAGTTATAATGGTGAAGAAAATACCATGCAGGCCGGCGTTCAGATAACCGGTATCAATGGATTTGCTATTACTGCGGAAGACGCATCGGAGGCATTTGATGAACCATTAAGCAAAGAGCAGGTATTAATGATTGTTGATCCGTTTATTGCGAGTTAGGATCTGAGGAACAAAAGCAGGAAGCCGATATGCGGGCTTCCCGCTTTTTTGTTTGCTAAATGTGCAGGCATCAAAGATTTCGATTGGGCTGGCATGGTATTTCCATGTTTTTGGTATCTTATATAAGCTCAATTGTATTTCCATATGAAAAAACTGTTATTGTTAGTAGGCCTTTTCACTGCATTGGGTCAGCAATATGCCTCTGCGCAGGACAGTAGCTCAAAAGCTTCCCCCCAAATTACCGCACTCTTCTCTGCTTTTTATGGAATTAAAGAGTCGCTGGCAGCCGGTAAAGCCGATAAGGCAGCAACCAGTGCCACCGCTTTTATAAAGGAAGTAAATGGCATTGATTATAAAGAAGTTTCAGAAGGTAATATCCATGCATTGCTAAAAGATGCCGGTGCCATTTCAGCAACAACTGATATCGGAAAACAGCAACGTAGATTTGATAATCTTTCTGCAAATATGGCCATATTGGCAAAGGCTTTCAATATTACAATACGACCATGAAGAAGATAATAATCCTTTCTATTCAGTTGGTTTTAATGCTGGTTTTTGTGCATGACATGCGTGCACAGAATACACCATCGCAGGTGATCTATACCTGTCCGATGCATCCCGAAGTGAAAATGGCAAAGCCGGGCAATTGTCCAAAATGCGGGATGACCTTGGTGAAGAAAACGGTCGATAAGCCAAAGCCGAAGACTATTATTAAAAAACGAGCGGAGACTAAAAAGGCCGTGGCAAAGCCATCCGAAAAGAAAGTAAATGAGATGCACGAGATGCATGAGAAAAAGGATACTGCGGAAAAGATGGATATGGTTGAAAAGAAAGATACGGCGGATAAGAAGGATATGGAAATGCATCAGCATGATCAAATGGATATGCAGCATTCACAAGCCGATACTATGGAGCCCGCGGGCGAAAAACTTATTATGACCGGTGGTAGAACAGTTCGCTATGATCTATATGTTAGCGACACGATGGTTCATTTTAGCGGTAAGCATCGCCATGCGCTTGCAGTAAATGGATCTATTCCGGCGCCTCCACTCATTTTCACGGACGGAGATACGGCCGAGATCTATTTGCATAACCGGCTTAAGACTTCAACCTCCATCCATTGGCATGGCGTGATATTACCCAACGAACAGGATGGGGTCCCTTTTTTAACGACTTCTGTAATTCAGGGCGGTACCACGCATCTGTACAAGTTCAAAATTGTTCAGAATGGAACTTACTGGTATCATTCGCATACGGGCCTTCAGCAGCAGGTGGGAACCTATGGTGCATTGATCTTTAAAAGCAGGGAAGAAAGTGCCATGCATGGAAATGGACATGACATGAAGGAGATGAGCCACGCTTATACGACTGAATTGCCGCTTGTGTTGAGCGACTGGACCGATGAGCATCCCCACCAGGTACAAAGGCGCTTGAGGAGTGCCAACGACTGGTATGCTATCAAGAAGGGAAGTGTGCAGGCCTATGCCGAAGCCATCGCCAAAGGACATTTTGCTACCAAGCTTACCAATGAGTGGAAGCGCATGAATGCCATGGATGTGAGTGATGTGTACTATGAAAAATTCCTGAGCAATGGAAAGCCCGAAGCGGAAGCCCCGCAGTTTAAAGCTGGCGATAAAGTGAGGCTGCGCGTAGTGAATGGTGGATCCTCGTCATATTTCTGGCTGCAGTATGCCGGAGGAAAAATGACAGTGATCGCCAACGATGGTAACGATGTTGAACCAGTGGAAGTGGATCGTTTGATCATTGGCGTTGCAGAAACTTATGATGTGGTTGTAACGATTCCGGAAAACATGAGCTATGAATTCAGGGCTACGCCTGAAGACCGCACGAGCCATACTTCGCTTTGGCTGGGCACTGGCATGAAAATGCCCGCTCCAACCCTGGGGCGACTCAAATATTTTGAAGGGATGAAGATGATGAATGGCATGATGAAGATGAATGGTGATATGAAGGAAATGCCGGGAATGAAAATGAGTCTGCAGAAGATGGATATGAATAGTGTGATGTATCCGGAGGTTGGCGAAGGTGAGATGGGAGGCGGTCATGATATGCATGCGCCGCAGGTGAAAAAAGAGATGGACCACAGCAAAATTGAGCATGGCAAGATGGATAGCAGCACTGGACTGGTAACGCTTAATTATGCCATGCTTCGATCCCCCGTTATTACAACACTTCCCGATGCGCCTGTTAAAGAACTTCATTTTACGCTGGAAGGAAACATGAATCGTTATGTATGGTCCATCAATAACAGAACGCTGGGTGAGTGGGAGAAAATATTGATCAGGCAGGGCGAAAAAGTGCGCATTATTCTTACCAATAATTCAATGATGCGCCACCCGATGCACCTGCATGGACATGATTTCAGGGTATTGGGAGCACAGGGTGAGTATGCGCCCAATAAGAATACATTGGACATCATGCCGATGGAGACGGATACCGTAGAATTTGCTGCTAATAAAGACGGCGATTGGTTTTTCCATTGCCATATACTCTATCACATGATGGCCGGCATGGGGAATGTGTTAAGCTACCAGAACTCACCACCCAATCCACAGCTTCCCGATAAAGCAAAAGCATGGAAGCAGTTTAAGCGCAGCGAGCAAATGATCCATCCATCCTTCAATATAGGCCTGGAGAGTAACGGAAGTGATGCAAGCTTTATGATAGCAGGTAACCGCTTTGAGTTGCAGGGATTATGGCATCTTGGATTAACCCCTGAAAAGGGCAGGGAAGTAGAAGTGAATTTTGGTCGATACCTCGGCAAGATGCAGTGGTTGTTTCCTTACGTGGGATACGACTATCACTATGCAAAAGTAGGCGATGAGGTAGAAAAGAATTCATTCGGACAGGTAAGCAATAAGAATAACCGGAACACTTTTGTGGTTGGTTTGCAGTATACCTTACCCATGCTCGTTATAGCCGATGCAAGGGTTGATGGTGATGGCAAATTCCGTTTCCAGTTGGGCAGGGAAGATATACCACTTACCAACCGGTTAAGGGGAAACCTGATGTGGAACACCGATAAGGAATATGCTGCAGGCTTGCGGTATATACTAAGAAAATGGCTTGCCTTATCAGTCCATTATGATAGTGATATGGGGCTGGGTGGTGGTGTTGCTGTTATTTATTAAATATAAACCGGTAACCTACTCCCGATTCGGTTAACAGGTACTGTGGCCTGTTGGGATCATCTTCAATTTTCTTCCTGATCTGTGCTATGAAAACCCGGAGGTATTGGCTCTGGTTAATATATCCCGGTCCCCATATGGCCCTGAGTAAAAACTGGTGTGTCAGCACTTTGCCTTCATTGCGCGCAAGTAATGCAAGAAGGTTGTATTCAGTGGAAGTAAGCTTCACAAGCTGGTTATCCTTTTTGACAGTCCTTGTTATGAGATCAATGGTCAGTCCATCAAAATCCATTGTTGTTTCTCCTTCTTCATTACTGCTGTTCCTGATCACTGACCGTATGCGGGCGAGGAGCTCGCCTGTTCGGAAAGGCTTTGAGAGATAATCATTGGCGCCATTGTCCAGGGCTTTTATTATCTCTTCTTCTGCTTTCTGAACAGAAAGAATAATGATGGGATTAGTATACCACTGTCTTAGTTTTTGCAGAACAATATGACCACTTTCATCCGGCAGTCCAAGGTCAAGCAAAATGAGTTCGGGGGGATGATTGCCAGCCATTATAAGTCCCTCTTTGGCAGATGTAGCAGACTTCACCAGGTAGCCGTTGCTGAGAAGGGTGATCTCCAGCAGCTTCCTGATCTGTGGCTCATCATCTATTATTAGAATTTCTGCTTTATTCACTGCAATCTGGTTTCATGTTGATAGGTTCTAACGGGAAGCGTTACCGTAAACTTTGATCCTGCTTGCCGGCTGCTCTCTAATTCTATATTTCCTCCCAATGCTTCTGTAAATCCTTTCACGATGGTGAGTCCCAGCCCTGAGCCGGAGGTGGTTGGATTTTTTGTGCGGGAGAATTTATGGAACACTTCCTTGCTGTTAACATTATTAAATCCCGCCCCATTATCTTCTATCTCTATTTGTAGTATATCCACATGCTGGATGATGGTGATGGCAATGGAACATTCCGGCGCTGTATGGATCGCCGCATTATTGAGAAGGTTGTAAATGATCTGGTCGAGCATTCCTTTATCTATGGCACAGAGAGGCATATCGGGATTAATGCTGATAGCGATCTTGCGGGCCGGATTATTTTCTTCCACTCTTTTCACCACATCATAAACAAGTTCGATAATATCGGTCCAATCGTTTTTCGGTTTTATATGTCCCGATTCAAGTCTGGATATATTCAACAGGTTTTCCACCTGCTGGTTTAATCGTAGTGATGCATTTGATATTTCCGTCACCAACTGGTTTCTGTCGTTGGTGGAGAGGTTATTATTGGATTGCAGGTTGTCGGTGGCGGCTATTATGGTGGCTATAGGTGTTCTAAGTTCATGCGAGAGGGAGTTCAGGATGGTGTTATAGAGTTTAACGCTATTGGCTCTTTCTTCCTTTAGCCGGGTTATTTTTTCTACCTGCCTGATCTTATAGGTGAGTACTCCGCTGATGATGGCGATAACAAAGTACATGATCAGCAGGATAGTATCCTCTGTTGTCTCAACATGGATAGCATAGCGTGGAGGAATAAAAAAGAAATCCCACAGCAGGGCACTTAATGCAGCAGATAAAAGTACCGGTAAAATATCAAATGTTACCGCCAGTAAGGAGACAGTGATCAGGAGGATGAAAGCCGCAACGCGATAACCCATAAGGCCCGAGAAGGCATAGCATATCGCCGCCACTACCACTATAATGGAAATACTATAAAGATATTGCCTGCCTTTTGGGAGCGTGTTAAATAAGAACTTATTCATGGAAGATTCCTGTTAAGCAAAAGTAGTTTTTAAGTTGAAGCGATGAAGGTGCTGTAAAGAGTATAAAGATTTTATAAGGATTTATGTGCCAACAATCACTTAAGGCCTTAAGCCATCTACATTTGAGGCCGAAAACTACAAATGATGTCATCACATAATCGGGTAACGGTAGCGGGGGTTTTAATTGCGTTGGGAATCATTTACGGCGATATTGGAACTTCACCGCTATATGTACTCAATGCTATAACCAGTGGGAAGGTGATTTCTGAGGAACTAATCATCGGAGCATTATCACTGATCATCTGGACCCTTACTTTACAGACCACCATCAAGTATGTTATCCTCACATTAAGGGCTGACAATAAAGGGGAGGGGGGGATATTTTCCCTTTTTGCACTGGTGCGGCGAAGGAGAAAATGGCTCGTGATACCTGCAATGATGGGTGGTGCGGCACTATTGGCGGATGGGATGATCACCCCGCCCATTTCAGTAACCTCAGCTATTGAGGGATTAAAGCAGGTGCCCGCATTTCATGAGATCAGTCAGTGGACGGTTATTTATATAGTGATAGGAATTATATCAGTGCTGTTTTTCGTGCAGCAGTTTGGGACTGCGTTTATAGGAAAGTATTTTGGTCCGGTTATGACCACCTGGTTTTTAATGCTGGCAGTATTGGGTGTTACCAATTTTATTCATGATATAAGCATTCTGAAAGCATTCAATCCCTATTATGGTATCAGGCTGCTAACACTTTATCCAAATGGATTTTATATTCTCGGTGGGGTATTCCTTTGCACTACGGGTGCGGAAGCCCTTTATTCTGATCTGGGACATTGTGGTAAATGGAATATCAGGTACTCCTGGATCTTTGTAAAGAGCTGTCTGATCATAAATTATTTAGGGCAGGGAGCATGGCTGCTGAAGAATCATAGTGGGAAACTGATAAGCGCAGAAATTATCGAGAGTGGATTCAATCCCTTTTATGGCGTGATGCCTTCCTGGTTTTTGTATTTCGGGATCACCATTGCAACGGCTGCTACTATTATTGCATCGCAGGCCTTAATATCAGGATCATTCACTTTGGTGAGTGAAGCCATGCGACTGAATCTCTGGCCAAAGATGGAGATAAAATATCCCACGGAGGCAAAGGGACAGTTATTTGTACCGGCGGCCAATATTTTATTGTATATCGGGTGCATTGGAATAGTGTTGTACTTTAAGAAGGCATCCAATATGGAAGCGGCCTATGGGCTGGCCATCACCGTTACCATGATCGCCACATCCATTCTTTTTGCCAATTACCTGGTGCTGCGACGAACAAGGCCTGCGCTGGTCTATTTATACCTTATTATTTACCTTGGTATAGAATTCAGTTTTTTCTACGCTAACCTCGAGAAGTTTCCGCATGGGGGATATGTTACACTGATTGTGGGAGGGCTGTTGTTTCTGATCATGTATGACTGGTATAAAGCAAGGCAGGTTAAAAACAGGTATGTGGAGTTTGTTCGGATGGAGGATTATGTGCCGAGGATACAGGAACTGAGTAATGATAAAACTGTACCAAAATATTCGACGCATCTTGTTTACCTGACAAGTTCGGGTAACCGAAAAGAGATAGAGCATAAGATCATTTATTCAATACTGAACAGGAAACCAAAGCGGGCGGATATATACTGGTTTATTCATGTGGATACAGTGGATGATCCATATACGGCTGAGTATAGTGTTGACCATATCATCCCGAATGATATCATCAGGGTAGAGTTCAAACTGGGCTTTAGGGTGCAGCCGAGGATCAATTTATTATTCAGGAAAGTGGTGGAGGACCTGGTGAAGAACCGTGAAGTGAATATCACCAGCCGGTATGAGAGTCTGGAGCGAAGCAATGTGGTGGGTGATTTCTCCTTTATTGTTATGGAGAAATACCTGAGCCAGGATAATGAATTACCATTCACTGAAAGGTTGATCATGCGACTGCATTTCTGGTTGAAAGAAATATCACTATCCGAGGAAAGGGGTTTTGGTTTAGATCCGGGTAATGTGGTGGTGGAGAAGTTTCCGCTTATTGTTTCGCCAATAACCAATCTTCGGTTAAAGCGGGTCATGGAATAATGAATCAAAATGAAAAGATCCCTTCGTTTATTGATCTGCGTTTTCATTACTATGGGATGTTTCTCATTAGGTAGTAAATCATATGCGCAGGAAGGAATAAGCATTGATAGTGCAGAAGCTGCAAAGAAGTTCCAATGGAAAGCTTTTATTGATGCCTATTATTCATATGATTTCTCTGCTCCGGTTAACCATGAGAAAGCATTCTTTATCTACAATCATAAGCGACATAATGAAATTTCTATCAATCTTGCTATGCTTGGGGGGGCTTATGATGATGGATCGGTAAGGGCAAATCTGAGCCTGATGGCGGGCAACTATCCACAGTACAACCTTGCTGCAGAGCCGCAATTGTTCCGTTCGATTTTTGAAGCCAATATAGGTGTGAGGATTTCCAGAAAGAAAGCCCTTTGGCTCGATGCGGGCATCATCCCTTCGCATATTGGATTTGAAACGGCGATCAATCCGGATAACTGGACGCTAAGCCGGAGTATACTAGCGGAGAATTCACCTTACTATGAAGCAGGGCTGAGACTTTCTTATCATTCTGAAAATGATAAATGGTATATGGCTGCACTGCTCTTGAATGGTTGGCAGCGGATTAGGCGTGTTGATGGAAATAATTCACCGGCTTTTGGTAGCCAGATAACATTTAGTCCAGCAGGCAGAATCAGTTTTAACTGGAGCACCTTTATAGGAAATGATAAACCTGACAGCACGAGGCGTTGGCGTTATTTCAATAATATTTTTGCGAAATGGATGCTGACTGAAAATATTGGAATCATATTGGGGCTAGATCATGGACTTGAACAAAAAGCAAAGAATAGTTCAAAACTTAATAGCTGGTACTCGCCTGTGCTTATTGTACGTTACCAGTTAAATAAATGGTCGATTGCCGGTCGGGCGGAATTTTATAAAGATAAAGATGGGGTAATTGTATCATTGATTAACAAGGAGCCCTTTGAGATGCAATCCTATTCATTAAATGTTGATCGCAAGATCGGGAAGAACTTGCTATGGCGAACAGAGGGGAGGATATTTAAGAACAGTAGTGCTTATTTTGTTAAGCAGAATAATTTAGTGCGGTCCAATCAGCATATTAACAGCTCTTTATCGCTCAGGTTCTAGATCCAGTTCCATCTGGATATTGCATCGCTCATAAGGAGTAGCTCGACCGGAGATTTTCTTAAAGCCAAGTTTGTAATAAAGATTGATGGCTGGTTTCAGAATGGTATTGCTTTCGAGGTAGAGTTTCTTGCCACCAAGTGATCTTGCTTTTTCGATAATGGCCTGCGCTAATACCCATCCAATGTTTTTGCCCTGCGCTTTAGGAGATACGGCCATTTTCGCCAGTTCGAAATCATAGTCCGGGTCTTTCATTTTAATGAGTGCACAAACGCCTACCGGTTCATCATCATATAAGGCTACCAGTATTGCACCGCCTTTGATGAGGATATATTCCTTTGGATGATCGAGGGCTTTATAATCGGATTCCTCCATCTTAAAATAGGTAGTGATCCACTCTTCATTTAAGTTTCGAAAAGCCGCTGCATAGATTGGTTTGTAGGGTACGATCTTTACTTTCCTGCTTTCCCTTTGCTTCTTTTGTTCCTGCACATATTTCAGCAGACTTTTGCGGTTGAGCAAAAATTCCCATTCTTCGATTGCCTTCCAAAGATCGTTTTTCGCATCTTTTGATATTTCCTCCACTGCAGCGGTGACGTCGGCATACTGGTCTTTTATTTTTTCAGAAAGTTCCTTCCCTTTTTTCGAAAGGCTTATTACATTCTTGCGGCCATCTCTCTTGTCTTTCTTTTCGAGTATTAGTCCACTCTTTGCCATCTCCCGAACGATCTTGCTAACGGAAGGATGTGAATGCCCTATTTGCTGCGCCAGCTCCGTTATGGTAAAGCTTCCCATTGCAAGGGTATGAAATACAGGGAACCATTTTGGCTGCAGGTCGATATTGTAAAGCTGATAGATGGCAGTGGCATCGGTGGTTATCTTATCGGTTAAAAGTCTGAGCCGGCTTCCGATCGCCATCTTGCCCGTTTGGGTGTAAAAGTCCATATAAGTATCTATTTACGTAACTGGTTACATAAAATTAGTAAGTTTCTTTTTATTGGCAAAAAGGATCATGAGTACGTCTTTTTCCGCTTCTCGTAATCTCTTTTCCCGATTGCTATCGGATAAAACGTACAGTGGGAGCAATTTTGTGCCCTAATAGCAAAAGGAAAATTAATATGAGAAGATTGTTTTCGATTTTATGCCTGCTGGTTTTATCGGCGATAGGCTTTGCACAGGATGAAACCACAACAGGAGGAATTAAAGGAATTGTAAGAACCCAGGATAATAGTCCGGCCCCGTCTGCCACCGTCAGGATCAAAGAATCAAGAAAGGCAGTGCTCACAAACAACGATGGTGTATTTACCCTCAACAATATTCAACCGGGAAATTATATACTTGAAATTTCTACTATAGGTTATCAACCGGTGGAAAAAGCAGTTACTGTTTCAGCGGGAAGCTTTACCGATATCAGTCTCCAATTATCGCAGGCACAAACTGAGTTGAGAGAAGTGATCGTATCGGCCGGACGTACAAAGGAAACCATTGATGAAGTACCTTCCTCGGTAACCATTGTTGGGTTGAAAACAATGCAGCAGAATATCAATATCACCCCCAACCTGGGTGATATCCTCGAGAACCGCGTACCCGGAATGGCGGCCAGCACAGGGCTCAGCAGTAATTTCGGGCAAACACTCCGCGGTCGCAGTCTGCTGATAATGGTGGATGGTGTTCCGCAATCAACTCCCCTCCGTAATGGCGCTATGGATCTTCGGGCGCTTGACCCTGCTGTCATTGAAAGGATAGAAGTAGTAAAAGGTGCCACTGCTATTTATGGTAATGGCGCAGCAGGTGGATTGATCAACTATCTCACCCGCAATCCGAAATCCGATAAGCTTTTGCACAGCCAGACTTCCCTGAGCGCTACCGGTTCACTCGTGAATAAATCAAATAGTATGGGTGCTCGCGTGAGCCAGCTCTTCTATGGTAATAAGGGAAAATTCAATTATGTTTTAAGCGGTGTGTATGAGCAAACCGGTGAGCAGAAAGATGCCGAAGGGGATGTGTTGCCGCCGGTATATGGACTTGGAGAAACCGATTCTTACAATGCCTTTGCCAAGGTTGGCTATGATTTCAATGTTAACCATAAAGTGCAGGCCACGTATAACTTTTTTAGCAGTCGACAGACCACTAACTATCTCACTGTGAATGGGGATTATAAAACAGGACAGAAAACAACTGCGAAGCAGGGCGAAAGTAAAGGTGTGCCGCAGGGTGTGAGAGGTAATCATAACCTTAGTGTTCAGTTTAGCGGTGAAACTGGTATTGCCAACACACGCTATGATGCGGATGTGTATTACCAGAGCGTGGATAATATCTTCTTCTATTCTGAAGTGTTTGTAGACGGGGGGATTTCGCGAATCCTGTCAAAGAAAAATGGTGCGCGACTGGTATTGAACACTCCTGTTTTGCTAAATTATATCGACGCCAATTTTACCTATGGACTGGATGCACAGCGCGATATTACTTCACAGCCACTTGTGGATGGGAGGATCTGGGTTCCGGAAATGAACATGCTTAACATTGCGCCTTTTATCCAGACTAAGTTTACCTTTTTTGATAAGCTGGTGCTAAAAGGAGGTGTGCGATATGAAAAAGTAAATATTGGTGTGGATGATTATGCAACGCTTCCAACAAAGAATACTAGCACAGGTGTTGTAACGCCATCGATGAATGTGAGAGGAGGAGACCTCAAGTACAATGCAGTTGTTTCGAATGTTGGTCTGCGTTATAATCTCTCCAACTATTTCTCTCCTTATGTGAGTTTCTCGCAGGGATTCAGTGTTTCTGATATCGGGCTGGTATTAAGATCTGCCAGGGTTGATGATATTGAGAAAATAAATACAGAAGCAGTTATTATCAACAATTATGAAGCTGGTTTTGTAAGTAAGGTGAAAAACTTCCGTTTTGAAGCCACGGGGTATATCAGTAAATCAAGTTTGGGTGCCAACAGTGTTTATAGTGATGGCGTATTTGTTGTTGTTCGTACACCCGAGCGCATTTATGGATATGAACTGGCGGCGGATTACCAGATAACCAAAGATCTGCAGGCAGGAATTTCCTATTCTTATGTGGAAGGAAAAGTTGATGCTGATGATGACGGCAAGTTTGATGGGGAGAGTGATGATTATCTTCCCGGGCAGCGCATTTCTCCACCAAAATTGGCGGGTCATGTTGACTATGCGGTGGTGCCGGGTAAACTGAATGTTTTGCTACAGTACACGGGGATTTTGAAAAGAGATCGCTTTGCAAGAAACAGCAGTGGGTCCTATGATCCTTATAAGGCACCGGTTAGTCCATATCATCTTTTCAACTCATCTATCGGGTATATCTTCAATGAGAGCACGTCGTTGAACCTGGGTATTGAGAATATGTTGAATGCAGACTATTTTACAGCGAGATCGCAGTGGGGTGCTTTCAATGACAGCTATACGATGGGGAAGGGAGCTTCGTATCGGTTAACCCTGAACGTTAAGCTCTGAGTTATGATAAATTGAATTATCAATGGTCCTGGCTTGCCGGGACTATTTGATTTAAATAAAGCATAAGCAATTGAAGAAAATAGCGCGCAAAATACATTTGTGGCTGGGCCTCGCAACCGGGCTGGTAGTGTTTATTATGGGTGTAACAGGTGCTATTTATTGTTTTGCTCCCGAGTTACAGAATCTCCAGGCATATCGTTGGGTAGAGGAGGAGAAGGGGGCGTTTCTTCCTCCTTCCAATATCAAGCAGATCGCAGAAGAGCAATTGCCGGGGAAAACACTTCAACGTATTTATTATGATGCGCGGGATAAGTCGGTAATGGTTTTGTTCTCACAAAAGGAGGTATATAGTTATTCAGTGTTTGTAAATCCCTATAGTGGTGAGGTGTTAAAAGTCAGGGATAATGACAGGGATTTTTTGAGTGTGGTGTTACAGATACATCGAACGCTGAAGATTCCCTTTGGGCATGAGATCATCCGATGGAGTACAGTGATCTTTGTCCTTATGCTGGTGACGGGCATTATACTATGGTGGCCAAAGAACAGGCGAACAGCAAAGCAGGGCTTTACCATTATGTGGCGGGCATCTCCCAAAAGATTGAACTATGACCTGCATAAGGTCCTTGGATTTTATATTAGTTGGTTTGCGATCTTTTCTGCCTTCACCGGGTTGATGTTTGCGTTTGAAGGTTTGCAAAACTTCGCTTATAGTATTAGTGGTGTCAGTAATTCTATCCTGCAGAAAAAACCTCCTTTGTCAGATACTTCGGGTGGGCGGGGACTGATGGCAATTGATAAAGTGTGGAGGGTGGTAGAGCCCGATCTGTATGGGAAATATGCCATGGCCATGTTTGTGCTTCCTGCGGTTAAGGATGGTCCGATCTTGTTAAGAGCCAATCCATCCCGATCAACTTTATATAAATCTGATTTCCGGTATTTCGATCAGTATAGTGGAAATGAATTCAGTGGTGCTTATGTATGGGGTAGGTTCAATGATGCAAGTACTTTAGCGGATTACATTAAGCGACTGAATTATGATATTCATACCGGTGCAATCTTTGGTTTGCCGGGAAGGATCGCATTGTTCTTTGTTGCGCTGGTGGTTGCGAGTTTGCCGCTAACGGGATTTTATTTCTGGTGGGGCAGGCGGAGAAAAGGGGGGTAAACATTTTGATTACTGAAGGTTAATGGGCAGAAATTGAAAAAGGAGTTGCGGTATTGCAACTCCTTTTTGTTTAGGCCTGAGGTTATGCAGGTATTATTTGAATCCGAATATCAGGGGGAATAAGAATGTCACGATCACTGTCCAGATAAAGTATACTGGCAGGTAAGCTGCAATTGCCTTTCCTACCGAATTCAGATTTGTCTTTTTCGTGAGTACTTTGAAAAGTTGCACCGCTACCAGGAGGAGGTTAATAAGTATGAGCACATTACCTCCGAGTACTGCTGCCCTGTTGGGTGTAATCCCCCATTCGGATATCCTGAACAGGATGGCAGAGAGTGCGATGCCGTTAACCACGATAGTGGCCATTGATAAGAGCAACAGGATCCAGATCTCTGTTTGGCTCTTTACCCTTGATCTTTCTGCAACTGAGAAAAATATGATGGCCATAACGCCTACCAATAGGGCATTAAAGATTAGGAGGAATTCACGGTCGTTATAAGGATCCTTGCCGGAATAGGCCATTGCAACGAGATAGATCACCAGCATAACCAGTACAAGGGGACTGAAGATCTTAGCAATCACGGGTGAAACTTTGCCCACCAGTTGGGGGTTGGTTCTTGTGAGCCAGGTTGCGACAATGGGTAATGCGGATAATGCAAAAATGCCGAAATAATCGAAGTAGATCTTTTCAATATTGAATCCGATAAGGTTGAAAAGTCCGATCGTAATACCGGTCATTATCCCACCTGCGATCCCGATCAGCGCAGCCATTACAACCAGGTCGCCGTTGTATTTGAGAAAGCCTAATCGCCGGTCTTCCTTATTATAAAATTCACCTACAAAACTGAAGCCGAGGATCGACCAGAGAAAGAGGAGTAAATGGATGCATGATAAAACAAGTGTATCGCTGGTTTTATCATTGGGAAGGAAGTTGATATAAAGCAATCCCAGTAATGCACTGCCAGCGATGAATGCAATTTTTGGCGTGGATAGTTTGTTCTTCCAGCCGAAATAAGCGAAGAGCACGGGGAATACGATGAAGCCGATATTGCGGCTATAGAAAAGTTCCTCATCAATATTCAGTATTACAGGAAGTTTGGCGATGAGTCCAGCGATGAGGGAAGCGATAATCACAAACACCAGGTCTTTGCTGCTGCCGAGTGACATTTCTTCGCGGGTGAAGTTGAGTCGCTCGTTCCAATAACTGATAAGAGTATTGTTGGAGAGCTGCGGCGTTATGGCATTAAAGGCGCGCTTGAAGGATGATTTGTCGGCCCGGTACAACCTTTCCAGTTGACCGGGATTGTCGAGGTTTGATAAGATTTCTTCTTTCATAAATCAGTCTTGTTACTATTGTTTAAAAGCACTTTGTATTTCAAAGCTAATACAAGATTTATCAAACTGCAAGTTTTTTTTCTTCTACCCGTCTGACATGTGTCCTGACACATGTCAGACGGGTATGCTCCTCGCCCCCTAGCCTCCCAGGAATGGGACTACTGCTTCATACAGCTCCTGGGTATGTTCCATGTAGAGGGCATGGCCGCCGGGGATGTAGTGCACCTTCATGTTGGGGAACTTCATGAGTTTGGGATGGTCGGTGCCGATGGTATAATCGCGGGTTCCGCCGATGACCAGCACGGGCGTATTAATCCGGGCTGTCTTGGGAGAGAAATCGACGAAGTACTCGGGGTAGTTCCAGACGTTTTGTTGCATCTCCCAATGTTTAGCCGCCTGCTGGGTGATGGCCGAATGGATACTGTCATTTTCCTTAGAATCAAAGAAAAGGCTATAGCGGATACCGGCCTGGTCGAGGTGCCAGAAGGAGTTGAACCAGAGGTCGAGCAGCTTCACGGTATCATTCTTCAGGTAATCCACCTCGTTCTTTTTGAGGTGAGGCAGTAATTCCAACGCTTTTTTCATGCCGCTGTTGGCAGAGGCGGTGATATTGATAGTAGTATTAAGGTAAACCATCGATCGGATGGATCCCGGGTATTTATAGGCATACTCGGTGGCGAGGATACCGCCAAAGGAATGTGGCATCAGGATCCATTTTTGGATGCCGAGGGCTTTGCGGATGTCTTCAAAATCTTCGATGATGCGGGCAAGGGAATAATCTTTTCCAGGTGAGTTGTCAGAGCGGCCGCAACCCCTTTGGTCGACATAGATCATTTGTACATCCTTCTCGAAAACATTCCCTCCGGTATATTCAAAATAGGCTGAATTGGAACCCGGACCGCCATGGATGAAGAGAACGGGCGTGCCTTTTCCGGCGCGTTTTACAAAGAGTTTTACTGAATCGGAGGTTGAGATCATGGCAGAATCGGATTGGGCGAAAGCCAGCAGGGTATTGAATGCAAGGGCAATCAGGATCAGATATTTTTTCATAATACCCATTAGACTAAGCGCTTATGAAATAGGTTACAGCATTTTGACTTATATTGGAATGGTATGAAGAAATGGCTCTGGATGGTAGCTGGCAAGAAACCCGAGTTCGCCCTTGAACACCAGGTTTTCAACAGCACCAGTTTTTTTATTACTCTTTTCGCTTTCCTTGCCTCTACCGCCAACTGGGTGATAGGGCTGCATGAACTGACCATCTGGCCGGGTTACCTGGGCGGGGTGGTATCCCTCTACATTTTTTATATCAGCCGCTTCCGGAAAATTTTCAACAGCATAGTAATATTTACCTACGCCTTACTGGTGATGATATTTATGGGCTGGATCTATTTTTTTAATGACGGATCGCATGGCACCATCAATTACCTGGTGCTGATGTTCATGACCATCCTGCTCATGATCACACCGCGCAAATTGCAGTTGGGTGTTTTTATCCTGATGTATGGATCCATCCTGGTGCTGCTGGTGCTGGAATATCAGCATCCCGAATGGCGGGTGGGTTATAACTCAGAATCGGAAAGGCTGGCAGACCATATGGTAACGATTTTTCTAGCAGCATTATTCATCACCATCAACACGATTGTTTTCAGGTCGAGTTATACGGAGGAGAGGCAGATAGTGACCCGGCAGAATGAAGAGCTGATAGTCCTGAACCAACAGATCGATGTACAGAAAGCAGCACTGGAAACATTGCTGAAAGAACTGCATCACAGGGTGAAGAATAACCTGCAGGTGATCTCGAGTTTACTGGCGCTTCAATCGAACCGGATGGAAGATGCGCTGGCGCGGGAAAGCCTGCAATCGAGCCGAACCCGTATTGAAGCAATGGCGCTGATCCATAAGAGCTTGTACCAGAACGAAGATGTATCGGCCGTTGAAATGAATCAATACCTAGATTCGCTGACGCGTTCGCTGGCAACAAGTTTTGGGGTGGATGGTAAGGTGATAAGTGTGGATACCGGCGGTAAGGATTGTATGATGGATATAGACCAGGCCATTCCAATCGGACTTATAGTGAATGAGCTGGTAGGCAATTGTTTTAAGCATGCTTTCCGGAATACTGGATCGCCTGAAATTCATGTAACGTTAAGTAAGAAAGGTGGGGATGATTTTGAGCTTATCGTAGCTGATAATGGCGAATGGTTACCGGAAGCCGGGCATAAAGATAAATCAACTTCCTTCGGGATGAAACTTGTTAAGACCCTGGCCATCCAGTTAGATGCAACTGTTGAGGTGTTAAGGGAAAAAGGTACGGTATTAACTATTAAAACGGAACTGGCATGATCAAGAGTGCATCAATATTGGTGGTAGAAGATGAATTAATTACTGCCGAAAGTATTTTCGAATTATTGGAACAGGAAGATTTTAAAATGATCGGTGTTGCTAAAGATGCCGCAACTGCATTTCAGCTCTGTGATAAAGAAATTCCACAGGTAGTGGTATGTGATATCAACATTAAAGGTGAGATCAATGGCATTGAACTTGCGAAATTGTTGAAACAGAAATTTGGTTGCCAGATAGTATTCCTCACAGCCTATACAGATATCAGGACGGTAGAATCTGCTGCTGCAGTAGAGCCGGTGATGTATGTTATCAAACCATACAATGATGTGCAGTTACTGGTTGCGGTACAGATGGCCTTCCATCGCCTCTACAAAAAGCAGATGCCGAAAATAAATGAGCAACTGCAGCTTACCGGAAGGGAGCGCGAAATAGCAAGCTTCGTAGCGCAGGGATTTTCTTCTAAGGAGATCGCAAAAAAATTATTCATCAGTGAGGAAACGGTAAAAACCCATCGCCGGCGGATGCTGCAAAAGAATAATATCAATAACTTTCCCCAGCTCATCTACATGATGGGTGGATCCTGATAACCTGAAAATATATTCCGATGGAAAAAGTGAAATTCGAGCAATCAATTCAGGATGGTGTTCATAGTAAACTTGCCGCAATGGCAGGTAACTGGACGGGCACCTGTAAAGTTTGGTTCGGTCCGGATACCTTGGCTGATGAAAGTGCTGTTGAGGCTAGTATCCGACCTGCACTCGGAGGAAGGTTTCTTATTCATGAATACAGATCAACATTTCAGGGCAAGCCATTGGAGGGAATTGCATTAATAGGTTTTGATCTTTCATCCAATGAGTACCAGCTTGCCTGGGCCGACAGTTTCCATATGAGCACTGGTATCATGTTTTCCGTTGGGAAAAATGATGATGGTTTGCAGGTACTTGGATCATATAGTGGGGGAGAACCTGCCGAACGATGGGGATGGCAAACAGAGATAGGCTTAGATGTAAATGACCGTTTAATAATGACTGCCTATAATATTTCTCCGGCTGGTGAAAGTGTGAAAGCAACAGAAGCGATCTTCACCAGGACATAAAAAAACAGGTTGCAACCGCAACCTGTTTTTTTATGGATAAACTTCTAAGCTTACCTGATTTGTCCCCTGACTACTCCGTCAGGATGCAGTGTAGAATGCACGTTAACATAAAGCGCATCTGTTCCTTTTAAGGAAGCATAAGCTGCGTCATCGAGGGTGATCATTTTCACCACACCAAAATCAGCGGCAGCGGCTGCCAGACCAACCAACACATCTCCATTTGCACCTGCAGCGCCTTTATGGATATGTGACATTGATAAAGCATCAATTGCTTCCAGATTGGTTACGGTAACATTGGAATACAGCTTCTTGTCTGCTGTCATTCTCAGGATAGCCATTCCGGTAGCTGTTGTAACAACTGGTGGAACTTCATTGGTTCCGGAAAGGGCTACATCCATTGCAAATTCAACCTTGGAATTCAGCTGCGCACGAACCAATCCCGATGCAACCTGCTGAGAGTGTGCATTGAAATAAATGTGGTTTGCATCAGACTTCAGGCTGTCAACCAATGACTGCCTTAAACCGGTAATAGTACCTGTTGCATTACCGCCGGTAAAAGCGGGATCCAGGCTAAGGATCACCGGACCATTTGTAATGGCATCACCGGCATGCAGATGGGCTGCCTGAAGCGCATCACCACCTGTTAGACCACTTACCGAAATATTATATTTCAGTGAGTTGTCTGCCAGTAACTGAAGCGTTACAGTTCCCGTTTCTGTTCTTGATGGAACTGCCGGGTTCTCATTTTTTGTACTCAGGTCAAGTGTCCACTCCTTCACTATGTCGGGTTCCTGAACATCATCATCATCATCGTTGCAGGCGATTAACAAAAAGGGTAAGCTCAACACAAGAGCGCTTTTGAAAAGAAGCTTTTTCATAATGTGGTTTTTGTAATGATTCAATTACAAGCCACATGCAAAAACTGTGCACTCTTATAGTATTACTCCTGCCAATTCCAGACTTTTCTTTTTAAGTTGTTGTATCGCAACGTTCTCTATTATGGGATCTGCGGTTAATATTAAAGAAGTGTTATTTTCTTTCCACCAGGAATTGAGTCTTAGTTCTGCGGCGGGTAATACCCCAACGAGGTATTTTCTTTCCTCTCCTGCATGCCATTCTTCAATCCACTCAAATTTTTCGCGTGGAATATTTTTCCAGTCCGTGAAACTCAGGTACACCCGTAGATAATAATCATCAGTGAGTGTATTGGGCTCGTGGTGATATAATTTTTTGTACTCATACTTATAATCATATCGCAATGCAGAAAGATCACTGAGTACAGCAGAGGCAGTCGGAAAACTTCCTGCTCCCTTTCCATAAAAAAATTGTTTATCAGAAAATCCGCTTTCGATCACCACACCGTTGTATTCATTTTTCACAAAAGAGAGATGGTCATCCTGTGGTACGAATTGGGGAATCACGTAACTGGCAACTTTTCCATTCGATAATTTACGAGCCTGTGCAACCAGTTTTATCTGTTGTCCTTTTTCTGCCGCCACTTTTGCATCACCTGCATGGATGTTCTGTATACCCGTGAATAAAAGATTATCTGGATGCTCAATTATTCCATATGCATGTGTTAGGAGGAATGCCCATTTATTAACAGCATCATATCCCTCCACATCCAGCTTCGGATCAGATTCTGCGAAGCCAAGCTGCTGGGCGAGTAAGAGAGCCTGCTGGAAGTCGAGTTTGTCCTCAAACATTTTTGTGAGGATGAAATTGGTTGAACCATTCACGATTGCTTTAATCCCATGCAGCAGGTCATTATCATAATATTCTTCGAGGTTTCGGATAACGGGGATGGATGCACACGCGGCGGCCTCGTAGAGAAAGCTCTCACCGGTTTCCTGTTGCAGGGCAAGCAATTCCGGAAGATGTTCCGCGATCATTTTTTTGCTGGCGCTCACCACCGCTTTTCCATTGCGCAGGGCTGTGCTTACAATTTCAAAGGCAGGATCGGCTTCATTGATCACTTCAACGATCACATTGATCTCTTCATCATTCAGCAGTTCATCACGGTCGGTAGTGAACAGGGAATCGGGAGCGTTTCTTTTTTTGGAGGGGTCCTTGATACATACTTTTTTGATGGAAGCTCTCAGTGATGGTGTTTGTTGCAGCACCCGATATAATCCTTCTCCCACCACACCAAATCCGAATAAACCAATGGTCAGTTGTTTGTGATATGTCATCTTATTTTGTTTTGCTTGCTTGTTAACATTTTTCTTTTTGCGTTGCGTGTTTTGCCTTCTGCGGATGCGTTGCAGAAACAAGTGTTAACGCCGTTTCGATATCATTGATAAGGTCGCGCGCATCTTCAAGTCCAACACTGAGTCTGATGAGACTGTCTTTCACGCCCGCTGCTTTTCTCTTTTGCGCATCAATTGATTTATGTGTCATAGAGGCGGGGTGGCTCACAAGACTCTTAACGCCTCCCAAACTTTCAGCCAGGTGGAAAAGGCTGGTATTGGTAACGAATGCTGTGGCTGCTTCTTCAGTATCTTGTTTGAGACTGAAGGATACGATGCCCCCATAATTTTTCAATTGCTTTTTTGCAAGATGATGGTTGGGATGGCTGCTTAGTCCGGGGTAGTATACTTTATCCACCAGCGGATGTGACTGCAGATAACGGGCAATAATAGACGCAGTGCTGCAATGCTGGTTGATTCGTAGATGTAGTGTTTCAAGTCCGCGAATTAAGAGGAAACTATCAAACGGGCCCAGTACTGCTCCGCAGGCATTCTGGTAGAATTTTATTTCGGCGCCCAGTGCGGGATCTTTTGTTACTACGAGTCCGGCAATAACATCACTATGTCCACCGATATATTTGGTTGCACTATGCACTACGATATCCGCACCTGCGAGTAGTGGTTGCTGTAATACGGGTGATGCAAAAGTGTTATCAACGCATAGGAGGATATGGTATCGTTTTGCGATTTCTGCTATGGCGTGGAGGTCTGAAATTTTAAGGGTAGGGTTGGTTGGACTTTCGATCCAGATCAATTTTGTTTTTGGCGTGATGGCGCGGGTGATAGCACCAAGGTCGGTAGTGTCAACATAGTTTGTATTGATCCCGAATTTCTTGTAGACCTTTTCAAACAGCCTGTATGCGCCTCCATAGATATCATCAACCGCGATGATCTCATCCCCCGATTGAAGAAGTTTTACAACAGCGTCGATGGCTGCTAGGCCGCTTGAGAAAGCTGCGGCTACGGTGCCGGCTTCCAGTTTGGCAACGATCTTTTCGAGTTCATGCCGGGTAGGGTTGTTGGTGCGGCTGTAGTCATAGCCTTTGTTTACGCCAGGAGCTTCCTGAACAAAGGTACTGGTCTGGTAAATCGGAACGGCGATTGCGCCGGTTTGTGAATCCACCGGGATGCTGTGCAATAATTGTGTTGTCGCTTGCATTGTTAAACAGTTTTTTTTATTGAAAAACAGGTTTGTTGCGACACCACCTACCAAGCTTTTGATCGGAAGAGTTGTTGTATAAAACAAAAAAAGCTCTTCCGATAAATCATCAGAAGAGCTATATGTAGAAGTTTATTATTTCTGCAAAAGCCTTTCATCAGACTTATCTGTCCCCGCTATGCGGGCTGGATTTGGCACCTTACTTCGTGTTGCCACGAAACAGGTTGTCAAGGCTTCATAGGGCCATTTCCCTCTGCCTTTCTTGATAAGCGATGTTATAAAGAACTGGTGCAAAGATAGGGTGGCAGTTTCCGAATTGCCAAAAAATATTTTCTTAAAAACGAAAACCCCGCACTGGGCGGGGCTTTCAAGTTGGTTGCAGAGGTATTTTATTAAAGGGCATTAGAAACGATAGCCTACAGAAACTCCGAATCCTGTGTTGTTTGCTTTGGGTTGTTTGAAACCTGAAGGCAGTCCGGTAATATCCGGATGAAGGTTGGCGAGACCGAACTGTGAGTTCAGCTGGATGCTAAGTCCGGAAGCCATTTCATAACCGGCCATAATGTTTGCACCAAAGTCGAGCCTTCTCAGGATGAGATTATCGCTGTTGGCATAATCTTCTGCTGATACTTTGTTCTCAAATTCGATATCTGAATCTGCGTCTCCATCAAATTTTACTTTACCACCTACGGCAACGCCTGCATATGGTCCTGCTCCAAGAATCAGACGACCATTTCCCAATACCGGCTTATACATAAAACTTACCGGGATCTCAACATAGGAAAGATTGATAGTTGTTGCATCTTCTGAGTCATCAGATTTAGCTCCCTTGGTACTAAACAGAACGCCGGGTTGGATAAAGAATTCATCAGCGAGTGGAATTTCAACATCAGCGCCTATATGAAAGCCTGTTTTGAGTTTACCATTGTCTTTGTCGCCTTCAAAATCCTTTCCGGTAATGTTGGTGAAGTTTACACCTGCACGACCAATAACACGAGCTCCGGTCTGCGCGCTGGCAGTGAATAAAATTCCTGCTGCAAATAATCCTGTCAAAATTGTCTTTTTCATAAACGGGTATTTAAAATATTTAAGGATAGGTTTATTTTAATTAATGGTATTAATTTTCTCCGGCTTCTTTTTTAGCTTCTGCTTTCATTTTTTCATTGGCAGTTATCAGGAATTCAACACGGCGGTTTTTCGCCATATTGGCTTCTGAGTCGTTGTCGTATTTAGGTGCGAGTTCACCATAACCTTTAGTAGTGAGGCGGTGAGAAGCGATTCCTTTTGCGTCAACATAACTGGCAACTGATGTAGCTCTCCTTACTGACAAGCGTTGATTATAATCCGTTGCACCCTGGCTGTCAGTATGTCCTGCAACTTCAAGATTTGTGTCAGGATATTTATTAAGTATGGCAACCAGTTTATCAAGTTCTGTTCTTGCACCTGCGTTTAAGTCCGATCTGTCGAATCCAAAAAGCACGGCATTGTTGAATTCAACAACGATCCCTTCTCCCACACGTTCAACTTTTGCGCCATCAACTTCGTCATCAATTTCTTTGGCCTGCTTATCCATCTTTTTTCCGATAAGAACCCCTGCTGTACCGCCTACTGCGGCTCCCAGGATAGCGCCCAGTCCAGCATTTCCGGCTGCCTTGCCGATGATGGCTCCCATGGCTGCTCCGCCTGCAACACCGATGGCTGCTCCTTTTTGCGTTTTCGTCATTGATTTACAACCGATCAAAAGAATTGATGATGCGGCGAGGGCCAGTAATGAATTGGTTAATATTCTCATAATGCTGGTTTTTAGGTGTTCAGGCACCTTAATCAAAAACCGTTCCTGTTTATGGTTGTTGTATTTTTGACGATCAATCAACATATGAAGAAAAAAGTAAAAGCAGACGATCCACAGGCTGTTGTGGAGACGATTGAGGTGATAGGAGCGAGGGAACATAATCTTAAGAATATTGATATAACCATACCGAAAAACAAACTTGTCGTATTTACCGGCGTTAGTGGCAGTGGTAAATCTTCCTTGGCTTTTGATACGATCTATAATGAAGGCCAGCGAAGGTATATGGAAAGCTTCAGCGCATATGCGAGACAGTTTGTTGGTGATATGGAAAGGCCTGATGTAGATAAGATCACCGGGTTGAGTCCGGTTATTTCCATTGAGCAGAAAACAACCAATAAGAATCCGCGGTCAACGGTGGGTACCATCACGGAAGTATATGATTTCCTCCGGTTGCTATATGCGCGTGCGTCTGATGCTTACAGTTATAATACGGGTAAGCTGATGACAAAGTTTTCTGAGGAGGAGATCGTGGAGAATATATTTTCCAAGTATAGCAATAAGAAGATCAGTTTACTGGCACCATTGGTAAGGGGAAGGAAAGGTCATTACCGTGAGTTGTTTGAAGACATCCGCAAGAAGGGATTTCTGAAAGTGCGGGTGGATGGTGAAGTGAAAGACCTGGTGCCGAAAATGCAGGTTGACCGTTATAAGATCCATGATATCGAAGTAGTGATAGACAGGATGGCGGTAACCGATGAGATGAAATTAAGGTTAAGCCAGAGTGTGCAGAAATCGATGCAGGTGGGAAAGGGACTAATGTTTTTGCTGATCAACGACAGCAATCATCTTGTTCAGTATAGCCGGCAGTTGATGTGTGAGGATACGGGTATCAGTTATGAGGAGCCATCGCCCAATAGTTTTTCTTTTAACTCGCCATATGGTGCATGTCCTACCTGCAAGGGACTGGGAACAGTTTACCAGGTGAGCATGGAGAAAATAATTCCCGACAATTCATTAAGTATTAAGGAAGGTGGTATTGCGCCGCTGGGTGAGGAGCGTGAGGCGTATGTGTATAAGCAGGTGCAACAGGTGGCGAAGAAGTATAAGGTTGATCTTAAGAAGCCTTTGAAGGATTTGCCTGAATCATCCCTCAATATTATCCTCTATGGAAATGAAGAAGGGGAGACAGATGGTATTGTGGATTTTGAGGATTCGGCTACAGATCAACGTGTGTATGCGGAAGAGTTTGAGGGTGTGATCCCGCAATTAAAGCGATGGTTTTCGACCGCGAGTTCTGAACCGATCCGCGATTGGGCAGAGAGTTTTATGGAACTCAGTGTTTGTAGCAGT
Organism: Flavihumibacter sp.; assembly: GCA_036675925.1. Classification (GTDB taxonomy): domain Bacteria; phylum Bacteroidota; class Bacteroidia; order Chitinophagales; family Chitinophagaceae; genus Flavihumibacter. The sequence continues at coordinate 116,361 of JAKFDZ010000036.1, forward strand.
TGTGAAGGTGCGCGACTAAGAAAAGAAAGCTTATGGTTCAGGGTTGATGGAAAAAATATTGCTGAGATCAGCAACTGGAATCTGGATAAACTGCTGGCCTGGTTTACTGGTATTGAAAAGCGGCTCAGTAATAAACAACAGATCATTGGAAAAGATATATTGAAGGAGATCAGGGAGCGTTTACAGTTTTTGCTGGATGTTGGGCTTACGTACCTTACAATTAACAGGGCCTCTCGAACCCTGAGTGGGGGCGAGTCGCAGCGGATCAGGCTGGCCACGCAGATCGGTTCGCAGCTGCAGGGTATAACTTATGTGTTGGATGAACCGAGTATTGGTTTGCACCAGCGCGACAACCAGCGTTTGATATCTGCGTTGCAGCATCTCCGTGATATCGGTAATAGCGTACTTGTTGTAGAACATGATAAGGATATCATGATGGCTGCTGATCATCTGGTTGATATTGGTCCCAATGCGGGTAAGCATGGGGGCAGGATCGTTGCGCAGGGTACGCCGCAGCAGGTGCTGGAAGCGAATTCTGAAACGGCACAATACCTGAGTGGGGAGAAGAGTATTCCCGTTCCTGCAGAAAGGCGGAAGGGTAATGGTAAATCGCTTGAGCTGAAAGGTGCCACCGGTAATAACCTGAAGAGTGTGAATGTGAAGTTCCCACTTGGTAAATTGATTCTGGTGACGGGTGTAAGCGGTAGTGGTAAATCAACGCTGATCAATGAAACGCTTTATCCTTTGCTTTCGCAGTATTGTTATGACTCGAAGCAAAAACCATTGGCGTACAAATCGGTAAAGGGCCTGGATCTGATTGATAAGGTAATTGAGATTGACCAGTCGCCCATTGGCCGGACACCAAGAAGTAATCCCGCAACATACTGTGGTTTCTTTACAGAGATCAGGCAGCTGTTTGCGGCAGTTCCCGAGGCCAAGATCAGGGGTTATGCGGCGGGGCGATTTTCTTTCAATGTGAAAGGAGGTCGTTGTGATCTCTGTGAAGGAGGGGGAATGCGGGTCATTGAGATGAACTTCCTTCCCGATGTTTATGTGCACTGCGAAAAATGCAATGGCAGGCGTTACAATCGCGAAACGCTGGAGATAAGGTATAAGGGAAAGTCGATAAGTGATGTGCTTGATATGACGGTTGATGAGGCCGTTGAATTTTTCCAGCCAATTCCATACCTGTATCGCAAGATCAAGGTGTTGCAGGATGTGGGGTTGGGATATATAACATTGGGGCAGTCGGCGGTTACCTTAAGTGGGGGCGAGGCGCAACGTGTGAAGCTTTCTACCGAGCTTTCCAAGAAGGATACGGGTAAAACATTTTATATTCTTGACGAGCCAACTACGGGATTACATTTCCAGGATATCCAGCATTTGCTTGATGTGTTGAATAAGCTGGTTGACAGGGGTAATACCGTGTTGATCATTGAGCATAACCTTGATGTGATAAAGGTTGCGGATCATATCATTGATATTGGTCCGGAGGGCGGCGATGGCGGCGGGCAGTTGCTGTTTGAGGGCGTTCCCGAGGATATGGTGAATGTAAAGGCGAGTCATACTGCGCGTTTCCTGAAAACGGAACTAGGCGTCTGACATCCGTCCTGACAGATGTCAGACGGGTATTAGGTTTCAAAACAAACTGCCGGCAGTTACTCACCGCCGGCAGTTAAGAATACTGGATTGTCAGACTTTTTAACCCATCTGACGCCTGTCCTGACAGGCGTCAGATGGGTAGTTTAAAAGCCAATAAGCAGTGGCAGGGAGTGATCAATAAAATCATTGAAAGAAAGGGTACTTAGTATAGGGAACGGATCAGGTTTATGACAAACCGGATATTGCGATTCTACTAATGTCCCTGCCGCTTATTGGTTTAAATCTTAATATTTTTATTGTACTATAATTGTTCCTGTCTCGATCCGGTTATCACCGGTAAAAACTTCAAAATAATAATCACCCTTTTCGGGCTTTGCCACTACTGCTGTTTCGCGGCTAAGGATCTTGGTTTGCTTTATCAGTGTTCCCCCCTTTCGGAAAAGCAGCAGATGGTACACGCTGCCTTCCTGTCCACGGGCATTAAAGAAGAGAACTTTCTGCGATGCATTCGTGTATAGGTTTATGTTATGTTTGGTGCTTGTGTTTGTTTTATGAATGATTATACTGTCTTGTGCATGTGCTGGCAGGCAACTGAAACAAATAGCCAATGATACAAGCAGTAGCCGGCATTGTTGCATTCGCTTCATGGGTATGTATTAAATGAACTATAGGGTTTAGTAACGCATTACCGGGCATTTGATTCGCTTGTAATTATCGCCATTGCCCCTATTTCCTAAACGGAATCCCAACTTAAAACCTGCAGAATAATATGCGTCATTATTGGTTGGTGTTCCTCTTTTGTCGCCAGGACCGAAACCAGCACTGGTACTACTTCCCTGGTCGGTTTTGTTGGCCATACGCCTTGCAAGCTGGGCTTTCTCCGAACCTGCACCGAAGTACTGGTCAAAGAGATTTGGATCGATATAGGTGGTACTAACATCATCGATATAATCAGTAAATGTTTTGCGGTGAATCACTTCAAAGGCAATGCTAACATTATCATTCATGAAGTATTTCACACCCAATCCCATGGGGATATTCAGTTGTGTTAATTTATAAGGTTTGCGATCTGGATACTCTGCAAATCCCTGTCCCTCTGTACTAAGATCTTTAAGGTTCACCCAATCACCCGTAAGGGGATCAGAGCCCATTGGATTGTAGTTGAAAACACCCACGCCAAGCACACCATAGGGGCGGATCTTCTTATAAAGGTCTTCGGGATCTTCTTCAAAGAAAACGGTTGGAAATACTTCTGCGGCGAGGAATGCTTCAAACAACCTCGACCTGAAATCGGAGTTCCTGAATTTCCTGGCTTCTTCGAGTCCGCCAGAACCTTTGATGATCTTATCATCACCGGCAAGGGTTCCATAATTAACTGCGAGTCTTAGTCCGAGGAAGCTGGCCGGCATTGCTGTGATATGCCCGCCGATAATAAATTTGGTCTGCGCGATATTATTGTCTTTAAGGAAGCCCATGCCACGGCCACGGTTACCACCAAGGTCGCCGAGGAAATTTGATGGCCCAAAACTTACGCCGGCTTCTACTTCGTTGAAGATGCCAATCTGGCTGAAAGAGGCTTGTGTAAATGTTGTTAATGCAAGACAGGATAAGGCACATTTACGCAGCAAAACGTGTAAATGCTGTTTCATGAATATCAGATTTAGTTTTCGAACGGTTACGTGGATTATATTAAAAACGATATACCTGATGGCTATGGTATGACCATCGTAAAGTTTTTTTTAACCTTCGTAAAACTACCTGACGGAATTACTATGGTAATAGTACCATTTCTATGTGCTGGATATCATCTTCAAGGTAAATTTCCCCTTCTTCCTTAAATCCGAGGGAGCGATAAAATTCAAGAAGATAGAGTTGTGCCCCTATCCTGATCTTTACGCGGCCGAAGAGATCATAGCAGGCTTTGATGGATTCCTGCATGAGTAAGCGACCAATTCCGAGTCCGCGGGCGGCGGGCGAGGTCACCACCCTTCCGATAGAAACTTCTTCATACGCAAGGCCTGGAGGAACAATGCGCGTGGATGCCGCTAGTAAGCTATCCTTCCATCCTAAAAGATGCCAGCATAACTGATCTTTATTATCCATATCGAGGAAAACGCAGTTCTGTTCAACAACAAACACTTCACTGCGAAGGCGAAGGAGCTGGTACAATTCATTATTGGTAAGTGTGTTGAATTCTTTCAGTTGCCAATTGATGTTCATCATGTATAATTTTTTGGGGCTCCCAGATTAATAACCATATTTCTCGCGCCAACGTTGCTGCAGGAATTTCCGGATCTCTTCTTCGCGCGCATTTTTTCCGGGCTGGTAAAAAACATGTCCCTTCAAACTATCCGGAAGATATTCCTGCGCCGAAAAATTATTTTCATAATCATGTGCATACTGGTAACTCTTGCCATAGTTAAGATCCTTCATCAGTTTGGTTGGAGCATTCCTGATATGCAGTGGTACGGGCAGGTCACCGGTTTGGTTAACCATCGCAATAGCTGCATCTATAGCCAGGTAGCTTGCATTGCTCTTGGGGGAGGTTGCCAGGTAAACCGCACATTGCGATAAGATAATTCTTGATTCGGGATGCCCGATCTTATTCACTGCATCAAAGGCTGCATTGGCCAGCAAAAGCGCATTGGGATTGGCATTGCCGATATCTTCACTGGCGAGGATCACCAATCGCCTAGCAATGAATTTCACTTCTTCCCCACCGGCTATCATGCGTGCCAGCCAGTATACGGCACCGTTAGGATCACTACCACGTATCGATTTTATAAAAGCGGAGATGATATCATAATGTTGTTCGCCCTGCTTATCATAGATGGCTATTTTTTGCTGTGCCACCTGCATCACAAGTTCATCAGTAATGATTACGGGGCGATTAGCTCCCGCAGATTGTACCACCAGTTCAAGCAGGTTGAGCAACTTACGGGCATCCCCACCCGAAATACGGATCATCGCCTCCACCTCTTTAAGTTGGGGCGAATGATTACGCAGCCATTCATCTTTTTCAATTGCCTGGTGCAACAGGGCAATAAGGTCATTTTGCTGAAGTGGTTTAAGAACATAAACCTGGCAGCGGCTCAGCAAGGCACTGTTCACTTCAAAGGATGGGTTTTCTGTGGTGGCCCCAATAAGTGTCACCGTTCCTTTTTCAACGGCTCCCAGCAGTGCATCCTGTTGCGATTTGTTGAAACGATGGATCTCATCAATGAATAAGATGGCTTTTTCCTGCTGCCTTGATTTTTCGATAACCTCGCGGATCTCTTTAACGCCTGATGATATAGCGCTGAGGGTATAGAAGGGCAGGTCGAGTGAATGCGCGATGATATTGGCGATGGTGGTTTTGCCTACGCCGGGCGGTCCCCATAAGATCATGGAGGGCAGGTTACCCTGTTCCATGGCTTTTCGCAGGATACTTCCCTTTCCGGTTAAGTGTTCCTGCCCGATAAGATCATCCATCGAAACGGGTCGCAGTCTTTCTGCCAATGGTGCCGCCATATGCTTTCCAGGAGTTGTTGATTGCGAAGATAGGAAGCCTGTACTATTGCTGGGCAGCCGCCTCTTCTGCAGCCTGCCGCAGCAGCCAGAGGTCCTGCGACTCGGGCTTTTTCACCAGGTTGCGGTCCTCAAAATGATGACCATCTTCATATCCCACGGAAACATATACAAAAAGCTCCTGTATGGCCGGCCCTTTGAAGCTTCCTTTCACGGGAGAGCAATCAGTGAAGTTTCTTCCCACGGCAAGTTTTACATGGGTATTGGTGACCCAGATATTATTGGTGGGATCGATACCCGCCCATCCAAACCCGGGAATAAATGATTCAACCCATGCGTGCGTAGCGCCTTCACCGCGAAGGCCGTTTTTATTTGGACAGATATAACCACTCACATAGCGGGATGGGATGCGAAGGGTTCGCATCACCTGCAGCATCACGTGGGCGAAATCCTGGCAAACACCGGAACGGTGATCAATTATATCATCCACCGTGGTTTCAATATCAGTGATGCCGGCTATATAACTGAAATGCTGGAAGATAAACTGGCTACAATCCTGTACAGTAGCCGCCACGCTTTTCCATGGTTGGTGGATTTGTTTGACGATATCATCAATGGCTGCCTGGTTGCGGATAGGTTCGGCATGCGTGAGTTCAAGCAGGTTGAGGTCTTTTTCCACTTCTGCTGCCAGCTCTTCAAATCCGATGTTGAAATTGAGGTGCCTGTCGTTGGGCGGAATTGTTCGCACCACCAGTTTACTTTCAATCACCAGTGATGTATGCGCGCCGGGGATATTGAAGACACCGGTTCTGTTTCCCCAGTAATCAGAGAAGGTGTGGATGTCGGGATTATTGGTAATGATCAGTTCATGGTTAAGTATTTCCTGTTCGTTGCAGAGATAAGGATAGATGCGGATCTCGTTTACACTTTCTTTTACGGCACGATCGTATTCGTAACTGGTGATATGATGAATCTTAAAAGTTGGCATAGGGTTCGTTAAGCGTATGAAAAAAATAACTGGCTGAACTGCATGTTAAACTGGATGAGATCAGTACGTAATTCCTGGAGATAGTTTCTTACTCCTTTTTTTTCAAGCAGTTTCATATCGGCGAATTCAACGGCACTGTGAATGCGGCTAAATTGTTTATAGAGTACCATGGCTTCATCACTGTTGTTGTCGAGCACTACTTTATGCAGGTAAAATCCGATACGCTCGAGGCAATAGATGGCAGAGCGTGTGAATTGTTTATTGAACAGCACCTGATCGGCAACATTTTTATTATGCTGGCTGGTTCGATAGGTTTTGAGATGCAGTTCATAGCCCGAAAGTGAAAGGAGGAGATTGCGCCAGTAAAGAACATCGAGTGATTTTTCAAGATCGTATTCCGCTTCTGAAAAATGGCGGTCGGCCATTTCAATAGTGATCATGCATCGCTCAATGAATTTGCCAAGTGTCATAAAATTCCATCCCATATTTCTTGGCATGGTGCTATCGGTAACACCATTGTATTGTATCACCTGGAAGGTGAGTGTTTCCAGCACGGCAATAGTATCATTGCGGATGATGCGCTGTTGCAGCAATGGATTGTTGATAAGGTGATAGACCTGGTTCACCTGCTCCCATACTTCTTTGGTTATATGGTCCTGTGCGCCCCTTGCATTTTCTCTTGCTCGGATCACCATAGCGCGCATGGCATTGTGGTTGGTGGTATCATAGATAAGATGCTGCACGAGGGAGATGGGTTGTTGTTCGAGGGTGGCTCTCCTTGGTGCATCGGCAGTGCTGAATATGGCTCCGAGATGATGCCAGTGCAGGTGATTGTATTCACCCTTATCCAGGGAGAGGGCATAGTTCACATGCACTGACCTTAATAATGCGTCTGTTCTTTCGAGATATCTGTTGAGCCAGAATAATGAGTCGGCGATTCTACTAAGCATATATTTTAGCTATGGGCTTTTAATCATTAAGTATCCATGTGTCTTTGCTTCCACCACCCTGCGAGGAGTTTACAACCAGGGAGCCCTCTTTAAGAGCAACACGTGTGAGTCCGCCGGGAATTATTTTCACCCCTGCTGGACCGCATAATGCAAAGGGCCTGAGGTCTACATGGCGGGGCGTAAACTTATTATTCAGGAAACAGGGAACTGTCGACAAATTGATAATGGGTTGGGCAATATAATTCCTGGGATCATCATTCACTGCCTGAATCATATTGTGGATCTCTTCATCGGTAGCGCAATTTCCCATCAGCATTCCGTATCCCCCTGATTGGTTGGTTTTCTTGATGACCATTGTATGGATGTTTTTATAGGTATAGTCACGGGCATCCATATCCGCTAACTGGTAAGTAGGAATATTGGGAAGGAGCGGTTCTTCATTGAGGTAATAGCGGATCATGGCGGGCACATAGGCATATACGGCTTTATCATCGGCTACTCCATTACCAATGGCATTCACAAGTGCAACATTGCCTTTGCGGTAAGCGCTGAGGATGCCTGGAATGCCGAGGGCACTGTCCGGCTTGAATACCAGCGGATCCATGTAGTCATCATCAATACGGCGATAGATCACATCCACCTGTTGCAATCCCCTTGTGGTTTTCATGTATACCTTGTGGTTATCGATCATGAGGTCGCGGCCTTCTACCAGCGGGATTCCCATGGTGCGGGCCAGAAAGGTGTGTTCGTAATATGCCGAGTTGAAAACACCGGGGGTTAAGAGCACCACGGTTGGATTTGCGATTTGTCTTGGCGCAAGCGATACCAGGATATTATAAAGTTCGAGGGGATAATTATTTACCATTCGAACACCGTTGGAAGAGAGAAGATCGGGGAAGAGGCGTTTGGTAACTTCACGGTTCTCCAGCATATAAGAAACGCCTGAAGGTGTGCGGAGGTTATCTTCCAGCACATAGAAGCTTCCGTCGTTGCCCCTGATGAGATCTATCCCCGATATATGAACGAAAATATCGTAGGGCACTTTGATGCCGAATACTTCGCGGGTGTAGTGGGCACAGGAGGCGATGAGGCCGGCGGGAATTACATTGTCCTTTATGATCTGCTGATCGGAATAAATGTCTTTCAGGAAAAGGTTCAGTGCTTTTAGTCGCTGGCTGATTCCGGCTTCAATATGGCTCCATTCTTTACCGGGAATGATTCGTGGGATAATGTCAAAGGGGAAGATCCGCTCGATGCCTTCATTGTCGTTGTAAACGGTGAAGGTTATGCCCTGGCTGAGGAAGAGCTCTGAGGCAAGCTGGTCTTTATCGGCCAGGGTGCTGGCAGAGAGCTGGTTAAGGCTTTCAAATACCTGCTGGTATTGATCGCGGATCATACCGTTGTCGCACATCTCATCCCATGCATCCGGGATCAGGCAGTAGTTATTGAAAACCGAAGATTGCATCATAAGCGTTGGTTAAAATAAAAAACGAGTTGTTGCCCCTTTTCAGGCAAACAACTCGTTGCTTTCAATTTAATGATAATTTATTAACCAACAGCGCCCGGCGCAATAAAACTCAGACTTCAGGTTCTTTTGGAATGCCAAATGCATCGGCATGCTGCCTTACCAGTCGGAAAGTCATGTACACATGGATGATGAGGGCAATGCTATATACCAGCAGGAACCGGAGCAGGAAATGCATGAATTTCAACATCACATCTTCCATGCCTTCCGCCGATGCTTTTTGCATGCTCAGCGCCTGTTCCATAATATCATTGAGCAGGGAAGGGTTCATGATGAGCGAGAAGGTTTGGATAGCGGTCATTGTTGCAAATGCGATGGTGCCGTAACCGTTTACTTTGATCAGATCGCGCAGGGAGGGCTTGCAATACATGTGTGCGTTGATGCCGCGGGTAAGGAAGCGCCAGCTGCTATAGGTATATAACACAACGCAGGCAACCAGGAAAACCGGTAACAGCAGAACCGGGTTGGCCAATGCTGCCATCAGCATGGTGAGGGTCATCAGGGCCATGAAACCGCCTACGGCAAACAAGAGCCAGGTCAATATCTTATAGAAGGTCATTGTGCAAGTTATTTAGGTGTCTGACATGTGTTCGCGACATGTTCGAACGTCCTCCGAACATGTGTCAGACACTTAGTCCGAGTTCTTTGAGTTGTTTATCATCGATGGAAGAAGGTGCATCCAGCATCACGTCTCTGCCACTGTTGTTTTTTGGGAATGCGATAAAGTCGCGGATGCTTTCTGATCCACCGAGGATAGAGCATAGCCTGTCAAAACCAAAGGCGATACCGCCATGTGGTGGTGCTCCATATTCGAAGGCGCCGAGGAGGAAGCCGAACTTATGCTGGGCCTCTTCTTTGCTCATTCCAAGGGCATCAAACATTTTCTCCTGCAATTCACGCTGGTAGATCCTGATGGAGCCGCCGCCAATTTCATTACCATTCAATACCATATCATAGGCATTGGCTTTGATATTGGAATAGGGGTGACTGAGGTAATGATCGGCATCAGTGATGGTTGGGTCATTATCTATCATCACCGGAATATGATCTGGCTTGGGAGAGGTGAAGGGATGGTGGCGGGCAACCCAGCGGTTATCTTCCTCGGCATATTCAAACAGTGGGAAATCGAGTACCCATAATAGTTTGAACTCATCCTTGCGGCGCAATCCAAGTCTCTCACCCATTTCGAGACGGAGTTCGCTGGTAGCTTTGCGAGTGCGTTCTTCCCTCCCTGCAAGGATGAGAACGAGGTCGCCGGATTTAGCACCACATATATCAGCGAGCACTTTCAGTTTCTCTTCATCAAAGAATTTGTCGACGCTGCTCTTGTAGGTTCCATCCGCATTGCATTTAATAAATACCAACCCGTTCATGCCTATCTGCGGGCGCTTAACCCAGTCCGTGAGTTCATCGGTTTGCTTACGGGTATATTCACTGCAACCCGGAACGGCAATGGCGAGAACGGTTTCAGCATCATTGAAGACTTTGAATCCTGCATTTTCGAACATGGAGGTGGCAGCCAGGTTACCGGTCTGTCCTTCAAAAACTGTTTTCAGGTTGGTGAGTTCCATCCCGAAACGGATATCGGGTTTGTCGTTACCATAACGAACCATGGCATCATTCCAGGTCATTCGTTGAACAGGTTCGGGGTAATCGATATCCTTAACGTCCTTGAATATGCGCTTTATTAGTCCCTCGAACATATTGAGGATATCTTCCTGGGCAACAAAGCTCATTTCGCAGTCGATCTGTGTGAATTCAGGCTGGCGGTCGGCACGGAGATCTTCATCGCGGAAGCATTTCACCACCTGGTAATAGCGGTCATAGCCGCTTACCATCAGCAGTTGCTTGAATGTTTGCGGGCTCTGTGGCAGGGCATAGAACTGGCCGGGGTTCATGCGGGAAGGCACAACAAAATCGCGGGCGCCTTCAGGCGTACTCTTTATAAGGAAGGGAGTTTCTATATCCATGAAATGATGTTCATGTAGATAGTTTCTTGCTGAACGATTTACTGCATAGCGGAGTTCAAGGTTCTTTTTGACGGCATTCCTGCGAAGGTCCAGGAAGCGGTATTTCATTCGGATATCATCCCCTCCATCGGTTTCATCCTGTATGGTGAAAGGAGGGGTGATGGATTTGTTCAATATGGTAAAGGAGGATACTTCTATCTCAATTTCGCCGGTAGGGATATTAAGGTTTTTATTGCTGCGTTCGATGACGGTACCGCTGACCTGCAAAACGAATTCGCGGCCCAGTGGGTTTTCATCAAGTTGCTGGGTGAGGGCTTCCCCGAACAATAATTGAGTGATACCGTAGCGGTCGCGGAGGTCTATAAAAGTGATGCTTCCGAATTTCCTGACTGTCTGAACCCAGCCTGCCAGGGTTACCGGCTGGCTGGTATGTGATGCGTTCAATTCTCCACAAGTATGTGATCTATACATAGAGATTTATGTTTTCGGTCTTTTAGATGAGGGGCAAAGGTAATCCATAGCCTTATAGAAACCATGGCAGGGTGGGGAGAGGGTTGGTTTTCAATGAGAATTCGACGAATGGACCGTTAAAAATGTCAAAATGCTTTATCGGGTCAGATAGTATTGGTAAATTGTATTGGATTTCAGTTATACAAGATTTGCAACCTCTCACCTCTACCTAATCCGAGTACCCTGTTTCCATGTAAAAACCAAGTATCCATAACTGTGTCTAACCAGCATTACAGTGTCGATTTTCTTAACCAAAAGAAGACTTTATGGAAATCGTTCTCATTTGTTTGCTGGTGTTCTGTACCATTTTTTTATTCGAGGTACTGCATGTACGCCTGCAAAAATTCCTGCTTTATCGCAGAAGGAGAGGTTTTGAGCAACATGAACCATTTTTCCGGAAACTGATCGCAGCTAACATCCGCTATTTTAATAAGGTGGATGAAGAGACCCGTCATAAGTGGTTATTCCGCACTTATCTCTTTTATCGTTCCAAAAAATTCCACTATGTAGGTGTGCAGAAATCTGAGGAGATGCCGATCCTGATCAGTGCCACTGCTGCGCAGCTCACGCTGGGCCTCGAGAATTTTTCCCTCAATTATTTTCATGATATCTATGTATTGCAGCATGACTATCACTATGGATATTATTCCCTCCCCTTCATGGGGCATGTGGATAGTTCGGGGATCTATTTATCATGGGATAATTTCCTGACAGGAATAAGGAGTGCGCACGACAGCAGCAATGTTGGACTCCATGAGATGGCGCATGCGCTGGCTTATGTCAATTTTATTACCAAGACTGACGAGGATAAACATTTCAAAAAAGAGTTCCACCAGTTCTCCAAGGTTGCGAGGCCTGTATACCAGGAAATGCAAAGAGGCAGGCGTACTATATTGGGAGAATACGCTGCAACCAATTATCATGAATTCTGGGCGGTGAGTGTGGAAGTTTTCTTTGAGAATCCCATTCGCTTCAGGCATGAGTTGCCCGAGCTGTATGATGCAATGACAAAACTGCTGAAGCAGGATCCCTATGCGGTGTTATTAGCCCGGCTGGCGGCTTAGGCCATTTGTGTATTAACCAGTGTGCGAAGGGGTTCGGGTTGAAGGATCCGGATCATTTTACCATCCGTATCAATTAGGTTGGCGGCAATAAATTCCTGGAATATACGGAATACTGTTTCGTAGGTTGTTCCTGCAAACGAGGCGATATCCGCGCGGGATAGATTGATGTTTATTAGTCCACCACCATTGGTTCCGAATTTCCCCTCCAGAAAAAGCAGGGTATAGGCGAGCCGTCCTTTAACCGGCATATGAACAAGGTTACGCATTTTTCTTTCCGACTCCTGTAATTCGCGTGCATAGAACATCATGAGATCATAGGTGAAGGCATGGTTCACTTTGAGGGTGGTGAGAAAAAAATCGAGTGGAATAAAGCAGGCGGTGCTGTCTTCGAGGGCGGTGGCTGAAACGGGGAATATGCTTTCATTTCCGAGTCCGCGGTGACCAATAATGTCACCATCTTTTGCAAACCTCAGAATAAGTTCTTTTTCAGTACCCCATTGTTTATGCACTTTAGCAAGTCCGCTGTCAAGAAAGTAGATTCCGCTAACCGGGTCACCTTCCCGGAAGATGAGTTCACCTTTTTTTATAGAGTAGGTAATTTTATTTGAGGCGATGGCTGCCTGCCATTCGGGTAGGCAGCCGCGGCAGAAAAAACAACTATTAAGATCACATCCTTTCTTGCTTATTTTCATCCATATAAAAATAGGGATTTTCAGCAAGCTTGGCCACCACTGTTGAGGGCTGTAGCTTTACGACCTCTCCCACCAGTATGATGGCAGGGTTCTGCATGTTGGCATAGGCAGCTTTGAAAGCGATATCACGCACTGTTCCTGTTACCATTTTTTCTTTATCGGTTGTGCCGTCCTGTATGATGGCCACCGGCGTTGAAGCTTTTCCGTTAGCGGCGAAAATATCCATAATTGCTTCCAGTTTACTCATGGCCATCAGGATCACCACGGTGGCGGTGGATTTTGCAGCCAGTGCTATGTCGGAGGAAATTTCCCCTGAACGTGTAGTGCCGGTGGTAACCCAGAAACTTTCACTGATGCCACGGCAGGTGAGTGGGATCATTTTGGAGGCGGGAACTGCAAGAGCGCTTGAGATGCCCGGGATCACTTCAACGGGGATGCCGGCCTCGCGGGCTGCTTCAATTTCTTCCTGGGCGCGGCCGAACACAAAGGGGTCGCCCCCTTTAAGTCTAACGAGTGTGCCATGTTCAAGCGCCTGTTCAATCATAAGCTGGTTGATCTCCTGCTGGGAGAGGGCATGGCATCCATATCTTTTTCCCACAAATATTTTAATACTATCCGCCCGGCAATGGTTGAGAAGGTCGGTATTGGCCAATGCATCATATAATATTACATGGGCATTTGCAAGGGCTTTAACCGCTTTGAGGGTGATCAGTTCGGGGTCACCGGGACCGGCACCTACCAATAATATTCTAGGCGTTATCATATATAGTAAAATAAATAATGTTAGTAAAACTCATATTAACATTATTGAAATTAATAAAATTTCCTTTAAATTTATGATGTAAGCAACATTTGAAACGATAATTACGATTGCAGCCTATATAAAACATTACATGTAATATTATGTAATACGATTGTTTGCCATCCTGAAACGAGATTGACTAATCAAAAAGAATCATCGTATGAGGATCGTAATTATTGGCAATGGGATGGTAGGTTATAAGTGCTGTGAGAAGTTGGTGGCGCGGATGGCGCCGGGCAGCATGGAGATAACAGTATTCGGGGAAGAGAGCCGGCCGGCCTACGACCGCGTTCACCTGAGTGCATATTTCGCAGGTAAAACAGCAGAGGACCTCACGCTGGCATCAGCAGACTGGTATGCTGAAAATGGTATCACCTTATATTTATCGGACCCGGTAACCCAGGTAGACCGCGCGGCCAGGATGGTTTACTCGCACCAGGGGCTGGCTGTTCCTTACGATTACCTGGTACTGGCAACCGGATCTTCCGCTTTCGTTCCATCAATCCCCGGCGTTGAGAAAGAGGGTGTCTTTATTTACCGCACTATAGAAGATCTGGAATTAATGACCCGTTGGGCGCCAAAGGCTAAAACAGCCGCCGTGATCGGTGGCGGGTTATTGGGACTGGAGGCCGCCAAGGCCCTGATAGATCTCGGAATTAAATCCACACATGTTATTGAATTTGCCCCCCGGTTGATGCCCCGCCAGATTGATGAGGCAGGATCTGACATCCTGAAGGCAAAGCTGGAATCACTGGGACTATCCATTCATACCAATAAGAATACCACCGCCATTGAAGGGGGGGAGCATATTGAAGCCATGAGTTTCAGCGATGGCGATCGACTAAAAACTGATATGCTGGTGATATCAGCCGGGATCAAACCCCGTGATGAACTTGCGCGTGCTGCCGGATTGGAAACAGGAAGCAGGGGTGGGATCATTGTGAACGAGCATATGCTTACATCAGATCCGAACATTTTTGCCATCGGCGAATGTGCCCTTTATAATGGAATGATCTATGGCCTCGTTGCCCCGGGTTATGAAATGGCCGAAGTGGTAGTGAACCGTCTAACCGGTGGTGATAAAAGCTTTACCGGTTTTGATATGAGTACCAAACTCAAACTGATCGGAACAGATGTGGCAAGTTTCGGAGATCCTTTTATAACGGGGGAAGAGGTGAAGACCATTGTTATGGAAGATGGATATAAGGGCGTGTATAAGCGGATTAATATATCTAAAGACGGTAAAGAATTACTGGGTGGTATTTTGGTGGGAGATGCTGCTGCTTATAATATGTTACTGCAAACTTGCAAGAATAAACTTGTGCTTCCACCAAATGTGGAGGACCTGATATTAGGAGCAAGGGGAGTTGAAGGGGATGCGGGAGCAGGAGTAGGTTCCTTACCTGATGAGGCACTTATCTGCAGTTGCGAATCGATCAGTAAAGGAGCGATATGCAGTTCGGTTACTGATGGGGGTTGTGAAACAGTTGAGGCCATTAAGAAATGTACAAAGGCAGGAACTGGTTGTGGTGGATGTATTCCCATGATAAAAGACCTGGTAAATCATAGTCTGAAAGCACAGGGTAAATATGTGCGCAATGTTCTCTGTGAGCATTTCCAATACAGCCGGCAGGAGCTTTTTGATCTTATACGGATACATGATATCCGTAGTATGGATGAGGTATTGGATAAGCTCGGAACCGGCCATGGATGCGAAACCTGTAAGCCGGCGGTGGCGTCTATCCTGGCGAGTTTGTGGGGAGAAATGATCCTTAAAAAAGGGAACGCAACTGCGCAGGATAGTAATGATCGTTTTCTCGCCAATATACAGAAAGGAGGAACCTACTCTGTGGTTCCAAGAATTCCGGGTGGAGAGATCAGTCCGGATAAGCTGATAGTAATTGGCCAGGTAGCAAAAAAATATAATCTATATACCAAGATCACGGGTGGACAGCGAATAGATCTTTTTGGCGCGCACCTTTCTGATCTTCCACTGATATGGGAAGAGCTGATAGCAGCCGGTTTTGAGAGTGGCCATGCTTATGGCAAGGCACTTCGTACGGTGAAGAGTTGCGTGGGAAGTACCTGGTGCAGGTTTGGGCTACACGACTCCGTTAGTTATGCCATCAGGGTGGAAGAGCGTTATCGGGGATTGCGTGCGCCGCATAAGATCAAATCTGCCGTGAGTGGTTGTATCCGTGAATGTGCAGAAGCGCAGTCTAAAGATTTTGGCATCATTGCAACAGAAAAGGGATGGAATCTTTATGTATGCGGAAATGGAGGCTCCAAGCCGCAGCATGCCCTTTTGCTGGCCACTGATTTAGATAGTGAAACCTGTATACGATATATAGATCGCTTCCTTATGTTTTATATCAGGACGGCGGATCCACTTGCCCGCACAGCAACCTGGCTCAATAAAATGGAAGGCGGGATAGACTATCTAAGGAATGTAATTATTAATGATAGTCTGGGTATGTGCGAGCAGTGGGAAGCCGAGATGCAATTATTAGTAGACAGCTATGAATGTGAATGGAAGGCAGCTGTTGAAAATCCCGAGATCAGGAAACGCTTCTCACATTTTGTAAATGCACCTGAAGAAAAAGATCCTACTGTACAATTTGAAGCCTTGCGCAGCCAGAAGCGCGCGGCTGAATGGAAATAATTTTTCCCTTTCTACATCCCACGATTGTTTGTCCGCCTCAGATGGGGCGAGAGCCCCATCATTTTTTAACCTTTAATACAATCACTATGTACCAAGAGAATTTCAGTAGCTGGACCTTTGCTTGTTATACCCATGATGTTCCTGAGAACGGAGGGGTATGCGTAAAGGTCAATGAGCAACAGATCGCTTTATTTCATTTCACGCGGATGGACGCCTGGTATGCCACGCAAAATCAATGTCCCCACCGCCGGCAGATGGCCTTAAGCAGGGGCATGATCGGAACACAGGGTGAGATACCGAAAGTTGCCTGTCCCTTTCATAAAAAAACATTTTCGCTGGAAACAGGTGAATGCTTAAATGGCGATGAATGCTCCATTGAAACTTATGGGGTAAAAGTAGAAGGAGATAAAGTATTCATTGGAATTTAATCATTAAAAAATTATCAATGACTACCTATAACAACCGACTAATATTCTCACTGGTATTGTTGCTGACAGGCCTTCAGCTGGAAGCACAGTTATCGCTTACAGCACAGATCAGGCCCCGGTTTGAGGTGCGCAATGGTTTTGGAACACTGCCCCTGAAAGGAAGTACACCCGCTGCATTCATGTCGCAGAGAAGTCGACTTACTATTAATTATGCCGGTCCGAAATTGGTGTTACGTTATGCGTTGCAGGATGTTCGGTTATGGGGGCAGGATGCTAGTACCATAAGTAATGCAGATGGCAACCGGCTGGGCACACATGAGGCATGGGCTGAGTTAATACTAGCAGATGCAAAAGACAGTTCAGGCAACTCAGTGCTGGATATGTTCAGTATCAGGGTGGGCAGGCAGGAACTGGTATATGATGACCAGCGCTTACTCGGAAACCTTGACTGGTTGCAGCAAGGTCGCCGGCATGACGCCCTTGTATTCAAGCTGACGGATGGCGGATGGCAGACAGATCTGGGACTTGCATTCAACCAGCACACAGATGCTTTTGCCTATAACGGCACGGCCTATACGCCTGCCAATGTGAGCGCCTATGTAAAAGACAGCAGGGGAAATCTTGTAGCCACTCCGGCCGGTATGATACCACTGACCAACAGTGCAGGCCTAAGTGCTAAGAATGGCAATCCGGCACTCACCATAATGCCTTCCACCAATGGGCTAAACCAGTCATATAGGAGTATGCAGTTTATTTATGCCTCAAAAAAGATCCGTGAAGCAAAAATTTCTGCGTTGGTATTTGCTGATCATTTCGGTCGATATACAAATGATTCGGTCCGCAATATATCAGGAACGGATACGGGATACATCTATGGAAGAAGATTTAATACTGGTGGTGTGCATTCGCGCATAACCACGGGGCTGCAGGTGAACTATCCCATTGGGTCAAAAAAAGGATTGCATCTGAATGCAGGTGCCTGGTACCAGGGTGGTAAGGACAGGGATGGGTTGAGTTTGTCTGCCTTTATGACCACTGCATCTTTGAATTATAGCAGGAAGCAATTTAGTTATACGGCAGGATGGGATATGCTTTCAGGGAATGATGCGCTTGAGCCCGGTGGTAAATCACATCGCTTTGATCCGCTGTATGGAACGCCACATAAGTTCTGGGGGCAAATGGATTATTTCTATGCCGGTACGGGTTCGCCTGCGGGAGGGCTGAACAATATTTATCTCAAATCAAAGTATGCAGGTAAAGGAAAGCGATTCAGTGCTGGCATCGATTACCATTGGTTTGCGCTATTGGGAACTCAGCTCGATAAACAGGGTGCATCAGTTCGGAAATATCTTGGCTCAGAGATAGACCTGGTGACAACCTATTCCATAAACAAATACGCATCTGTTGAATGGGGGATGGCCCTGATGGCCGCTGGGAAAAGTATGGCATACGCCAAAGGAACAGATCCCGCCAATACCAGGAATACTGCAAGCTGGAGTTATCTGACGCTTCATATTAAGCCTGAACACATTTTCAAATGAATGGCTGCCCTTAACAATCTTTAACCAAAACAACTACAACATGTCGACAAGCAATCAACCACTGGAAACGCTGAAAATTTTCAGCCTGAAGGGCGTTCAGATGAGGACCTTTCATATTACCTGGCTAACATTTTTTGTATGCTTTTTTGCCTGGTTTGGAATAGCCCCGCTGATGCCTTTGATCAGCGAGCAGTTGAATCTTACCAAGGCAGAGAAAGGAAATATTGGAATAGCGGCAGTATCAGCAACCATTGTAGCGAGGTTGGTGATTGGGCGGCTCTGCGATTCATGGGGTCCGCGGAAAACATATACGCTGCTCCTGTTGCTTTGTTCCATCCCGGTTATGTTGATCGGCCTAAGCAATAGTTATATCAGCTTTCTCATATTTCGGCTGGCTATAGGAGTGATAGGAGCATCCTTTGTTCTCACCCAGTACCATACATCGGTGATGTTTGCACCAAATATCAAGGGCACAGCCAATGCTGTTGCAGGAGGCTGGGGCAATACCGGTGGTGGTGCCACCCAGATCATGATGCCGCTGGTGGCAGCGGGAATGGTAGCCATGGGCTGGGTAAGCCAGGAAGATAGCTGGAGATTGGCAATGGTTGTGCCGGGAGTATTATTACTGGTGATGGCGTTTCTGTATTACCGTTATACTACTGATACTCCAGCTGGAAATATTGAAGACCTTCCGCGTGATCCAAATGTGAAAAAAGAAAACACCATGTTACTTGCGGCAAAGGATTACCGCACATGGATCCTTACAATAGCATATGCAGCTTGTTTTGGGGTGGAGATAACAGTAGATAATTATGCTGCATCTTTTTTCCATGATGACTATAAAGCATCATTGATAATGGCGGGATTGCTGGCAAGCATATTCGGTTGGTTGAACATTTTCGCCCGCGCATTGGGAGGGATATTATCGGATAAAGTGGGGAAGCGATTTGGCTTTGGCGGGAAGGTGAACCTGCTTATTATCCTATTACTGCTGGAAGGATTGGGCATCATATTATTCTCTATGGCAGGCGCATTAAGCATGGCGATTATCCTGATGTTCTTTTTCGGTCTATGCCTGAAAATGGCCAATGGAGCTACTTATAGTATTGTGCCTTTCGTGAATCCGAAAGCAATTGGCAGTGTGGCTGGAATTGTAGGAGCAGGTGGTAATATAGGTGCAATGCTGATTGGGTTTCTGTTTAAGGCTTATCCATATGGGGAGGCTTTCCTTTACCTGGGCTCTGGTGTTTTTGCGATTGGCGTTATCGTTCTCGGGTTTAAGCTAATAAAGAAAGAAGCGACAGCTGTTGTAGCGGAGGAATTACCGGAAGCGATCCGGGCTTAAAAAATGAACATGGTGAATACGTATAAATCGACCTGTTGTTATTGTGGCGTTGGCTGCGGCATAC
The DNA here is from genome assembly GCA_036675925.1 of Flavihumibacter sp. Classification (GTDB taxonomy): domain Bacteria; phylum Bacteroidota; class Bacteroidia; order Chitinophagales; family Chitinophagaceae; genus Flavihumibacter. The sequence goes on from JAKFDZ010000036.1 coordinate 136,011, forward strand.
TGGTGCATAAGGATAAAACAGGGAATGTTACGATCGAGGGCGATCCATCGCACCCGGTGAACAAGGGTATGCTTTGTTCGAAGGGTATGAATCTTCATCATACCCTTAATGACAGGAGTGACCGCTTGCTTTATCCCGAAATGCGATATGCCCGAAACCTGCCAAGGCAAAGGGTTTCATGGGATGATGCATTAGAAAGGACAGCGGCAGTATTCAGCACGCTTATCCGGAAATTTGGTCCCGATTCCGTTGCTTTCTATGCGTCGGGACAATGCCTTACGGAGGAATATTATGTAGTCAACAAACTCATCAAAGGATTTATTGGCAGCAACAATATTGATACCAATTCGAGGCTCTGCATGAGTTCGGCAGTTGTGGGCTATAAGATGAGCCTGGGAGAAGATAGTGTTCCGCTTTCTTATGATGATATCGGGTTATCTGATTGCATTTTTATAGCAGGAGCCAATCCAGCCTGGTGTCATCCCATCTTATGGCGCAGGGTTGAGGCGGCCAGGGAAGCCAATCCCGATCTGAAAATCATTGTGAGTGATCCTCGCGTAACACAAACATGTGCACTTGCCGATTTGCATCTGCAGGTAAATCCAGGTACCGATATAACCTTGCATCATGCTATCGGAAGATGTCTCATAGAGGAGGGCCAGATAGATGAATCCTTTATTGAAGCACATACAGAAGGTTTCAGGGCCTACTGCGAATCAGTATTTATGCGCAGTATAGAGGAAGCGGCAGAAATCTGTGGTGTTAGTGAGGAAGATATCAGGCTGGCGGCATCAATGATCGGGAATGCAAAAGCATTCATCACCATGTGGACAATGGGATTGAACCAGAGTGTTGTAGGTGTGCAGAAGAATCTATCGCTGATCAATCTGAACCTTATCACCGGACAGATTGGTAAGCCCGGGGCGGGACCACTATCCCTTACAGGACAGCCCAATGCAATGGGTGGTCGGGAAGTGGGAGGGCTAAGCAATATGTTACCTGCGCATCGTGAACTTTCGAATAGCCTGCATCGTGAGGAAGTAGAAAAGTTCTGGGGCGGAGGGAAGATATCTCCCAGTCCGGGATTGACGGCTACAGAAATGTTTGATGCGTTGGCAGATGGCAGGCTAAAGGCGATCTGGATCATGTGTACGAATCCATTGGTGAGTTTGCCAGATGTAAGAAAAGTGGAGGCAGCCCTGAAGAATGCGCGGTTTGTGGTGGTGCAGGATATCAGTAACCGTCCGGAGACGCTGGAATATGCTGATGTTGTTTTGCCTGCGGCGGGTTGGGCGGAAAAAACGGGTACCATGACCAATGCAGAGCGGAGGATAAGTTTGCTGGAGAAAGTTATGGATGCACCAGGAGAAGCAAGGCCTGATGCGGAAATTATAGCTGGGTTTGCCAGGAAGATGGGTTTCCCTGGATTTGATTACACATCAAGTGCTGAAATCTTCAAGGAGCATGCGGCACTTACCGCGGGTACCAGTATAGATATAAGTGAACTGGATTATGATACGCTGCGTGATAAAAGAACAGTACAATGGCCATGGAACAAGGCAACTAACGGCTATGGTACCCCGAGACTATTCACTGATAAGAAATTCCACACCCCATCTGGTAAGGCAGTGATCCATTCAGTAGGAGATGAAAACATGAGTGAGCAGGTAAGTTCAGATCATCCGCTTGTGCTCACCACCGGAAGAATAAGGGATCAATGGCATACCATGAGTAAAACGGGAAAGGTTAACCGATTAAAAAAGCATGCTGGTGTTTCATTTCTTGAGATCCATCCCGATGATGCTGCTGAACGTGGTATTGAAGCAAATGATGTAGTTGATATTTACAATGAGAGAGGAGAGGTTAGGGTGAAAGCAAAACTTACAACAGATATTAAGAGAGGGGTGGTATTTCTTCCGATGCATTGGGGTAAGGTTTTAGGCAATGATTTGAACCGGGCAAATAATCTCACCAATAACCTTGTAGATCCGAAAAGCAAGGAGCCTGATTTTAAATTCAGTGCTGTAGAATTGCGCAAGCATATTCCTGAACATCGAAGGGTAATAGTTGTAGGGGCCGGGGCAGGAGCCTGTGGATTTGTAAAAGCGTACAGGCAGGTGAATACAACAGATGAAATCCAGGTGTTCAGTAAAGAAGCATTTCCCTTTTACAACAGGGTATTGTTACCGGATTATATCAGTGGAAGTCAGCCATGGAGCAATCTTGTTAAGATGACTGATGAGGAAGAGATGGAATATGGAATCAGCATGCACAGGGGAGTGAGTATTGAGGATATAGACCGGAAGCAGAAAACAGTAACAGACAGTAACGGGAAAACGCATCATTATGATGTGTTGTTACTGGCTACCGGAAGCAGGGCCGCCATGCTGCGCGACCTTCCTGAAATGCATGGCATTTTCAGTATGCGTAACCGGAATGATGCAGATAGTTTCAGAAAACATATTGATGCAACGAAAGCAAAGGTGGTTATCATAGGAGGGGGACTGCTTGGTATAGAGCTCGCGGCATCGCTAAGGGAAACCGGCGTATCAGTAGTTATAGTGCAACGCATCTCGCGGTTGATGGACAGGCAGCTTGACCCATTGGGAAGCCAGTTATTGCATGAAGAGCTTAACAGTAAAGGCATCGATATATATTATAATGATGAGATAGACAGGGTGCTTGGAACAACCATTGTGGAAGGGATCCGGTTAAAGAGTGGATTGTTACTGGAGTGCGAGGCCATTGTGATAGCTGTTGGCACCATTCCGAATATTGAGTTAGCTAAGAAAGCCGGGATTGACTGCCAGCGGGGAGTAGTGGTGAATGAATACCTACAGACCAATGACCCATCGGTGTTTGCAATAGGAGAGATCGCTGAGTTCAAGGGATTTTTATATGGAATAACTGCCGCTGCTGAGCAACAGGCAGGTATAGTTGCTTCCTTTCTCTCCGGGGATATTTCAAGGTACTACGAAGGATCATTGCTTATGAATATCCTTAAGATGCATGGAACTGATATCTGTTCACTGGGTATAGCGGAATGCCCGGATGATCCTTCTTATGAAGAGGTTGTTTTCATTGATAAGGCAAAGCGCTATTACAAGAAATGTATTATTCACAATGACCGGCTGGTGGGTGCAATACTTATAGGAGATAAATCTGAGTTCCTTGAATTCCGGGATCTGATCCAGCAAAAACTTGAGCTCAGTGAAAAGCGCTTGCAGTTATTGCGATCGGGAAAAGCGGCTGAGCCCGTGATAGGCAAGCTGGTATGCAGTTGCAGCAATGTTGGTGATGGAAATATCCTGAATAAAATTAACGAGGGATGTAATGATCTGGTGCAGCTATGCCAGCTATCAGGTGCCGGTATGGGATGTGGAAGTTGTCGCCCGGAAGTAAAAAAAATATTGGAGAAATCGTTAAAAAAGATACCATGTATTCAATAGAATATTTCCTTTTTGAGGCTGATTTCGTGGAGAATAATATTCGTTGTATTCCCATGATAGTTCGATTGAAACTGGACCTGACGGGAGTTAAATTGTCGCTCGCTGCCTGGAGTAAATGTTCTGTTGCTGAAAGGCATGAACTTGCTACAATGCCCTGCAACAATGCTGATGAAAGATTGACCTATAAAACCTATGCAGAAAGGCTGGTTAGTGCGCATATGGATGAGCCGGTAAAATATATACCTGTGCCCCTTCAGCCGCTATGGGATGATATAAGGTCAGTACCCGAGGAGTTGAAAAGCCAGGCGGATATCTATGGATGGACCATTACAGAAGAACAGTGGAAGCTGTTGCCAACGTTAAGGCGCTTTGCATTGCTAAAGCTATGCAGGCCGGGTCATGAAAACCGGAATTTTCCTTTGGCTATGCGTGAGTTTGGATTGGTAAACTGACGATTAAAAAATACTATGGGCAGCAGTGTTATTCTTAAGATCAATTTCAGGGGAGGAATTATATCTCCCGGCGACCTGTTTAATATACTGGTGGCAGCAGGCAGGTGCGGGGTTACAGAAGTGAAATTCGGGCTTCGCCAGCAGATGCTTATTGAGCTTTCTGTTGTTTCTGCAGTAAGATTGTCGGAGGCCCTTAATGAACTGGGCATTCAACATGAAACAAGTGTTGACCGGTTTCCCAACATAGTAAGTTCCTATCCGGCTGAGGAAATATTTATCAACCAGACATGGCTGAGTGAAGGCGTTTATAAAGATATTTTTGACTCCTTTGAATATCGTCCCACTGTTAAAATAAATATTTCAGACAGTAACCAGAGTTTTACGCCCTTACTTACAGGAAATATTAACTGGGTAGCCAGTATCAAAATTCCACATTACTGGCATTGTTTTATAAGGTTGCCAAAAACGAATTCCATTTATGAATGCAATACATTAGTATATAGCAATGATATTGCCATGATGAGCCAGAAGCTTGAGGCTATAATGAATGGACATTCCGGAAGCATCAGTAGTAAGAAGGAGCCAGATGTGAAGGCGCTTTTCGATGGTATTCTTTCAGGTTCCGTTCTTTCAAAAGTAGCTCCCGGAGCTGTAGTATTGCCGGCATTCAATTTGCCCTATTATGAGGGACTGAATCGTTATAATAATAGCAAATACTGGCTTGGAATTTATCGAAGGGATGAGATGTACCAGGTTGATTTCCTTAAGGCGATATGTAAAGTTTGCCTTGATACCAAGATCGGACAACTTTGTTCCACACCATGGAAATCCATTATCATCAAATCAATTGAGCCCAGCCACAGGGCATTATGGAATACAGTGCTGGCGCGGTTCCATGTTAATGTAAGACATGCGGCCAATGAACTGAATTTCCAGGTGGAAGATCATTGTCTTGAGGGACTATCGCTTAAGCATTACCTCGTAAAATACCTGAATGATACAGATACCAGAACATTCGGAATCTGTATTGGGATCAAGACAAGGAAGAAGTCGGAAGTTTTTAGCAGCATTCTGATAAGACGAAGGAGCCTTTTCAGCATTGGCGATAAAGGATTTTTCAATACCTATGATATATTGTGCGCCGAAGAATTCAATCCCAATAAAAGAACAGCTTTTGTTTTCAGTCGGAATAACCCGAAATGGTTATTGCAGGAACAGTTGAGGCGTGCCATTCTCTCATATTATAATATGCCGGTGATTGAGCAGCAGGTAAAGCCGGTAGCCAGGAACAATGCAGCCATGCCGGAAATGGTGATGACAGGCGTATGGGAATGCCCTGCCTGCTTTACAGTTTACAATGAGCAATCTGGAGATGAAAATGCCGGTGTGAGTGCCGGTACATCCTATGAAAATCTTCCTGATAATTATTGCTGCGCTCTTTGCGAGGAGCCTAAATCTAATTTTAAAAAACAGGTATCAGCCAAAAAGTTAGAGACCATTTAGTTCTGAATGCGCATTGAAATTCCGGAAATCATTCAACTGTTCTTTTGGGATGGGGATGAAAAAGGATCTGAGTTGACCAATCATATTTTTCATACTATGTTTCAAAAGCTTTCCCTGGAGATATTGTTCATGAATTGCCGATAATCCTTTCGCTGTATAAATAGCACAGAGCGGTTCGGGTAATTCATTATTGGTGAAAACATAAGCTTCATACCCCGGGTTTTCTTTGTATGAATTGATCAGCAGTATGATGGTGTTTCTTGTCATCAGGGGCATGTCACAGGCAAGAACCAGGAGGTCTTCAGAAGGGCGTGAAAGGTGAATGCTCAAAACCCCTTTGAGCGGACCTTTCAATTGTAAACTATCATTGTCAACTACCAGCAGTTCTTCCCGGAAAATGTTGCGGTAGGTATTAAATTGGGTTTCATTAACCGAAATCAGGGAAGGTGTTTCCAGTACTGATAAGCAGTCTACGCTTGTCTGCACCCAGGTATCTGCTTCCAATAAGAGAAGGCCTTTATCGCTTCCCATTCTCGAACTTTGGCCACCGCATAGAACTACTGGTTGCATGATCCCGGTATTTATTAATCGGCCTGTGGTTTTCTATCTGAATGTCCAAGTGCTTTTTCAGGATTCACTATATCACGTACCAGTTGTTTGATTTCTTTTATCTCTGCAAATCCACCATGACTCTTTCTGTCGAATACCATGTTCTCGTTTACGCTGATAGTGAATTTACCATTCACTTCACTTGGTTCAAGCGTAACAGATTTGATATCCTCTTCAAAAGTGGTCAATAATTCCTGGGCCATGTAGGCTGCGCGTAGCATCCAATGGCATTTAGGGCAATATTCGATCCGGATATTTGCTTTCATAATAATTATTCTTCTTTAAAAGTACAGAACGCAAACAAAACTGTTGCTGTAATATTCAATAAATTGCAGTATGCTACAGATTAGCCAACTATATATCTATCCCATTAAATCACTGGGAGGCATTTCCGTTCAGCAGGCAGCGGTTACTGACCGCGGACTGGAATATGATCGACGATGGATGCTGGTGGATGATAAGGGTGTTTTTCTTACCCAGCGAATACTGCCGGCCATGGCTTTGTTGCAGGTAGAAATGGCAGGTCCGGCTTTGAAAGTGTATCCCAAAAATGACAAGGGGAATAGTATTCTCATTCCTCTTGAAGCAGAAAGCGGTAATGAAATGGAAGTGATTGTATGGGATGATACCTGTTCATCATTACTGGTTAGTAAGGATGCCGATAAGTGGTTTTCTGAAATGCTGGGTTTATCGTGTCATCTGGTTTACATGCCCGATTCATCGCTTCGGTTGGTAGATAAAGGTTATGCGCACAATGGCGAGGTGACGAGTTTCAGTGATGGTTTCCCAACACTGATAATAGGCCAGGCCTCGCTTGATGACCTGAACCAGAGATTGTCAATGCAAATACCAATAGATCGATTCCGTCCCAATATAGTATTTAAAGGAGGCAGGGCTTTTGAAGAAGATGAAATGCACTCCTTTACCATTAATGGGATCCAGTTTGCGGGGGTAAAGCCCTGCGCAAGATGTGTGATCACAACAATTAACCAGGCCACCGGAGAAAAAGGGAAAGAACCTTTACAGGCTTTGTCGGGCTACCGGCAGGTAAATAATAAAGTGTTATTTGGAATGAATCTGCTTCACGAAGGCGAGGATATCATCCATGTAGGAGATGTGATCACGAGGCATTAGCAGCTGCAGCAATATTTTCAGGTACCTCCACTTCGAGGATGATGGTTTTCTGGTTTTTCTCTCCCGGACGAATGAAGAGGTAATAGATAATTATGAAGATCATGCCAATGGCAAACGGAATCGCGGAATAATAACGGTAATGGTCATCCCATTCCAGAAACTCAACAACCATCCAGTAACAGTTGGCTATGATCCAGAAAGCCACAGCGAGGTTATGGTAAAGTTCAGATTTTACATTCCTGGTTTGCCAGGTGATCATCAGGGCAAAGAAAAGGGTGGGAAAGATCATGAATATACCGAGGGGCTTCCAAAGCATTGCCCAGCTAAGGTCTTTTATGAGCCAGAATACGATATGAAGGTTTTCGATCTTCCGGAATTTCTCCGGTATGGAATACATGCGTTTATTTGCCATTGCTTTTATTTCGCTGTAAAAATAAGGGATGAGCTGAATGGATCGTTCATCAGGCGCCCAGGATCCTGTTGAACCTGTTTATGGAGGCTTCTTCGTTGATAGGAGAGCCCATTGTAATATGATCTGCAAATTCTTTTGCCAGCCAGGGTGCCAGTGAACAACCTTTGGTTCCCATGCCGTTGAGTATTCCCACCTGTGGAAATAAAGGATGCATTCCGGCAAAGGGCCTGCGTTCAACAGAGGCAGGTCTTATTGCTGCCCAATGATCCAATACTTTGAAAGGCATCTTCAACCAGTTCCTGAGTTGTGCTTCAGTTCGGTCCCGGAATGATTTTGTTGGTTCAGGGCTGTCGTAAATATTCTCATAGGTGGATCCCGCCCAGAAGTATCGTGGGTTGGCCATTTGATTGAAGTGTGGAAATGGCACCAGTGAAATTCCTTTTTTATAAATATGGTTGGCGGGAAGGTCTTCCAGTTCAACCAATAATGCTTCGCCTTTGTTGGGAGTAAATGGAAGCTTGTTAAAATAGGGGAGATCAAGGCTGCCAACACCATCGCAGAATATTATTTTATCCGCTGCAATATCCTTATAGACAACGTTATTTTCTTTAATAATGAGTTCGGAATGGTTGAATCTTTCCTGCAAAAATCGGCCCTCTTTTATCAGGTACTGTTGCCAGTTGGTCAACATGAAATTCAGGTCTATCAGTAATGCCGGATAGATTATACCAAAACCGAATTCGGCATGCATCCGGTTATGCCATTCCTCTGTTGATGATGGAATAGCCAGGTGCTCAGGCATGATGGGAAATTTCTTTTCAAAGGCCGCTCTCATTTGTTGAGTAGGAAATGCATGGAGTATGTCAACTGAATTAATGCAATTGATGCTTAGCCTTTTTCCAAGAGCCGTGTAGGCTTCATGGGCAAAGGGAATTAAAGTTTCGGCCATCCAGGTTTTTGCGAGAACCCTTCCTGTTACCGGATTAATGACTCCTGAGGCGATGCGTGATGCAGTTTGTGAATGACCCTCATCAATTACAATCACTTTTCTGTCAGCTTCTCCGAGCCACCAGCTCAGCCATGTGCCCGATAGTCCCTGGCCAATAATAATGATATCTGCCTGCATGGTGCAAATCTAAATGAGCGCTATCTAAAAATCCTTTAAATTGTTAATTCCAATTATAACACTTAATAATTACCAGATGAAAAGGATAGTTCTTGCCGTATTCAATATCGTATTACTGTTTACTGCTAAGGGGCAGGAGAAGTATACCCGGGTGGAAGGAAAGATCATGACCCACTGGGCAGATAGTATTGATGTATCTGCGCCCCTGAATGAATATCCGAGGCCGCAGATGGTACGCAATCAATGGCTTAACCTAAATGGGCTTTGGCAGTATGCCGTGCTTCCGGTCAGTGGATCAGAAGCAATGCCTTCATTGTTTGATGGAAATATTCTTGTTCCCTTTGCAATTGAATCAGCATTATCGGGGGTAGGCAAAACAGTTGGAAAGGATAGTGTGCTTTGGTATAAGAGGACAGTTTCCATTTCGCCATCACAGCGGAAAGGCAGGGTGCTCCTGCATTTCGGCGCGGTGGACTGGCGGGCTGAACTGTTTGTAAATGGAAAATCTGCCGGTATCCATGAAGGTGGTTATGATCCTTTCAGCTTTGATATTACTGCGCTGCTTAAGAAAGGAGCTAAGCAGGAGATAGGTGTTCGCGTTTGGGATCCTACTGATGATGGGGTTCAGCCAAGAGGAAAGCAGGTGAAGAAGCCGGAGGGTATCTGGTATACATCGGTTACTGGTATCTGGCAAACTGTTTGGCTTGAGATGGTGCCGGAAACTTATATTGCCGCAACCAGGCAAACCCCGGATCTTGATAAGGGAGTTGTACATATAAATGCACGTGTTGAATCAGCAAGGCCGGGTGACAGGATAAAGGTGAAAAGCTTTGGTGAAAACAAACTGGTTGCTGAAATGGAAGGCACTGATGCTGCGAATGTGGAATTGGCTATACCTAATGTGAGGGTATGGACGCCGGAAGATCCTTTTTTATACCAGTTAAGCATTGCCGTTATACGCAATGGAAAAATAATAGATGAGGTGAAAAGTTATTTTGCCATGCGAAAGATTTCCATGGTGAAAGACGCTCAGGGAATTCAGCGCATGATGTTCAACAATAAGTTTCTGTTTCAGTATGGCCCACTTGACCAGGGCTGGTGGCCTGACGGACTCTACACCGCCCCCACCGACGCAGCTCTGCGTTATGATATTGAGCAAACCAGGGCCATGGGATTTAATATGATCCGGAAGCATGTAAAGGTAGAGCCGGCAAGATGGTATTTTCATTGTGACCAGCTTGGTATGCTGGTTTGGCAGGATATGCCAAGTGGTGATATGGGCGCGCGTTGGGAGAGCAGGCCTGGCGTTGATGGCCTGGGAACAGAAATGAACAGAACACCTGAATCGGAAAAGGGTTTCCGCAAAGAATGGCAGGCAATCATGAGCAGTCTGCATAATTTTCCTTCTATAGTTGTTTGGGTGCCATTTAATGAGGCATGGGGACAATTCAAAACGGTGGAGCTTTCTGAACAAACGATTCAATCAGATCCATCCCGACTGGTGAATGCCGCCAGCGGAGGTAATTTTATTGAGACCGGACATATCATTGACCTGCACAACTATCCTGAACCTGCTATGCCCAGAGCTGATCTTTTTGGCGCTAAGCAAATCCTGGTACTGGGTGAATTTGGCGGACTCGGATTGCCGGTAGAGAATCATAGCTGGCAGGATAAGAATAACTGGGGTTACCAGAGTTTCAAAGACAGTCAGCAACTGCTAGATCGGTATACTGTTTTCATGAAGCGTTTCCCCGAGTTGATAAAGAAAGGATTATCAGCAGCCGTTTACACCCAAACAACAGATGTTGAAGTGGAAGTAAACGGGCTGATGACCTATGACAGAAAGCAAATAAAAATGCCGGTTGATAGTCTTAAGACACTTCATTCAACATTTATGCGAACGCCTTCTGAGTGACTTGTAAATTCAGGTGCATACATACATTGGATAGTACTGATACCATTACTGAATATACCTGCGTGGGAAACAAATAATCCATATTCCATCACATGCGTTCCTTTGGGAAGATAGCTGATGAAAAAGTTGGTGCTTGCATCACGGGTGCTTTCATAATATCCAAGACCACCCTGCCAGCGGTATCCGCTTATCACATTAATGGGTTCGAGGCCACTGGCACGCATATCTTTCAAATGAACGTATTCCATACTACGGTCGGAAGTTATTTCCATGCGAATCTTCAGTTTGTCGCCCACCTTAAGGGTTGTTCCTTCTGTAACGGGCTCAAGAACAGGACCTGAATTGGTGAGTCTTTCTACCATCACCTGTTTTTTGAGTTTGAGTGGTGATGCTGACGCTGTTATCTTGTCAAGGTCTTCGAAATACTGCCAATACACTGCACCCCAAACAGGGAGGTCATCGGAACTATTATTTGCCTGTTGAACCTTCACGTTTATTTTTCCCATTTCAGGATGTACAGCAGTTCCTGGAATTATTTTCTGGTAATAACCCGTACCTGCCTCAGCTACGTTGGAAGTAACTGTTGTGACATCGCCCAGTGAAACGGTTATTTTAGGTTCAGCTTTCAGCCAATCATTTCCACTCAGCAGGAGAGCATAACAGGCATCTGCAGTTGCTTTAGTTGACTGCCAGTGGTTTGTTTGTTTATTCTTTAAGAGCCAGGCTTTCAGCAGACCAGTTGTTTTAATATTTCCCCCAATTTCTGAGAATGCTTCAATGAGCAGAGCCTGTGTTTCTATGGGTGCATCCTGCCAGTAGTAACGGCTTGTATTATCTTTCCAATACATTCCAAGCTCTTCATTTTTAATAGAAGTCTCTTCAAGTGATTTCAGGATGTTTTGCGCATTTTGTTTGTCTCCTGTGCGATGGAGTGCTAATGCGATCATGCCTTTAGCCATTCGGTTTCCCTTTTGCCAGTTTTGCTGGATCTCCTTACGGTAATGGTTGGCCGCTGTCATGTATTGACCCGGGATACCATTTTTAGGGAAAAAGCTTCGCATATAGTGATACTGCGCCGCATAATAATTTAGGTAAGTAACAGTCTTGGCTTTTTTATCGCGTTTGTCGTAATCTTCTTTAATACGCGCATCAAGGTATGGTAACGCTTTTTCAACAACAGTTGTCAACTCTTCCATGTCTTCAGTAACCGCACCAAGTTTTAAAAGATGACCAATACCAGTAACAATGTATTGGGTTATATACCTGTCATCGGGTCCGCCTTTGAACCAACTGAATCCACCATTTGGACTTTGCATTTCAAGAAGCTTTGCTGCCAGTTTATTACGGTTAGTTGCCAGCTTTACCAGGTCAAACAATTGAGCAATCCTCTTTTTCTGTTCTGTCTCTGACTGTGCTTCCAACACCCAGGGAGTTTCTTCGAGCAGTACCTGCTTCAATTCCTGGTTCTTATGAAGATTACTAAGTAAAGCTGCAGTATCTGTTGTCTGCCACTTTTCCATCACTGATTTTATTCGTGGCATCTTCCTGACAATGTGAGCTGCCAACAAATTACCATAAAGCCTGTTGAAAGTTTGCTCTGAACATTCGTAAGGGTAGTCGGTCAGGTAGGTAAGTGCCTGAACAGCATACCAGGCAGGATTTGAACTGTATTCAACAACCAGTGATTTATTACTGAGGCTTTCACTATGGGCGCTTTCGAGTAGTTTTTTTAATTCATATGTTTTGTTTCCTGATCCATTAACAAAGAATGGAACAGATTCTGTAACCAGTTGGCGGTTGGTTAAAACCGGTAATGAGGCCTCTTCTCCATCACTGATATTTCCGGACCTTGCTATGATTCTCCATGTTAATGCTTTACCATAGAGGTAAGGAACTTCAATGGGAAATTTCACCAACTCACTGCTACCGGCGGCAACGGTAAAATATTGGTTAGGAAAGAAGTTTCTGAACCAGCCATCAACAGGCTGGTTTGTGATGGCATCAATTAGCTGTAATTCAGCCTGGCCAGTCATTTCTTTATCGGAGATATTTACAATTTTGGTAGTGATTTCCATGCGGTCGCCCTCCCGCAGAAACCTGGGCAGATTGGGCTGAACCATCAGGTCTTTTTGGGTAATGATATTTCTTTGGATCAGTCCCGTTGCCAAATCCCTGCTATGTGCAAACAGTTGCCATTTCCAGGTTGTCAATGCTTCTGGCATTGTAAAGCTGAAACTAAATGATCCATCAGCATCTGCTTCCATGTGGGGGAAAAAGAATGCGGTTTCTTTAAAATCTTTCCTGATCTGTGCAGCAACCTCGGGGCCTTGAGGTTTTGGGCGCACAGGCGGTGCCGCTGCGTCAAGGGATTTGTTCATGACCACCATATCCATATTTGCACTCTCTTCCCTGGCTGATGCTTCACGTTGTACCACCACTCCAGCCGCTTTTCCACTCAGGTATCCGATTACACGATTATCGCCAAAGCTGAGTAATTCGTCATAGACTTTTTCTTCACCCTCCATTCGTTTTAATGAAGGGACATCATTGCTGGAAACAACACCAGTGAAATTGGTGCCGCCATTCCAGTTGGCGGGATTCCAGTATGTGGGCCATATTGAAGGTCTGATCCATTGATGTGGAGCAAATTGATCCAGCGAAGCATCATACATACTCGTTAATAATTCCGACGCTATTTTTTCTCCTTTCTTTCCGCTGATCTTTACCTTCCATTTTTCTTCTGCGCCTGGCAATGTTTTATCACGATATGTTTGTACACTAATCTCAAGTTCCTTATCCAGTCGGGGTACAGCAATGATATGATCACTAGAATAGAACCTGTTATGTTTTACATAGAATTGGGTAATTCCCATCCCGCCAAGATCTTCTGGCCTTATGATATGTTTAAAATTGAGGATGCCACGGTTGAGTTTAATTAATTCAAACCTTGAGGCAAATGGCAATACTCTATCTGTTGATGAAAGATTTTCCTTTTGCTGAATAACAACTAAGTTCTCTGCATCGCTGCCAAGGCTCACAACGATTGTTTCCCCGGGTTCTGCAACTGTTTTGTTCAGGTTACTGATCATATAGGAAGGTGTAGGCAATGATTTTGCTTCTGCATCCATCACCAGGAAATATGCCTTATTCGTAACCGTGTCATTGTACTTATCAATGGAACTTGCCTCCAAAACGTACCATCCTGCTTTTAATTTTTTATTGCCAATGCCGATGGTTCCGTTTTCGCTAGTATTGAGAGATTGCTGCCATACAGGTGATAATGCATTCCAGGTTTTAGGGTCCGACTCATTACGATATTCATCATGTGGAAATGCCTGCAGGAATTCTGTTTCTGAAAGGATGAACCTGTCGGGCTGCTCCCAATAACGCTCCCTGATAAGACGGCCCGGATGTTGTAAAGGTTTTATGCTAATACCAGTAGCAGAAGATTCAAACTGCCCGGTAGTATTTGTTGTTCTAACTTTTAGCTGCTGAAGGCTATCGGAACTGATATATTGTGGTGCAGTAATATTTACCTGGATGGCTTTATATGATACAGGTACAGTTGTGTTAGCAGACCTGGTTTCTCCGTTCTGATCGGTTACATCCACATTTACTTCATAATCGAAAACGGGATCTGTTTTTGGATGAATATCCTCATCGGGGATTGCCAAAAACGGGATGGTAAAACTTCCATCATCATTGGTCTTTATATTTCCGTTTGCGATCTCCTGGATTTCTGACCTTACAATGGGGCCGCGCATGATACCCCATGGGTAAGGAAATCTTGCCATTCGGGTAACCCTGTATGTTATGACTGCATTATTGATAGGGTTTCCGGCATATGATTTAGCTAATCCTGAAATAATGACGCTGTCATTAATTCTATATGAGCCGGTAAGCGGTTTGTATTCCACATAAAACTTTGGTCTTTTATATTCTTCCACCTGTAAGTATGCCTCGCCCTTAAGTATTCTGTCCTCGAGGCGGAAACTGCCGGTGAGACCAGTTTCAGGAAGGGTGAACCTGCCACTATATGAACCGTATTCATTCGTTTTCAACGATAAAGAATCCTGTACTTCTCCGTTTGCATTATATAGATAAACAGTAGTAGCCCGGCCAGAATAAATTTTGCTTTTCTGGTCATTCCTGTCTTTTGTAACCGCAATTCCTTTGAAGTAAATTGTTTGTCCCGGACGGTAAATACTCCTATCCGTAAAAAAGAAAACCCGGCTCTGCTTTGCTTCGTAATCCACTGAATCCTTATCTTTTTCTTCAGCAGGTGAGTAGTTGTAATAATAACCCTCCTCCAGTAGAAAAAGATGGTCACCCTTATGATCGATCTCCAGGCTGATCCTTTTGTTCGGATGTTGGCCTATCCCAAAGAATCCCTGGTCATTTGCAGTATACCTGGCATCTTTCTGCAATTCATATTTCCTGGAATTGTAATCATATTTGCTCTGCCATGTCTGGATGGCCGCTTTCGGTAATGGATGGCCGCTGTTTCTGTCGAGAATGAAATATTCATTGTTCCTTTTCACATAACTGATGGAAGAGATGTGAAAATAGTTGGCCGATAAGTATGTGTCGCCAGCCTGCATATCTGGTTTACTTGCTGCAAGTAATATATATTCGCCGAGAGGGAGTGCATCAATTTTTATTTCGGTACGGTGATCATTATGATCGATTTCACCAGGAAGTGATTGATCCCAGTTGCGAATCGCTTTTTGTTTGAGGATGCCCGACCACCAGTCGTTATTATTACCATAGTTTTTTGACAGCCATGCTATTCGGCCAGCCTGATCAACCTTAATCAACCGGAGATAGATCTTATCCAGATTTTTCCAACTCACCAGCGTTCGGAAAGGTTGTGAGGGGATATTTACATTCTCCGTTGTTATACTAAGAGATGGTTCTTTGATTGATTGAAGGAGATTATTGCAGTTTATATAACCTTCTGAATCATTCTTCGTTTTAATTACCCCTTCACAGATACTTATTGCTCTTTTGTGGTCTGCAGGTGTGGAAGTGGTTAGATGAGAAGCCAGAAGGAACGCTGCCTGGTCGGCTGCCGGCTGGCCTTTATACCTGGAATAGATTTTTTCCAAAGCACTTGCATACAGTCTTTTTTCGCCAGGTATTGAGCTATTGTTAAAAATAAATTGGATCCTGTTTATATCAGCATCGATAAATGCATCTGGATTTTTATCATTTTGGTGGAATGACAGCAATTGCTGATATAGTATTACCGCCCGGTAGTGATGGCTATTGGTATCAGAAGTCTGGAATTGTCTATTTATAAATTCAGATGCCGGCGCAAAGAGGACAGTATCCCTAAGTTTAAAAGTTTCAGTGGGACGAACAATCTCCGATTCTTCCTGCTGGTAATATTCTAAGGCCTTCCATGCCAACAGGTCATAAATTGTGGGCCTTAATTTCCGGGCATTTCCCTTTCTGACGATGGCATCATATTTTTCAATATTTGATGACTGGAGTGATATGGATTCTTTCAGTCCTTCTGTGAATGCATCATCTATAGCTTCATGAAAGTCGGCCGCTCCCCATGTCCGGATGGATTCCTTTTGATAATTGCGTGTAGTGCTGCTGTTATAAAGTTCCCAGCGATGTTGCTGGTAGTAACCAATGTAATAGTCGGCAAGTAAGGTATTCAGGATGGCCTTTGTAGTGCCGGCGTTTGCGGCGATCTCCAGTTTTAGGTCATGTATTGCCAGCGTATCAATGAATTCCTCAAGTTCCTGCTGTAATCCTATCCTGTATACCAATGCCTTTATTTGCTGCGCTTCCTGTTTCTCTGATTTTGCTTTTTTATAAAGGGCATTAATTTCGGTTAATGCTGAACGGTATAATCCTTTCTTTTCTACAAGCGAATCGATCTTTTGCCACCAGTTAGTATAATTGGTTTTCATGTTTTGAGCCGATAAGGTTGCTGTAAATAACACTAAAAAACTTCCTGTCAGGTACAGGATTTTGCGAAGGGTCGAGTGCATACCACCTATTTTAGTACAAGTTATCAAAAAGAGTACTAAAGGTAGATGCTGCGATCCACTAATTGCATAAGCAACCTTTTCAACTTACACTACCTTAACGTTTCTTTTAAGGCATAAGATGATCTTACTGTTTTATAAAGCGCCTGTTGATGACTTTGTCCCCTTTTTTAATAACAAGCGTATAGGTTCCTCTGTGAAGCCCGTTGATGTTAAGCGGGTACCTTGAAGTACCTGAAAGAAGTTGGAGGCTTCCATAAGAAAAAGTTCTTCCGCTCATGTCAATAATATTAATATCAACCCTTGAATCATCACCGCTGCTGATCTGCAGGTTAACCTGGTTTTGCGCGATGGAGGGAAACAGGTTATCTACAGCCAGGTGGGTACCATCCATTTTAACCAGGATGGTCTTTGTATAGGTAGTATTCCTGTTTGCGTCAACCAGTTTGATCCTGTAATAGTTATCACCTGTAAAAGGATCGGTATCACTATACCAGTAACGGGTATCTTCTTTTTTGCGAAGGGGAACAGATGCGAGTTTTTCATAATTGCCATTGCTGGAGCTGCTTCTTTCAATTTCAAACCATCCGTTAAGAAGATTTGCACTTGCTATCCATTCGATCTTAACATTGCCATTGAATGGCGCTGCCATAAAATTTCGAAGCTTAAGGGTGGTTGCTGGAGTGATAGTGTTTGCCTGAGTGTTGGCTGTAATAAAAAATGTTGTTGCAAGCGAGAGTAATCCCGCAGTTAAAAGCGTTTTCATTTCCGGTAGTTTACAAAAGGTGTACGAATAAATTTCCTGTTTCAAGGAATTGGAATGTGCTACCGGTTTTTCAGGGGGATGTAGTGGAGTGAGTGCTAAAGTATAAACCCTTCTCTGGAACTGCAAGGGTATTGGGGTTGATTTCGACGAATGGGCAAAAAATAACCGCCTTATGGAGTAAAAAATAATGCGGCCCGTCAAACGGGCCGCATTACGATATTTTAATGTCAACTAATTATTACTTAAGTACTTCTGCCATCTTCTTACCGATATCAGCCGGACTTTGAACAACATGTATTCCACATTCTTCCATGATCTTCATTTTTGCAGCAGCAGTATCATCGGCTCCACCAACGATGGCACCGGCATGGCCCATCCTTCGGCCTGGAGGCGCTGTTTGTCCTGCAATGAAACCAACCACAGGCTTGGTTCCATTTGCTTTTATCCACTGAGCCGCTTCTGCTTCCATGCTACCTCCGATCTCACCGATCATTACAATGGCTTCTGTTTGCGGATCATTCATTAATAATTCGACAGCCTCCTTCGTTGTTGTTCCAATGATCGGGTCACCACCAATACCAATAGCAGTTGTTACGCCAAGTCCGGCTTTAGCAAGCTGGTCGGCTGCTTCGTAAGTAAGTGTACCGCTTTTAGAAACGATGCCAACTTTACCCGGAATGAAGATCATTCCGGGCATGATACCTACTTTACACTCACCCGCAGTAATTACACCTGGACAATTGGGTCCAATAAGGCGTGAGTTTTTTCCAGCCATAAAGTTTTTGGCTTTAACCATATCCTGCACAGGTATCCCTTCAGTAATGCAAACGATCAGTTCGATGCCGGCATCGGTTGCTTCCATGATAGCATCGGCTGCAAATGCAGGTGGAACAAATATGATAGAAACGTTTGCACCTGTTGCAGATACTGCTTCTGAAACTGTATTGAAAACCGGACGATCGAGATGCGAGCTTCCACCTTTGCCGGGTGTTACTCCACCTACAACCTGGCTACCGTACTCAATCATCTGGGTGGCATGAAAGGTTCCTTCGGTACCTGTAAATCCCTGTACAATTATCTTAGAATCTTTATTGACTAAAACGCTCATATGGCTTGGTTTTAATATGAAGATGCCCCAATGGGGGCTGAATCGGGGGCAAAACTAAGGGAAATTACTTCATCATGTCTTCCATGTTGCGGTTTTCATCAATTTTACCCGTTTGCTCCAGCATTCGCATATCCTTGGCATCACGGAGAAACTCAGAAGCGAATATGAATTCATTCAACCGTTGGTTCTTACTGAAAATGATCTCTTTATTATTCCCTTCCCATTCTTTCACACCCTGGTACATATAGATGATCTTATCGCCAATTTCCATTACGCTGTTCATGTCATGGGTATTGATTACAGTGGTAATATCGTATTCAAGGGTCAGTTCCTTGATGAGCTTATCGATTACCAAAGATGTTTGCGGGTCAAGTCCCGAGTTGGGCTCATCACAAAAAAGGAATTTTGGATTGAGCACAATAGCTCTTGCAATACCCACCCGCTTTTTCATGCCTCCGCTTATTTCGGCTGGAAACTTCTTATTGGCTCCATTCAATTCAACACGGTCAAGCACTTCATTTACACGTTTTCTTTTTTCTGCAAGTGTCCAGTCGGTGAACATGTTAAGGGGAAACTGGATGTTCTGTTCTACGGTGAGACTGTCGAACAGGGCTGAACCCTGGAAGAGCATGCCGATCTCTTTCCTGATCTCTTTTCGGTCAGCATCATCCATAGTTGTAAAATCCACACCATGGTAGAGTATCTTTCCTGCATCCGGTTTATAGAGACCAACGAGGCATTTCATGAAAACGGTCTTACCACTTCCACTTGAACCTATTATAAGGTTGCACTTGCCGGCTTCCATCACAGCACTCACATCGTTGATTACGATCTTCTCACCAAAGCCTTTTTTCAGATTCTGAACTTCAATCACAATTAATAAGTTGAGGGTTGAACTATAATAGAATTGCTGCCAGTAAATAGTCCGCAAAAAGGATCAGTACGCAACTCACTACCACTGATTTGGTACTTGCTCTACCGATTTCAAGTGCGCCACCTTTTACAAAGTATCCATAGTAGGCAGGAACGCTTGAAATGATAAAAGCAAATACATATGCCTTCACCATTGCGAAGAACACATTATAGGGAAGGAATGACTGTAAAAGTCCCTTGTCAAAATCGGTAGTTGAAAGTATCTGTGCAGCAGAACCGGCGATCCTTCCACCCCAGATGCCAAGGGCAGCAGAAATCACAACAAGCATCGGGATAACCAACAGTGCTGCAACGATCTTTGGAAGAACCAGGTATGTTTTGGTATTGATCCCCATGATCTCCAGGGCATCGATCTGTTCGCTGACCCTCATATTGCCCAGTTCGCTTGCAATCTTCGAACCCACCACACCTGCCAGCACGATACACACAAGGGTAGGAGCAAACTCCAGCAAAACGGTGTCACGTACTATCTGTGCGATTGATGACTTTGGAATAAGTGGACTGACCAACTGGTAGGCTGTCTGGAGGGTTGATACAGCACCCATGAATATCGAAATGATCACGACAATGCCGAGGGAGCCTATACCAATATCGTTGCACTGGTGCATAAATTCCTTCCAGTATACCTTACTGTTCTCAGGCCTTGCGAACATGCCTTTCAGCATTAGTAAGTACCGACCTATTTCAGTGAATAATTTCATTCTTTGCTAGCTTGTTGCGTAAAATACTATATATCTTTCGATACTTTGCTGAAGCGTTTCCACCATTTGGATTTGGTGACAATTCCAGCAGTATCGGTTTTGCCGCATTTTATCTGCGCATCAATTACTGCCACCAATGCCATATTAAAAATGCTGCGCACTGAACTTCCCAGTTGCAATACATGTACCGGCTTTTTCATTCCCATTAATATAGGACCCACAGCATCGGCCCCACCTACTTCCCTAAGCAGGTTGTAAGCAATGTTGCCTGCCGCAAGATTGGGAAAAATGAGGGTGTTCACATCTTTATCAACGAGTTCACTGAAAGGGTAATTTTCTTTCAGGATATCTTTGTTGAATGCCACACTTGCCTGCATCTCGCCATCAACAACCAGGGAAGGATTTTTTTCTTTAACGATCTTTCGGGCGCTCGCCACCAGTTGGGCCTCCGGCGATGCGCTGCTGCCAAAATTAGAATAACTGAGCATGGCGATACGTGGTGTGAGGTTGAAATTCCGCACCTCCTTCGCAACCATTAATGTTATTTCTGCAAGTTCTTCGGCGGTCGGATTAAAGTTCACCGTTGTATCTGCCATGAAGATCGGCCCCTTTTTGGTGAGCAGCAGGTACATTCCGGCAATCTTCTTTACCCCTTCTTCAGTACCGATCACCTGTAAAGCGGGGCGGATGGTTTCGTCATAGTTTCTTGTCAATCCGGATATCATCGCATCAGCATCTCCTGTTTCCACCATCATGCAGCCAAAGTAATTCCTGTCTTTCATGATCTTGAAAGACTCATACTTATTCATTCCTTTTCGCTGGCGCTTCTGGAAAAACAACTGGCCATAAAACTTACGTCTTTCTTCTTCAGCGTCACTCCTTGGATCAATAATGGGCAATCCTTCCAGATCAAGATTATTTGCTTCTGCAATACTCCTGATCTTTTTTTCATCTCCTAACAGGATAGGATATGCGACGCCTTCTTCAAATACGATCTGGGCTGCTTTGAGGATCTTAAGATTATCGGCTTCAGCAAATACGAGGCGCTTAGGATCACGCCTTGCCTTGCTGCCAATAACCCTCATAAGCTGGTTATCGAGCCCCAGCCGGCGATTGAGCTCTACTGCATAGGCATCCCAATCGGCGATTGTGGTGGTGGCAACGCCACTTTCAATAGCAGCCCTTGCTACCGCGGGTGCTATCGTAGATAAAAGACGCGGGTCTAAAGGTTTTGGAATGATGTATTCTGATCCGAAAACTATATTTCGTTCATTATATGCCAGGTTAACGATATCAGGAACAGGAGTTTTGGCAAGATCGGCCAGTGCGTGTACAGCAGCCAGTTTCATGGCTTCATTGATCTGGCGGGCCCTCACATCGAGGGCGCCACGAAAGATGAAAGGGAATCCCAATACATTGTTTACCTGGTTGGGAAAATCACTTCTCCCCGTGGCCATGATGATATCCTTGCGGGCGCTCACAGCCATATCATAAGTGATCTCCGGATTGGGATTGGCCATCGCAAATACGATCGGGTTTTTAGCCATGCTCTGCACCATTTCCCTGGTAACAACATTGCCTACGCTAAGCCCAAGGAAAACATCGGCATCCTTCATTGCTTTTTCCAGGGTCCAGTCCGTTCCCTTTACAGCGAAAGGTTCTTTATCTCTTCCCAGGTCGGTTCTTCCCTGGTGTAAAACGCCATCTTTATCAAATAATATGAAATTTTCATAGCGTGCACCAAGTGAAACATAAAGTTTAACACAGGCCATTGCAGCTGCGCCGGCACCATTTATTACAAACTTTACTTTATCGATCTTTTTCTTTTGTAGCTCAAGTGCATTGAGAAGAGCGGCAGAACTGATGATGGCAGTTCCGTGCTGGTCGTCATGCATCACCGGAATATTGAGTTGCTCCCGCAACTGCTGTTCTATATAAAAACATTCCGGAGCCTTAATATCTTCCAGGTTGATGCCACCAAAAGTTGGTTCTAGCGATTTCACGATCTCAACAAACTTCACAGGATCCTTTTCATTAATCTCGATATCAAAAACATCGATATCAGCGAAAATCTTAAAGAGTACAGCCTTCCCTTCCATCACGGGTTTACTTGCTTCAGGACCAATATCGCCTAAACCAAGAACAGCCGTACCATTACTGATTACGCCAACCAGGTTTCCCTTGGCAGTATATTTATATATATTCTCTTTGTTAGCTGCTATCTCCAGGCAGGGTTCGGCTACGCCAGGACTGTATGCAAGCGAAAGATCGCGTTGGGTCTTAGCTTCTTTGGTCGGTACAACTTCAATTTTGCCAGGTTTGCCCTTTGAATGATATTCCAGGGCTTGAAATCTTCTGGTTTCTTTACTCATACAGAAATTTTATGGAGCACGGTTGATTTGAGGGGTGCAAAATACGAAAATGCTATCAGGACGGGTAATTGGCGGTAGCACCCAGCCAGGCCATCATTGCTATTCCGGTGGCGATGGCGTCTTCATCTATATTGAATGTTGGGGTATGAACACCTGAACTGATGCCTTTATCCTTATTCATTACCCCAAGTCTGTAAAAACATCCTGGGATCTTTTGGGAATAATAACCAAAATCTTCAGCCCCCATTCGGATCTCGGTTTCTTCCACTCTTGTGTTACCAAGCAATTCAATGGCTTTTTCTACAGCCACGGCATGCAGGGTTTCATTATTATAAACTGTGGGGTATCCGATATCTATATGCAGGTCAATTTCTGCGCCCATTGCTGTTGCCAGTCCTTCTACAATATTCCGGATAAGTCCATGGGCTTTATAACGCCATTCTTCATCCATGGCCCTGAAAGTACCCATCAGCTTTACTTCATGGGGGATAACATTTGTAGTATGGCCTCCCTGGAAGGAAGTGATTGATAACACCGATCGCTGAACGGGGTCAGAATTCCGGCTGATCACCTGCTGGAGGGCAATAACTAAATGCGATGCAATAAGGATCGGATCGGCAGTGGTATGCGGTGCTGCAGCATGGCCACCTTTTGCTTTTATTGTAATATAGATCTCATCGGCACTGGCCATTACTTTTCCACTCCGGAAACTGACTTGCCCCACCTGCATTTGCGGATGAACATGCATACCAAAGATTGCCTCGGGCTTAGGGTTTTCAAGTACTCCGTCTCTTATCATGAGGCTTGCACCGCCAGGGTTTTTCTCTTCGCCGGGTTGAAAGAGGAGTTTGATGGTTCCTTCCCATTCTCCTTTCAATTCATTGAGGATCTTTGCTGCTCCAAGGAGGCAGGCGGTGTGTACATCGTGACCGCACGCATGCATGATGCCTTCTTTGGTGGACCTGTAGCTTATATCATTTGCTTCCTGAATTGGCAAAGCATCCATGTCGGCCCTCAACGCAATTATTCGGGATGCCGGGTTACGTCCTTCAATGATACCAACAACACCTGTTTCGGCCATGATAGTAAATGGGATTCCCTGTTTCTGGAGGAAGTCCTGAATAAAGGCGCTTGTTTCAAATTCCTGGTAACTTAGTTCAGGATGGGCATGGAGGTGATGCCTGATGGCAATAAATTCATCGGCATAGTTAGCTGCTTTTTGCAGGATGCTATCTTTTAATGACATTCCGCAAATATAGGGAGAAGGTATCAGCGGAGTGGCGCATCAAAGTTCCCCGCTCTTATCAGGGTTCACTTCAATGGTATCATTTACTATGTAAACATTCTGCTTGAATTCCCTCGCCAACTGACGCTGGTAAGATTCAGCTTCATCGCGGGTCTCAAAATTTCCAACTCTTAAGCGGAAATACGGACTTTGGTAAAGAAGATATGCTTTAAGCTCAGGATATAGACGGTAAACCGTGGTTTTTGCTTCAATGGCCGCATTCCTGTCGGTAGTATTGATCACCTGTATACGAAAGCCTTTGGCAGTGCGACGTGCATTGCGGGTGGTATATTCATTGATTTCTACCTGCTTCTGTATTAAAAGGTCTATCCGGGAATCTTTGTGTACGGTTAATGTGTCGGCAGGCATTTGTGAAAAAGCCGACAGGGTAACCAGCGCAAAAGCTATCAACATTGCAAAGGGTTTCATAATGGGTAATTTTATCAAATTCCTCGCCAAACTTAACCTGTAGACGTTAATACCCACCCAATTGGTGGTCAGGTGCTCCTGAAACAATGGCCACACTGGCACTGCAGCCGAGTCGGCTGGCCCCTGCATTGATCATGGCGCTGGCGCTGGCATAATCACGGATGCCGCCTGACGCTTTAATCTTCACAGTGGGAGGGAGATGTTTTTTCATCAGTTGAACAGCTTCAATACTTGCTCCTTTTTCGGCGTACCCGGTGGAGGTCTTCATAAAATTGATCCCAAGCGGACCGAGTTTTTCACAGCAGGAAATAATTTCTTCTGTGCTGAGGATCCCTGATTCTATTATTACTTTGAGGAGGCGGCCTTTGTTGTGACAGATCTCCACGAGCAGGCTTACTTCTTTCTGAAGATAGGTCCAGTCAGCCTGCTTTAACGCAATAAGATTTATTACCATATCAATTTCATGCGCACCATCAACAATGGCAAGGATTGTTTCTGCCACCTTGGCTTCCGTTACGGAGTACCCGAAAGGGAAGCCTATCACTGTAGCGATCCTGACATCTGTTGGTGCAAGGATTGTAGCGGCTCTTTTAACAAAAGGAGGGGGCACACAAACAGCGGCGAAGCCATACTGAACAGCTTCGGAGCAGCATTGTTCAATTTCTGCGATGGTTGTTGTGGGCTTAAGGATCGTATGATCAATAGATGCGGCGATGTTCATAAACAATATATGCCGTTGATAAAAATCGGTAATCGAAGTTATACCATTTACTTATATTCGGCGATAGCTAAATAAACTAACACTCATGAGAAGGCAAACCCTGTTTCACCGCGGGCGAAGGCTGACGTCCTTATTGGGCGGACTGCTATTTGCGTCCCTCGTTCATGCACAGCCGACCTTTCCGGTCAATGGCCTAGCAGCAGAACTTCAATCTACCTACGCATTTACAAATGCCACGATCGTTTCCAGTGAAAAGACCACCCTTACAGCTGCAACACTTGTAGTAAAGGATGGAAGAATTATTGCCGTGGGCACCAATGTGCCGGTTCCAAAAGAGGCCATGGTGATCGATTGCAAAGGGAAGTATATCTATCCTTCCTTTATTGATATCTACAGCGATTACGGGATGCCGGTAGTTGAGCGGCAGCAACGTGGATTTAATTTTAATGCACCTGCACAGCTTACTTCAAACCAGAAAGGCCCATATGGCTGGAACCAGGCTATTAAAGCAGATGTTTCGGCTGCCACGCTTTTTGTTGCCGATGATGCAAAGGCAAAAGGATTGCGTGAACTGGGATTCGGCACTGTTTTAACCCACCAGAAGGATGGAATAGCAAGAGGTACGGGTACAGTGGTAACACTTGCCAATGAAAAGGAGAATAAGGTGATTTTGAAAGACCAGGCAACGGCGCATTATTCATTTAATAAAGGCAGTTCCACTCAAAGCTATCCAGGTTCATTGATGGGAGCCATTGCATTATTGAGACAATCTTTCATTGATGCCAAATGGTACCAGAAAAACCAGGATAAGGAAGGCCTGAACCTGAGCCTCCGTGCCTGGAATGATATACAGGCTCTTCCACAGGTGTTTGAAGCCAATGATAAATGGAACGCCCTTCGCGCTGATAAGATCGGTGACGAGTTTGGGGTACAGTATATAATTAAAGCAGGTGGAAATGAATACCAGCGCATCAGCGATATGGCTGCTTCAAAGGCAGCATTTATCCTGCCACTGAATTTCCCCCAGGCTATGGATGTAGATGACCCGAATGATGCGCGATTTGTTTCCTTATCAGATATGAAACATTGGGAGCTGGCGCCTGCAAATGCTGCCGCTTTTGAAAAAGCGAATATTCCGTTCTGCATAACAACTGCCGATCTGCGCGACACTAAACAGTTTATGGCAGCATTGCGCAAAGCCATAGAACATGGATTGTCGGAGACTAAGGCACTTGAAGCCCTCACAAAAACGCCTGCAACCTTATTAGGAATGTATGGCGAAGTGGGAAGTATCGATGCTGGCAAACTGGCTAATTTCATCATTACTTCAGGACCGGTTTTTGCCGAGAAGACAACTATTTTTCAGAACTGGATACAGGGCGAAAAATATTCATTGAATGAATCAGGCTGGGATGCCGCTGCCGGACAGTATACCATTACTGTGAATTCAGATAAGGGCAGTTCAAAGTATTTGCTTGATGTAAAAAATAGCAACAGTGCCCAGGTGATTGATAAAGATACAATTCCAGCCAGGTTCAGTTTTGATGGCAAGATGGTTCGTATAAGCTTTCCTGAAAGCAAGCAATCAAAAAAGAATATTCGTTTAAGTGGTGCCAAAATAGGTGATGAGTGGCATGGCAGCGGAGAAGATGTGAATGGGAATAAAGTGCTTTGGGTGGCAAGCCTCACAAAGGCTGCCTTATCCAAAGAAGATAGCATTAGGAAAAAGCCATTGCCACAATTGACATCAGTTACTTATCCTTTCAATGGGTATGGCTGGGAAAAAGCGCCTGCCCAGGAAGCTATCCTCATCAGGAATGCTACGGTTTGGACAAATGAGAAGGAAGGCCGCCTTGAAGGCGCCGATGTAATGGTAAAGAACGGAAAGATAACAGCCGTTGGTAAAGGTCTTGCCGACGGGGGTGCAAAAATTGTAGATGGTACCGGAAAGCATTTAACTGCGGGTATTATTGATGAGCATTCTCATATTGCAGCAGCATCAATTAATGAAGGGGGGCAATCAGTTACGTCGGAAGTTCGTATCGCTGATAACCTGAATCCTGATGACATCAATATTTATCGCCAGCTGAGTGGTGGTGTAACATCTTCGCATATACTTCATGGTTCAGCAAATACCATTGGCGGACAAACCCAACTTATTAAACTACGTTGGGGTGCTAATGCGGAAGACCTGAAATTTGCCAACTGGGATCCGTTTATAAAATTTGCCCTTGGAGAAAATGTAAAGCGCTCTGGTGCCTCACAGAACAACCGTTTTCCTGATTCAAGAATGGGAGTGGAAGAAGTGTTGATGGATGCATTTACCCGTGCGCTCGATTATGACAATGCTGTAAAGGCTGCATCTTCTACAACGAAGGGAAAGAAATCAACAGCTACCGATCCCTGGTCAGTTGTTCGCCGTGATCTTGAACTGGATGCTTTGGCTGAGATCATTAATAAAAAACGTTTCATTACCTGTCACTCTTATGTGCAAAGTGAGATTACTGCTGCAATGAGGGTAGGTGAGAAGTTCGGTTTTACGTTCAATACTTTTACGCATATACTGGAGGGCTATAAGGTAGCTGATAAGATGAAGGAACATGGTGCCAGTGTTTCGACATTCAGTGACTGGTGGAACTATAAGATGGAAGTAATTGATGCTATTCCTTACAATGCTACACTTATGCACCAGGTTGGTCTTAACGTAGCTATCAACTCCGATGATGCCGAGATGGCGCGCCGCCTCAACCAGGAAGCTGCTAAAAGTGTGAAATATGGTGGAATGAGCGAGGAAGATGCATTGAAGATGGTAACCCTCAATCCGGCAAAAATGCTCCATGTGGATGACCGTGTTGGAAGTATCAAAGTTGGAAAGGATGCGGACCTTGTTCTATGGTCAGATAACCCACTAAGTATTTATGCAAGAGCCGAAAAAACCATAGTTGATGGTATCGTTTACTTTGACCGTGAAAAAGATAAGGAACTGCGCGCTAAGATTGTAGAAGAGCGCAGCCGGCTTGTCCAGAAAATGATGGGAGAGAAAAAGGCCGGTATGCCTTCACGCCCAGCTGAGGCAAGCATGGAATTGATGCATACCTGCAGCGACCATTATCATAATCATGGTTTGCTTGTAGTAGATGCAGATGAAATCAACGGTAACAATTAAAGGCAAAAAAATGAAGAAATTATTATTCACCATATGTTGTGGTTTACTATTGACCACTGCAAGCCAGGCACAGGAAAACGTTTACCCTGCGAAGGAATATAAGGGGTTGTTATTTATAACTAATGCAACCGTTCACGTTGGAAATGGACAGGTTATGGAGGGTACAACTATTGAGGTCCGCAACGGAAAAATAGATAAGATTGGAAAGGATATACCAGTTCCGCAAGGTGACGTGAAGGTTTTTGATGTGAAGGGAAAGCATGTTTATCCCGGACTTATTCTCACCAATTCACAGCTCGGTCTGGTAGAGGTTCCAAGTGTTCGCGCTACTGTAGACAGCAGGGAGATCGGTGATCTGAATCCTTCTGTCAGGGCAATTGTTGCTTACAACACTGATTCCAAGGTTATCAATACTTTAAAGAGTAATGGAATACTACTTGCAAATGTGGTTCCTTTGGGAGGCCTGATCAGCGGATCATCTTCCGTGGTACAACTAGATGCCTGGAATTATGAAGATGCGGCCTATCGCATGGAGAATGCCATCCATTTCCGTATGCCCAGCCTGATAAACCGGCCAAACCCATTTGCTGCTTTTATGGGAATTGTTCCGCAAACGGATCCTCTGAAACGGGGGATGGAACAGATTGCTGAAGTCAAAGCTTTTTTCAGGCAGGCTCAAGCCTACGCAAATACCGCGAAGCCCGGTTCAACCAACCTTAAATATGCTTCTGTAATAGGCCTTTTTAACAAGAGTCAGAAACTATTTGTGCATTGTAACATTGTTAAGGAGATGCTGGTAGCCATTGACTTTGTGAAGGAGTTTGGAATGGATGTTGTTATTGTGGGTGGAAGCGAAAGTTACCAGATAGCGCCGCTTCTGAAAGCAAATAATATAGCTGTGATTCTTAATCAACCCCACAGTTTGCCAACCATGCAGGATGATGATGTAGACCAGCCTTACAAAACTGCTTCAGCATTACAAAAAGCAGGTGTCCTTTTTGCAATCAATGATGAAGACGGACAAACAAGAGGTCGTAACCTTCCATTCAATGCAGGAACAGCGGCTGCCTACGGCCTTACAAAGGAACAGGCGCTGCAGGCCATAACCCTTAACGCTGCCACCATACTTGGAGTAGGTGACAGAACAGGTTCAATTGAAGTAGGAAAGGATGCAAATATTGTTGTGAGTGAAGGAGATATTCTGGATATGAGAAGTAGCGTTGTTACCCACGCATTTATCCAGGGCCGTCATGTGGATTTAACTGATAAGCACAAACAGTTATACGAGCGTTATAAACAGAAATACGCTAAATAAGCTACCAGTTCATTTATTGAAGCCAGGCAATCTGCCTGGCTTTTTTTGTGAATGGGTTACTTTTTCTTATTTTCGGTATTAATCAACGAGGATTATTCATTTCCTCCATCCGCTTTGCTTCCATAAAAGCAGATTGCTTTCCCTCAACATTTGCCCACATAGTGTAACGAATTTTTGTTTAGGCTTAAATGCTACTAACGTGCTGCTGTACAAAAAGCATTCTTAACCAAAAAAATGTTATTGTATGAAAAGGCAAATTCTTTCAATTGTATCGTTGCGTTTTTTTATCGCAGCAACCGTATTGACGGCCTCATCTGTTGCAGGTGCTGCACCTCCGTTTCATGCGAAAAACCCAGTGTTGGCGCTTGATTCCATCACGGATGAACAACCCCATGTAAGTTATCTTGGTAGTGATGAGGAGTATTATTATTTCCGGATACAGTTCATCAACAGTGATGGCTCGCGGAATGAAATTACACTACGCGATAAATCAAATGGTACTGTCCTCTACAGTGATAATTTCACTTCACCAATTTTTCTGAAAAGGATCGCTGTTCCCAAGGATATTACTTTTTTGCAGTGGGAGCTTGAGAAAAAGAGTGGAAAGGGAAGACCTTACAAAAGTTACCAGAGTTTTACTACAGAAGTAAAGAAGCGCGAAGAAGTTTACGTTACCAGGCTTTAAGTGATATTTATCACCTTTTTACTTTTTCCTTCGGTGTAACTTAAGGAAACAAAATCCTTAGTTATGAAGCGAATGAAATTGTTGATTAGTCTGGCTCTACTGATGGTTATTGGTTTTTGGGCATGTTCTTCTGACGATGATCCTGTGCCTACTGATAATTCCATCATCACAAGTGGTGGCTGGGTGGTTCATCTATATACAGATGATAATATTGATGAAACAGCTCATTATACCGGCTATACATTTGTGTTTGGGAATGGTGGTAATCTGGCTGTTTCCAAAACCGGAGTTTCAGTTACTGGTATATGGGGCATTCGAATGGATGATGGGAAAAAGAAACTAGATATTGCGTTGGTAACAACTGATGCTGACCTCCTCGAACTCAACAATGACTGGGTTATAAAATCCCTAACCAGCAGTCTTATAGAGTTGGAAGATGACAATACTGCATCTGGTGAAGTACTTCATTTCCAAAAGAAGTAAACCTGTAAGGGGAAAGTAAATTCATAATCAATATGGTCGCGTTGTATTCGGGACCATATTGATTAACCTAGGAATGTTTTTGCAGTGCATGAATAACCTTACGTAGTTTTTTCTGGTTGTTTTTGTATTTCCCAAGGTCTAACAATTCTACTTTCCTGAATTCTACCGGATGGCTTTCGGCCTGGAGTGAAATGTACCCTTCCTTTATTGTTTGTCCGCCAGAAAGTTTTGCTTTCTGTACCCATGGATCTTTGCCATCATATTGAGGATGCATAAATCGTAAAACAGTATCCCCCTCAATGATATGCTGAACAATTGAGTCGCCCAGCACCAACATTTCAGCCCTTACCCATTGGTCACCATGATATGTTTTTGAAACTGAATTCACACAGTGCGGGGTAAAGAGTTTGCCATCCATGACAACATTGGTTCCCGGAGTACACAGGTTTCCTGTTGTCCGTTCATCTTTTCCATTTCCGCCAAGGAACTGTGCTTCCAGAGAGATGGGAAAGTCCTGCTCTAAAGCCATGCTTTCGGGCGATTGACCATGTAACATGGCCCCACTGTTTCGTATAGCCCAGCCGGGACCATCTTTACATTGCTGGCCAGTGAAACGGTATTCCACTACAAGGAGATAATAGGAGAAAGAACGGTCATAAAAAATATGGCCATATTTCTCATTGAAACTAGCATACTGGTCGTAGTTCACCGTCAGCTTCCCGTCCACAACCCTGAATGTATTGGCATAATTTTCATTCAGCGGATGATCCTTGATTTTTATTTTCCAGTTAGTAAGGTCCTTGCCATTGAAAAGTTGAATCCATTTGCCATGCTTCGTTTTTTTCTGTGCCATTGATGCTATCGAAAGCATAATGAGCAGAAGGGTTGTTAACAGTTTCATGGCAGGAAGTTAAGTATAAAAAAAGGTGACCCGGGGGACACCTTATGAAAAATTATTGAGTGGTTATCAGAGATTGCTTCCGTGGCAGTTTTTGAATTTTTTACCACTTCCGCAAGGGCATGGATCATTACGCCCAACTTTGGGTCCAACCCGAATTGGCTCCCGAACCGCTGGTCCGCCGGATGGATCGAAATAATCATTCTGGTTGGCAGCATAATCATCTCCTTTGGCTTCTATCTCTTCTTTATTAGCCTGCAACTTGCTCATGTCAGTTTTCTCTTCATGGCCTTCGCGGATGATATCAGCTGGTCTTTGTTGTTCCATGGGTATTCCGCTATGGCTGAGGAAGGAAACGATCTCCCTATTAACCTCGCCATCCATTTTACGGAACAGTTCAAAGGCCTCAACCTTATAAATTACCAGGGGATCTTTCTGTTCGAGATAAGCCGTTTGAACACTTTGTTTGAGGTCATCCATTGCACGCAGATGTTCTTTCCAGGCATCATCAATCAATGCAAGGGTTATTGAACGTTCAACAGCGTTCACCAATTCACGGCCATCAGTGTCAAGGGTTTTCTGCATATTACTTAACACACTAACGGCTTTTCTGCCATCGGTGAATGGCACCACAACATTTTCAATATGTCCTCCCTGCGTTGTCCTGATATTCTGGAAAACGGGCACAGCCTGAACGCGCAGGGCATCCATCTTCCTTTGATAACTTTCGGTAGCCTCATTATAAAGTCTGTCTGATAATTGCTGTGCATTTACAGACTTGAATTCATCTGCTGTGATAGCAGTGTCTATACCAAAGTTTACGATTGCTGCCAGTTTGAAACCTTCAAAGTCTTCCTGCTCCTTGAAAGAACTGATAAGACCTTCTGCCACACCATAGAATGCATTATCGAGATCAAGCGCCAGTCGTTCGCCAAAGAGCGCATGCTGGCGTTTTTTATACACCACATTCCTTTGCTTGTTCATTACGTCATCGTATTCAAGGAGCCGCTTCCTGATTCCAAAGTTATTCTCCTCTACTTTTTTCTGAGCACGCTCAATACTCTTGGTGATCATGCTATGCTGGATCACTTCCCCTTCCTTGTAACCCATTCTATCCATGAGGGAAGCGATACGGTCTGAACCGAACATTCGCATCAGGTCATCTTCCATCGAAACATAAAACTGTGAAGTACCCGGATCACCCTGGCGACCCGCACGGCCTCTCAACTGGCGATCGACGCGACGGCTTTCATGTCTCTCTGTTCCTATGATTGCAAGTCCCCCTGCATCTTTAACGCCTGGTCCGAGTTTGATATCTGTACCCCGACCAGCCATGTTGGTTGCAATAGTCACCGCTCCGGCAAATCCTGCTTCTGCTACAACCTGAGCTTCACGGGCGTGCTGCTTTGCGTTCAATACGTTATGCGGAATTTTTTTAACCTGCAACATTCTGCTGAGCAATTCACTCACCTCAACCGATGTAGTACCCACAAGTACCGGACGGCCAGCTGTGCGAAGGTTTTCGATCTCGTCAATTACTGCTGAATATTTTTCGCGCTTGGTCTTATATACAAGATCCTGCTGGTCTTTACGGATTACTTGCACATTGGTCGGGATATTCACCACATCCAATTTATAGATATCCCAAAGCTCTGCTGCTTCTGTTTCTGCAGTACCTGTCATACCCGCAAGCTTGTGGTACATCCTGAAATAATTCTGCAGCGTAATGGTTGCATAGGTTTGGGTAGCAGCCTCGATCTTCACATTCTCCTTTGCTTCAATGGCCTGGTGAAGTCCGTCAGAATAACGCCTTCCCTCCATGATACGGCCTGTTTGTTCGTCCACTATCTTCACCTGTCCATCTATAACTACATACTCAACATCTTTGTCGAATAAAGTATATGATTTGAGCAACTGGTGGATGGTATGTATACGATCGGCCTTAAGTGTATATTCATTTAGTAATACTTCCTTACTATGAAGTTTTTCTTCGGCACTGGCATCACTGTTTTCTATTTCGCCAAGCTTTACACTGATATCAGGCAGTACAAAAAAGTCGGGATCTTCTCCTGATTTGGTGATCATCTGGATACCGCGATCAGTGAGATCAACTGAATTGTTTTTCTCATCAATATAGAAAAACAGCTCAGAGTCAACCCTTGGCATTTCCTTTTGCTGGTCGGCCAGATAATAATTTTCTGCTTTCTGCAATTTGACCCTTATTCCCGGCTCACTAAGGAATTTGATAAGGGCACTTGTTTTAGGCAAGCCACGATAGGCACGCATCAGCGCCATACCACCATCCTTTGGATCATCATTGCCTTCGCTTATCTTTTTACGAGCCTCGTTCAGGAATTTATTTACCACTTGTTTCTGCGCTTCAACCAGTTGGAGTACCCTTGGCTTCAGAAGATGATATTGTTGTTCATCACCTCTTGGAACCGGACCAGAAATGATAAGTGGAGTTCGGGCATCATCAATCAAGACGGAGTCAACTTCATCTACCATGGCGAAATGATGTTTTCGCTGCACCATTTCTTCCGGACTATGAACCATGTTATCACGGAGATAATCAAAACCGAATTCATTATTTGTACCATAGGTGATATCGGCATGGTAGGCTGCTCTTCTTTCTTCACTGTTGGGTTGATGCTTATCTATGCAATCAACCGTTAATCCCAGCCATTCGAAAATAGGACCATTCCATTCAGAGTCACGGCGTGCCAGGTAATCATTCACGGTAACGATATGAACGCCTTCACCTGCCAGCGCATTCAGGTAGGCGGGGAGAGTGGAGACGAGCGTCTTACCTTCTCCTGTTGCCATTTCTGAGATTTTGCCGGTATGTAAAACATAACCGCCGATCAGCTGAACATCATAATGCACCATGTTCCAGGTAACTGTACCTCCACCTGCTATCCAGGTGTTGCTGAAATTGGACTGGTCGCCTTCAATTGTTATATGTTGTTTATTGACAGCTAGTTTGCGGTCAAGATCAGTTGCGGTGGATGTTAGAACGGTGTTTTCCTTAAAACGACGGCCGGTTTCTTTTACAACGGCAAACGCTTCTGGAGCAATTTCTTTAAGGATCTCCTCAATATGTTCATTCCGCTTTTTGCGAAGTTTATCAACTTCCTGGTAAATGGTGTCTTTGCCGGTGAAATCATTAAAAGGAAGAGCCTCTGCTGCGGCATTTGCTTCTGCGATCTCTGAATCCACAGCTTTCAGATGATCCTGGATGCGCTGTTTGAATTCTGTGGTTTTGGCCCTAAGCTGGTCATTGGTCAAGGACTGGTAAGTAGTGAAATATTCGTTAACCTTGGCTACAATCGGTTGGATGATCTTTACATCTTTCTCTGATTTACTGCCACCAAATAACTTCTGTATAAAACCTAACATGTTTTGGGTATTGTCTTATATAATAGTTCAAATGAGTTATAAACCTGTCAATTTCAATGCTACAAATCAAAAAAGGTCAAATTGACAGGGCGTCAAAGGTAATAAATCTGTATCAGGAATTGGCAATTTGATAGGGCTGCATAGCCGCCGGTTGCTTTGATAAAAGGAAAGAATAGTGTAATTTGCCGGTTCCCATAAGTAAAAAAGAACACATGAAGTCTGTTATTCGTACGCTTACCTTATCAACCACCCTGATGTTCGCCGTTTTTGGCATTAATGCCTGCAGCGACAAAGGTGATGAAGAGAACCCTTATTTGTTCCCGGTTGATGTTCAACCTTCTCAATTCACTTTTTCAAACGCAAACCTTAAATCGGGCGTCTGGAAAATAACCAAACACCTCGTTGACCCGGCATATGATTATAATAATGACGGGAAGCTGGAAAACAATGCAATACCCTTTTACCAGCAATGTGACAAGGATGATTATGTAATTTTTACTACTGACACTGAGGGAATCCAGCATGAGGGAACAAATGTTTGCGCTGGCGAACCCCAGCAAAAGCCTTTCACCTGGAGTTGGGAAGAAAGCACTAAAAAGCTATACATCTCTACAGGTACTTTCCTGACCATCTATAATCTTACAGCTACAGAGTTTGTTGTAAAGAGGGATTTCAGCCAGGGAGGAAAAAATTACAGCGAGTATATATATTATACCCATTAAGTAGTTTAAACCAGTAATAAAGAATTTCTTTTTTTACGGTAATAACCTAACTTTGCGCCCCATCAGGGTAGCTGAAACCATAAGCGTTTTAGCTCCTGGTGGGATTTTTATTTAATAATTATTTGAGACATGTCAGGAGCACTAAAAGAGGTACGGAACAGGATCAAATCGGTACAAAGCACCCAACAGATCACAAAGGCAATGAAAATGGTAAGTGCTGCAAAACTGCGCCGTGCCCAGGATGCCATTATCCAGATGCGTCCCTATGCCAATAAGCTGCAGGAAATGCTCAGCAATATCGTTAGTAATACCGAAGGCGAGCTGGGTGGAACCCTCGCTACCGAAAGACATGTTGATAGAGTATTGCTGATCGTTATAACCAGCGATCGCGGGCTGGCCGGTGCCTACAATGCTAATGTCATTAAAGCGGCCAAAGCGGTGATCGCAGAAAAATATGCCAGCCAGGCAGCGGCCGGAAATGTTGCCATCTGGAATATTGGTAAAAAGGGGTATGAATCCATGCTCAAATCCAATTATAAGGTGGATGCCACTTTTAAGGATATCTTCCTTGACCTCCGTTTCGAGACAGTTCAGGCATGTGCACAAGCTGCAGTAAAGGCCTTTGAAGAGAAGCAGTTTGATCTGGTGGAGGTTGTTTACAGTGAATTCAAGAATGCCGCTACCCAGCGCTTTGTGGTAGAGCGGTTCCTTCCAATTCCCAAAGTGAAGCCTGGTGCTAAAACAAAAAAAAGCGATTTCATCTTCGAACCAAATAAGGAAGAGCTGATTGCGGAACTGATGCCAAAGATCCTTAATACACAATTATACAAGGCGGTTCTGGATGCGAATGCATCTGAACATGGTGCACGTATGACGGCCATGGATAAGGCCTCTGAGAACGCAAACGAACTCCTGCGCTCACTGAAGATCAGTTATAACCGTGCCCGCCAGGCAGCCATTACAACAGAACTTACTGAGATAGTAAGTGGGGCAGCAGCATTGCAGGGTTAATATTGGGTCAGGATAAGAATTACTGATTAGTATATTCGAAATATTGAAAATAGCGACCAATGGTCGCTATTTTTTTGCCCGATCAGAGGCTTTTCCACATTGTGCAAAACTCCATTTCCCTTTTTATCAAATAAATAGAAGCTTGCGGCATGTTGATTGCTGCAAATCAAGGTGTATTGTGGCAGCAGTACCTTAAAAATTACGACTATGGAAATCGGACATATCATACCCCATATTGAAGCATTGATCTTCGCCAGTGAAAAGCCCCTCGGCGCTTTGGAACTGACCGACCTGGTCAACCAGGCTTTTGGGTTCATGGAAGATAAGATCAGCCTCGAGCAGGTGGAAGCTGGCATTGAAGGCATAATTGAAAAATACCAATCTGAATTTTATCCTTTTGAACTGCGGTTCAGTGGCGGTGGATTCCAGTTCCTTACAAAGAAGGAGTATCATAAGACGGTAGCCCAGCTTAATGGTGATAAATTCCTGAAACGATTGAGTCCCGCCGCAATGGAAACACTGGCCATTATTGCCTATAAGCAGCCCATCACAAAATCCGAAATAGAATCAATCAGGGGTGTAAGTGCAGATTACAGTATTCAGAAATTACTCGAGAAAGAACTGATCATAATCAGCGGCAGGAATGAGGAACTCCCCGGCAAGCCGCTCGTATATGTTACTTCAAGGTCATTCATGGATTATTTCGGATTGAATGGACCCGAGGATCTGCCTCGTATCAAAGAAGTACTTGCTGAACAAGCCGTGGAGCCGACACTTATGTTTGGAAATAACCTTCACGTTGCGAATGGTGACGATGAGCAGGTGACCGATACAATGGTTGATACCATGGAGGATCCCAATTCAGTTCTCCTTGTAAGTGAAAATGGGGAATTATTGGAAACCCTTGCCCGCCAACAGGAAGAGGAAGAAGAAAGCAATCAAACCGAAAATAATCCGGATGAGGATAATGAAATCCCCCAAACTGGTGAAGAGGAAGAAGAGGATCCGGAATAAATTGTGTTATTGGATGTATATTCGCCCAATTCGCAAGCAAAATTATTTATGTCTTATTTATCTAATGAGTACCTGGTGCAGATCGCCCAGGAATATGGTACTCCCGTTTATGTTTACAATGCCAACCAGATCAGTGAACAGTATGAAAAACTGAAATCTGCCTTCACCAAATGCAATGCCCGCTTTTTCTATGCCTGTAAGGCGCTCAGCAATATCAATATCCTTAAATATATTGAGTCCATTGGCGCATCGCTTGATTGTGTGAGTATAAACGAAGTGAAACTTGGCTTGCGTGCCGGTTTTTCACCCGACAGAATTCTATTCACACCCAACTGTGTAGATTTTGCAGAGATCGATGAAGGAAAGCAGCTCGGCGTTAACCTGAACATCGACAATATTTCAATTCTTGAGCAGTTTGGAACAAAATACGGGGGTTCCTATCCCATTTGTATCCGCTTCAACCCTCACATTATGGGTGGGGGTAATTACAAGATTTCAACAGGCCATATAGATAGTAAATTCGGTATCTCCATCCACCAGATCAGGCATATAGAGAGGGTGGTGAAATCAACCGGATTAAATGTTTCGGGCATCCATATGCACACCGGAAGTGATATAAAGGATGTGAATGTTTTCCTGCAGGGCCTTGAAGTAATGTTTGAAATTGCAACACATTTTCCTGCCCTGAAGTTCATTGACCTGGGTAGTGGATTTAAAGTTCCATATCAGGAAGGCGATGTTCAGACAGATATTAATCTGCTCGGTGAAAAAGTAACCGAGGCATTCAAAAATTACCAGCAGGAAAATGGTAAGGAGCTGGAAGTATGGTTCGAACCGGGGAAATATCTTGTTAGTGAATCCGGATATTTTATAGTTAAGGCGAATGTCATTAAGCAAACTACTGCTACTGTTTTTGTGGGTGTGAACAGTGGCTTTAATCATCTTATCAGGCCGATGTTTTATGATGCCTATCACCGTATCAAAAACATAAGCAATGCTAATGGTAGTGAACGCATCTACACTGTAGTTGGAAATATATGTGAAACCGACACCTTCGCATGGGACCGAACACTCAATGAGGTTCGTGAGGGTGATTTGCTGGTATTTTATAATGCTGGAGCATATGGGTTCGAGATGTCATCTAATTTCAATTCCAGACTTAAACCTGCCGAAATAATGGTGATGGATGATAAAACTTACCTTATACGTAAACGTGATAGTTTCGAAGATCTATTGAAGAACCAGATAGAGGTGCTTTAAGGATATAATTCATTATATAAAGTCCCGGTCGTTAGCTACGGCCGGGATTTTTTTTGTGCCCTGCAATCCAGAATTCTCCCTGTTGCGTAGATCTGTTAATACCATTCATTAAAAAACTAAATATTATGATTCAACAAACTTCAAAAGCGCTTTCCAGGCGAGGATTCCTGGGCCAGGCCAGTGCCGCCGCCGGAATCTTGGTGCTTGCTGCTGCCTGCGATAAAGATGATGACATGATGCCATCAGATGGCATTGATCTGGGTAGTGGTGATGTGGGCATATTAAATTATGCCTATGCGCTGGAACAATTGGAAGCAGCCTTCTATACAATGGTTATTGCAACCCCATATAGTGGTATATCTGCTTCAGAAAGGGCATTGCTAACTGATATAAGGGATCATGAAATAGCCCACCGCGAATTTTTTAAAGCGGCATTAGGAACTGCGGCCATACCTGCACTTGAGTTCAATTTCAGTTCAGTGAATTTCAGCAACAGAGATAGTGTTCTGGCTACCTCTAAAGCTTTTGAAGACCTTGGTGTTTCGGCTTACAATGGAGCAGGAAAACTTATATCAAATCCTGATTACCTCACACTGGCAGGTAAGATAGTATCGGTTGAAGCACGCCATGCTGCCTATATACGTGACCTGATAAGCAATGGAAGTTTTGCGGATACCACGGTTGTAGATATGAATGGACTGGATACCAGCAGGATGCCATCAGAAGTACTTATGGCAGCATCCTCTTTTCTGAAATCCAAAATAAACGGTTCGAATCTTCCGAAATGATCATAAAACTTTAAATCATCAACTATGCAATTCAATAATATTATCCGCGGCATTCAGCAGGTGGATCCTGAAATGACGGAGAGAGTGAGTACCCGGAGGAAAGTAATGAAAGAATTCGCCGGAATAGGCGCAAAGCTTTCCCTGGCAGCCATGCCGATCTTCCTCGGAAGTCTTCTTAAGAAGGCCTATGGACAATCTGGTCCGGCGCAAGGCGCGGTAATGGAAATTCTAAATTATGCACTTACCCTTGAATACCTGGAAGCCGGCTTCTATGAAGCAGCAATTGCAAAAGGAACAGCACTGGTACCAGCGGGTGCTCCTGCAATGGCTATCAAAACAATTGGGGATCATGAAACAGCCCATGTGGCCTTCTTAAGAACTGCTATTATGGGTTCAGGTGGAACACCGGTTAATAAGCCAAATTTTGACTTCACTGCCGGCGGAACTTTTCCGGATGTGTTCACGAATTACGGAACATTCCTGGCAGTAGCACAAACATTTGAAGATACAGGTGTTCGTGCCTATAAAGGTCGTGCAGCAGAATTGGTAAATGGTGGCGACCTCCTTACTGCCGCACTTAATATTCATTCAGTTGAAGCCCGCCATGCGGCACATATACGCCAGATGCGCAAAGCAAATGGTTTCGGTGATGTGAAACCATGGATCACTGGAAAAGATTCAGGTATAGGTGCGGTTGTACAGGCCAGTTATGATGGTGAAGAACTTACTACCCAGGCAGGCGTAAATATCGTAAACATCAATGGACAAAATATTTCTGCAGCAGCTGCCTCTGAAGCTTTTGATGAGGGACTAACCAAAGACCAGGTCCTTACGATTGTTTCTCCTTTTATTGCTCAGTAATACGGTCCGGTTGTGTTGTATAAACCGTGCTGAAAGGCACGGTTTTTTTGTGCTTATTCACTATCTTGGAGAGATGTCAAACGAAGGTGCATTTTTTGCGATTTTAAAGAATCCTATAAAATTCAGGTTATTCTTGTTGATGCATTTGCCAAGTGCCTTTTTTTCCGGCGTTCGTGTAGTATCGGCAGATAACAATAGTTGTAGTGTAACGGTGCCGTATAAGTGGTTCTCTAAAAATCCATTTAAATCAACCTATTTTGCCTGCCTGGCGATGGCGGGTGAAATGAGTACGGGCGTATTATGTATGGCACATATCCATCAGCGCAAGCCGGGAGTTTCAATGTTGGTTTCATCCCTGCAGGCAAATTATTATAAAAAAGCCCGTTCCCTCACTACATTTACCTGTACTGATGGAGAAGCCATCAGAGAAACGATAGAAAAAGCAATAGCAGATGGTGAGAGTAAATCATTAATCACAAGATCAGCAGGTAAAAATGAAGCGGGTGAGTTGGTGGCTGAGTTTTTGATTACATGGTCATTTAAAAGCAAATAATTTTATGAAGATCGCATTCCATGGTGCTGCCAGAACCGTAACCGGTTCCAAACACCTCTTAACACTGAAGAATGGTAAGAAGATATTGCTTGACTGTGGTATGTTCCAGGGGATGGGAAAAGAAACTGACGCACTGAACCGACACTTTGGTTTTGATCCTGCCGAGGTGGATATCCTGGTTCTATCGCATGCCCATATAGATCATAGCGGCCTTATACCCCGCCTTGTAAAGGAAGGCTTCAACGGTACTATTTACTGCACGCCAGCAACCAGAGCATTAAGCGTTATTCTTTTGGAAGACTCAGCAGAAATCCAGGAAGATGATGTAAAATATATTAACAAAAAACGTAAAGCTGAGGGCCAGCCCTACCTTCATCCACTTTATACATTGGATGATGCAAAAAAATGTTTTGGCATGTTCCGCGAGGTTGAATACGGCAGCTGGTTCAGGATAGAGGAGGGGGTCGAACTTCTATTCACCGATGTAGGTCATATAATAGGAAGCGCAGCAGTACATCTTCGTATAACAGAACAGGGGAAAACTCAACAAGTTAGTTTCAGCGGTGATGTTGGCAGATACCGTGATATCATACTGCGATCACCAGATGTATTTCCACAAGCTGATTTTATCATTCTCGAGTCCACTTATGGAAACAGCCTTCACGATCTTCAGACCACTACTCCCGATCATTTATTGGAATGGATTGAAAAAGTTTGCGTTCAACGCGGAGGAAAATTAATCATACCCGCTTTCAGTGTAGGTCGAACACAGGAAATATTATATTCCCTTAACCAGTTAGAAGTTGAAAGAAGGCTTCCTGATCTTGATTATTTTGTAGATAGTCCGCTAAGTATTGAAGCAACAGAACTTGTAAAAAGCTATCCGCAATATTTCAACAAAACCATCCAACGCTTATTGCAAACCGATAATGATCCGTTTCATTTCAATGGTTTGAAATATGTAAAGACGGTAGAAGAATCCAAGCTGCTTAATTTCAGGAATGGCCCCTGCGTTATTATATCAGCCAGTGGAATGGCCGATGCCGGAAGGGTTAAACACCATATCAGTAATAATATCGAGAATAGTCACAATGCTATACTTATGGTAGGATATTGTGAACCGAATTCGCTGGGTGGAAGATTGCTTGCCGGTAAAAAAGAGGTTTCCATTTTTGGCGTTTCACATGAAGTACACGCAGAAATAGGGTCAGTAAGAAGCATGAGTGCCCATGGCGATTATGAAGACCTGAGCCAGTTCCTCGCCTGCCAGGATCCCAGAATGGTGAAAAAGCTTTTTCTGGTTCACGGAGAATTTGATGTTCAGATTCAATTCAAGCAAAGACTGATCAACAAGGGATTCCTTGATGTTGATATCCCCGAGAGGCATTATGAAATAGGGCTTACCTGATTATCCTTAAGCCGCATCTAAACCTTTGAGAATGTCGTCCAGAATATCATCTCTGTTTTCAAGTCCGGCAGATATACGAATCAGTCCGGCGCTGATGCCCACCGCTTTTCTTTCATCTTCTGAAAGTTTAGCGTGTGTAGTACTAGCGGGATGGGATGCAATGCTTCGTGTATCACCAAGGTTTGCCGACAGTGAAAGCATTTGGAGCGCATTAAGAAATTTTCTTCCACTTTCAATTCCACCCTTGAGTTCAAAGCATACGATCCCACCGCCATTCTTCATTTGCTTTTTAGCGATTTGGTAGTGTGGATGTGATTGTAGCTCGGGATATTTCACCCAACTGAGCTTTGGATGGCCATCGAGCCTTTCAGCGAGATACAGTGCGTTGGATGAATGCCTTTCCATTCTGACTTCCAGAGTTTCGAGACTTTTGCTTAGTATCCATGCATTAAAAGGGGAAAGTGAAGGGCCTGTACTTCTGCAGAACATGTAAACTTCTTTGATTAGTTCTTTATTGCCAAGTACTATACCACCGAGCACCCTGCCTTGTCCGTCGAGCCATTTTGTTGCAGAATGGATAACAAGATCCGCTCCAAAATCACCGGGACGTTGTGCGATGGGCGTAGCAAAACAGTTGTCTACATTAAGCAGTAATCCATGTTTTTTTGCCAGTCGGCTTACAGCCTCAAGGTCAATCACTTCCAGGGCCGGATTGGTGGGTGTTTCAATATAGATCATCCTGGTTGCAGGGGTAATTTCTTTTTCCCATGAATCTATATCACCGGCATCAACATAACTATAACTGATGCCATATTTCGGGAGGTATTTGGTTATGACGGTATGGGTGCTACCAAATATACTTCTGCAACTCAGCAAATGATCTCCCTGCTTGAGGAAGGTCATGAAAGATGCAAATATGGCGCTCATGCCGGAAGCAGTGGCGAAGCCAGCCTCCATTCCTTCCAGCACGCACATCCTGTCTACAAATTCCTTTACATTAGGATTGCTGAATCTGCTGTAAATATTATCATCGGTTTCATCCGCGAACGCTGCCCTCATTTCTTCCGCGTTGTCGAAACAAAAGCTGCTGGTCAGGAACATGGGTTGTGAATGTTCCATTTCACCGGTTCTTTCAATTTGAGTGCGAATCGCTTTTGATATTGGATGCATTTTATGATTGTTTATATTGATTCTCTAGCTACTCTTCGACCTTTTATTTTCCCGGTTCAAGCCTTACTTCCCAGGTTATTTCACAACCACCCCGGCGAAGTGTTTCCGCAACGGAACAATATTTATCCATGGAGAGCTGGGCTGCACGCTTTGCCTTATCCTCGTCAATATTACCTCCCATTGTGAATACGATGCGGGCCGATTTCCATAATGACGGTTCAACCCCCGATTCCCTTTCTGCTTCTATATGCATGGAAAAATGGATGAGATCCTGTCTTTGCTTCTTCAGAATACTGACCACATCAATTCCGCTGCAGCCTCCCAGGCCCATCAGCAATAACTGCATTGGCCTTACTCCATAGTTGCTGCCTCCTGTTTCCGGACTGGTATCTATTCTGACAACGTGTCCGTTTGCATCCGATGCTTCGAAACCAAAATCTCCATTTTGCCTGATAATATCGATGATAACCATTTTAAAAGAGTATTTTTT
Organism: Flavihumibacter sp.; assembly: GCA_036675925.1. GTDB lineage: Bacteria > Bacteroidota > Bacteroidia > Chitinophagales > Chitinophagaceae > Flavihumibacter. Next base: position 180,154 of record JAKFDZ010000036.1, read on the forward strand.
TCATTTAAGACACAAAGGTAACGGTGGGAGCGTTTATTTTGCAGTCATGCTTCATCGTTTTATTTCACAGGAGCCGTTTGAACTTGAAAACGGAATTGTTTTGCCCTCATTAGAGATCGCCTATCACACCTATGGTGAGAAAAATATGGATGGCACCAATGTGGTTTGGGTATGCCATGCACTTACTGCTAATGCAGAAGTGATGGCCTGGTGGCCAGGTGTTGTAGATGATGGTGCGGCAATTGATCCGGCAAAACATTTCATAGTATGTGCCAATATTCTAGGTTCCTGCTATGGAAGCAGTGGCCCTCTTTCTATTGATCCTTATACCGGCGAGCCTTACTATGCCGATTTTCCCCAGATCACCATCAGGGATATGGTGAATGCGCATATTCTTCTGAGAAAGCATTTGGAGATAGATACAATTTCGTTGTGTATGGGTGGAAGCATGGGTGGTTACCAGGCAATTGAATGGGCACTAATGGAGCCTGAAATAATTGGAAGGATCTTTTTAATAGCTACTTCGGCTACAGAGAGTGCATGGGGAATAGCCATTCATGAGGCCCAGCGATTGGCAATTGAAGCAGATATCAGCTGGAAAGAAAAGCAACCATCTGCAGGCGCAAAAGGTCTGAAAGCAGCTCGTGCAATAGGGATGTTGACTTACCGGAATTATACTGCAATGGTAAAGCAGCAACAGGATATGGATTCAGAAAAAATAGATAATTACCGCGCAGCTTCCTATATAAGTTACCAGGGCGATAAACTGGTAAAACGGTTTAATGCCCAATCATACTGGTTACTAACAAAAAGTATGGATAGCCATCATATAGCACGAGGGAGAGGTGGTGATGTTGTAAAAGTGCTCCAGGCAATCAAGCAGCCAACATTAATCATTGGCATCACGAGTGATTTGCTATGTCCACTGGAGGAGCAGCAGCGGATGGCTGCCTCCATTCCCGGAGCAACTTTTATTGGAATAGATTCAATGTATGGCCATGATGGTTTTCTGGTTGAATCGAACCAGGTGAGCCAACACCTGGCTGAATGGATGGAGAGGTATTAATTTCGATTGTCGCGTCGATCTCTTTTGTTTTCCCTGCGATCACGGCGGTTCTCTCTTCTGTCTCTCTTATCTTCTTTTTTGTCAAGTACATCTTCCCTCTTGTCGCGGATATCTTCTCTTCGGTCGCGCCTGCCTCCCTCATGAAGTGCATCTATTCTATCTTCCATTCTATCCCGATGGTCTTCTTTTCGGTCAATAACATTTTCACGCCTGTCACGCCGGTTTTCCTTACGATCTCGAACGTCTTCTCTTTTATCTCGAGCATTTTCAATGCGATCTTTTTTTGAATTTACTGTTTGAGCATTTACTAAACCGCAAAAGCAGATGGTAATAAGGAGGACTGATGAAAGCATAATTGCTTTCGGATTGTAGGTGAGTGTCATAATGAATTTTCAGGGGGGTTAATTGCCTGTCAAAAGATAGACTAGGAATATGTAACAAGGTTTAAATGCAATACTGATTTATTGCAATACCTTGATATGCTTTTTCACCTTAGCCTTATTTGCCTTGCTGACGGGTATCAGATGCCCATCAATACTTGCATTGTTATCACGGAAATCATTGAGCTTGCACATGTTCACTATATAAGAACGGTGAACCTGGCAGAAAATATCCGGATCAATCTGTGATAGAAGTTTCTTCATGCTATTATGAGTTATGTACTTTTTGTCTTTAGTTACAAAGCGTACATAATCACCCATACTTTCCATATAAAGTATCTCCGAAGTTTTGAGTCTTATTACCTGCCCGTTACATTTAATGAAAATATCTTCTTCCCCTTTCTTCTTCTCTTTAGCGTTAGCGGTAATTGTAATTACTTTTTCTACTGCATCCAGGAAGCGTTGGTAGGTGTATGGTTTTTTAAGATAATCGCATACATTGTATTCAAATGCCGTGAAGGCATGGCTGGTATGAGCCGTTGTCATTATAACCTGTGGTTGCATGGTGATCTGGTCGAGTAAGTCAAACCCACTCGGTCCGGGCATTTCAACATCCAGGAAAACGAGGTCAACCTCATTTTGCCGAAGGTATTCTGCTGCTAAAACTGCATCCGGAAAATGGTGTAATACATTTACTATTCCCGATCTTACACAGAATTTTTTTAGTATCTCCGCCGACATTGGCTGGTCTTCAACAATAATTGCTTTTATATTCATGGCGTACTAATGCAGGTGGTTCTTTAATCGGTTTGCTTCCATTTCAAGGAGGTCGAGGCCAATCTCCATCTGTTTAATAAGGCGATGATAACTTTCCTTCAGGTTCTCCCGGTCGGGTTTCCTGCAGCAGAAGTCCTCAAATACCTGTACATGTTGTTGCCAGTAGTGTAGCCCTGAAAAACCCCATAGAGGTTTTATCCGGTGAAACCGCTGCCTTAAACTTTCTGCATCGCCGCGCTCAGCAAAGGGCTTGCTTAGTTGTATCTCATTAATGATCTGCTCATGGGCAGTCATGAAAATTTCAGCAATGGCATTAAGATCGTTGTCATGTACCTCCAAAAGGTAAGCGCTGTCAAAGACCGCGCTGAAATCGAAGGTTTCGGTTTTCATCACAGGCATAGGATACAATTTTGGACATTGGTCAGCGTTATACTTTCGTCCTGAAAAATCAAAAAGAAAATGGCGCTGTTCATATGAAAACGAAAAACCTTTACGCAATAGTATTTCCAGCCATAAGAATTTGGGACCAACTGGCTGAAGATCTTTACGAAAGGCAGCGCAAGGCAGGCGTTACACCGCTTAAATCTCTTACAGAGATCGGGATAGGTGTTACTGCATTGAACGTAATCCTGAGTCAGTGGGTGAACCAGTTTGGCAGTGCTTTCATATTTCTGCTCTCCTGCACTGCTCTTGTTATTGCATATGTCCTGCGCTTGTATAACCGTGAGAATCAGGCCAAATGGCTCGTGATCGGAACGTTTAATGCTACTTTATGTTTCGCCTGTTATTTCGCCGGACTTAAAACCGGAACTTACTTGTATTATTTCCCCGTAATTTTTGCGATGGTCTTTTTGATAGATAGTAAGATCAACCAGGAACTACTTATCATTGAAGCTATCACGATGACATTTCTCGGAATTACATTCCTGTTTTCACCCTATGAAATACAAAGTGCAGATGCGGGTTCTGATAGCTTCCATTATTTCTTTAGAACAAACCTCTCGCTCTCTTTGATTTTTACGGGTATTGTTGGCTATTCAATTTTAAAAACGCTTGGTGTTAAAGAAGAAGAAATGCGTAGTGAGAAGGCATTCTCTGATACAATTTTCAATACTTCCCTTGATGCCAGTTTTATAATAGGACTTGATGATGAGTTGGTAGTTGATTGCAATGAGCGTGTGCTAGAATTGTTCGGTTATGGGAAGAAGGATGCGGTACTTGATCGATCCGTTGAATCGCTTCTTGGGAGGCCCGCTCTGGAAATTGTAAGAACCTTCAGACAGGGGAATACTTCACAGATAATGCCCTGGGTTGGCAATATGGAATTTGAACAGTTGAATGGCGTTCCTGTATATGCCCATACCAATATCGTTGGGTTTAATCACCAGGGGAAGCGATTTGTAAAAATGAGCATACTCGATATTACGCAGATCAGAATAGCTGAAGTGGAGACCCTTAAAGCCAAGGAGAAAGCAGAACGCGCGGCTATGGTCAAATCAAGGTTCCTGTCTAATATGAGTCATGAATTGAGGACACCGCTAAATGCAATAATAGGAACAACAAATCTTCTGCTAGATGAAGATATCAGCGAAGATAAAAGACCAATGCTGGATGTTTTAAAACATTCATCTGAACATATGCTTGAACTGGTAAATGATGTGCTCGACTATAGTAAACTGGAAGCGGATAAAATGGAGCTGGAAAAGCTTCCTTTTGTGTTACAGGCGGCACTGAAAAAATTGCACGGAATATTCCTGCCTGCTTACCAGGCAAAACAGCTTCAGTTCAGGCTTGAAGAAGATATACCACCCGGAATAATGGTTGTTGGAGATGAATTGCGTTTAACTCAAATACTCAATAATCTTTTGTCTAATGCTTTGAAATTTACAGAGAAGGGGCAAGTGGTAATATCAGTAAAGGCTATGAACCAAACAAGGGATGCGATGAGCATTCAGTTTTCATTGTCAGATACAGGAATTGGGATCCAGAAGGAAAAATTGCATAGGATCTTTGACAAATTCTACCAGACAGATGCCATGACCACAAGGAAATATGGGGGATCCGGCCTTGGCCTGGCGATCAGCAAATATCTGGTATCGCTGATGGGAGGAACCTTGCAGGTAGAAAGTACACCTAAGAAAGGAAGTTGTTTTTCTTTCATTATACAGCTACCAATTATTGCCAGTAAACAAGCTACAGAGGCCGTCATAAAAGATGGCATCAATAATCATCTGGAGGGGGTTAAAATCCTGATTGCGGAAGATAATCCTGTGAATATGATGGTAGTGAAGAAATTCCTGCAGAAATGGGGTGTGGAGGTAACAGAAGCAATTAACGGATTGGAAGCGCTTGATGCACTAAGGAGACAACCCTTTGATCTATTGCTGGTTGACCTTGAAATGCCTTTGGTTGATGGCGCAGGAGTAGTAGCGGTATCCAGAAAAGAATATCCGGGAACACCTGTAATTGCATTTACCGCCGCGGTATATGATAACATGATTGAAGACCTGCACCAAAAAGGCTTTTCTGATTTCCTCCCCAAACCTTTTAGACCCGATGACCTTAAAGATAAGATCGTTAAGCAATTAGCACGGTCCGGAAAAGCGAAAGCAAGATCATAAAATGACGAAAGCCTCACTCAGTGAGGCTTTTTAGTAGCGCGTACGGGAATCGAACCCGTCATTCTTCCGTGAAAGGGAAGCGTCTTAACCGATTGACCAACGCGCCATTTCCCGTTTGGGAGTGCAAAGATAGGGAGCGGGACATATTCACCAAAAATATTTTCTTAAATTTTTATTGGCTTTACACAAACTGTAACTTAGCGCCTCATTAATTAAAATCAAATCTCAAACTTGAAATTATGAGCACTGTAAAAGTTGCCATTAACGGTTTCGGTAGGATCGGAAGACTGGTATATCGCCAGATCTATAATATGGAAGGTATTGACGTTGTTGCAATAAATGATCTGACTTCTCCAAAAGTACTTGCACACCTGTTGAAGTATGATAGCGCTCAGGGTCGCTTTGATGCCGAAGTAAATGCCACTGATGATGCCATTGTTGTAAATGGTGACCAGGTTAAAATATATGCTCAGAAAGATCCTTCACAGATCCCCTGGGGCAGTCACGGCGTAGATGTTGTAATTGAAAGTACTGGTTTCTTTGCCGACAAAGATAAGGCTGCTGCTCACCTGAAGGCAGGTGCCAAACGTGTGGTGATCTCTGCACCAGCAACCGGAGATCTCAAAACAGTTGTGTTTAATGTAAACCATAATATCCTCGATGGTTCTGAAGAAATAATTTCCTGTGCATCCTGTACAACCAATTGCCTTGCACCAATGGCCAAGGTACTTCAGGATACTTATGGTATTGTTGTAGGCAGCATGACAACTGTGCATGCGTATACAAATGACCAGAACACACTGGATGCTCCACATGCAAAGGGAGACCTTCGCCGTGCACGTGCTGCAGCTGCCAATATAGTTCCTAATAGTACGGGTGCAGCAAAGGCTATTGGACTAGTTCTTCCGGAATTAAAAGGAAAGCTTGATGGTGGAGCACAGCGGATTCCAGTAATCACCGGTTCTCTCACTGAGCTTACTTCAGTATTGGCAAAGAAGGTAACCGTTGAAGAAGTAAATGCAGCAATGAAAGCCGCAAGCAATGAAAGCTTCGGTTATACTGAAGATGAGATCGTAAGTAGTGATATCATCGGTATATCTTACGGCTCATTGTTTGATGCAACACAAACCAAAGTTGTAACAGTAGGCGATCAGCAACTGGTGAAAACCGTGAGCTGGTATGATAATGAGATGAGCTATGTTAGCCAGCTAGTGCGCACTGTGAAATTCTTTGCAGGACTAATATCCAAATAGATACGGAAAGCGGGTTATGCCCGCTTTTATTTTTCCCCGCTTAACCAACTACTATGAGCAAATTCAGTCAATATGATTTTGCGGGTCAGAAAGCATTGATCCGTGTTGATTTTAATGTACCCCTTAATGATAAATATGAGATAACGGATGATACACGCATGCGTGCTGCCATCCCCACTATTGAGAAGATCCTGAAGGATGGTGGTAAAGTCATTTTGATAAGTCATCTGGGAAGACCTAAAGATGGGCCAACCGAAAAATATTCACTAAAGCATATTGTTCCGCACCTCACTGAATTGCTGGGTGGTCCTAAAGTGCATTTTGCTTCTGATTGTATAGGCGCAACAGCACATGATGCAGTGAATGCATTGCAGAATGGCGAAGTGCTGTTACTTGAAAATCTTCGATTTTATAAGGAGGAGGAAAAAGGGAATGAAGAATTTGCCGGAAAGCTCGCTGAACTCGGAGACGTATATATAAATGATGCATTTGGAACAGCCCATCGCGCGCACGCCTCAACTGCTATCATTGCAAAATTCTTTGATGCTGATAAAAAAATGTTCGGGTTGGTTATGGAAGGAGAGGTGAGCAGTGCTGAAAAAGTGTTGCACGGGGCGGAAAATCCTTTCACAGCAATCATTGGTGGAGCAAAAGTGTCTGACAAGATTCTCATAATTGAAAACCTGCTGGAGAGAGCTACTGATATTATCATTGGTGGTGGTATGGCGTATACATTTATGAAGGCTCAGGGTGGAAAAATCGGAAATTCCCTCTGCGAAGAAGACAGATTGGAGATGGCTAATGAGTTACTAGCAAAAGCAGCAGCCAAAGGGGTTAATATACATCTGCCATCCGACTCCATTATTGCCGATGCCTTTAGTGAATCAGCGAATGTTTCCGTTTCGCCAAGTAATGCGATCCCGGATGGCTGGTTAGGACTCGATATTGGTCCGGCTGCCAGTAATCAATTCGCTAACGTAATAAGGCATTCGAGGACTATTCTCTGGAATGGACCTATGGGCGTATTTGAGATGGCCAAATTCCAGGCAGGAACTAAAGCAATTGCCGATGCTGTTGCGGATGCTACACAAAATGGCGCTTTCTCACTTGTAGGTGGAGGAGATTCGGTAGCTGCGGTTAACCAGTTCGGTTATACTGATAAGGTAAGTTATGTATCTACGGGTGGTGGTGCAATGCTTGAATACTTTGAGGGAAAGGAACTCCCTGGTATAGCTGCGGTCAAAGCCTGATAATTCCTGAATATTTATTTTGCGGGCCATCCAACCAGGTGGCCCGCTTTTTTTGTCTACTATGTTGTACATTTAAAATCTCAACTAAATCTTTCTGCAATGAATTCTAAAAATCTTATCATCATCATTATTGTAGGTGCCATCCTTTTGCTGGGTGGATGCGGCTGCTCCAGGTACAACTCTATGGTTCAGCAGGATGAAAATGTAAAAAATAAGTGGAACAATGTTCAGAGTGATTACCAGCGGAGGTCAGACCTTATTCCAAACCTGGTGAAAACGGTACAAGGTGCTGCAAACTTTGAGCAAGAAACATTGACCAAGGTGATAGAAGCACGTTCTAAAGCTACGTCCGTTCAGATCGATCCAACTAATATAACTCCGGAAAAACTCGCAGAATATCAACAAGCGCAGGCTGGCGTAAGTTCTGCATTGGGCAGGTTGCTTGCAGTTGTAGAGAATTATCCTGATTTAAAGGCCAACCAGAATTTCCGCGACCTCCAGGCACAGTTGGAAGGCACTGAGAATCGTATAAAGGTATCACGTAATGACTTTAACGCTGCGGTACAACAGTATAACGGTACTGTAAGAACTTTCCCTAATAATTTGTTTGCGGGTATGTTTGGCTTTAAGGTAAGGGAAGGCTTCCAGGCTGATCCCGGAGCGGAAAGAGCTCCACAAGTACAATTCTAAAAACGAATAATGGCATTTTTCTCCTTCAGGAAAGGATCCCGGTTCTTCACACATGATGAGGCTTCAAAGATCGTTCAGGCCATCCGTGAGGCAGAAGTCAAAACAAGTGGGGAGATCCGGGTCTTTATTGAAAGTCGCTGCAAGTATGTAAATCCAGTAGACAGGGCTGCAGAATTATTCTGGAGTCTGCAAATGGATCATACACAAGACCGCAATGGTGTGCTTGTATATGTGGCATCAAAAGATCACCAGGTTGCTCTTTGGGGTGATGATGGAATACATAAGATTGCCGGGCCTGACTTCTGGACGAACGAAGTGGTTCAGCTTACAGATCATTTTCACCACAATGCATATGCCGAGGGCATTCTACTTGTCATAAATGACATAGGTGAATTATTACAGAAACATTTCCCTTACAAAGCAACTACTGATAAAAATGAATTGCCGGACGATATTATTTTCGGGCACTAAGGGCAAGCAGCTGAATATTATGAAGAGATCACTCCTTTTACTCTTACTGCTTATTGTGCTACTGCCATTGGCAGCGCAGCGCACTCTGCCAAAACCGGTACCGGCAAAATTGGTAAATGATGCTGCGGGATTGCTGACACCCGACCAGGTGGCTTCTCTGGAAGCCAAGCTTGTGGCATACGACGATTCAACCTCCAACCAGATAGCAGTTGTAACAGTTCCAACACTCAATGGACTGGAGCCTGTGGATTATGCTACAGAGCTTGGCCGCGATTGGGGTGTAGGGGGTAAGGAATTCAATAATGGAATCATTATTCTTATCTCTACAGGTCAGGGAGAAGGAGAAAGCCGGAAAGTTTTTATTGCAACAGGATATGGTCTGGAAGGTGCAGTTCCGGATATCACCGCTAAGCAGATTGTAGAAACAGATATGGTGCCTAATCTTCAGGCTGGTAATTATTACCGGGCCATTGATGAGGCAACTTCTTCTTTGATCAGGGCTGCAGCGGGAGAATATAAGGCGCCTGAAGGCTACGGAAAAAGAGGAAAGAAAGATGGATTTCCAGTTGGCCTTATAATAATGATCGTCATCCTTGTAATATTCCTATCCAGTAGAGGCGGGGGTGGAAGAGGGGGTGGAGGAATGATGAGCAGAAGAGGTTACAGAGGATGGAATAGCGGACCTCCAATCATATTTCTTCCTGGTGGCGGCGGTGGCGGCGGCTGGGGAGGCGGCGGTGGCGGAGGCGGTGGCTTTGGCGGGTTTGGTGGCGGCGGGTTTGGCGGCGGCGGCGCCGGAGGTAGCTGGTAATAAGAAACATATAATAAATAGGAATGCCACCAATTTGGTGGCATTCTATCTTTCATCAGTTTAAATACGCGTCATCTAATACATAAGGCAGGCTTTAGAAGGCTCATAAAAAGAGATTGGTCGCCTCCTGGTCGCCTCTTTATCGCCTCTTTATCCCCACCCGGTCGCCATAAGCTGCAATTTCTTAAAATGCTTTTTTCTCACTCACACGTCTGGCTTTAATATATTCTACCAGCTCTGTATTATTCTCTTTTTGCTTTGCAACCTGGATGCTTTGAAGGATCATATCATTTATGTAGGGATCCAACTGGTTCCGGTATGCTTGTGGTATAGCTTCTCTGAACTCCACAAGGTTATCGACACCCTTTTTTACTTTCTCGGAAGATTTAATGGAAGCGATTAACTGAGCATAGGGCTGAAGTAATTCAAATTTGGTTTGAGTAAGTGACATCGAAGAAAAAGCTTTGCTGATAGATTCAAACGATTCTTCAATACCATTCTTGGCCGAAACAAGTGTTACCGCTGTAACCAGTGCACCTTTAATGGGTTTACCTGCCAATTTGCGGGTCGCTTCAATTGACGCCGCATTATCTACCACCATCAGGCTCTCAAGTGATGCCCCTGCTACACTATATGAAGAATCCTGAATTCCTTTAAGAAAAACTGGCGTATAAGCGGCATTGTTGTAACTGCCCAGCAATTCAATCGCTTTTGATTTTACGATTTTCTTAGTATCATTCTCTGCAATGCCTGCGATTATTCTTTCTGCGGCTGTTCTTACTGCAGGCTTTTTCATGTCTAATTTGGTAAGGGTCAAAATTCTTAGTCCATGGTAAGGGTCCTTTGCTGCTTGAAGTAGCAGAGACAATGCTTTGGGGTCATCCTGTTTGGTGGCGGCAAACTCGATTGCCTCTCGTCGATCCATATAATTGCCAGCATGTGTATACTGGTAAATAAATTGCTCAAGCGTTTTAGCATCTTGTTTTTCAGCAAGTAATATTTTATCTCCATCAACATTTACCAGGTCGGGTCTTTGTTGAAATGAAAATCGGAAACTGTCTATCTTATTGGAGGCTACTACATGATGCCTTGTTTTTTTCCCGCCCTCGTAAATGTCAATTGCAAAAGGAAGTCGAAACGATTTATCTCCACCCTGTGTTTGCTCTACAATAACATCAACCGTTTTTGCAGCATCATCATAAACATAATTGATCTTCAATTTCGGATGTCCGGCATTGAAATACCACTGATTGAAAAACCAGTTAAGGTCGCGACCGCTCACCTCTTCAAATGCCAATCGAAGGTGATGCGCTTCTGCAGCTTTGAATTTGTTTGCAGTCAGGTATCTGTTCATACCCTTAAAAAATGCACTATCACCCAGGTGATTCCTAAGCATATTCAGGATTCTTCCGCCTTTCTGGTAGCTGACAGCGTCAAACATATCTTCCTTATCATGATAATGAAACCTGGCCAGGTGTTTTTCTGCATTTGCGGGATTGGCCAGATAGCCTTGCATACCGGAATAATTTGTGGCAGCACCAGCGTCTTTGCCATATTTGTATTCATTCCAAAGTGTTTCACTATAATCAGCAAATGATTCATTCAGGGTAAGATTGCTCCAGCTTTCTGCGGTTACATAATCTCCAAACCAGTGATGGAAAAGCTCATGGGCAATTACGTCTTCCCACCTGTTTTCGTCAAGTAATTCACGCGCGTCCTGCTGGGCACTTTCCTGGTGAAGGGTAGCTGTTGTATTTTCCATCGCTCCACTCACATAATCCCTTCCCACGATCTGTGCATATTTGACCCATGGATAATCAATGCCCGTAATTTTACTGAAATAGGCCATCATTTCTGGTGTATTACCGAAAATTTTGCGTGCCACGGGAGCATATTCTTTCTCAACATAATAACTAACTTCCTTGCCTTTGTAGTTATCCTTAACCACGGCATAATCGCCTACACCCATAAAGAACAGGTAAGGTGCATGCGGAAGTTCCATTTTCCAATGGTCGGTTCGGGTCCCATCACTATTAGGTTTGGAACTAACCATTTTACCATTACTCAATGTCACATACTTCGCCGGAACGGTCATTAGAATCTCTTGTGTGGTTTTCTGTCCGGGGCGGTCTATAGTGGGGCACCAAACCGATGTGGCTTCGGTTTCGCCCTGGGTCCAGATTTGGGTGGGTTTGGTTTTATCTTCTGCTTTAGGGTTAATAAAATACAAGCCTTTTGCATCGGTTATTGCAGCGCTTCCTTTTACTTTAAGTTCATCTGGTTTAGCGATATAATCTATATGAACAGTGTATGATTCACCACCCTTATAGGTTTTATTCAACTTAATGCGAAGCTCTGTTCCATCATATTCATATTTAAGGGGTGAGTTAGCCGAACCTTTAACAAGTATCACTTTTTTTATTTCCATCCCCTTTGCATCGAGCGTCAATGAATCTGTTGAGTAGAAATGTGGTTTCAGCGTTATAAAGGCCTTTCCATACATCCAGGATTTTGAATAGTCGAACCGCGCTTCCAGTTTTGTGTGAACAAGGTCATTGATCTGGGTAGGGGTTTCACGATAGGGTGATTGCTCAGTTGGATGTTCTTCGGGAACCTGGGCAAATCCGGCTAAAATTGATAACAAACAAACTAAGCTGAGGATTCCTTTTTTCATATGTGTATTTTGACCGGGTAAATTTATCGGATAGAAGGCATCATTATTCATAAAAAAGTATGAAAGGTTCGGAAAGTCTTGTTTCAGTAGATTTGTTGACTAAACATCAGGGGTTGAAAAGCGTTCTTCTAACAGGATTAATATTGTTTGGTAGTTTGGCCGGGGTTTTGGCCCAGGGTTCGGGTTATATCCTTATCCAGACAGAGCCTTCTCAACCCTTTTATGTACGGACTGCTGATAGCTTATATCATTCTGCGGAAGGAAATTACCTGGTGCTGGCACCACTAAGGGGTATTAAGGATGTAAGTATCGGGATGCATGGTGCACAAGCTCCGTTAGCTGTTTTCACCGTTGAGGACAGCTCCATGGAAGCCGGATTAGTATTAAGAAATATGGGAGAAGAGGGGTGGAGGTTATTGAACTGGCAAACCAATGAGATGATAAAAATAAGGCGGCCTGGCAGGGAAGAATCAGAAATGGGTCAAATGCAGCGACGATCTGATGCATTTGCTATTCGTTTAGCCCAGGCTGTGAATGACGAGGCCATCTTATATTACCGAAGGGCAATGGTATTAAAGCCAACTGTAAAGAATATTCCCATTTATGAACCAGACCAAAGAAAGGAAAAGAAAATTGAGGTTGAACAACAAAAGACTACAGAAACCTTCAGGCAGGAAAAGGGCAATGTGGCTGGTAATAAAATAACACCGGTGCGCAGGCTGGAAATGATCCGTACATCTGCTGGCCTTAAAATAACCTATGAGGTAGAGGAACCGGGAGGCAAGGATATCGTTATAATTGAGATACCGAAGGAATCCTGATTATACATTCGCATTATGAACAGGTATTTCATAGAAGTCAGTTACAGAGGCACCCGATACTCAGGATTTCAGGTCCAGGAAAATGCACATACAGTACAGGCTGAGTTACAAAAGGCCATGGAGCTTGTGTTCAGAAAGAAATTTGTATTAACAGGATCTTCCCGAACAGATGCAGGTGTTCATGCTCTGCAGAACTATTTTCATTTTGATGAAGAATCTGAATTACAGCAGAAGCAGGTTTATAATCTGAATGCTGTGTTACCCAATGATCTGGCTGTGAAGCGATTAATCAGAATGAATACGGATGCGCATAGCCGTTTTGATGCCATTAGCAGGGAGTATCGTTATCACATATATACAAGAAAGGATCCCTTCCTTCATGACCGGGCATATTTTTTTCCATATAATATAGATGTTGAGGCAATGCAGACTGCAGCCGGTATACTGCAGGAATACAGTGATTTCACTAGTTTCAGCAAACGTAACACGCAGGTAAAGACGTTTATTTGTGCGCTCTATGAGAGCCGATGGGAGCAGACACCTGAGGGATACTGTTATTATGTAAAAGGCAATCGTTTTCTTCGGGGGATGGTGAGAGGACTAACCGCCACTATGCTTAAGGTGGGTCGGGGGCGTCTTGATTTAAATGTGTTCCGCAGCATTATAGAAGGCCGGGATTGTACACTAGCGCAATTTGCAGTGCCCCCCCATGGGCTATTTCTGGAAAAGGTGAATTACCCCGAAGGGTATTTAGCGGAAATCTAGGTTGTGGTGAATATTATCACCAAAAATATATCTTGGCTATAACCCTTGGTGGGTATGGGTTAGGGTTTTTTAACAATCAGCTTTAGTATAAATTATTTGGAGATAATTCATTCCTGATTATCTTTGCGCCCCGCATTTGAAGTAAACAGTTGCGGGAGTTCTTCGAAAAGTTGGCAGAAAAAATCTTCAAAAAAAGATTTGGTGGTTTACAAAAAACACTGCTACCTTTGCACCCCGCTACGGAATAAAAGCGGTTAGTTCTTCGAAATAAAGCAGGTTAATTTTTCAGTAATCAGAGGGTGATTTCGGGCACATAATATGCTGGAAATTACAGTTAGATTAAGGGCCTGAAGTTTAGACAACGGGTAGTGAAAAGACTGAAAAAAAACTTGCAAAAAAGTTTGGTTCGAAATGATGAAATCACTTACCTTTGCAACCCGAACGACGGGAAAGAAATTGTGAGATAAGTTATTGAGGGTTAAGGATTTGAAGAGATTGAACCGGGCGGAAAAAAATAGAGAGAAAGTTAGTAATAATATTCTTTAAGATCTTTGAAAGTTTGGAAGCAACAGTACCGAGAGACATCGCGAGATGTTTGATAGGTAAGGTTAGTTTAGCGTAAGAAAAAAAACGACAATTTTAGTTAATTCACTTTTTTTAAGAGT
>JAKFDZ010000037.1:0-193518 GCA_036675925.1 Flavihumibacter sp.
TTTACAAATTGAAAGTAGTTATTACAGGACCACAGTTGGAGCGTAGTTGCGATTTATTACAAATCGAAAGTTGACAAACACAAATACTTTTTGGAAGAAGATAGGTTTTTTTACAAATTGAAAATAGACTGAGACTCGAGAAATTCATACTCTGTGTTTTACCGGCATGAGCTTAAATCTTTTTTTATGGAATTTAGGCACATCTCCCAGTTCGATTGCCACAGGCTTTTGCCAGGCGTGCAGACGGCGGCAGCGTTCCATATAGGAAGTATCTCCTGCATAAACGCCGGTTCCCCACCAGAACCCGCATAGCTTCCTCCACCGCTCAACAAAATCGAGATCGCGTCTTGATAATTCCCGCTGGTAAAGGATCAACACAGGGAAAAGTCGATCAGCTAATTCAATAACCAATGGAACTTCATTTCCGGTATTATCCTTCCAGTAATACAGGCCTGGTTCTGCGATCCGGTTCAGCATCCATTTTAAATATTCCAGGATAATAAAATTTTCGAAGAGGGCTGCTTTGAGCTGAATTGTAGCCTGTGATTCAAAATCCTGAATGCCCAGCAAAAACGCTGCCAATGCTGGTTCATGAAAATACAATCTGGGTGTTTTAACGGTTCTTCTTTTGTATCCATTTCTGTTGAAACCATCCTGGTGGGGATGTAACAGATAAATGATAAAATTATCTTCCAGAATTTTTAACCAGGTGGCAATGGTAGTCCGGCTCACTCCAATGCAACTAGCCATTTCCGTTAGATTAACTGGCTTACCTATATGAGTAGCGGTGGTTTTTATAAATCTCCTGAAATTTTCAAGCTGACGAATCTGATAACGATTGGTGATATCCATTATCAATTCCTCCACATGCTTTTGGTACCACCTTGGATCATATGGTTTGTTACTCCGGGAAGGCAAAGTACTTCCGATGATATATTGCTCCGGTGAAGTTGGCTTTCTACTTCTAGCCGATCGCTCATAAATTGAAAGATAGTGCATGATTACCATGTCAATATCAGGCGGGGCCAGGCTTTTATCGTGACAAATCAATATTAACCCCGATTTCTCCTGATCCGAAGATGAACTCTTTTCAATCACGGATCTCCTTAATGAATTTGAATATTCAGCTATCATCCCAATCAGATCCGGATAAAAATGAAGGTCATCAAGCACCACCAAACCCTTTAAAGAACGAATAAACTTCGGGGGATTGATAACCGCTTTCTCCAGTATGGAAGGATCGGAAAGAGAGAAATAACTAAATTGAAATGTTGGAGAATGAGAAAGGTTGAGGATATCATTTACAAGTACTGTCTTTCCGCATTGACGTGGGCCGGTAATAAAAATAATACCACCATCTTCATTTAACTTCTCCAGCAACTCCCGAAGTGCAGGTCGAATCTTTCTTGTCAGCATGATTAGAACAGGTATTTTTAAGGACCTGTCTCAGAAATTACAACTTGCAAGTGGCAGATGATAATTGTAAATTTCTGGAGGATTTGTAAAACGGGTGATAAGACCTGATTTGGAACTTTCGATTTGTAAAATTTGTGTGCGAAAATTACCATTGCCCTTTTTGAAACTTTTGATTTGTAAAAAATCCGTGAGGTTAATTTCCTAAGACAGATTATTGCTATTTGCGATTTGTAAGAATTCTATATGCGGGCAAAAAATACATTATGGCCTATTGGAACTTTCGATTTGTAAAATTTTTTATGCAGGCAAAAAATACATTATGGCCTATTGGAAATTTCGATTTGTAAGAATTCTATATGCGGGCAAAAAATACATTATGGCCTATTGGAACTTTCGATTTGTAAAATTTTTTATGCGGGCAAAAATTCCAATGCTCTATTTGCAACTTTCGAATTGTAAAAAATTGGTGAGACTAATTTTCTAAGGCAGAATGTTGGTATTTGCGATTTGTAAGAACTTTATGTGGGCGAAAAAATCAACGCCCTTTTTGAAACTTTCGATTTGTAAAAATTTTGCGCAGGTGGAAAAAACCTTGTGTTTGACCCCCACTTTCTATTTGTAAGAAAATATCAGGGGAACATAGCTTCTGCGAGTGCAACGCTTTCCGGTTTGCCAACATCTACGAGGCGGTCGCCACTATGATCATAACCCATGATACGGTGATCGTTGGCGAGATCGAGGTATGTATCTACAATGGAAAATTTTCCGGTATGTCGCATGAGTGAGAATATGCGGGGATCGAAGACTACTACGCAGCTATAAGCTTTCTGAATGAGGGAGGAAATGTTTGCGGGTGCGGCACCGGAAGGCCAGCGATACTGGCCCGTTGCAGTATTAACCCAGCCGCGTAAACGATTTTCTGCATCAAATAAAAAGTTGCGGGAGGTGAGTCGATCGGTTACACCAAAACTTACAAGCGCCTCCTGCTCCTTATGAAAGGCGATCAACTTATTGAGGTCAAGATCTGTAAGTATATCAGCATTGATGGTCACAAAAAGTTCGGGACTATCCTGATGCACACCGGACCTTGTGGAAGGGCCTGACAATGGTCCGGCATCCTGTATTACCTGGGATGCGGCACCGGAGCCTGTGGAAGGACTGGACTGTGGTTCGGCATCCTGCGTGACGGGTGACGCGGCAAGACTTTCCAAAAAAGGTCGCGCCTTAAGCAAACCGCCGCCAGTTTCCAGCAGTTCTTCGCGCTCATCGCTGATGATGATCTTAGATCCCCATCCCCCCGAACGCTCCAAAGCCTCTATCACCTGGTCAGCAAAATGATGCACATTCACCACCACCTCGGTAATCCCAAATCGCTGGAAATACTCAATATTACGCTGCAGCAAACTCTTTCCATTCACCATCGCCAAAGCCTTGGGATGCTTGTCGGTCCAGGGTTTGAAACGAGTGCCGAGGCCGGCGGAAAAAAGCATCGCTTTCATGTAAGAGGTAAGATTTAAGAATTAAGAATTAAGGTAAGAGGCAAAAGTGAGGTAAGAAGTAAGAGGTAAGAGGATTAATCAGGTAAGATGTAAGAGGTAAGATTTGGGGGACCCTAACCCGTGTTGATCCAATTTTTTTCTTCCTGCATCAGGTGGCGCAACTCTATACGCACACCAAATTTATTTTTCAGATGACGCGCTAGCGCCTCGGCAGCATAAACTGATCTGTGCTGTCCGCCGGTACAACCGAAATTCACCTGCAAACTCTCAAATCCCCGCTTGATATAATCAGTGACCGTAATATCCACGAGATCGAAAACAGAATTCAGGTAATCAGGCATCACCGTACGCTGCTCAAGGTAATCACGAACAGCTTTGTCGCGGCCGGTTTGTGTCTTGTACTCGGCGATCCTTCCCGGATTGAGAATACCCCGACAATCGAACACAAATCCCCCCCCATTTTCAGTTGGATCGGGAGGAATCCCTTTTTTATAAGAGAATGAATGGATACGCACCACCAGCGGCGTGGACTCATCGGCGCGGAGCGGCTCAAACTTTGCCATCACCTCATCACTGGTGCAATACTGCAGGCATTTATCGAACTCAGGAACGGCAATGCCCATACGCCGGCTATCGGTAAAAGCCGCCAGGTTCTTCAGCGCCAGCGGAATACTCGAAAGGAATTGCGCCTTACGCTGGAAAAATCCGCGGAAGCCATACGCTCCCAACACCTGCAGTAACCTGATCAATACATACCCATTGTACTGCGCCGTGAAAAGTGCCGGATCCAGCGGATGCGGCAAATGCTGCGACACCTCCCCTATATAATATTCCAGCAGACTGTTCTTCCAATCTTCCGGAAGCTCGGCCCTCGCCTGCCAGAGCAGGGAAGCAACATCATATTGCAATGCTCCCCGCATGCCCCCCTGGTAATCGATGAAATGGACCTGGCCATCATCAGTAACCATGATATTCCTGCTCTGGAAATCGCGGAACATGAAATGCTTGTTCTCCGTATGCGTGAGGTAAGTACTCAGCGCTTCGAAATCGTTGAGCAAAGCCTGCTTGTCGTACGGAAACTTCAGCGTATCGAGGAAATAATATTTAAAGTATAAGAGATCACTTAGTATGGCCTGCTTGCCGAACTCATGCGCGGTAAGACACATATCATAATTGATCTGTGCACCTCCCCGAACCTGCAGGTGCGCCAGTTTAGAAAGGCTCTCCTGGAAAAGCGCATATACCTCGGCGCTATACCCCTGCTGCTCCAGCAGGTTGAGGAGGGAGGTATCGCCAAAATCCTCCTGCAGGTAAGTATCACCCGCATCGTTAACCGCTACAACATTGGCCACGGGACATCCAGCGGAACGAAGCGATTCCGTAAAGGAAAGAAAGGTCTGGTTTTCGCGCAGGTTGTTATTATAGGTTGCAATGCAGGAATGCTTGCAGGAGGATATACCGTTATAGGCGGGACCGGGGTCGGTTACTATTGCGGGTTGGGTCGCGGTGATTCCGTTGCCCGGGGAGCTGCCATTGTTCACGGCGTTGCCATTGCCCACAGCGCTGCCTGCCCGGATCCTGAAATACAGGCGATCACTACCGCTCTGCGGTAACTTGGTGATCTCCGCGGCCTCGGTACCGGTATAATTTCGCCAGAGCGCTGCTACATGTTCAATTATTCTTTCCATATAAGTGGCGTCAAATATAAGGGAAAGGCAGCCCCTTAATGGCTTTTACCTGATTTTCTGTAAATTCACTAAAACCACCCAACTGCATGAAACCAACCAGACTACTGCTGTTTAACAGCTTCCTGGCATTATTATGCCTGCTCAGCTTCCCCGTTTTTTCCCAAACCGTCATTAGCGGTACAATTACCGATAGCAAATCGGGTGCCCCGTTGCCCGGCGTATCGGTGAAAGTGCGGGCCACTAAAGCGGGAACTTCCACCAACGAGGCCGGCCAGTTCAGCGTAACGGCATCCCCCAAAGATGTGCTGGATATCACGATGATCGGCTACGCTCCGCTGACGGTGACCGTGGGCAATGAAACATCCCTGAGTATTTCGCTGGAACCAACCATTACCGACCTCAGCGGCGTAGTGCTGGTTGGTACCCGGCGCGCTGGCAGGGTGAAGATCGAAACACCGGTGCCGGTGGATGTAGTGAATGTTGGACAGGTATCGCTGCCTACGGCGAGAATGGACCTGACCTCCATTATTAATTATTCGGCGCCCTCTTTCAACTATAACAAACAGAGCGGTAGTGATGGTGCCGATCATATTGACCTGGCAACATTGCGGGGTCTCGGTCCGGACCAGACCCTGGTTTTGGTGAACGGTAAGCGCCGCCACCAGACTGCTTTTGTGGCTGTATTTGGCGCCCGCGGCCGGGGTAACTCCGGTACCGATCTCAGTGCTTTCCCTATCAATGCTATTGAACGCGTGGAGATATTGCGCGACGGTGCCTCTGCACAGTATGGTTCCGATGCCATTGCCGGCGTTATCAACCTGGTGCTGAAAAAATCAACCGGTGAGCTGACGGGTAATGCGGGCTGGTCGGCCTACTATGATGATGAATACAATCCTGCGCAGAAACCCGATCTCGGACAATATGTTTATAAGGGAAAGATCGACGGTAATGCATTTAATGCAAACCTCAACTATGGTGTTGCGTTGAAGGATAATGGCTTTATCAATTTTACCGGCAACTTCCTGGCCACCGGGAAAACATTCCGCCAAACGCTGGTAACGGAAGAGTTCGCGAAGGACTGGCTTCCCACAAATATTTATCGCCGCGCACATGGGGATGGCTCCATGCTGGGGGGCGGAATTTTTTACAATGCGGAAGTACCCAAGGCCCTGGGCAATGCAACGTTCTACAGTTTTGGTGGGTATAATGCCAAGGCTTCCGATGCCTATGCATTTACCAGGAACTGGTCGGCCCGGCCCGATCGTTTTCCCACCGACGAAAATGGGGATATGATTTTTGTGGATGGCATCATGAAGGAAACTTCCGATGGTGAAACCTATTTTAACCCTCATATACAAACGAAGATCAAGGATGCCAGTGTTGCTGCGGGATTGCGTGGGATGGCGGGCACGTGGAACTGGGATCTGAGTAATAGTTTCGGGATGAATGATTTTCATTTCTATGGCGACCGCACTTTTAATGCTTCTCTCGGTGCGGGACAAACGAAGTTTGATGATGGCGGATTTAATTTCCGTCAGAATACTGCCAATCTTGATTTCACGCGTGCCTTCAACAATGTGGCGGCGGGTATGAACCTCTCTTTTGGAGCGGAATATCGTCGCGAGCGCTATAAGATATTTGCCGGGGAGGAAGCATCCTATCGTAACTACGATCCTACGGGTGAAAAGGCGGGTGGTGCGCAGGGATTCCCTGGCTACCAGCCGGCTGATGAGGTGAATGCGACAAGATCGGTGGTAGGTGTTTTTGCGGATGCAGAATTCGATATAACTACCAAATGGCTGGTAGGCGTTGCAGCCCGTTTTGAGAACTACAGCGATTTTGGCGAGACCATAAATTTCAAACTGGCATCGAGGTATAAGGTGAGTCCGGCCGTGAATATCAGGGGTTCCTTCAGCACTGGGTTCCGCGCGCCATCATTGCAACAGATGAATTTCTCTTCCACCTTCACCACGGTGCAGGGAACTGAGATCAAGGAGGTGAAGATCGCTCCCAACTATTCGGAGGTGACGCGTGCTGCGGGTATTCCGGAGTTGAAGGAAGAGAATTCGCTGAATGCCTCACTTGGATTTACTGCTAAACTGGGATCGGCATTGTCTCTCACCATTGATGGCTATTGGGTTCAGGTAAAAGACAGGGTGGTGCTCAGTG
Source organism: Flavihumibacter sp. (assembly GCA_036675925.1). Lineage (GTDB taxonomy): Bacteria > Bacteroidota > Bacteroidia > Chitinophagales > Chitinophagaceae > Flavihumibacter. The sequence goes on from JAKFDZ010000037.1 coordinate 6,773, forward strand.
GACAATTCAGTGCTGATGACGAGGGCATTGACCCGGCCCTTCGGGCAGAGATGATCCGCCTGGATGTTGCGCTGGCGCAGTTTTTTGCGAACGCGGTGAATACAACCAACAAAGGCATGGATGTGGTGCTGGAATATAATAAGAGTTTTGGATCGAGGAGTATCAAGGCCTTGCTGACGGGAAATATCCAGGATATGACCATTGACCAGGTGAATGTTCCCGGTAAACTCAGTGGAACGCCTGAACTGCGGGCAACTTTCCTTACAGATCGTGAGCAGGCATTCATTTTAGCTTCTGCGCCAAACAGTAAGTTCGGGTTGGTGCTGGAACATAACTGGGCGAAGTTCGGTATTGGTAGTCGCATCACTTATTTCGGCAAGCAGACTTTGCTTGGATATGGCGATGGTACAGCTGAAGATTTCAATCCCCCTTTCAATCGCGGTGATCTGTATGCCTATGTACCTGCCGATGATGATGGCCGCCCGGTGCGCGATCAGTATGTGTATAGTGGAAAGGCTGTTGCCGATATTTATATGAGTTACCAGTTGAGTAAGAATTTCGGACTCTACTGGGGAGTTGACAATATTTTCAACACCCATCCCGATATGAGTTTTGCACCGGGAGCGAAATGGTGGGCTTTCAACAATGAAACCGGCGGCCCCTGGGATGCTGTGCAGATGGGCGCTAATGGTCGCAGGGGATTTGTGCGGTTGGGCTTTAAGTTTTAACAACCCATCTGACGCCTGTCCTGACAGGCGTCAGATGGGTATGTGGGTTATCTCCTGCTGAGCCAGTAAACGGGGAGGCCGACCAGGGTGATGAGGACGCCGAGCAGGGAGTTGATGATGGGGACGTTTCCTGCGCGGTAGTTGGCAATATCGGTGTAGAGTGTGGTGACAAGGTATAGGGCGGTGAAGAGTACAAAAATCGCGGGGATGATGGGATAGCCGGGAACTTTGTAAACGCGGGGGAGATCGGGCTTTTTCCAGCGCAGGATGAAGAGTCCCAGTCCGCCCATGCCATAGAAAAACCAGGATACAAAGATGAGCATATCGGTGAGCATATCGAAGGAGCCGGAGATCACCATCGCGGAGGCCCAGATGGCGTTCAGCCAGAGGGCATTGCCGGGAGTTTTGTAATCGGGCTGAACCTTCGCTGCGTGGGAGAACCATTTACTTTCTTCGCCGAGAGAAAAGGTGAGTCGGGCCGTAGCAAAGATGTTCGCATTCAGGGACCCGAAGGTGGAGAAGATAACCATCAGCGTTATGAGGCTTCCGCCTATTGCGCCCCATACCATTTCGGCCGTATCGGAGGCAACGAAAGCAGACTGCTTCATCTGCTCCGCGGGTAACACATATATATACGCGAGGTTGAGCAGCAGGTAAATGACCATGCAGGCACCCAAGCCAAGCAGCAAGCTCTTCGGAATATTGCGTTGGGGATCTTTTATTTCACCAGCCACGGTATTGATATTATTCCAGCCATCATAGGCCCAGAATGCTCCCGATAGGGCAGCCATATAGGCACCGATATAACTCATCTCAAAATTCCGATCTACCAATTGCGACAGGTGGGTAAAAGATCCTTTGCCGCTGGTGAAGATGCCGCCTATCAAAAGCAGTATCGCCAACGCTTTTAGTGCAGTTAAAAAACGTTGCAATGCGCCACCCCCGTGAACAGTGCGATAATTGACTGCGGTCAGAATCAGGATCAATATTATGGTGAGTGCCTTAACGCCTGCATTGGCGAGTGGGAACACGTAGCCGATAAAGGGAATATAGAAGCGGATAGCCTTCTCCGTTATGGCATCGAAGCGCGGTAGAGCAATGAAATAATTTGTGTATTCTGCACAGATATAGGCAATAGAAGCATTACCTGCAGTATTGATAACTGCAAAGGCTGCCCAGCCATAGAGAAAGGCAAATGTTTTGCCATACATTTTCTGGAAGAAAATAAAGGGCCCACCTGTTTCAGGATATAAGGAAGCTACTTCGGCATTACTGAGCGCACCGAAAATAGTAACCAATCCAGCCACCACCCAAACAGATAAAAGCAACCAGGGAGAACCCAGTTGTCCAAGCATGAGGGATGGCTTCATGAAAACGCCTGATCCAATTACGGTTCCCACCACGAGGGCAATTGCCGTTCTGGAATTTATGGTACGGAGGAGTTTGCTCATCTCATGAATGATGCGATGAGCGAATGAAAATGATGTGTTCCTTTTTCGTGTTTTACGCTATACCGGCCATGCTCATAGAACCGGGAACGGATACCTTTCTGAACCATCTGCACCACTTCTTCGTCTTCGTGTTCAACCGTATCGAGTCCGCTGCCTGCGCCGGTTCCAATTTTGCTTTCATCATACACGAAGCTCAGGAAAGAAACTTTGCAGGTATCCACGCTAAGTGGTTGCACCAGGTTGAATGATAATCCCCATGGATAAAAATTGAACATCATATTAGGGAAGACCCAGAAATAATAAGCAGACACCTGCTTACCGAAATCGGGTGAACTAGCGGGCAGGTCAAAACAGCTATCATCTTTTTTGCCGATGCCCAGTTGGAGATTGGAATATTTATAGACCTCGGTAGTATATTCTCCGAAGTCGAGCACGGCATTGAGTGTGGCATGCACGAAAGGAATATGAAAACCTTCGAGATAGTTTTCACAATAGAGTGCCCAATTTGCTTTGACCATGTAATCGCTGGAAAGTTCGGGGCGGTAGTGGATCTTATCTATAGGCAGCCATCCCACCCGGTTGATCATTTCGCTGAACATTGCTTCTGCAGGTATGGCTTCGGGTATGGCAGTAGGTGTAGGATTATTTTCATCGATGGATTCGGTACCTGCCTTGCGCGCACCTTGCAGCGATGTGAAAAGCAGTTTACCCCATTGGAAAAGAGGAAGTTGTTTGAGGTTATCTTCTTCTGTAGGAAAATTCTCGACTTCCTTGAATTCGGGCATGGAGCGGAATTGTCCGTCGAGATCAAAAAGTCGACCATGGTATTTGCAGCGGAGCTGGTTGTTGCGGCAGGGCTCATATACCATCAGGTTTCCGCGGTGGGTACAAACATTAGACAGGCAATGCAACTGACCATTCTTATCGCGGGTCAATAAGAGCGGTTCATTGAGATAGCCATCGATTAAGGTAAATGGGTAACAATCACCGGGCTCTTTTACGAGGTCGGTGGTACCGATAAATTGCCAGGTGGGCGCAAAGATCAGTTCCCTGGCATCATCAAAATGCCTTTGGTTAATATAAAAATCCTTAGAAATTGTTCTGGCCTTAGCGATATCGGGGTCTACTGAAAATTGGGGCATGCGTTTGATGCTTTACCCGTAGAAATTACGGGAAAATATCAAAATATGCTCAGTTGCTGTCCGGGTTTACGAAAGGAGTCCGTATCCAATTCCCAGCGATCCTGGTTGAGTCCGTAGAGTTTACTGAAGGTTTTAAATTGCTGGCGAACCATTTCTGCTGCTTTTCCTTCTCCCCGCATGCGGGTACCGAACCGGCTGTCGTTCACCTTTCCACCATGACCGTCTTCTATACTATGCCAGACCTTATCGGCACGATCAGGAAATGTTGTATAGAGCCAGTTATGGAAGATCAGTTTCACGGCACCGTTGAGTCGCACGAAAGTATATCCCGAAAACTTAGCACCAGCTTCAGCGGCTGCTTCCAGTATTGCGGGGAGTTCATGATCATTCAAACCAGGAATCATTGGTCCAAGCATAACGCCTGTGCGAACACCCGCGTCACTGAGTTCTTTTATAACACGAAGGCGCTGTTGGGCAGTTGTGGTTCTTGGCTCCATTGCCCGCCGGAGGGATTCATCCATACTGGTAATAGAAACGATGACAGATGCGAGGTTTCGCTTACCCATGGAGGATAGGATATCTTTATCGCGCAGTACACCGGCGTTCTTTGTAATGATACCGATGGGTTGGTTGAACTCATTACATACTTCCAGGAGGCGCCTGGTGATACGGTATTTCTTTTCAGCCGGCTGGTAGCAGTCCGTATTACCACTGATGGAGATGGGCTTGCATTCCCAGGAAGGTCGCATCAGGAATTTCCTCAATAATTCGGGAGCATTTTTCTTGACAATGATATTGCGTTCAAAATCCACTCCTGCACTATAACCCCAATACTCATGCGAATTACGTGCATAACAGTAAATGCAGCCATGTTCACAACCCTGGTAGGGATTCATGCTATAGAACATATTTACATCTGGTGAATCAACCTTATTGACCAGCGCCTTCCCTTCCTGTTCAATATATTTTGTAACAGGATCGGCTTCACTCCAGTCATCAACTGATTCGATATGTTCCCTGCTTGCCGAGTGCTTATCAAAACGGTTGGCAGTATTTATTTGCGCACCTCTTCCCTTCATAAAAATATTTTATTTTCCATCCCTCCATCTCTCTATCCCTCCATCTGCCTTCCTTACGCAAACAACATCCCCTGCTTCACCCCTACCGGCATGTCTTTTAATTCCATTCGCTGCAAAATTTGCCAGTGCTGTTCTCCTGATTTTCTTTTCAGCAACAGGCAGGCATCCACCATGAATTGAGCATTGAAATGGCGGTATGCATATTGCTGCCAGGCTTTCTCATAAATACCCGGAGGCAATTTGGCAGCAATGATCAACTGTTGTTCCAGTGGGAAAAAAGGATTGTGATTGGTATCGGGCCGGAGCAGGTGTTGCATTGATTTCAATTCACGACCACATTGTTGCAAGGCCGACTTACTGGTAACGGGAATATAGATGCTGTGGGTAGGCATACTTTTATAATCTTTCATGTTCACCGTAAAGGGACGCCATCCCATTACCAGTTGGTGAAGGGAAGATCTCATTTTCTCTTCCAGTAACTGCCGCTGACGAAATTTGACGAGTGGTATCATCACTGCACTGTTTCGCGGGACAGGAAGATTGTATTGTTCAGAAAACTGTTGGCGCAATTTGCGGATCCTGTCCTTAATAGTATCAGGAATAGCCAGCACCAACTGGTATTCATAAACCTGGTAGCCGGGCATGCTGAATAAACCATTGTATGGTGCAGCACCATTAACGCCATGCTCATATGTTCTTGTTGCAGTTTGCATGTTGAATCATTTAATCGTTATCGTTATTTGTTTCTTGTCTTTTTAATCCCCTTGGCATTAAGGCAAGCCGGCTGACCAGTCTTATACTGCCATCACTATCCTGCCTTACAAGTTGCAGTTCTTCCACCTCCATCTCAGCGCGGAATGTTCTGGCGGAGAAATCGAGCAGCATTTCCAGTTCCCGCTCTTCTTTCATGGATCGCATCAGCATGAGACGGGGCGTCCTGTATAATTGAAGGGAGGAGCATTGATTGCCTTTCATCAGTGCGTCGATCACCCTGAGGGATTCGACCAATTGGTGGAACGGGGTTGGATCCTGGATCCTCAGGTACAAGGGGGCGCCAGGCAGACTACCATAATTATTAAGGAGTATGGCAAAGCCCTCCTGCTGCCCGATGATCCGGTGGAGCCATCGGAGAAGGGTATCTTCCATCTCTTCCCTTGCCTTGAAAGAAGCCAGTACCAGGCAATCTTCCCCACCCGTGAAAGCCTCCTCTCCAAATACATTTCGGGCATAATTGGTCTCCTCGATGATTTTTTCCCGGACAGCCTCAGGAGCTATCACCTGAAGCCTGTAATCGGCCATGGACCTGTCTTCATAAACCCGGCGGGAGGTTAATATTTCTGTCATTTTCTTAAAATAAAATCTGTGCAACCAACTTATTTAGCATAAATTTACTAAAGATTTTAGTATTGAAAAATTTATTTTATATGGATTTCGACAACATTTTTACGGCCTCCTACCTGGGCACGAAAACCTTTGACCAGCACCAGGTCCGCAATGCCAATGCGACGGGTTTCGGCGCCGGGGCCGATGATTATTCAGAACGGGGTATTGACCTTAATGAGCAGTTGGTGCGTAACAAGCCGGCCACTTTTTTCCTGCGGGTTCGCGGGGATGCCATGATTGGCGCTGGCATTCATGATGGCGACCTGGTGATCGTGGACAGGTCGGTGAAGCCCCAGAATGGAAAGGTGGTGATTGCCGTATTAAATGGAGAAATGCTGATCCGCCGTTTTGAAAAAACCTTCAACAAGATGCGGCTGGTTCCTGAAACCGATAAGCTTGCAGCCATTGATATTGATGCCGGATCGGAAAGTTTCGGCATCTGGGGAGTGGTCACTTATGTGGTGCATTCCCTTTAAAAAAATCCCTATGCTGGCAATACTTGATTGCAATTCCTTTTACTGTTCCTGCGAGCGATTGTTCAGGCCATCCCTGGAGAACTCGCCTGTTGTGGTGCTGAGCAATAATGACGGTTGTGTGATCGCGCGGAGTGATGAGGCTAAAAAGCTGGGCATCCCCATGGGTGCTCCTTTTTTTCAACAGCGGGATGCGATGAAGTCCGGATCGGTAGCTGTGTTTTCTTCCAACTATAATTTATATGGCGACCTGAGCATGCGCGTTATGGATACGTTGCGGATGCAGGTTGGAGCAGAAAATGTGGAGGTATATTCGGTGGACGAGGCCTTTCTTCAGCTAGGGGAAGGAACCGGTGAAAGCTTTCGCCAGCAAGCGTTTCAATTAAAGGAGATGGTGGAGCAATGGACAGGGATCAGGGTATCTATCGGTGTGGCGCAAACGAAGGTGCTTTGTAAAGTTGCGAACCGCCTTGCGAAGAAAGATAAGCAGGGATCGGGATGTGTGATGGTGCTGGATGACAGGGACGAGATCCGCAGCGCGCTGGAGAGTACTGAAGTGGGAGATATTTGGGGAGTGGGTTACCAGTATGCGGAAAAGCTTCGGCAATGGGGTATCAGCAATGCGTGGAAGCTGAGTTTGATGCCACTGGAATGGGCGAGAAAAAACCTGGGCGGGGTGGTGGGACAAAGACTGATCCGTGAGCTTAATGGAGAGCCATGCATACAAATGAAAGATCCGTTGGAGAATAAAAAAATGATCGGCACTTCGCGAATGTTTGGAAGACCGGTGGAAAATCTTTCTGCCATCCGCGAGGCCGTGGCAACCTATACAGCGAGGGCTGCTGAAAAACTGCGTCGGCAGCAGCATGCGGCGGGTTGGGTGGAAGTTTATGTGGTAGCGGCCTCGGGAGAAAAATTCAGTTATAATCCAAGGAAGTTTAGCAGCAATGCGGTACTGGCCTCGGCGAGCAGTTCTACCAATGACCTGATTGCGTATACGCTGCCGCTGGCGGAGGCCCTCTTTAAAAAGGGCGAGCGCTATCTTAAGGCCGGTGTATTGTTGGGGGGATTAGTGCCCGATGTAGCGATACAGGGGAACCTGTTTTCGGGGGAGGTCGGCAATAAGGGGAAAATGCTGATGCAGGCGCTGGACAATATCAATTTCAGTCAGCGTAATGATATGGTGAAATTTGCGGCTTCAGGTATTGATCGTCCCTGGAAAATGCGGCAGGAGATGCGGAGTCCGCGATACACAACGAGGTGGGATGAGTTGTTTGAAGTGAGGTAAGGAGGTAAAGGTGGTTGGGTAACCGGGAGAACGAGGTTGGGGGGATGGGACAGTTGATGGGAACGGGCATGAGGGATGGGCAAGGTGGATTGAGAATGGCAAGGGGAACGCGAACAGGGGGGGGCCGTCTGACATGTGTCAGACGGGTAAAATTAAAAGAGTTTGCCCTGGGAACTCTCATGCAGTTTGGGTAGCGCAAGGGCAATACCGGTGGCAGTGGAAAGCGTTTTGGCGGCGAACTGGGAGAAGGCCGGCAACACCGAATCATTACCAAGATGAAGGAGGAAAACTGCCTGCTGCAGTCCGGCATCATACCATTTTGCGAGGCGGGTTGCCCAGGCCTCGAGGCGGGTGCGATCGGTGGCATGACCCTGGTTTCCCACAAATCGGATCATGGTGGAAGGCAGGGGTAAATGCATATGACAAACATCGCGGCGGCCGGCAACATCCGTTATCACGGCGCCTATATTTATCGTGCGAAGGGTTTGAAAGAACTGTTCCGTGCGGGTTGGTTTGCTGAACCATTCGGGGTGCCTGAGTTCTACCATCCAGTTGAATCCGGTTGGAAGAGAAGAGAGGAATTCAAGCAATTCTACCTGCCTGCCGGGGCCAAATGCTTCTGAGAGCTGGATGAATATCGGTCCCAGGTTGCCATCCCCCCTATCTCTTAGGGCATCCATTGCCGTTGTGAATTCGGAAACCATCGATTCTTTGCCTTTCAGGCTTCCGCGATGGGTGATTCCCTGGTAGAGCTTGGGGCAAAACAGGAAGGGCGAGCGGCCTGCAGGGGATGATCCGGCTTCTGCCTGTTGCTGCCATTTGAGCATAGCCACAGCATCATAAAGTTTATAATGCGTTGCATTAAGTTCAATGCAATTAAACTGCGCTGCATAATGCTGAAGGAAATCTGCTGCCTTTGCTTTTTCGGGATATAAATTTCCCAGCCATTCGGGCTGGGTCCAGCGAGTGGCGCCCAGGTAAAGTTTAGGATCGGTGGCTCTCAAGCCGGGGAGTACAGCATCATTTATTGGCGGATCAGCGGGAAGGCTGAGATCGGCCTTATCCAGCATTTCTTCGGGCAGGTGTCCAAACTCCATAATTGTTGTTTACTGCATCAATGCACGCAATTTAGCATTTAAATAGTCGGTAACTTTCCCGCGATACAAAGGGCGAGCTAACTGAGTTGATCATGCGAAGAATATTTTTGTTCATATTGGAGGGACTGCGGTTCGTGTTGCAGTTCCTGTTCCGGAGGCTTGTGATATGGCTGGCCGACAGGTTTTCATCTGCTCCCAGGCAGGACAAGGTGAATGAGGCGCTTAGTGAACTCTACCGGTCGATCATAACCGAACCTGGGAAGAAAGGCGCCCTGGTCCCTTTTCGTCCCGATGAGCAACCTGTAATTATTTTCAGTGATCTACATAAAGGAACCCGCGATGGCGCGGATGACTTTGCCATTTGTGAAGACAATTATCTCGCGGCCCTTACACATTACGACAACAATGGTTATTACTATATCAACCTGGGTGATAGTGAAGAGCTTTGGGAAAACCTGCTGCCCAATGTGATCAATTACAACAAGGATAATTTTGCGCTGGAAAAAAAATTCGCCGACCGGAATGCTTTTGTCAAAATTTTCGGCAACCATGATCTTTACTGGGACAATGATCCGCTTGCTCCCATGGTATTGAAATCGATTTATGGGAAAGCCCTAAAAGCATCTGCAGGCGCGGTATTGAGAGCAGAACTCCCTTATGGCTATATCGATATTTTCTGCACCCATGGTCACCAGGGTGATGCACAGAGTGATGGTAATGCATTCAGTAAATGGTTCGTTAGTTATATATGGGGACCCATTCAAAGTTTCCTGGAGATCAGGATAAATATGCCCTCCGGAAATACCACGCTTAAAAACCTGCACAACCTCTATATGTATGAATGGAGTGCTTCCCAGGAAAATGTTATACTGATCACGGGCCATACACACCAGCCGGTATTTAATTCACTCACGCACCTGGAAAGACTTTACCTGGAACTAGAAGACGCACAGGAAAAAAAAGACGAGGCACTTATCAAAAAGATCCTTAACGAGATCCCAAGAAGAAGCCGGGAATATGATCATCTAAGCCATTCGTTCAGGAAAATGAAGGCCAGCTATTTCAATTCGGGATGTTGTTGTTATGCAGATGGAAATATCACGGGCATCGAGATCGCAGATGGATATATGCGCCTGGTTAAGTGGAGTAAGGTGGAAGGAAAACCTACGCGGATTGTGGCGGAGGAAATTCATTTGGTGGAGCTGTCGAGGAAACAGCTTAGGGAAGAGGGAAGAGGTAAGAGGTAAGAATTAAGGTAAGAGGTAAGAGGTGAGAGGGAAGAATTATTGGATGAGGGTGTAGAGGATGCGTTTGGCTTCGGGGGTCATTCCTAAAGTGGTGTCTTGCATCCAGTGACGCTTGAAGGCAAGGATGGAGGCGGTGCTGTCTTTGGTATCAAATCCAACGAGGCGGAGTGCCATGATATGGTCAAAGTTTTCAGGTATTGTAATTCCGGTGGTATCACCATGCCATCTCCCGAAACCCCTCTCTGATAAAGCTTTCCAGGGGAATCTCCAGTTTGGATCATTCTTGCGGATAGGCGCAATATCCCCATGTCCGATTATATTTTCAGTGGGAATATTATGTCTTTTTTTCAGCGTATCGAGAACGCGATAAAGACTGATAAGCTGGGCTTCCGGAAAATTTTCGAAACCATTATTATCGAGTTCAATCCCGATGCTTGAAGAATTCAGGTCGCGGTCATAACCCCAGCTTCCTATTCCGGCATGGTGCGCACGCAGATAGTCGTTCAGCATATGGTGAATGGTACCATCCTTACAAATTACATAATGAGCACTCACCTGTGTTCGCGGAAGTGTAAAGGTCCGTAATGTTTGTCCGCAGCTGTCCTGTGCGGTATGATGTATGATGACAAAATTCGGTTTGCGTAATCCGAAGTTAGTAGTGCCAACCCAGCTGTTTGTTGATTGCAATAATGAGTTATCAAGACTATTAGCTGGTGGAAATGTTCTTAACCTTTTTGCGAGTTCCTTAACCTGATGCTTATGCGCTTTATTTGTTTTTGCATAAGGGTTGGGACTGCAGGCAAGAAACAATATGAACACAACAGAAAGGATCGATATTAGAAATTTCAATGGGCGCTGTTTGAGTGAAGGGATAAAAGTAAGGAAATATGGAGAGATGGAGAGATGGAGGGATGGAGGGATGGAGAGATGGAGGGAGTTCAAATGGTTGTGGTGGCGGGAGGGTTGGCGACGACGGAGGATTCATGGTTGAGCAACCACTGCTTTCGCCAGATGCCGCCGGCATAACCGGTGAGGGATCCATCAGAGCCTATCACCCGATGGCAGGGTATAATGATGGCAACACGGTTCATTCCGTTTGCATTGGCCAGGGCACGGACGGCATCAGGCTTTCCAACAGCGCCGGCCATTTCTTTGTAACTACGTGTGGCAGCAAAAGGGATAGCGCGTAGTTCATTCCATACTGCCTGTTGGAAGCTTGTTCCCGGGGTATGAAGTGGCACGGTGAATTCAGTGAGCTTACCGGAAAAATATGCCAGAAGCTCCTTTTCCAGGAGGGGAAAATGAGGGTTTTGTCCCTGTATTATAGTTGCGTTGAAAATGCGGGAAAGATCTTTCAATTCAGTTTCCAGCATTTTACGGTCACTGAATTCGAGCAGGCAGATCCCATCTTTTACGGCGCAGGCCAGCATAGTTCCAAGGGGTGTTTCAATTCTTTTGATATCGATCACCTGCTTTTCGCGACTGGCGGAAGGCGCATAGCCAAATACTGATTTGAATGAATCCCCGAATCCACTCAATGAATCGTAACCTGCATCAAAGGCAATGCCTGTTACCGGGGCGCCACTGCTGATCTTTTTGAAAGCCGAATTGATGCGATGCATACGCTGGTACGCGTGAAAAGTTATACCATGATGTTTGAGGAACCAACGTCGAAGGGCGTGAGGTTCCAGTCCTCGCTGCCGGAGGTCATGATCCCGGAATTTTGCAGACGGATCTTCAGAGAGTTTGTCGAGAAGATCGCGGATCAGTGGTGGTGTTTCATCAGGAAGTTCCATGGGCCGGCAAACTTTACAGGCACGAAATCCATCGCGAATAGCTTCGCTGCTGCTGGTATAAAATACCACGTTCTCCCTTTTTGGTTTACGGGCGGTGCAGGTAGGCCGGCAAAAAATTCCCGTAGTCTTTACAGCGGTATAGAACAGGCCTGTAAATTCAGCATTCTTATCCAGGATCGCCTGGTACATGATATCGTCGGTGAGTTGCATATCTTATTGAATTATCATGCAAATCTGCTGATTCGGGAAGGGCCTGGCAACCGGAAAATGAACAAGTATTTTTGACGAAGAGCGCTTATTCCCCTCCCGCACCCTCCCCTTCCTGTGGTTCCGAAGTTTTTTTTACAAGTTGCAATTTGGTCCTCTGTTTGGGCGCTTCGCCCTCAGTGTGGGCTGGAGCAGGAGAATGCTGGTCATTGATCCCTGCTTCTGAAGGCTTGCGTGTGGACCGGTTATTTGATTGCCTTTGCTGACTCCCATTCTGACGGCTACGCGGATCACCAGATCTGTTCTCCTGCCTGGGAGCTGAAGGTTCTGAAGATTGCTCGCCGTTTACGGAGACAGGTTTATCGAGGTGCGGGTGTTGCCTGTTTCCGCTATGGTGTTTATGTTGTTTTCCAGGTACGCCCGGGTCTCGACGGTCTCCGGAGTTACGACGGTCACCACCCTCACGACGCCCACCATCACGTTTTCCACCACCTCTGCGCACAACATATTCCGGTCCGGTGCCTAAGCTTTCGGGCAATGGCAGCTTTTCTACTTCTTTTCCGAGCAATTGCTCAATGCGTGCGAAGCGGCCGATCTCTTTGTCGGTGATAAAGGTAAAGGCCTTACCATCTTTTTCAGCGCGGGCGGTACGTCCGATGCGATGTACATAGTCTTCACCGTCATGGGGCACATCATAATTCACAACAACATCGATGGTGTCGATATCAATTCCCCTGCTGAGAACGTCGGTAGCAACCATTACGGGTATACGTCCACTTTTAAATCCCTGGAGCAGTTCTTCGCGTTCGCTTTGTTCAAGGTCGGAATGAATTTCGGCAACATTGAATTTAGCGCGTTTGAGGGTCTGCGTTAGTTCCTTGACGGTATGCTTACGGCTGCAGAATATGATCAGGCTGCGGTGTGGTGTTTCCCGGATGATCTGCATGATCAGCGGGTTTTTCTGTGGTTCGTACACTACATAGGCGCGCTGAACGATCTTCTCGGGCGGTCTTGATATTGCAATATTTACTTCTGCGGGGTCTTTGAGGATCCGCTTCGACAATTGCCGGATCTTATCGGGCATGGTTGCCGAAAAGAGCAGGCTCTGGCGGTTGGCTGGAAGGTGTTTCATGATCTTCATGATATCATCATGAAAGCCCATATCGAGCATACGGTCCGCTTCATCCAGCACCAGGTATTGGATCTGGCTGAAATCCACATATCCCATATTGAGGTGTGCTATCAGTTTGCCGGGGGTACAGATCACCAGGTCAACCCCGTTACGGAGCGCCTGTTTTTCCTGTACAAAGGCGTTACCATCCCCCCCTCCATAAATCGCGATGCTGCTGATGGGGGTGAAATAAGCGAGTCCCTCCACTACCTGGGCGATCTGGACGGCCAGTTCACGGGTAGGCACTATCACCACTGCGCTGGTATGACCCTCGTGGCGATGCTGGATGAGTTTGCTAAGTATAGGCAGAACGAAGGCGGCAGTTTTACCGGTTCCAGTTTGTGCTGAGGCAATAATATCGCGCCCTTCGAGTATTGAGGGCATCACTTGTTCCTGCACGGGGGTTAGGGTAACATATCCCATTGCATCGATCCCTTCCATCAACCCCGGATCTAAGGGTAATTCACTAAAATTCACAAATATTAATCATTTCTATTCCCGTAAAGATAGGCAAAAGCAATTTTGTGTTCTCCATATTAACTTTACCTGGCACTACTACCAGAGAAATCACCATATGGTACAAAAAAAACATTCCCAGTTGTTGCTATGGGTCATAGCTATTTTACTGCATTCATCGGCGTTGCGGGCACAAAATGGCGCGATGGTTTATCTCACCGATTTTGGTTTAAAAGATGGAGCCGTTGCTGCCATGAAGGGGGTTGCCTTTGGGGTATCGACTCAATTGAAGCAGTTCGATCTTACCCATGAGATCCCTCCCTTTAATATATGGGAAGGAGCTTACCGGCTACAGCAGACCCTCCCCTATTGGCCTGCCGGAACGGTATTCATAGTGGTTGTGGATCCTGGTGTTGGATCTGAAAGGCTACCTGTTGTAGCAAAGACCAAGGCAGGGCATTATATTGTTACCCCGGATAATGGAACGCTAACCCTCGTGGCCGACGGGGTTGGCATAGATTCCCTCCGCCAGATCGATGAAACCATCAACCGGCTTCCAGGTTCCGGCGACTCCTATACATTCCATGGTCGCGACGTGTTTGCCTATACCGCTGCCAGACTGGCTGCGGGCGTTATACAATTTCAACAGGTAGGTAAAGATCTCCCCCCAACACCTAAAACACTTCCCTACCAAAAGGCCTTGGTGGATGGAGATAAAATAAGGGGCAATATTCCCGTGCTGGATCCACAGTATGGAAATATCTGGACAAATATACCGGTGAGCCTGTTGAAGTACTGGGGAATAAACGATAACGATCGATTAGAAGTGGAAATAAGCGATGGCAAGCGATTGGTCTACAAAGGAAGGATTCCTTATGGAAATACTTTTTCTGATGTTCCCGAAGGAAAGCCGGTTGCCTATGTAAACAGTCTGCTCAATTTATCATTCGGAATCAACATGGGAGATTTTGCCCGTACTTATAAAGTGGGTAGTGGTTCAGGTTGGACGGTTTCCATAAGAAAACCTCGGCCGGGAGACTGATAACCTAATTAGTGCCGGATCAATCTTTAGGTCCGATCAAGTCCCAATAATTTCCATACAGATCTTCGAAGACCACAACTTTACCATACTCTTCTTCTGCAGGTTCACGGATAAAGCGAACACCGCGTTCTGTATACAATTGGTAATCGCGGTCAAAATCATCGGTATGCAGGAAGAGGAAAACGCGTCCCCCGGTTTGGTTTCCGACGCGGGATAACTGTGCTTCATTGGCTGCCTTTGCAAGCAGTAAACTACATGAAGATCCGGGTGGTGCTACTCTTACCCACCGCTTTACAGGAGATAATTCAGTGTCTTCTTTTAATTCAAAACCCAACACACGGGTGTAATAATCTATGGCCTTGTCATAGTCATCAACGAGGAGGGAGATTTGGAAGAGGCTTTGCATACAGGTAAGAGGTAAGATTTAAGAGGTAAAGATTTAAGGTGTAAGATTTAAAAGGGTTTGACGATCCAGTGACGGGTCCACATATCGCCGGGTGGTAGTCGTTCTACGCCTTCCTTCTCCGCAAGTTCCTTATTATGGCTTACGCTATCGGCAATGCCACACCATGGCTCAAGGCAAACAAAGTGCGCTCCGGGTGCCGCCCAGATTCCGAAGAAAGGAAATCCCTCCCAACGAAAACTGAGTCCATGAGTATGCATGTTTGATTCGATCCTAATCTCTGTATCGGGAAGTCCTTTCATCACGAGTGCATCTTCATTGAAAAGAGAACTGCTCAGGGGAAGTCGACCCTGCTCCAGTTCCACTACAGCTGTGGTCTCGCTGATGAGTCCGTCGTTCAGTTTGTAACGCAGCAACTGGCTTGATCTGTCAAAAACAAGAAAATGATCTTCATACCCGGCACTCATTCCCTCCATCTCCATTGGCACCGCAAATGCAGGATGTGCGCCAAGTGAAAACAGGAGATCTGATTCGCCGGTATTACTAACGGTATAGCGACAGGTAAGCTGGTCGTCATCAAGCTGGTAATGCACTTCAAGTTTAAACGGGAATGGATAGTTGATCCGTGTTTCGGCATCATCCTTCAAAGTGAATGTTGCAGCAACGGGTGATAACTGTTCGGCAATGAATGTACGGTCGCGTGCAAAACCATGTCGCGGTAACGTGTATTCATAACCGTTATACATGTAAGTATTGTCCTTCAATGTTCCGACGATTGGAAAAAGGATAGGCGAAAACTTCCCCCAATAATTGGGATCACCGCTCCACAAATGATTGATGCCGGTATGCTTGTTACGCAACTCCTGTAGCTCGGCTCCTTTTGGATGGATCGCTACATATAAATGATCGTTTTCAATAATTATCATGCTGTTAAGATAAAAAATCTGTGCCGTCGGGCACCATTCTTGCATGGTATAAATAATAAAACCACGAATATGAAAAAGATATTACTGACGGCGTTTGCCGCTATGGGCATCCTATTTGCCCGCAGCCAGGATACTACCATGCACAGTGCACACCACGATAGTACCAAAATGGCTCAAAAAGAAGCTGCTAAAATGCAGCATGAAAAAGACATGGATGCCATCTATGTTAAAATTGGTCTGGATGATTCCAAGAAGCAGCAGGTAAAGGCGATCAACGATGAGTTTTATGCAAAAGCTAAGTCGCTGAAGAAAGATGAATCACTCGATAAGGATGCCCGTAAAGAGCAGTATAAAACTATGTTGAAAGACAGGAATGCAAAGCTGGAAGCTATTCTTGGGGCAGAGAAATGGAAAGAACTGGAGAAGGAAATAAAAGATTATCGCAAGGCGAAAGGTTGGGAAGATGAAGATGATATGATGGAGAAAAAAGACGACAACAAGAAGTACAAAAAAGACAATTGATTATTGGCATAGATATTGGAAATTATAAGAGACTTAAAACAGCAACATGAAAAAATTATTATTGATGATGGCTGCAGCCATTCTGATGTTCACTGCAGAAGCACAGACCGCGAAGAAAAAGCCTGCTCAATCTGCTAAAGCAAAGAAGACAACGGCAACTACTAAAGCGAAGCTTGCAAAAGAAAAAGCAGAACAGGAAAGACTTGAAAAAGAAAAGTTGGAGCAGGAAAGAATTGCTGCTGAGCAGGCTGCTGAAGAGGCTCGTGTAGCAAGGGAAAGAGAAGAAGCCGCGCGTATTGAAAGAGAGCGTATAGAGAAAGAGAGAATAGAAAAAGAGAGAATAGAAAAAGAGCGCCAGGAAGCAGAGCGTCGTGAAAGAGAGCGTATTGAAAACGAGCGTCGCGAGCGCATTGAAAAAGGTCGTGATGAGTTGAATCGTAAGGTTGGTTTAGATGACAACCAGGGACAGCAGGTTAAGGCAATCAACCAGGAGTTTCATGCAAAGGCAAAAGCAATCCGTGAAAACTCTGCACTAAATGAAGAGCAAAGAAAGGATGAGTTGGCCGACCTCAATGAAGAGCGCCTGGATCGTATCAAGGAAGCTGTAGGCAGGTCCAAATCTAAGAAATTGGAGAAAGAGCGCAAGGCGTATCGTTTGACACAGAAAGAAGATACTGACGAAGAGTGGCTTGATGATATCGAAGGATATAAGAAAAGCAAGAAGAAAAAAGGATAATTTTTTTACCCGTCTGACGCCTGTCAGGACATATGTCAGACGCGTATATAGGCCAATGCCTGTGAATACAGGCTGATAGTTTTAACCTGTCTGACACCTGTCAGGACATACGTCAGACAGTAGGGAGCCCGCAATATTGCGGGCTTTTTTTCGTTCAGATGGGTCTGGCAAATTATTTGAATACCATTATTCTAAATACCCGAAAATGAAAAAACTGGTTTTGTCTATTGTCCTCCTCACATTAACGATTGCTGTTGAGGCACAGAGCAAGAAAGAGATCAAAAGGGAAAAGGCGCGTGCCGAAAAAGAGGCGAAGAAAGAATTACGATCTGCTAAGAAGGGAAATGAAGAGGCCCGTACGAACATCGAAGAAAAGTTATACCATAATAAGGAAGAGCTTGAGAAAGAGGAGAAGGAAATGTTCAAGCGTGCGGGACTGGAAGAAATGGATTGGCGGATGGTGCAGGCCATCAATCGTGAATATCATAGCAAGGCAACCCGGGTGAAGGAAGATGAATCACTGAGCCAGGTGCAGCGTCAGCATCAACTGCAGGAAATGAATCGTGAGCGCCAGGAAAGGATTTTAAGTATTGTGGGAAGTTCGAAAAAAGCCGGCCTCGACAAAGAAGAAAAGTCCTGGCGTGAATCGCGCGGGTTAGGCGATTGGCATAATGGATATGGCAATGAAAATCCGAAGTGGAAAAACTAGGACAGGGCGTTGAACTTCTGACTCAGCAAAATCTAATCTCAGATAACTGAAAAAGTTTGTTGGGTGTTCTGTTGGGCAATGATCTGTTCGAACATCTGTCAAGACACATGTCAGACGGGTAGTAGGTTGGAGAGCTCTTCTGGCGTGAAGATCCGGGAGCGGGTCAGGAAACGGAGTCCGAGGGGGATCTCGAGGCTGAAGCTGCTGCCTCGGCCGGGTGTAACATCGAGGATCAGTTGGGTATGTTTCCAGTATTCGAACTGGTCGGCACTCATATAGAATCCGCATCCTGCAACTTCACCGAGGCGAACATCAGAGCCACCGAGGCGGAATTCGCCGTCGGGGAAACACATGGGTTGCGAGCCATCGCAACAGCCGCCGCTCTGGTGAAACATCAGGGGGCCGTGGACGGCGCGAAGTCGCTCAATTAATTCAACCGCTTTTTCAGTTACCAGTACTCTTTCAACAGACATCTAATTGTGTTTTTTGTTTTTAGAATCTGAAATTCAGGACATCCCACCTGAAAATGATTCAGTGATGTAAGGGATACATAGAGCATCGAGCCCATTGAGGGCCCGATGCTTGTGCCGTCTGCAAAAAAGAGGATCTCTTTACACTGAACCGGTCATTTACCACATTCATTTCTTCATAATCTTTTCACCACCCTCTTTTTCAAACCTTGCAACTATCAGAAAAATCCAAGTTTTTGCTTGCTATAAGAGATCAGCATATTCTTGGTATGGCGATAATGGTTGAGCATCATCTTATGGGTTTCGCGACCGAAGCCTGATTTTTTGTATCCGCCGAATGGTGCGTGCGCGGGATAGGCATGGTAGCAGTTCACCCATACCCTTCCGGCCTGAATGGCACGGGGAACCTGGTAAAGTTCATGGGCATCGCGGGTCCAGACGCCGGCACCGAGTCCATACAGCGTATCGTTTGCGATCTCGATGGCTTCTTCAACCGTTTTAAAGGTGGTTACGGAAACAACGGGCCCGAAAATCTCTTCCTGGAAAATGCGCATCTTATTATGTCCGCGGAAAACGGTGGGCTTGATATAGTAGCCGTGTTCGAGTCCGCTGTTGATGTGGAATGCCTCACCGCCGCAAAGTAGTTGGGCTCCCTCCTGCTTACCGATATCGATATAGCTGAGCACTTTATTGAACTGGTCTTCGGAGGCCTGGGCGCCCATCATGGTATCGTCAGCGAGCGGGTTTCCCATTTTGATTGCCTGAACACGGCGGAGGACGCGCTCCATGAATTTATCATAGATCTCTTCCTGAACGAGTATGCGTGAGGGACAGGTACAAATTTCTCCCTGATTGAGGGCGAACATGACTGCACCTTCCACGGCTTTATCGAAGAAATCATCGTCGGCATCGGCAACGGATTTAAAGAAAATATTAGGGCTTTTTCCACCCAGTTCCATGGTAACGGGCACCAGGTTTTCGGCGGCATATTGCATGATAAGCCGGCCGGTAGTTGTCTCGCCGGTAAAGGCAACTTTACTCACCTTGGGATGTGTAGCGAGCGGTTTTCCGGCTTCCACGCCAAAGCCTGTAACCACGTTCAATACGCCGGCGGGGAGTTCGGCTCCGATCAGTTCCATGAGCACCATGATGCTGGTAGGCGTTTGCTCGGCGGGTTTCACGATCACACAGCAACCGGCGGCCAGGGCGGGTGCGATCTTCCAGGTGGCCATGAGGAGCGGGAAATTCCAGGGGATAATTTGTCCCACAACGCCTATTGGCTCGTGAAGATTAAGGCTCACGGTAGTTTCATCGTGCTCGCTAACGGTTCCTTCTTCGCTACGGATGACGCCAGCGAAATAGCGGAAATGGTCGACCACCAACGGGAGATCGGCAGCGCGGGTTTCGCGGATAGCTTTTCCGTTATCTATTGTTTCGACGCGGGCGAGGAATTCGAGGTTATCCTCGATGATCTGGGCGATGCGCAATAATATATTGCTGCGTTTGGCGGCAGCGGTTTTGCTCCAGCCCGGGAAGGCCTGCCAGGCGGCTGTTACGGCGAGTTCAATATCGGCAGCGTTACCTCTTGCAGCCTGGGTGAAAACTTTGCCATCGATGGGAGAAATGTTATCGAAATATTCGCCACTTGAGGGGGCTACCCAGCGGCCACCGATATAATGGTCGTACCGGTCTTTAAAGGATGGACGGGGCGCTACGTTAGTGGGCGCCATAGCAGTTGCAGTGCTCATATGGAAGCATTTTATTCGTTAGATAATGACTTCAAGTTTTATTCTTTTGAGATCAATTGGTTTCACAATCGTATTTATTAATAGCACGATCGTACCTTCTGTTGGAACTGCATCAGGAGATAGCCGCGAAATTTCGGTAAATTGACTTACAGCCCTTTGCGCGCCGGGGAAAGGCCGGATTGAAACTTTGCTATGCCACAACGCAATTATTTAAATAAGATAGATCTGACACATCCGAAATACCTGCAGACGATGGTAGAGAACCGCCGTGTTTTCAATCTGCAGAATTGCGAGATGAATGTATTTGAAAGTTACCAGCAAGCCTGGCGTGTGCCGCTTACTTTCAGTGATTTTGTGATCACCAGTATGGTTCGCGGTAAGAAGATCATGCATCTTTTTGATGCCCCTGCATTTGATTACATGCCCGGCGAAACGGTTATTGTTCCCGCCAATGAAACAATGGTTATTGATTTCCCGGAAGCTTCAGTGGAAAATCCCTCACAATGTATTGCACTTGCAGTTGATGCAGCCTATGTGGATGACACGCTTCAATATCTTAATAGATACTATAACGAGGAGGAGCAACCGCATGATTGGCAGTTGCGGTTCAATAAGTATCATTTTGAAAATGATACGGAGGTAACGGATATCATCAACAAGCTGATCAGGGTTTGCAGCAGTGGCGACAAGGCGAAGAATATCTATGCCGACCTCAGTCTCAAGGAGCTTTTGATAAGGCTTGTACAGAGCCAGCATCTGCAGCAGGTAAAAATTGAAAGCGAAGATAAGGGCAATCATACGCGGTTACATTATGTGTTACGATATATCAATGAACATCTTACCGATCATATTTCGATGGATGTATTGTGCAGAAAGGCATACCTGAGCCGCAATGTTTTTTTTAGATGGTTCCGGCAGCAATTTGGTGTAACGCCGCTTGAATATATCAACCGTGAAAGGATAAGGCTTGCCAAGCAGTTGCTTGCCGATGAGAGGAATTCAATCACAGCGGTGTCGCAACTCTGCGGGTTTTCCGATGTGAATTATTTTGTTCGGTTGTTCAAGAAATCAGAGGGAATAACGCCCGGTGCTTACCAGGGATGTATGGTGAGATGATTTGCGGTACGGGGAGGTGTCTGACACATGTTCGGGGGATGTTCGAACATGTATTCGGACAAGTTTCAGCAATATGAATATGAGAATAAAATGCCTGAAGGCAACAGTTGCAATTGCGTTTATGGCTAACGGAATGCTATATGCGCAGGGGAAGGAAAAGGTTGATGAAGCCGTGCATTGTCGGTGGCATTGTTCGGGTATGGGTGAACGGAGAGGAAGTATATACATCGGGTAACGCAACAGACAAATTTCCGGGTATCTTCATAAAAATATAATGCAGATGGAAAAACCGGGGGCTATCATCCTTACCAATGGGATTTTACTTCATTCAGATGCAAAAACGGCACACGGATTGATTCGTGGTACTGAACGTTTCAGGATCATTGGGGTGATTGATGAAGTATATGCGGGTAATGATGCAGGAGAACTTCTTGATGGAAGGCATCGTGATATACCCGTGTATGGAACAATAGAAGAAGCTGCAAATTCGGTTGCTGATATTCGTTATTGTATAATCGGCATAGCAACCATTGGCGGCATATTACCCGAAGGTTTTATTTCTCTTATTGAAACGGCCATACGGCGTGGGATGCATATCGTTAATGGTCTGCATGATTTTTTGGGCGACAGGCACAGGCTGGTGAGTCTGGCTGCCGATAATGGGGTAGATCTCATTGATATAAGGAGGCCCAGGCAGCGCGCAGATCTTCATTTCTGGACGGGAAAGATATTTGATGTGAAAGCGAAAATAGTGGCGGTGCTGGGGATGGATTGTGCTATGGGGAAACGAACAACCTGCCGGATGATAAGGGAGGCCTGTACGGCCAGCGGCATTCATGCTGAGATGATCTATACCGGGCAAACGGGATGGCTTCAGGGTGGAAGGTTTGGATTCATTTTTGATTCCACGCTGAATGATTTTATCTCCGGTGAAGTGGAGCACAGCATTGTAAGTTGTAGTGAAGAAACAGGAGCGGAAATTATATTATTGGAGGGGCAATCGGCATTGCGGAAT
This sequence comes from Flavihumibacter sp., assembly GCA_036675925.1. GTDB lineage: Bacteria > Bacteroidota > Bacteroidia > Chitinophagales > Chitinophagaceae > Flavihumibacter. Next base: position 28,978 of record JAKFDZ010000037.1, read on the forward strand.
CCAAGTGGTCCGGCGGGCTCTGAATTTCTTGTTTCAGGAAATGCTAAGTATACCGTGCTTGTATATGCACCAAAGAGAAAGCATTATGAACATCTTCCTGAGTGGGGTGCTATCCCCTCAATAGAATCAGAGATTGAATTGATAGGTTTGTATGGATCATCCGTTATTGCGGTGGCGCTTAATACAGAGGATTGTTCCGACGAAGAAGCTTATTCTTACCAGCAGGAACTTTCTTCGAGGCTTGATCTGCCGGTTTTATTACCCCTACATCAAGGGGTAGACGAAATCATTGATGTGTTCAGATCAATATTACAATAGAGCTAACATGAAGATTCGTGCCGCACGTTGCTGGATGGAAAAGCTTCCCCTCAAGAGGCCGTATACAATAGCTTATATGACCACTTCTGATACGGAGATTGTTTTCCTGGAATTGGAACTCGAAAATGGGCTCCGTGGATTGGGAGCGGCGAATCCTTTTGAGGAGGTGGTGGGAGAAACACCGTCTGATACACTGCTTCATCTGCAATCAGGATTTATCGATGGAATGGTTGGCCGCGACATACGGGATTTCAATAAAATCATTGATGAGGCTAATAAAAACTTTCCCAATCTACCGGGCACTGTTGCTGCCATAGATATTGCGGTTCATGATGCCTTTGGAAAATTCATGGGTATATCGGTGTTGGATTATTATGGACAACAAATTGCTCCGCTGGAAACATCGGTAACCATTGGCATTAAGGGTGTGCAGGAAACGCTTGCCGAGGCTATGGAATATTACAAGATGGGATTTCGCGTACTGAAAGTAAAAACGGGACTGGATGTTGGGGAAGATATTGAACGGGTTTCAAAGATCCGTGAGGCAATGGGCGAGCATATCGTGTTGCGTGTTGATGCTAACCAGGGCTATAGTTTAGAGGAGTTAAAGATTTTTTTGGATTCCACTGCTGGCTTACAGATAGAGGTGATCGAGCAACCATTAATGGCGGGAACGGAAATGCAATTGCAGTTACTACCTGAATCTGTCCGGAAGATATTGGTTGCTGATGAATCGTTATGTGGTGTGGAAGATGCGATTAGATTATGCAGGGAACCGAAGGCATTCGGTGTATTTAATATTAAGCTGATGAAATGCGGTGGGATCAGGGCTGCAAGAGAAATCGGCATGCTGGCAAAACAGGCAGGTATCGATCTTTTTTGGGGATGCAATGACGAAAGCATGGTAAGTATTACTGCTGCTTTGCACGCAGCCATGAGTTGTTCAAATACCCGCTACCTTGATTTGGATGGGAGTTTTGATTTGAGTCGGGATTTGATGGAGGGCGGGTTTGTGGTGAAGGATGGATTTTTGCTTCTCTCGGGCAAGTCCGGGTTAGGGTTTTGAGGTTGGAGAAGGATACCCGTCTGACGCATGTCAGGACATATGTCAGACGGGTATTTCAAACCTATTTCAGGATCAGTTTTGCGAAACGTTTCAGGTCTGCGAGTTCGGCGGGACTGAGTTTCTCGTTATTATCGAATTTATTTTTAATAAACAGCACTTGCTTGTGTTGCGGAAATTTTGCAAGAATGGCCTCGATGAGGGCGCCAGTTGTCTCGTCCTTTTCAAACATTGGCTTGGGAGCAGGCTTTTCCGACTTAATACGGGTGGGCATTCTTTGGATCAATGCTTCCAGGGCAGCAAGTTTTCCGGGCGGGAGGTCTTCAATTTTTGAGGCCTTTCCATATAGTCCCTGTAGTTGCTTGCGGCTCAGACTACCCCGGCTGATGTATTGCTTATAAAGGCTTATAATGAATGAAGAAACAGGGTAAGCCATTATGCAGGCTTCCAGTACTTCATTTACTATATCAATTCCTTGTTTGTTGTTTTCCATGGTATGATCCATCTGACGCCTGTCATGACAGGCGTCAGATGGGTATTGTTATTTGTGAGGCATCATCACCCGATCGATGCCGGCCTTGCGGCAGAGGGCATTGAGGGCGGGAATATCGATGGTGCTGATCTCTTCGTATTTTTTGCGAAGGGGTTGCCAGGTAGCGTCGAGTGTTGCGAACTGTTCTTTCTGGCCGTTGGTGACATGGGGCATATTGTTATCCATCTCGCCTTTCAGGAAGAAATAGTCGGCACTGAGTTTGTTAACAAAATTGATGATATCGTCATAGCTCTGGGTTCTGTTCTGCACCAGTTCCTCTTCCCACTTGTCCATTTTTTCCTGCAGGGTCAAAGCGGTTACGGTAACTTCCGCATACTTAGGAGCGCCATCGATCCATTTCAGCAGCGAGCTCACCTGTTCTTTCGCCACACGAATATTCAGAACGGAGCTGTGAAGATCACGAAGACCGTCTTCCACTTTTGTGAGCCACTCATGTTGTTCCTGGTAATCGGCAGGGGAAGCTTCAAAGCGAGGATCAGCCAGCAGTTCGAAATTGTGCGTGTACTCCTGAGTGTTAGTTGATCCCTTAGGCTGAATTTTCAGGATGGCGCGGTATTTTCCGGGAGGAGCCCTATGACCTCTCCAGCTGCCCTCAATATATGCAGTGGGTACGCCGGGGTACGAAGGGTAGCGCAGATCCCATACGAAACGATTTAATGCAGTCTTCCTCGGTAGCAATGGGTCGGGAGATGGGCCACCTGCAAAGCTGACAAATTTCTTATCGGCGGTATCAACATAACGGCGAACAGTAAGGCCTTTTTCATCCTGGATTTCCAGGCTTATCCGGCCACTATCCGATTTCGCGGGAAGTTGATAATAAAATACAGCTCCTGTTGGAGCATTCACTCCGCCCCCAACAGCAGTGAGCGGTTTCGCATCATCGTGAGCAGACGGGTTATTCAGACTACTTCCACCGCTGAGGCGATATACCTGCGCGGGACCGTAAAGGGCAGCGCGGGTTGAATCCAATAATGGAGTGCGATTTCGAACCATGTAGAGGTCGTCGAGAATCCAGAATGAACGGCCCATAGTGGAAGCAATCAGATTGTCCTTATGCAGTTTCAGGTCGGTTACCGGGGTAATGGGAAGTCCTAACTGCAACTTCGTCCAGCCCTGACCGTTATCCCACGAAATATATAATCCGGTTTCTGTTCCTGCATAGAGTAATCCTGGTACCTTATCATCCTCCCTTACCACTCGTGTATAAGCGCCGACGGGAATGCCATTGTTGATGCGTATCCAGGTTTTCCCATAATCATTACTGCGATATAACATGGGGGTGAGGTCATTCATTTTATAGCGTGTGCAGGCGATGTATACTGTTGCTTTATCATGGGGCGACACTTCTATGCTATTGACCAGTGCCTCGGGCATTCCCGGAGGAGTGATATTCGTCCATGTGTTACCGTTATCGCGGGTTACATGCACCAGTCCGTCGTCGGATCCGGAATAGAAAACACCTTTTTCAAGAGGGGATTCCATGAGGTAGGAAATGGTTGCATAGTTTTCGCCTCCAGCACCTTCATTAGTATAGGGTCTTCCGCCCCTACCGAGTTTGCTTGAATCGTGACGGGTGAGATCGGGAGAGAAAACTGTCCAGCTTTTGCCCATGTCGGTAGTTTTGAATACGCGGTTACCTGCATGGTAAAATGCGCGTTCGCGTTTGCTATAGATCACAGGTGCATTCCAGTTAAAACGGTAGCGCATGTTCTTTGCCTCGAGACTTTGGTATTGAAGGGGAACTACCATTACGCCTTTCCCTTCCTTTGCCTGCTGATCAACCAGTTCTATGGTGCCCTGGTAGCTGCCTCCCATCACATAACGGGGACTGTCGGGGTCAAAGGCAAGGAAAGCGCTCTCGCCTCCCGCACTATAGAACCAGTTGCGTTCAGTTATTGCACCGCCCCAGGTATTCCTGCTCTCAATTAATAAGGAAGTGTTATCCTGTTGGCCGGCATATACCTGGTAAGGAAAAAGATTATCGGCATTGATCCGATACAACTGGGCAGTCGGCTGGTTGTCGAGCGAGCTCCAGGTTTTACCTCCATTGAAACTTATGGAAGCGCCTCCATCATCGGCCATCACCATATTGGAGGGGTTGGAAGGATTGATCCAGAGTTGGTGGTAATCGCCATGTGCGGTGCTAAGGTTGTTCCATGTAGCGCCACCATCGATGCTTTTGACCCATTCGGCCCCGAGTACATGCACAACATTTTCATTTTGCGGATCTACTGCCAGTTCAATATAATACCATGCGCGAGTGGTAAGCCGGTGGTCCTTACTGATACGGTTAAACGAAGCACCTGCATCATTACTAACAAACAATCCCCCCTGCTCTTTATGGGTATCGCTTTCAACCAGCGCATATACTTTATCGGGATTGGAGCGTGATACCTCTATGGCCATCTTTCCTTTTTCAGCGGGGAGGCCCTGTTCCAGTTTTTGCCAGCTCAGACCCCCGTCGGTGCTCTTGAAAAGACCGCTTCCTGGTCCCCCGCTTTTAACTTCCCAGGGGAGGCGGTGATGTTCCCACATGGCGGCATACAGGATCCGCGGGTTGTTTTGGTCCATGCTGAGGTCTGAACATCCTGTGCTGTCATTTACAAAAAGAATATTCTTCCAGGTGTTGCCACCGTCGGTAGATTGGTAGATTCCGCGTTCAGGGGATGGGCCATTGAGGGCGCCTTGAACGGCAACATAAATATGGTCGGGGTTTTTGGGATGGATACGGATGGCGGAGATCTGGCGGCTGTTTTTCAATCCAACATGTTTCCATGTTTTGCCAGCGTCGGTACTCTTATAAACGCCATCACCATAAGAGGTCATTACGCCGCGGGGAGCGTGTTCGCCCATGCCAACAATTACAACGTTTGGATCCGATTCCGCTACCGCAACGGCACCTACGGAGCCGGTATTGAAAAAGCCGTCGGAGATATTATTCCAGCTGATACCAGCGTCGGTTGTTTTCCAGACGCCGCCACCGGTTGTTCCCATGTAGTATGTTTTATCATCGCCGGGGATACCCGTTGCCGTTACAGAGCGCCCACCGCGGAGGGGACCGATATTCCGGAACTTGACAGTTCTGAAAGCGTGAGCGAGCGAAGAATCAGGTGTGGACTGCAGGGTGGATGTTTTGGCGGTATTGCGTTTTTTCGATTGTGCAAACCCGGTAGAGGCAATGGCAAAAAGAATGAGTAAAAAGGAAATGTGTTTCATGCATGTTAGTTTGAACCCGTCTGACGTATGTCGCGACAGGTATTAGTGGTCTGTCGCGACAATTTGTTAATACCCATCTGACGCCTGTCCTGACAGGCGTCAGATGGGTATGTAATTTACATATTCCTGCGATACTGTCCGCCTACTTCATAGAGGGCGTGGGTGATCTGGCCGAGGGAGCAGTACTTTACGGTTTCCATCAGCTCTGCGAAGATGTTGCCGTTATTGATGGCCACTTCGCGGAGTTTCGCCAGTGCAGCGGCAGAGCGTCCCTCATTGCGTTTCCAGAAGGCATGGAGGTTTTCAATCTGCTGTTCTTTTTCCTCACGGGTACTTCGGATGACCTCGCCCGGTATGATGGTGGGTGATCCCTTTTTATTGAGGAATGTATTGACACCAATCAGGGGAAGTTCGCCGGTATGTTTCTGCATTTCGTAGTGAAGGCTTTCTTCCTGGATCTTGTTACGCTGGTACATCCTTTCCATAGCGCCTAAAACACCACCGCGTTCATTGATGCGATCGAATTCGGCCAGAACGGCCTCTTCCACCAGGTTGGTCATTTCTTCGATGAGGAAGGAACCCTGGATAAAATTTTCCGTTTTGGCACTACCAAGTTCGCGGTTGATGATCAGCTGGATGGCCATGGCGCGACGAACACTTTCTTCCGTAGGTGTTGTAATGGCTTCGTCGTATGCGTTTGTATGGAGCGAATTGCAGTTATCATAAATAGCATAGAGAGCCTGCAGGGTGGTGCGGATATCATTGAAATCGATCTCCTGTGCGTGCAGCGAACGCCCTGAGGTCTGGATATGGTATTTGAGTTTCTGACTGCGATCATTGCCTTTATATTTCAACTTCATTGCCTTGGCCCAGATGCGCCTTGCAACACGCCCGATCACACTGTATTCAGGATCCATTCCATTGCTGAAAAAGAAGCTGAGGTTGGGGGCAAAATCATCGATATGCATGCCGCGGCTCAGGTAATATTCCACATAGGTGAATCCATTGGCGAGCGTGAAGGCCAGCTGCGTAATTGGATTGGCGCCGGCTTCCGCAATATGATATCCGCTGATGCTGACACTGTAAAAATTGCGCACCTTCTGGTCAATAAAATATTGCTGAACATCGCCCATGAGTTTGAGGGCAAATTCGGTGGAGAAGATACAGGTGTTCTGCGCCTGGTCTTCTTTGAGGATATCGGCCTGCACGGTTCCGCGAACCTGGCTAAGTGCTTCTGCTTTTATACGTTGATAAATATCTGGGGGTAAAACTTCATCACCGCTGAAGCCCAGCAGTGCGAGTCCCAGCCCATTGTTTCCTTCGGGTAGTCGTTCGGGTGAGGAGGGATTATAATATTTGGGTCGGGGCAGTTTTGCAAATTTATTTCGCAGCACTTCTTTCACTAAAGCAGGATCCGCTTTGGAGGCTGATCCCCCCGCACCACCCTCGCTAAGTTGTTCTATGTTCCCGGCCCTGGTTTTACCCGACGATAAATGATTGTCACCAGCCGATTCAAGTCCCCACTGCCCAATGCCCGGGCGACATTCCTTCAATTCCTTATCGAGGTATTTTTCACAAGCCTGGTCGATGGCCGCGTTCATGAAGAAGGCCAGCAAAATGGGAGCAGGACCATTGATAGTCATGCTAACGCTGGTTTTAGGATCGCAGAGATCGAAACCGCTATAAAGTTTTTTAGCATCATCAACTGTTGCGATGCTCACACCACTGTTACCGATCTTACCATAGATATCGGGCCTTGGAGCGGGATCCTCACCATAAAGTGTAACCGAATCAAAGGCGGTAGAAAGTCGCTTGGCGGGTTGGTCCTGTGAAACATAGTGGAAGCGTTTATTTGTACGTTCCGGTCCACCTTCGCCTGCGAACATCCGGGTAGGATCTTCACCCTGACGTTTCAATTCAAAAACACCTGCGGTATAAGGAAATTCTCCAGGCACATTTTCCTGTAATTGCCAGCGAAGAATATCACCCCAATCATGGTATTTTGGCAACACCATTTTTTTGACGGTGGTACCACTGAGTGAAACTGTGGTAAGCGGTTGGCGGATGATCTTATCCCTCACTTCATATTCAAAAAAGGGCTTGTTGTATTTATCTACCAGCGCAGGCCAGGCTTCGATGAGTTTACGGCAATCGGGATGTAGCTGCTCCTGGAAGCGATCGCGCATTTTTGATAACTCAGGAATGCCGGAAACTTCCTTCTCACCAATAATTCCATTGATCTGGTAAAGTTTAGTAGCGATGGCCACCTGCTCATGCACCCATGCATCATAACCGCGGTTATTCTCTGCAATCTCACTGAGGTAGCGAACTCTTTTAGGAGGGATCACCTGTGATTTTGCGGAAGTATCTTTATTATGTTTATGAAATTCTATGGTGCCAAAACTGGTTCCTGTTTTCTTCTCTATGGCTGATACCAGTTTTTCAAAAAGTTCGTTTACTCCCGCATCATTGAATTGTGCGGCGATGGTGCCAACAATGGGAAGGTCTTCATCTTTCGCGGTGAAGAGATTGTAATTGCGTTTGTATTGTTTGCGAACATCGTGCAATGAATCGAGTGCGCCACTTTTATCGAATTTATTAATAGCGATCAGGTCTGCATAATCGAGCATATTGATCTTCTCCAGTTGTGACGCAGCACCATATTCTGGTGTCATCACATAGAGACTAACATCGCAATGATCGAGGATGGAAGCATCTGATTGTCCCACCCCTGCAGACTCCAATATCACGAGGTCAAAACCGGCAGCGCGGCAAATATCAATGGCGTCCTGAACATGTGCGCTGAGGGCTGTATTATCATCGCGGGTTGCAAGCGAACGCATATAGGCACGGGGAGAACTGATGCTGTTCATGCGGATACGGTCGCCCAGTAAGGCCCCGCCGGTTTTCTTCTTGGAGGGGTCAACTGAAATTACGGCAACTGTTTTGTCGGTGAAATTGTTGAGGAATCTCCTGACGATCTCATCAGTGACGGAACTCTTTCCGGCGCCACCTGTTCCGGTTATGCCGAGCACTGGTATGGCGGTTGATTCCTTCTCCCCTGTTGCGGGTTCACCATTACCCAATTCTCTATTCGTAATGGCCCTTGCTATGAGGCGAACATCTTTCCATTCGCCCAGTGTCATGGGTGTTTTATAACCGTTTCCATTAAGCGAAAAATCACATTGCCTGATAACGTCTTCTATCATTCCCTCGAGGCCCATGGTACGGCCGTCATCGGGCGAATAGATCCGGGTTATACCATAGCTGTGCAATTCACGGATCTCTTCTGGGAGGATGGTTCCACCACCGCCGCCGAAAAGTTTGATGTGACCGCAACCGTTCTGGTGAAGAAGGTCCTTCATGTATTTAAAGAACTCCACATGTCCGCCCTGGTAACTGGTGATAGCGATGCCCTGAACATCTTCTTCAATGGCCGCTTCCACAATTTCATGCACGGAGCGGTTATGTCCGAGGTGGATGATCTCCGCCCCTTTTGACTGAAGTATCCTGCGCATGATATTGATGGCCGCATCATGTCCGTCAAACAGCGATGCTGCGGTTACTATCCGAACTTTATTAACCGGTGTATAACCCATAGTAGAAGCAGTTTCAATTAGTTAGCAAATGTACGTTAGTCGCCCGAATTACGAACGCCTGTTAGTTTCAACGGCGTGGGGACGAGGTTGAGGATGATTGGAGGCGGGTGGCGGCATTGGGAGAAATAAGTTATCTTAACCGAACAACCCTAACAACATGGCACTGGCTTTTTTTGAAGCCCTCTATACGCGCTCGATGCTTTCGGAGGCTTCCATTGAAAAGATACGGCAGTTTTACAAGTATCAGAAGACCTCGGTACGACTGGAGATACAGGTATTGCTTTACCTGGGAGTATTGCTGGTGAGTGGAGGTACCGGTGTATTGATCTATAAGTATATAGACCAGATCGGTCACCTGGCTATAATTTCCGGACTTTTATTAGCAACCATCGGGTGCTATACATGGTGTTTTCTTCATAAAGAGAAGCAGGCGGGGAAGGGAGAATCAGATAAAGATTCATCGCCGGTTTTCGACTATGTATTGATGCTGGGAGCAATATTAATGGTGACCCTGGTGGGTTATTTACAGAGCCAGTTTCAATTATTTGGAAGCAGGTGGTCATTGGCAACATTTATACCAATGGTATTGCTATTTGCGACGGCTTATTATTTTGATCATCGGGGTGTGCTGGCACTGGCCGTCACCAACCTGGCGGCATGGCTGGGCCTGACAATCAATGCGTCGAGCGTCTTTGGACTGGCAGAGCTTGACAGTAACCGTACCATAATAACCGCGCTGGGTCTGGGTGTATTTTTAACAGGATTATCGTGGGTGGTAAAAAGAAGCAGTATCCGACCACATTTTGAAGGAACTTATCACCAGTTTGGAACCCATTTCTTTTTTATTGCATCGATAGCGGCGATGCTGAATTTTGAAACTGGCTGGCCATTGTTTTTTGTTTTACTGCTGGCCGGCGCCTGGTATCATTACCTGAAAGCAATGCGGGAGCGATCTTTTTACTATATGGTGGTGATGGTGTTGTACACTTATATTGGCATAACGATAGTATTTATAGACAAGGTTTTATCATTGCTTGACCGGGGCCCCAACACAATATATATAACACTGTTTTATTTTATTGGTACGGGCATTGGGCTCGCGACCATACTGATTTCCCTCAACAAAAAACTCAGGCACCATGATAGCTTATCCCATTCCTGAACTGGAGCAACTGGAGAAAAGGGATCTTATAGATGAGGCCTTCAAGCAGGAGCTGATAACGGAAAAAGAAAAGCTACTGGTGAATCACCAGTTAGGATCGCGACTCTACATGCCCAATTTCTTTGTGCGGATTGGTCTGGCGATTTTGACAAGTATAATTTTGCAAGCCATTACTGCACTGGTGATTCAGGCAACAGGGGCAGAACAAACAAATTATATATCGCTTTTTACAGGATTGGTGAGCTTTGCCGCATTGGAATTTTTTGTAAAGAAACGGGGGCATTACCGATCGGGCATTGATGATATTTTATTGTATACAAGTGTTAGTTCGCTGGTATTTTTTGCGGGTCTTCAACTTGATATGTTATATGCACCCCACAGGGTTTGGGTAGCGGTCATCGCATTTTTGTTGTGCAGTGTTGCCTGGCTCCGATATCTCGACCGGCTGGCGGTGTTGGCTTCACTCCTCAGCCTCTGTGCAGTTGTGATAACCCTGTTTTACTGGAATGATTATCCACATCCACAGCTGATGTGTTTTGTGGTGGCCGTTACGATGGCGGCCAGCAGCCTGGTTGCCAGGTATTTAATGGGAAGAGAAAGGTTTAGGTGGCATAGGAGCTGTTTGCATGTGCTGAGAAGTTTTGCCGCTGCGCTGGCCTATGTTTCGCTGCATGTATTTGTAATAGACAAGTTGCTGGCGGAACAACCTTCTGTTGGCACGCTGGCAGGGGGATGGCAAATATTTCATTGGGGCTGGACCATTATGGTACCTGTAATAATGTTATGGCGTTCGATTGTGAATAAGGACCGTTTACAAATAAGGATATGGATGGTGTTGCTCTTGAGTGTATTTTATTTCCAGCACTATTATTATCCGGTTTTTGCGGGAGAGATCACTACATTAATATATGGCTTGTTATTGCTGGGGTTAACCGGGTTGTTGGTACGATTCCTGAAAAAAGGGGCGAGTTCTTACAGCTTCAGGAAAGGCGGTGATGAGGGCGACCTGCTGCAAAGTGCCCCCTGGCTGGTGGTGGGGGGATATTCGGGTGTGGCTGTGGCGCCAGAAGCCGGAGGAGAGGTGGAATTTGGCGGTGGAAAATTTGGCGGTGGGGGTTCGGGAGCGGAATATTAAAAAATTTCCTAACTTTCCCCCTCGTGAAAAAACTAGCTGCCATACTTGCCATGGGCATCCTGCTGTTCAATCTGCTGGGATACCGCGCTGTTTTTTCTTACCTGGAAACACATTATAGTCAGCAACTCGATGCCAGGCTTGATGTTGATCATTATGATGCGTCGGCATTGGTAACGATCAAAGTTCCGGTAGACGAACTCCCCTACTATACCAACTCTCCCATTTTTGAACGTGTAAAAGGTGAGGTGATGATTGGGGGAATGAAATACCAGTATGTGGAGCGCAGGATCTACAACGACTCACTTGAAATGCGTTGCATTCCCAATGCAGAGGCGCACCATATCACCAATGCGAGGGATGAATTTTTCCAGTTGGTGAATGACCTGCAGCATACAAATTCTACGGGTAACCAAACAGGGAAACAATCTGTTTCCATTAAAAATATTCTCACTGAATGTGTGGAGAGCATGGCAATTGCAGCATTCACACCTGTTTTCCGCGAGACCGGTATAATCTATAATGAATACCTGGTCAATCTACCTGCGGGAATAAAGCATTCTTCCGAACAGCCGCCAGATGCCTGATTGTTTTCGTGACTACGTTTATTGAAAGTAAGTGTACTCAAACCGGGTATGCCTTGGCATACGCTGATGGCATACCCGGTTGAGCCACACTTAAGTAAGCAACTTAACCAATCAACTGCAATGATCAGACGCATAATTAAATGCGTCGCCATTCTGTATCTTTTTACAGGGGCGGCGTTAAATACAATGGCGCAAACCGCCTTCGACGGTTTCACGATGGCCAAAGGTGAGCTTTGCCTCATAGCCGATTATGGAGAATCCAAATGGACTGAATACTGGGAAGGGAAAAGATTGAGAGAGAATCTTAATATAGGTGAATTCAGTTCGAAAATTTTCATGCCTATGCTGGGTTATGGCATTACCGACAGGATATCGGTATTTGCTACGGTGCCCTATATCCAAAATACATCAGACGCCGGTTATATGGCAGATCTAAAGGGATGGCAGGATCTGGCCGTGGAGGCCAAGGTTCAGCTAACCAAGAATCGCCTTGGCAATGGTACTTTGAGAAGTTTTGCCACTGTAGGCTTTTCTGTTCCGGTGACGGATTATATCCCTGATTTTCTTCCTTATTCAATAGGGTTGGGAGCAAAGACTGCACAGCTCAGGGCTATCGGCCATTATAAACTGGATAAGGGTTGGTTCACAACAATCCAGACAGGTTATATCATGCGTGGCAAAATTGAGGTGGACAGGGAGACCTATTATACCGACGATCAGTATTACAGTAAGGAGATGGCCATACCCGATGTATGGGATGGTAGTGTGCGTGCCGGATTTGATAATCCTCATGTAAGGCTTGGGGTACAGTATAATTGGGCGATCAGCACCAGTGGAGCTGATATCCGTCGCAATGACATGCCATTTCCGGGCAATCGTATGGACCGCCAGAGTGTTGGTGTGAGTGGACTTTGGTGGACGCCATGGATAAAAGGACTGGCCTTACATGCGATGGGCGATCAGGTAGTAGCAGGCAGAAATATTGGCAAGTCCTTTACCTGGATGGGGGGCGTGCAATATGTTTTTAAACCTTTCCAAAAAAAGAAAAATGAGCAAGCAGAAAACTAATTATATCATACTGGGGGGAATTGCTATGATGGCAATTTTCGCGGGGTGTTCAAAGGAGGTTGAGCAACGATCGTTACCTTCTTTTGAGCCTGTTGCTGTTGAAAACAATGGGGGCAACTGGAAAACCATATTGATTGGAAGCCCTTCTGATATTACTATTACCGCGCCAGAGGCAGTTGGCAGTGCCGCTTATACGGCGGAGCTGCAGCAGATCGCAGACATGCAGGCTTCGATAACGGATACGGATAAGCGCGCAATAAATAAATGGAAGAACAGTGGCATCATCAGGTGGAATGAGATCGCGCGAAAGCTGGTGGCGGTATATAATATTCCGCCGGAAGCGAATGCCGAAGGAAACTATCCTGCACCAAATGCAAATGATCCGGGAGCCTATCCGAAATTTCCTTTTGCCAATCCGCCTTATGCATCAAGGGCATATGCCTATTTACATGTTGCTATTTATGATGCGTTGGTGAGCACCTGGAAATACAAGTTTCAGTATAACAGAATGAGTCCCGCTGCGCAGGGGGGTGCCATTAAGGCGCTTGAACCTTTGCAGGAGGGGCTGCCGTCTTTCCCTTCGGAGGATGCTGTTGTAGCACAGGTAAGTTACCGGTTGTTGCGGGTAATGTTCCCCAATGACAGTACTATGCTTGCGGGTGAGCGTGATGAGCAGAAGCGTGCGAAGATGGTCAGCGGGGTAGCTGCGCCATCTGATATTGCAGCGGGAGAGCAGATCGCCAACCAGGTAGTGGAAAAGGTGTTAGCGCGATATCGTACGGACGGAATGGGGCAGTCTGGAGGAAATCCGGCACTATGGGCAGAGGCGAAGCAGGCGGCTGTTGATCGCGGACTCACAATGCCCTGGGAGAGTCTGGAGAAACCAGCAAGGCCGGGAATGCTGACCTTCTTTGGAAATGTGAAGCAATTTCTTATTACTACCAGCCAGCGTGATTCATTACGTCCGCCGCCGCCACCCGCTATTGGTTCGGCTGAATTCAATGAGGCACTTGCAGAGGTGAAGAGAATGTCAGAGGTTCGTTCAGGAGAGGTTTGGCGAATTGCACAATTATGGGGTGATGGAGCGGGAACGTATACACCTCCGGGCCATTGGAATGAGATCGCCTGCAAATCGATTGTTGCTAATAAGTTCAGTGAGCTAAGAACAGCGCGGACCCTGGCTCTTATGAATATGGCGATCTTTGATGCAGGAATAAGTTGTTGGGATGCCAAGACCTACTATTATTATCCCCGTCCTTCGCAGGTAGATCCATCTATCAAAACAATTGGACTTCCGAATTTTCCATCTTATACTTCGGGGCATTCTACTTTTTCTGCAGCGGCGGCTACTGTTCTGGGTTATATCTTTCCCGGAGAAAGCGCGTCGTTTGAAGCAATGGCACAGGAAGCGGCGGAATCGCGGATCTATGGCGGAATACATTACCGTTTTGATTCAGAGGCTGGACTTGATTGCGGAAATGCTATTGGTTCGTTTGCTGTAAAATTGGGGCAACAGGATGGTTCGAATTAGTAACTTAACCGGCAACATAAACAAGATGAGAGTTTCCATGAAAACGAATACAAGGAGGATGAAGATGTCAGCTTTGGTAGCTGTGGTGGCGATAGTGATGCAACTTATGGGTTGCGGCGGCCCGAAGGATTATAAGGCTGCGATGCATGATCCGTTTCTTTACTGCAAAACGGTGAAGAAGTTGAACGATGTGGTATTGGAGAATAATTTTCCTCCCATGATCGCAACAAGGAATTACGCCTATGCTAATATTGCGGCATATGAGGTGATTGCTGCGGGTGACCCTTCCCGTTACCAGAGTTTATCCGGGCAAATAAAGCATCTCCCTCCAATGCCTAAGCCGGCAGATACTTCGATCGTTGATTTTCCACTGGCGGCCATGTTAGCCTTCACCAAAGTGGGCAATGCGGTAACATTTCCGGAAGGAAGTTTGATGGGATATTATGATGAGCTGTTGGAAATGGCTGATAGTTTGGGTATGCCATCTGCCATACAGGAAGCCACCAGGGCATATGCGGATACAATATCATCCGCTATCATGGCGTGGTCAAAAAGCGATAACTATGCGCAAACCCGTTCCAGCACCCGTTATACGGTTAACAACGATGAAGGTCGTTGGATCCCGACACCTCCCATGTATGCCCAGGCGATGGAGCCACACTGGATGGAAATCAGGACCTTGGTTCTGGACAGCGCTTCAGTGTGCAAGGCTCACCAGCCCCCACCATTCAATATGCGTGATACGAGTGGGATTTATTACAAAGCCGCAATGGAAGTTAAACTGATCGGGGACAGTCTGACGGACGAGCAGAAGCATATCGCAGAGTTTTGGGATGACAATCCTTTCAAGATGAATGTGAGTGGTCATGTTATGTTTGCCACCAAGAAGTTTTCACCTCCTGGTCACTGGATGAATATTGTGGGAATAGCAGCGCAGAAAGCGGGAGCTGATTTCAATACTACCGTAACCGGATATGCGAAAACAGCCATAACGCTTTTTGATGCCTTTATCAGTTGCTGGGAAGGGAAGTACAGTTACAATTCGATCCGTCCGGAGACAGTCATTAACCAGGCGATCGATCCTGAATGGAGGCCTTATATACAGACACCGCCATTCCCTTCATTCCCGAGCGGGCATGGAACGGCATCTGCTGCGGCTGCCGAGGCGATGACCAGTGTTTTTGGCGATAAATTACGATTCACGGACACCTCGTTACTGGAGTTTGGTATAGCCAACCGGGAGATCACATCTTTCAGGGATGCAGCTGCGGAAGCAGCCATGAGCCGACTTTATGGTGGGATCCATTTCCGTTTTGATAACGATATGGGCGCTGAATCGGGGCGTCGTATTGGTGAGATGGTGGTGAGCCGATTGAAAATGAAAAAATAACCAACCCGTCTGACATGCGTCAGGACAGACGTCAGACGGATAAAAACAAAACAACTGCAATGAAACAACTTATATTATCTTTTTTTGCGCTGACCCTTCTGGCATTAAATGCAACTTCACAAGGATGTGTTGCGATCAGGGGCACCGGCACCAATTGTTCCGTTTCGGGGCAGCAGGTGGCTGCCGGGCAATGGCAATTGAATATCGGCTATCGTTATTTCAAATCATTCCGTCATTTTAAAGGCAGGGATGAACAGGAAGAAAGGCTTAAACAGAATACTGAGGTTATCAACTGGCAACATCTTTTGGATCTTTCGGTTGCTAAGCAATTGAATGATAGGTGGTCATTTTTGATAGGATTACCGATAGGGATCAACAAGCGTTCCTCATTATATGAGCATGGCCGCACTCAACGTCATAATACGGAGTCATTCGGAATTGGTGATATGCGGGTTATGGCTTATCGGTGGATGATCGATCCTGCGAAACATAGTAAGGGAAATTTTCAGTTGGGGCTGGGTTTGAAACTTCCCACCGGCAATTATAATTACCAGGACTATTTCCAGAATGTTGGGGTTGATGGGAAGCCTGAGCTGAGGCCTGTTGATCAATCAATTCAGCTGGGAGATGGAGGTACGGGCATTGCGCTTGAGTTGAATGGATTTTATAGTTTTTCGCCGATGGCAGGATTATATACCAATCTTTATTATCTCTCAAATCCACGCGAAGTAAATGGCACACGCACTTATCGCGAAACCTTAAGTGCTGTGTTAGCCAATGAATCAATCATGAGCGTTCCCGACCAGTATATGGCAAGGGCCGGATTCAATTACAATTTTTTGGGGAAATTAAAGGGTGTTTCCGGAAGCATTGGTGGACGCATCGAGGGAATTCCTGTTGAGGACCTTCTGGGAGAAAGTGGTGGATTTCGGAGGCCGGGATATGTAATAGCAGTGGAGCCGGGAATAACTTACCAGGCAAAGCGGGGCGTCTTTTATGCTACTGTACCGGTGGCATTGGAGCGTAACCGCACCCGGAGTGTTACAGACAAGGAAGCTTCTTTGCAAAGCGGAACCTACCGTCATGGTGATGCCGCATTTGCAGACTACTCCGTGAACCTGGGATATTCATTGAGATTCTGATAACCCGCATTAAAACCCATCTGACGCCTGTCGTGACAGGCGTCAGATGGGTTTTTTCGTAATATTGCGATTATGAAGATATGCCGAATGTACGGGTTAGGGTGTTTTTGGATTTTCGTTTGTTCGATGTCATTATTCGCACAGGATAAAGGAAAAAATGCATCCGTAAAAGGCAATGATTCAACAAATGATTTTCCCAGTAGGTGGGTTGGGAAATGGAAGGGAACCATGTACTGGTACCAAGGCCTTGTTGAACGCGAGCCGGTACTAATGGAGTTGCATATTTTACCGCTCGATAGTGCTGATCATTATACCTGGCGGATGATCTATGGCAGCCAGCAATCAGATGTGAGAACATACATTTTAAAGCCTTTTAATAAAGAGAAGGGACATTGGCTTATTGATGAAAGGAATAGTATCGTGCTGGATCATTTTTTGGTGGGCGACAGGTTTAGCAGCAGTTTTACAGTTCAAGGCAATACACTTATAAATAATAGCTGGCTAAGCGGGGATAGTTTAAGTGTTGAGTTTTACAATATGCAGGAAAAGCCGATCGCGATAAGCGGTGGTGGGGATAGTACTATCCCTAAAGTAAAAAGTTATGGGATAAGAACCTACCAGCGAGCTGTTTTATACAGGTATTAAAAATTCATCTTAAACAGCAGGGTCAACCCATGCTTCATTCTCTTTAAGCAAACTTATCAGTTCCGACACTGCCACTTCACTATCAACATTTCGCTTTACAACTTCCTTACCCTTATATAATGTGATCTTTCCGGGTCCGCTTCCTACATAACCAAAATCGGCATCAGCCATTTCTCCCGGTCCATTTACTATACATCCCATTATTGCGATCTTAACTCCTTTAAGATGGTTGGTAACCGAGCGGATCTTTGCGGTAGTTTCCTGCAGATCAAAAAGTGTACGGCCACAGCTTGGACAAGAAATATATTCAGTTTTGCTGATTCGTGTACGTGTGGCTTGTAAAATACTGAAGGCGGTATTATTGGTGAATTGCTGAATATCTTTTACCGGCAAATAGGTGCGACCGCTAACCCGCATGTTTTCAACCTTAGCGTCGGCACTATATCCGAGGCAGATGCCATCGCCCAGGCCATCGAGCAGTAAGGCGCCTGTTTCGGTGGCAAAATCAATCAGGTGTTCATCGGGCGTTTGACCATGACTGTCAGTAATGAGGACCACCGGATTACGGATATCGCGTTGCAGCAATTCTATGAACATGCGTCGTACCGATTGCATGGCATTCCGGTTGGTACTGCTTAGGCAGATGACCACAGTAGGGTCATTCGCAAGTGTATCGATATGGGTAAAATCATTAAGGGCAGTATCATCACCGAAACAATCAACCATCACAAAATTCAGTTGGTTGCTTTTTTCTGTAGCAGTTACAAATCCACTATCCTGGTAGATGGGGAAATATTTTGTTTTATCGATCGCTGACTCCCATGCAGCGGGATAAACGATTACTTTGAGGGTACCGGGTAATGGAAAGGTAAGAAGTTGGTGGCCTGTGAAAATATAGTCTGCGGCGGCATCACCAATATTCCATTTATCAGTTGTTGCATCATATGTGTAACCGATTGCCTGCAGGTGATGTGGTTGGATCTGGGAAATACTACTAAGATCGGCCACAACAACCGGAACCTGCCTGCCACCAATATTCTGAACAGGGTCAGTATTGCGACGCTGGTATGAAAAGGGAGAATATCCAAGCCTTGCAATGTCGGCAGGCTGAACTCTTTCTGATGATAGCGGATTTGAATAACGTTTTACCAGGTCGCGGCAAACGGGTATCTCAAATTCAGGGTCTTCGGTTAATGATACCCGGATGGTATCGCCTATACCATCTTCCAGCAAGCTGCCGATACCGATCGTTGATTTGATTCTACCATCTTCGCCATCGCCAGCTTCCGTTACCCCAAGGTGCAATGGATAGATTTCTCCGAATTCGGCTTCCATGGTTTGTATCAGCATTCGGTAAGCCTGAACCATCACCTGCGGGTTGCTGCTCTTCATGCTAAGAATGATATTGTGGTAGCTTTCATCGCGTGCAATCCGAAGAAATTCCATTGCGCTTTCCACCATACCCATGGGGGTGTCGCCATAACGGCTCATGATACGATCGCTTAATGATCCATGGTTGGTACCAATACGCATAGCGGTACCGTATTCGCGGCATATTTTTACAAGGGGGGTAAAGCGTTCGCGGATCCTGTCAATTTCCGCGGCATATTCTGCATTGGTATAATCGATCTGTTCAAACTTCTTCTTATCAACATAGTTACCCGGATTGACCCTTACTTTCTCGATGATGCGGGCGGCGATCTCTGCAGCGTTTGGGGTGAAATGAATGTCGGCCACAAGCGGCGTTTCATATCCCCGGGCACGAAGTTCATTTTTGATCTCTAAGAGGTTTTCCGCTTCTTTTTTGCTGGGTGCGGTAATCCTTACCAGTTCAGCCCCTGCTTCAATGCAACGGATGCTTTGCTCCACCGTAGCAATGGTATTCATGGTATCTGTGGTGGTCATAGTTTGAATACGGATAGGGTGGCCGTTGCCAAGTAGGAGGTTCCCGATCCTAACCTCTCTGGTTAGCAGCCTTTTATATGTAGTCAGTGATTCGGTATATAGTTGCATAGGGCAAAGATAACATGTCTGACTTACGTCAGGACGGATGTCAGACGGATAAGGGGTTTTTTCACTCTTCCGTAGGATAAATCGATGTTTTATTTTGTATTCATGAAACCATTACTTGGGGAGTTGTACCATATTTACAACAGGGGCAATCAGAAACAATCAATTTTTCTGAATGAGGAGAATTATTACCATTTCCTGGACAAAATGAATGAACATCTGGTTCCTCACGTGGATCTGCTATCATGGACATTGATGCCAAACCATTTTCATTTTTTAATTCATGCGAATGAGCAGACAATAAAAATACTCGAAGGGAGGGTATTGCCCATTACCCAGTTATCAGATGGTATGCGTAAACTCCAAAGCAGTTATACGCAAGCATTCAATTCCTGGTATGAAAAATCAGGCAACCTTTTCCACCAGAAATATAAACATAAAATCATAGGCCCAGATGTTCTACGCCAAGGTAGAAATACATTTCATTATGTGCATTCTAACCCGGTTACCGCTGGTCTAGTAACGCGCATGCAGGATTGGAAATTTTCTTCATATTCAGAATACCTATATCCAGAAAAGAAAGGAATGTGTAACAAGGATATGGCGATGGAATTACTTGAACTTGATCGAATGTCTATACTTTTCCCCACCATCTGACATCTGTCAGGACGCATGTCAGATGGGTTATTACCAATCTTTTTCGGGGCGGTTGACGCCGGGGCCTTTTTGTTGAAGCTTTTTTTGGATCTCTTTTTCTTTTTGCTCCAGGGCTTTAAGTAATTGTTCGACCTGTTTCTGGTTCAGTTTGCTTTGCTGTGGTTGTGGTTTTTGTTGTTCCTGTTGTTTTTGCTGCTGGTCTTTGGGTTGTTGTTGCTGTTGTTGCTTTTTCTCGCGGAGAGCCTTTTGCAGGTTTTCGCGTGCCTGCTTGTCTTCCGGATCCAGCTTCAGCGCTATTTTCCATGCATCGATGCTCTTATCAAGTTCCTTCCCCTGCTGGTGTACCACCCCCTTATTGTACCATGATTGCTGGGTAAGTTTCTTGTCCTTCCCTTTTTCGATGACCTCTTCATAACCACCAAGAGCTGCTGAGGCATCGCCTTTTTTCACCAGTGCATTGGAGCGGTTATACATGGCAGTTGGATCGGCCGGATTGGTGGTAACAGCTTTATCATAAGCTTTAAGTGCCTCTTCAAAATTGCCTTCGCGGTAATACTTGTTGCCTTCACGGACGGCGGGCAATTGTGCATCTGCATTTATGGAGATGAAAAGACATCCCCCAAGAATCGTCATAATAGAGAATGATCTCATGCAAGGACTTTTTTACGTTCTGAAATAAAAAGTTCTGCCAGTAGCAGGACAAGTGCCAGTGCCATAACATAATAGAAATAGCTATGGTATTGAACGAATGCCTCGTCTTCCAATTCCTTTTTCTCAATACCTGCTAATTGCTCTCGAATGGTGGCTGCGGCTGAGCCTGCATCCTGCAGATATACGTAAACGCCGTTTCCCACCTGGGCCAGTTCGCGGAGTTGCGCCTCGTTCAATTTAGTCCTTACAACATTGCCCTGTGCATCGCGCTTGCTGTCGTTGATGGAGGGATCGTAAATGGTAGAACCCTCGGCTGATCCCACTCCTACTGTATTGATCATGACCCCAGTTGAAGCCAGGTCGCGAACCACCTTTAATGCCTCGGCGTCATGGTCTTCGCCATCAGAGATAAGTACGACGGCCTTGTATTTTTTCTCTTTGCTATTGAAAGCTGTGCCCGCCATCCGAAGTGCTTCACCAATGACCGTTCCCTGTGTAGGAACGGCGTCGGGACCGGCATTCTGGAGATATAATTTGGCGGCGGAGGCATCTGATGTGAGGGGCATCTGCATGTAGGCATGCCCGGCAAACCATATCATCCCTATCCTGTTATCGGCCAGTTGATCAATCAGCAGGCTGGCCAACTGCCGTGAGCGCTCGAGCCGATTGGGCTTGATATCCTCTGCCAGCATGCTCTTGCTCACATCCATGAGCAACATCACATCCACCCCTTTTCGGTTGACCGCCTCCGTGGCTCCTTTTTTACGGGGATTTGCAGCTGCAACAACTAATAATGCTAGCGCCAATAATGCCAGAACTGTTTTTATAAAAAATTTACGGGGAGAATAACTACTGGTCAATGCCTGCACCAGGGCGGGGTCTCCAACCTTTCTGGCAGCGCGACGTTTCCATCGCAAAGCAGCCATGAATAAAGAGAGTAAAACTGCCACAAGGGCGAGTGCTGCAAAGAGGTAAATATTTTCAAATCGGAACAAGGGTGGACTGTTTGGAGCAAGTTAAGACAAAAAAGAGGCCAAACTGGTATTTGGAGGTACCCGTCTGACATGCGTCCTGACGCATGTCAGACGGGTAGTTTATTTTTCGCCTTTCAGGAAGCCCAGGTGGGCGAGGATATCTTTCAGGATCTTCAGCCGGATGGTGGGGATATCGGCGGCGGGATCGGGTGTTCGAAGTTGCAGTACAAAGAAGTAGGGATGGCGGTTTTCCTCGATCCAGCCGATGATCCAGCCGATAGAGTCGCCATTGGCATCTTTTCCCCATCCTGTTTTGTAGCTGAGTTTGTAATTGGAATTATCTTCCATCAGCATCATTTTCCGCACCATCTCATTGCTACGCCGCTGGAAAGGGAGCTGATCGAAGTAGAGTTTTTTCATCAATCCCAGTTGTTCATCAGGGGTTATTTTTATACTGCCATCGAGCCAGAAGCTATCCACCTGGCTAATGATGGCACGTCCATACCGGCCGGCATAACCCAGTGTATCGAGCCATTGTTGCATGCTGTCCTTTCCTATTCGCCTTGCCAGTTCCTGGAAATAGGGAACCGATGAAAAACGGAAAGCGCGGTAGAGGCTCAGGTCGGCTATCACCACACTATCATCTTTCAGTACGCCCGATTCAAGGCCCACCAGGGCATTCACCACTTTGAATGTTGAGGCTGGCAGGAATGCAGAATCGCGGAAATGTTTTTTGTTGGAGATGATAAAACTGCCGAGGCCATTATCAAACATCCCGAAAACGCCGGTCACATTCTGTGCAGTGAAATATTTTTCGAGCTCTTTATTTTCTTCCACATTATTGGGAGCGCAACCCGTTAATACCAGTAATGAAAAAAGAATCAGGGGAATAGAGAACAGACTCTGCTCTAGTTTAGTGGAACCAGGAATATGACGTCTATAATTGAACACTGAAAGCATATGGAAATAATTGTGGCGCAAAGGTAGGGGAACTCTCATTTGAAGTGCATTTATGGTAGATTTGTTCAATGAGATTCCGTATTTCAAGATCTGTCACCAACGATATACCGCTATTGCACCTGCATGATGATAGTGGCGGGGTAACCATATCCATTGCACCCGATTCGGGTGCCATGCTGCATGCTTTTGTAGTACCACTTGCTGAAGGCCCTCATAACATAATAGATAACTATTTAAACGCAACCGACCTTCAGGAAAACCTTTCCCGGTCTTATAAAAGCAGCAAACTTTCACCCTTTGCCTGCCGCATCAACCAGGCCAGGTACCAGTGGGAAGGGCAGGATTATGAGTTTGCAAATAAGTTTGCTGATGGCAGTGCGATTCATGGTTTGCTTTTCAATAAAGCCTTTGCCGTAACGGAACAGGTGGTTACAGATTTTATGGCATCGGCGAGTTTCCGATATGAATACAATGCTGAGGATGGGGGTTATCCTTTCCGGTATGCCTGCACCATTACTTATACTTTACTGCCTACACAAACGCTGCAGGTGCAGACAACCCTTGAAAACCTCGACAGCAGGACCATTCCAATAGCAGATGGCTGGCATCCATATTTCAATCTGGGAACTAAAGTGGATGATTGCCTTCTCCAATTTCCGGCGATCGGAATGTTAGAATTTGATGATAAGTTATTACCAACCGGCAAAATGGTGGCTTTCGATGCCTTTAACAATTCTGCTCCCGTTGGCTCGGTTTCGTTTGACAATTGTTTTGTGCTGGAGCCAGGTGAACAACCGGTTTGCGTTTTCCTCAATCCGGCCAATGGTGTTGGCATCCGCTTTCATACAGATGGAAATTATCCTTATTTACAAATCTATATCCCACCGAACAGGGAAAGCATGGCAATAGAAAATCTAAGTGCCGCTCCCGATGCATTCAATAATAAAATGGGACTACTACAACTTGAACCAGGAAAATCCCAAACCTATACCCTGCATTACGAAGTAACTGTAAACAAACCCTGAAGATGAAAAAGATCAAAGTTTTGCTGGCCATTGTGCTGGCCATGAGTTTTACCGCCTGCCTGGAAATCACGGAAGAGGTGCAGCTTAATAATGACGGGTCGGGACAAATGAATATAACAACAGACATGGGCAAGATGCTGGAATTGCTAAAGGGTTTTGCCACAGAAGAGGACCTTAAGAAAGAGGGGATGAAAGGATCTATGGATACCCTGATAATGCTTAAAGATGTGATGGATACCGTAGAGAATATCAGTGCTGAAGAAAGGCGATTGCTACAGAGAGGAAGTTTGCGTATGCAAATGAATTTTGACAGCAATATGCTGAAGATGTATATCAATAACCCCTTCAGTAACCTGGCTGATGCCAACAAACTCAATACGGTCATTAACCAGAATGGCGTGATGGAAAGGGCGATGAAGGGAGTTAACCCGAATGCAGATACGCAAAGCGGCGGATCCAATGGCGGGCTTGATAAGATCGGATCCATTTATGATATTCTGTATAGCAAGAATAGTTATAAGCGTACGCTTAACAAGGCCAAGTATGACACGCTTATGGCCGATCCCAAAATGACGGAAGCCAAGTCGATGATGGCGATGATGGAAGATGCCAAATATACGCTGGTGCTCAAATTGCCGAGAGCCGCAAAAAAAGTATCCAACCCGAAAGCAACCTTAAGTGCTGACAAGCGGCAGGTAACCCTGGCGGGAAGCATGACGGAGATGATCGATAAACCCGAAACACTTGAGATCAACGTCGAGTACTGATGCAGGTTAGAAGCTGGCTATACGGATATGGTATTTGTGCTTTGATGCATTTGTTTGCCATAGCAGCAGATCTGTATTGGTTGCGGATCATAACCAAGCCATTGCTGATGATATTCTTATTGGTTTGGTTTCTTTCTGCAACCACCACCCTTGGCACGGGTAAAAAACATTTTATCACCGCTGCGATATTTTTTTCGTGGCTGGGGGATCTGTTCCTGATGAGAAGCGGAGAAATATATTTTATAGCGGGACTGGCTTCCTTCCTTATTGCCCATATATTTTATATACTATTCTTTCTTTGGTTACGTGGCGCTACCCACACATCCACAACGCTGAACAGGGTGGTTATACTTGTGTTGTTGGCCTATGTGGGAGTATTTTATTATTACCTTTCTCCCCATCTGAACCATACCCTTAAAATTCCTGTTCTCGTATATGCGCTGGTGATAGCCTCCATGTTTGCGGCTGCCTGGCATTCATTTAGAAAGAAGCGCGGTGTATTGATTGGGGCGGGTTTATTCATTGTATCAGACAGCCTGCTGGCGGTAAATAGTTTTGTAGAAAACTTTGCGATGGCGACATTGGCGGTAATGATCACCTATATTTTGGCGCAGGTGTTGTTAGTATATGGTGTAACCGGATGGCTGGAAACAACAAAAAGATATTTTTCAATATGAAACAGACAGATTTCCTGGTTATAGGGAGTGGCATTGCCGGATTGACCTATGCCATTAAAATGGCGGGCCGCTTTCCGGATAAGAAGATCACGGTTGTGACCAAGGCGGCAGCTGATGAAACGAACACCAAATATGCGCAGGGAGGCATAGCGGGAGTAACCGATTTTGAGAATGACAGTTTTGCGAAACATATTGAAGACACCCTGATAGCGGGTGATGGGCTCTGCAATCCACAGGTTGTTGAGATCGTGGTGAAGGAGGGTGTACAGCGAATCCGCGAGCTGATAGAATGGGGTGCAAAATTTGACAAGGATGCTGATGGAGATTATGCTCTTGGTATGGAAGGCGGACATAGTGAATACAGGATCCTGCACCATAAGGATGTGACGGGAAAGGAAATTGAGCGTACACTATTAGAAAAGGTAAAGCAGTATCCTAATATCGAGTTCATCAAGCATTGGTTTGTGATAGAACTTATAACGCAGCACCATCTTGGATTTCTGGTAACAAAGAGCACTCCTGACATCCAGTGTTATGGTGTATATGCGCTCAATACGCATAACTACCAGATCGAAAAAATACTTGCGGGCACTACCCTTCTTGCAACCGGTGGAAATGGGCAGGTTTATCGCACCACCACCAATCCATCCATTGCAACAGGTGATGGTGTGGCAATGGTTTACAGAGCAAAGGGCCGCATTGAAAACATGGAATTCATCCAGTTTCACCCTACTGCATTATATGAGCCTGGCAGCGGCGGACAGGCATTCCTGATAACGGAAGCTGTTCGGGGAGATGGTGGTATTCTGCGCAACAGAAAGGGTGAGGCCTTTATGGAACGCTATGACGAGCGGCTTGACCTTGCACCTCGTGATATTGTTGCAAGGGCCATAGACAGTGAGATGAAGATCATGGGTACCGACCATGTTTTCCTGGATTGCAGGCATATGGATCAGGAAAAATTCATACATCACTTTCCCAACATTTACGAGAAATGTCTTTCTATCGGTATAGATGTTTCAAAGCATATGATTCCTGTTGCACCAGCTGCCCATTATAGTTGCGGTGGAATCAAGACCGATGAGTGGGGCCGCACATCTATCCGCAATCTTTATGCGGCAGGGGAATGTGCTTCAACGGGATTGCATGGAGCCAACCGGCTGGCTTCAAATTCTTTGCTGGAGGCCATGGTATTTGGTCACCGTGCTTTTGATGAAGGGTCCAAACATCATGTGGATCCCCTTGATGATGCCATGATACCAGATTGGGATGCCGGTGGTACAACCGACCCAAGAGAAATGATCCTTATAACCCAGAGTTTAAAGGAGCTACAATTAATTATGAGCGACTATGTTGGAATCGTAAGAACAGATGTGCGACTGGAAAGAGCCATGAAGAGGCTCGACCTCCTATGGACAGAAACGGAGCAACTTTATCAAACAACAACGGTATCGCCCCAGCTATGTGAATTGCGAAATATGATCAGTGTTGCATTCCTTATTGTTAAGGGGGCGCAGTTCCGTAAAGAGAGCAGGGGTTTGCATTACAATACAGATTACCCGGAAAAAAGCGAATTGCTGCAGAATATCGTGCTTTGATAAAATACCGTGTTTTTCTCCCCTCCCACTACTTGGAAAGAGAGGAAGTGCCCGTTACATTTGTAGCCTGAACAAACTGAACATGTATTACCTGGTGTACGGATTTCTTTATGTTGTATCGCTGCTACCGATGTGGGCGCTTTACCTGATCAGCGATTTCGTGGCATGGCTTCTGTTTGATGTATTCAATTATCGTTACTGGGTGATCCGCATGAATCTGAATCTTGCATTCCCCCGAAAGACCCAGAAAGAGCGGGATGGGATAGCCTATCGTTTTGCGAGGAATTTTACTGACACTTTCATGGAGACCATCAAACTGTTTTCGGCAAGCGATGCGTTTATCCGTGAACGTATGCCGGGCGATTACCATGTTTTTGAAGACCTGTATAAAAAGGGTCTTAAATGCCAGGTCCATATGGGGCATAATTTCAACTGGGAGCTGGGAAATCTTTCATTCAGTTTGAATAGCAGTTACCAGATGCTGGGAGTTTATATGCCCCTGAAGAATAAGACCATGGATCGTATCTTTCGAAAGCTAAGGAGCAGGACAGGAACCATCCTTCTTCCGGCAACGGATATGCGAAAGAGCATAATGCCATACCGTGACCAACAATACCTGCTGGGGCTTGTAGCCGACCAGGTACCACCCCGACCGGAGCGGGCTTTTTGGATGGATTTCCTGGGAATGCCTACCGGCTTCATTCCGGGTCCTGAAAAAGGTGCAAGGGCGGGCAATATACCAGTTGTATTTGTGAACATAACTAAAGAAAAGCGTGGTTATTACTACCTGCATGCAACGCTGGTTACGGAAGATCCTGCACGTTGGCCTGAAGGTGAGCTGACCATACAATACCGGGATTTTTTACAGCGTGTTATCCGCCAACACCCCGATATGTGGTTATGGAGCCACCGACGATGGAAAAAACCATGGAAGGCTGAATACATTGCACAATGGATCGATCTTCTTCCACCACCGCAGCGTGGGATCAACCCTTATGTTTCAAATAAATTTGTCTGATTATCTGCTGAAATAACCTCTCCCTGCCACAATTCTAAATATTTATCAAACTTAAAAGCTAAACATGAAAGAACTATTTAAGGTAGTGCTGGTGGATGACCATGCCCTGCTGAGAAACGGGTTGGCCAGACTGGTGGAGGGATTTGATCAGTACCAGGTGATATTTGAGGCAAACAATGGCAAGGAGTTAATGAATATGATCGATCCATTGAATTTACCGGATATCGTGTTGATGGATTTCAACATGCCGGAGATGGATGGATGTGCTACCACCAGCTGGTTGAAAAGGCATTACCCCGATGTCAAGATCCTGGCCTTATCTATGTATGATACAGAGAATGCGATCATCAGGATGTTCAAGGCCGGAGTAAGGGGTTATGTGATGAAATATGCAGACCCAAGAGATTTGCGCACTGCCATGGATGCGCTTATACAAAAGGGATATTATTATTCGGAACTGGTAACGGGCAGGCTTATCCATACCATAAACGGATATGAAGAAGAGGAAGGCAGGAATCCAATTTCGGTTTTGAATGACCGTGAGATTGAATTCCTGCAATATGCCTGTACGGAAATGACCTATAAGGAAATTGCCGGGAGGATGTTTCTGAGTCCGCGTACCATTGATGGTTACCGGGATACCTTATTTGAAAAGCTGCGCTTAAAGACGAGGGTGGGACTGGTGACCTTTGCGATCCGAAATGGGATATTTTCGGTTTAATTCAGCTTGCTGACCTCTTTTTCAAGGGGTATACGCTTCTCTTCTTTAATAGCGGGAAAGCCTCCTGTTATGATCCGTAGATTATGAATACCCTGTCTTTTCAGAAGGGAGGCAGCGATCACGCTTCTTTGTCCCCCACCGCAATGGATATAGAGATTTTGAAACTCCTCGAAATTGGCAATAGTTGCCAGGTCGGTCATTTCAGCGAGGGGAAGGTTTTGCGCGCCTGTAACATGAGATTCATTGTATTCAATAGGGCTGCGCAGGTCTACAACGATCAGATGAGGGTCATGGGGAAGATCCATAGCAAGTTCATCGGGATCAACTTCGATCAGGAGGTCGACCGGGCCGCCGATGTTTTGCCAGGCTTCAAATCCACCTTCCAGTACTGCGCTGATATTCCGAACCCCGGCTTTGCGGAGGCGCTCTACAGTAGACGCTTCTTCACCGAGGGGAGTAATGAGATTGATATTAGTGCTGCCTTCTGTGTAGGTAGCAGCCCAGGAGTCATAGCGACCATCGGGCCCGATACCAAGCGAGCCGGGAACAAACCCAATGGAAAATTCGGCAGATGGTCGGGTATCGATTAGGGTTATATCTACAGACTTGAGTTTTTCCTGCAATTCGGCAGGAGAAATAAAACTAAATGCTGACATAGCTGAAAGTAAAAAATTAAAACTGCTTGTTGAGGTGTAATAAAAATAGCGGACCGAAGGCGATCCGCTATAAACTATGGTAGAACCAATTAGCTGATAATGTCTTCCACGCAGCGACTGATTTCAATGATGCGGGGTTCATTCAATTTGTAATAAATGAATTTACCATCGCGTTCAGTCTTCACAATACCTGCGCGGCGAAGAATTGCGAGGTGTTGAGAAGCAACGGACTGCTCTAACCTTAACCTGACATATATTTCGGTTACGGTGAGTTTGTCACTCTCTTCCAACAACTTCATGATCTGCTGACGCAATTTGTGATTCATCGCCCTTAGTGTAAGAGCCGCTTTTTTTACATGTAAGAAATCTACTTTCATTTCCGAGCCTTCTACCTCGTTAACCACTAGATAATTTGCTGCTACTGTGTTCATGTGTGAAAATTGGATTTATGATTGTCAACTATTTGCCTTAGCCTAAACATGCAAATTTACATTGCAATTTTTTAAAATGCTTCATGATTTTGCTTTTTGGGGGCTGTAAAAAGCTTTTACGTAATTCGGTTCTGTGTAAGCAAGATCAGAAAAAGCCTGTTTGGCATACATTTCAGCCGCTAATTGGGCTGTTGTAGTGATATCGGTATGGATATTTTCAAAGTATGCGTTAACATTTTTTAACATGTTTTTATATTTCGCAGCGCCATCCCCGAAGAAACAAACCTGTTTTTCGTGGAGCCATTTATCAAAACTATCGGGTTCAAGGACCAGGGCAAAGGCCTCCTGGAGTTGCTGCCCGTTCTCATCAAAGAGGGCGGTAAACACCTCCATCCGGCGAGCATCGATCATGGGACAGAGCAACATTGGTTTTTCCAGTTGTTTTACCGCTGTTTTGGCCATTACAAGCAAAGAACTCATGGTGATCAGGGGTTTACCCAATGCATAACAGAGGCCTTTGGCGGAGGAAAGTGCAACCCGAAGTCCGGTATAAGAACCCGGTCCGGCGGTAACGGCTACTGCATCAAGGGAGGATAGTGCAGTGGATGAGGCCTCAAAAAGTGCCCTTATGGCGGGCTGCAACCAGGCAGCGTGGTCTTTTTGAAGGGGGTTCACCGATTGAATATGATGATCGTCCAGAGACAGGCAAATGCCGGCCTGTTCACTGGCGGTATCGATGGTTAATATTGTGGCCATTATGATTTGGCAGCCGCCACCAATGCTGGTGCGGGCTGATATTTTTTATCGTTAAGAGACATAATTTCCAATAGTTCTACAATATTAACATGACCTATTCGGGAAGCCCATTCGAAGGGGCCGTAAGGGTAATTGGTACCAAGTTTCATTGCGGTATCGATATCTTCTTCTGTACTTACACCTTCTCCCAGGGCATAATAGGCTTCATTAATTATCATGGCAATTATTCTGGCCCGCACCATTCCGGCGGTATCGGGAGCCATCACGATACTGAGTCCGCAGGCCAATGCAAATTGTTCCACAGCATCGGGCAGATCTTTTCTTGCAGCAGCAAGTTCGAGTACGGATTGGTGGCTGAAACCTGTCCACCCATTGAAACGGATCATTGAGGAACCGATCTCCTTTGTGGTAAATGAAACAGAATTGACAATGACCGGTGCCGCCAGTGCTGTGAGGCATTTTATGCGCTCCGCTGTAGGAGAAAAATCACAATCGATGAATAGATTGGCATGAGCCTGGCAAAAGAGACTGAAATCATGATAATGATGCAGAATAACGGGCTCTGCGCAGCTCACCGGGAAAGGATCATGACCTGGTTTCACCATCATGGCAACAGAAAGTGGGGGAAGAATCATGGTCAAAAGTACAAAGCATTATTTTTGTGGAATGGAAAAAAAGATCATCAATACTCCGCATGCGCCGGCACCGATCGGTCCATACAGCCAGGCTGTACAGGTAGGTTCGTTTTTATACATATCAGGCCAGGTGGCCATCAACCCTGTGACCGGAAATCTGGAGGCAACTGATGCAGCCGGGGAAACGGAGCAGGTTATGCGCAATCTCAAGGCCGTGCTTCATGAAGCCGGAATGAATTTCAGCGATGTGGTAAAAACGACCATTTTCCTGAGTGATATGGGTTTATTCAATTCGGTGAACGAGGTTTACGGCAGGTTTTTCGATAGCAATTATCCAGCCCGGGAAACCGTTGCCGTTAAGGGATTGCCACGAAATGTGAATGTTGAGATCAGTATGATTGCTGTTAAGGGCGAATGACACCAAGCTCTTTTCCCACCTTTGTAAATGCAGCGATGGCTTTATCGAGGTGTTCCCGCTTATGGGCTGCGCTTAGTTGAACCCTGATACGAGCCTGTCCTTTTGGCACAACCGGGAAAAAGAACCCGATCACATAAACCCCTTCTTCAAGGAGTTTTGCTGCGAATTGCTGGGCAATCACTGCATCATAGAGCATGATGGGCACAATCGGGTGGTCACCGGGACGGATATCAAAACCTGCTTCTGTCATCTTAGATCTGAAATAAGATGTATTAGATTCAAGTTGGTCGCGCAGGGAAGTTGTTTCACTAAGCATATCCAGCACAGCAATAGAGGCACCTACAATAGAGGGCGCGAGTGTATTACTAAAAAGATATGGTCTGCTGCGTTGACGCAACATCTCGATAATTTCTTTACGACCACTGGTAAAACCACCCGATGCACCGCCGAGGGCTTTACCCAGAGTGCCGGTGATGATATCAATGCGGCCCATCACTCCGCGGTATTCATGGGTACCCCTTCCTGTTTTACCCAGGAAACCCGAAGAATGACATTCATCGATCATTACGATGGCATCGTATTTATCGGCCAGGTCGCAAATGGTGTGAAGCTGGGCTATGGTTCCGTCCATACTGAAAGAGCCATCTGTTACTATAATACGGCTTCTGGCAGCGGCGGCAGCCTGGAGCTGAACTTCCAGATCGGCCATATTATTATGTTTGTAACGAAAGCGTTGTGCTTTACAAAGCCTGACACCATCAATAATGGAAGCGTGATTCAGTTCATCGGATATGATGGCATCTTCAGCGCCAAAAAGAGGTTCAAATACTCCCCCATTGGCATCGAATGCCGCAGCATATAAAATAGTGTCTTCTGTACCAAGGAATTCGGCAAGCTTTTTCTCAAGCGTTTTATGGATATCCTGTGTACCACAAATGAAACGTACGCTGCTCATGCCATAGCCATGGGAATCAATCGCTTTGTGGGCAGCTTCTATAACCCTGGGATGGGAAGAAAGTCCGAGGTAATTATTGGCACAGAAATTCAACACCTCTTTTCCATTCACCATGATCTCCGGTCCCTGTTCACTGGTAATGATGCGTTCTGATTTGAATAGGCCTGCGCTCTTGATCTCTTCTAATTCCGTAGCAATACGTTTCACGAATTTTTCGTTCATCAGGAAAATTTTAGGGCCCAAAAATAGGAAAGAAAAGGGCTGCTGAGCAAATAAGGAAACAGCGTGTCATCTTATCGAGAACCATCCTTTTTAACTTTTTTAAATGCAACCTGTAACATGAGGTAATTAAATTGCGTCATATTCCTAAAACCTGCACATGAAAATTCCATTCTATATTAAAGCATTGGCCACCGCCATACTATTTGTTGCGGGTTTTGCCATATATCATAATTATTCTTACGGAAGTACGGAAAAAAGCATGCAAGCCTGCTGCCTGAAAGAAAAGTCATGTGATGAGGATAAAAAATTGATTGTTCCGCAGCCGGTTACGGGTGGCAGTTCAATAATCTGGGATTCAATGAGTGGTAACCTGCTGATGCTCACGTTTTGAATTTAAGCGGAAAATGCTGGTTTAAGGGCAATACTGATACTTAAATTATGCTGATTCACCCCTGAAAATGCCCAGGCGAACCAATAAATGAATGATTCCTGACCCTCCCCCGCCCCCCGGGGGATATTTTTTTACCGGGGATTGTAACTTTATGGTTTCATCATCCGTACTACAAGCAAACCATCCTGAAAATATCAAGTTCAACTGTTTATGACTGAAAGGGAATACAATGAATGTGTGCGGCAATATGCAGATAATGTGTATCGCTTCATCGTAAAAAACCTCCGGCATGAGGAAGATGCGCGGGATGTGGTACAGAGCGCATTTGAAAAAATGTGGCAGCGAAGGGAGGAAGTGGAATATGAGAAAAGCAAGAGTTATCTCTTTACGGTTGCCTACCACCAGATGATAGATCACCTGAGAAAGAGCAAAAGAGTTCTATTGAAAGAGGGATTCAGTGAGCAGACAAGTATCATTAACAAACCCGTTAACAACCTGAAGAAGATACTTGATGAGGCGCTGGCCAGGCTGGGGGAAACACAGAGGAGCCTGGTGCTATTAAAGGACTATGAGGGTTATTCATATGAGGAGATAGGCAGGATAACGGGACTTAGTGAGAGCCAGGTGAAGGTTTACCTGCACCGTGCTCGGATACAGTTAAAAAACTGGCTGGTGCGACCTGAAAATGTTGTTTAGTCACCCAAAAGGAAACACAATGAACATCAACAGAAATAATTACGAAACGATCTTCCTGCTTTATGCTGACAATGAGCTGACAGCAGTGGAAAAAGTTTGCGTAGAAGATTTTATAAAAGATAATCCCGACCTTAAGGCTGAACTTGAAATGTTTATGCAGGCAATACTTCCAGTGGAAAGCAGCCTGGGATTCCCGGATAAGGAAAGCCTGTTTCGCACAATGGATACTGATAGCCTGGTGAATATCACCAATTATGAAGACTGGTTTGTACGATATGCCGATGATGAGCTGACGAATGAAGAGAAGGGGGCAACTGAATTATTTGTTTATAAGCATCCGGAGTACCAGTCAGATTTTGAACTCATGCAGCAGACTAAGCTGTTACCAGACTTGAGTGTCAAATTTCCTGATAAGAAATCATTGTATCGTTATGAGAAGGACGAGAGCCGTCCGGTGGTGATCGGTATGTGGTTCAGGTATGCGGTGGCGGCGGCAGTTTTGATAGCTGCAGGTATTTTCTGGCTGAGTCAAAATAATGCGGTTGAAAATAATTTAGACGGAACTGTAACTATTGCCTCACAGCAACCGTTAAACGAAAAGAAGGATCTGGATGATAAGCAGAAAGTGAATAATAATAAGGCAGAGAACAATAAGCAGGAAACAATCATACTTGAAGAAAAAAAGGCAAGCGAGTTAGTGGCAGGCAATGAGAAGAAAAAAGTTTCAGCACGGGAAGTAAAGGCAACAGGTAATAGTGAAAAGACAAGTGTGGCGGAATCTGTTGCAAATAATGATAAAAGGCGTGATCCGGAAGCGGTGATAACACCTGCAATAAAGGACAATTTAAATGCGGTTAATGTAGAGGTTGTAGCGGCAAAAACAGTTCCTTCTGCAGGTATAGATAAAGTGGTTCGGATAGTTCCTGATGACAGGCCGAATGTAGTATATGCAAGTAATGCCGCAGAAGAAGATTATATTTTCGTGCCAACAGATAACCTGATTAGAAAGACGCCACTACGGGGGATCCTTCGCAAGGCAGGAAGATATCTCGAACAAAAAAATCCACTTTCCGCAGAACGCAGTAAGGGCGGTGTATTCACTGCCTCAGCAGAACAGTAATCAATCACTTACGATAAAACAAAGGATATGCTAAAGAAGATTACCTTTTTGGCCCTGGCAAGTATTGCCTTAATGAGCAGCCAGGCCCAGACAGATACCACCAAACAACCAACACCAGCTGGTGATACCGTCAGGATCGGGAACATCATTATACTGAAAAACGGTGGTACAGAACCTACGGACAATGATAGAAATGTGACCATCAACATTAACACCAACCGAAAGAAATCGTCAAGTAAAGTGACGAATTGGGGAATTGTTGATATTGGCTTCAATAATTTCATTGACAATACGAACTATGCGAGTGCCGAGGCGCAGGCATTTGCTCCGGGATCTAGTGAGGACTGGTTTAACCTTCGCAATGGGAAATCAGTGAATGTGAACATCTGGATATTTACGCAAAGGCTTAATCTCATTCAACATGTTGTAAACCTTAAATACGGAGTAGGTATTGAATTGTACAACTTCCGTTTTGAAGAAGACATCAGATTCAGGAAAGGACCTGCACGTATTGAGTTAGACAACCAGATAAATTACACCAAAAACAAACTGGCAGCTGATTATCT
The DNA here is from genome assembly GCA_036675925.1 of Flavihumibacter sp. GTDB lineage: Bacteria > Bacteroidota > Bacteroidia > Chitinophagales > Chitinophagaceae > Flavihumibacter. The sequence goes on from JAKFDZ010000037.1 coordinate 64,288, forward strand.
GACAGTGCCTGTGATGCTTGATTTCAACTTCACGCCCAATAAGGAATACAATAAATCATTTGGGATCAGTGCAGGTGTAAGCGGAAGTTATCTCTATGCCAGCCGTCAGAAATACAAGAGTGGTGAAACGGGTAAAGAGAAAACCAAGGGAAATATCGGACTGAGAGATTTCAAACTGGCATATGTAGCCGAAGTACAACTTGGTCCCGTTAAATTATATGGATCGTATGCAACAGAATCAATTTACAAAAAAGGGCTTGATCATACACCCTATGCGGTTGGATTAAGGCTGAGCAACTGGTAGTCTGATTTCATACTATATTAATGTGGCTACTCCCCCTTGGAGTAGCCACATTGTTGTATATTGAAGGCATAAATCATTTTAAATTATGAGTTATAATGTAATTGACATTGAGGGAATTGGAGAAACTTATGGTGCCAAACTGGAGTTACATGGCATAAGGACAACAGGGGATCTATTGCAGAAGGCAGGTACAAAGGCGGGACGGGAAATACTTGCGGCAGCAACAAGTATTCCGGAATCACTGATACTAACCTGGGTGAATCATGCCGATTTATTTCGTATCAATGGTGTTGCGGGTCAAACGGCTGAATTGCTTGAAGCGGCCGGAGTAGACACGGTAAAAGAGTTATCAACCAGGAATGCCGCCAATCTTCACGCTAAATTAATAGAAGTAAATAAGGAGTTTGGGTTAACAGGAAAAGTTCCTTCATTAGAAATGGTAGAGGGAATGATTCTTGCATCCAAATCGATGGAACCAAAGGTTTTCCATTAGTCTTATTCATAAATTCAAAACAAAAAGCATGAAAAAAATCGGAAGGGTTTTACTGGGACTGGCAATAGCCAGTGCAGTGTCGTTAACGGCATGTAAACCAAAGGACACGGACATTGAAAAAAATGTTACCACCGCTGTTGCGGGCTATCCGGGTGTAAGTGTTAGTGTTAATGATGGTGTGGCTACCATTTCGGGTGAGGTTGCCGATGAATCCACAAAAGCTGCTGTTGAAACTGCCGCTAAATCTGTGAAGGGAGTTAAATCGGTAACTAATAATCTTTCTGTTCCGCCACCACCACCGCCAGTGGAGATCAGTGCCGATGCCACGCTGCAGCAAACAGTTGCAAGCACGCTTACTTCAATGGGCCTGGGCCAGGTAGTGGCAACTGTTAATGATGGTGTTGTAACCTTAACAGGTGAAATCAAAAAGGCGGATCTGCCTAATCTGATGCAAAAGCTTAATGAGCTGAAGCCTAAGAAGATTGAAAACAAATTGACCATAAAATAAATAGAACATCATGGCATTACAGGAAAGTAAATATAAAGCGCTTGTTGATGCTGCTACGGCAAAAGGCATCAGCGATCTTCAGGTTCGCGAGCAGGAAGGTGTATTATATATAGATGGTACTGCTCCGAGCAGTTCGGCAAAGCAGGATTTGTGGGATCTGTATGAAACCCTTAACCCCGATTTCCGCGATTCTGATCTGGTGATGAATCTTTCTGTTGCGGAAGGTGCTGAGGAAACATATACGGTACGCAGCGGAGATAGTCTTAGTAAAATTGCGCAGAAATATCCCGGCATCAGCTGGAGGGAAATTTACGAAGCCAATACGGACAGGATCGAAAATCCTGATCTTATCCAGCCAGGATGGGAATTAAAGATCCCCCGCAAGTAATATCCGTCTGACGTCTGTCAGGACATATGTCAGACAGGTAGAGAGCGCCCCGTATTTCCGGGGCGCTTTTGTTAACATTAATCAAAGTTTTTCCACACTGAAAATAAATTAGTCTCTGGCAGCGTTTTTGGGGTACCCTAACCGTTGAAGCTACTTTTAAATTGAAAACCTATGCAGCTGTCACGAGTATCCGTATCCATGGTGCTTCTTTTTGCCGTTGGACTAATGTCCTTTTCCGGCCACAACATCCGGAAAATCCGGTACAATCGCTTAAACAGTGAATTAAATGGTACCGCAAGAATCCTCATTGACAAATCAGACTATGAACTCAGCATTTTTGATGATGAGGGATGGTATGCCACTTATCCGGTAGTTTTTGGTGAAAAAACACTGGGTGATAAAATGTGGGAAGGCGACCGGAAGACACCAGAAGGAGATTATAAAATTATTTCCAAGCGCCCCCATGAGAAATGGGGACAGATCATGCTGATCGATTATCCTACTGCCGCCGACAAGGCCAAGTTCAATGAAAGAAAAGCCAAAGGCCTGATTCCGCCCAAAAAGGGAATTGGGAATGGGATAGGCATTCACGGTACCTGGCAGCGGGACGATATGGCCGTTGATTATTTCCAGAACTGGACAAATGGTTGTGTTAGTCTGAAACGAAGTGAAATGATCGAGCTATATGATATGATCCCGGTAGGAACCAGGGTAACGATCAGGAAATAACCAGGCCCCGCAATCCATTAATATAATTAAGAAAAGATTCCTGCAATGGGATTATTACTACTGAAAAGAGTAGTGATAATCCCATTCGCTTTTAAAAAAACGGGGGTTAACCGAAAAATATTGACATTATTATAGCAATATCACAATTATGGCTATTTTTGTTTTGCTTATGAGGGCGTATGGTACTCCCACTACAATACTTCCACCAGGGTAATTGATCCATCTTCCTTTTCGAAAACAACCACACTTGTCCAATTCCTTTGAGGAATCTGCCTCTTTGTTTTCAAAACCACCATTGAATTAAATCAATTACTCTACCATGAGAAAACTTGTACACTTAACCTTATTGTTGTGCCTTTTCCAATTTTCTGCTAACGCAGCAAACAAGTATTGGGTTGCAGCACCATTTAGCTTTGATTGGAATTTACCCGTCAACTGGTCATTAACCCCAACATTGCCATATGTGCCAACAACCGCACCAGGCGCAGGAGATGTTGCAATATTTCCTGCTTCTCTTACAGGCAATTTTTTATGTATTATCGGTACAGACGTAACCGTACAGGCTATTGATGTAGCTGGGTATGGTGGTACTATACTTTTTAGTGGTGGCACCTTAACGCTTACCGGTACTACAGGGGCTGGAGGCCCGGCTGCGCAATTTGGAATCAGAATGAACAGTGGACTGTTTACAAATGCAACTTCAACATCTACTATAGATTGCCAATCCAATTTTTTAGTAACTGCTGGTAACTTTACCGGCAGCGCCGGATCAACCACCATCTTTGGCGGAAATTTTACGATTGGTGCAGGAGCTACTTATACAGGAGCAGATCAAAGCATAACCATATTCAGAAAACTGATTAATGGGCCGGCAACTGTCACACTATCAAATACAGGTAATTCTGTGAGCTTATTTGATGTTACAGTTGATAATTCAGCTGCAGGTAATGATATACTCAATATAGCAGCAGCTGATACATTGGAAGTAAGGGGTAATTTGTTAGTTGAGGCAGGAAGTATAAATGGAGCAAATGCTGCAATTAAATTACAAGGCAATTTTACGGGCCAGGATGCATTTACCGCTTCAAGTGTAAATGTATTTTTCACGGGAGGTGCTAACCAGAATTTCAGCTTAGAAAACACAGCCGATGCAGGAAATCTTAATGGTGGAATTTTCATTCGCCAGGATCCAGTATCAACAGTTACCTTATTATCCCCCTTATTAATTGATAATCCGGGTCAGGTTGTAACCTTTAATTCTGGTATAGTATTGAGCAGTGCAGCTAACACGCTTCAGTTCACTGATGGCACTTCTGCTGCTTCTGCAAGTAACGACAGTTATGTAGATGGTCCGGTGCAGAAATCAGGAATTTCCGGATTTACTTTCCCTATAGGTGATGATGGTTACTGGGGTGCTATTTCAATAAGTGGAGCTATCACATTTGAAAGTGCGTTTGCCAGTTCCGTTACCCATGTTGCACAGTATTTTCATGTAAATCCAGACCTGGCAGGCTATCCTCATACCAGCCTATCACCCTTTGCCATTGCTAATAATTTCAAGGTTAGCGAATGTGAGTATTGGAATATGCAGCGTACGGCTGGTACTGAAGATCCTGTTATCTGGCTTTCATTTGACAGTGACAGAAGTTGTGGTATAACTGCACCAAATAACCTGGCAGTTATGGCCTGGATCCCACCTTTGACCAGCTATTGGGAAGCAACAGGTGGTGTGTTTACGGGTTCACCAGTCAATTTCCGTCGTTCAATTGGGCCAGTCAATTTCCTTTCCGGAATCTATACACTGGGCACAAACAACCCAATTGCCAACCCGCTTCCAGTACGCTGGCTTAGCTTTACCGGTCGTTATTTCAATGCGGCTGTAGAATTAAACTGGAGCACATCTCTTGAACAGAACAATGATATGTTCACTGTAGAACGTTCAGCAGATGGAATTAATTACAGTGCCATTGGTACGGTGAAAGGAAGAGGTAATGCATCTACTACTTCAGTTTACAATTTTGTAGATCCAAGACCATTGTCTGGAACAGGACATTATCGTATCAAGCAAACGGATCGCGATGGAAAAATTTCTTACAGTGATGTAATCAGGGTTTCAAGCAGCAGTCCATCAATGAGAGGTCTCCGACTGTTCCCGAACCCGGCCGCTGGCAATATTCCATTAACGCTTGAAAATAGCAGCTGGACCAATAAGAAGGTGAATGTTACCATCTTCAATGCTGTGGGTGGAATTGTTTACCAGGACCAGGTGACATTTGGTGCTGACGGAAGAAGCAAGGTCAATATTTCTTCATTGCAGAAGGGATCATACTTTGTAAGTACTTACCTGAATGGCGAAAAGCAAACAATGCCTTTCCTTGTACAATAATCAGATCCTCAAAATTATACGATGGACCGTCCGCAAGGGCGGTCCTTTTTTTTGGGAGATTCCCCTATTTTTACCCATTATCCGCATATGCTGTACCGCCTGGTTAAAATGCTAATGAGATCTGCCCTTGGAATGTTTTACAGGCATTCGATGTTGCGGAACATGCATCATATCCCGTTGAAAGGCGCGGCAATTTTGATTTCTAATCACCCTTCCTCCCTTATGGACGCTGCCTTACTGGGTGTATTGTTGAAAAGGCCGATCCATTTTTTTGCACGAGGTGATGTTTTCATGAATCCTGTTGTGAACAGTATCCTTAAAGCACTGCACATGCATCCGGTGCACCATCATGAAGGCGGGAGAGATACATTAAATGCTAACGATGCGAGTTTCGAACAAGCAATAACGCTTCTTCACCAAGGTGCCCTTGTATTATTTTTTCCTGAGGGTAGCAGCCATACAGACTATCATCTTCTCTCCTTCCGTAAAGGAGCGTTCAGAATTGCTCTGCAGGCAGTATCCCGGAAACCCGGACTTGATATTCAGGTTGTTCCAATAGCTATAAATTATAGTCACCCCACTGCAATTTTCAGTTCCGTGTGGGTGCAGGTAGCGGAGCCCATATCTGTAAAAAACCACCTGGAAAATTATAATAAGCATAGGGCTATTGGCATAAGGCAGTTAACAAGGGATGCAGAAAATGCTGTAAAGGAGATTGCTATAGATGCCATGGCCGGGCACTCACCTCAACTATTTTCATGCCTCACCATATGGCGTAATTCTGAACATGCGTTGAATATTTCCGGAGAGCAACAGATAGTGGCAGAATATACTATCAGCAAAGCACAGCCGAAATGGATGCACCATGTGCAATTGCCATTACAGGAATATGAAAAATTATTGGCGGCATACCATAGCACTGATGAAGAAGTGGTTGCGGCAGGCAGAAAAAAAATGTCGAAGGCTCCGCTTTTACTTGGCTTCCCCGCGGCTGCCATTGGCTGGTTTCTGAATGCCCTCCCCCTTTTGCTGGCAAGGATGATTGCCGATAAAAAGGTAAAACGAACTGATTTTTATTCCTGGGTTCTTGTAGTTAGTTCTGCCCTGCTATATGTATTATGGTTTATTGGCATTGCTGTTTCAGCAATGAATATGCTCAGTGGATGGCAGACCATAGGTTTATTGTTTGTGATGGTGGCAACGGGACAATATTCCTGGAACTATTACCGCTATTACCATCAATGGAAATTGCAGCAAAACGGTCGCAAATTGCCAGAAGCAGTACGCTCAGAAATGGGAAGACTGCGCAAAGAAATACTTGAGCAGCTCAATGCACATAGTAATCCGTTACACAATAACTAAAGCTTTCCAATTTTAATTTCATCTACCACCGCAGGGTCCAGTAAAGTTGATGTATCGCCCAGATTTTCTGTTTCACCTTCTGCGATCTTACGAAGTATACGGCGCATGATCTTGCCACTTCGGGTTTTTGGAAGTCCGGATACAAACTGGATCTTATCGGGTTTTGCTATTGGTCCAATGATGCGGCTAACCGTAAGGGTTATATCCTGACGGCTAAGGTGCTCATCTCCGTGGCTGCTCTGGTAAATTACGAAAGCATAGATACCCTGGCCCTTTATATCGTGGGGGTATCCCACAACCGCACTCTCCACTACTCCTGCGTGCATATTGATTGCGTTCTCCACTTCAGCTGTGCCGATCCGGTGACCACTCACATTCAGCACATCATCAACCCTGCCTGTGATGCGGTAATTACCTGATTCATCACGGTAACAACCATCGCCGGTAAAGTACATATTTGGATAGGCAGTAAAGTAATTCATGCGGCAGCGTTCATGATCATTATAGGTTGTGCGTAAAATAGATGGCCATGGAAATTTGATACATAGGTTTCCGCTAACATTATTACCGGTAATTTCCACTCCATTTTCATCCAGTAATATTGGCTGTACACCTGGCATAGGGAGTGTGGCGAAGGTTGCTTTGGCGGGAGTAACCCCAGCCATATTACCAATCAGCACGCCACCAGTTTCGGTTTGCCACCATGTATCAACAATTGGGCAGCGCCCTTTGCCGATCTCTTCATTGTACCAGTTCCAGGCTTCTTCATTGATAGGTTCGCCAACTGTACCGAGCACTTTAAGCGAAGAAAGATTTTTACCATGTACTGGGCCAAGGCCAAAGCCCATTAAAGAACGTATGGCAGTGGGTGCGGTGTAGAGTACATTTACTTTATACTTGTCAACGATCTCCCAGAATCTTCCCGCATCGGGCCAGGTGGGGATGCCCTCAAACAATAGCGTGGTTGCACCTGAAAGCAGCGGGCCATAAACAATATAACTGTGCCCGGTTATCCAGCCAATATCAGCGGTACAAAAATGAATATCGCCCGGCTCATACTGGAATGTATTCACAAAAGTATATCCCGTGTAAACCATATAACCGCCAACGGTATGAACCACTCCCTTAGGCTTACCTGTAGAGCCGGAGGTGTATAGAATAAAAAGGGGATCTTCAGCATCCATTTCTTCAGCTGGACAATCAGGATTACCCTGTGTTTCCACCTTACGGATCTCATCTTCCCACCATACATCCCTTCCTTTTATCATGGAAACAGGCGTGCGATTTCTTGTAAGTACGATAACCCGCTTAACGAATCGGCATTGAATGAGGGCATCATCAATAACACTTTTTAAAGGGATGGATTTATTGCCCCGGAAGGCGCCGTCACAGGTGATCACGAATTCCGCATTGGCATCCATAAGTCTGTCGGCAATAGACTGGGCACTAAAGCCACCAAAGATCACGGAATGTATTGCTCCGATGCGAGCGCAGGCCAGCACAGCAATGGCAAGTTCCGGTACCATACCCATGTAGATACACACCCTGTCGCCTTTACCGATACCATTGTTTTTAAGGACATTGGCGAATTGAATAACCTTATTATGAAGCTCACGGTATGTGAGGATACGATGGTGTTCATCAGGATCATTGGGTTCCCATATTATAGCTGGTTTATTGCCCAAAGAACCAAGGTGCCTATCGAGACAATTTTCTGTAATATTAAGTTTGCCGCCGATGAACCATTCAATTTTCGGTTCGGTGAAATTCCATTCCAACACCTTATCCCAGCGTTTGCGCCAATAAAAATTTGACGCAATATCTGCCCAGAAACCTTCGGGGTCATCCACACTTTTTTTATAGACAGTATTGTATTGTTCCAGAGACCTGATTTGGTAAGGATATGACATTTGTATCGTTTTAGGTTGCGTTCCTGAAACAGGAAAAGGTTCAGGGGCAACGAATTCAGTTCGCTAATTTAGTATGTTTAAGGTAAATAGGAAGCAAGCAATGAATCAGGCAAGTACTTCAACCGGCATATGGAAAGTGATTGGTGCATCATCAGTGGGCACTTTAATTGAATGGTATGATTTCTATATTTTCGGAAGCCTTGCAACAGTTATCGCCACACAGTTCTTTCCCAATACTAATCCCACAGCAGCATTATTGAGTACACTGGCAACGTTTGCGGCTGGCTTTATAGTCAGACCATTCGGGGCGCTTGTGTTTGGGAGGCTTGGAGATCTTATTGGCCGTAAATACACTTTTCTCTTAACCCTGGTATTAATGGGAGGTTCAACCTTTGCGATAGGGTTAGTACCAGGCTATGAAACCATTGGCTTTGCGGCACCCATAATTGTATTAATACTCCGATTGCTACAAGGCCTTGCCCTTGGAGGTGAATATGGAGGTGCGGCCACTTATGTTGCGGAACATGCACCCCCGAACCGTCGTGGATATTTTACTTCATGGATACAAACTACTGCCACATTAGGGCTTTTTGTTTCACTGGGAGTGATACTGCTCACGCGGCATAGTCTTGACCCCGACCCGGAGGAGTCCATACGAAAATTCAATGAATGGGGATGGCGGATTCCATTCCTGGTTTCTATTGTACTGGTGATCGTTTCCATTTATATCAGGATGAAAATGAACGAATCGCCACTTTTCGCCAAACTCAAGAAGGAGGGCAATCTCTCGACCAATCCACTGAAGGAAAGTTTTGGGCATCGTACTAATCTTAAAATGGTATTGCTGGCACTTTTTGGTGCAACAATGGGGCAAGGGGTAGTTTGGTACACCGGACAATTCTATGCCCAATCATTTATTGAAAATGTTTGCAGAATAGATTTTGATCAAAGCCGAACTATAATTATCTGGGCCATACTTTTTGCAACACCTTTTTTCGTTGTGTTCGGATCATGGAGCGACAGGGTTGGCAGAAAATGGATCATGATGGCCGGGATGCTTATAGCCATTTTCTCTTACCGACCCATTTATAAACAATTCCTGTTACTCAGTGATGTCGCCACTTTGGAAAAAATGACTGCTCCAACTATAACCGCTTCCACTATTAAAAAAACGGCGCTACCAAACGGTACTGATTCTCTTCTCACAACCGTTGTTCATAAAACGGCTCATAATGGGATCAGGTATAAAAGTGTAGAGGCAGATACTCTTTATACTTCGGGACAGGTACAATCAACTGCCACAGAAATCCGGTACCTGGAAAAGAAGCTTGATCAATCAACATATTGGAAATTCGTATTGCTGGTTTTTATACAGGTTCTGCTTGTAACCATGGTATATGGGCCTATCGCCGCTTTTCTGGTTGAACTGTTTCCAACCAAGATCAGGTATACCAGTATGTCGCTCCCCTACCATATCGGGAATGGAGTTTTTGGGGGGTTGACACCGTTTATCGCAACGTTGCTTACAACCATTTATGCTGATAAACTGGTAGGGCTATGGTATCCGATTGCGATCGCGGCTGTTTGCCTGGTAATTGGAGCGTTGTATGTAAGTAACCGGATAGATCCTAATGTAAACGACTAAACCATCAGAAAAATGAACTTACTCAAAAGATATCTTGGGATACTTTGGATGGCATTGGCCCCGTTTTCAATGTATTACCTGATAAGAACAGCACTGGCGGAGATAGCCGCCAAACCTGTAATAGATACAAAGATCCAGTGGGGTGTTTTTGTAATTGTCTTTTTCCCTATTGCGATCGGGTTAATAATATTTGGTTTTTATGCACTTAAGGGAGAATATGACCATCTTCCGGAGAGTTCGGAGGAAATTGAAGACTGAGAAAAAGTCATTGTTAAATACCTTAACAATCGGAAGCATTCTGATGTTATTAAAGTAATTTCGCGCCATGACCAACATCAATTCATCATTTTACCCGGCATTATACCGGTATAGGGCCTTGCTCTGTTCCGTGGCGGTGCTCTTCATGATGGCATTGAGTAGCAGTTTGGTTATGTTGCCTTTTGCTTCCAAGCAAAACAAAACAGTGATCCTGAATACTGTTGAAGAAGAAGCGGGCGGGAGCAGTTCAAATAACATAAATGAGGAGCATAAGAATGGCAAATCCTTTAACGGCCATTTATATGATTTCGACGCTTTTCTTTTGAGCCAGCGTTTAAGCAGGTCTCATTACAATATTCCACGTTCTGTGGATATTCTCTCCACCTTACATTCAAAAAGGATCGTACAGCCTCCGGAGTGTTAATAATTTCAATATTTACTTTCCTGCAATAACATTTATCACCATCTGTATGAATTGTGCATATTCATGTGCAAACTGACGGATCGGATGATTGGCTAATTTATAAACTCCCTTTTTTATGGCTCGTTCTGTACGCAACGTTTTCAGCAATCTTGGCGCTGATTTTCCCGCATCTGTTGTAGTTTTTTTGGTGGCACTTCCACTTTGTCTTGGTATCGCCCTCGGATCAAATGCTCCTTTATTTTCTGGTCTTATAGCTGGCATAGCAGGCGGCATAGTTATCGGAATATTAAGTGGATCGAATCTCAGCGTGAGCGGTCCTGCAGCGGGACTTACAGCCATTGTTGCAGCAGCAATAGGCAAGTTACCAGCATTTGAAGCATTTCTTCTTGCCGTTGTGCTGGCGGGGATATTTCAAGTGATCCTTGGTTTTCTGAAAGCGGGAATACTGGGCGATTATATTCCAGGTGCTGTTATTAAGGCCATGCTTGCAGCTATTGGACTTATTCTCATACTGAAGCAATTACCACACCTTGTGGGGTATAATGCCGATTTCGAAGGAGATGAAAGTTTTCGCCAACCTGATGGTACCAATACTTTCACAGGAATTTTCAAAGCGTTAAATTATATTTTGCCACTTGCCATTGCTATCGGGCTTATTTCTTTAGTAATCCAGATAGTGTGGGATAATATACTGGCAAAAAAAGCAAAATTCTTCAAGCTCATTCCGGCGCCTTTGATAGTTGTGTTGGTTGCTATTGGCATCAACCAATGGGCAATGATCTATAGCCCCTCGCTGGCACTGCCGGCTCATGCGCTTGTAAGCATACCTGTTGCCGAGTCATTAGAGGGTTTTCTATCCTTCTTTATGTTTCCGGATTTCAGTTATATAACTAATTACCAGGTGTGGATCTCTGCGGCAACCATTGCCATTGTGGCCAGTCTGGAGACTTTGCTGAATATTGAGGCTTCTGACGAATTAGACCCTTATCAGCGTGTAACCCCAACTAACCGCGAGTTAAAGGCACAGGGTGCGGGAAACCTGGTTTCCGGATTACTTGGTGGTTTGCCTGTGACCTCAGTAATTGTACGGACTTCGGCAAACGTGCACTCGGGGGCAAAATCAAAAATGTCGGCCATCATGCATGGTATAATGCTTTTATTAACTGTTGCATTGATCCCCACAATACTCAATCTCATTCCCCTGCCTGCATTGGCCGCTGTATTGATTTACACAGGTTTCAAACTAGCCAAACCAGCTATATTTAAGGAGTTCTATCGCAAAGGATTTGACCAATTCATTCCATTTGTTGTCACCATTGTGGCCATATTATTTACCGACCTTCTTGTTGGGATCATGATCGGTTGCCTGGTAGGATTATTTTTCGTTATGCGGAGTAATTTCAGGTCGGCAGTATTTGTTGTGAATGATGAGAACAATTACCTGTTTCGTTTACGCAAGGATGTTAGCTACCTGAATAAGCCCATTATAAAACGCAAACTTGCACAGGTGCCTGAAAACGCTTATGTACTCATTGATGCAACACGGGCAGATTTCCTGGATCGTGATGTGGTTGAGGTCATAGAAGATTTTATCATCAGTGCACCATTAAAGAATATAAAGGTAGAGTTGAAAAAAAGTGCATATAAAGAACAAGGATTTTCACATATTGAAGGACCATTAAAAGCAAGCGCATAATGAACACTTACGAAAGGCTCTTATTAGAGAACAAAGCATGGGCGGCAGAAACTGTTTCAGCAGATCCTGGATATTTTGAGAGGCTGTCGAAATTACAAACACCAGAGTTTTTATGGATCGGATGCAGTGACAGTCGTGTTCCGGCCAACCAGATTACCGGTACACAGCCGGGGGAGATTTTTGTGCATCGGAATGTTGCCAATATGGTGGTGCATACAGATCTTAATATGTTGACTGTACTGGATTATGCTGTGAATCACCTGAAGGTGAAACATGTAATTGTGTGTGGCCATTATGGTTGTGGTGGTGTGAAGGCCGCAATGACCAAGCATAATTTTGGCATCATCAATAAATGGCTAATGAACATCAAGGATGTTTACAGATTCCATCGCGATGAGATCGATGGAATTGCCGATGAAGAAAAACGGAGTAACCGCCTGACAGAACTTAACGTAGAAGAGCAGGTGAGGAATCTAGCTAAAACATCCATTATCCAAAAGGCCTGGAAAGATCGCCAGGCACCCCACTTACATGGTTGGGTATATGGACTTAAGGATGGCCTCATCAATCCAGTATTTGAGATGCCGGCAGGAACGCATATTGATGAGATCTATGAGTTTGATGACTTATAATTCAGTAGGTTTGTTGCATGTCTATATCAGTTGAATCCTTACTGAAAGTATACGGCCAGCAAAAGGCTGTCAATAATATTTCTTTCACGGTTAACAAGGGTGAGATCGTTGGATTTCTTGGACCGAACGGTGCTGGCAAATCGACGACCATGAAGATACTGACGGGCTACCTACGCCCGGATGGTGGAAAGGCCTGGGTCTGCGGCACGGATGTGCAGGCAGACCCGCTGACCACCAAGAGTAAGATCGGATACCTGCCTGAATCAAATCCGCTTTATTACGATATGTATGTTCGGGAATATCTTCATTTTATGGCGGATGTACATTCCGTTGGAAATAAGAATACCCGTATCAATGATGTTATCGTTAAGGTGGGACTAACCCTTGAAAGCGATAAGAAGATCGGGCAATTATCAAAGGGATACAAACAACGTGTTGGATTGGCTGCAGCTCTGATCCACGATCCGGAAGTTCTAATACTGGACGAGCCAACCACGGGTCTTGATCCGAACCAGATATTGGAAATTCGGGAGGTTATCAGGGAGTTGGGGCGTGATAAAACGGTACTATTTTCCTCTCATATCTTACAGGAAGTGGAAGCAGTTTGCAGCAGGGTGATCATTATTAATAAAGGGCAACTCATTGCCAACAATACCCTCGCTGAACTTCAGTCGCAAAACAGCAAGCCCCTGATACGTATACAATTCCGTGAGGTGGTGGAGGCATCTTTAATAAAAAAGGGAGTAACGACGCTAACTGACCTGCAACAGGTGGGTGCAACTGAATGGGAGATCATGGCAACGAATGTAAATGAGGCCCGAAAGCAATTATTGTCGCTGGCTGTGGAGCATAATCTTAATATTATCAGCCTGCAGAGCGGAGAAAACAGTCTTGAGGAAGTATTCCGCGCCTTAACAGGAAATGAAGGTTAAGGCAAGTTTCTTTTCCCTTTTACCCATTCCCATTTCCCCTTTATCTTTGTAGTATGCGCAAAGAAGAACTCCTTCCCGAAGTGGTAATCAAATTCGCCGGTGACAGTGGCGATGGTATGCAATTAACCGGTACCCAATTCACCAATAACACCGCGATGCTAGGTATTGATCTCGCAACCTTTCCTGATTTCCCCGCGGAGATCAGGGCACCCCAGGGTACTATCCCGGGAGTGAGTGGTTACCAGTTACGCTTTTCAAGCGACCGCATCTTTACTCCAGGTGATGAATGTGATGTACTGGTGGCCATGAATGCCGCAGCGTTAAAAACCAATCTTAAATCGATAAAAAAGGGCGGAAAGATCATCGTCAACACTGATGGTTTCGATGCCAAGAATCTTCGTCTGGCCAATTATCCCGATGGTGTTAATCCCATTGAGGATGATAGCCTCTCATCCTACGAGGTGATCAAGATGGATGTGACAAAAATGACGAGGGAATCGCTGAAAGATTTTACGCTTGGTACAAAAGAGAAGGACCGTGCGAAGAATATGTTCGTGCTGGGATTTCTTTACTGGATGTACAATCGCGATATGGATAGCAGTATCAAGTTTCTTACTGAAAAATTCAGTAAGAAGCCTGACCTTCTTGAGAGCAATATCAGGGTATTGAAAGCAGGGTATAATTTTGCGGATACCACTGAAACATTTACTACCCGTTATAAGGTTGAAAAGGCCAAAATGGAACCTGGCGAATACCGGAGCATCATGGGTAACCAGGCGTTGGCCTATGGCTTGATTGCTGCTTCACAAAAAAGCGGTCTCCCGCTATTTCTTGGATCATATCCTATTACTCCTGCATCTGATATTTTACATGAATTAAGCAGGTATAAAAATTTCGGCGTCAGAACCTTCCAGGCAGAAGATGAGATCGCAGCAATAACTTCTGCTATTGGAGCAGCTTACGGAGGTCATTTTGGAATCACCACTACCTCGGGTCCGGGTATGGCATTGAAAACGGAAGCAATGGGATTAGCAGTAATGCTGGAAATTCCTTTGCTCATTATAAATATACAGAGAGGAGGCCCGTCAACAGGACTACCCACTAAAACAGAACAGAGTGATCTTATGCAGGCCTATTACGGACGTAATGGTGAGTGCCCCATGCCGATAGTAGCAGCATCAACCCCAAGTGATTGTTTCAGTGCTGTATATGAGGCTGCGCGTATATCATTACAACATATGACGCCTGTTATCTTTTTGAGCGATGGTTATATTGCCAATGGCGCTGAACCCTGGAAATTCCCAACCAGTAATGATCTTGCCCCGATTGATGTGAAATTCAAGACAGACCTTGGGCATGGAGAGGATAAATTTCAACCTTATTTGAGGGATGAGAAACTAGTGAGGCCCTGGGCAATTCCGGGTACGGCCGGACTGGAACACAGGGTGGGTGGATTGGAAAAACAGAATATTACAGGTAATATATCCTACGATCCAGAAAACCATCAATTGATGGTGAAAATCAGGCAGGAAAAAGTTGATAAGATCGCTGAATATATTCCGGAGCAAAAGCTTGACAGCGGCCCTGAAAAAGGCCAGATCTTAGTATTGGGATGGGGATCTACTTATGGGGCTATCAAGAGTGCAGTGGCTGAAATGCAGGCAGAAGGGTATTCAGTTAGCCATGCGCACTTACGTCACCTGCGTCCTTTTCCAAGAAACCTGGGAGATATGATCAAAAATTTCGATCACGTACTGATCCCAGAGATCAACAATGGTCAGCTGGTTAAGATCATCAGGGATCAATACCTGGTTGATGCAAAAGCTTACAATAAGATCATGGGAATTCCGATCACGAAAACAGAATTGATCCTTAAGCTACGCGAGATGCTTGGTGGTCTGAATTAAATGATAGTTTCACTGCCAGTCGTTCCAATTCAATACTGATCTTATTTATGTATTCGAACTGATCGGCAATGGTCTTAAGTTCTGAAAAACGTCTTCTGGTACTTGTATCAAGGCTACCTTCCGAGAGTTCATGAAGGCGTTGCTGCAATAGTATTTTCAGTTCTTCACGGATCAGGAAGTTTTCCTCATCGTTGGGAGATTTACTAATAATGTCATCCTTTCTCAGGGTTTGTTCTGCAATTTCCAGATGCTGGCATGAAGCACGGATGATATGCCTGAAATTATCGCTTGCATATTGTTCTGCCAGTTTTCTATATGATGAAAGAGTTGCAATATGCGATGCCAGCATGTGATTGCTTACAACCATCTGGTGAATAACCTGTACTTTCTTTTGCTGCCTTCGCGGCTCATTTAGCATTCGCTGGAATGCATCCGACAGATTTGCCAACTTTACAAATGCCTCTTTACGATGAAGTTTATAATCAAGATTAGTAAGAGGTTCGTTGATAAAAGGTTTACTTATAAAATTGAAATAATTTCGGATAGCCTTGAGGGTATCGCCAATCAGATCCTGGATCTGTTCATGTTCCCAGCGTGGTGGCACTGCAAAGGTGGCAATAAAAGCGATGGCAGAACCCGCAATAGTATCAATCAACCGGTCGCGTAAAACCTCCGTGAAGTCGCCAGGTTTCAGGAAATGAAAGGCGATAAGAATGTAAACGGTCATAGCAATGACGCTTACCATATATTTAAGGCGAACCATACTATAAGCGATGATCATGCCGAGAATTAGTATAGCAAGTAATGCCTTTTCGTCTTTAATAAACAGTAGGAAAACAGTGCCGATGACAGCCCCGGCAAAAGTACCTCCCAGACGTTGGAAGTTTCGTTGTTTGGTTAGGCTATAAGCCGGTTTTAATATTACCAGGATGGTGAGCAGTATCCAGTAGCCATGTTCAACCGGCAATACGAGGCTGAGAAAATAGCCGGCAACCAATGATAGGGCAACCCGTATGGAATGCCTGAAAATATTGGAATCTGCATTAAGGTTATTCAGCAATAATTTGCTGTTGAAATCGCTTGGTGAAACAAATTTGGAGTATTCAACCTGCCGCTTGAAATTATCACTAATTCTTTGATCGAAGCTGGTATAGCGATGGAGTGTTTCTATGCGGGCATACAGGTCTTTAAGGCTGTTCAGTATATGACGCATGCCAATAAAGCCTTCTATATTACTATCATCCATAGCCGAAGTTCGCAGCTTCAGAAAATTCTCCTCTAAGCTTCTGATTTCTCGCTCCAGGCCGGTATCGGGAGAGGATGCCTTACCTTCCTGCAGAGCAAGGCCGATATCTTCGGTTTCGGCTGCCAGTTTGATTATTATGTTACGGAAAGCCGGAAGTAGATTGGTGTCATCCATTTGTTCATGCAGTTTTTTATAATCCTGCTGTGAGGTCATTACCCTTTCGAACAAATCAACACTATCAAGGAAAATCATCATCAGGATCCGGCTGGTATGTGTGGATTCCCGAACAATATCGCGGGTTTTGAATAGCATTTCACGTACCAGGTTTTGCTTATTGTGAACCTGAACCTGTTGTTCCAGGATATTCTTGTAGGTATTTTCATAATCAACTCCGGTTTCATAGAAGGCGGCCCTGGAACGAAGATAATCGCCAGTAGAAATAAGCGCGTCACCTAATGCTTGTTGGATAAGCTTATAAGGCCGCAGTTTATAGAGCAACAAACTGAGTACGAGGTAGAACAATCCGCCTGCCGCCACCAGAAACGCATTTCGTATAACATCTTCTGTATTATTCCGTTCATCAATACTAAGTATCATTACTAAGAGGCCTGCCACTCCAACAGCAGCCACCCTCACGCCATACACGCCAATAATGGAGCAGGCAAATCCCATAACGCCAATCAACAGTGCCAGTAGAACAGGCCAATTCATTCCGAAACCTGTAAGCAAGGCCATAAAAAAAATCAGTACCAGGGCTGCAACCATACCGTTTTTCCGGTGGTGGATTGGGCCTGTATTATCGGTGAGCGCTACGCACATTGCGCCCAGTCCAAGTGCGATGCCCATGCGTAATTCGCCGAAGTACGCAGCTGTCAACAGGGGTATCATAACGCCGGCGGTTGTGCGCACACCTTCAGATACATAATAGCTGCTGCTGTATTTTTTATACGCGCGGATATAATCGATCATGAATAACTGTTCTCTTATTTATTCCCCATGAATGCGGCAACTCCAAAAGCCAGCACGGCGATGATCAGTCCAAACATGAAGACATTATAGGAAATGCGGAGATAATGATATTTTCGTGCCAGTACTTTGCCAAGGTAGTAGATATCTTTAATCATACTCCCATAGAGGTATTCAGAATCTTTCATCATTTCCTTCATGGCCCATTCATAATCGGGAAGTTCCATCTTGAAAAAATTTCCGAAGAAGAGGAGATTTACTTTCTTATGGCGAATATCTTCTTCAGAAAAATAACCCTTTGTTACGTTTGGCCTGGTGGCAAATATGGCAAATACCACAGCCCCCAGGCAGGAAGATGCAAGCAGAAAAGTGGGTAGAATGAATTGTGGGTAATATTGGAGTTTGCCGAGTAAAACTGAAACAAGGATAGAGAGAACAATTGTATTAACAGAGATCATGATATTAGCCTTACTGTCGGCCATCTGACTGAGGTTAATATGGTTCTCACTCATAATCCTGAACATGGTGGCAATACCTCTCTCGGGCCGGGGATCTGCGAGTTTACTTTTCTTGATTTTCTCCAGATTTGCAGGTGCACCAGGGGATAGGGAAGAGTCTGCAACTGGTTTGGGGGTTGGATCAATAACTTCAATACGCAAAGGTTTAGGCTCTGTATGATGAATCTCTTTCCTGTGTTTTGTTCCCTCCTTTTTGGGGGGAATATTCCTTTTAACAACTGGTAAGGGTGGTTGAAGTTCTTCGAGATTTTTCTTCTTACCCGGATCAAGATGATGCCTAGCAAACTCAGTGAAATAATTGTGTTGCTCCAGAAAGCGTATATTGATTTTTCTCCAGTCTTTTTTAGTGATTTCTTTATCTGTAACTGTATTGATCTCTTTCCTCAGAAGCCGGGTCTGTTCTTCAAAATGTTCAGTGCCGAGGTGAAAAAGGTCTGCATCACAGAGGATTTGCTCAATCAATTTAAGCGGCGCCTGGGGCATTCGTGTTGCAAGGATGCATCCTTCTACCAGATTGAATAATTCAGGGCTGATTTTTTCTGGCACCAGGAAATCTCTTGCGATCTCCACACTTGCCAATTCGTGTTCAGCATATTGCCTGCTATAACCGGTGTCATGAAACCAGGCAGCGAGCATAAGGGCCAGAAAATCATCCCCCTCCAATTTGTAATGATCGGCCATCAAACGGGCAGCTTTCGCAACGGCAACGGTATGGAGCAGATCATGGAAATAATATGCTGCCGGAACTTTTTGTTCGAATAACTGTCGCACATATTGTTCCGAAGATTCAAGAATTTTGCTCTGCTGATCCATAATCCGGGTTTGGGCTACTAAATTAAAGCAATTAACCAAGCATTGTGCAGAGTTACTAACTTGCAGTATGCGCCGGATAATCCCTCTAATAACAGTGTTGGCAATATGCATTATGTCAGTTGCCTGCAACCGCATGGGAGGGAGATCTTTTGTTCCGGCTTTGGATGGATATGAAATGGAGCCTGGCTCAACACTAGTGCTTAAAAAATCTTTGCGTGAGATATCTGGCATCAGCTTCCGGTCGCCGGGTGAATTAATTGCGATTAATGATGAATTGGGAGTAGCCTTTTTATTAAATCCACTTACTGGTGACATTGAAAAACGGCCTTTTGGAAAGAAGGCGGATTATGAGGAATTGGTTTACACCCCTGAGGGATATTATGTACTTGAAAGCAATGGCAATCTTCACCTGCTTGACGCTGATAATTTTTCGGAGCAGCAGGTTTATTATGGAAATTTTCCCCGCTATACAGAATTTGAGAGTATGGTGTATGACCCTGAACGGAATCAATTACTATTATTCTGCAAAACATGTGGCAGAAATGCCGACACCATTAATGCATGGAGGTTTGATCTTCGCACTCACAGCTACCTTGAAGAACCTG
The DNA here is from genome assembly GCA_036675925.1 of Flavihumibacter sp. Lineage (GTDB taxonomy): Bacteria > Bacteroidota > Bacteroidia > Chitinophagales > Chitinophagaceae > Flavihumibacter. The sequence goes on from JAKFDZ010000037.1 coordinate 84,010, forward strand.
CTTTCTCGATTCCGATACGTGCCATTCGTAGCATGGGAAAAGATGATACTATTGAATGTCAACCCTCAGCGGCAGCTTTTCACCCTTTGACAAAGAAGATATTTATACTTGCCTCAATCGGGAAAGTGTTATTGGAGTGTGCGCCAAATGGAAAACTGGAAGCGGTATATAATATCAATGGCGATTTATTTCAGCAGCCGGAGGCCATTTGCTTTGCGCCTAATGGTGATATGTATATTGCCAATGAAGGTCGCCAGTCGAAGGCCTCTTTACTATTTTTTCCCTATCGAAAACCAGTTGCGATCACAGAAACAAGACAGCCATGAAAAAGCTTTTCAGTTTCTCAATTGCTATAATGTTACAGCTCACAGTGATGCATGCGGAGGCGCAGACATTCAGTGCAAGAGGAAAGATTTTTCCTGATTCTGTAACCGTTATAGCTGCTCCTCGTTATAGAGCTGGTCCCTTTAAAAAATGGTTATTGGGAGATAATTATCGTCCTGAATGGATTAGTCCGGTAAGGGTTCCGGTGCTGGATATCAGCACACTATATGGGGGATTAAAGCCTGTAAAACAGGGAGGCGGAATGCAATCGAGATCATTAAGACTTGAGGACAGTTCAGGAAGGGAATATGCTTTGCGAAGCGTGGAAAAATATCCGGATAAGACTTTGCCAGAAAACTTACGCGAAACGTTCATTAAAGATGCGGTGGTGGATGGCATATCTGCTTCTTATCCCTTTGCTGCTTTATCGGTTCCACCTTTAGCGGCAGCAGCGGGTATTCCGCACCTGGTTCCTAAATTGTATTATGTGCCCGATGATACAGCTTTAGGCATCTATCAAAAGACATTTGCCAATGGTCTTTTCCTGCTTGAACCCCGTGAACCCGAGGGTGTTTCGAAGACATGGAACAGCGAGCATTTACTGGAGGAGTTGCTGGAGGACAATGAGAACCGGGTAAACCAGCGTGAAGTACTTCTTGCCAGGACCCTTGATATGTTTATCATGGATTTTGACCGGCATGAGGATCAATGGCGATGGGGCCGGAATAAAACAAGTGATGAAACTATTTATTACCCAATACCCCGCGACCGCGACCAGCCATTTTTTATAAACAATGGTTTCCTTCCTGGCATTATCAGCAGAAATTGGTTGCAACCCAAGTTCCAGGGATTCCGTTCAAGGGCAAGAGATATAAGGACCTTTAATTTCAATGCTCGTTTTTTTGACCGTCTATATCTGAATGAACCGGATGAGGCAACCTGGAAAGTTACCGTTGATGAATTCCTGAAACGAATGACCGACAGCGTTATTGATGCCGCCATTCAGGAGCAGCCAGGGGAAATAAGAATGTTGCACGGTATGGATATTGGATCAAAACTGAAACAACGCAGAAAACATCTCTCTGATGAAATGCTTGAATATTATCGCTTTCTTTCAAAGATCATTACACTAACGGGATCGGATGAGCGCGAATGGTTTGAACTTGAATGGCAGCAGGATGGCATGCTACTGGTACAGATGTTTAATATAAATAAACAGGGACAGCAGTCAAGGAAATTGTATGAGAGGAGGATCGACCCTGACCTTACCAGTGAACTTAGGTTGTATGGAATGAATGGCGATGATATATTTCATTTGGAAGGCGAATCTACCCATGGGCCTCTTGTACGTATTATCAGTGGAAAAGGGAAAGATAGTCTGATGTCTGACAAACTGGTGGCCCGACCAAAGAATATCCGTTGGTATGACCATCTTGCGGAAGCCAATTTTAGTGACCTTGGTAAAGCGTTTCGCAGGAATTTTTCCACTGATACTACCATACATGCCTATTCGCCGAGGAGTTTCAGGTACAATGTTACTGCTCCCCTCTTGTCTGTGGCATTCAATCCCGATGACGGCATTTTCCTGGGGGCAGGATTTCGCAGGATACGCCATGGATTTCGTAAAGAACCTTATGCGATCCGGCAAATATTAACAGGCAATTATGCGATGGGTTCCGGCGCATACAGTTTCAGGTACCAATTGGATGCGGTGGATATTATTCCTGTACCTTTTAGTTCTCACAGAAAACTTGATCTGAGGGTTGCGGCAAATCTGAAGGCACCCAATTATGTCCAGAATTTTTTTGGCTATGGCAATGAGACCTTGTTTCCGGATACGGGTAGTAAGAAAATCAGTTATTACCGTAGTAGATTCAATCTTGCAGAATTCGGCGCTCTCCTGAAAGCAAATCCAGGTAAGTCATTCTCCCTCCTTCTGGGACCTGTTTTACAACATTACCGTATAGACGAGGATGATAATAAAGGAAAATATCTTGATGACCCAAATGGTGGATTAGATCCTTCATCGGGACTGGACCCGGAAAGATTGTTTTCAAGGAAGACTTATGTGGGAATCCAGCTGCAAACAAATCTTGATACCCGCAACCATGAGGCTATGCCGGGGAGAGGAATCAAGTGGACCAATGTAGTTAACTGGGCCGATGGCCTGGGTAGAAATGCATTTTCATTCAGCCAGTTGAATACCGACCTTTCAATATATACAACGCTCCATAAAAAAAGTGAATTGGTATTGGCTGGGCGTGTTGGCGGTGGAATAAATGAAGGAAAACCTGAATTCTTTCAATCCCAGTTCCTGGGAGGCTCAGAAAACCTTCGGGGTTTTCGTAAATACCGTTTTGCGGGCAAAAAAATGTTATATAATAATTTCGACCTTCGCTTAAAGCTGGCCTATATAAAAGGCTATATTCTGCCAGGAACATTGGGAATTTTAGCCTTTCACGATATAGGAAGGGTTTGGGTGAAAGGAGAAAATTCTGACAAATGGCACCGTGGCTATGGAGCAGGTGTTTGGCTGGCTCCTGCCGGCGCATTTGTTGTTACCGCAAATTATGCATGGTCTGATGATGGTGGTATCCCCTTTATTTCACTGGGATACCAATTTTAATCATTGAAGTTCCTTAACCTCAAGCGTTGAAACAGATTCATTTCTTGCGGGGCCTTCCATATTGATCCCTACACGAAGCGCTTTAAGTCCGATAACTCCCTGTAATTCTTCCAATTCAAGTTGTTCGAGATCTTTGAGAAGTAATCCCTGATTTTGGAGGAATTCGATGTAATCGAGGTATTCAGCTGCTTCACGAGGCTGTGAAAAAACGATAGCCAGTTTGCCCGTTTGAGTCAGCCGTTCATTAGAATCTTTCAGGTGAACTTTATCAATCCTTTTTTTGATGATTTCATAGCGCATATTATATGCCCCTTCCACATCGAATTTTCGCTCGGCAGTCCGGAAACTAATGGAGATGGGAAGACTATGTGCCAGTATCAGTTGGGTAGTTTGAAGAGGCTTGCTTAACCTTAGCTGCAATTCATTCACAATTTTTGCGGCACGTGTAAGTGTTGTGAGCTGCCACATCTTGAGGTTCTTCAGGTAGAAAGTATCAAATGGACGATCGGGAGATATTGACTGCCCTATATACATATTAAAATCTACACCGTCTGTTACGAAGCGCTCAAAATAATGTGGATAGATCTTCTGCGCATGCTCTTGTTCCTGGTCGAGAAATCTTGCTATTTCCTGATTAATAAGTGTTATACTTTCTTCATATTTATGCCTGTTATCCACCAGCAGTCTGATTCGGGGATCGAGTCGTGAAAGATAAGTATCAATATCATTTGATACAGTTGGGAGTACAACCTTGAGATGCTCAAATAATTCGATTACTTCATTTTTCAGGAATTTATCGATGATCAGTTCATCTCCTGAAAACAGGATATTTGAAACGTTGTACAAATACTTATCAATGCGGTAAGATACCTCCTGCAATATTGGTAAGGGACTTATCTCCTGAGCTTTGCGAACAATTTCACCTGCTAATTTTAGTTGTTCAATCAGATCAAGCTGGATTGCTTTTACCCGCTCTATTGAAGAATTCCGAATATCGACGGCACCGTATAATGGGAAGACATGATCGAAAAAAATAGGTTCGATCTTGGCTTTTATGCCATTCTTTTTATTGGTCAGGTAATGAACAGCCGCCTCTGTAAATTTCCATTCAACAGAAGATTGTACTGCCGTAAAATGCTTTTTAATGATCTTATCTACTTCATTACTAAGTATTTCAGCTCCTTTCTCAATCGCCAGGACAAATAAAGGTACGGCAGGATTCAATTGCGCCAGATGCTGTCGTTGTATCTTGCCTTCCTGCGGATGTACCACCGATAAAACTCCCAGGAGTTTACCCTTTGATTTTAATGGATAGAAGGCAGCGCTATAATACCCCTGATGGGGTAACCTGGACAGGAAAGGATGATCGAGAATCTGTTTTGCATTTATTTCACTGAACAGCACCGGTGTTTCGCTTTCGCGGAACATTTCCAGGAATTCTTTACAGAGTGATTCACGGATGGAAATGCCTTGCTCAGAATTTGTAACCATCATACTATGGCCACCAAACTGTTCGGATAAAAAATAATTATCGTTGATCCGGAAGAATGGAGTTATACCCATATCCAATTCAGGCATACCCATTAATGCTCTAACCTGTTCCTGGAGTTCAGAAAATATTTCGTCATCCTCATATGATCGGGCTTCGAGGAGGATAGATTTGATATTATTGATCACTTCTCTTTGTGTAACATCCCTTAAGCGCACAATAGTGAGGCCCTCAAACTGGAAGTTACCGAGTGGAAGCAGATCCTTTAACTGGTCCATTTTACCAAGTTCGGCAATATTACAACAGTGCAGACTGGTGCCTATTTCCGGAAGTGGTGCAAGAGCCTTTACATCAATAAATGTGGTATCAAGTTCCAGTTCAATATAGTTAATCATACCATTCACCGGGTTGCGATAGTGGTGAATGGCTGTTACATTCCCCTGGATTTCCTGACCGTAATATTTGGATAGGATCAGTTTATAGGCAACAGAGCATTTGTCTTCGGATAATGGTTGTTGGTAGGGAATGTCGGGCATGGAAAGTATCTCACCCTTTTCATCCATAAACTGTTTACGAAATAGTGCGCTGGAGAAAATAATCTTGTAGGAAAATGGAATTGCTACAGCATAAAGATCTTTGTCTTCCGAATAAGAAATCGGGAAGATGGTGCTTATAAGAATATCAACCCACTCAGCGTGTTCGGTGAGAAGTTCCGGGTTATCGATAGGCAAAAGTAGTTCCGGATGCTTTAATACCCTTTCCAGCAAGTTCTGGTAAAGCTTTTTTTTACCTGCACTACCTTCTGCAGCGCTTCTTTTCCATGCTTCAATGAGGGGAGCAAAAGAAAGCTTACTATTTAAAACCATTTCGTCTGATGCCTTACATTCCATAGCGTTGCTTTAATCCTTAACAAGGAAATGGTTGTAAAGTTAGCGAATATTAGTCCTGAAAACTTAGCTCATAGGAAGGTAATTATCGTCATACATCCAGAAAAGAATGGGTTTGGGACTACGATCTATCATATTCCCAACTTGTTTCAGCATACCCGGAGAAACGGAAGGGCATCCCTCACTTTGCCAGATCGGAAAATTGGTTTCCATATCAGGAATGGTTCCCATTGCATGCAAAACGATGGCTCGCTGGAAGGCTTTGCTATTAGATTCTTCCAGTCCAAAAAGGCGGTATGAATGCCCAAAAGCGCCATTATATGATTTGCCCACTTTATAGATACCTAATGAGCTCAGATTACTACCGGGAGTGTTTGAATAATCTTTATCCAGATTAAGTTTTTCCCGGCCCCTACCCTGTGCAAGAAGGGAAGTTTTTTCAATCCTCATGGTTTTGAGGTTCACGATAAAAAAGCGGTTCTTATTTGATTTCACACTCATATCAGCCAAAAACGCGATATCAGTATTGTAACCATTCTTTTTTGCCATGGCGGCCAGCTGCTTTGCTTTGCGGATGAGTTCAGTTCTGTCGGCAGATTCTTCTCCAAGTTCCTGAGAAAAGCCATCCCAGAAGGGGGGAATATATTTAAAAAGACTGGCTTTAACCGCAGCTTTACCCCGAAAAGCGTAGAATTTCTCTTCCACTTTTACGACAGTTTCTGCTTTTGCAGATTCCGTCGCGTCAGCTTTCTCCAGTTCTTCGCGGGCAGCAGCATCTTCCTCTTCATTATCATGAGGAAATTTCTTTCCGGTATTTGAATTAGATGTATTGACGGCAAACTCAGTGGTTGCGAAGTCTTCCACGATCCTTTTTGGCCTGGTGGCCGCTGCAACAGCACCTGCTTCTCTCACAACTGGTGTAGTTATTTTTATTTGAGGCTCTTTTACTTTAATCTTGGCAGCTTTTTGTGTTGTGGCGATACTGGCACCGGGCACTTTCAAGGTTCGGGTTGGTTTGATATAAGGGGGAATATCACTGGAAATCTCTTCTGAAGAAGCTGGAACCGCATCGGCTTCAGTGAGATATTGCTCAGCAATTTGTATTTCTTCTGGTTCAGGAGTCTTTTCCACTTTTTCTAAAACAGGGGTCTTTTCCTGCTTTGATGCCAGGATCTCCACCGATTTTTTTTCTTTCTTGTCAGCTTTCAGGTTAGCAGCTACAGCCATTTTATTGACAATAGCAATTTTGGCAGGAGTTTTGATCTCCAGACCCGGAAGCTCAGAAGTTTTATAATCTAAAAGAGCTGATGAATAAACTGAATCCTGTATTGCAGGAGTCTGGGGATCAAAGGAAAACAGATCGGAAGGCGTAAAGTAAGCCGCAATAAGCAGGCAGCCGCCAATTCCAGCTACGTATAGCTTTGTTTTCATAGACGTGTACGTTTTCGTTTTAATAGAATGCGGGATCAGGTAAGTTTTAAAACGTAAAACCTTCTGTTTTTATGCAGGACTTCTCTCCAAAAATGCATGAAAATTCCCTATAGTAATTCTACTATTTTTCACATCTAATTGTTAATCAACAAATTGCGATTTGAAGTTCGTATTATTGGCAGATTCGAGAGCGGGAATATTTTTCCATAAGTAAAAGAAACAAGGATCTACTGTTGTGGGGCCTTGGGTAATGACTGGTAGTATCGGCATATTTCTTTAAGGCCACAAATTGTACATTGCGGGGAACGGGCAGTGCAAACATACCTTCCATGGAGAATTAGCCAGTGATGTGCTTTATATACAAGCTGCTGGGGTAAATGCCGAATCAGCTGTTTCTCAGCTGCAAGGGGTGTTTTTGCGTTCCTGGTTAGTCCGATTCGAGCAGCAACGCGAAAAACATGTGTATCAACAGCCATATTAGGCTGGGAATCAATAACGGATGTAATAACATTGGCTGTTTTTCGTCCAACCCCAGGCAAAAGAACCAATTCATCAACTGTCATAGGGACATCGCCACCGAATTTTTCCATCAGCATCTTGCCCAGCCCAACGAGATGTTTTGCTTTATTATTGGGGTATGAAATACTTTTTATTAGGGAAAACACCTCATCTAAAGAAGCTTCTGCAAGGGAAGCGGGATCTGGAAAGCGTTGGAAAAGGGCCGGTGTAGTTAGATTAACCCGTTTATCGGTACACTGGGCTGACAAAACAACGGCCACCAATAGCTGGAACGGGTTGTCATAGAACAATTCCGTTTCGGCATTGGGGGCCTTTTGTTGAAAATACTCGATTAATCTCTGGTACCTTTCTCTTATTGTCATGCACCTGTTTCCACTGCTTCCCTGGCATAATTCAACACGTTTAGAACAACCTCCATGCGGGGTGATTCTAATGGTTGATCCAGTAAAGTGATGGATTCCTTAAGAGTTGCTAACTTTTCCTGGAGTTCCCAGTCATTTTTCAAAGCAGCTTCAATAGCTTCATTTTGTGCGAGGGAAGTTTCCTTGTAGAGATACAGTAACAGATCTTCCTGTGTAAAGATTGCCATAATCAAACCATTTTATTTGTCCAGTAAATATCCCGGGGTCCAATCCGGGGTTTCGTCCATTGATATAAACGACATCAAATGGGTAATATTGCCTTAACCAAAAAATAATTTAGTGAGGTTTAGACTCACTGATAATATAGAGATCTTCATCATCCCTTTTCATGCGGTAGCGTTCCCTTGCATATTTTTCGAGTAGCAAGGGATCATTCTGTAATTTATCGAGCTCCGTACGGGTTTCCGCGATTTTTTCCTCATAATACTCCTTACTGTGCTTCAGGTTATTAAGTTCCTTTTTATACCGGAAGTGGGTAGTAATAATATCCCGGTCATCAAAGAAAACCATCCAGACAGCAAATACCGCCACTGCCAGGATATATTTATTCCGGAGCAATGGCGGTATCTGGTTGAAGAATTTATTCATTATACTAATAAAGATTGGCTGTAGCGTTATTTCCCGAATTTAAGATTTTTCGGGTATACGGCCGTTTCTGCCAGCATTTCTTCTATACGTATCAGTTGATTATACTTTGCCATACGATCTGTACGGCTTGCAGAACCGGTTTTGATTTGTCCGCAGTTCAATGCGACAGCGAGATCTGCGATGGTGGTGTCCTCCGTTTCTCCACTCCTATGGCTCATAATAGTGTTATAACCATTGTGTTGCGCCAGGGTTACGGCATTGATCGTTTCAGTAATGGTCCCTATCTGGTTTACTTTCACGAGGAGACCATTTCCGATTTTTTTGTCGATCCCCTGTTGCAGGCGCTCAACATTAGTTACGAAGAGGTCATCACCAACAAGCTGACATTTTGTTCCTACAGCTTCAGTAAGGGCTTTCCATCCGTTCCAATCATCTTCGGCCATGCCATCTTCAATGGAGGCGATAGGGTATTGCTTTACCCATGATTCCCAATATTTTACGAGTTGGTCAGAACTCATTTTTTTACCATCGCTCTTATGGAAAACGTATTTTTTTGCTTTAGCGTCCCAGAGTTCGCTATTGGCCGCGTCCATAGCTATCATTATTTGTGAGCCCGTTTTGTATCCGGCTGCAGTGATTGCTTCCAGAACAGTTTCTATGGCCTCTTCATTACTTTGAATATTCGGAGCAAACCCACCTTCATCGCCCACGTTAGTGCTATAACCTTTTTTCTTGAGTACGTTTTTCAGGGTATGAAAGATCTCTACTCCCCAACGAAGGCCTTCTGAAAAGTCGGGGGCGCCAACTGGCATGATCATAAATTCCTGGAAATCGATCTTGTTATCGGCATGGGCGCCACCATTGACGATATTCATCATTGGAACGGGGAGGGTTTTGGCGTTGGTTCCCCCGATGTAACGGTAAAGGGGAAGAGCCGCTTCAAGGGCAGCTGCTTTTGCAGCGGCCATACTAACTGCCAGTATTGCATTGGCACCCAGTTTTCCTTTGTTTGGAGTGCCATCCAGCTGAATCATCAGGTTATCAATTCCTGCCTGGTCTGAAACATCCCATCCCAAAAGTTTATCGGAAATGATCGAATTGACGTTTTTAACGGCTTTAAGAACACCTTTACCTACATATTTTTTCTTATCATTATCGCGTAATTCCACGGCCTCATGAATGCCAGTACTGGCTCCACTTGGAACAGAAGCCCTTCCAAGGGCACCTTCATCTGTGATCACATCTACTTCAACAGTTGGATTTCCGCGGCTGTCGAGGATCTGCCGGGCATGTACTTCAGAAATGTAGCTCATTTTTTAGCTTTTGGTTTTGTTATGAATGGGTACATAGCAAGCGAAACAAATGTAAGGATAGTTTAGGGGAATTATTGCTTAATAGCCTTGTAGATCACTTCATGAACTTTTGGGCGAACGCTCATCCTCAGAAACTTATTGGGATCTCCGTTATTATTCACCCGATTGCTTAGGAAGATATAGGTGAGATTATATTTTGGGTCGATCCATACGCAGGTGCCAGTAAATCCTGTGTGACCAAATGTTTCCGGAGAAGCGGAAGCGGAAGGATAAGGCTCCTCACGGATATGGTTATCTTTTTCAGGTTTATCAAATCCAAGACCCCGGCGACTGTTTTTTGTATTGTATGCGGTGAATAAGTTTACAGTGGAGGGCTTAAAGAATTGTATACCGTTAATGGTGCCTTTATTGAGTAGTAACTGACTGAGTACAGCTATTTCATATGCATTGCTGAATAATCCGGCGTGACCTGCCACCCCTCCGAACATGGCTGCACCAGGATCATGTACATCGCCTTGAATCAATTGTTTACGAAAGATTGTCTCTTCCTCGGTTGGAGCAGAATAAGATGCCGGAAAGCGGGTTCTGGGAGTAAATCCGGTAGCATTCAGCTGAAGGGGCTGGTAAAAAGTTTCCCGGGTATACGCGTCTAAAGACATACCGCTGATAGCTTCTACGATCTTACCCAGAAATATAAAATCATTGTCACTATAGATGTATTTACCCCTTGGACCGAGTTCACTCTGAAGGATACGAGCATAAAGGGTATCATTCCAGTTGGCGCGCATATACAGATTTTCGGCAACTCTTACTGAAAAAACGGAATCAGGGCGGAAGGCATAAATTGACCCGTTGGGGGAGCCATCCAGGGGATTGATGGTTTCCCGGTAAAAAGGTATGAATGATTTTAATCCGCCTTCGTGCATGAGAAGGTCTTTGATCATAATTCCGGCTTTATCACTGCCTTTGGTCCAGGGAAGATAATCTCCTATCCTTTTGTGAATATCAAGCCTGCCTTCTTCATAAAGCTTCATCACCGATAAGGTTGTTGCCATCACTTTGGTTACAGAAGCCATATCATAGAGGGTTTCGCAATACACCCGGGTGGAATCGGTATAAGAATAGGTCCCGAATGATCTTTCGTATGCAATCTTACCATCGCGGGCCACAAGTACTACACAGCCGGGAATTGCCTTTTGAGCAATGGCGTCCTCACATATGGAGTCAATTTGCGAAAGCATATTCAGATCCAGATCCAGGTTTCCTGGCCATGATTCGGGGAGTAGGCGTTGTTGTACAAGGCCAGAACCTGAGGGCAATCCTTCGCAAACAGTAACCGGGAGTTTGCCTTTTGCGCTGAATTTACCATTCAGGATATCGGCAGCAGTTTCCTGAGTAATTGGATCGTCATCATATGCAGCAATCAATACCTTACCTGTACAGCTGTTACGCATTGCATATGGGTTGCCAAAATAGACTGTCACTGTTTGCTGTTGCTGCTGTAATTGGGTGGCTAGATAAACAGCGGCTTCACTAATTCCGAAATTCCGGGCGGGCACACGATTGTATCCGTGCATTGATAAAACAACTACGTCGTAATCATTTTTCAACACCTGGAGGAGGGCATCTGCTTTTTCCCGACTCCTCGTATAATCGAAATAATAGGTATGTGCGTCGTAATCTGAGCGCATGCGTGCCGAAAAAAGATTGTCCTTTTTTAAACCTATCCCTACAAATGCAACCCGCCTGTTAGTACCCGCGGTCAGTGGGAAAATGGCACTATTCTCATTCCTCAGGAGTGTTATTGCATCCTCCGCCACTCTTCGGCGCAAGGCACTTATCCCTTTATTTAAGTCTTCAGTAAGTTTTTCTGTACGAACCGGCGACCAGTTTGCCAATCCGTATTGGTATTTGGCAAGAAGTACCTTCTTAACCCGCAGGTTAAGATCTTTCCAATTCAGCTGGCGTTTTTTAATCGCCTTTTTTATGGCAGCAATGCTACCAGGCACATCACCCGGAAGGCAGAGCATATCATTGCCTGCGATCAGGGCCCTTGCGGAGGCTTCCCCTTTGGGAAAGAATTTTGCTACCCCTTGCATCTCGAGGGCATCGGTGAAAGTGAGGCCCTGGAATCCTAACTGTTCCCGGAGCAGGTGGGTCACATTATTGACAGAAAGAGTAGTTGGCAGGTTGGGCGTTTTATCGATTGCGGGAACGGACAAATGGGCCACCATCACGCTACCTATACCGGCATTAATAAGTTCACGGAAAGGATACAGTTCCAACGAATCGAGTTCGGCTCTGGATTTATTAATAACCGGCAGGTCATGATGTGAATCAACTGATACATCCCCATGCCCGGGAAAATGTTTGGCACTTGCCATAACGCCATTCTCCTGCATCCCCTTCATATATTGAAGAGCGAAACTTGTTACTTTGTGTTTGTCTTCACCAAAAGATCTTTCATTAATGACGGGATTATCAGGATTATTGTTGACATCCACAACAGGGGCATAATTAACCTGGATACCTACCCTGCGGCATTGGTCGGCAACTAATTTGCCGTATTCATACATCAATCCAGGGTTTTGCATGGCGCCGAGCATCATTTGCCGGGGAAGAGATTGTACGCTATCGAATCTCATACCGAGGCCCCATTCACCATCAACCGTCACCAATATAGGGGTCCTGGCAATGGATTGAAGGTGGTTAACTCTTTGGGCATGTTGAAGGGGCCCACCCTGAAACAGGCAGATACTCCCGATATTATATTTTTTGACGAGTTCTTCCACTTCCTTATCAAAAAACACAGGCCGGCCATTTTGCAAGCCCGACATCCTCACGACCATAAGCTGGGCGATCTTCTGATTTTCCGAAAGGGTATTAAAAACACTATCCACCCATTTTTCGGCCGATAAATTTGTATTCTTCTGTGCTGATACTGATCCTGATAATGTGAGGGCGATAATAAAGGCAAACCAATGATTCTTCATATTCCATCTGCTGTAATGAGCGTCTAAGTTAAAAAACTAGACCCCAACAGAAAAATGAATAAACCTGCAGGAACCCGCAGAAAATAATTTGAACTGAGCTAAATTAAAGGGAGGGGTTCTTAATTTCCAAAAAGTCGGGTAAGATATTCATGATTAAATTCTATAAAAGTTGCTATACCGGTAGCCGTAATATTTGGCTGGGTGCAACTTAAAAGGTCTGATACCAGTTGTCTCATTTCTCTTTGAGCTAACTGGTTGCCGGGCCTAATAGCGTGTTGAGTGGCAAGAGAACGGATCAGGCGTTCACGGCGACTGAATTTTACGTCGGAGCTAAAGTGTTTATACTGATCAAGCAGTTTTTCTATAGAAGATTTTTCATTGCCCTGCAGGATATCTGCGGGAGTGCCCTGAACTACAAAGCTATTTTGTCCGAATGGCTCGATCAGGTATCCGAGTAGACCCATATCACCCAGGAGTTCGGTCATTAATGAGGCATCCGTGGGTGAGAGGTCGAGTGTAACCGGGAACAGGCTACGCTGGGTAGCCATTGGTTTACCAACAAGAGCAGCGGCGTAGCGCTCATATAAGATCCTTTCGTGGGCCAGTTGCTGGTTTACCAATAAGAATCCCTGCTGGGTGGGAGAAATTATATATTGTTGCTGGATCTGAAGCAGTTCACCATGTTCAAGTAACTGCCACTTTTTCCTGGGTTGCTCCCAATCAAAGCCTGGTGATCTATCATACTGAACCTCAGGACCTGAGCTATCAGTGGAGGATCTTAAGGCCGGTTCAAAAAAATCTTTCCAATTTTGTAATCCTCCATCAGGAATCTGGTCAGTACCAGAAACAGTTGAACTATTTCCTTTTTCAATAAAATGGGCCTGGTTGGCCCGACTAAAAGTTTGGAACAGACCCGAATTACTTGCGGCCGACTGTTGAGCGGCAGTAAAAGGTTTAGATACAGCATCAGATTGCTGGATACCGGCATCAATATCGAATTCTAAGGTGGGGGTGATACTAAATTGGGCAAGGGCATGCTTTACAGCTGCCTGAACGAAAGCGTATACGATTTTTTCGTCCTCGAATTTTATCTCCTGCTTGGTGGGATGCACATTGACATCGATATGTTCCGGATTGAGGTCAATAAAAAGCACATACATCGGGAAGCTATCGCCAGGTATCAGGTCATGGTAGGCCTGCATCAGTGCGTGATTAAGGTAAGCGCTGCGAATGAATCGATTGTTAACAAAGAGATATTGGTCGCCACGTGTCTTTTTAGCTGCATCGGGTTTACCTACAAAGCCCTGAATATTGAGGTAATCGGTCTGTTCATGTACTGATACGAGCTTAGCATTGTAGCTGTTACCCAGGATCTGAACAATACGTTGTTTCAGGGAACCTTTCTCCAGATGAAAAACCTGTTGTCCATTGTGTGAAAGAGAAAAGAATAATTGGGGGAAGGCCATTGACACACGGATAAATTCATCAATGATATGGCGCATTTCGGCGGCATTGCTTTTCAGAAAATTACGTCGCGCAGGTACGTTAAAGAATAAGTTCTTCATGGCAATGCTGGTACCGGGAGCAGTAGCGCAGGGTTCCTGCCGAAGAACTTCACTGTTTTCAACTTCAATATAGGTTCCCATCTCATCCGAATGCCTCCTGGTACGCAGTTCAACCTGGGAAACGGCGGCCACGGAAGCAAGGGCTTCACCCCGGAAGCCCATTGTATTAATATGGAAGAGGTCTTCGATCTGTCGGATCTTTGAGGTAGCATGTCGCTCAAAACAGAGTCTTGCATCGGTTTCACTCATCCCCTTTCCGTTGTCCACAACCTGGATAAGAGATTTTCCCGCATCATTCACTATGAGCCGGATCTCGGTAGCGCCTGCATCCACTGCATTCTCCAGCAACTCTTTCACGGCACTGGCCGGTCTCTGAATCACCTCTCCCGCCGCGATCTGATTAGCAATGTGATCGGGCAATAATTGTATACTATCCGCCAATTTCTTTTTGTGATTTTCTGGAAACGAAGATAGGGAAAAGCATAACTTTTGTCAGAGGCCTGTACAGGAGACTTTGGAGTGTAAAAGCGGTTCTAATATTTCTGGTAGATTTCTTTAAGAAAAGCCTCGACGCTTCTGCGAATAGTAACTGCACTGGAATTGTGGTTATTAACCATTACAGAAAAAAGAAGGCGGCGATTTTTTCGGGTAGTAAGATATCCGCTGAGTGCCAAATGCCCACTCAGTGTTCCAGTTTTGGCATAAATAGCACCAGGCATGTTTTTATAATACCCAGCTAGTGTGCCTTCGTTGGCACCAGGCAAAATTGCCTGGATCTGTTGCCTGCTGGCAAGCTTTTCCATCTCCTGCAACAACCATATTATGCTATTGGGGGTGAACTGGTTATATCGACTTAAGCCACTACCATCCACCCATTTTGCCTCCTGAGGCATATTACGAAGATCGCCTTTAAGCAGGGTGTCAATAATTTTGCCGGTATTCATCACGCCAAATAATTGCTGAGAGCACATGAATAATACTTGTTCGGCAAAAAAATTATCGCTGCGATGCATCATGATAGCTAAAAGAGAGTCGCGTAGCTGGGAGTGTTTAAAAGCTGTTGGCGGCTTTGTGCTTCCTGCCGGTACATATAAAACAGAACGGCCAATGGTATCACGCAACAGATCAAGGGCGGATAAGACACCGTTTGTAACGAAGGGAACCTCCCGGGTATTCAGGATCTCCTTGCCTTCAGTAATATAAAAGATATTGCTATTGCGTTCACGAATAACGTTAAAGCGATCGCTTTTTGCAGGATTAAAATTTACTTTCCAGGATATTTCAGGTTCAGAAAAAACGAATGCATTATCTGTTCGTTTCCCCGATTGATCTTCGGCTTTTTCGATCACCTGGGTCCATTTTATTACGTTTCCATAAATAGGCAGCGGGCTTCGTTCGGCCATATAACCACTATTAAAGTCATCCCAGGCCCAACCAAACCCAAGTTCCTTATCGGTGAAATTGGCATCTGAGATCACCAGTTCCTTATTTGTTTTCTGAAGCCATTTTACCAAGGGCTGATTTACAAAATCAGGGTGCAAAAAAGTTGGGTCTCCTGCGGGTTGGAGGTAAATACTATCGGCTGTTTCATGATAGCGCATACCCACAATGGAATCACCGAGGTATTTCAAGGCAGCATACATGGTAAACAGCTTTGTGTTGCTGGCCGGTACGAAATATTTATCTGCCTGGTGTTTATAGAGATATGTATTGGTTGCCGGATCAAAAATGCTTATGCCGACATGTGCATTAAGGATACCCTCCTTTTTCAACACAAGAGATTGTGCGGAGCGATCAATTTTCCTGGATGTGGAGCAGGAAACTAATATGGTAACTGCTGTAAGCAGGAAAAAGTGGAATAATCTCGATGTTAGCATTGGATAAATTTAGGTCGAAAGCTGTAAAGGGCAATTGGTCTATGTCCTTTCCTGTGCCCTTAACCACCTTTCAGGAATATCATTATTGCTGGCGATCACATAATCTTTGTAGGAGCAGGCTATAAATTTATTATCGGGTAGCTGCATCCACCACCTGCCGGTCTTCTTACTTTGGAGAAACACTGTTTCCACTTCAGCAAAAGCAGTATTGTATTCATAAAATGATTCCCGATCATTAATAGAATCTTCACGCCTTCCTTTACTAATCCCATCGATGAAATACCAGATCATCTGGCTGATCTGTTTTGCAGTCATTCCTGCCTGGTCATTAGCGGGTTGGTAGCCATATATCCCGAAACTATTAACGGTATGGCTCATCCCTGCATAGCGTGCTAATACACAGGCTTCTTCACCATTCAGGCCATTGGGTGAGATGCCTGAGCCGGGCGCATAGGCATGGGCGATAGCAGATAAATCAAAACTCACCATATGACAATTTCGCAGTACAGGCTCCATTTCATCAACCTGCTCCTTGATTTGTCCCACACGGTAACAATCAAACCTCAATTTGTCCATATTTTCCAGCATATAGGGGTGTACATAATAGCTCTGGAAAGCCAGGTGACTATAATGCCGGAGAAAATTGGGTTCGCCAGTAAGTATCTCCATCATAAAATGTTCTGACTGTGGCAAGGATTCCATGTCGAGGTCAATTCTAGCGTCAATACAAGCGGCCTCTATGATCTGCTTTCGATCAGCATAAGCATGATACTGTGCCAGGGTAAGGTCATGAGCGCCGCCAAGTATCAATATGATCTTGCCGGCATCGGTGATTTCACGGATCACCATCCGCAAAGCGGCGTAGGTGTCGCTGAGTGAATCACCCACCTTTATGTTTCCTAGATCGGCAAGTGTTATTTCATTGTGCCAATAAAATGCCCTGTATAGAGATTCGCGGATATGGTCGGGCGCCCTTGAAAATGGCTTACCCATTCCAAGGCCACGTTCTTCACCACAACCAACTATCACAAGGTCAACATTGTCCAATTCGGGGAAAAGGTCTTCTTCATGAACCCGAATGTTTTTTCCGATCTGTCCGGAACGAAATCCCTCATCACCGCTGATCTGTGCAACAGAGATGGGATCGAGAAAATCTGTAAGGTGTTGCAAATCACTCATGGCTGCAAGATAATAATTGGTCACTTTGGGCTTATACCTAATTTTGCACTTTAAACAACTAACATGACCATTCATAAGGAAGGCTATAAATCAATTGCTATTGCTACGCTGATATTTGCATCCCTCAATCTCCTCTCCTTTTTCTTTATCAGCGCTTATTCGCCGCTGGTAAGCTGGATAATATTTGTGGTTTTATTAGCCCTCCTGCTTTTTATTATATCTTTTTTCCGCCTTCCAGCCCGCAATATGACTTATGACGAGTCCTTATTGATTTGCCCGGCAGATGGAAAGGTTGTTGTTATTGAGGAAGTTTTTGATGAGGAATATTTTAAGGATAAAAGGCTTCAGGTGAGCATTTTCATGAGTCCGGCTAATGTGCATGTAAACCGAAATCCACTTTCAGGGGATGTAATATATAGCAAATACCATAAGGGCAAATACCTGGTTGCATGGCATCCAAAATCCTCAACAGAGAACGAGCGCCATAGTGTAGTGATAAAAAAGGGAACCAATGAAATACTTGTAAAACAAATTGCTGGTGCAGTTGCCAAAAGGATCGTAAATTATCTGCAACCAGGCATGCAGGTTAAGCAGAATGAAGAACTGGGTTTTATTAAATTTGGTAGCCGGGTTGATATTCTGCTGCCAATTGGAAGCCGGGTAAATGTTTCATTAGAACAGAAAGTTAAGGGAGGGGTTACCGTTCTGGCCGGCTTGCTTTAAAACAATTATTGTTTTACATTTAACGTTACTGATATTATCTTGGTAATAACCTAAAACCGAAAAAATATGAAAAAATTATTTGTATTGGCATTGGCTGTAGTTATGAGTACTGGTGCGGCCATTGCTTGCGATGGAAAGAAATGTTCCAAAAAAGATAAAGATTGTTGCAAAAAAGAGGCAAAGGCGGGCGATAAAAAAGCATGTTGCAAGAAGGCCAGTACAGCTAAAGTCTCTTAAACGGAGACATCCCAGCCATAATTTATAAGAGGCAGTAGAAAGTGGTAAAATCATAAGATATTCCAGTTTCTACTGCCTTCTGCTTTCTGCTAAAAAATCTCTTTAAGCTCAATCAGGGAATACACTGTATAGGTGGCATTTTCATCGGGCTGGTCACTGATATGGTTAACAAATACCTGGTCCATTCCAGCATTTCTTGCACCGTTTATATCAACTTCAATATTGTCTCCAATCATTATGCTATCAAAGGCATTAGCGCCTGTTATTTTATAGGCATACTCAAATATTTCACGATGAGGCTTCAGGCTGTTACTGCCTTCTGAGGTGATGACCTTTGAAAAGAACCCGTCAATATTAGAATATTTCAATTTGTTATGCTGGGTGTTTTCAAAACCGTTGGTGATCAGATGAAGAGAATAACCATTGCTTTGGAGGTAATCCAGGATTTCATTGGTGTGTGGAAAAAGTATTGTTCGGGTAGGCAACAGGTTGAGGAATTCATCACCCATTCGTCGGGCGAGCTTTTCATCCCCGATTTTAAAATCGAGTAAAGTATGCCACATACGTTTCCATCTGAGTTCATCTACCTTAATAAATCCATTACGATAACGCTCCCATAATTTATCATTGTGTAAAATATATTGGTGGCGAAAGCGTTCAAAGTCTTCGATTCCAAATTCATATAACCGAAGAGATGTATAAATGTCCTTTAAAGTTTGTAAGGCGTTTGATTCAAAATCCCAGAGTGTGTGATCAAGGTCGAAAAATATATGACGGTACGTTTTTTTCATTGCAACAAAGATATTGGTTACGTTATAATGATGTAAACTTGCCTTACTAACCCGAAACCCGATCTCAACATGTTAAGGATCTTAATGCCAGGCCTGGCCCTGGTAATTTCCATTATGGCTTATGCAGGAAATCCTGAAGGCTCAAAAGCAGCCCTTAGGGCCGAAAAAGCTTTAAGGAAGCAATTTAAAAAGCAGCTTGATTCAACCGATAAAAAAATTCGTTACCAGACTGGCAGGATATTAATAGCCGGCAATACTGTTGTGCTGGATATTCCTGAACAGTACAAGTTCATTGATGCAGCCCAAACCCGGTTCATTCTGGAAGATCTTTGGGGAAATTTACCTGATAGTTCCGTACTAGGTATGCTGGTGCGGAAATCATTCCGTATCAACAATGCCGATGAGGAATTTACCTATGTTATCAGCCATCATCCCATTGGTTATGTTAAAGATCATGATGCTGCCGAAACAAATTATGATGATTTAATTGTGGAATTACAACGCAACCAGGAAAAGGCAAATGCAAGAAGGCTGGAAATGGGTTATAATACTATGAATATAGTAGGTTGGGCTGCAGTTCCTAGTTATGATAAGGATAATCATCGCGTTCACTGGGCGAAAGAGATTGCTGTAACGGGTAGTGATATAAATGTCCTTAATTATGAAGCAAGAATTCTTGGAAGGAACAGTATGATAAGTTTCAATGCGGTGGCTACGATGCCGCAACTTGAACAGGTAAAAAAAGACCTGCCCAATGTAATAGCAATAGCAAAATTTACGGAGGGCCATCAATATGATGACTTCGACAATCGAACTGATTCAATAGCAGAACTAACCGTGGGTACGATTATCTCAGGAAATACGGCCGGCCAGGTTGCTACCATAAGCATGATATCGCCAAAAATTGTGTTAGGGACTTTGGTGATTGCAGGGCTTGTATCCGGATCATTTATAGCCCTTAAAAGAAAAGTGGGAAGGAAGGAAGCTTAAGATGCTTATTTTTAAGCATGAATATTGTGATTACAGGTGCCAGTAAAGGTATTGGCAAAGCAATAGCGGAACAGTTTGCTGCTGGTGGCCATTCTTTATTTTTATGTAGCCGCGGCGAAGCAAGTCTTTATAAAACTACTGAAGATCTCCTATACCGTTATCCGGGCAGTTCAATCAAGGCCATGCCCTCTGATATGAGTGACCGCCAGCAGATAAAGGCTTTCTCGGAATGGGTAATATCATTTGGAATTCCTGATATACTTGTAAATAATGCCGGATCATTCATACCGGGAAGTATTCATAACGAATCGGAAGGAGTGATGGAAGAAATGATGTTGCTGAATTTGCATAGTGCCTATCATACCACCAGGGCATTTCTGCCTCCTATGATGGCCAGGAAATCAGGTCATATATTTAATATCTGCTCCATCGCTTCCCTCAATGCTTATCCTAATGGTGGATCCTATGGAATAAGTAAATATGCTTTACTTGGATTCAGCCGTAACCTTCGTGAAGAAATGAAATCATATGGTATTAAGGTAACGGCGGTTATGCCGGGTGCCGCCTATACTGCTTCCTGGGAAGGAGCAGAATTTGATCCGGGACGAATTATGACAGCAACGGATATAGCTATTATGGTTGAAGCTGCCAGCCGGTTATCGCCCCAGGCCTGTGTGGAAGATATCGTACTAAGACCACAATTGGGCGATCTTTGAATTCCGAAACTTTTTAAGATTGAAAATTCGTCACCTAATAATTATCTGTGTTTGGTTGCTTGTACCGCAAATAGTAAAAGCCCAACCAAGTTTTTCCACGATCGTTGAAAAGCAGACCATCAGCATTAATGATGTATTGCAGGTACAGTTCATTTTGGAAAATGCAACGGCTATGGAAGGCTTCCGCGCCCCTGTTTTCCGAGATTTCCTTGTAATGCACGGGCCGGTGGAAACTACCGGCATGAGCCTCGTGAATGGACAGCTTAGCCAGTATAAAGCCATGACCTATATACTGAGGCCACAAAAGTTGGGGCGTATATTAATAACAGGAGCAACTGCAACAATAAATGGACGATTGATGCAATCGAATAATGTTGCCATTGAAGTAACGGATGCTCCCGCTCCAAGCCCCAATAAATATCCAATGAACCCGGGAATACCGGATATGATGCAAAGAGCTGAGGAAGATTATCTATTGGAGCCCGGGCAGAATGCGGCAGATAAGATCAGGAATAATTTATTGGTAAGGCTTGAGGTGGACAAAACAACTGCCTTTATTGGAGAGCCGATTGTGGCCACTTATAAACTATATACCCGACTACGTTCTGAATCGAGGGTGAGCAAGCGGCCTTCAATGAATGGATTCAGTGTTTATGATATGGTAGCCCCTGATGGCGGTGGCGCTTCCATTGAAACTTTTAACGGGTTACCCTACCAGGTCCATATCATCCGCAAAACACAGCTTTTCCCACTGCAGGAAGGAAGTTTTGTTCTTGAACCAGTTGAGTTGCAGAATACCGTACGGTTTCTTCGAAGGAAAAGTTCAGAGGGTGCAGCAGAACAACCAAGGTCACCATTGGAACGTATGTTTGATGATCTGTTGACAGATGATATGGGTAGTTGGGAGGAGCATCATATTACCCTAAGCAGCCAGCCGCAGACAATAATAGTAAATCCTCTCCCCGAAGGGGCGCCTCCCGGCTTTAATGGAGCAGTTGGAAATTTTACGCTCAACGCAACCCTAAATGACAGCACCGTGGCTGCGGGTGAAAATGCAAGCCTGGATCTTAGGATAGAAGGCAGTGGAAATATCCCACTCGTAAACGCCCCCGCCTGGAACCTGCCTGATAGCTTTCTTGTTTATGACCCCCTGGTTAAGGAAGATATCAATAAGGTTGTTGCGCCTATGACCGGATCGAAATACATTGTGTATACATTCACCCCGGAAAAGAGCGGGACATTCAATTTACCAGGAATCAGTTTCAGCTTTTTCGACCCCCTCTCAAAAGCCTACCGCACAGTAGAAACGGACAGTTTACGTTTAACTGTAACACCTGGGGTTAACCGAAAAATAAATCTTCCTGTGAGGGCAATTAACGGCTCCTCAAATGATAGATCTTCTTATTGGCTTATTTGGTTGTCGGCATTAATACTTGCGTTAATAATATTCCTGGTATTTTATGGTCGCAAAAAGAAAAAAGAAAAAGCTGCATTAGCGAGGGTAGAACAGGAATTGTTAGCGAAGGCTGAACCAGACAAGAAAATTGTAACACCATCTGCTCCAGCTGATCCCTTGCTGATGGCACGCAAAGCATTGAAGGAAAACGATGGCCGTAATTTCTATCTGGGAATAGAGAAAGGTCTTTGGGAGGTCATAAGCTTCAAAATGAAGTTGCAGCGATCGGCCCAGCAAAAGCCTTTGGTATTAGAACTGCTTGCATTAAGGGGATTATCAGAAAAAGACATTAGCGTATTAAAGGAAATCTGGGATAAATGTGAGTGGGCACTTTATGTTCCGGAATCCAGTGTAACTATTGATAGCTCAATGATTGAAAGAACAGAAGCACTAATGGCCGCGATCAGGGTAATATGAACTACTCGCTGTATTTATAGCCAACCCCTCTTACAGAGTGGAAGTAACGTGGATTTCTGCTATCGTCCTCAAAATATTTTCGGAAGTTTAGAATGAAGTTATCGATGGTTCGTGTTGTAGGATATACGTTGTATCCCCAAACTGTCTGGAGGATCTTTTCACGGGGAACCACATCGTTTTTATTTTCTATGAGTAATTTAAGCAACATGGCTTCCTTTTTACTAAGCTGTATAGTTGTGCCATTTTTTGTTACCGCTTCCTGGGCTTTGAAATCTATCCTGTTATCACCAAATACATAGATATCACCAATAGAATCTTTAACCTGTATACGGATGTTCTTATCAATAAGTTTCTGTACCCGAATCAGCAGTTCTTCAAGGTTAAATGGTTTGGTGAGATAATCATCGGCTCCTTTTTTTAAGCCCAGGACCCTGTCGGCACTGGTGCTTTTGGCACTCAACACCAATATGGGTACTTCATTATTCTGTATACGGATGGTTTCCATTACGGCAAGGCCATCCATTTCAGGTAGCATTATATCAAGAATGATCAGGTCAAAATATTCATTCTGGACTGCTTTAACTGCGTTCAGACCATCAAAGGCAGAGGTTACTTCATATCCTTCCAGTTCAAGGTTTAGCTTGAGCGCTTCATGCAGATTTTCTTCATCTTCCACCAATAATATCGATAATGGTTTCATCGTTTAATTCTGAATTGTATGGTAAAAATACTGCCCCTCGGATGATTATCGGAAACATTGATAAGGGCATGGTGGTCGATTGCTATTTTTTTACAAAGGAACAAACCCAGACCGGTACCCTTTGTTTTTCTCACTGCTTCATTTCCGATCCGGTAAAATCGTTCAAAGATTTTTTGCTTTTCTTCATTTGGTATACCGATACCCTGATCCTTTACCTGCAGGATCACACCCGTACCACCATCATAGACTGACACTATTATTGGGCTATCTTTTGGTGAATATTTAAGCGCATTATCGAGTAAATTATTCATCATTATTTCGATCAAAACAGGGTCTCCCTTAATAAATTGACCGGGTTGGATCTCCCATTCCATTAATCTGTCAGGGAATCTGTGTTGCAGGTCGGTCATTAGCTTTTCTGCAAGATTAGAAATGGCAATGTCTTCCATGACCATTTTGTATCCACCAGCCTCCAATTGAGAGGAGAGTAAAATATTATTGGTCAGGGTATTCAGGCGATTGGTTTCCTGAAGCGTCATCTGGATAAGTTTCATTTGCTTCTCCTCATCCAGCCTGTGTTTTTGAAGTGTTTCCAAATTAAGCTTTGCTACAGCAATCGGCGTTTTTAACTCATGAGTAATTGCCATCATAAAGTTCTGTTGTTGCTGAGCTGTTTTGAACTGCCTTCTTACAGCCCTGAAAACGAATACGGCTCCCACCAGAATAATTAGCAGGAATGTAATGCCCTCTCCATTGAATTGCATCGTTTTTCGCCGGGTCTCTTCATTGATCATTTCCACTTTCCGGATATAATCGGGGTCATTAGCAACAAGTTCCATTAACTTTTGCTGTGCCATCTGTTGATTCTGCTGCTGGAGTTTAGCAAACCAAAAGAAAAGTGCAGCAATAATATAAAGCAAAAGGAACCAATAAATGGCAGTGGCGATGGCAAGTTTCTGTTTAGGTAAAAAACGTAATGGCATAATCAGTTGGGTGCCCTTTCCACCCTTATCCCAACATTCAGGATATGTAATAATGGATCATCACGCATTATCTGCTCCAGTTTGAAGCGGTACGTTCCAGGTTTTAATGGAATGGCAGAGGCAGTAATTCTTATACGGTGTTCATAAATATCATCCATCCCAACGCCCAGCCATCCTTTTTCATTACTGGCAAGTTGCAGATCAAGTGATTGAGGTGAACCAGTACTGTCACCAGGCGCAATTGTATGGATCTTCAACCATAAATTATTGTAGCGATAGGCTTCCGTATGCCGGAGTACCACAAAAAGATTATACAATGATGTTGTATCTGTAATGGTGAAACTTATTTCGGGTTTCACTGCTGATGGCCAGCGATGCTCCTTCAGGGATACGTTTTTTTCAAAAAGATCCACTTTCTGGCAAGAGGCAACCAGTAAAACAGCTGGCACTATAAAAAACAAAAATCGATGAACGAGTTTCATACCTGTAAAAATAACTTATAAAACATTCAGCACCTGCTCCTTGGCTTTTTCCAATTCATCTTTCATCATAACCACAGACTGCTGGATAGTAGAATCATAAGCTTTAGCGCCGGTGGTATTGATCTCCCTGCCAATTTCCTGCAACAGGAAGGAAAGTTTCTTGCCTATCTCTGAATCATTCTCACGAAGCATGGTCCTGAAATAGTCACAATGGTTTCTTAAACGAACCATTTCTTCGCTGATATCAATTTTCTCTATATAGAAAATGATCTCTTGTTCCAGGCGATTCTTATCATAATTCTCCTGGCCTACATTCTCTTCTAGAAGTTTTACCAGTCCTTCCCTTATCTTTTTTTGTCGCTGTGGTTCAAGTGCCTCAACGATGAGTTGTTGTTTTTCGATATTGGAAATCCTTTTCAATAAATCATCTTCCAGCACCTTACCCTCTTCGTAACGATGCGTATTGAGTTCTTCAGCTGCCTGGTCAAGTATATCACGGAAGGTCAGCCACTCCTCTTCTGTTAAAGTATCGGAGCTGGGGGTAATCACTTCCGGAAGTTTGAGAATATTACCGAGGATCTGGGAAGGATCCAGTCCCAATTCATTTGACAGTTCGGCGAGCGGCTGGTAGTATGCTTTTGCCAGCGAGGTGTTAATAGATACAGGTTTTGCATTCCCGGTTTGCTTAAGGCTTACGGTGCAGTCAATTGTTCCACGCTGCAGTTTTTCAGAAAGGCGTTTACGAATATCGAATTCAAATGGCTTCAGAAATGCGGGCATTCGCAATGAACATTCAAACTGTTTGCCATTAAGCGATTTAATGTCTACCAGGAAGGTCTTATCTCCCACATTCTGTTCTGACCTTCCAAAGCCCGTCATTGATTTCAGCATGTAAATAATGTTTAAGGGGCAAGGTAAGGAATTGAGAGGATAGAGGGATTAGCCGTTAAAAACCAGTTTATAAAATTCTTCCCTTGTAAATGATCGTAGTTCACCAGGATGCCATCCCTCAATATTCAGGCCTCCTATACTATAACGAACGAGTCTTAGGGTTGGGAATCCAACAGCAGCTGTCATTTTCCTAACCTGACGGTTCTTGCCTTCACTTATCGATAAGCTTATCCAACTCGTTGGAATATTCTTACGGAAGCGTATAGGAGGATTTCTTTCGGGTAATGCTGGTGCTTTTGATAGCGATATAACTTTAGCGGGCAGGGTATGATGTATTTTACTGTTGATACTTATATCAACTCCTTTCTCAAGTTTTGATATAGCATCTGGGGTGATCTCGCCTTCCAGCTGCACCAGGTAAGATTTTTCCCGCCGCTTAGAAGGCTGTAACAGTGCGGCGTTCACGCCTTTGTCATTTGTAAGCAGCAACAATCCTTCACTATCATAATCCAGTCTGCCAACAGGGTAGACATCTGTAGGAACATCAATGATATCTTTAAGTGTTTTCTTATTCCCTTCTGAACTGAATTGTGTCAGCACTTCAAAGGGTTTATATAACGCGAAGTAGTGCAACATGAGGAATGAAACATTGAATTATAGACAGAAAAAAAGCCCGGGAGTAAACCGAGCTTTGTATTTTGGATGGGTTAGTAAGTAGGGAACAAAATTTCCCTACACAATATTAAAAATAATTTTTGCTAACGAAAAAAATATTTCAATAAATTTTATTCACATTTTTATTTGTCGTGTGGAAAAGCGAATCATGATTTCCATCACAACAGATGCAATTACCTTTGAGCAAATTTCAAATTATGCGATTCCCTTCTCCGGTTTCTTTAACATGGATGGCTGGATTGATCAATGCGGAGCTCATCGGCAATAGTTCTGGTATGGCAACAGGCATTAATGAGATCCATCGTGTTGAAGAAGGTGATCTTGTGTTTGTGGATCATCCTAAGTACTACGAGAAATGTTTGTCATCAGCAGCTTCATTTATTATCATAAACAATCGTGATGTTAAAGTTCCCGAAGGCAAAGCATTACTGGTTGTTGACAATCCTTTTGAAGCCTATACTACTATTGTTGACCACTTTCGCCCCTTCACACCTGCAACGCAATCCATAAGCAATACTGCTGAAATTGGAGAAGGCACATATATTGCGCCGAATGTTTTTATCGGACATCATGTTGTGATTGGAAGCAACTGTCGCATTCATGCCAATGTAACCATACTGGATCATTGTATCATTGGTAACAACGTGATAATCCAATCCGGTACAGTTATAGGATCAGATGCTTTCTATTATAACACTAAAAAGGATCGATCAATCTGGTATAAAAAAATGCAGAGTTGTGGCAGGGTTATACTTGAGGATTACGTGGAAACCGGAGCTGGTTGTACTATTGACAGGGGTGTTAGTTCAGATACGATAATTGGAGCCGGGACCAAACTTGATAACCAGGTGCATGTAGGTCATGATACTGTTACTGGAAAGAACTGCCTTATAGCAGCACAGGTTGGTATTGCGGGGGCAGTAACGCTGGAGGACGGTGTAGTGTTATGGGGGCAGGTAGGTGTAAATAAAACACTTACTATTGGTAAAAATGCGGTTGTGCTTGCACAGGCGGGTGTGCCTGGTGACCTGGAGGGTGGCAAAATTTATTGGGGCTCGCCTACTGATGAAGCATCTGTGAAAAAAAGGGAACTGATATGGATCAAAAGAATTCCAGAGATCTGGGCCAAACTGAAACCATAAGAATAAACTGTGTTCAATTTTATTCTGATGGCAGGTAATCATAAGGCACAGCTTCCGCCATCCTTTCATAACTCCAATAACCTGTATTGATCAGATCAGTCTGTTGATGCCAATAGCCATTTTCTTCAATTACAAAACTATCAAGGATATCAAGGATTGACAATTGCACCCTTATATGGGGTGGCAATTTAAAGAAGCTTACAAATTTGGGATCGGGTTTCTCCTTATTGTATTTGATGCGAAATTTCCCTTGCAGGGCGATGTCTACAGCACTGCTATCATAACTATAAAAGGCAGAGTCATAGTAGTTTTCGATTGGTGTTGCCTCAAACTCTCTGGCATCGGGGTTCACACGCTCAAGAGCGAACCCTTCTTTCTGAATTGTACTATCATACCAGGCGCGCATAAAATGGAGTTTACTGCCCAGGTAGGCTTTCTTACGATTGAAATTCCATTTTGCCTGTTCTACATCAGATCCATTCATCTCTTCAAAAAAGGGATAACCTGTATAGGTGCTCAATTTAGGACCATATTCAAAGCTCAACGAATCCAATTGATACCTGATCTTATAACCGAGCGCATTATTTTCAATCTGCAAGTCTTCCTTTGCAAGCACTTTCAATTTATTACGTTTCTTACTATAGAAAAACCTTAGTGCTTCAGGATTGAGCAGCTTACATTCTTTCGCATTTGCAGTTGTTCCAAAAAACAGCTCGTTGAAAAACTCACCATACTTTTTATAACCATCAGGTACTTCATTGCTTCCCGCTACAGTAACACTTTCCATACTTTTATCTTTTGCCATAAGAGCAATGGCAATTGGCTCTGTACTGGATGTATTGATACGCTGTTCAAAAGACTGGTAGCCGGTAAATGACACTACGAGGTCATAACCTCCTCGTGGGAGAGTTATGGCAAATTCTCCATCGGCATTGGTTATTACTCCGAAGGTGGTATTCTGACAAAAAACCGATGCTCCATTTAAGGGTTGTTGGGTAGCCGAATCAATCACCCTTCCAGTCACTTTAAATTGGTCCTGGGCATTAAGGGAATTGAAACATAAGAACAGAGCGGTAAAAAGTACGATCAGTTTTTGCATAAGGATCAAGTTTGGAACAGCAATTAAAACGTTGTTTTAAGTGAAGTCGTATGCAGATGAATCAAAAAAGAGGCCATTTATCGTGAATGCTCTTGTAAATACCGTTTGCAGCTCATCTTAATTGCTTCTTCAAGGGGGGTAAACTGAAATCCGGGTAACGCTCCCGTAATTTTACTATTATTAAATCGGGTTTTGCTTTGTGCGATTTTCGCAGATTCACGACTGAGTAGAGGTTTCTGCCCGGAAAATATTGATTTAAGTTTTTCGAAGCGCCATGCCAACGAGCCCAGGAGCCGACTTGCCTTTCGTGAAGGAGGTTTTTTCCCAAAAGAAGTGGCCATTGAAGTGAGCAGTTCCTTAAAACTCCAGTTGTCACCATTTATAATAAAACGCTCCATTGAAATATCTGACTTAAGAAGTTGGACGGTAGCATTTGCAACATCTTCAACATAAACAAAGCCGTTTACTCCATTGGTATACCAGGGAAATTCCTGCCATGCATTTTTGAAAATAGCACAGCTACTGTTATTCCAGTTTCCATAACCGAGTATTGTACTGGGATTCACAATTACACCCTGCAGGCCTTCAGCCATTCCCCTCCACATTTCCATTTCTGCTTTCTGTTTGGTAATGGCATAATGAGTATTATTTCTGCTGATGGTCCAGGTTTTATTCTCGTCTACGGTTTCACCGTTTTTGGTTCTACCCAGCGCGGCTACCGAACTAACATGTACCATCTTCTTAATGCCTTTTTCAATAGCCATATTCACCACGTTAGCCGTACCATTTATATTGGTTGCATACATTTTTAGACGGTCAGCCTTATGGAAAGAGACTACTGCAGCTGAATGGATAACTGCGTCAACATTTTCCATTGCATCATCCAGCGAACCAATGTTGAGAACATCGCCTTCCACCCAATTGACTTGCTGCATTATTTCGGGATCTATAAAATTGGGCAGGGCACTATCTTTTCTTTTAATAGCAGTTACCTTGAAACCATCCAATATGAGCTGCCTGAGGATATAGGCCCCCAGAAATCCAGTTCCTCCTGTAACCAATATGTGATTCATTCCTGCTTCGGGATTACCTTTTGGGGTCATGAAGTCAAATCTAAGTAATAATAAAAGATATCAGTAGGTATAGTAACCTTCACCGGATTTCCGACCCAGTTTTCCTGCCGCAACAATTTGTTGCTGTATGGTTGAGGGTGTTAGTCTTGGGGGTTTACCCAGTTGTTCATATACACTGCAGCTAACCGCATAATTTACGTCATTACCGATAAGGTCCATCAGATGGAAGGGTCCCATTTTAAAACCGGCCGACTCCATCAGGGCGTCAATAACAGTCATGGACACGCCCTCCTCCGCCAGCCGCAAGGCTTCAATGTAATAAGGCCTGGCCACGCGATTGACGATGAAGCCTGGTGCATCAATGCATCGCACTGGTTTCTTTCCCATATCAAGCGCCAGTTGCATAACCAGTTCTATAGTTGCAGCACTATTAAATTCAGTTTGGACAACTTCTACGAGTTTCATTATGGTGGCGGGGTTAAAAAAATGCATACCGACCACCCGTGATGGGTCAGGCAATGCCCTGGCGATTTCCGTTACTGATAAGGATGAGGTATTAGTGGCAAAAATGGTGGCCTCACTATTTACTTCAAAAAGTTGCCTGAAAAGTTCCTGTTTGGCAAGTGGTTTTTCGAGAATGGCTTCAATTACAAAATCAGCTATACATGACTGGTAGCTGGATGTAAAGGACACCCCATCAAGTATTATATTCCGGGTAGATGCAGAAATTTTATTCTTATTTACCAGAGATTGCAGGTTTTTCTCCATGCCAATCCGGCTCTGTTTCAGCATGCTTTCGCCGATATCATATACTGTAACAGTAAATCCATGCTGGGCAGCAGCCTGTGCAATACCGGTTCCCATTGTACCAGCTCCACATACGCAAATGGATTTGATCATTGAATTCATTTATAAACTTGCAGTGAACTGTTGCAGAAACCTTACATCGTTTTCGCTAAAGAGACGAAGATCATTTATCTGGTATTTCAGCATAGAAATTCTTTCAATGCCCATCCCGAATGCAAAACCAGTGTATTTATTACTATCAATTCCACAATTCTCCAAAACCTGTGGGTGAACCATTCCACAGCCAAGTATCTCAACCCAACCGGTATGTTTACATACATTACAACCTTTTCCGTTGCAAAGCAGGCAGCTTATATCCATCTCAGCACTGGGTTCTGTAAAGGGGAAATAGGATGGCCGGAAGCGGATCTTTACATCGCGTCCAAACAGTTCCTGCACAAAAAAGTATAGGGTTTGTTTTAGATCGGCAAAAGAAACATGTTCGTCAATATATAATCCTTCCACCTGGTGAAAGAAGCAGTGTGCGCGTGCCGAAATCGTTTCGTTTCGGTATACCCTTCCCGGGCAAACGATGCGTATTGGCAGCTTACCTTTTTCCATTTCTCTTACCTGTACATTGCTGGTATGTGTACGTAGTAACCAATCGGGGTTCTGGTTCAGGTAAAATGTATCCTGCATATCGCGGGCGGGATGGTTCTCGGGGAGGTTCAGGGCGGTGAAATTATGCCAGTCATCTTCAACCTCCGGACCTTCTGCAACGGAAAATCCCAGTCTTCGGAATATTGAGATTATCTCGTTTCTCACCAGGCTGATGGGGTGCCTCGAACCAAGATTCATTGGGTCACCCGGAAGGGTCAGATCAATATTATTGGTTGATTCCACGGGGCTTGAAAACGAGGACTTCCAGGATTCATATTTAGCTTCTGCAAACTGTTTAAACTCATTCAGGATAGCGCCAAATTCTTTCTTTTGTTCGGCTGGAACATTCTTCATTTCACCAAACATGGCTTTGACGATACCTTTTGTACCAAGAAACCTTATGCGATATTCTTCTAAGCTGGCCGCCCCATTGGCCTGTGTATTTTCGATCTCTTGCTTATATGCTGCGATCTGGGATAAGAGATTTTCCATAGCCCAAAGATAAGGAAAAGCATGGGGGCTTGAAATCAACGCAGGAAGAGATTCACATAGATCCATACAAAAGGTGTTGCCAGGAGGATGGAGTCAAACCGATCAAGAAATCCACCATGGCCCGGCATAAATGACCCGCTGTCTTTTACATTCGCCATTCGTTTAATCTTACTCTCCAGAAGGTCGCCAAAAGTTCCGGAAACAGCTGCGATCAATGCTATTATTGCCGAGTGGGTTAAAGAATAAAAATAATTGGTGGTATATGCTACAATTGCCATTACAAGAACGCTGAGCATTATACCCCCGATGGTTCCTTCCCAGGTTTTTTTTGGAGAAATAGCACTTAACGGGGTTTTCCCTATCAGAGATCCGACTATATATGCCATTGTATCATTGATCCAGATAGAAAAGATAATCAGCATAGGCAAACGCATATCTTCCCATCTCATTTGTACCAGCAGACCAAAGCTCAGGGAGATATAGAGCAACCCAAGTATGGAGTGTCTGATGTTTCTCAGGTTAATATGCCGGGAAAAAAGCAATTCCATAATTGGCAAAACAAGTATAAGCACTAATCCTACCCACCAGGCTATTGCGTGAAGTGACAGAACATCAGAAAAACTATCGTCTCCTGCAAAGAACAAAAGAATACACCAGCCCGCAATCATTACTCCATACCGGTGAAAAGGCGTGATCTGTTTATAATCCGGATCAATTTTCTCAAGCAGTTGCTGGTATTCATACCAACATCCGAAATGGATAATCGAAA
Source organism: Flavihumibacter sp. (assembly GCA_036675925.1). Taxonomy (GTDB): domain Bacteria; phylum Bacteroidota; class Bacteroidia; order Chitinophagales; family Chitinophagaceae; genus Flavihumibacter. The sequence continues at coordinate 116,305 of JAKFDZ010000037.1, forward strand.
ATAGCAACAGGAACAGCCATTGGTTCCAGAGCAATCCAGCCAACATAACCACTGCAAAAATTATTGCAGTTCCTGTTCTGGTTCTGAATGTTTGCCAGTTAAACGCCATGAAGATTATTTTACTCGTTTTGGTTATCCTGCCTGGCCGGCAATATCAGTTCATCATCCGTATCATATATTTCCCCATAATGTGTATGAGATATTTTTCGCATATACCACAGTATCGCCAGAATGGCCACGAAACTAAAGATAACAAACCCTGGTGGCAGCGGATGCTCCTGGTCAATATAGGTCTTATCGCGGTAAACATAGATAACCTGGATAGCATTATTTACGAAGTGGCCGATAATGGCAGGCCAGATACTACCGCTATACCAGAATAAGGCGCCCAGAAGAATTCCCAGCATCATTCGGGTGAAAAATCCAAGAAATTGACCATGAAATGCTGAGAATAAAACGGCAGTGATAATGATTCCCATCCAAGGACTTTTTGTTACCTGAATAAACAGCCTCTGAAGTACTCCTCTAAAGAAGAGTTCTTCAGCAATTGCAGGTAGAAGGGCAATGATTAACAACATTAATGCAAGGTCCGCCGGACCCTTCATATCAAGCATTGCTTTTACCAGTTTCCGCGCATTCTCTTCCGCTGCGCGCATTGCCAATTCGGTATCCTTAAAAAATGAAGGAAGGTGAATCTCCTGATTTAATTTATTAACCCATGCGGCTGCCGGGAATGCAATTATCAGCAAGAGTAAGCCAAGCCACCAAAAACTAGATGGCATGGGTCTTTTAAGTCCGATATACTGTAGTGGGCGATTATGGCTGAGATAAGCAAAAATAAAGGAGGGGATCAGGAATACAACGATAGTTAGCAAGCCCTGGAGGCTCCGTAATGCAGGGATCATTCCTGGTTTTTCATAGTCAATAGACTGCAGATCGCCGACAGAAATATCATGCATCCAGGCTACAAAAATTTGGACCAGCGAACCCAGCACCAGGTAAATGCCAAAGCAAAGACTCCCGAAAACCAACAACTGCAACCAGGCTGGTTTATACTTAAGATAGGTATTCATATTGGTCAGATGTTGCCATCACGGTTTAAGTTGGTAAATTTGCGGTTCTGCCCGTGGAAGCCATGCTGCAAGATGCATTTTTTTTGTGACCATGCAAGTGCACCTGCGGCAGCTTAACGCAAGGCTTAATAAAATACTCTATTGATACAGATAGGAAATATAACATTACCGGAGTTCCCATTGTTGCTTGCACCTATGGAGGATGTAAGCGACCCTCCCTTCCGTGCGGTATGCAAAGATAATGGCGCTGACCTGATGTATACTGAGTTCATCAGTAGCGAGGGATTAATCAGAGATGCCATGAAGAGCCGGCAGAAACTCGACATATTTGATTATGAACGTCCGATTGGCATACAGATTTTTGGTGGCGACGAGGAAGCCATGGCGCTTAGTGCGCAAATTGTAGATGCTGTTAATCCCGATCTGCTTGATATCAATTTCGGCTGCCCCGTGAAAAAGGTGGTTACAAAAGGGGCAGGCGCCGCCGTGTTGAAAGATGTAGATATGATGGTAAAGTTGACGGCAGCCTGTGTAAGATCAACTAAATTACCAGTAACGGTAAAGACCCGATTGGGATGGGATACCGAATCAATTAATATCAATGAAGTTGCTGAAAGGCTACAGGATACAGGTATCAGTGCATTGTCAATACATGGAAGAACCCGTAGTCAGTTGTACAAAGGTCATGCAGATTGGAGCCATATAGCGCGCGTCAAAAACAATCCAAGGATCAGCATCCCGATATTTGGGAATGGCGACATTGATTCACCTGAAAAAGCATTGGAATATAAGAACCGATATGGTGTTGACGGGATAATGATAGGCAGAGCTGCCATTGGCTATCCATGGATATTCAGGGAAATCAAACATTTTCTCTCCACTGGCGAACATCTCACTCCTCCGGATATAGTACAAAGAGTGGATGTGATTCGCAAGCATCTGCACAGGTCAGTGGAGTGGAAAGGGTTAACACCGGGCATCAATGAAATGCGTAGGCATTACAATAATTACCTGAAAGGACTTCCAAACATAAAAGAATTCCGCCTTAAGCTGGTTACAGTTAAAACTGTTGAGGAAATAGATTCCGTGCTGGATGAGATAATGAAACAGTATGAAGGTTATCAATTTGAGCGACGAACTGTTGATATGGACAATATGGCCTATAATTGCGGCTAAGGGTTGGGGTTATTTGAGTATATCCGTCAAAGATTTGTCCATTGGTGAAACAGATGGAGCGAAATACCTCAGGAGCACACCTTTTTCATCTACGAGGTATTTGGAAAAATTCCACTCTGGCGCCTGGTTGCACCAACCATTTAAGTTTGCATCACTCAGCCATCGAAAAACAGGATTCTGGTCATTTCCTTTTATAACAGTTGTTTTTCTTGCCAGCGGGAAACCTATACCATAATTGACTTTACAGAAGTGAGCGATCGCTTCATCACTACCCTTTTCCTGCTCCTTAAAATCATTTGCCGGAAACGCTATGATCTCCAGCCTGTCTTTATATTTATCATAGAGCTTCTGCAGTGTTTCATACTGAGCAGTATATCCGCAATCAGAAGCAGTATTAACGATTAACAGTTTCTTGCCTTGCATTGAACCAAGAGATACCTGCTGTCCATTATTGGCAGTATAAGAAATGGAGTAAAGAGAACTACCTGGATGTTTTCCTGAATTCTCCAAAATGCCGGATTTAGCACCAAATAATTTTCCTGCTTTCATTATCAGTGGATAAATCAATTTCATTATTTGTTGTCTGCCACTCATTTCGTTTCCGTTTGAAATAATTATTAGAAAGAATACTATTAGGGATAAGCTTATCGTACCGAATAAATATTTACGCATAATGCTTACCTGATTAATTTTCGAAACAACGACAATTTTCCCTTGAAGGGGGGATATTTCATTGCCGGATCAAACCATGTGGGTGTTTTGAGTACTGCTTTCTCATGGGTGAAGCAATCGAATGAATGCTTACCATGGCAGGCGCCCATCCCGCTTGTACCCCTACCACCAAATGGCAGCGCCGGATTGGTAAAATGCCAGCTGCTATTGTTTACAGCGCCACCTCCAAAAGGCAAGGCATGTATCCATTTCTCTTCTTTCTCTTTGCTGGAAGTATAGACATAAAATGAAAGCGGGTTCGGATTTCTTGAGATGATCTCAATGGCTTCATCCATAGTGTTGAATGAGATGACAGGGAGCACGGGGCCGAATATTTCTTCCTGCATAATGGGGGCATCCAGTGAAATTTCATCCATCAACGTGGGCTCAATGTAAAGGTCCGCTGCGTTTGTTTTGCCACCAAAGATCACCCGCCCTTGCTTAAGATAAGAGCTTATTCTTTGAAATTGCTTCTCATTTATTATTCTACCGTAGTTGTAAGAGGCTGCCGGGTCTTCAGTAAAAAAATCAGTTATAACTTTCTTTAACGATTCCACTAATCTGTTCTTCACAGAATGATGTACCAATATATAATCGGGAGCGATGCACATTTGTCCGGCATTAGAATAAGTAGTTAGTCCAATTCTCCTTGCTGCTACTTCAATATTGGCATCCGCTTCCACTACGCAAGGGCTCTTACCACCGAGTTCTAGTGTTACGGGAACTAGTTGCGCTGCTGCCATCCTGTAAATTGCCTTACCTACTGCTGTGCCTCCTGTAAAAAAAACATGGTCAAACCTGAAATTATTCATCATGGATGGAATAACAACTGCGCCATCACCTTCGATATAAAGAATTTCATTTTTGGAAAAACCGTCTGCTATTAATTTTTTCATTACCGCTGCGGTAGCCGGAGCATGTTCGCTGGGCTTCAGGACGATAGCGTTGCCCGCTGCCAAAGCACCCACAAGCGGCCCAAAGAGAAGTTGAAATGGATAATTCCAGGGCCCTATAATTAAAACAACACCTAAGGGTTCTTTATAGATATGACTGGAAGAGGGAAGATTCATGAGGTTTGTTGAAACCCTTTTGGGCCGCATCCATTTTTTCAGGTTGGCCAATGTGTGATTTATCTCTGATAGAACAAACCCCAACTCCGTGACCCATGCCTCCTCTTTGCTTTTACGGAGATCAGCATAAAGGGCAGCATACAATTCCTCTTCATACTTTAATAATAATGCTTTCAGTTTAAGTAAGGAATTGCGTCGTGATTCATATGACCTTATTGCACCAGACTTAAAATTGGCGCGCAATCCATTTAAAGCAATCAGCATTTCATCGTCAAGGGACTTTTTTTCCGGAATGGTGGCTATTTGCATATTTCAAATTACGACAAAAAAAGGTCATTAATTATTTCACTCCCTACCTTATAACAGTGCTGTAATTTTATTGTTTAATTTCGGAGGAATGACCGATGAATACTACATGCAACAAGCATTAAGAGAAGCTCAACTGGCTTTTGATAAGGGTGAAGTTCCCGTGGGTGCCATAATTGTCATAGAAAATAAGATCATTGCCCGGGGGCACAACCAGGTGGAGCAATTAAAAGACCCTACCGCACATGCAGAGATGATAGCTTTAACATCGGCTTTCAATTACCTGGGCGCAAAGTATCTTCCTGACGCAGCACTTTATGTTACTGTTGAACCTTGCCTGATGTGTACCGGAGCATTATATTGGAGCAAAGTAAGCAGGATAGTGTGGGGTGCTGCGGATGAAAAGAATGGGCATGCCAGGATTACGGGAACCAACTGGCCTTTTCATCCAAAAGCTATTGTTGAAAGGGGGGTAATGGCCACGGAATGTGCATCCCTAATGAAGAGTTTTTTCGAAATGCGTCGTTAACTTTTTTAACATTATTCTACTCGCTCAATTAACAGATTCTTGTCAATCTTTCGGGGTCCTTTCCAGTCTATGCAGTATAATAAAAAGATGATGAAAAAGATTATACTTTTTGTGTTGCCCATGGTCCTTTTTCTTGCGGCCTGTAGCCGCCAGGACACCGGTCCGAGGCAGCCCATAGACGAATCTTACTGGTTACAGCGCGAAAGGGGAATTGTTGCTTACAGCGATTTCCAGTGCGACTACTATATTGTTGAAACGTATAATGGTTTCAGTTTGATGAGAGCATGGGGAGGTTTTACACCATTAAGGGGGTCAGTAGTATACGGAGATCTGAATCGCTATGGCATGCAAACAATTTACAACAGATCTGAGGGTTTGCTTATGCAGGCTGATGTACGTGATTACTGGATGACCTATTGGGATGCTATTGACCAGATGGATTGGTATTGTAGTACCAGTGGTTTTTAATTATAAAATATACATAGAATATAAGAAAGGGCCATCCGTTTTTCCGGATGGCCCTTTCTTATTCACAAATCACTATTGCCAAAATCACTCATCCCACCAAAGCCTTAATGTATTATCATCAATTGCAGGAACGTTTGCACCGTTTCTGCTGGTTTCTACAGATGGATAAACTAAACGGCGTACGAATGTTGTTGTAGTAGCGTTTGCAGGCATTTCAAAATCTGTATAACCATAATCAAAACGCCTGGCATCATTCCATGTTTCAGGACTAAGAAAAAGGGCTTTGTATTTCTCGTCGAAGATGCGTTGAAGGGTTAGGGCATCTTCTCCAACTGCCACCACATCACTGGCCAGGTAAGCATCACGATCAGCAGCCGCAACACCAAGTCTGTCAAAATTGGTGCGGATGCCCTTAAGGTAGGCTGCATATGCCCTTGCTTTATCGCCAGACCGGAAAGCCGCTTCAGCCTCAATAAAAAGTATTTCTTCATAGGTGATTATAAAAAGTGGGGCCTCATCATTTGAGTAATAGCCTTGCCTGCTTATATAACTTTCTTCATCATCAATACCCGAACCTACCCGACCCACTCCATTAGGGGTGCCGCGATAATCACCAAACTTGGTGAGGGTGGCAATCTTATCGATGCGTTTATCGACAACCCCAAATGTTGTTCCATCCATCGCATCAACAAACTGTTCTGATAACCATCCATCCAGAACCAGTTGCTCATTATTTAAGGCAACGCCCGCCCAGGGGTTTCGAATGTCAAAGGTTAGTATTGCAGCATCATCATCTGTTGACTCATAAGCAGCGTCAACTGCTTCCAAAACTGCTGTTGCGTTATACTCCGAAGTTTTACTTACCCGGTTTAACATCCTTGCTTTAAGGGCATGTGCTGTTTTGATCCAATTTTCTACACTACCCTGATGAATAAGGTCAGAATTATCGGTGGGGAGGGCAATCGTAGATCCGGATTGTCCAAGTAAGACGATACCCTCATCAAGATAATTAAGGATGGTTGCATATATTGATTCCGCATCGTCATAAACCGGGCGAATAAATTCACCGGTAAATGCCTGTTCAAAAGGTGCAGCCCCCCATAGGTCATGTATCTGGATAAGGTCCATGGCCTGCAGAATCCTTGCCACTCCCTGGTACTCAGTTGCGCCACGCTCTCCTCCCATTTTGTAGAGATCATATGAATCACTCAGGTTATCATAGAGCTGAGTCCAGCTACTGCTGGCATCAATTGGCTCGAAAATATCTGATGCGCCACCTGGATTGGGAGAAGCAAGGTATTGAACATAATAAGAACTGGTATTAGATACGCGGAACACATTTAATGCCGCATCAAATGTTGCCCGTGCAAGCAGTCCATTTAAAGGAGGCCTTGTGGCCTGGTTGGGGTTATTATTAATATCCAGGTATTTTTCACAGGATGTGAGCCCAACTACAGACCCTGCAATAAGCATAAAATTTATTAGTCTTTTCATAATAAACAAGGTTAGAAGTTAAGGTTTAATGTCATGATATAACTGCGGGTAGCAGGATAAGTAAATCCACTAAACCCATCCATATTGCTTCCGGCATTAAAACTTGATGTTTCAGGATCAAATCCATTATAATTAGTAATTAACCAGAGATTGTTTCCTGTAAGAGAAATAGAAGCTCCCTGCACAAATGTTTTTTCGAGTAAGCTACGTGAGAAGTTATAGGTGAAACTTAGATTTCTCAATCTTACCCATGATGCGTCATGTACAAAATTTTCAGAAGCGCGACGATAAATATTTCTGTAATACCCTGCGCCATAATTTCTGCCATCCGGTCCTACAGCCTGGCCTAGCCACACTTGCTGGGTATTCGGCTGTCCATCAGGCAAAACGCCATTAAATACTATAGTTTCATTCCTGTTCTCAGTATAATCTGCGATACCAAAAGCTGCCATAAAATTCTCTAATTGGTTATAGCGGAATTGCCCTTGCTGGGTATCAAAGAGAAAACTCAAATTGAAGTTTTTATAGGTGAAACTATTGCTGATACCACCGATCCATTTGGGCTGTGAGTTACCCAGAATGCGTTGGGTGGGATCATAAATAGGGAATCCGGCATTAGTTCCGGTTGCAGCAATTTGCAGGGGAAGATCTTTATCAAGTGTATTCTTATCGTCGGTCTTATCACCATAGTAACGAAGTAATGATGATCCATAGAGGTTACCCACTGCAGATCCGGGTACGTACTTCATGGTAACGGTGGATCCGACATATCCAAAATGGCTTCCCATTACTATTTCGGTTAGTCCTTCCCGTAATGAAATCACTTTATTTCTGTTCCGGGAAAAATTCACATTAACATCCCAGTTAAAATTTCTGCTTCGAACCGGATTGGCGCTTAAACCCAGCTCTATCCCTTTGTTTTCGAGCTCACCTGAATTCAGGATGAACTGCGTATATCCCGATGTTGGTGATACGGATACGGGAATGATCTGGTCAGTACTATTAAGTTTGTACCAGGAAAATTCTAATCCAAGTCGGTTATTGAGAAATTTCAGGTCTGTTCCAAATTCCAGTGTCCTTGTTCTTTCAGGAGCGAGGTTAACATCGCCTTTTGAATCGGAACGAGTCCAGAGCACCTGGCCATTTGACTGGAGAACACTTGTTCCATAATAAGAATTGGTTCTGTAAGGTGTGGTTCCTTTTCCAATCTCGGCATAACTGGCACGCAGCTTTCCAAAACTTATCCATGAAGGAAGTTCGAACATATCACTGAATACATAAGAAAGGCTTACAGAGGGGTAGAAAAATGAATTGTTTCCTATGGTAAGGGTAGAAGTCCATTCATTCCTTGCTGTAACGGTTAGGAACAGATAATTATCCCAACTCATTGTGAGATCCCCAAAAACACTTACCAGTCTGCTCCGGCTCAATGCTTCGGATGCAGTCCTGAATTTGGTGTTATTGAGTGTAAGCAGATCGGGGATATCAAGTTCCTGTCCATCTGCTGTGAGGGAATGGCTTTTATAATCCTGAACATCGTGGCCTACGCGTAAAACTGTATTAAACTTCTCTGACCAATCATTATTTGCAGAAACAATAAGATTGGAATTGATGATCCTGTTTCCAATACGTTGTTCATTAACAAATCCAAGCCCGTTGTCTTCGTAAACGATCTCATCCACAACACCTTTTGGACCAGGCGCTGTATAGCGCCGGAAGTCACTGTAATTATCAATACCAAACCGATAATCAACTGCGAGCCATTTAAGTGGCTTATAACTCACCAAACCATTGGCTATTATACGGTTTACATTGTCGCGTAGCTGATTTGTTGCGGTTCCATATACCGGATTATTGTTTCCATAGGTTTTCATAGTGCCGTCAGGATTTATATAGTCCATTACATCCCAACGCGGCGACCAATATGTGAGGCTCTCGTTATATCTATCTGCATTATATCTCAAGCCCCCTGAATTGATATAATTTAGTGAAGGACTGAAACTTAGCTTATCACTGATTTTAAATTTTCCATTTATCCTGGCACTTATATTTTTATAATCAGTGTTGGGAATTGTACCATACTGTTTGAAATAAGACAGTGAGGAACTCAGCAATGCAGCTTCGGTTCCTCCAGACATATTGATACTTGCCCTGAATTGGTCGCCCTGCTTATATCCTTGTTTGTAATGATGGTAGATTTTATCAGGATGTGTTGGGTCAATGGCTTTGGCAGCTTCTGTAGTTGGTCCCCAGCTTGGCCAAAAACTGACTGGATCGTAAACCCCATTATTACCCTGGCTGAATGTTCTTTGCACATCAGGGAATTTATTAACCTCGTCTATTCCATAGGAAGATGTAAAACCAACCCTCATCTTGCCAGATCTGGCTGATTTGGTTGTAATCACAACAACACCATTAGATCCCAGCGATCCATACAATGCAGTTGCCGCACCACCTTTCAAAACAGACATGGTTTCTATATCATCAGGATTTATATCCGCTACCCTGTTAGACATCCCGCGTAACTCGGATTGATTACTGGAAGATACAGTTGTACTATTGTCCATAACAACGCCATCAATTACAAACAAGGGCTGGTTGTTAGCGTTCGGATCAAGAGAATTTATTCCGCGTATAATGATCCTTGAACCCTGTCCAGGTGCGCCTCCTGTGCTGTTAATCTGTACACCGGCAACTTTACCCTGCATGGCATTGATGACATTGGGTTGTCGCATATTTACCAGGTCATCGCCTTTAATTTCCTGGGCAGAATATCCAAGTGCCCGCTTTTCCTTTTTGACACCAAAAGCAGTAACGATGACCTCCTCCATTCCTTCCCCTTCCTGAAGACTTATGGATAGCATGTTGCTTCCACCAACTCTTATTTCCTGGGATTGATACCCGGCGTATGATACCAGAAGAATGGTATTATTATCCGGAACGGAGATAGAAAAGTTTCCACCTTCATCAGTTGTAGTTCCAGTTGTTGTTCCTTTGATTACAACAGAAGCGGAAGGTACCGCTTCACCTCTGGCATTGGTGACCTTCCCGGTTACTCTTCTTTCCTGTGCAACACCAATCAGTGAAATGCATAGAAAAAGCAAGAGATTTACCGCAAGCAGTAATTTTCTCATGAATAATGTTTTAAGTAATTAGAAATGGTTAATACACTAATTTAACGTTTAATACCGCAAAAAATGGCAAAAATTTGCGGACAAGTGCAACTTTAGGATAAATGGTTTGTTAGTAGCCTGAAGTTTTGCCTATTCAGCGAATGGTTCTAAATTTGCAACTCCTCCCATTGAACTTCTTATTTTTTTTAATCTTTAAATACTGATCTTATGGCATTTACACTCCCTGCGCTCCCTTACTCCCATGAAGCATTGGAACCGCATATTGACACGCAGACCATGCAGATACATCATGGCAAGCACCACCAGGCATATGTAGACAATCTGAATAAGGCCATTGCAGGCACAGAAAATGAAAGCAAGACCATCGAAGAACTTATTGCCAATGCCGGAGCTCATTCACCGGCGGTTCGGAATAACGGTGGTGGCCACTGGAATCATAGTTTTTTTTGGGATAGCCTTGCCCCAAATGCAGGTGGACAGCCATCGGGCACATTGAATGATGCCATCACGGCTGCTTTCGGATCATTTGATGCCTTTAAGGAAAAATTTGCCAATGCTGGCATGACGCGTTTTGGAAGCGGCTGGGCATGGCTGATAGTTAAGAATGGCGCCCTGGAAATCAGTTCCACTCCAAACCAGGACAATCCATTGATGGATGTTGCTGAGGTTAAGGGAACACCAATACTTGGTGTTGATGTTTGGGAACATGCTTATTATCTTAAATACCAGAACAGAAGAGCTGATTATCTCGCAGCATTCTGGAATGTTGTTAACTGGACCAAAGTTGCTGAACGTTTCAGCGCTGCATCCTGATAAAAGTTCTAACTGTATCTTTATACCTGATCCCGCCCATGGGGCGGGATCTTTTTTTAAAACTATATCATGAAAAAGATTTTAACGGGCCTCTCGGCCATTATTATGTTGGCAGCTTGTTCAACACCTCCTCAAAAAAAAGTAGTAGTGATGGCAAGTGGTAAGCTTGTTGTATCGGGTGATGGCGTAACTATTGAGCCAGGGACCCAACACAACGAAGAAACCATTAATATCAAAGGTGATAAACTGACGCTTTCAGGTCCGGATGGAAATAAGGATTTTCCTGTTACAGAAACCGGCACCTTTTTATTAAATCTGAAAAAAGATACCCTTATCGGGGGATTTCAACCATTTGGGGAAGCAGCATCCCGTGAGGGTCGAATCACCCAGGACCAGTTAATGGAACGGATGGATAGTCTTCAACAACTTATGGTGGGTTCTAATGTTGCGGCGGAAAAAAGAAATCATTTCCTGGCTCCGGGAGAAATGAAAAAGATCACTGCGGCAGACAATGCAATCCTGGTTGGACCATTCAAAGGAATGCCTGCTTCATTGACACCAGACAAAAATGGCAATGTACCAGAGGTCTATAAATTTATTACCAATAAAGATGCAAGGGAAACTTTGGGCAGGCTTGAAAAGATGCTTAAAGCAGAAGCTGAATAATATTCAGGTAAGTCAGGGTACGGGATCATAGCCCGATCCGCCCCATGGGTGGCAACGACCTATACGTTTTATAGTAAGCCAGAAGCCTTTGAAAACACCATATTTTCTAAAAGCATCAAGGCTATATTGTGAACAGGTTGGCGTAAACCTGCATTTGGGGCCCAGTATTGGAGAAATGCCCCACTGGTAGAACCGGATCAATCCAATAAAGGGTAAACTCAAAATTTTCTTTAATTTTTCCATACACTAACCGATTGGTGTTTGGGGTTTTTCAAAAAGCAACCGTTGCAATTTTTCCAATGATTGACCGGTTGCTTTTTCACATATTTCCAAACCCGGCAATTCCCTGCCGGTGTAAATCAAAAACAGGTCCATCCTTATCTGCAATGAATCTACCATTCCGGTAAGCCCATGTTTTTGTGTGCGATACGATTCGCGTAAAAGTCTTTTGATACGGTTGCGGTCAACCGCTTTCCTGAAATGACGCTTGCTTACCCCAACACCTGCCAAAACACCTGGTTTATTTTGAAGACCATTTGCAAGGCCTTGCTGATCTGTTATCACCGAATTGAACCTTTCTACCTTGTAGTAAATCCTTAATGGATAAATGGCAAAGCTTTTACCGTTCTTGAAAAGTTCATCGATCTTTTTGCGATGCTTAAGCCTTTCAGATTTTCTTATTGAGTTTATCATGATTCTCCCGTATCTGACACATGTTCGAACATCTGTCAGACACCAATTTTATACAAAAATAGCTCCGGACCGGCATAATGCGGCGGAGCTATAAATATCATCGAAACCTCGCACAAGGGCGGGATCAGATTACTTTAATTTGCTTTCAGAAGAAACGCTCAGTTTCTTACGACCTTTCGCACGACGGCTAGCCAGCACTTTACGGCCATTGGCGGTTTGCATGCGCTTGCGGAATCCGTGAACGGACTTACGACGACGGCGGTGTGGTTGAAATGTTCTTTTCATTTTACAAGTTTTTTACTAGCCCAAAAAATAGTCGCCTGTGGAGAGCCAGACGATTGAATTCCAATCACATCGGGCCACCATACCCGCTTGTGTCGTGAAAGGGACGGCAAAGGTAAGGAAATTTATCATTTTGATCTACTTCCTCATGAGAAAATTCAGGTTAGTTTAGAAAACAGCCCCGCTACCCCAATTCTACTCTTGCAGCCTTTACACCCTGCCCGTAAAATATTCCCGCATGCCGTTCAAAATCGGCCACATCATCTGTTGTACAGAACCTCCGGCTACCTCCCGTTGAGATACGTGCTATCAGATCAGGATGGCGTTTTAGGTAGTCAACCAGGCTTACCGCTACAATTTCACCTTGTTGTAATAACCGGATTCCCTGCGGCAGAAATTGCCTGATCTTCTTTTCAAGCAATGGATAATGAGTACATGCGAGCAGAATCGTATCGATATTTTCCCACTGTTCAAGTAGTTTTTTTATGTCCTGTTCAACAAAATAATCTGCACCCGCCTTATCATACTCATTGTTTTCTACTAATGGCACCCACATTGCACAGGCATGTTGATGTACTTTAAGTCCCGGGAAGAATTTAGCTATCTCAATGGGATATGATCCGGAAGAGACAGTACCTGGAGTTGCCAGTATACCCACTTCGAAGCTTTTAGAAAAATTCCCAATAACCTCTGTTGTAGGACGAATTACCCCCAATACCCTTCTTTCAGGGGCCAATTCAGGAAGGTCATTCTGCTGAATGGAGCGCAGGGCCTTTGCAGACGCGGTATTACAGGCCAGAACAACAAGCTGACAGCCCTGGTCAAAAAACCATTTTACGGCTTCCAGTGTATAGCGATACACGGTATCAAAACTCCTGGTACCGTAAGGAGCCCTGGCATTGTCACCCAAATAAACATAGTCGTATTGTGGCAGGACTTTTACGATTTCCTTCATTACGGTAAGCCCACCATAACCAGAATCAAAAATTCCTATGGGCGCATCGGCCAGTTCGCCAAGCAGCGAGGCCAGAGGGTCGCCCATGGGTAATTCTCCGGGTTCTTTACTGGCAGGTACGATGGGAATATTTTCTGCAAGGCTATCATTCTTAATAGCATCCTGGTTGTCTGTTATCATAGCATACAAAAATAACAAACGCCAGGATGCTATCCCGGCGTTCATACAGAGCCTGTGAAAAGTATCTTTATTTAAGACCCAACTTCTTCTTTACCATTGGCAACAAGTCATCGCCCGGAGGAGAAACAATCAGGTATTCTTTAGGAAGTACATAAGTGTAGCCATTCTCTTTTGCAACAGCATTTACTGCATCCATAGCTTTTTTCTGAATTGGTGCGCTCAGCTCTTCCTGCTTTTTTTGAAGTTCCTGCTGGATACGCTGCTCTTCACCCTGCAGTTCCTGAAGCTTCTTCTGGAGATCCTGGCGCTTTACTTCTTTAACTGCGCTGGTCATCTTGGAAGAATCGGCATTAAACTTCTGGATGCCTTCATTAAGTGCATTCTCTTTATCCTGTGCGCTCTGTATCATTGCGTCACGGAATTGAACAAGGGCAGAATCTGCCTTCTTTGCTTCAGGCATAGCAGCAACTACTTCATTGAAACTGATGTAGCCGATCTTGCTTTGCGCCTGTACACTGCTGCTAACCAGAACCAGCGTCACAGCCACCATTAGAATTGATAAAACTTTTTTCATGCGATTTTTTGTTACTTAAAAGTTGTTTTAGTTGTGGTTTTAGTTGTCTTAATAAATTGAATTAGACATTATTTAACACCCAGCTCCTTGAGTACATCTTCACTCTTGTCGAGTTTGGGATCGGCAAATATAACAGTAATTCCTTCACTTTTATCCAAAATAAAGTCATACATACGGGCCACTGCAATTTTCTGAATTGCGGTGTAAACCTTGTCCTGTACAGGTTTCACAAGTTCCTGGCGGAGCTTGAAAAGATCACCTTCGAAGCCAAACCTTTTACGCTGGAGTTCTCTAACCTCTTTTTCACGTACAAAGATCTCATCTTCCCTTTTTTTGCGAAGTTCCGCACTAAGCATCACCTGTTCAGCCTCGAAGTCTTTATACATTTTATCTAGTGCTGCCTGCTTATTATCGATCTCTTTTTGCCACTGCTGGCTGAACTGATCAAGTGATTCCTGCGCCTGTTTATATTCAGGCATTTTGTCAAGAATGAATTTGGTATCCACGATGGCATAACGCTGTGCCTGGAGCGACAGGGAAGCCGCAACACATACGAGAATCGCTAATATATACTTTTTCATACTGATCATTTATTGGTAAAATTATAGTCCTTATTCTGGTTCAAATCCTAACATAAAGGTAAACCTTGCCGCATCACGCAATTTGGTATTGGGTCCCATTCTGTCAAATCCAACCCCATAATCGAAACCGAGTAGTCCGAACATCGGCAAAAAGAAACGCATACCTAAACCCGCACTGCGGCGCAATCTGAATGGATTATAATCTTTATAATCATACCATCCATTGGCGGCTTCAAAAAATGCAAGTCCAAATATGGTACTGTTAGGATTAGTTGAAAATGGATATCGTAATTCCAGAGTATACTTGTTAAAGATGGTGAAGAACTGTGCTGCCTGTGATTTATCGGGGTTCACAGTGGGATCTGAGTTATCATAAACCGGATAACCGCGGTGTGCTATGATATCATATCCGAGTATCCCGAAGTTATTCTGCAAACCGGCATCACCAACCTGGAATCTTTCAAATGGAGAATATTCAAGCTTTTTGTTATAACGCCCCATAAAACCATACTTGGCAGCAGCCTTCAACACGAATTGCCGGCTTTTATCGGCCCCCATTGCTTTTCCAATAGGAACATACCATTCACCTGTAAACCTCCACTTATGAAACTCCGGAAGCTCATATGGGTTCCCGGCCTTTACACGGTCGGGATTGAATAGCGAATATGGAGGTGTTGCCTGTACGCTGGCAAGGAAACTTGATCCACTTCTTGGGAAAATTGGCTGATCAATTGATGACCTGCTAAGTGAAAGCTTAAGACTTAAATTATGCGCTGTTGTATTATCAAGTCCGGGGAACAGGTTTGGATAATTACTGAGTTTATACTGTGTAAAATTAAGCGCATAAACCAGCGTGAAATAATCATCAGGCCATCTGAGCTGCTTTCCCAGTGCAACAGACATACTGATGGCACGAAGGAAAGATGTATCTGCAGCTTTGCGGTCATACCTACCTGTTAGATAGTTATATGAATTGGCAAAACGAGTGCTGTTGAAACTTACAGTAAAAGAGTTGCGTCGCTTTCCACCAAGCCAGGGTTCAGTGAAGGAGAAATTATAAGACCGGAATTGTCGGCCGTTACTCTGCAAACGCAGGCTGAGTTTTTGTCCGTCTCCGGTAGGCAGCGGATCCCAGGTTTCTTTATTGAAAATGTTGCGGATCGAAAAGTTGTTGAAGGTAACACCAAGTGTTCCTGTCAAGCCAATACCCCCACCCCATCCTGCGGAAAGTTCCAACTGATCATTTGATTTTTCTTCGAGCTTATAATTGATATCAACTGTTCCATCATCAGGATTAGGAACTGGGTTGATGTCAATTTTTTCCTGGTTGAAATAACCGAGGTTAGCGATCTCCCGCTGCGAACGTATTAAAGCAGCGCGACTGAATTTATCGCCAGGCACTGTACGTATCTCACGGCGGATTACATATTCCTTTGTTTTGTCATTCCCGGAAATATTCACATTCTTAATTGTGGCCTGCGGACCCTCACGCATACGGATCTCGAAATCTATGGTGTCATTGTATACAGCAGTTTCCACAGCGGTAACGTCTGCAAACAAATAACCATCATCCATATAGAGTCCTTTGATATCTCCACCTTCAGCACTCATCTGCACACCTAACTTTTTATTAAGCGTTTCCACATTATAGATATCGCCTTTCTTAATCCCAAGGATTACATTAAGTATAGAATCTCCGTATTTTGTATTCCCCTTCCAGGCTATATTACCGAAATAATAACGTCGACCTTCTTCAACTTTGAGGTCAATATTAAGGTTACCGTTATTAGAATAGTATTGCGAGTCCTCTACGATGTTGGCATCGCGGTATCCCATGGAGTTATAATATTCCAATACTTTTTCTTTGTCCTCATCAAATTTCTTCTGGTTGAATTTAGCCGAGCTGAAAAGTTTGAAACGGAAATAAGGATCTAAATAATCTCTTGTTTTGCTAAGGGAAAGGAAGCCCCAGTCTTTCATGTACTCACTAAACTCCATCGGTTTTTTAACACCGAAACTGCTTGAATCTTTTTCGGGGTAGAGGCTGATCCTTGTCATCTCTTTGGTACCCTTCATTTTTTTCTTCAGCTTCAGTTCATTAACCATTTCATTGCCGTAGAAACTTACATTGTTTATCCTTACTTTATTCCCTTTGACAATATTGAAAGTAAGCTGTTGTGTATTTACAAATGCAGTATCTGCTCTTTCGGTGATACTAACCCTTGCACCCCTGAATCCTTTCTCGATATAGTATTTCTCGATGTTTTCAATAGCAGTACGCTTCATATTCTCTGTGATCACGCGACCTTTCACAAGTCCGGTCTTACCTTCCAGATCTTCAGCTTCGGATTTTTTTACCCCTCTGAAAACAAAGCCTGATAAGCTTGGTCGTTCTGCAACATTGATCTCGATAAATAGGTTGCTGCCTTCAAGCCTGGTATAAAATATCTGTACATCGGAGAACAGGTTTTGTTTCCACAGGTTATTGATTGCTTTGCTGATATTATCGCTTCCCGGAATCACCACCTTATCACCAACTGATAAACCGGAGATAGATAAAAGCAAAGCCTGATCGCGGTATTTTGTACCTGTAACCTCAATGCCAGCTATAGTATATTCTTTGGGAGTTTTTGCATTTACCAATGCCTCCAGGTCAGGGTCGATCCCTTTTGGACCTGTGGTATCAGGTTGTTGGGCCTGCGCGCTAAATCCGATCAACATAAGCAGTAAGGCCACAACGGCTAATCTTCTGTGCATCCAGTTGGTTTTATAAAGTAGGCAAATTAAGGTGATTGTTTAAAAAAGCTTTGTTAAAGGGGAGCATCCTGTACTTGTGCGCTGGTTTTTCCAAAACGCCTTTCACGTTGCTGGAACTCAATGATCGCCTCATAAAGGTTTTCTTTCCTGAAATCGGGCCATTTAACATCCGTGAAATAGAGTTCAGCATATGCTAGCTGGTATAAAAGAAAGTTACTAACCCGGTATTCTCCACCAGTCCTGATCATCAGTTCCGGATCGGGGAATCCGCTGGTGCAAAGATATTGGCCGATGGTTTCCTGGCTTATCGCTTCGGGAAGCAATGCTCCATTTCTGGCGGCAGATGCTATCTTTTTTACCGCTTCCAGAATCTCCCACCGACTGCTGTAACTCAATGCCATCACGAGATTCATTCCATCATTATCGCGCGTAATATCAAGGGCTTCCTGCAATTCGATACGCGCATTTTCAGGTAACATTGTTATATCTCCTATCACATGAAGCCGGATCTTATTCTTATTAAGCGTATCCACCTCTTTCCGAATAGTATCTACAAGCAGTTCCATCAGACCATTCACTTCATATGCTGGCCGATCCCAATTCTCGGTGCTGAAAGCGTAGAGCGTAAGGAATCCAATGCCGAGTTCAGCTGCACCCTCCACTACATTGCGCACGCTTTCCACGCCATGAAAATGACCAAAGAGCCTGTCCTGACCCCTTTCCTGCGCCCATCTGCCATTCCCATCCATTATGATGGCTATGTGGCTGGGAAGTTTTTGCCTGTCAATTTTCGCTTCGAGCGAACTCATATTATCAAATTTCAGGGGGCGAATGTACGAAAAAAGGGCAACAAGGGCTAAAGGGTTTCGGTAGACCTAAAGCTTAGCGGTGGGACATTTATAAGATGTAAGATTGAAGCTGAGCGTAAATTGTGCGGTAACAAACTGGTCTTTTTGTTTGGCATATCCCCGCTGCCGGCCTTCAATTCCAATGGGTTCACCTATTTCGTAGCTCCGGTCCTGAAGCTGACCGGCTATTGATGGTTGACCGCCTGGCAAAGGAGGAAATTTATCAATTCCAACGTAAGTAGTACTTACATCGTCCAGGTAATCAGTATTTGTGAAGCGATGGAGAACCTCAAATCCAAGGTTCATTTTCTCATTAAGCGCATATTTAACGCCTACACCAAAGGGTATTGCGTATGCCATTGAACTATAGGGCTTCCGCTCTGGGTAAAATTCAGATCCCTGCCCTTCTGTTCCAAGGGGTCGCAAAAAATGCTTCTCCCCATTAAGGTAGGCATAGGGATCATAACTGAAAATGCTGGCACCTAATGTCACATAGGGAGTAAAACGGTATTCATCAGTACCGGGCATAAAACGGAAGAAATTGAAATCACCCTGCAGTGCCAGCTCCCAAATACTGGAATTAAAGCTGAGGTTGCGTTGGCGCTGGAAATCATTGTCATCGTAATATTTATCGGCATAGCCCACTTGTGCAAACTGAGCTCCGACCCTTACAGCAATATAGTTTCCAAATTGTTTGCGGAAAAATGCTCCAACAGCCAGTTTGGGGCGATTCACCCTGGCCCTGGTATTCAGATCACCAAAATAGTGTGCAGCACCTAATGCTACCCCTATTTCACCGGAATGCGTAATTGCTTCCATCTGGGCGTTTACGGCTGTCTGGAGACCCATCACCACCATTACTGCGAGCAATAATTTCTTCATAAAATGCAATATAGAAATAAATAAGGTCTGGAATCGAACGAAAACCCTGCCATTTTTGGTATAAATGAAATGCTAATTACGTGTATCTAACCCCCAGGACAATTTGTTGCGGAGGGTTCCCAGGAAATTATTCTCATTTAGCCTGACAATACTTACATCAAATTTCTCTCTTTTTACAGCCAGCTGGATATTACGGGTAACAATCTCTCTCCTGCTGTCGAGCGCGCAAATAAAATGTTCTGACCTTCCCTCTACTTCAAAGGAAATAATGTTATCGTCGGGTACTATAATTGGCCTCACATTCAGGTTATGCGGTGCAACTGGTGTAATTACAAAGCTTCCTGATTCAGGAAAAACTATTGGCCCGCCACAGCTAAGAGAATATCCCGTCGATCCGGTTGGGGTGCTTACTATCAATCCATCAGCCCAATAGGTATTCAGGAATTCGCCGTTTAGATAAGTATGAATCTTGATCATCGGAGAGATGTCCTGTTTATGGATAGCAAATTCATTCAGGGCATAAGGAGTTTCCCCAAATAATTGGCGGTCAGCATCGAGGTGAATCAGTGATCGTTTATCGATAACGAAACTTCTGTCGGCCATGGAAGCGATGGCAGCTTTCAGATCTTCCTTACCGATGGAAGCCAGAAATCCCAATCGTCCGAAATTGATACCTAAAATGGGAATATTCTTATCGCGTACCAGGGTTACTGTATCCAGGAGCGTTCCATCCCCTCCCAGACTTATTATAAAATCTATGGTCTCATCCAGGTCGCCAGATGCCGTAAATGTGGTGAAATTATGATCATGAAATTTTACGGAGCCAATGATCTGTTCAAAAAATGGCTGGTAAATAACTGGTTGGATATGATAATTCTCCAGTTCTGTGAACAGGTCCTGTATCTCACGGTGATCACTCTGATCTAAAAGCCGGCTGTAGATCGCCACGCGCATATTGAGGAATTTAACCGCTGAAAGATAATGCTTTATAACTAAGCTCCCCGGCGGTGGGATCAAAAATCGTTTTTGAAATGAAAAAAGAAACCTTGCTGCCCAAAGTGGTTAGCGCTGTATTCAAGGCGTACTACAATATCATATAAGGTAACTATATCGAGTCCGGCCCCTGCTGTATAAAGCATTCTGTTGGCATAGGAGTTATTATCAAATGTTTTATTGATAGAGAAGCCCATATCAGTGTAGGTTTTGGCATACAGTCGAAAAGGGATATGGTCATGACTTCCTTTCTTAACTGGAAGGCGCACATTAAAATTGAATATTTCACGACGAAGTGTATTCCTGGCCATAGCTCCTGCAACGCCATCGATAACATATTTTTCAAGGCCACGCAAATAGAAATCACCGTATCCGAATAACCGGTGATTACGGTATGGTTGCTTAAATGGAAGTGTCAGCATTCCGGCAAATTGCAGTGAATAGGAAAATTTCTTTTTCAGATCCCAGGCCCTGGTTCCTTTAAGATCAAGGTTCCACATTCCGGGATCGTTGCCGAAACCACGCCGTGTAATTGCAGCGTCAGCTATTACGCCTTTCAGGGGATAGGGGGCATAATCAACATTTACATGGGAGATCGAGTAGGTAAGTTCTGGCACCGCTATTTTTTTCTTACCGCTAAGGCTCAGGTACTTAGGATTAATTTCAAGCACTGCATTATCCACCTCATTCACCCAATATCCGGCCCTAAAGCTATGACGGGTCTGTAAACCTGGCCGGTAATTAAACTGAACAGAACCTCCGTACATGGTTTCAAGAAAGGTTCCTGATTTGGGAAGGGAATCAGATTTGAGGAAAAACTGCTGGTTATTGATCGTATTGACATTGATTTCCTTTAATCCGGAGTAGATGAAATTTACGGCATACCCTTTCTTAAGCGATTTATCGGCATAGGGCTGGTCGTAAGAGAGTTGCAATTGCTTAGCGTATCCGGTTATTAACCAGAGTTTTAGCTTGTCATTTCGCCCTGTAGTATTATAATAAGTAAACTTTGCACCATAATTGATTCGATCTAAACTATAACCTTTTTGTGCCCATGTTTGTAAGTTCCGATCAACCGGCTTGAAATAAGGAATGGGGAAAATATACCACCTTTCTTTTACATCTACCTGCACTTCAACCATATAGCCCCGGAATCTTTTAAGGGATATAACCACTTCATTAAAAAGCCGGGTATTGATCAATTGCTGTTTTCCAAGCCGGAATTTATCTACCAATTCATTTAGCACAACTGAATCACCTTCCTGAAAAGGCAGTTCTCGCTTTATCACATAATCCTTGGTTTTTTTATTGCCGCTGATGGAAATAAGGCTTACTACAAAGGGTTTGCGGCCTTTAAGAGAATCAGGGAGATTGTCAATATTAATAGGAACACCTTCTTCATTTCCAGCTATTCCTGATTCAGCAACAGATGGAATGATCGACTGCGATCGAACGAAACAACTCGTACAACAAATGGCTGCAACCAATAGGGTTCTATATTTCCACACCATACTCATACACTATACACGGGGTTATGAAAATACAGGATTAGCAATTAGAATACCACAATACCCGGGAATATTTTAAAGGTTGAGATAATTCATGAGATGGTCATAATTATTACGCAGTTCGTTCTCATACTGCTCCTCGCCAAAATAATAGCGAACCTGGTATTCATAACGCTGGAAGGTTGAAACGATGTCTGAAAGCTCGAACTTATTGATTTTCAACGTAACATATAGAACACCAATGTTGTTATCAAAATAGGTATTGAGCTGTGTGATCTGTGCGTCATTGGTTTCGACCAGCTTGTAAATTTCGGAAAAGGCAAAATTTCTCTTCTCCATTTCAAGAACAATTATGCCCCCGGGCTCGTCGGCGCCAATCATATGGCCGGTGAATTTTAGCAGGTCAGTAGCAATGATTCCACCTACCCACTGAAGGTCAGGTTCAACTACCGGCACAATGCCAAGCCCATATTCGTTGGCCATTTGCACGGCCTCAGTAAAATGGCCCCCTGGATTCACCTTTAGCTTGGAAATATTACCTGAAAGGGTTTCGAGCAAAAGATTGTCATCCGAATTAAGCAGGTCTGTTTCTGAAACCAAACCCATGTATTTCTCCTGTTCCACCACAGGAAGGTGTACTACATTGCAGTCGTCCATCAGTTGGATGGCACGATACACCGGGTCTTTAGGGGAAAGCACCGGCAGGGACGATGATATCAGGTCCTTATTTATCACTACTGGAATTTATGTATAGACGACAATTAGCTGGCAACCGCTGCGGGCTGGCTAAGTTTCTTAAGAAATTTATGAAGAATTTCATTGAATTCGGCGGGAACTTCCATCATTGGCGCATGACCGCACTTGTCAATGAAGTGCAATTCACTATTCGGGATCAACCGGTTGAATTCACGCCCAACGAAGGGCGGAGTAATGGTATCATTATTTCCCCACACCAATAGTGTTGGCTGTTTAATTTGATTCAATTCTTCACCGAGATTGTTTCGGATAGCACTTTTAGCCAGGGCAATTATTTTAATAACCTTCATCCGGCTATTGACGATATCATAAACTTCATCCACCAGTTCCTTTGTGGCCATGGCGGGATCGTAAAAAGTGAGTTCAGTTTTTTTGCGGATATATTCGTAATCCCCTCTTTTTGGATAGGTATCTCCCATTCCATTCTCGAAAAGGCCGGAACTACCGGTGAGGATCAGGCTCTTTATTCGTTCGGGATGTTTAAGCACATGAACCAGGGCAACATGGCCACCGAGGGAGTTTCCGAGTAAATGAACATTCTTAAGATCGCGTGCTTCGAGGTATTTGTGAACAAATTTTTCGAGTCCCCCTACTGATGTATGTAATATGTCAAGATCAAACAATGGAAGGATCGGCACCACAACCTTATAATGATTGCGGAAGTATTCTATCAGGTCCTTGAAATTGCTCAGTGCACCGAAAAGCCCGTGTAATAACACAAGGGGTTCACCATTTCCTTCCTCAATATACCTGAACTTATCCAGCTGTTTGATCTCGTATTCCATCTGTATCTAAAAATAAGACTTCCAATGAATTGCTAAAATAGGCCATTTGCGGCAAAAACAAATTGCTGCTTATGCGCAAACCTACCATCCTATATGGTTTGCTGAGGTTTAATTTCTGATGACAGTTTCTCAAAGAATATAGTGAGATCAGTAAAAACATCTTTAAAAAACGGGATGGCCTCACCAATCCATTCCATCGCTGATGAGCCCCATGGGGCAATGATGGGATAAGTATTCGATTTCTCCATTGCCTCATTGCTGAGGATTTCTGTTTTGTCGAGATAAAATAAGGCGATACTCCAGATAAGCATGTAAATAATCACAAAAAAAATAATTCCCCCTGCCTTATTCAACCAACCCAGAAAAGCCCATTCCACTGATTTTTCCAGAAGTCTGCCTATTGCATTAACCAACAGTACTACAATTACAAACACTGCAAAAAATGCCAATACCGGCAACCATTTTGCCGACACATTTACGGAATCGCCCAACCATGCGGCTGTTACAGCAGAGAGTTTAAGGGCAGCAGCCAATCCCACTATAAAAGCAGCCAGCGAAAACACCGCCACAAGCAGTCCTCTCGAGATCCCTTTAAATACGGCCAGTAAAAGGATGATAAGCGTAATGATATCAATAATCATATGCTTTTGTTAGGCCAGAAGGCTTCGAACCATATTATTGATGGCTTTACCATCTGCGAGTCCTGCCAGTTTTTTTGAGGCCACGCCCATCACTTTCCCCAGGTCTGCAATAGAGCTGGCTCCGGTTTCAGCAATGATTGCCTGCAGTGCGGTCTTGAGTTCTGCTTCGTCCAGTTGCTTAGGAAGAAATCTTTCAATAATAGCGATCTCCTCTTCTTCTTTCTGGGCAAGGTCGGTACGATTCTGTTGCTGAAAGATCTCAAGAGAATCTCTTCGCTGTTTCACCATTTTCTGAAGCAGTTTGGCTTCTCCTTCGGCAGTAACCTGTCCACCGGCACCGGGTTCAGTTTTAGCTTTGATGATCTCCGCCTTTATGGCTCTTAATCCGCGCAAGGCCGCTTCATTCTTTGATTTCATGGCATCTTTCATTTCTGCCATAATTTTTTCTTCTAACGACATATGGGTTAATTCTTAATTCTTAAATCTTACCTCTTACCTCTTACCTCTTACCTCTTACCTTCCTAGACAGCGTTTTCCTTCATTTGCTGGTCGCGGAATTTCTGGTAGAAATCCCTGGCGAAGTCTTTCAGTTCTTTTACCATTTCTTCGTTTTGGGTTGCACGCTGGTAGGTATCGGCCATAGTGATGAGGGTCTGGTAAAAGAAATCAGCCATCTCATCAACCATCATTTCTTTGGTCCAGAGATCGATCCGCATCGCGGTCTTTTCGGCTCCATCCCAGAAAGCTAGCATCATGGCTTTTGCTTTCTGCGCCTCTTCTACTGTGCTTCCACTGGCATTCCAGCTGATACTGGAAGGAACTTTATCAGCGTCAAGTGTCACATCTATTTTAATGGTTGATTCTTGCATAAAGGGTGTTGTTAAATTGGCGAAATTAGCCATATTCAGCCACAAAAATTCCGTACCACGCTGGCGTAGGCCATTAATGTATTTTGCCGGTTTAGCTTAATGATGCGTTCCCTTCCCCTGACTATGAGGCTGTTGCGAAGTTGTTCATCCTTATAGATCATCATTAATGAATGAGCCTGTTGCTGGAGGTCGCCCGGTGGTGAGAGCAATGCAGCACCGGCGACCAGTTCATTCATTGCCGGGATATCGGACCCCAAAACGGGCACTCCAGCGTTAAAGGCCCATTCTACCGGATAACCCTCTCCCTTTGCCAACACCCTTCCATTGGGCTCCAGGGGCCATAATAATGCATATGCAGCTGACACCAGTTCCTGCAATTCTGAACTCTCGAGATCAGGATAAACAGAAACATCTGAGCGGTATTTATAGGTCAGAAGAAGCCTCTCAAGTGTTGGAGTATATTTTGTGGCAGCACCCGCCAGAACAAGGGGCATACCCGTCATTAGCCATTTCTTTAGCAAAGAATAGGCTCTTAAAAGTTCAATAGGCTCATGTTCTTCAGACAGCTCGCCTGCAAATAAAAAATAATCCCTTCCGCCAGAATAACGAAGTTTAACCTGTTCCTGCTGCGACCAGCCAAGCGGTTCAATAGGCTCCTGTAAGGCAGGATAGATCACTTCAATTTTGCTGGCCAGGGAGGGATACCGTTCTGAGATAGCATCCTTATCAGCATTTGATGGCACTAAAATCACATTTGCTGCCGGGAAGCCGGGAACAGAATCCACCTTCTTAAATAATCCGGAAAAAACTGATCCTTTTGAACCCCCTGAAAGCAGTGTTGCAGCAGAACTGATTAGTAATGTATTGCCTGTGCCGGGTGGTGGTATCGATTCCGGATCAAAACTGATGAAAAGGCCTGGGCGATGTTTTGACAGCCAGGCTCTGAGAAGTTGCTGCCTCGATTGTGCAGCCCCCAGAAGGGAGGGTTTCGCAGGAACCAGACTTACCAGCTCCAGCGGGTTCTCCGGCTCCAGGGCCAATCCCGCCTGCTGCGTAAGTGCAATATGCCTGAAACCGGGCAAAACTGCTGTCAATTCAGGGATGGCCTCCAGCCAGGTGGAAGCCTGGATTGAAGCCGGCTCCTCCAGCAAGGGGTCAATATGGTAGACAATGCTCTGCACTTTATTATTTTTGGGCCACTGCAAATTGGTGCTTTTTCCTGAATGGCAACGCTTACATTTGCAATAAGCAAATAGTTTGAATGGAATATAATACTACGAGAAATTTCCTCGTGATGCGCGAGTACGGCAGGCATATCCAGAAGATGGTGGAATATCTCCAAACCATTGAGGATCCTGAAAAGCGCCAAAAGAATGCGATGGCTTGTATAGAACTGATGGGATTCCTGAACCCTCATCTAAAGAACGTAGAAGATTTCAGGCATAAACTCTGGGATCATCTTTTTCTTATCGCTGATTTCAAACTGGAAGTGGAATCTCCCTATCCCATTCCTACCAGAGAAACTCTCAAGGCCAAGCCAAAGCCTTTGAAATATCCAAAAGGCTACCCACGCTATTCTCATATAGGTAAGAATATTGAAGTGGTGATCCATAAAGCCCTTAAAGAAGAGAGTCCGGAGAAAAGGCAGGGGTTTGCCAATGCAATTGCATATTATATGAAACTTGCCTACAGCAACTGGCATAAGGAAATTGTTCATGATGATGCAATCCAGAGCGAACTTAGTTCAATTACCGGCGGACAACTTGAATTTACCAATACACCGCATGTAAAAGCTTTCCGTCCAAATGAAGTACAACGCGACTTCCGTGGTGGCGGCGGTGGTGGTAAGCGACCCCAGCAGAAATTCCAGCCCCGTGGTGGTGGACAACCCCGTGGAGACCAACGTGGCGGTGATAACCGCGATGGCGGTGGTGGACGGGATAATCGTGGTGGTGGTGGTGATAACCGCGGCAATGGCGGACGACCCGGTGGTAATAAGTTCAAGAAGAGATTCAAATGAATAGTTTCGAAGTAACTGGTGGTAAAAAGCTAAGTGGCACCATCATTCCGCAGGGAGCAAAGAACGAAGCACTGCAAATCATAAGTGCTGTATTGCTTACCCCAGAAGCGGTTACCATCAGCAATATCCCCGACATTCTTGATGTTAACCTGTTAATAGAGTTACTGCAGGATATGGGTGTTACGGTTGACCGACCAGAAAGGCATACTGCTACTTTCAGGGCCAACAATGTAAATATCGACTACCTGCACAGTGAGGCTTTCCGCAGCAAAAGCGGGCGCTTACGCGGCTCCGTTATGTTCGCCGGACCAATGCTGGCGCGTTTCAAAAAAGCATTTATTCCAAAACCAGGTGGCGATAAGATCGGCCGCCGGAGGCTGGATACACATATTGTTGGTTTTGAGAAATTAGGCGCCCAATTCACCTATCATCCCGAAGATGGTTTTTTTCATCTCGATGCTTCCAATTTACGAGGCTGTTATATGATGCTGGATGAACCTTCTGTAACCGGCACTGCCAATATAGTTATGGCGGCGGTTATGGCTAAGGGTGAGACAACTATTTATAATGCTGCCTGCGAACCTTATCTTCAACAGCTTTGCAGGATGCTCAATAGAATGGGCGCAAAAATCTCCGGCATAGGCAGTAACCTGCTTGTGATTCAAGGTGTTGATGAATTAGGCGGAACTGAACACCGAATGTTGCCGGATATGATTGAGGTAGGCTCTTTTATAGGCCTGGCAGCTATGACCAAAAGTGATATCCGCATCAAGGGCGCCGGCATAGAACACCTTGGTGTTATCCCTGAAAAATTCAGGCAACTTGGAATAGCAATGTCTTTTGAGGGAGATGATATTCTGATACCCGCACAAGACCTTTATGAAATCCAGACCTTCCTCGATGGGTCAGTACTTACAGTTTACGACCACCCCTGGCCTGGCTTTACTCCTGACCTTATAAGTATAGTTTTAGTAGTGGCAACACAGGCAAAAGGATCTGTACTTATCCACCAGAAAATGTTTGAAAGCCGCCTCTTCTTTGTTGATAAACTAATTGATATGGGGGCTCAGATCATACTCTGTGATCCGCATCGGGCTGCAGTAATTGGCCTGGCACGTGAACAACAACTGCGAGGAATAACCATGAGCAGTCCAGACATCAGGGCTGGGGTTGCACTATTAATTGCAGCATTGAGTGCCGAAGGCAAAAGTATAATCCAGAATATTGAACAGATCGATCGGGGATATCAATATATTGATCAAAGGCTTACCGCGCTTGGTGCCGAAATAAAACGCGTTTAAGGATGCTTCAATCCCAAAAGATCATTATCATCACTGCTCCTTCCGGGGCAGGAAAAACATCCATCACCCGTTTCCTGCTACAAAAATATCCTCAACTGGCCTTTTCCATTTCTGCCGCTACCAGATCACCAAGGGGAAGGGAAGAAAATGGCAAAGATTATTATTTCATGAGCGTAGAGGAATTCCGACACCATATACAGCAGAATGATTTTGTTGAGTGGGAAATGGTTTATGAAGGCAAATATTATGGAACCCTCAAAAATGAACTCGACCGCATCTGGAACAAGGGCCAGACCCCTATGCTGGATATAGATGTGAAGGGCGCCATTCATGTTCAGCAACAATATCCAGATCAGACCCTCTCCTTATTTATTGAACCACCATCTGTAGACGAATTGCGCAAGCGCTTGTTTGGCAGAGGCACTGAAACAGATGAAAGCCTGCAGGCAAGAATAAATAAAGCTGGCTATGAAATTTCTTTCAAACATCATTTCGACCATATCATAGTAAACGAAAATCTCGAGAAAGCATGTGCTGAGGCTGAAAACCTTATCCTCGAATTCCTGGCAAGGCCTTAAGACCGGCAGGGGTGGAAAGAAACTATTCATATATTCGTAACAAGTATGATCAACCTGAATTCTCTTGGACTCATTATTTTCTTCCTCTTACTGGTGGGATTTTTTGCCGGTATTGAAGCTGCTTTTGGAAGCATTAACAGGCTTTCGGTTGAGCTTCGAAAAAAGCAGGGACGAACCGGAGGCATTCTGATCGGGCAGTGGATGGAAAGACCATCAAGTTTAATTGGAGTGGTGCTGATAGGATTCAATCTTTTCCTGGTGATCTATGGTTTAATGATCGGTGAATTTCTACAACCACTTTGGCTGATCCTTGAGCAAAAAATTCCGGTGGCATATGCCAATATCATCCACCTGTTTTTTGAAACACTTACCGCAACAGCCATATTCCTTATACTGGGAGAATTTTTACCTCGCGCAATTTGGAGAGCCCGTAATGAATGGATACTAAGCAGTGCTGTTGCCACCTTCATGAATCTTTTCTACCAGGTGCTGCAACCCATTTCCGAAATGTTTGTGATCATAGCCGAATGGATACTGAAATATCTTTTCAATATTAGGCTGAATGAACGAAAAGAAGCCTTTGTTCGTGCCGACCTGGAAGGATTTTACCAGCAAAATAATATCGAGAAGGAAGGGGAGCAGGAAAGAAATACTGACCTTTTTGAAAATGCTCTTTCTTTGCCTACCGTTAAAGTACGACAATGCCTTATTCCAAGGAAAGAGATCGAAGGAGTTGAAGTGAATACATCAATAGAGAAAGTGCGTCAGAAATTTATCGAAACCAAATTAAGTAAACTGGCAGTATATGAAGGGAATATAGATCACATTATCGGTTACCTGCACCAGTTAGATATGTTTAAGAGTCCGGCTGATGTGCAATCAATTCTCCTGCCCATACCCGCAGTTCCTGAAAGCATGAACGCTACTGACCTGATCAATAAATTTACCCGCGAAAGAAAAAGTATGGCCTGGGTTGTAGATGAATTTGGAGGCACTTCCGGAATCATAACAATGGAAGACCTGCTCGAGGAGATTTTTGGTGAGATCCATGACGAGCATGATACAGAAGAGTTTGAAGAGAAAAAATTATCAGACAGAGAATTTATTTTTAGCGGAAGACTGGAGCTGGATTACCTGCATGAGAAATACGACCTTGTATTTGACCAGGATGATTCAGAGACTTTATCAGGATATATCATCACCCATCATGAAACCATTCCTAAAGTGAAGGAGCGTATCATCGTAGATGATTATGAATTTGAAATTCTGGTGGTGAGCGATACCAGGATAGAAATGGTGAAATTGAAAGTGCTCAAATAGCATCCAGACCGTACACTAATCAAGCTTATACAGCTTTGGCCTTGCTTTTTTTTCTTCCACTTTATACAGCGCCTTAGTAACGAAATGGCCAATGGCAGCACCAACGTATACATCACTTGACCAATGTTTATTTTCATATAGTCGCGATACCGCTGTTAATGTTGCTATTGTATAGACCAATGGAGGCACCCATTTAGTATCCCTGAATTCCAGAGCCAATGCAGTAGCAACAGTAAATACTGTATTGCTATGACCAGATGGGAAAGACGTATACTCACGCCCTCCTTCGAAAGGTGAATTTCCATCAAAGGGATCCTCCGTGAACCGTGGCCGTCGTCGCCTCACAACCTGCTTTGTGGCGGTATAGAATATGGTTGAAAATACAAGTGATTTTGCGGTCATGAGGGAGGCATGTTCCATTTTACGATTCTTGGTGAGTACACCTGCGAGATACATCGAGCCAATAATGAGAGGGGGATATTTATTACCAAAAGGTTCGACCACGCCTGCAACATCATTTGAGATCTTTGATCGGTTGGCATTCATCAATTCAAAAACCTTTTTATCGGCTAGCAGCAAAGCCCCAGCACCGGCCGCCACCAATGCAGTGTTACGCCAGTTTTTAGCTGTAAAATGAACAGGCGAAACTGCAACTTTTGGTAGATCAGTAAAATAGGAAAGCAGGTATGTTTTATTCAATCGGTAGAGAGATGTGGCAGGCATAGCCGTATCCGCAAACGCGATGGTATCGGTCTGGGCTTGAAGGGGGGCAGAAAACAACCATAAAAAAATCAGCCCGACAAAAGGGCGCAACTTGCCAAACATTCAAGAAAGATAATAAAATAATCAACGCTTATTCAGAAGCCAATTGCCGGCCAGTAAAGAATACAGGCCGGCAATTTTTATAAAGTTATATCAAGCCCGGGATTTATTAGCCGGCTTGCATTTCGGCAATTTTTTCACGGATCTTCTTTTCTATTTCGGCCTGCAATTCAGGATTATCACGCAAGAGTTGTTTTACCGCTTCACGGCCCTGACCCAGTTTATCAGTATTGTAGCTGAACCATGATCCACTCTTTTGGACAATGCCCAGATCAACGCCCATATCTATGATTTCCCCAACTTTAGAAATGCCTTCACCAAAGATGATATCAAATTCAGCTGCACGGAAGGGAGGAGCAACTTTATTCTTAACCACCTTCACCTTAACACGGTTACCTACAGCTTCATCACCATCCTTAATCTGACTCATCCTGCGGATATCAAGGCGAACGGAGGCATAGAACTTAAGGGCATTTCCACCTGTAGTTGTTTCAGGGTTGCCGAACATAACACCAATCTTTTCCCTAAGCTGGTTTATAAAAATACAAATGGTATTGGTCTTATTGATGGTGGCGGTAAGCTTACGGAGTGCCTGGCTCATGAGACGAGCCTGCAGCCCCATTTTACTATCCCCCATTTCTCCCTCCAGCTCACCTTTTGGTACAAGGGCAGCAACAGAGTCAATTACAACAACATCAAGTGCTCCTGATAGGATCAGCCTGTCTGCAATTTCAAGAGCCTGTTCACCATAATCGGGCTGTGAGATCAGGAGATTATCTACATCCACACCCAGCTTCTGTGCATATGCACTGTCAAATGCATGTTCTGCATCAATAATAGCGCACATACCGCCTTTCTTCTGGGCTTCGGCAATAGCATGGATCGCGATAGTTGTTTTACCAGATGATTCCGGACCATATACTTCAACTATACGTCCACGGGGGAAACCACCTATTCCTAAAGCTACATCAAGGCCAAGTGACCCGGTGGATACCACTTCATGGGGTTCGGTACTTCTCTCATTCATCATCATCACTGATCCCTTTCCAAAATCCTTATCGATTTTATCCATCGTCAGTTTAAGCGCCTTCAGTTTTTCTGCATTTGACATATTGCTCATGGTTTTTAGTAGTTATGGGACCAAATTTATTGGCATTCAAAGATAGAGAGAAAATAATTGCATCACTAATTTATTTAGCATTTTTTCACTAAATATTTTATCGTTAAAACACCCTTGCCGTTTTATGTTTTTTTTCACATTAGCACCAATTGAGGGGTATGACCCATAGGTATTGAATTGTATCTTTGAAAAAATTAGACACATGAGAACTTTAGCCACCGCATTGCTTGCTGTAGCATTATCAACGGGCGCTATGGCCCAATCGCCTGCCCCGGCATCCAAGGGTGTCACCTATGGTATTGGAACTACAGCAGAAGGCGCCATTCCGGTGAATGAACTTTCTACCAAAATGAACGGGGATAGTTATACAGGAAAAATTACCGGTAAAGTTGCAGAAGTATGTCAGGAAAAAGGCTGCTGGATGAAGATAGAGCGTGAGAATGGAGAGCAGCTAATGGTGAAGTTTAAGGATTATGGATTTTTTATGCCAACTGATATCGTCGGAAAGGAAGTGGTACTGGATGGTGAGGCAGTGGTGAAAGAAGTTTCAGTAAAGCAGCAGAAGCATTATGCTAAAGATGCCGGAAAATCCAAAGAAGAGATCGAAAAAATAAAGGCCTCTAAAAAAGAGACCCAATTTATAGCCAAGGGCGTACTGGTACTCTAATGCCAGGCAATCTATTCTGGAACGCCTGGTGGAAACTGGGGGGATGGAAAGTGCGGGGCAACTGGCCGCAGCATTTAACCCGGGCAATTATTATTGTGGGACCACATACCAGCGGATGGGATGTTGTTACCGGTATGGCTACAAGAGCAATAGTTCCTATCCCTCATGCCCATTATCTTGGAAAAAAAGAATTGTTTGAAGGCCCATTCGGTTGGTTTTTCCGGATTACAGGCGGTGTTCCAGTAGATCGTTTCAGCAAAAACAATATGGTAGAACAAGTAGTGGAGCTATTCCGGGAAAGAAAAGATTTTGTACTGGCCTTATCACCTGAGGGTACCAGAAAGAAAGTGGACCGCCTCCGAACTGGGTTCTGGCATATCGCCAAACTTGCCGGTGTACCAATTGTAATGGCTGGCATGGATTTTTCTAAAAAAGAACTGATACTCTCACCACCCTTTATGCCCGGAGATCGGCCTGAAGATGATCTTCCATCAATAATAAGCTTCTTCGCACCTATCAAAGGCAAGAATCCCGAGCTGGGGATGGGCGGATTGTCTGCTGATATTAAATCTGACTCATAAATAGGTGACTATCAGGCATAGAACTTGAGAACTATGCGTTAATTTTGTTCAGTAATCATTTAAAACAATAACCAAATGAAAGTTTCTTACTTAGTAGTTGCAGCTTTCACAACACTATCAATGGTGTCTTGTGTAAGTTCCAAGAAATTCAAGGCCGAACAGGCACGTTATGCAGATCTTAACGGAAGGTATACCCAATTGCAAACTGACCTTAAAGGTTGCGAAGATGCTAAAGCGGAAGAAGCACGTAAAAGGGCTTCACTGGAAACTGATATCGCCGGACTTAACAAGCAGATCGATTACCTGAAAGAGAATAATACTACTGCTCTGAAACAACTCCAGGACATGTCTGTTATCAGTTCTTCACAGGCAGAAAGCATCAAGAAGTCAATGGAAAACCTGGGAATGAAAGACGCCTACATCCAGGATCTTCAGTCACAAATGGCAAAGAAGGACTCTCTTAACATGGCCCTTGTCATGAACCTGAAAGGTGCAATTGGAAACCTTGATGATGAAGACATTAATATTAAGGTGGATAAAGGAGTTGTGTATGTGGATATTTCTGATAAGCTTCTTTTTACAACTGGAAGCTATGCAATCACAACCCGTGCGAAAGAAGTACTTGGCAAAGTTGCCACTGTATTGAAGAACCAGCCTAACATTGAATTCATGGTTGAAGGTCATACCGATAACGCTGAACTTAAGCGTAATATCGGACCGATGAAAGACAACTGGGACCTCAGTGTGATGCGCGCTACTAGCGTTGTTCGTCTCCTTCAGAAGCAGTATGGACTTGACCCGGCCAAGATGTCTGCCGCTGGTCGTGGTGAATTCCATCCTGTTGCATCAAATGCAACCGCAGAAGGTAAAGCAGCCAACCGTCGTACACGTATCGTGATCCTGCCACAGTTGGATCAGTTCTTCCAGTTATTGGAACGCAAACAACAATAAGTTCTCTATTTTAGATTTGAGGTCTGAAGCATGCCGTATTAGCTTATCGCATGCTTCAGACCTCAACTTATTTATGGCTGTTGATAGTTTTGGTAATTTCAGTGAGCAAACCACCATTATACTTATCACCGCTGAGTTCCCAGAACATAATTCCTCCCAATTTTTTATTGAGCATATACCTGGTTTTCGCGGCTATGGATTCTTTACTGTCAAATGTTGCAAATTCTTTCCTGCTCACACTGTAGTAATAAGGTGCCCGGGCAGTTTCATCCCAATAAAGTTTGAATCCCTCTGCTGCTGTAAAAGTTGAATCAAACTTCTTATATCCAAACATCGTTTTGAATTCTCCAGGTTGATAAAGTCCACTATTGATATCGGGTACATCTTTCCACACACGGGCATAAAATGCCGCACCTATTACCAGTTTATATGCAGGCACCCCAATACTGAGCAAATAATCCACACAATGGTCAGTTGCTTCTTTCTGCTGGCTGGTAGCGTGTAATGGGGTATGGTGACCTGTTTGTTTACTAAAGCCACTAACAAGATCGTATGTCATAAGATTAACCCTGTCAACTAACGGCATCACCTTATCCCATTCAGCAGCCTGCTCAAGAAAGCTGGTGAATCCACCCGCTGCAAAACTTAGTTCATATCGGTTGCCCATTGCTGATCTTAAAGCCCGAACTAGTTCAGTGAAATTTGGAACATCTTCCTTCATCCAGGGGTGCCCTGGAAAACCCTCTATACCAGGGTATTCCCAATCGAGATCTAATCCATCAGCACCATATTCACGAAGCAATTTTACAACACTGCCTGCGAACTTCTCACGCACTTCTTTTTTCGCAAACTGGGGAGAACAAGGCTTGCAGCCACCCCAACCACCAAGCGCCACCATAACTTTCA
Source organism: Flavihumibacter sp. (assembly GCA_036675925.1). Lineage (GTDB taxonomy): Bacteria > Bacteroidota > Bacteroidia > Chitinophagales > Chitinophagaceae > Flavihumibacter. The sequence goes on from JAKFDZ010000037.1 coordinate 151,315, forward strand.
AACCGGGGTATGATTTTTTCAAGGCAACCAGCGATCTGAGCGTTTCCCTTTGATGCGGACGAATAAATGCAAGTGTATCTCCGTCTAATTTGAAGAAACTGTAAATGATATGGGTAAGTGAAGCCAAAGGAAATTTTTTTATCTCCTCTTCATTTCCTGTGTAATAGGCAATAACCGAAGGTTTTATTGGTGCTTGCGCATTAAGACGGGAAGTGAAACCTGAACAGAGTAGTAAAAAAACGACTGCATATTTCATGATGATCAGACAGTTTGTTGAGCGATTAAGATACGGGAAAAATACCCTCGTGATCAGGGAAAAAATCAAGTGAGCATATGAGAGGGATTATTTTTTATTACTGTACATTTACATTGAATTCCTTCCCATTCTTCGAAAAACCTCCACTTCCTTACTGGTTAATAGCAATATATCCAACCGTTGGATAATATCATTTATGTACCTGCTAAAAACCTCTTATGCCTACTAACCTATCCACAAGAAAGATGAATAAATATTTACGCCCCGCACTGAGTTTATTGTTGTTATTGACAATGCTTGTCAGCTTTGGACAATTGTCAAGCTTTCCTTCAGACTACCAGTTATATCCCCGAAATCTCTCTACAAACCTTGCAGCAGTGAATATCCAGGGAAGTTATGAGCAAAGCAGTGGTTATACTGAACTACGTTTGAAACGTTATCGCAATGGAAGCTTTCAGGGCACAACAACAGTTCCACTACTTTATGTTAACGGGATTGCTAATTTTTCATTTTCTGTAAATATCCCTGCAGAGCTTGCCAATTACAGGTTCGATCTTTTTGCTTTCAATAATGCGGTTGAAACACTTGTACGTACCGCCAACAATGTTGTTGCAGGTGATGCCTATATTATACAGGGACAATCAAACGCTGTTGCCAATATCCGGGGCAGTTATGATGCAAGCAATGATGCCAATAGTTTTTCAAATGCACCTAACCGTCAATTTGTTCGTGTATATGGTGGTGCGAGTTCTACAGGTAATTATTCAAAAAGATGGTTTATTGGTGAGGGAAATGCCTGGTTTGAAAATGATTTCAACGCCGGGCAGTGGGGTATGCGAATGGCTTCCAATATTGCCGGCACACAGGGGGTTCCTGTTTGCATCATGAACGGCGCCAATCCCGGTCGGTCAATAACATGGTTCCAGCGCAACGATGGCAACCCTACAGATATCAACAGCAACTATGGCCGTTTACTTCAACGTATTACAGAAGCCGGATTAAAGAATAATATCCGCGGGGTTTTCTGGTACCAGGGTGAAAATGATGCCGCGGGAAGCTTAAGTCCGGCGCAGATGTCCACAACTGAATACAAGAATTTGTTTCTCGAGCTTTATAATGATTGGAAATCAGATTTTCCAAATATCTCCCGCATATATGTTGCACAGATAAGATTCGGATGCGGAATGTTTACCAGGGAGGGCTGCCTTCAGATCCAGGAGGCACAAAGACAGGTTGCTAAAGAGCTGACAGATGTATCTATCATCTCCACAAACAATACAACGCATTTATTAGAAAATACCAGCGCAAATTATTGCCATTATAAATTACTGGAAGGATACCAGAAGATCGGTGATTGGATGTCATTGATAGTACGCAAGCAACTCTACAATGCCACTCAACTTCCGTCATCGGTAGAACCTCCAAAACCTTTGAGTGCAATATTCAGTGCATTCTCTTCACCCGGAGTCGCTAGCCAGGTTAGTTTACAATTGGAAGATGCTAATACAGCATATACAATAACTGGAGACCTTACTAATGAGTTCAGTTTGAGTGGAGGCAGTTATGCAGTTACAGGAGTAACCTTAAGTGGTAGTCAGTTGCTTATTAATTTCGTACGCAACAGTGGCACTACTACCAATCCAACTGCCGTAAATTATCTTAGTCATAATAATCTTCCTGCTCCTATTATTACCAATGCCGGCGGATTGGGATTAGTGCATTTCGGTGCATTCCCCATCGATCAGTTGCCAGTTGCAACATGTGGAGATATTTATGAATCCAATGACCTGTTTACCACAGCTAAAGCAGTACCGCTGAATACCGTTATTAAAGGAAATATTTCATCACCAACAGATGGCGACTGGTTCCAGATACAGACAACTTCTACCGCGAGGAATGTAAAAATCAGTCTTTATAACCTGCCTGCTGATTATAATGTATTCCTTTATGATATGAACAGGAAACTGATTGCACGGTCCACCAAGTCAGGACTTACTAATGAAGTGTTGATCTACAATGGAGGTCCATTAAATGCGCGTTACAATATATTGGTATCATCCTCAACTGGCGCGTTTAACCTTCAGAATTGTTATTCACTTTATGCGGAAACTTCTTCTACACAATATGCAAAAAACACAAAGCCAACCATCGTTAATGCTCTTAACGCTGTGAGTAGCCCGATGGAAGTAACAGCTTCCAACATATCATCGTCGGGTGCGGCTGCAATAGATATTTTTCCTAGTCCCGCTCTCAGTGATATGCTGGTTAAATTCAATGCAATGGATGCAGGCAATGTCACCCTCCGGCTCGTTGACATGGCTGGAAGAGAGTTGCAGCGATTGGCAATTAATGCAAATTCAGGCTCTAATACACGCAGGATGAATGTATCCGGATATACCCCCGGAATCTATTTATTGCAGGTGCAGGAAGGAGAAAAGATCAGCAGCAAAAAAGTGGTTATCGGTTTCAGATAAGCTGTTTGCTAAAAAAATCAATGGTCCTTTTCCAGGCCAGTTCAGCTGCCTCCTTATTATAGCGTGCCGCTGAAGTATCATTATGGAATGCGTGGTTAACGCCTTCATAAACATATTGCTCATAACGTATACCGGCGGCTTTAAGAGCTGCTTCATAATCGGCCATGCCGGCGTTCACTCTTTCATCAAGGCTTGCGTAGTGAAGTTGTACCGCAGCTTTTATAGCAGGCACTTTTGCCAATTCCGGCTGTCTGCCATAAAAGGCAACTGCCGCTTTGAGTTCGGGTACAGTAATGGCCAGGTTGTTTGCCATGGCTCCACCCCAGCAGAATCCAACGCAGCCAACGGCACCACTGCAATCTTTCCTTCCTTTCAGGTAAGGTACAGCAGCGGCAAACCGCGCTATATTTTCTTCATTAACCAGTTTCCCAAATAAGGCACGGGCATCATCTTCATTGGCAGGCGTGCCTCCAAGTGGTGATAATGCATCGGGGGCCAGCGCAAGAAATCCTGCCGCGGCAGCCCGGCGGGCAACATCTTCAATATGGGCATTAAGTCCACGGTTTTCATGTATCACAATCACGGCACCATAGGCCTTTTCGGCTTTTGGCCTCGCCAGGTAAGCTTTCATATTACCATGGGGCGTAGGGTATTCAACGCGTTCGGTTAAGAGGTCGCCATTTTCAGTTGTTTGAGCTACGGCATAGTTTCCTTCCAGCAAGGGAAGAACCGTTAAGGCAGCAGCGAGACTACCAGTAAGCTTGGCCAGTTTTCTGAGAAACTCCTCGCGTCCCAGGGGGCGGTGGGTATACTCGTCGTAGAGGTTGATAATGCGTTGGTCCATGGTAAAAAATTGTATAGTAAGATACTCAGTTCTCTTCATCCAAAGCCTCCAGACTGTGTATATTATTCTGTAACGCATTGAGGTGACGGCCAAAACTTTTGCGGAACATCCATTTCGCCAGGAGATAACTAAGCGGTACAAGAACAATTATGGCAATGGGCAACACCCAAACAAAAAGCTTCTGGGTCAACAGTTCATCAACTGTTCTTCCCGAACCAAGAATCCCTCCAAGGAAATAACCACCCGCGGTAGCCACCGGATATACAAAGAGAGCAAGCCTAAGCTGGAGCTTTCCCCAGGCGGAAATTGCATGGTGCTGCACTTTCATCTGCTGCAACAGTCCCTGTGATGATGATACTTCGGGCTGGATTTCTCTATAAAAGCCAATGGCGGGCCACACAGTAGCTATATTGAACAGGCTGGTAATGGCAAGAGCCAGCCACACAGGCCATACAGGGAAAAAAATAATGAGCAATAAATATATTAAAGTGATCACTATGCTCCAGATGATATTGATCAGAAGGTTTCTCTTCAGCTTCATAAGGGGGTGATGCGCCTGTAACTTGTTTGCAAAGCCGGGCCGCAGCAAGCCTTCGAGGTCTTTATCAACCGGCTGCCAGTTCTGCCAGTTCTTATTTTCATTCATGATCCACTGCATTTAATAGTTTAGCCAGTCGCTGACGGATACGCATCAGCTTAACGGCAAGATTGTTTGCAGATATGCCCATCATCTCCGCTATTTCATTATTGGCATATCCCTCCAGGTGAAGCAATACCAATGCGCGGTCAACATCGGTGAGTTGCCTGATGGCCTGGTGAAGGGCTTGAGAATCTTCCCGCTCAAGGGGAGTGGCTCGCAGGCTCTCCTCTTCCGGAAGGGTATCCGGATAGATCATCATATTCTTCTTGCGCATACTGGTGAGAACTGTATTGAGACTGATGCGATAGAGCCAGGTGCTGAACTTCGAATCACCCCGGAATGATGGCCAACCTTTCCAGCATTGAAGAAGGATTTCCTGGTAGAGATCTTTTTTCTCTTCAGGGTCGGCCGCGTAAATAGACACCACCTTGTAGATGATGCCCTGGTTAGTTCTGACCTGCTCTAGAAATTCCTTCTCGCTCAAGTAATGGTTTTGATTGGGATGAATAAATATAAGTCGCAGCCCATCTCCTTTTATTACATCCTCCTAAAAATAAAATATGAGCGCATGGGATGACCCCCAACTACGAAACCTTTCATACATAATTTTCACCGTTCGTCACTTGGCAGGATTATTTGACCCATCATCCCTATTTACCTATTCCACCTGCATTTATGATTCAATCTTTACAGTGAAATAAAACCTTATCTGATCAAACCTTATCCGATCAAACCTTATTCTGAAAAACAACCTTATTGTATGAAAATTATTAGACAGGGATTTCTGGGTTTTTTACTGATGGTAAGCGCTTTCGCGCAGGCACAGCAAAATGCTAAAGTGAGTGGAATGGCTATGGAAGGCGCTACCATCTCCCTGCTTCATGTGGCCGACTCTTCAGTTGCCAAACTGGCTATCGCCGGAAGCAATGGCGCATTCGAGATCGATCAATTGAATTTCGGCACCTACCGTTTATCTGTAACCGCTGTTGGCTTCAAACATTTTATAAGTGAAGCTTTTGAGTTGAGTGCAAAACAGGCAGAGAAAAAATTCAGCACCATCACCATGGAAGCTGATAATAAAGAACTTGGCGCTGTAACGGTTGTTGCAAAAAAACCGATGATCGAAATTAAGCCCGACCGTACCATCGTGAATGTGGATGCGGGCATCAGCAATGCAGGTGCTACAGCAATGGAAGTGCTTGAAAAATCGCCGGGAGTAACAGTTGATCGCGATGGCAATATCAGTATTAAGGGGCGCGCCGGCGTAATGGTGATGATTGATGGCAAACCCAGCTATCTCAGTGGCGCCGACCTCGCCAACCTCCTCAATAGCATGAGTGCTAACCAACTCGACCAGATCGAGATCATGACAAATCCACCCGCCAAATACGATGCGGCAGGCAATTCAGGCATTATAAATATCAAAACAAAAAAGAACCGCCAGCGCGGTTGGAATGGAAGTATCAACCTCGGGTATGGACAGGGTAAATACTGGAAAACGAACAATAGCCTTAACCTGAACTACCGTAATGATAAGTTCAACGTATTCATGAACTACAGCCAGAATGCAAACAAGGGCTTCAATAACCTGCTCATCAAAAGAACTTACCTCGATGGCGCTGGTAAAGATCCGGTTGCATTTTTTGACCAGCCCACATTGCTGATCATGACCGGACAAAACAATACATTGAAACTGGGGTTGGATTATTACCTCAATAAAAGAACCACGGTGGGTATTACCGGTAGCGGTTTTATATCACCCAGGAAATTCGAAGGGATCAGCAGTGGCTACCTGAAAAATGCTGCCGGACAAACAGATTCATTAGTGGTTACAACCAGTGATAACTCCAATAAATGGATCAATGGAACCCTCAACCTGAATATGCGACATGAGATCAGCAAGACGGCTGAGCTAAGCGCTGATCTGGATTATGTACATTATAACATGCAGAACAACCAGCTTTTCAATACAAAAACATATGATGCAGATGATATGCTGAGGGCCGATGAAAAACTTCGCGGCGATCTGCCGGCAAGCATTCGCATCTATGCAGCTAAAACAGATTACACGCAAACTTTTGAAAAGGGATTGAAACTGGAAAGTGGGATAAAAGCGAGCTATGTAAAAACAGATAATATTGCTGACTACGCTAACCTTGTGGCTAATAACTGGCAGCCTGATTACCAGAAAACAAATCATTTCAAATACGAAGAGAATATTGCTGCTGCTTATGTCAATGCCAGCAAAACAATTGGCAAATGGAGCCTGCAGGGTGGTTTGCGACTGGAGAATACGGAGTATAAAGGAAAGCAACTCGGTAATCCGGAGAAATCAGATTCCTCCTTTACAAGATCCTATACAAGCCTCTTCCCTACTGCTTACCTGAGCTATAAGGCCGATTCAAATAATGTGTTTACTATAAATACCGGAAGAAGGATCGACAGGCCTGCTTACCAGCAATTGAATCCATTCCTGTTCTTCATCAATAAGTTCACCTACCAGGTAGGTAACCCTTATATACAACCGCAGTTCACCTGGTCATATGAACTTAGTCATACCTACAAGAACTGGCTTACCACCAGTATCAATCATGCGAATACCACACAATACTTTTCACAGATATTCCGTACCGAAGGAGAAGTTACGATTCTCACAGAAGGTAACCTGGCAAAAATGCAGAACACCAATCTAACGGTAACGGCACAGTTAAATCCCACCAAATGGTGGTCGGCCACTATCAGTGCAACAGGCAGCTATCGTAAGGTGAGGGGTATCGGCATCAATAATGATTTTAATAGTGAGAATACCAGTGGAAATGCCAACGTAAACAACCAATTTAAATTCAGCAAGGGATGGTCGGCTGAGTTATCAGGAAATTACAACACTGCTTTTGAAGATGCGCAGTTTAAAATCTATGACTTCGGGCAGGTCAGTGCCGGAATTGCCAAGCAGGTTCTGAAGGGAAAGGGAAGCCTGAAACTGAATGTGCGCGATATTTTCTTTTCCCAGACAATCGTGGGTGATATTAAGTACCAGAATGTTCGGGAACGGTTCCGTCAGAACCGCGATTCAAGAGTTGCCAACATCAGTTTCACCTGGCGCTTTGGTAAGAATTTCTCTGATAAACCGAAAAGAAATGGCGGCAGCAGCAATGATGAACAACGTCGGGTTGGAGCTGGTAGTTAGTAAAATAATTGCAGTTAAACGGGAGAGAATGTTGTATGTCGGAAGATGGTGCTCTTCAGCGTTTTAACACCAGGGCCCGGGTAATTTTCGTAACTTAAAGGTATCTTTTTACGCTAAACCTTAAGCCATGAAAAAGTTACTCCTGCTGGCAGTATTACTGCCGGCCTTTGCCGTCGTTTCCGCCTCTTCCGGCGAACCCTCAAACAACAAAGAGAAAAAGCAATTCAAAAAACAAAAACTCGCAAGGGCCATTCCAGCCTACGTTCCAGAGGAGGGTTATTGGGTTATTAAATCTAGCCTCCACCAGCCTGATAAATCGATCATCTACTATTATAACAATGACAACCAGTTGGTGGGTGAAGAAAACTTTTCAGGTAAAGTTGCAAGGTTTAACAACAGGAAAATAAAGATGCAACTGAAGAGTTCTCTTGCACAATCTATCAATACCCATAAGCAGGAACAGCTGGCAAAAAAAACAGGTGATTGACCCACTAACTTGTATGATCTGAAGTGATGACCCACTTACCGCCGATCTTGCGGAGTATAAGTGTGTAAATGCCGCCGACATCTCCTACGGTGCGTTTGAGATGCCATTTGCCTACTACCATGTACACATCATTTGCAAGACGGTTAACATGGAGAAGATCAAACTTCAGTTCGCCCATTTTATCGCGACTATCATAATTCTTTTTGTATCGCTCCCATGTATTCTTATAGCCATAGGTAACACCACCGCTACCGATGAACATCAGCGAGTCTGACTGCCAGTATCCCTGCATGAAGGCTTCAATGTTTCCGCGGTTCCAGTCCTCCTGCTGTTTCTGCAGCAGGTCGCGAATAGTTGTTTCATCAGCTGTTTGAGCAAAAATGATGGAGTTCATTAACAAACTGCAGGCAAGAAGGAGAATGCGCATGGGAGATTTTGTTTTCAAGGTACATTTGCGCGTCAATTAAACCAAACACAATTGGCAAATGTTACCATCCAATTGAATTATGAAAAAGATTTATCACCTCGCCAATTGCGATACCTGCCAGAAGATCCTAAAGGAAGTGGATGCCACTGGAAATAAAATGCAACTTCAGGATATCAAGACCGAGCCCATTACGGCAGCACAGCTCGACGAAATGAAAATGCTGGCCGGGAGTTATGAAGCATTGTTCAGCAGGCGGGCGCTGAAATTCAGGTCGATGTCACTTCATGAAAAAGTGCTGACTGAAAAAGACTACCGAAAGCTGATACTTCAGGAATATACTTTCCTCAAGCGCCCGGTCGCAATCATCGGCAAGAAGATCTTCATCGGCAATACGAAGGCGGTTGTTGCAGATCTAAAAGCCTCCCTACCCGTCTGACATCCGTCCTGACAGGTCTCAGTAATCTGTCGCGACAGGTTACTAACATCCGTCTGACATCTGTCCTGACGGATGTCAGACGGGTATTATTAAAGAGACGAGGCATCAATATTATACAACCTGATCACGAAGAGGCTGAGGTTGCGGTAAGGAGGTACATACTCTTCGAAGAGATTTTTAGTGAAGTCGGTCTTGCTGAACTGCTCGCCCAGTTGCGTCCATAATTGTGGCCAGTTAATATCGCGGGATTCCAGGAAATGGAGATTCATTTCCTGGATCATCGGATCATTGATCAATTTGGAGCCGATCTGCCGGGTGGCGAGGATTTGTGCATCGGGACTTTTACCCGCCACGGTCAGGATATTCCTGAACCCGCCGCAGGAACCAAGGAATGCCAGTTTCATTGACGGTTGCAAATAATTAAGCGTGGTAGGAAGGTGATAGCTATGTCCGCGGTGAATGATCACCCCCGGATTGATCTTTTCTGCTTTGAGGTGAGTCATCAAGGCCAACTGTGCCTGTTCATCGAGCCCCTTGTCATTATCGAGGGGGAGGTTCGCAAAAAGCTTTACCTGCTGGCCCTCCTGGCGGGAACTGATCTCCACCCACTGTTCTGATTCTGTAACCTTCCATGCAGCAGTATCCTTAAAGATCTGCATGAAACTATTGAAAGAAGCCTTTCCGTCATCGTCGCCATAAAATATCACCAGCTGGTTAATTATATTCTGCTTATCACGGAGTGCATCCATCTTAAGCAGTTCATAGTTTCCGAGTTTGCTGAAGATATCCTTTGATGAAGCCGGATCACTGGCCATGGTAAACACCTGCTGAAGTATGGAATAAAGCCGCACGCAGTATCTATTATTCTCCCGGGCACATCGGGTAATATTCTCTTTCAGGAGAGATGCCACGAGAGGACTATAGGTCGAATCTTTAGAGAGACTGGAAAAAGCATCGGCCACATCCATCGCATCTTCAATTCCACTTTCCGGACTGCTATCAATACCACCGATAAACCGACTCAACAATTGCTGCCGTGAATCTTCCGGCATATTATTCAGAAAATCATTGAGCACATTGTAATGAGAGCTTATCCGTATGAACTTCCTGAACTGATCATACTGTACCCATTCCATCAGGCTATCGGACCTGCCCGCCGGCAGTTGTTCCATCAGTTTTTTATAGATGCCCAGAAAGCTGGATGTATAGAGTTCATCCTCGCCGCTGGTAACAAGATAATAGAGATCGATAGCACGGAGAGGTTGAATCGATTTGAATCTTATATCATCCTTCTTCTCATGCAATTCATTGATGGGTTTAATATAAAAAGCCATGGCCTTATCATGCAATGTATTGCGCAGCGCAGGTTGCATACCGGCAGCAGCGCCTTTACCAATGCTGGTCCTATTCTGCTGGAGGGTATTCACTAGCAACTGGTAATAGCCTGTAACATTATTGCTCCGGAGATTTTGAATACTGTCGGCCGTGAGCCGCCCCGCAGCAATTTCACCTACCAGAGGAGCGATCTCACTAGCATTGCGGTTACCCTTCAATGTTATGAGCTGCTCTAAGAGAGGATGCTTGAGTTTATAAATAGAATCAGTGATACGGTTATTCTTCAGCGTTATATAATCAACAATCTCCATCGGATCCCTTTCCGCAACATATACTAACACTGTATCTACGTAGGGGAAGTCGGGACGAGCCTCCACCATAGGAAGGATCATCTCCATGTTCATCGATATCCTCCGAACATCAGCGAGGTGCTGGAAGCGTTTGCCCTCAGGGAACTGACGGAATGTGTCGGCCATGATCTGGGTTCGCCTTGCCCCGAAACCTAATAGGAAAGGCCTGAAAGCGGTGCCATGTACCAGCGCATCTGCGATCTTTGGAAACTTGTCAAGTGCATCAGGTATATCATACAATTCAAATTGCTTCTGGGTGATACCCGCACGGATGATCTGCAGGAAATACCGGATACTCGTAATTCCCTTCAACTTTTTCTCGGCAACAATCGATCTGTCATCATTAATGGCGATTTGTAAACTATCGGCCGTGCTGGAAACAAAAGCATCCATCAACAGGTTGATGGCTGTATCTCCATTCAGACCGTTCAGGAATGACTGGAACTGCATCTGCTCAGCATCCAGAAGCGCATTGGCCTCGGGTAGTGTATTCTGAGCCTTTACTGAAAAAGAAAGGCCAAATGAAATAAGAATAATAACGAATCGGGTATAGATACTCATGCGCTGATTTCTGACGGTAATTTACGTGGTATTAACAAGTAAATTATCGTGCCACCAGTAACGATATGGCGCCGCTCTTCACAAAGCCATCCGGTATATCCCTAATCTTCTGTCAGGTAGGAAGAATCAATAAACCTTATTTATGACAGTACGATCATTTACCCATGCGGCCCTCCTGCTTTCCGGCGTCTTTATAATGACAGCCTGCAACCGTAATGATGATGAACCTCAGCCGGGGCCTATTAACCCACAACACCAGCCGGTAAAGCGCCTGGTAGCCAGCCAGAATGATTTCCAGACGTTCAATTATACTCAAGACGGCAAGGTCAGTTCCTATTCCGCTCAATGGCAGAACAATCCGGATGGCGGAATTACCACCATAAACCAGCAGCTTGTTTTTGAAAGCGGAAAGCTTAAACAATCGACCAGCAATGCCGGTAACATCAAATATTATTACCAGGAAGGCAAGGTTTACAGGGCGGAGAACTTCCTGAATAATGGACGTAAGCTTTCAGATCATTTTTTTGAGTATAGCGCGTCGGGAAAACTGGCAGAGGTGGAAGAGATTATAGCTGATCCGCAGCAAGACGGAGCCGAAGCTGTGCTTATCAGGCTATCATATTACCCCTCCGGCAACCTGGAGAAAATGGAATACTGGTATAAGGAAACCAACGAAGATGACTTTGCTCTTTCCTTCACCAAATATTTTGAGCAGTATGACGATAAAAGGAATCCCATACCGGATGCCATTCTGGATCATTGGATTCCTGAACTGGAACTCTTCAAAAACAACCCGCGGGTGGTGCGTACAGTAGATACCAATGACGCTACTGAAAACCTGCTCACCATCACTTATGAATACGATGCGTTGGGAAGGCCGGTGCACCGCGACCAGCGGATTTCCATTAACGGGGTGCTGAAACCAGTGATCCGTTACAGCTATTTGTATTAATGCTACAATTCATACTAAAAAAACTACATATCATGTATAAATCGATTGTCAGCTGTATTGTGTTGGATTAGATTTGTACTCACATTTAAACCTTGATCAATGAAACGAATTACCCTGATCGCTGTTCCGCTGGTGTTGATGGCAGCCATCGCTGCTGTCAACATCCTGGGGGAACAAAGCCTGAAGCCCCGGAGCGGCGCCACTATCATGGTGCAGCCCGGACTGGTAAGCAGCGGGATGGGCGAATACCAGCTTAACCTGCAGCCCGAAGCCGCTACGGCCCACCAGAAACTGGAACTGCGCAGCGGCTTGCAGACAATTAATAAATCTATTTCGAGGCAGCTAAATAAGGAAGAAGACTGTTGCGATAATACGCTCTGAGAACTTTCAAAAGCTGTCTGCCATTAACCATTAAACCTTATCCCCTCCCTTCATTTGACCACCGCGTCAATTAAACTCCAGTCTGATAGATTGGGTTTGATTGCCAAGGTGGTTAACATGAAACATAAAGGTTCCACCATCCTCCAAACTTCCGGACGCATTGATCACCACCTGGTGATTCTCAAACCTGGGTTTCAGCATCTCTACAAAATTATCGGCCACGCCTTTTACGGGGTTCAGGCTTTCCACATCAGCAATTGTTACAACACCATCAGCGGCAAGGGCAGCGAAATCATCCCATTGCACAAACCAGAAAGGAACAGCGGTTCCGCGACTCTGGCTTATAATGGGAAAGGTACCCATCGGTGCGCCCGATTCAATGATATATGAACCTTCCACTTTAAGCTCGCATCCAAATGCAGCGGGAACATCAAAATAACTGAGCAGGTTGAAATCGGGTCTGATGCAGTCGGGATTGCGGTAGAAGGGCATAACAAGCCATCCATCTTTTACAAAATACTGGTTGAGACTGGGTTCGGCTCTCACATAAAGGGGGATGCCAGGATCCTGTGAAGGAAAGCTGATCCGGATATTTCCCTGCTGGCTGGCGGCAAGTATCATTTCCTTTTCAAGCGTTTTTACCTGCAGACCAGAAACAGAGGAGTTGATTTCATTGCCGGGCTCAGAAGTCCTGCTACAGGCGGTAATGCCGATCATCAGCAGGATGGCAAACAGCTTCAATGATCGTTGCGTTGATAAGCTATGCATGGTTATATGTTTTTGTAAATCTACCCTGCCAATCATGGGAAGAATAGTACAAAAACGACAACCTGAATCAGAACAAACCAAACTCACCCAACGACGCAAACTTCTCACCATCCCAACTGGAACGGGCAATAAGTTTGATATACTTCACTGTTTGCAGTGTAGCAAAAGAAAAATATTGCAAGCCGCTGCTATTAGCTAACCGGGAAACCCCGGCAGACTGGTAACTTATTCCATCTAGGCTAATTAATAACTCCAAATCCTTTACCGCCCTCGCGAGGCCTGGCCGCTGCGCAATGCTGAACCCTGCAGCCACAATATTTTCTCCTGTTTTAATAATGATCTCATGGGGATACACGGCTGCATTGGCAGACCAACGCGAATGCCAGTAGCTGCTTATATCTCCATCAATAAGATTTGTTACGGCGCCATTTTCACTGGCCGTTTCTTCAGAGCTAAACGATGCGATACTCCAGCCCTGCTTGTTAAATTCGGAGCGGGTACTGAATTCAAGTTGAGGCACCCCATTTACAAAACTGTATGGATAGATCGTTTCCCGAACCAGGCCATTTGACAATGCCAGCTTCACTTTCAGTTCATACACTTCATTGGATTTGTAATGCAATTCAACAACCGGCATCTCTACATAAAAGCTGTCGGCACCAATGGGCTTACTCGTCCATGCAACGGCATTGTAATCACGATTCACGCCGATTCCCTCATTGTTTACATTTGGATCATTATAGTATAGAATATCAGTAACCGTTTCATTGCTTGCAAAAATTCCTTTTACAATAATCGATTGCTTTACATCATCATAACTGGCATGAATTCTTTTTATTGAAGCATTCTTCTCACCATAAAACGCTTTCACCTCTTTGCTGAAAATCTGGTTAACATTCAACACTGCGCAATCAGCACCAGTGAGAAATGTTTTTGAAACACCCCATGTACTGTTACCCGCCCACATGAGTGCCATACCCAGACTGGCGCCTTCAGAAACTTTCTGGCAATTGTGCGGGAGGTTAAGGCCGTGGCCTAATTCATGGATCATGCCGCCGATCCATTTCACTGCACGTGTACCCAACACGCCGCCAGTTCCGAGGTATTTAATATCCTGGTCGGCATAGTCGAGGGCAAAACAAAATTTACCAAGTCCATAAAAAGGAACACCACCCGGTTCGCCATTAGCATCATATTGCGTTGCGGGTAAAATCACGAGATAATGATCACTGCTAAACATGGACGCATTAGCGGCACGGTAGGCATTGACCTCATTCATTACCGCATTTGCACCGCCTTCATAAGGATAGGCTGAGCGGCCCTGCTTACCCTTTATAACGATAAGCTGTACCCGCTTTTTAATTTCATCTTTCAATAACCCGAAACTTTTAATACCATATCCATTGCGTTGCATCTCAGTTCCAAAAAATGATTGCGCCTGCAGGAGTATTTCACTAAGCCTTCGGTGGTAATCTGCTGGCTCCACAACATCATTTGGTACGAAATACACTACGTTGAGGTTATAGGCATTGTCTGATTTATAATTATAACTCACCAGTGGTGGTGCGGGCGGTGGTGTAACGGGTGGATCTACAGGACCAGCAGTTGAAACAGATTTGGAACAGGCTGCAAAAAACATGCTGACCAATATGATGTATAGACGAAAAGATAAAAGCTTCATACAATAGAATAAAAAAGCAGCAGGCCGGAAGATTGCCGACTCCGGACACTGCTGCGCATTTCAACAAACGATCAGTATTTATACACGATAAATTCAGCGAGATGGGTGGATGTATGCCATTCTTCCCTTCCTGCCGTCATGGTAAGCTTAAAATGACGCCATGGTGCAGGGGTAAGCGGATAGGTCTGCTGGCTTTTATTGGTTGGATCGAAGCTCGCATCTTCAAGTAACATGGTCCAGTTGGTACCATCCACACTTGCCTCCAGGTTAAACTTCGCAAAGCCATTCGGATTGTTCTGCCTCGGTATCATACCTATCTTATCTACATAATATTCCTGCTGCATATCCACGGTAATCCAATGCGGATAAGGCGGTTCTTCCGGCCACCACACCGAATGCCAGATGGTATTGATGTTGCCATCGAGAACAGCAGATGCCAGTCCCGTATTTTCATACTCTGGCATTTCGGAGGAAGCCGCAGCCGTCCACCCCTCGGTATTAGCTGGTTTCCCGGCCAGTTCAGATGCAATAAGGTATGCCGTCTTTGCTTTTGGATTCACCTTAAAACCCGAGGCATCCGTGATGCTGATAGGCAACAGGTAGTTTTTTGTAGGATCAAATTTCTTTGGATAATAACTCAGCGATGCAAGGTTAGAGGTAAGCGTTCCACCTGCAATAGTTAAATCACGGTCCGTAAATACAAAAGCGTCGGCTGGGAAAGGTTCATAGAGTTCCAGGCCCGCTGCTGCGCGTATAGCATTTACACTGTCAAATGCCCTTGTATCAACATCGAGCTTAACGGTGACGTTGCTGTTAGGATATCCTATTGCACCGAAACCAGCATTTAAAGTAAGTGTTCTGGCTTCATCAACAAAAGGGAAAAGCTGGAGGTCGACAGATTGTGTTGTGGCCTGTTTCAGGAAGATGACCACATTCTCTTTTGAATCTGTCCGCTCCATATAGAGCGGGTCTTTGGTGCAAGAGGATAGCAGCAAAAGAACACTGCATACCATCACCAATATATTGATATGAAATCTCATGGTAATTTTTTTAATAATGAAGATTGTTCTGCTCATTAATAACCGGGGAATTGTACCAGTTGCTTATTACGATCAATATCAGCCTGGGGAACGGGCCAGAAATAATTCCTCCTGTCCCATGATGAACGCGTCAGTACAACAGTGCGCTGGTGGAACTCCACATTGCCAAGTGATGTTCCCTTATCCATGTTCATACCGTAGAATGGGCCACCCTGGTGGTATTCAGACTGATCGGCCACTTTCCAGCGACGCACATCAAAATAACGGTGATTCTCAAACGAAAGTTCCACCCTTCTTTCATTGCGGATATGATCACGCATCTGGTCCTGCGAAAGGCCTGATTCCAGTGCAGGCAATCCCGCACGATGCCTTACTTTATTGAGGTAAACGAGGATATCGGCATGGCCCGGCTGGTATTCATTCAATGCTTCTGCATAGTTGAGATAGATCTCCGCAAGTCTTATCAGCATTGCAGGTCTTCCAACTGAAGTAACCGGATTGAACTGTGAGCTTGGATGTATATTCTTACGAGCAGTATAACCTGTTTTAGGCCAGTCTCGTGGGGCACCCTGCTTGCCGGAATTACCGGTGAAGAAAAAGCCAACATAGGTTTGTCCGGCCTTAGGAACCGTTGGCAGCGTTGCTCCATTAAAAGTAACATGCGCATAAAATCGTGGCTCCCTGCCCACATACATATTGCTGGTATTATCAACATAGAAGCCGGGCCTGGCTGGTGCAAAACCTGCCTCTGTATATGCAGATGACGCATCAGTAATAGCTTTCCCATCTTCCATGCGATAGGCATCAACAAGTTCCTGGAAAACGCCTATACCATTCCATGCATTGCCTTCTGTATTTCGTGGTGCACTGTGCTGCTCCCAGCCGTAGAACATACTGGTTGATGGTCTTAACCAGATGCCTTCCTGCTTCCAGCCATTCCAGAAAAGATTGCGTGAAGAATTGAAGCCCGCAAGAAAAGTATCCTCATGGTCTTCCTTGTAGAGGCTCCACTTATTCATATCGATCACCGCCTTTGCAGCATCTGCTGCCATCTTCCACTTCTCCTTATCAAAGGTGGAACTGATCAGCGGACTGCCATCAGGATTCTTGAAATCACCCATTTCTGAATTGCCATTGTAAAGCGGACTTGCACTAAACAACAACACCTGCGATTGAACAGCAGCTACAATGCCTTTAGTGATTCTACCTGTCTGTACCAGGTCAGGTGTGCCACTGCTGTTGAGATGTACATCAGGAACATCAGCTTTAGCCTTATCCATTTCCGCAATCACATAGGCAACACATTCATCCCATGTACTTCTTGGAATCTGGTAATCAGTTGATACAGTACCGGCATTCTCTCCCATCAAAACAACGGGACCATAGATCTTCATCAGTTGGAAATAATAATAGGCTCGGAGAAAACGTGCTTCCCCCTTATACTGCTGCACAAGTTGTGCGCCATTGCTCACATCAAGGAGTTCCTTGTTGCGGTCAATATTCTCCAGGAAGATGGCCGCCATGCGGATCGATTCATAATAGCTGTTCCAGAAGCCGGCAGTACCATCCGGAACCAGGGCACCATTATTCATGGGGAGTGCAATCCATGTATAATCTACCTCGTCCGTCATGCCCGTCCACTGTGTAGTATATGGCTGGTCCCATGGATCGGGAACACGGTTATAGATCCTTGCGAGCCACTGCTCACTCATGATCCTGTTGGTAAAAACATTGTCGAGGGTGGTGATATTATCCGGAACCGTATCGAGATAATCTTTCTTACATCCGCTTGCGGTGAGCAGGATGGATGCTGCAAATGCTGCAACAATATATTGCCTGAATGAATTTCTCATTGAAAGAAGATTTTAATTAATTGAAACTAACTCTGAAGCCTACATTATACATGGAAGTATTCGGATAAGCAGCGCCGTTACCGTCACCAAGTTCAGGATCCCAAACATCCCACTTGCTCTTTGTGAACAGGTTGGTACCGTTGGCGAACAACCGCATTTTACTCACGTTGAAACGCTTCAATGCATTCAGGTTGAAATTGTATCCCACCTCGGCACTCTTCAGCCTTATATAATCCGCTCTTTTTATCCACCAGGTACTGGTGTTATAATTAGAGGTAACGGTCTGGTTGGTAGAAAGGCGGGGATAGAATGGCGTGGTGTTGGCATCCTTGGGATCACCGGTCCACCTGTCTGTAACAAGGTTATACATATTGCCATAGGTAGCTCCTTCTGCAAAGGGACGTGTTGCAAAACCACTTGCATAGTTAAAATCAACCTGCCCGGCTCCCTGGAAAAATAAACTCAGGTCAAATCCCTTATAACCTCCTCCAACAGTGATACCATAGAGTATACGTGGGATGGCCCCAAAGCCGATAGCCGTGCGATCAAAGGAGTTGATAACACCATCGCCGGTGAGGTCCTTGAATTTGATATCACCCGGACGAACATCACCCGACTGACGCGGTGAGGCCATGATCTCTGCAGAGTCCTTGAACAGTCCAAGTGCTACATAACCAAATCGCTGGCCGATGGGCTGTCCATCCAGATCAAGCCATGGATACTGCCATGGTGGTAATTCATCCTGTACAACCTTATTGCGGTTATAGTTAAAGGTTCCCCTGAAGGTGAGGAAAGCATCCCTTCCGAAATACTTATTGTATTGAAGGGTTACATCAATGCCCTTGTTTTCTGTGATACCAATATTACCATAAGGAATATTGTCAAAGCGATAACCAGAAGAGTATGGAATAGTGAAAGCCTGGCGAAGAATTCCTTCACGCCTTTCTTTGAAGAGTTCAACTATCAACTGGAGATTATTATTGAGGGTATTGATCTCAATACCAAGGTTCTGCCTTTTCGCTGTTTCCCAGGTTACATCAGCACCTACCTGTCCTTCCTGTAAGCCTGAATAAGACACGGTACTACCTGGCTCACCAAACGTGTATCCATTACCGCCAGCGATCTGCGTGAGGAAGAGAAAACGCTGTGCTGTATTACTGTTACCAGATGTTCCGTATGAGAAACGAAGTTTGAAATGATCGATAACATTTGCCAGTGGGTCAAAGAATTTTTCATTGGATACAACCCAGCCTAATCCCACGGAAGGAAAGAATCCATAGCGTTTATTAGGTGTAAAATTCTCTGAACCCGAATAACCGAAGTTGCCCTCAAGGAAATAGCGGTTATCAAATCCATAGGTAGCCCTTCCAGTTAATCCACGTACCCTGAAAGGAATAGATGCCACCACATTATCAGCATTGCCGTTTACATAATCAGACTGGTTATAAAGCAACATACCGGAAACATTATGGTTACCGAATACGCGCTCATAATTCAACCCCGTCTCCGTGTAAAAACGACGGTTGGTAATTCTGCCCGATGCGAAGCCAAGTACTTCATTGCCCGGATCGGTCATATTGGTGATGATATTACCATCAGCGTCACGACCTGTTGCAAGGTATGTAGGCAATGTGCGGGTACGACTTAAATTACTGAATGCATAGTTATCAAAGGCAAACATGGTAGTTGCCGACAACCCTTTGAGCAGGAAGCCAAGCTCCTGTTTGAGACGGATATTGGATCGAACAGTGTTACTGAATTCAGTTGCATATCCACTAGTGGTTAGGAGCCCATAGGGACTTGGTAATGCACCACCAACTTTAGGCAACTGTCCATTGGAGTACATGGTTGGCACTGTATGCGGCGGCGTTGCTGTAGCATAGTAGAATAAAGTAGGTGTTCCAATGCCAGGATAATTTCCGTTGGTGATGAAACCATTTACGCCCAACTCAAGCTTGGTGGTTTTGGTAAGGTCAACATTTACATTAGAAGTAAAATTATAACGCTGATACTTAAGCGTAGAATTATAGGACTGAACTTTATCGCGTTTGAACAATCCCACTTCGCCATAATAACCTGCTGAGATATAATAATTAGCAGTAGCTGATCCACCGGTAACATTAACATTGGCCCTTGTACTGCGACCATACTTATTGAACATCTCATCAAACCAGTTTACATCGGGATAGAGTTCGGGGTCAACCTTGTCAACATGTTTCTGGATGGTTTCGGGAGTATACTGTGCTGTTCTGCCGCGCATTGTGAGACCCTCATTGTACATGGTCATGAACTCTTCTGCATTGGCAAATTTGGGAAGCTGGGTAAAACTGGAGATCGCCTGGTTAACTTCCACATTGATCTGTGCCTTACCAGCCTTCCCCTTTTTTGTATTAACGAGGATAACACCATTTGCACCGCGGGTACCATAAACGGCAGTTGCGGAAGCATCCTTAAGGATGGTGAAGCTCTCGATATCTTCAGGATCAATATTATTGATAGAACGATCGGGGACACCATCAACTACCAACAGTGGACTCTGCGGACTGGATGCGAAGGTGGCGATACCGCGGATATAGATAGAGGCAGCATCATAACCCGGTTCCCCACTTCGCTGAACGGCCACAACGCCGGCAAGTCGTCCTGCCAGTGCATTGGTAAGATCGCGTACCGGCAGCTTAAGCTCAGCCGGTTTCACGGTTGCTTGTGATCCTACCACGCTGATCTTTTTCTGTTTACCGAAACCAACCACCACCGCTTCTTCCATTATCTTGTTGACGGGTTTCAGGGAAATATTGTAATTGGTGAGATTCTCTGTTTTAAGTTCTATAGTTTCATATCCAACAAAAGAAATCAGTAACACGGCATTGTTGTCAGGAACCTCGAGGAAGAATTCACCATCGTTATTGGTATATGTTCCTTTTTCTGTTCCACTGATCTTAACGCTCACACCTGCAAGAACCTGCCCGGTAGAATCATCGCTAACCTTTCCCTTGATAAGCCGGGTAGGTGCTATAATATCATTCAGCTGCCTGAATTCAGGGCTGCCATTAAATGTTCGCGCCGGTGACAATTCATCGCGGGTAAGGATGATCTGGTTACCATCCACTTCATATTGAACGCCAAAAGGACCGAAGAGGCGTGCCAATATATCACCCAGTTTTTCCTCGCGGGCAGCAAGGGTTATTTTTGATTTACTGGGGATGCGCTGGGGACTATAAACAAATTTTACATCGGCTTTGAGGCCGATCTGGTTGAGTACTTTCTTCAGCTCGGTTTGTTCAACCTGAAGGCTGATCTTTTTATCGGTGATATTCTGTCCGCTGGTATTATTGGCATAACCAAGACCAGCAAAAAGAAAGATCATCACGAGGGGTAATACTCCAATTCTCATACAATGAAAGATTAGCCCTTTCGGACAACTTGAATATTGCATAACTTTAAACTTCGGTTTAACAATTAGTTGATCGACAAATGCCTCCTTGCCTTCAAAACGAGGGGCGTGGGTATTGAGACCGGACTTGTTCGCAGCAAGGCCGGTTTCTTTTTTTTATCAGGAGCTATCGTTATTCATGGTGGCAATCGTTTTTTGTTTTGGTTATTAGTTACATCCTTTTGCAGTTATAAATACTTCTGAATCGATCACTTCATATTCGGCGTTGATGGCCCTGCAAACCAGATCAAGTTTTTTATAGATCGATTCATCACTGAGATCGGCCGTTATGGTGCAGGAAGAAAGAATGCTGCTATCATAGCTGATGCTGATGCCGTAGGCTTCTTTCAGCAGGGTAAGAATCCGGGTAACGGGAACTTCTTCAAACACCATTTTTGTGTTACTGATGGCCGGCGATATTATGATTGGTTTTTCATTGAGTTTTTTTGTCATATGCTTTCGATCCTTATGGTATACAGCCTGCTGGTTGGCAGTAAGCAGTACTCCATTTTCGCCTTCCTTAAAAACATTCACCTTGCCGGTGAGAACTGACACATTAATATCATCTTCATTGTCGAATGAGCGAATGATAAAACTTGTTCCAAGTACTTTGGTAACTATCTCATTGCTGAAAACTCGGAAAGGCTTGCGCGGGTTTTTAGCTACATCGAAAGCAGCTTCGCCGGAGAGGAATACATCACGGTTGGCAGAATCATTGAAGCGGGCAGAATAGCTGAAGCGGCTACCAGGAGAGAGTTTTATGGTGCTACCATCAGGCAGTTTGAACAGAACCGCAGAATCAGAACTGTTGAAATGTTCAACCAGTTTACGCTGTGCTGTACGAGCGGAATAGGATTCGCCGGAATTATTAAGAACCGGCACATAAAAAGTAATCACGAAAACCAGTATAGCTGCGGCTGCAAGGGCAGTTAGCAATAACCACCTCCCTGTCCGCCTTCTTACAGGCTTTGAAATAAACTCTTCTGTAGTGATTGCATTCATCAGTGTGGAAACCTCCACTTCCACCATCACTTCACTGAGCGGTATTTCAATAGGCTGAAAACTTTCCACGATCTTCCTTGCCTCCGCAATATGCGCAGCCTTCCTTGGAAAGGCAAAAAGTAAACCTGTCCAGTAATCATCATTTGTGCCGAATCTCACCCAGTTTATAAAATCTTTATCCAGGCTCAGCTCCTCAACAGTATAGTGCAGGTATTCCTTCATAGCAATCGTTGCTTATTACTAAGTACCGGCAGGGATCATTTTCTACTGGGAATTATGAAAATATTTTTCAGAAAACTTTAAAACATCATACAGCGCGCAGTAAAACACCTGCATGCCAGCATTTGCGAAGTCGTTGGATGGATTCGTGCAGCAGGTTATAAACCGACTGTGCGCTGATCTGCATGAGCGCAGAGATTTCAGCTGCATCAAGTTCCTGGTAGAAGCGGAGATAGATCACTTCTTTCTGGCGCACAGATAATTGAGCGAGTACTTCCTGTAAGAGTTGGGAGCGTTCCTGGTAATCTTGCTTAGTGATGATTTTTTCTTCGATAGAATAATCTACTGTGAAGGAATAATCGGGATGAGCTTCTTCAAGAAAAGTCAGTTTCTTCTTTTGCTGCAACAATTTCAACACCTGGTTCTTTACTGCAGCGAGCAGGTAGTAGCGAATAGAAAGGATAGAGGTAAGACTTGTTCTTTTTTGCCACAGACTTATAAACACTTCCTGAATGGCATCGCGTACCGTGCTGTCGCAATTACAAAAGCGCATGCCATAATCATAGATGCTCCTGTACTCAGTTCGCATCAGTGATGCGAGTGCATGCTCGTCGCCGGATTGAATCCGCTCAAGCAGTAGCAGGTCTATTTCGTTCTGGTCAAAATTCATATGGCTCTATAATCAGAAGCTGTTAAATTTTCATTAACAGTTTCAAATATATAGGCAATATGTAATGAAAGAAATATTGTAAAGCAATTCAGGCAAACGATTGCGCAAATGCCAATAGCCGGTTCAATCGATTGCGTAACTACTTGAAGTGAGAGAAAATTAGCAGTGATGACATCATGCTAACTTCTTCAACGATTCCGCATCTTTATAAACCGATGACCCATCAATCGTGGATCGGAAACAATGAGCTCTTTTATTTCACCACTACTATTCCGTTTAAATCTAACAAACACTTCGAAGCCACTATCACCTATTCCTTTCTCCACCATTAATGTAAAGAGGTCACGCATTTCAGGGGTGAGCTCTGTATCTGCAATTGTTGGTCGCTTTATGATCAGTTTACCCTCTTCATTTATCACCAGCCGCCAGTAAAAATCAAGGTGTGGACTATAATATGTGCCGGTGAATGACCTTAGCTGATCTTCTGATGGTTTCCATATTACCGTTGTATCCTTCAGGTGATGATAGATCTTGCCAATATGATTCGCCTGCGTTTTAATCCGAACCTGGTCACCAGCTTTCTTAGGTGGTGTGAATTCGAAATATGCTTCATAATCGGGATCCTTAAATACCCAGGGTGAAATCATCTCTAAAGGAAGTAGCATACCATTATACAATCCCTTCAATGAATCATTATCAATCACAAAGTAGAGTGGTGTCTTCCTGTCCTTGGTATAACTCTCATAACCAAGTGTGTCTTCATCAAAATACCTGCCGGCCAAAGGCTCAAGATCTTTTCGCGAATACTTTACAGGTGATCCTGGATATTTCTGCAATGCTTGTCCTTTTGTTTCGCCCACCAGCATATATTCTATGATCTCTTTATGAAATTGCGGGTAGGGGGCAAAGGTATTACCCAGAATAATGATCGCTAATCCTTCTTCGGGTACACGCGACAGATAGGGCCGGTCATTAACTCCCTGGTGCAGGATCACCTGGAATTTATCGAGCACCCTTTCTTTTAAACCGAATATATAATTCCTGCTATTACCCAGTCCGGGCATCAGCTTAGCATATTTTTTCAACCGTACTATTGCCTTCGCAACAGCTGAATTTTTATCCTCATGCAATGCATACCATTTCTCCAGATCGGCTGCGGAAGTGGCGATATAATAATTACCCCCCGGCGATGTTTTATCACTGATCCACCGATTGTACCCCGATCCATAATTTTCATACTCCATCGCAAAAAGGGGAATAACCTGGTTCTTATTATCATGCAGCAGGGTTGACCCCATACCATTTGGATCAAAGAGTTTTTTCTTCATCCATACTCTCAGATCTTCACCCGATGCTTTTTCAAGAATAAGCCTAAGTAATCCAAAATCTGAATTACAGTACATGTATCCCTTGCCAGGTTCAAAGCCCGGTTGGGGCTGGTTATAGAGCAGATTAAGAAATTGTGACTGATCAAACCGGTTTGCCATGCTCGATTGTGTAAGCAACAGCACAGCCCATTCATCTTCGAAGCCACTGCTGTGATTGAGCAGGTGCTGAATGGTTACCGGCTCGCTCCAGGCGGGGAGTTTAGGAAAATATTTTCTGACTTTGTCAGTGAAGCTTAGCAGGCCTTCTGCCTCCATCATGGCTGCGGCGATAGAAATGAATTCACGGGTTTCGGCGTAAGGGAGGCGAACAATATTATCATGCGAAAAAGGAATATTGAATTCGAGACTGGCAAGTCCATATGCCTTTTTAGCGAGGGGCTTACCATCTTTCAGTACGGTGACCGCAATGCCCGGTGAACCTTTCCGGTTAAAGTCCCGGAATATCGAATCCAGTTTCTGATTAAGGTCAGTGATTGCAGGGGTGCTGCTTTTGGAGGAGATTGGTTGCCCTGATACACCAGAGAAAAATCTTTCTGCATTCTTATAGAAGATCTTCTCCTTCTGTTCTGCACGCAGGAAAGCTAGATCATCAACGGAAGCAATTATCGTTTGAATATCTCCGTTATCAGAACCGAACATTATCCTGTCTTCGAGTCCTGCCTCCATCAAAGCCTTCATCAGTCCGCGAAATTGCTCTGGCGGCAAAATGGCCGGATTATTAATGGCGGAGATATCAGTGTAAACATTTGGGAATTCCTTCATCAGGTCGATAGCCTCTTTGAGAAAAGGCGCGCCAGCATGCATGATCCAGACCTTGAGGGCGGGAAATTTCTTAAGCATTTCACGCATCAGCGATGGATTACCTGCGGCCTCGGTAAAATTGGGGCTGCCATGATCAGGCCCCGCCGACCCGGTATGAATACCCACCGGCAAATTGTATTTCGCTGCCAGTGCATAATAGGGATACAGGCTTGTATCTGAAGACGATATCCCGTAATACTGACTAAGTACTTCACCAATAAAATCGATCTTCTTTTCTTTGATCTGCTGTTCAACCCAAGCCACGGCAGGCCAATCCTTTCCATCCGAAAAACAGGGTTGCCTGCTGTAGGGAACTTTTCCCAAAGGGCATGGCAGCATAAGGCCGTGCAACAAACGCGGACCCTTATGCGCGCGATAACTTTGCTGAAGGTCCCAGGAGCTGCTGATGGCAGCAGCGTATACACCTACCCGTTGCAGGGATGCCAGTTGCGCCGCCGGATCCTTAGCTCCGTGGATATGCACGTCGAATACCCTGGGAGCAGCAGACACTGAAAGACTCCACGACAGCAGGAGATGGCATAGGGTGGTTAACATTGTATTTTTTTATTTAGGCATTCGGCTCTTAGCCCAGTTCACTACTTCCTCTCCTATTTTTCTTCCCATATCTTCCCCCGCCTGGTTATCTGATTTGAAATGCACGCCGGCATCAAAGCGGGAGTCATTGCATTCCTTTGCCATCTGGTAGAAACGATCACGATCCTGTGGAAAGAGAAATGACATCACTGCAGCACGGGTGTATGACATGGTACCATGGCCGGCAGGATAACTGGGTGATGGCGGTGTTGGAAACAGTGGTTTGTAGGTAGTATCATACTGGTCGGGCCTGGCACGGTAGTAGGTGTACTTGCCATCCCAGTGTGCTACCTGGTTATCATAGTCAGACATTGCCACCAATGCATAGGCGAAAGCAGCTTTGAGAGGATCTGCTGCAAGATTATATTCAAGCACTTTCTTTTCCATCTCCTCACCCCAGGGCCAGCTGAATTCCCAGCGGAAGGCAAGTGATTTAGTGTAAGGATCAACCTTGTGATTGCGGATGGCTTCCATATCCTTGTCAATAGGTGGTGGTGGTGCCGAACGGAATTGTGATGGACTCTTCAATATCCATGTACGCATATTGGGATAATCTTTTCGGATAGGCTTGCCCGTGTAATATTCGCGACCTGTTGGAACAGTGCCTGGCCATGCCTTACTGTAACCATCCTTTTCGGCATGTTCCAGGATCATTAATGCCACCTTGGTGCCCAAATTAAATCCTGCTTCAACATCGGAGGGATATGCCAATCCAGCCGCAATGCGCGACTCACCGGCTTTCTGCGCCAATTGAATAAGGCTATCCTTTTTGTTTGGATAGAAATGTCCAAGTACTGCAGCAGCCGCGGCTGCTGTAACAGAATATTCGCATGGATAGGATGGACTGGGGGGCAGATAGATAAGCTGCTTCACTTTAGAAGAGCTTTCATAAGGCCGCTTGCGGTTGTACTGCTGCTTGGCTTTCATTGCCGCCAGGGTTGCATCATAAATGGCCACTGCTGTGTATGCGTTGGTGCGCGCCCAGTACTGTGTGCTATCATAAAGCATATCGGAGGCCTGCATCCAGCGGTAGCCGGGAGGCCCCGCATTCCAGTGCTGCATATCACGTGCTGAAGCTTTGGGGTTGCGGGTCTGGTAAAATACTACCCTGTCGGCCTCCGCTTTGTCTGCAGCTTGAGCGGGGGGCGGAGGAACTTTGAAGTCATCGAGGTTAATAACGATAGGCTTCCAATTAGCCGGCTCCTGAGCCAGCGTGGAGAAACCCAATAGGAGCAGCACAAAGAGGCTGCCGCGATAAGTGCTGTATTTACTGCGCATATATCAGGTTGTTATATTTAAACTATTTGGCTTACTGAACCAGTTCCAACTTCAATCCCATTAATAAATCCGGTGAAAGAAAAATGCCTTCACCAGCCCTGTCATCAAGCCAGCCCTTTGACAACAAAAAGGCTTTTGCCTTTTCCAATGAATGCACGCGGATCAGAATCTTTTGGGTTCCATCCCTTGCTGCTTCTACCAATCGGATAGATGGCCCTTTCTCAAACGAAAACAGTCCATTCTTTTGACTTACACCCGGCATGGATCCCAAGAACTCAGAATATTTTTTCAGGTTTGCAGTGCCCACCACGATCTCAACCAATGAGTCTACACCAAGCGGTCCGCCACCTTCTGCCTTAAGCTTTTCTGCTGGCAATTGCCTGCCCCGTGCTATCAAATCACGATCCAGGTAATCGCAGATAAATAATCCTGATGCCGGCGGCAATACATCCGGCATATTCATGTTTACCCATCCCACCAGCTGTCCCTTTTCGTTTGTCCATGTTTGTGGGTCCACCGATTCGTGCGGTATGCCCGCATCATCCAGGAGCTTAGTAAATTCAGGAAAATGTTGTTTTGGTTCCAGCGCAATCCCTTCAAACTTAGTCTGGCTAATCCCTTTGAAGTGCACCAGTTCAAAAACAACATTGCCAAGTGTAACGCCGCCACTGGAAAAATCACCCCAGGTCTGGTAATTCCAGACGATGGGCAGTGCGAGGTCATTAGAAAATAACTTAAACAACTCATCAGCCTTGGGAGAGCTGGCATAAAAATGCTCGATCTTCGTTACCTGCGCATTGGACTTCCAGGAAAACATTAGTAGCAACAACACCGCAACATTCTTCAGCCTCATCAACGGAAGCCATTTCCCATAGGTAAGCTGCCGCCATATCCATTCCAGCGGACCATACAGGAAATATCGCAACCAGAGATTACTAAATAATACCTGTAAAAGGTAAACGCCAAGCGCTATCAACCAGATGTAGGTTGCACCAATAGTAGCACCCATGCCAAGTCCATATCCATAAAAGATTATAGTGCCGATGATGGTCTGGCCGATATAGTTTGTCAGCGCCATTCTTCCCACGGGAGCAAATACCATCAGCTTCTTCTGCCAATCACTACGGAGAAATAGCAAACAAAAACTACTGGCATAAAAAAGACTCATAGGCACAACGCTCAGCGCATAGAACAAGGTATCCAGCAAAGCAGCGGGAGCGGGAACAAAATACTGGTCGTTCTGGAAATATGCATGACCGATAGTAGCCGGTAATCCCATCAGCAAACTATATCGCTGGACTTTTTTCAGAAGGGGACGGTGTTCCGGAAGCCTGGCATAAATCCGCTTTCTTCCCAGGTACATCCCCAGCAGGAATAAAGCAAACACTTTGGGCAGCCGGTTGGTACCCAGCAACATTTCCCACCTGAAAAAAAACCCACTCTTATTCCATTCCAGCACATCACTATAACTATCATTCACCACCAGCCAGTTCCGGTAATTTGAATCTGTGATCCCACTTTTTGTGGATACAATATATGCAAGTCGCCGGAAGAAAAGAGCCGGGTCCACCCTACCATCTGTAATCACCCTGATGGTGTCAATAAGCAAAGGGGATAGCAACAGCGCGGGTATAAGAATCAGCAGGGTTTTATCAGAAGCGTTTCGGAAAAGCGGCAATAACAATCCAAGTAAAGCATATAATACAAGGATATCCCCATCCCATAACAGTAATGCATGAACGAGACCGATAAGTAGTAGTATAATGATGCGACGATAGAAATATTTAAGGGTGGACCGTTCTTCTTCTCCCCTCTTTGTGAGGATGATCGAAAAGCCAATGCCGAACAATAAGGAGAAAAGAGAATAGAATTTACCATCAATGAAAGCGAAATGAAAATACTTCAGCCATTTATCAATGCTGGCTGTGGGCATAGAGTTAATGGTTTCAGGAGATTGATATATATAGAGCGATAGCACGGGATAGTTCGCCAGGATAATACCCAGGAGGGCAAAGCCGCGTAGTACATCGAGGATGTTGGCCCGGGCTTCTGGATTGATGGGGGAAAGGTTCTGGTTCATATTCATTTCAGGTAGCGCTGGAAAAATGGCAATAACTCTGTGAATACCCTTCCCTCAAAACCGTCGAGCATATTCACATGATCACCAATATATTCTTCGGCGAAATGGTTGATGCCATAGGCCTCCAGCTTTTTGCTGAACTGCATATTGGTGAGGGGTATATGCGAAAACTCTTCATTCCTTCCCCAATCGATCTTTATCGCCTTCAGGCTTTGCAACGCAGGGAGATGGTCTTCAATCATATTGATGTTGAAATTGGATTCCCATTTCTTCAGCACCACAGGATCTATCTTTCTTGTTTTGCCTGAATAGCTCACCGGTATCTTTCCCTGGAAAGCCTTGTTTGATTCATCAGGGGCAAATGTTCTTGCCATGCTGGCGAAGACCACCCGAAAAAACGAAGCATCATCTGTTGTCTCCGGACTATCAAATCCTTTAAAGACATCTTCTACAGAACTTATTTCAGAAAGCTGGCGGAACGCTTTGTGGGCTGGAGTAAATTCCGCAGCGAAGTGCATGCCCCCCGGACTCATTGCATAAACGCTGCTGAATACATCAGCATAGAGCATAGCAACTTTCAATGCACCATTGCCACCCATGGAGTGGCCGCATAAACCCCGGCTATCCCTATGCGCTTTAGTGCGGAAATTTTTATCAACATACTGCACTACATCCTTGCCGATGAAATCAGTCCAGTTACCAGTGAAACTTGAATTGGTATAGAAGTATCCCCTGAATTTGGTATCGCTGTCAGGCAGCACCAGTATCATTGGTTTCATCATACCACTTTTAATGGCCGAATCCATAAGCGCCTTGAAGCCGATCCATTGCATCATCTGCTCATCATTCACCGCAAAGCCATGAAGGAAATATATGACGGGATAGCGCTCGTTCGACTGGTCATAACCGGGAGGAAGGTAGATCGATAAGCGGCGGTTCGCATCTTCGCCGGCTTTGTTACCTGCAATAGATGCTGCCTCGAAAGTTTTGGTCACCACCTTACTTTCGGTGGACTTCTGCGCATAGCCATAATAGTAAAATAAGGGCAGCAGGATGAGTAGGGAAAGCTTTCTCATGAGGCACATGTTTTGGTCGTATTACAAAATAACCTAAAACATTGTGTGCTGCAAGTTTTATTCCACTATCCTCAGCTTGGCATAATTGAGCATGATCTTCTTCTCCCCGTTCAGTTCAAACTGCACGGTGGCGATGGGGTTATGCGAGGCGCCCTCCATTTTCATGACGGTACCAAATCCAAATTTCTGGTGTTCCACTTTTTGTCCCGCCTGCAGGTTGGTTGTATCACTCGGCACAAAATCCGCCGCCGGCTTATGTTCCACCACCTTTGGCACAGCCTTGGGAGGCACATAGGAAGGAACAGTATCTTTTCTTTTTGAAGGCGGTGCACCATACATTTTCTCTGCCTGCTCGGAGGCTCCAAATCCCCGCATGCGGTCAAATGCCGAGCCCTGGGTAAATCCTAGTCCCTGGTTGCGCGGACCGCCACCAGCAAAGCTCCGGTCAATATATTGCTGCGGCATCTCCTCTATAAAACGGCTCGGTTCATTCTGAACCAGCTGCCCGAATTTGTAACGGGTATTGGCATAGGTGATCCAGAGCTTCGACTTGGCACGGGTTATAACCACATAGAATAAACGCCGCTCTTCTTCCAGCTCCTCGCGGGTATTGATGCTCATGGCATTGGGGAAAAGCATCTCCTCGAGGCCCGCTGCAAACACAACCGGAAATTCCAATCCCTTGGCGGCGTGGATGGTCATCAGCTTCACCGTATCGGCATTAGGATCTTTTTCATCGGCATCAGTTAATAGCGTGATTTGCTGGAGATAGCTGCCCAAACTCTTATCCCCCACTTCGCCATCATCATTGCTGGGCGTTTCGGTGAACTCCTTGATGGAGTTGAGGAGTTCCTGCACGTTTTCATAACGCTGCAATCCCTCCTGGGTCTTATCATTGAAAAGTTCTTTTACCAGGTTAGTCTGCTTGCCAACATGGAAGGCCACTTCATATGCATTCTTGATCTGCAGCATACTTTGCGCGCCCTGAATCAGTGTCACAAAGTTTTCTATCGATTCCAGTGTGCCTGCTTTGAAACCCGCAGTGCGCGCGTTCAGCAGCACTTCCCACATTGTGATATTATTGGTATTCGCGAGAAGCGTGATCTTATCGATGGTGGTTTTACCGATACCACGAACAGGGTAATTGATGATGCGCTTCAGCGCCTCTTCATCGCGGGTGTTCACGATGAGGCGGAGGTAGGCCACCATGTCCTTGATCTCCTTGCGGGCATAGAAGCTTACGCCGCCATACATAGTGTAGGCGATGCCCATGCGCCGCAGACTCTCTTCAAAAGCCCGGCTCTGTGCATTGGTGCGATAGAGGATGGCGAAATCGCGGTTGCTGAAATGGTTGCGGAGCTTCTGCTCCTGGATGGTATCGGCAACAAACTTACCTTCTTCGTTATCACTCATGGTGCGCACGAGGCGGATCTTCTCTCCCTCGGCATTATCGGTCCAGAGTTCTTTCGGGATCTGTCCCTTATTATTATTGATGACCTCATTGGCCACATGGATAATACTCTTGGTGCTTCTGTAATTCTGCTCCAGCTTGATGATGCGCACATCATCATAGTCTTTCTGGAACTGCAGAATATTCTGGATGGTAGCGCCGCGGAAGGAATAAATACTCTGTGCATCATCGCCCACCACACAAACATTTTCATGAACCGCTCCCAGCAATTTGATGATCTCATACTGCGCGGGGTTCGTATCCTGGTACTCATCAATCAGTATATACTTAAACTTATGCTGGTACTTATGCAGGCTCTCAGGGAAATGCTTCAGCAGCTCATACATCTTGATGAGCAGGTCATCAAAATCCATGGCGCCATTCTTAAAACATCTCTTGGCATAAGCTGCATAGATCTGCGCGATGGCCGGTCGGTTGGAGCGAGTATCTTCCTGCTGGATATAATAATCCATGGCATACTCGGCCGGACCAACCAGCGCGTTCTTTGCCGAGCTGATCCTGTTGTAGACGATATTGGGTTTATAGAGCTTATCGTCGAGATTCATTTCATTGATCACCGTCTTCACTACTGATTTCGCATCGTCTGTATCATAGATGGTGAATGAATTGGGATAGCCAAGGTGATGTGCTTCGCTGCGAAGTATCCGCGCGAACACG
Source organism: Flavihumibacter sp. (assembly GCA_036675925.1). Lineage (GTDB taxonomy): Bacteria > Bacteroidota > Bacteroidia > Chitinophagales > Chitinophagaceae > Flavihumibacter. Next base: position 183,653 of record JAKFDZ010000037.1, read on the forward strand.
CTGTGGAAAGTGCCTATATAAAGATTGCGCGCATCGGAATTGCCGAGGGTCTTTTCGATTCGCTCCTTCATTTCCTTTGCCGCCTTATTGGTAAAGGTGAGGGCGAGGATCTGGAAGGCATCCACACGGTAATGGCTCATGAGGTGGGCGATGCGGGTAGTGAGAACTTTTGTTTTACCACTACCGGCACCTGCTACAATCATGAGTGGTCCGTCTTTATGCAGAACAGCTTCGCGCTGTTGTTCGTTGAGTCCTTTGAGATAGTCTTGCGTCATCAGGTTCTTCTGGACCCGGGATTGAATGCTAACTGGATGGCGCCCGGGTCAAGCCTGCAATTTACGGTGAAATGTATTACCCGTCTGACACATGTCAGGACATGTGTCAGACGGGTATAGGATCTTTAATTCACATTTTATACATATATTCATTATTCATCATTTCAATTCTTTTCGATGGAAGACAGGATCACCGCATATCGCCAGCCGATGGTTACTGTAACCGGCATCCTCCTTGGTTTCATTCTGAATGTGGGCAATTCCTGGGCCTCCAAAGCATTCAGCACGCATAGGATAAAAGAAATAATAGTGGCCATCGGGATGGTGGTTTGCAGTATTCTACTTACCCTGGTTTTATACCGCATCCTGAATATGAATTATCCGAAACACCGGGAAAGGGAATATTACCAGCAAACACTTGCCTATTTTATCTGGGGCGTGGGTCTTGCTTTTGCAGCCCTGATCATTGTAATGATCGAGAGCTTTTTTCTTAACTCCTTTCCTAAGGTGCCTAAGGTATAATGCTATTTATTTAACGATTGTGTTTTTATGGATCACACCATCTTTCATGATCATCAGAAAATTCTTAGCGGGATTTTCGAGAAGGTTAATATTGTTTAGCGGGTTCCCATCAACCAATAACATATCTGCATAAGCACCTTCTTCTATCACCCCAAGTTTTCCTTTGTTGTAATTATTTCGTGCTCCACAAATTTCCAGCAGTTCTGCATTTTTGGCTGTGGCCATATTCAATACTTCAAAAGGGGTAAACCACCGTGCTAATTTTGCGAGCTGTGCGCCTTGCCTGGTGGCGAGTTTTGCATCAAACAGGCAATCGGTTCCAAAGGCAATATTAAGCTTGTATTTCTTTGCCAGCAGGTAGGCGGTTTCAGTTCCCTGCGTCATCTGCAACTGCTTTTTCCTGTTCTCCGAACCTTCCGGAAAAGGGTTTGCATCCTTGTCGTTGAGGAAGGGCTGAATCGACAACCATATTTTTTTCTCCGCCATCATTTTAGCGGTTTCTTCATCCATAAGCTGACCATGATCAATGCATTTTACTCCACCCCTGATGGCAGTCTGAATGGCTCTTGGTGTATAGGCATGAACCGTTACATATGTACCCCAGTTCTCTGCGGCATTCACCGCTGCGCGGAACTCCTCCTCTGTATATTGGGCTACATCAATGGGATCAAAATTTGATGATACCCCGCCGCCGGCGCTCAGCTTGATCTGCGTTGCACCGAGCCTAAGCTGTTCACGCACTCTCTTCAATACCTGGTCAACCCCATCGGCAATAATGGCCATATTATTTTTCTCGAGGTAAATAAGCGGTGCACCTTCTTCACGCGGCATATCGTTGGGACCATAATAATCGCCGTGGCCGGAGGTCTGGGAGATCATGGCACCGGAAGGAAAAATCCGGGGACCTTTAATCATCCCTTCATCGATGGCGCGCTTGATCCCGAAACTTGGACCTGCAAGATCGCGTACCGTGGTAAAGCCTCGCAATAGTCCCTGCTCGGCAGCCTTTGATGCAGCAATGGTAACATAGCTTATATCGGCTGCCATGGCCACCGGGAAAGGAAGTGATTCCATCATGATATGGGTATGCGCATCAATAAGCCCCGGCATAAGGAACTTCCCTTTTCCATCAATGACGGTAGTGTTTGGTCCGGCCGCAACATTAATGGCACTGGCTGATACTTTGGTGACCAGGTTATTCTCAATCAACACATTTCCTTTTATGGTCTGCTGGTCTTTTCCATTAAAGATCTCCACGTTTTTAACCAGGATGGTGCTGGTTGGTGGAGGTGTTGATTTTTGCTGTGCCATTGATGTTATGCTCAGACAAAGGAGGATGGGGAAAACTAGTTTCATACTATGTTTTGAGGTTTATAAATCAGAATTTTGAATGCTGAATTGTATGCGGGATTGCATGCGGGATTGTTTCCGGTGAGGCCGGAACTAAAATGGTTCGCAATAAATAAATGGCTGATTGAAACAGGCAGGAATTTTTTTCGCGGATGTGCTATGAAGCTTGGAAGATCATCCACCAACAGTGTGATCACTAAGTATTTCATAATGACTACAGCTATCCGGCCAGTGTAGTAAAACCGGGTAGACTGATATTGCATACTTTTTAAACAGAGCGTCAAAAGCCATATAAATCCCTAAACAATATATTAGGAATTTATGCAATGACGCTCGAATGTTTAAATTTTGAAATACGATCGATAAACAAGATTTACCTACCCGTCTGACACATGTCCTGACATGTGTCAGACGGGTATAGGGTCCTTAATTCACAATAACATTCATATTCATTGGCGCGAAAACGCCGTCGGGATTGAAATGCCATACCCAGGCGTGAAGCAACCAGAGATCGAAGCCGGTATTTTTTGTCCACACATCTGCCGAGCCGGAGAAACCAGCCGGAGCAAGTTCAGGAGTAAGGGGAATGGGAACCGCATATTCAACCGCCACCAGTTCCATGGAACCATTAGCGCGCTTGTTGTAGACAAGGATCTCGGGTTTGGTGGGGTCGAAATGGTTATCGAGGAGATCGGGGTTGAGATAATGGTAGCCCATATTGGGAAGGATAACATTGATATCGAGATAGCCATCATCCATGGCATTCTTGATATTGCGGTATTTCGAACTGGCGGCGCGGGCCTGCTGCAGCTCCCAGACTGTTTTTTTATCGAGACCGGTATATTCATTCTGTACATCATTTCCCGATACATTACCGGTGTTGACAGAAAAAGTAGTCTGGTCCTCTTCAATGGAACCACCGGTTTTCTGGCAGGCGGAGAGCAGGATCAAAAAGCTGGCAAAGGCCAGTATCAATGGCAGCCGCTGGCGGAGACCGTAAAAACTAAAATTCTGTTTCATAATTATTAAGGTTTGTGGTCGGGTAAAATAGTATGATTTCAAAAAACCGTCACCGCCATTGTGTAAGCGGCGTGGTTAATTTGAGTAAGCGGTTGGGATTACCTTACAAAAGGCGAAGCGTGCCGGACAAGTCAATACCTAAACAGAACTTCAGGATCTGCAGAAAATATTTTATTTTTCGCATAGATGAGACCGTTGAAAACCCCCTGGCTGTCATCTCCCCTAATAGCCCTCTGCCTGATAGTGCACCTGAGCACTTTTTCGCAGGGCAAGCCTGCGCGATCTGTTTCCGATTATCCCCTCGACGGCTGGATGAAGGAACTCAAGCAAAATAAATCAGAGAATCTTAACACCACAATCTGGAGGATCGTGGAAAATCTTTTAAAGACGGACAGCCTTATAACCAATAATGTAATTAAGGAACTAAAGCAGCGGGGACCGAAAAATTCACATCGCTATAATGCCCAACTGGCGGCACTCAAGGCTTATATAGTCTTAAATAGCAGTGAGAAATTGGAGCCTATAGAAATTCAGCCCCTGCTCGATAAAATGATAGAAGAATGCTATCTCGAAAATGATTCCGCCCTCCTGCGTTGGGCCCAATGGACCTATGGCGATATGATGTTTATATGTCAGGATCTTGAATATGCAATTACCTATAGTTCTCAGGCAGTTGAAAACTATGAATTGCCGGATACCTATAGCATGTTTCAAAATTACACTATTAGATATGGCGAGATGCTTTATCATACCCGCGATTATCGTGAATGCATAGATTACTCGCTGAAAGGCATGCGAAATATGCCGGAGGATGAGGAATCTAAAATACTCCTAAAGGGGAAATGCCTCAATACTATCGGGCAGGCCTATTACCAATTGGGTATGCCCGACTCGGCGATGTATTATTATCAATTATCCTTGAGCAAATTCAATGAAAAGTTCTATCCTATCTGGCTGGGCATCAACAATTTTTATATCGGGCAGATAAATTTTGATAAGGGAAGATTGGAGGAGGCGAAGCAAGAACTTCACAACGCCTTTACCAGCACCAAAGAGCAGGAGACCACCATTGGGGGAAGGGCAGCGGTATGGCTGGCGCGCATCCACCTGCAGGAAAACCTATTGGATAGTGCCCGCTATTATCTGGATCGATCTCTACAGCTTTTAAATAGTTGGTGGCCCAAGAAATCATTGCAGGAAAAGAAGTTTCTGCAGGACGCCTATTATGCGAAAGCAGAATATCACCAGGCGAGGAACCAGAGCGATAGTGTATTCCACTACCTGAAGCAATACACCCAACTTCACGATAGCCTGGAGCGGGTAACGGTGTTGAGTGGAAATAAGATCGCGAAACTGAGGATCGCCAGCGAGCAGAACCATAATAAGGTTCAAATGCTGCTGGCCAACAAACAGGCAATGGAGCAGAAAAGAAACTGGATCGTGATAGGGATCAGCCTGCTGGTGGTGGCATTAGTGCTCTTTCTGGACCGGCAGCGAAAGCTCGCCCGCTACCAGCAGCAATTGGTGGAGGCACAAAAAGAGGCCCTTGAAATAGAAGCTATTACGGCAAGGCAGCAACTTGATCTGTTTACCCGAAACCTGGTGGAAAAAACCAGCCTCCTTGAACAGGTTCAGAAAAAGCTGGGGGAACATCAGCAGCACAATGAGCAGGAAGATATGTTGAAGCAGTTGACCAGCCAGGCGATACTGACCGAAGAAGACTGGCTACGTTTCAAGCGACTATTCGATAAAATGAACCCTTCCTTTTTCAACGCCCTGAAAGAGCAGGCGAATGATATTTCAGTAGCAGAACAACGGATGGCAGCCCTGATCCATTTGAAACTTACCAGCAGGCAAATGGCAGCAATCCTGGGAATATCGGTGGATAGTGTGCATAAAACCAGGCAGCGGCTTCGCCAGCGACTGCAACAACCTGCAGATGTTAACCTCGGCGATTACCTGAAAAGGCTCTCCTAGATTTCTCATAGCACATTGACTTATAATGCCTTAACAATCATGTCAGGAAATTGTCCAGTGCCTTGTCCTGCAATTGTCCCCCCGGTTTTGTTGCAATACAAGGGCAACAGGTTTATTTTTCCATCAGGTTGATCAATACCAACAACCATTAAACCCTAAATAAAAAGTTCGAATCGTCAATAAACCGGGCTGCCTGTTCACAGGCGGCCCCTTTTTTTATTTAAATAAGTTGATTGTAAAATCAAGCAGTGCCCCATCACCAGGGGAACCATGACCCGGGATCACGGCTTTCACCCCGGGGAAGGCTTTTTTCACTTTCGCCACCGTTGCTGACCACTGTCCCTGGTTAGCATCTTCGAGGTTTCCCTTTCCGGCATCCAGGCTTTTCAGGAGGCAGCCGCCAAAAAGAACTTCATCGCCGGGAACATAGGCAACAACATTATCGACAGTATGGCCTTCTCCATAAAAGCGCACCCATACATCCCTGTTCCCCACCTTAAGCGTCAGCGAATCCTGAAAACCCTTTTGGGGGAGGTTGAAATCTTTTGCTTTGGCCAGGGCTATTGTCCTGTAGCTTGCGAGGGATGGGATCATGTTTTTATGGAACTCCTTCAATCCACCCAGGCAATCATTATGAAAATGGGTGGGAATAACAGCCTTGATACCGAGGTTCATTTTGTTATTGATCAAACCGATCAGTTCGGCAGAACTTGAATCATCCGACGGGGTGTCAAAAACTACAGCCTCTTTTCCCCCGGTAACGATCATCCCGTTGCAGGACACTTTGCCCCAGGTTTCTGTGTTCAGGAAGGTGGTGTGCACATATACGTTTGGGGAGATCCGGGTTAGGATAAGGGTCTCAGATTTGTAAATAGTATCATCCAATTGTTGCAAAGCATTGGCCTGGAAATTAACCGCGGATCCGGAAAGTCCAGGACCTGAAAAAGAATCTTTGTGTATTACAGTGATAAATAGCAAAAGCAGTGCTGGGATGCTGAAAAATTTAAGTCGGGATATCTTCATATGGCAGGTTTATTTACCCAAATATAATTAACCACTTTACATGGTAAACAGGCAGGCGCACTACGACCTGGCTATAAGATTAGACAAGTATTAGACTATGATTAGACTTAGTTTAGACTGCGATGGCTATGAATCGGCTATGAAACCGCTATACCCAGCGGCCGGAAACACTACAGAACTGCTACGGAAACACTACAGAATCACTACAGAATGACTACAGAAAATGCATTTCAATTCTAATTAAGCCCTTGAATACCAACAAAATGACGCTTTACAGTTCTCACATTTATGTCGCCAGCCCGCTTTCCAAAGCTTGCATTGCCTTCAGGCCAGGTTAAATCTTAAAAGAAACTGCTGAAATTGGGAATGGACATATTTCCCTTAACTTTAGGTAAAATGTCCACATGGCAAAAACCCAGGTACCTTCAAAGAGTCCAACTGCTCCAAAGAGTGCAGCAGCTCCAAAGGCCAGAACAGTCCCGGCCAGGGAAAGCGAAGACCTCTCCGCGCTGGTGAAGAAGCATATCAAAAAAGGCGCCTCTGCCAACCTGCTCACCTGGGTGATACTGGGGGGAAAAAACTTTATGCCAAAACAACCCGTGTCGGATTTTGATTTCCTGACCGCAAGCGATAAAGGCATTACCAAGCAGAGCCTGATCAACCTCGCCGATATCATGGATATCCCGATGAAGGATATTGCCATCCTGCTGAATGTATCCTACAAAACTTTAGGCCGCAAACAAAACACCGATATTCTCGACAGCCTGGTTTCTTCCCTATCCATTGAGATCGCCAATACCATTGCCAATGGCTTATCAGTTTTTGAAGAGGCCGACAAACTGAACCGTTGGTTACAGAAAGAGAACAGGGCATTGAATGGCAAAAAACCGATCGAACTACTAAGTACACCTACTGGTATCAAAATGGTGAATCGTGTTCTGAGCAGGATGGAAGAAGGCATTTATACTTAAGCCGGTAATATGTTTGTTTACAGGATCGTCAAGTTAAAAACAAGAACAACGGATCTTTCCGGTTTAGGTGCATTTCTTTATGGCGGCCGCTGGAACAATGAAGGAACCTATGCTCTGTATACCAGTGAAAACCCCTCTCTCGCATTCCTTGAAATATTGGCGCATACAGACCTAACTGAATTGCCTCCCCAAATGTTCATCATCACCATTGAGGTAGCAGATGATGCGCCGGTCTTTGAATTTCCCGATGCCGATCTTCCCCGCAATTGGCGGATACCTGAAAACATAGCACTGAAAGAGAAGGGGGATAAAATTTTACAGGAGAACAAATGGCTTGGAATTAAATGTCGCTCGGCGGTGATGCCCGGTGAATACAATTATATTCTCAACCCTTTGTATCCCCACTTCCATAAGTATGTTAAAGTGATTGAGGTGGTGCCGCTGGATGTAGATAAGCGATTGATGAAGTAAGATGAGCAGTGTAAATAATTAAGGACATTATTATCCTCTTTTATTATATTTACCCATAAACTACTGCTTTATGGCGAAATATAATTTTGTCAGCTACCTGCTCAATCCAAAGAATTGGTGGTTGCCCCTGCTGGTAATTTTTGTTGTTAGTGCGGCCGGTGTACTGATGATAGGCGTGCATACTTATACAGAGGCGCCGCCTATTCCAACCTATGTTTCTTCAAAGAATGAGACTGTTTTCAGTAAGGAAGATGTATTGGATGGACAGGCAATATTCCAGAAATACGCACTGATGAATTATGGCAGTATGTTTGGCGATGGCGCAAACCGTGGTCCCGATTATACTGCGGAGGCGCTGCACCAAATGACGGTATATATGAATGCCTATTACCAATCGCAATTAACAAATGAAGCTGGTGCCGAGCTGCAAAAGAAAGGTGTTTCGGAACTGGTAAAAGCAGAAATAAAAAACAACAGCTATACAGAAAATACCAACCAGGTGGTGCTAACAGATGCACAGGTATATGCTGCAACACAACTGGTAAAATATTATAAAGGGATATTTACCGATGCCTCTACACCAGGATCGTTTAAGCCTGCTGGTTATATCACCAATGCTGATGAGATAAGATCACTCACCTCCTTTTTCTTCTGGGGTGCCTGGGTATGCGGCGTAGAAAGACCCGGCGAAAAATACAGCTATACACATAACTGGCCATTTGACCCTGAGGCCGGAAATACACCCACCTCGGCTACCATTCTCTGGAGTATTATCGGTTCCCTTGGATTGATATTCGGCTTGGGCATCGTATTGTATTATCATGGCAAACTGGAGCGCCTCGATGACAGTGCATACACAAACAAAGCGCAGGCCTTTATGACCAAAGGGCAGATCCAAAATTTTCAACCCGATGATGTACAGCGGTCAACCTATAAATTCTTTTATGTTGCTATCCTGCTTTTTGGCGTGCAGGTATTGGCAGGCATCCTCACCGTGCATGATTTCGTCGGCTTTGTCAACTTCTTTGGATTCAATATTTCAGAAGCAATGCCAGTTACCGTTACAAGAAGCTGGCATATACAGTTATCATTGTTATGGATCTCTGCCTGCTGGATAGGCGCATCCTTTTTTATGATGTCGCTGGTATCGCCGGCACAGCCAACACGGCAGGTGAAACTGATCAATACTATATTCTGGATCACGGTAATACTAGTGGGCGGATCATTTGCCGGAATATTCCTCGGACCAAAAGGATTGATCGGTAAGAATTGGTATTGGCTGGGAAACCAGGGATGGGAATATGTTGAGCTGGGGAAATTATGGCAGGTGATGCTGGGCGTTGTATTTATCATCTGGGCGGTCACCCTATACCGGGGTATTAAGCCGGTTATGAAAGCAAGGCAGCCATGGGCATTGCCCAACTGGTTGGTGTATGCAACATTCAGCATAATCTTCTTATTGATCTCAGGATTTATAGCTACGCCAAAAACGAATTTCGTCATAGCAGATTTCTGGCGATGGATGGTAGTGCATATGTGGGCAGAAGCATTTTTCGAAGTATTCACAACAGTATTGATCGGTTACTTTATGGTGGTGATGGGCCTTGTGAACAGGCAGGCAGTTATTCGTGTGATATATTTAGCGACGCTCCTATTTCTTGGTAGTGGCTTGCTGGGCATCTCGCATAATTTCTACTGGAATGCCAAACCAGTTGGTACCATGGCATTGGGTGCAGTATTCAGTACCCTGCAGGTAATTCCATTGGTATTGCTTACCCTGGAAGCATGGCGTTTCAGTAAACTGCCAAAGATTTTGGAAAATGGGAATGGTCACAATGGAGAGATGAGTAAGCGCTTTGGGTTTTCAGAGGTCTTCCTGTTTTTGGTGGCGGTTAACTTCTGGAATTTCTTTGGAGCAGGTGTATTAGGATTCATCATAAATCTTCCAATCGCCAATTATTATGAGCATGGCACCTACCTGACCGTAAATCATGGCCATGCAGCCCTGATGGGTGTGTATGGTAATCTTGCCCTCGCAGCTATTTTATTTTGTTGCCAGCTTTTATTCAAAGCGGAATGGTGGAAACCCCGTCTCATTACAAGGGCCTTTTGGTCTATTAATATTGGCTTATTGCTGATGGTTTTCCTTGACCTGTTTCCTGCCGGCATCTGGCAGTTCAACACGGTAACTGAAAATGGACTCTGGTTTGCCCGCAGTCATGCATTTATTGAAAGCACTGGCTTTCAAACCCTCACC
>JAKFDZ010000038.1:0-192360 GCA_036675925.1 Flavihumibacter sp.
TCTCTCCAGTTGGCTTTCGCAAACTGCAAACCACTCTCCGATTTCAACCAGTCTTTGATTTTGTATTCTCCGTTCAATGCAAGGTTAAGTCTGCGGTAAAAAGTTGCAATGGATAGTCCATCTTCATCATAAAATCCAATATTGGCGTAATACTTTCCTCTATCATTTCCACCACTCATTCCAATATTATAATCCTGAACAGTTGCCTTATCCTTTAGGCCATAATCTCCATAGTTAAATTCCTTATATATCAGATCGGCAAAAGTTCCATTAGGATCATAAGCGCCATTATCGTTGGTTGGAACTGCATCTTTCATGGTTTTCCATCCCTCACCCAGCGTAAGCAGTTCACGGTTAACATCATTTAAACGCATAGTGCTCCAAACTGCCCGGCTATCATAATTTCCATCAAGGATATTTCCGTTTGCATCTTTATACAAATTACCGGTACCTCTTGGGCCAACAGCCCCTAAAGTTGCAGCTCCCAATACTCCATTCTTTATAGCTTCCACAACTGCTCTGCGCTGCCAGATGATATAATCCTGTGCAGAAAGAAAATTATATGGCACATTCAGGTAGTTGATACCATTCTTTGCTTTTAATGTAATTGAAGACTTGCCCGACTTTCCTTTTTTTGACGTTATTAAGATCACTCCATTGCTCGCACGGGCACCATAAATTGCGGTTGCAGAAGCGTCTTTTAGAACTTCCATGCTCTCAATTTCTTCCGGGTTAATATCGCTGAGTGATCCACGTACCTGACCATCCATAATAATAAGTGGACTGCCGCTGCCATCAAAATCAGTACCGCCGCGAAGTATGATGGACGGTAATGAGCCGGGGCGGCCTGTTCCGGTTGAAACCCTGAGGCCCGGAATGGTTCCTGCTAAAGCCTGTGCAGGATTGGATCTAACACCCGTTTCCAGGATCTTGTTATCTAATTTAGAAATTGAGGAAGTGACCTTGGAACGCTTAATTGTTCCATACCCTACTACTACAACCTCATCCATTTTTTGATTGGATAAACCAAGAGACACGTTAAATACAGTTTTTTCTCCCACTGTTTCCTCAATGGATTCATAGCCAAGATAACTGAACACCAGGATATCAGCAGGTGCTGCCTGGATAGTGAATTCACCATCTGCACCGGTTTGGGTTCCGGTGGTTTTTCCTTTGATGGTTACGCTAACGCCCGGGAGGCCTTTACCATCATCACCTGAACTCACCTTTCCGGTGATCGTTTTTGACTGGGCAAAAGTTCCTACCCAAAATAGCAGGCCTGCGAACACCAGCAGGAAGCGCAGGCAAGTAATCGTTTTTCTCATAACAGTTTTTATTTGTGCATTATGTATGACATAATAAAATTAGTTACTATTTTCACTTTGACAAATTTTTTTTTATAATTCTATCTGTTTAATCGGGAAAAAATAGAATAGGCTATTTTTACAGAATAATAAACACAATGGCTATCAAGGCTTTAATAAATAATTTCAAAACAGTTGATACCAGTTCACTTGTGGATAAAGTTGAAGCTAAACTGGTTCAGCTTCTTCAGGACAAGAAACTCAAGGTTGGTGATTCGATTCCCAAGGAAATTGAGCTGGCAGAGCGCCTCGGTGTGAGCAGAACTGTTATAAGGGAGGCTTTATTGAGATTAAGGGTAATGGGACTGATTGAGTCGAAGAAGAAGAAGGGTTCAGTGATCACCAGTCCAGACCTGTTTGGAGTAATGAGTAAGAGCATGAACCCCCATATACTCGATCAGGACACCCTCAAAGAAATGTTTGAACTGCGATTGGTACTGGAAATAGGAATGGCTGATTTCATATTCCAGCGTATAACCCCTGCCGATATTGCAGAACTTCGAAAAATAGTGGCCAACGAACCCGATTCGGCACATATGCATCTCTTCAATATCGAACACGAGATCAAGTTCCATGGAAAGCTTTATGAGATTACCGGCAATAGCACAATGAAAAAATTTCAGCGCTTACTCCTCCCCGTTTTTGATTATGTACATCATAGCGGGTTACTGAAAAAACAACACACGCCTAAAAAATTTGTATCCCATAAAGGGCTTGTCGATATCATCGAAAATGGCAATCCGGAAATGTTCCGTAATGGAATGCGGAACCACCTCGCTTCTCATTTCTCCCGATTATTCGATTGATCATCTGAAAATGAATATGGAAAGGCAGACGGTTTTGAACCTCTTTCCTTATTTGGTTCAGGAGCCATTTGATACAAAACTTCGCCACCATTCTGAAGCTGTTCATGCGAGAACCAGTTTTTCACATGTGCTTTTCCATTAACAAGGATTTCCCTGATATAAATATTGGAAACAGTGTTGCCGGGTGCCTTTAATGTTAACTTTTTGCCATTCTCCAGAATTATATCCATAGATGGAAATAGCGGTGTACCAATTACATACTCATTGGTACCCGGGCACACCGGATAAAATCCCATGGCACTGAATATATACCAGGCCGAAGTCTGCCCATTGTCTTCATCGCCGCAATAACCATCAGGTGTAGGCTTATAAAGTTTTTCCATGGCATCCCTGATCCGGTACTGGCTCTTCCATGGTTGTCCGGCATAATTATATAAATAAAGCATATGCTGTATGGGTTGGTTGCCATGCGCATATTGACCCATATTCATGATTTGCATTTCCCTGATTTCATGGATCACCGATCCATAATAACTCTCATCAAAAATGGGTGGCATATTGAAAACGGAATCCAGCATTCCTATAAAGCTATCCCTGCCTCCCATTAAACTGATCAATCCCGACATATCATGAAATACGCTCCAGCTGTAATGCCAGCTATTCCCTTCAGTAAATGCATCGCCCCATTTAAATGGATTAAATGGTTGTTGAAAGCTGCCGTCCTTATTGCGGCCTCTCATCAATTTGCTCTGAGAATCGAACAGGTTACGATAATTCTGGCAGCGTTTGGCAAACAGGTCTAATTCCGACTGGGGTCTTTTCAATGCTTTGGCAAGTTGCCAGATGGCAAAATCATCATAAGCATATTCTAAAGTGCGGGCTGCATTCTCATTAATTTTTACATCATAAGGCACATAGCCGAGGGTGTTATAATACTCCACCCCTTTTCTTCCAACTGCCGATAAGGGTCCTTCATTATTTGCTCCTTTAACGAGCGCCTCAAACAATGTATTGATATCATAACCCCTTAATCCCTTGATCCAAGCATCCGCTACAACCGATGCCGAATTATTGCCTACCATTACATCTCTAAAACCGGGACTCGACCATTCAGGAAGAAATCCCCCTTCCTTATAAGCATTGACCAGGCCTTCCTGCATCTCTTTATTTATGGATGGAAATAATAGATTCAGCAGTGGGTACAGAGCCCGGAAAGTGTCCCAGAAACCGGTACCTGCATAAAAATAACCGGGATGTATATTGCCGGTATATGGACTGTAATGTATAGTCTTACCCTGCGCATCAGTTTCATAGTGTTTCTGTGGAAACTGTACCGTTCTATAAAGGCAGGAATAAAATGTACGTGTTTGTTCAATGCTACCACCAGCAGGTTTTACACGACTGAGTAATTTATTCCAGGTTAACTTCGCTTTTGAAAGGGTGGCATCAAAACTATCATTACCAACTTCCTGCTGAAGATTTAATTCCGCCTGCTGCTCACTAATAAAAGAGGATGCGGTCCTAACTGTTATCTTTTCTCCTTTATTGGTAGAAAATCCCACGATTGCTCCTGCATGATCTGCTGTCACCTCAAGCGTGTCACGGGCTATGCGGTCATTATTCCAGGTATGCGCAACCGAAAATGGCTTGTTGAAATATAAAATAAAATAATTTTTAAAATTCGCCGGCACCCCGCCACTATTGCGCGTTGTATACCCAATGATCTTTCTCTCCGCAGGAATGATCTTTATGGATGAGCCCTTATCAAAGGCATCAACAACAATGAAAGCGCTATCAGTTCGGGGGAAGGTGAACCTGAATTGTGCGGCACGTTCTGTTGGTGTTATTTCAGTAGTAACATCTGCATCTGCGAGATAAACACTATAATAATATGGCTTGGCAATTTCGCTTTTGTGGGAGAACCAACTGGCCCTGTCATTTTCACGAAACGCGATTTTTTTTGTGACGGGCATGATGGAGAATTGCCCGTAGTCGTTCATCCAGGGCGAAGGCTGGTGCGTTTGCTTGAAACCCCTGATCTTATCGGCGCTATACTGGTAGGCCCAGCCATCCCCCATCTTTCCAGTTTGCGGCGTCCAGAAATTCATACCCCATGGAAGACAGATCGCAGGGTATGTATTACCGTTAGACAGGCTGGGTTTGGAGTCAGTACCCATTAGTGTATTAACCCAATCAACCGGGTCGGTAATTTTTGTAACGGTCTGGCCTGCTAAAAGATAATGCGACAAACAAAGAATAGCGATCAGCAGTTGTTTCATATTGGGTCTTTTATTTCTTCTTCTTTTTCTTTTTTTGTGCTGCAGCGGCAGCCTTATTACCTTCTTCGAGTAATGCGCGCCAGTTATCATGCGGGGTTTCTTCTGAGAAGGCAATTGTTTCGCGATAGGCATTTTTATCAATGGTCATCTCCCTGATATCTTTACCGATATAAGTCTGTATGGCTTCCAATAATTCTTTTTCTTCCTTACTGCAAAAAGATACTGCCTGCCCTTTTTTTACTCCCCTGCCGGTTCTACCAATGCGATGTACATAATTTTCCGGCACATCAGGAAGGTCATAATTAACCACATAATCAACATCCGGTATATCAATGCCGCGGGCATTTACATCAGTTGTTATCAAAAGTTTCACCCCTCCGCTACGGAACTTCTCCATCACTTCCAGGCGATTGTCCTGTTCCTTGCCACCATGCATAACCAGGCTTTCGATATCCACTCTTTTCATGGCAGCTTCCACCCGCTCTGCTCTAACCTTGGTGCGTACAAAAACAAGGATCTTAGCATCGGGTAATTCTTTTACCAGCCTTTCAAGAAAGAAGCGTTTGTCATCCATCTCCACCCAGGCAAACGCATGTTCTACATTTTTTGAAACAGGGTCCTGTGGTGATACCTGTATGCGTATGGGATTTCGAACCATTGCATAAGCAAGGTCTTTTATCTTAAGGTCGATAGTTGCGGAAAAAAACAGTGTTTGATGATGCCGGGGAAGTTTCCGTTTCACATCAGCGATATCCTTATTGAAGCCCAGGTCAAGCATATGGTCGGCTTCATCCAGCACCAGAATCTGCACAGAACTCAGATCAATAAATTGCTGGTGTAACAGATCAAACATTCTACCAGGCGTTGCAATCAGAACATCAACGCCTCTTTTCAAAGCCTTGATCTGTGTTTCCTGTTCAACGCCCCCAACTAGTCCAAGTATTTTAACATCTGTATACTGACCTATTTGTTCAAAGACGCCGGCTATCTGGATGGCCAGCTCCCGGGTGGGAACCATGACCAGACACCTCAAAAGATGCTGGGGTCTTTTACGCTCCAGCTGCTGCTGGATAATATGTAATACCGGAATGGCAAATGCTGCTGTTTTTCCAGTGCCGGTTTGGGCAATTGCCAGAACGTCCTCGCCTTTCAGGATGGACGGAATTGCCTTGTATTGAATATCTGTTGGCCGTTTGAAACCCAGTTCAGCAAGGCTTTCTTTTATATCGGGGGAAATATTGTATTGTTCGAACTTCATGCAAAATTGATCCCCCGAAAGTAATACAAAAAGCATCATGGCAATTAGCCATGATGCTTTGATTTAATATCCATAGATCTTTGACTGGTATAAAATATCACCACCATTGTCATGAATGGTCACAACATAGATTTTATTTGAGGACTTTTTTAAATCTAAGAGTATACTATTTTGCTGATTCTTTAACTGGAAATTTTTACTTCCTTCAAGCATTCCGTTCAATGAATGAACTGTAATGGTTATATCCTTTTCTGTTCCCTGGTAAATATTGGCTTCAAGCCGGTTGTTGGCAATAAGAAGTTGGTTCACTTTGAACATGGATTCTGAAATACCATTCACTGTAACTGATTTTGAGTAACTAACTCTTCCCTGCTCATCTGTCTGTTTCAATCGGTAAAGATTTTTTCCTGATGACGGATGCTTATCAATAACCTGGTATTTTTTCTTTCCTTTCGCTAAATGATTGCCACTTATTTTTTCAACAGCTTGCCAGGTCTCCATATCCGAACTCTTTTGAACGGTATATTCAACCGGTTCATTCTCTTCTTCCACCAGCCAGTCGATTGTAATGGATCCATTGGTTTTCCTGGCGGTGAAGTCGAGCAATTTAACCGGCAGAATCACCAGCTGGTTCATGAAAAACGGCCGGAAAAATATTGAGGTATGCCTTGTTTGATTTGTGCTGCGGGATGCAATAGCACCATTCCGGTAAAGGATACTGGAAACATTCACGAAATTCATCTGGAACATGGCTTCCCTGCGAGACGAATCGATCAGATTGATAGTATTTACTTTGCCAATTGCCTTACTTCGGATACCATCAAAAGAAACTGTCAGTGTTGTAGGTGTTTGGATGGCATAACCTCCGGGCGTACCAGCCTCAATGAATTCTTTCAACCCATTACTGTCTCCATCAACATCAACTGCCGTTACCGCCAGGCAGGGCAATACTGTATCTGTTTGCGTTCCCGCCTTTTTGAAGAAGATCTTCCATTCAAGGTATGAAGTATCATTGCCTTTGTGATTATGACTCACATAAGGTTGCCAGGCATCATCATATCCCTGTCCAGCAGCCGATTTGGATGCATCCATCTGGGCTAGTGAAATAGTGGCATTTTTCATGACAAGGATCTCAATATATACATCAATGCCAGGAGCAGCTGAGGCAAAAATCCATTGATCTCCGATCTTGGTACCACTGGGCAATCCCTTTACCTTCTTAGGGTTCTTCATGGTAAAATTAGGTGCATTGCTGCACTGTGCTGATAAATCAGCAGGCTGAATCATTAGTGTTAGCGTAAAAAGAATTGAAAAGAAAGTGAGGGTAGATTTAAGTTTCATAGGCTTACGATTAAATTATTTTTCTAAATAGAAACCATTAGAATCTGCTCAAGAACGCAGGTCAGGAGCCCTTTAGTGTACTGGTTGTAAAAATTGTCTGGAACTAGTAAGTAATTGAAAATCAAATAGGTAATTTGCGCCGTAGAAATACTGATGGCATGCTGCGAAAAGAGGCGAATAGTACGATTAAACTGGCTCTCCCCATTATAATCGGGGAACTGGCCCAAATGGCATTGCATATTATTGATGCAGCTATGGTGGGTGCCATCAGCTATAAGCACCTCGCGGCAGCGGCGCTGGTGCTAAATGCCATGAATATCCCTTTCGTGATAGGCATCGGCATGACAATTTCTGTTTCTCAGATGGTATCAATGGCCCATGGCCGCAAAGACACTCAGCAGGTTTCACATTATCTCTTTAACGGATTCCTGTTATGCACCGCGACGGCCCTGTTAATCTCCGCCATACTGGTTTTGGGAAAACCAATCCTTTACCACCTCAGACAGGATCCGGAGGTTGTTGAACTTGCACTTCCATTCATGGAGCTGATGAGTATATCTATAATTCCAATGCTCCTTTTCATGACGTTGAAGCAATTCACTGATGGATTGGAATTTACCCGAACGGCCATGTTACTTTCCCTCGCCGGCATGCCCATAAACATTTTCCTGAACTGGTTATTGATTTATGGTAACCTGGGTTTCCCCCGACTTGAATTGGTTGGAGCGGGATGGGCTACTCTAATTACCAGGTCCCTGATATTTTTGGTGCTTGGTGCCATTATACTCAACCACAAGACTTTCTGGCGATATGTTGCTGTTCGGCAAAAGCAATGGAAGCTACGCTGGCGAACCATGGGTGAACTGCTGCATATCGGTGTTCCCAGCAGTCTTCAAATTGGTATGGAGGCGGGTGCCTTTGCGATATCCGGACTAATAATCGGAACCATCGGTGCCGTTGCCCAGGCCGCCCACCAGATAGCACTGAGTTGTGCATCTTTTACATTTATGGTATCCATGGGTTTATCGCAAGCAGGATCCATTCGGGTAAGTAATGCATTTGGACGTAAAGACCGAAACAAGATTTCTCTCATAGGAAGGAGTACACTTATTACAGCCCTTCTTTATGGTATTTTTTGTGCTATCTGTTTTACGATATTCCGTCACCAATTACCTGTCCTCTTTAATAAGAATGAGGAAGTGGTGATGCTGGCTGCCTCCCTCCTTCTTTATGCTGCAATATTTCAGATATCCGACAGTACACAGGCCATTGGTGCGGGTTTATTACGAGGCATTAAGGATGTAAAACTGCCGACTGTTTTTGTTGCCATTTCGTACTGGGTGGTCGGCATTCCGGTTGGATATTTCTTCGCTTTCCAGGGTGGAATGGGTGCTGCAGGGATGTGGTTGGGCTTTATTGTGGGACTATCACTGGCTTCCGTTTTCCTGATTTTAAGATTTCTCAAAATGAGTCGTTAACATTTCTTTGCTGATAATCACCTGATTGTGATTTTCTGGATATCATGTGGTAAAAATAATATCCCTTTATGCCCTCCTTGGCACTAATTTTGGAGGAGTGAAAGCAATTAAACATGCTATCAATAGGTAATTCTATTGGTGAAATGGGAATCGTAGAAGAGTAGTAGTCAGGCAGGAAATAAAGCAAAGTGTTGATGTTGTTTAGTGAGTTCGTACCAGCTGTACCTGTTTGAAATATGCAATTCCTTACTTACAAGGAAGAAATATCATTAAACGAAGTTGGTATCAATTAAGAACATTTATTGTTCATTATTTATTTGCATGCTCTGCATATAAGTAATGGCAGATAGAATGTAAGGTTGTGGTCAGCAGACATTTTTGAAACCAATAAACTTGAAAAACCGATGAAGCGTTTTACGTTAAAAAGAGAGCTATTGCTCTTAGTGAGTAGTGCCATGCTCTGGACCGCCTGTCAGAAAGAAGTGAGTCCTGAAACCTCTATCCAAAATGAAATTGAATCTGCCGATCTAAGACTAAGTGGTGTGTTGGAAGAAGATGATAGTCGCTGGAATATCATTCCAGTTATCGCTTCTCAAAATGCAATGCTCCGACCTGCAACATCAGGAAAACCAGGAGGCGGAGGAAAAGTAAAAGATACAGACGGTGATGGTATCCCCGATACTTCAGATGCATGCCCGTCCCAAAAAGAAACATTCAATGGTTATCAGGATACGGATGGATGTCCGGATACTGCACCGGTAACTACATCACCAGATACTGATGGCGATGGTATTCCTGATGATAAAGACAGTTGTCCCACACAGAAAGAAACAGTTAATGGTTATCAGGATGGAGATGGCTGTCCTGATACTGTACCACCACCAACAGTAACTGATACCGATGGTGATGGAATTCCCGATGACCAGGATGGATGTATTACACAAAAAGAAACTGTAAATGGATACCAGGATAATGATGGATGTCCTGATACAGTACCGGTTGTAACTGAGCCAACAACACTTCCTTCTTCTTATTCATTGATAATGCCTCCTGTAAGTAACCAGGGTGGAGAAGGATCATGTGTTGCATTTTCAGTAACCTATGCACGTTCCTATGAGCAGTTCAAACGATCCGGGGCTTCTTCTTATAGTCAAGCAACGAATATTCTAAGTCCTGAATTCGTATTCAACCAAATTAAAGCTGATGCCAATTGTTCGGCATCCAGCTTATTGAGTGCCTACGACTTTCTGGTATCTAAAGGTGTTTGCACCTGGCAGACAATGCCATATACTAGTAGTAACGGCTGCTCCACGATGCCAAATAGTACACAACTTTCAGAAGCACTTAATTATAATATCAGGGCTTATTCGCAGGTTCTTGATACTGATATAACTGCTATCAAACAAATGATATACGCTAAACGCCCATTGGTTGGCCAATTCAGTATTGATGATGGTTTCAGGACTGCTGGACCAGGATATATATGGAAAACTCTGGGATCAAATACAGGTCTGCATACCCTGGTAATTTGCGGTTATGATGACACCAAAAAGGCGTTTAAAGTAATGAATTCATGGGGTACAGGTTGGGGTGAATCAGGCTACGGTTGGGTTGATTATACATTCCTGGCTTCTGTTTCTTCAAAATTATTGGTAATGGAGTTCTAAGATTGGTTTTATAGCATGACAATAATAAAAGCGTCCGGAATTCCGGACGCTTTTATTATGCTATACTTCCATTCAATATATCTTATTTTCCTGGTAACAGTGTGCCTTTCCAACTTTCATTTCCAATTGATAATTTGTATATCAAAGCTGATCTTTGGGTTGGAGGAACTTTATATTGCAGTGTCTGGAGAACTCCAGATTGTACCCTGCCATTATAAATTATTGCAACCCTTCTGCCAAGCATGTCGAATAACTCCAGACTAGCATTACCTGAAACCGGACTTATTACCCTGAAATTGATCTCATTGTCATATGGATTAGGGAATGCCCTGATTGCATTAACCTCATTCATTGCCCTGGTAGCTGAAGCATCAGAACCAATTGCAGGAGCAGAAACTATAAGACTTCTTGTAATAGTACCACAATCACCATGATCAAGCTCATTGTTTGCTGCAAGAACATCTGCAAGTGCAGCACATTGGCATCCGTTTATAAATGCATTAGCAATGGCTGTTTTTAATTGAGCATAAGTGGTTATGCCATCTGGAAGTGGGTAATCTGCCAGGGAAGCAGCATTCAGTAAGGCTGCAACACCATGACGCGCAAGTTTGTTACAGTTATCTCCACCAGTTGTAATTGCTTGTTCCATTGTCAAACTGGCGCTAAGGCCACATCTGTCATTGGCAGTTGTAATACCCAAGAAGCCAAAGAAGCTGGAACCACTATAGAAACCGGCAGCCTGTGCAATTGGATCAGTTGGGCTATCCCATGTGAGTAATCCATTGTTCTTACCCTGCCAGTATCCTGGAGTACATCCATGTCCTCCGGTACAATTCAATGTAACTGTACAAGTAGTAGTACATCCATTATCATCGGTAATTGTTACTGTAAGAACCGTTGCAACTGCTGTGCCTGCTGTATATGTAACAGTTATACCAGTACCTGATACAACACAGCTCGTAACAATCCAACCTGCGTTATCTCCTGCCGCATCAAAATCAGCAGTACATGTATATGGACTTGTACCACCTGAAACAGTTCCAGTGACTATATTTCCAGAACTTCCACAAGGTGCATTTGTTACAGGAGCAACCATATTGCAAGTTAATTGCGGAGGTTGAGATACAAAGATCTGGGCTGACTTCGTACAACCTATATCGTTTGCATCACGAACTGTAATTGTGTAATTTCCTGAAACAAGACCTGTAAATGTATATGGATCGGTGACAGCGCTGAATGCACTACCATTGATGCTGGCTTCGTATGATCCGGAGCCACCACTGAAATCTGCAGTGATGGTACCATCATCATCACCATAACATGAAACTGGTGTCATCTCAAGCGATAAGAATACATCGCGAACAGTAACAGTGTATTCACATGACTTAACTGGTATGATTCCAGGAGGTTTATTTGTGATAGTCAATGTTAAGGTGAAGCTTCCTGCACCAGTAGACGATACTATCGCATATATTTCCGCACCTGTTACAACTTCAGATGTAATAGTTCCATTACCGGTTATACTCCAATCATAAGTGAAATCTGTATTCTCCGGAATTGGAGCATATGGTTCGGTAAGATCTAACGGATCAGTATAGGTGTACTTCAATCCTGTAGTATTTACACATACCGGATTCTTTCCAGTGATATTACAAATGGGTTCACTTGCCACTGGCCTGATTTCAACTATATCTTCGGCAATACATCCTTTGCTATCTGTAACCACTACCTTGAAGCTATAAGAAATATCAAGGTTTGCAACATCCGTTACAGTAAACAAGGCGGCTCCTGTTGTTCCATTATAGCTGAATGTAGTTGCATCATCTGGTGACAATTCTGTCCATACAAAACTATATGGTGGTGTTCCACCAGAAGGTGTTGCTGTCAGATTTGCTTTATTATCTTTTGCAAGATTCAGCTGATAAATATCATCACTGATTATGGTTACTGCAGCATTCTGGGTTGCAAGCGCATCTACAACTGGTAATGGATTTACTATACCTATTACCTCTGTTCTGGTGCTAGTACAATTCAAAGTACTATTATGGCACTCTACATAGTATCTATAGGTTCCTGCAGCAAGCCCTGTTTTAGTAAGCGTTGTGCCGTCAGCAGACAGACCATCGGCAACTGTTAATTGTGTGCCGCCTGTAGCAGCTGTAAACCATCTTGGCGTAGTACCAGCACTTTCATTGCAACTTGCAGTGAGCACCAGGTCTTCTCCAAAGCATTCCTCATCACCAACAACAGTTGGTGGATCAGGGATTACATTAAATTCCCCAGCAACAAGATCCTGTAGCGAAGCTGTAAGTGATTGGGAGTTCCTTGTTTCCAAAAGAAACCTGTTAAAACATAAGCTTGCATCAGGTTCATTAGTGAAGTCAATATAACCTTCGAAGAAAAGTGGATCGGGATACTCTCCTGCTGTTCCACCTGATT
The DNA here is from genome assembly GCA_036675925.1 of Flavihumibacter sp. Taxonomy (GTDB): domain Bacteria; phylum Bacteroidota; class Bacteroidia; order Chitinophagales; family Chitinophagaceae; genus Flavihumibacter. The sequence continues at coordinate 12,633 of JAKFDZ010000038.1, forward strand.
TTGGAGTAAAGGTCCAGCTTTCAGAAAATGGCCATCCGGCATCTCCTACATTTACTCCTGCCGGTACAAACTGCTTAGCTTTGTTTTTATTTGTCGCAACAAGGGCATCTATGGCATTGTTAACAACTAAGTTTGCTCCCTGTCGTTCATAAATAGTGGGCTTTGCAGTTCCTCCTCCATTTGTAAAGTTGCTGATGGCAAGTATATCTCCATCAACATTCTGGCCAACAAAACCAGTGCCTGGATTGGCACCATTTCCTGTGGGAGCAATACCACCATGAAAGAACCAGAATCCTATTTGCGCATCGCCGTTAACTGCAGTTCTGTCTCCGAAAAAATATATTCTTTTTCCGATGAGTACAGCACCTGCATTTGCTATATCTCCTTTGTCATTTGAGTTGCCGAAAACCCATTTCCAGTTTCCAACAAGATTCTCGTCTGCTGATCCCTGGGCCCATGAATCGTCTATATGGTTAACATTAACGGGATCATGGCGGAAGGTTTTTGCGATTATATGAGCGGCATTACTTTTTAGCACTGCAGGCCAATCTGACGGGTCACCATCTACAGTAATAGTTTGTGAGAAAATAACCTGTGAAAATAATAATGTGATGGTAGTAAGCAAGATTGGAGCATATTTTATCCTGCAGTATTGAAACACTTTTGTTTTAATGTATTTCATACCGATTGTTTTGGGTGATCAACTTGTTTATATCATACGTCACTCAACTGTAGGGTGGGCTGAGATCTGATTCGGTTGGCCAGATAAACAAGCTGAAAACCAAAAAGGGATTTGCAGGAAGTTTAGATTTCCAGTAACCTATGAGGTAATGCCTGAATGACATTTCAGTAAGATTGGTTTCAGATAAAAAGCATTTTCCTTCAGGCGCACAGATAAAATAGGATGCCTGTAGAAGCTACAGGCATCCTATGAAATATTCATTTATTTCATTCCTATCAATTTACCACTCGTACGTAGTCCACCAACTGTGAACACATATACGAGACTTGTCCTTTGTGATTGCGGAACAGCATATTCACGAGTGAATGGTCTGCCGGCTTCCACATATCCTTCAAATACTGTCTGAACTTTTTGTCCGAGCATATTGTACAACTCCAATGTTCCTTTTCCGGAAATTGCAGACTCAAGCGTAAACCTTATCCTGTCTGTAAATGGATTTGGTGCTGCATTCACCTTATTAGCCGCTTCCAGTTTAATCTTAATATCATCCGGACTCCTTGCTAATGTATTGCTGGATCTGTTTTCATTATTCAGCAGGGTATTCAATCCTGATGCACATGTTTCTGGTGCTGAAGTACATAATCCTACTGTTGCACTTACACTATAACCGGCACCTGGCATCAAGCCTGTAAACTCAAGAGCTCCAACTCCACCATACACCTGTGTTTCATCATACGCTGCATTTCCTGGCTGGGTAACCCTGTAGGACGTGCCTTGCACTGGTGAATTAATGGTAAGTGAGAATGTTGGCTCATCGCAATCAGGTGCATTGTACGTAACTGATGGTCCTGCTACCTGTGCATTAATAACAAGGTCTACATAATCTACATCTGTTCCACAACTTGGATCGAATGTGCTTGTTACAGTAAGTTTAAGAGTAACTGTTCCACCACTTGTGCTTCCGTTGAGATGTGTGATCACAACAGTTGGTGAATAAGTTCCGCCATTCTGTATTGCTACATTCAGATCAGGATTCGTTTTACTATCCACTGACCATGATGGAGTGCCATTTGTGCCAGAGCCAGATGGGCTGAAAGTATTTCCAGTTGATATCCAGCATTGTGCTGCAGGATCAGTTCCGGCATCTGCTGTTGGATCTGGATTAACCGTAACAGTTTTTGTACAGAACTTCTCAGGTTGAATTCCCGGGGCTTTATTGGTAATAGTTAGTTTTATTTCAAAGCTTCCTGGCTCACCTGCGGTTACAGTTGCAGATATTTCACTACCAGTTACAACTTCATTAGTAATGGATCCATTTCCGGTTATTGACCAGTCATAAGTGAAATCTGTATTTTCCGGAATTGGTAATCCATCATTCGGATCTGAATAAACATATTTCAATCCTGTCCTTTCCTGGCATGCTGTAGCCGGACCAGTAATATTACATGTTTGTTCACCTGGGGTTGGCCTGATTGTTACAACATCTGTTGCAGTACATCCTTCTGCATCTGTTAATGTAACGCGGAAACTATAGTCTGTACCAAGTCCCACCAAACTGGTAACAGTAAATACTGCTGCACCTGTAGTCCCATTGTAAGTGAATGTGGTGACATTATCAGCATCTAGTTCCTCCCAAACGTATGTGTACGGAGGAGTTCCGGTTGTTCCTGTTGCAGTAAGGTTAGCTACATTGCTCTTAGTAAGCAGTAGAGTATAGGTATCATCCTGACCCGCTACCGCTACTACTGCTGCGCTTGTAGTTGCTTGTCCATCCACTTCTGGCAGATCATGTACAGTTCCAGTAACCAGAGATCTTGCGCTAACACAACCAGTTGCTGCGTTATAGCATTCCACATAAAAGTTATGTACACCAACACTGAGACCAGATTTTGTTAATGTAGAACCATCTGCGGACAATCCATCAGAAGTTGTAAGTGCTGTTCCTCCTGAAGCCTGTGTGTACCATCTTAAAGTATTACCAGTACCGCTGCATGATGCCTGGAGAACGATGTCAACACCAAAACATTCATCATCATTCGTTACCGATGGTGCCGCAGGATTGGCATTTACTATTCCTTCAGCTTTTACTTTAGCACTTGTACATCCCAGATCAGCCCTTACACAAGCGACCCAGTAAGTTGTTGTACCAGGAGTTGCTGTATTTACTGGAACAGAAGTTGATCCTCTTAAGGCAACTATGTCATCATTAATTCCAGCACCTTGTGTTGCATACCACCTTATCTGACCATTGCTGCCGCAGGAGGCTGTCAGGTTTAATGTACCGCCTACACAAACCGGACTAACCGGATCAACGGTTGGTGTACCTGGCGCAACTTCAAAACTACCGAAAACCATATCCTTAAGTGTTGCACTGATTTCATGAGAGGCTCTTGTCTCCATCAGGAAATTAGTGAAACAGAAATTTGCAGTAGGATCTAATAACTCCAGTTGATAGAGGTCTACATAACCCTCATAGAAAGCATTTGCTGGATAGTTTGCCAGGATAGTTCCCTTGTTATCAGTTGAATAAAACCAGTCAGTTCTTACCTCGTTGCCCTGGGCATCAAGGATAAAGAAAGGCCAGTCAGTAGCAGTCAAAGGCTTTGTATTAGGGGCAGCCACTGCTAATGGATTTGTTAGCCCTGTTCCAAAATTCGGGAAGGATGCAAAAGTAGGTGTACCATTAGCTGAAACCGCTGTAACCTTGTATACATCCACATCTGCCTGTACACCACCATTGGTGAACTCGCAAAGAATCAGCAGATCCCCAACAGTATGAACTGCCGGACCACCGGAAGCATTCTCAAATTTATTTGTGGTTTGATTGAGGACCACTTCACTCAAAAAGAACCAAAGTCCTATCTGAGCCGAACCGCTAACGGATGCCCTGTCACCAAAAAAATATAATTTCTTATCAGTTGCTGAATTTATTACCAGCATTGATCCTGCATTAAGTATATCATCCTTTGGTGGAGTGCTATTTCCTCCACTTAGCCAGCCTGACATCGGCAGGTCATCTTTTGATCCACCTCCCGTAAATATTGAAGCATCCACACCTGCAGCATTGAGATCATGCTGGAATGATTTTGCAACGATAAATGGTGAGTTGTTAATTTTTAAATTGGTTAACCAATCATTGGGATTGCCATCAATAACAAAAGTTACCTGTCCTAACGAAAGGAAGGATAAGAGTAATAATTGCAAACTTAGAACGAAAGAGTATAAATATTTTTTATTCTCTTTATTTCGCCTAAGCCGCGTTGTAGTAGGTGTTAAAAATTCTTTCATGATTAATCGGTTTATATATACAATAAAGGGTTGTTACCATGTGAATACATGGTTTCAGATAAAATCAATGAATTGAAATAATAATTTAAGGAGGGCCTGCATCATTAGCAGGACATAAATAGAATGGAGAGGTCGGGACAAGGTTGGGTTTAAGAGCAAAATCACAAAGAGAACGATCAACAACAGCCCAACACTTGCGCCCGGCCAATAGGAATGCTGGCCGAACTGTATGGGAGTTCATGTTTAAAGGTTTAGTGGTATAACGGTGTCAGGACTTGAACTTTGTCAATTGTTTTCAGGAGGTGCGTGGAGCTGCTAAATCAGAAGATGACGAATATCGCCTTAACTTAAATTACATAGAAGAAACGGTAGGTAGGAAACGGGTCGGGTAAGGATCAAACTTTGGAGTTGATAATAAAGTTAATTTTTTCCATTAGAAAATGGAAATATTACTACAGGTTTTTTTTAGCAAAAATCAATAAAACACTTAGCCCACCGGTAGAATATTTAAAAATTAATTTTAAAAACGTATATTCCATAACGTAATAAAACCCCTATCGGTCCGTCATCTAATTGCGGGCCTTTTTTTTATGGCAAACCCAGTAACCGTTAGCGATGCGCTTCTTCATTACCTGAGCCTCGAAAAAGTAGATCATGTATTTGGTATCCCCGGCGGAGGCCTGGCCAATTTACTTACCGCTTTCAAAGACAATCGTGACCGATTCAATTTTATTATCTGCCGCCATGAAACCGGCGCTGCCTACATCGCCGACGGATATCATCGTGCAACAGGAAAACTCGGCGTGGTAATGGTCACCACCGGCCCCGGCGCCACCAATGCACTCACTGGCGTTATGAATGCGCAGAACGATGGATCTGCCCTGCTACTTATTACAGGCGAAGTAAATGAGAGCTATTTTGGGATGGGATACCTCCAGGAAGGTACCGACGCCAAACTTAATATCAACGGCATCTATGCAGCAAGCATAGGATATACTGCCATGGTTTCTGATAGCTCTAACCTTGAAACCATCATCCGCCAGGCTCTCCGTGATGCGCTTTCCATTCCGCATAATGCCGTGCATATCAGCATGCCCAATAATGTCACTACTGAAGTGATCGCGAAGCCGCAACTATTAGGCAATACCAGCAGCTATCGCTCCATTCCAAAAGGCGCACCATTAGATGAAGTGAAAAAGGCGATGAAGTCATTGCTTACTGCTAAACGACCAGTTATTCTTCTCGGAAACGGTTGCAGAAATGCACTGGTGGAACAGTTACCCGCATTGGAAAAATTCGCCTCGCGCTACGGCATCCCCATTATGACAACAGCCGATGGTAAAGGCATTTTTCCCGAGTCCCATCCCCTCTCCCTTCGTGTTTATGGCATCGCCGATTGCCTCTGGCCTTATTACTGGCTGAGCGGCAGTGAGGGACAAGATCCCTATGATGGCATTCTCGTACTCGGATCTTCCCTCAATGAACTGGCAACAAATAAATGGCTTCCCCTCCTCGTTCCAAAAAAGGGCCCCTTCATCCAGGTTGATATGGACCAGGCATGTATCGGCAGGGCATTCCCCGTTACACAGGGAATCGTTGGTGAAGCCGGCGCCTTTATAGAAGATATGGAAAAACTAATGTCTTCCTTTCCCCCCGATAAAGAAATGGTGAAGAAGAGAAAATCAATTCTCAGTGCTATAAAGAAGAAATATTCTCCTTTCGCCGAACCGCTTCAATATAATTCAAACGCGAAGCCTCTTGAACCTGCTGCCCTCATGCGGTGCCTGCAGGAGAACCTTCCCGCTGATGCTGAAACAAAAATTTTCCTGGATGCCGGTAACTGCGTTGGCTGGGGGGTACATTACCTGGAAGTTAGCAGTCCATGGGCCATCCACAGCGCACTGGCAATGGGACCCATGGGATTTGGCGTGGGCGCCGTGCTGGGGGCTAAATTCGGACGCCCTGATGCCACCTGTATCGGTATTGTGGGCGACGGCGCTTTCCTCATGCATAGCGGCGAAGTATCAACCGCATGCCAGTACAATGCTGGGGCTATATGGATCGTATTGAACGATAACAACCTTAATATGGTAACACAGGGACAGGAACAATATTTCCCCGATAAAAAAGACCCTGATATCTGGGAGAAATTGTATTCACTGGGTAACCCTGATATTGCTAAGATCGCGGAAGGTCTGGGTGCAGATGCTTATACCATCAACAGCACCGCTGAATTGAAAAAGTTGCTTCCTAAAATATTAAAAGCAGCAAATAAAGGCAGAAAACCACAGGTGATCGTCGCCAATATTAATACAACACGTGTTCCTCCATATTATAATCCCCTTTACAGTTAATCAACCATCATGAAGAAAAAAACAAATACAACCCCTGAATATGATATCGCTGTAGTTGGAGGTGGTGTGGGTGGAGTTTATACTGCATGGAGACTACTGACCGATCAGCAATCTTCTCCCCTGCTTAAGAAGTGGCGGGGTAAGAACAGCAATCTTAAAGTGGCACTGTTTGAAGGCAGCGATCGAATTGGCGGGCGACTCCTCACTGCCCGACCTCCCGGCTTCCCCAACATGAACTGCGAGATCGGGGGCATGCGCTATGTATCGTCCCAGCGAATTGTGGCCAGCCTGGTGGAGAATGAACTTAAACTGCCGCGCCATGAACAAACCGTTGACCAACCTATCAATATAGTTTATACAAGGGGACATCGTTTACGTAATTACCAGCTCTCGGATCCTGATCTTCTTCCCTATAAATTATCTGATAAAGAAAGGGAATTCCTGAAGCAAGGACATACCGCCAGCGACCTGATCGGCTGGGCCGTAGAGCAATTGTTTCCACAGGTAAAAAAACTCAGTGGCGACAAGCTCGAAAAATTCCTTCAATCTGCTTCCCTCGATGGTACACCACTTTATGAACATGGATTCTGGAATATACTCGCAAAGGTTATGAGTGAAGAAGCTTACCAGATCGCGAAAACAACCGTAGGCTATGATTCTCTTGGCATGAATGCCAACGCCGTGAATTCTATTGCCGAATATTTCAACTTTACCCCCGATGTAAAATATTATCTGTTCGACCAGGGATATGATTCTGTGCCGTGGACGCTCCAGCAACAATTTGAAGCCGCAGGCGGTGAAGTGCATCTCAATAACTGGTTGCAATATTTTGATTCAGCTACATTATCAGATGGCTCCCAGGGTGTATCGTTGCAATTCATGAATGGTGAATCATCATTCACCGTCAACGCCCGCGCCATCGTTCTGGCGATGCCCCGTCGGTCACTGGAACTACTCTTGCCCAAAGGGCCTGTCCTCGATCCTGAACAGGCGCCACAATTCAGGTTTATGATGAATGCCGTGGAACCGGTGGACCTCTATAAAATGTTCCTCGCTTATAAAGAACCCTGGTGGGAAAAGGCCTTCGTTACACAGGGCCGCTCACTCACAGATATACCCGTGAGACAATGTTATTACTGGGGAGTGGAAGGCCGCCAGCCCGGCGCTGATCCTAAAAATACAAACGCGCTTCTGATGGCCTATAATGATATGAGCAGTTCTGAATTCTGGGGTGGACTCCGGGGACTGCCACTTGGTCCGGGTAATGCCATACACTGGTCGCTTCCCGGCAATAAACGCATGAAGGGAAAGGCCGCAGCCAACAATATGTTCGCAAGAAAGAAAATGCCCCATGTTCAGAAAGACGAGAAAAATGATTGGGCTCAACGGCTGCGTAATAACTGGGATGCGCATACTGCTCCCCGTAAGATGGTAGAAGAAATGCATCGCCAGATCATGGAGATGCACAATATCAAAGATGCCCCTGAGCCAATGGAGGCAGCCTTTGTGGATTGGTCGGATGATCCCTATGGTGGTGCAGTTCATTTCTGGAACTCGGGTTATAAATCTTGGGAGATACTTCAGCAGATGACAAAACCGGTAAGCAGTTTCCCCTGCTATATTTGTGGTGAAGCCTATTCAACCAACCAGACCTGGGTAGAAGGCGCCTTACAAACAGCCGAGATCGTACTGCAGCAGCATTTCAAGTTGACATCCCCTAAATGGTTAACCAATGGGTAAGTTATTACCAAGAATCACCGGACTGGGATATTCGCTACCGCAATCTATCAGACGTAATGATGATCCAATTTTCGATTGGCTGAAAAAGCATGTGACTGATAGTGAAAAATTATTCACGGGCTATCATACAAGACATGTTCTCCAGGATGAAGAAGAACTGGTTTCCATCATGGTACATGCTGCAAAAAAAGCAATGGCTCATGCAGGTATTGGTGCTGCCGATGTTGACATATTAATTGGCACCGGCTCGATGGGTCAATATACAAATCCAAATGAGCTGAATGCCCTGCACAGGGAACTGGGATTGCCATCTTCCACCTGGGTTATTCCAACCAATTGTGAATTCAGTCATTATAATGCCGCGCTTCTTTTTGCCGATTCGCTTTTAAAGGCCGGCAGAGTAAAGAATGTGTTGATCTGTGTTGGTGGCAGCTGGACGCGAAACGTTAGTTATCGCACCCCTCAATCTGTGAGTGCCGCCGACGGTGCCGGCGCTGCGATTATGCGTATGAGTGAGGATGCAGCTTGCTGGTCGGTAACAGATTACAATACTATTACTGATTCAAAATATTATGGTACTATGTTCACTAAGAATGAAGCAGTATCATGGTACGATCCGCATTTAAAAGAGCAGCAATTATGGACGGCTCCTTATTTCCAGATAACAGAAGAGGGTATAGAGGGATTTAAAACATTCGGGATGAATACCACGCCCCTGGCGGCAACGGCTCTAATGGAAAAGCATGGCCTGACGGGATCAGATATATGCCTGATAAGTCACCAGGCTTCGGAATATTTGATGAGTAACTGGAATAAGGTTATTGGTCCATCGCAATACATTAATACGATTGCAACATTTGCCAATATGGCGCCTGCAAATATTCCGGTTAACCTGGCATGGGCAACCGAACATGAACATTTTTTGCATGACAACCTGGTGCTGCTGGCTATTGGTCCCGACATGCATTCTAACGCCCTGCTATTGCAAAGAGGGTACTGAAGCTCCCCATCTTTCGTATGCTTCAATCATTTCTTCTTCTTTACCTGAAGCATCACCGTTATGCTTTGAGAGCAGGTATCGGTATTTTTGGATCAATGCAATATCATGCAGGAATGCTGCTTTTTCTGCCAACGACAGTGCAGCAGTTAGCCTCTCCTCCGCTTGCATCGGATCGCCTTTTATGCCTGCTAATATTCCTTCCAGTAATGCTGCTTTATGTTCAAAATTAATGGGACAAAGTGCTGTCCAATGTTGCATGGTACTGATGCCCGCCAATGCTTTCTCCATCAATTCGGGCGACGAACCATTGCCTAATAAACCTGTTAGCGCGGCCAGGGTCTCAAATTGTACCAGGTCAACTTCTGCAATTTGTCCCTCAATTGCCGGCCTTAGCGGAATCGCTTTTTCAGCCCAATCGAGTGCACCTTTCCAATCGTTATTATGAAGATGCAGTTTAACCCTTGCCACCAGGTAATAGCCTATCTGGTTGCCCAGCTCGGTCTGGAAGATCGATGCGAGGTCCGTCGCTTCATTGTATTCTTCGTCTGTCAACGAAAGCGGATGCTCTGTTTCTCCCGCCAAAGCTTTTGCAAACTGAAGTTCCAGTATCAGGTGGAAGGCCGCATTCATCACTCTTCGCTGGTTGATTTCCATATGCTCTCTCGCTCTCTCCTTGATCTCCTGCAGCGGTCTTCCGCAGGCTGTCATATAAACAACATGACCCGATAAATTAAAACAGGCAAAGAGTATATCACCGGATGCAAATCCCTGCTGCGCTGCCTCCAAAGAAAGTGGAAGACTGTTATTGAATGGATGCGACCAATGATTATGGAACCAGGTATGCACGAATGCTACCCTTGCAAATAAACTCTGCTGATTTTTCTTGTCCATATCCAGTGCCAGCTGGCTCCATGCATAGGCCCCTGCCCTGTCGCCCGTCATGCCCCTGTAAATTGGTGAGTACATAGAATATACATCTGCGGCAGCACTACCACTACCATGCTCAAGTGTAATACGCAGGCAGGTCACCGATATCAGCGCAAAGAGTTCGATCTGCTGACTCTGGAATGCAAGTGGCCCAATACGTAACAGCTTCGATATTGTCCTGTCAATTGCCGGGTCTTCCAATGATTTAAGGGAGATAAGATCCGAAGGCTTCCGGTCACCCATAAGCGCCATTATCTTTCCCATGTTCATGCCGATAGACGGACCAATTACTGCCGGGTCCCTTTCTATTTTCACTCCCAGAAGCTCCACTCCTTTCAACCCTACATCAACCGACTGCCGGGCAAAACCATTGCTGAATAAATGGATGGATTCTTTCTCGAGATAATCCGCTGCTTTCGCATTGTTGCCCGCTTTTTCCCAATGATAAGCTAATCGCGCATAGATGGCATTCAGGTTCTGGTGGAAATTTGTTTCATACCAGTTGGCTATTTCTTGGTGTAATTTTTTCTTCTGCTCCGAGAGTATCATTTCATAGGCAACCTCACGCGTAATGCCGTTATGAAATGAATATCCATTGCCACCATCAATGCGTTCATGTAATATCAATCCGGCCCTGTTGTTCTCTTTCAGAAAACCAGGCACCATTGTTTTTTCCTGCGTTATCGGGAAGATATCCTGTACAAGTTCTGTGGCAAATCGCATCCCGGTAACACTAGCCACCTTCAATGCAAGCTTAGGTCCCTGTTCAATAGTATCGAGTCGCATCCTGATCATGCCCTGTATGGTTTCGGGCAGGGGCAGGTTCTCCAGCGAGCCTGCATTTGTTGCTGTACAAGTATTGTCCTTGATAAGTATGGCACCTTCGTGATGAAGTGCCTGGATTATCTCAACACAATAAAACGGACTTCCCTTTGAAAGCTGCGCGATTATATTGGTAACAGAAGAATCTACATGGTCTACTGCAAGTATTGCTTTAATAAGTGCTTCCTGTTCCTCGGCGGTTAATGGCTCCAGCATGTGTATGATGGCTCCCGCATGATGAAACTTTTCTACCTGCTGACTTCGACCAGGTTCTAGGGCAAGGATTAGTAAACAGTTCTTTACCTGTTGCGAAACAGCAGATGCCAGTTGCCAGGAGGCCTCATCCATCCAGTGGGCATCATCAATGATTAGTACCATTGGTATCTCCGAAGCCGCTCTCTGCAGTATGTTCAATAAAAGTTTCCGGGTTTCTTCTTCCCTTTGCTGGGTGGTGAGTGAGCGTATAAATTCACTGTCGTCCATGTCAAGCGCCAGCACAGCATTCAGCAGACCCGCTTTTTCTTTCATCTCCTCGCCCAGGTATTCATTCACGCTATCCTGCATGGCATCTTTGCCCATGATAGAGGCTGTACCCATCATTTTGCCTATGATAGATCGCCATGAATAATACGGAGTTGTTTGTTCAACCGGGTCGCCGCTGCCGGAGAACTGTTGCACCTCAAGCCCTATCATCCTGCTCCTGAAATCTGACAGCAGTCTCGATTTCCCTGAACCGCTCTCACCCATCAGTGCAAGAGCCGCTGAGCCTCCGCTCATCGCCATATTGAACAGTTCTTCTAGCAAGAATTTTTCCTTGTGCCTGCCTACCAGGGGATGTCCCTCGATCTTATTGCCCGACCTGCTTTCAATAGAAACAGGATTCCATACTTTAACTTTATCACCATGCCCTTTTATCGGAAGTTCCAGTGGATCGGCATAGAAAAAATCATCCCTTGTTGCCTTCATGGTTGCCTCATCACAAGTGATCTGTCCCAGTTGTAACTGTGCAAGTCTGGCCGCGAAATTCACCACATCGCCTATTACGGTATATTGTCGCAGATCATCATTTCCCAGTATTCCACAGAATGCTTTTCCTGTGGCAACACCAACGCAGGCATCAAATCCGGCGGCAGACAGAACTTCCTTGATCTGTATGGCAGTGAGAACGCCTCGCTGCGGATTGTCTTTATGTGCAGCGGGCGGCGGACCAAATACGATCAGAATATTGGCGGCCTTTTCATCAAACCATGTTTGGCTAAGAATACCGTTATGACGGATAAGTATAGGCGCAATTGCGTTGATGGCCTCCTGCATGCTCCGCGAGGCAAGAGCAGTATCGGGATCTATATGATAGAGCTGGGTAAAAACTATTGTTACGGGTCTTAATTCGTCTATCCATTGCAGGTGGGCGGCATCCAGGTTAAAGGAAACCGGTAGTGGTATAAATAGTTCTAGTGTTTTTTTCGCCGTTCCATCAAACAGAATGGAAGCCGGGTCATGAGAATGGTCATTGCCCGGCTGCACCCTCAGGATACCTGCACTGCCGGTTATTTCATCAATTTCATGATCATGCCTTAGTGATTCCATCACATTTGCCGATACAAGTAATTCTGCCGGCCTTCTTGTGGCAGCGCATGACCGGAGGTCGCGCAGCGCATCCCCCATTACCGTATAATGCCATCGGCCATGCATACCGGCGATCTCCAGCAACTGGCAGGCACCGGCAGCAGCCACTACATGTAGTTGCAATCGATCACCCCTGTCGTCAGTAGCACCGGGAGATTTCAGAATGGCATTTCCACAGGCCGTTGCCCGCAAAGCCGCCTCCCGAGAGGATCCCAGGCTGCAGGGCCATGCCGCCAGCACACCATCACCTGCAAATAAAACCGGCTGACCCCCGAATTTCCTGATAAGCGTAAGAACAGGATCGTAATGGTTTTTAAGTATCGTGGAGATCTGTTCCACCCCGTTCTCATGATCCTGTAAAAGCCGGTTTGATAAGGGGGAGAAATCACAGATATCGATCCATAAAAGTGCAGCTTCCTCTCCCAGTAATTCACCCGGAATTCTGCCAGGTAACTGGCTGAATGCTTCCCGCAACATCTTGGGAACAAAACTGGCGATGATCAGTTCAGGCTGATCATCGGTAAGGATCATATGCTGCATGTTCAGGGTTTGTTGTAAGAATCAGGTGCCTTGTAAAGCCGCATATAAGATACATATATTTTAGGCATAAAGGGAATACTTACCTTTCCGCTTTATTCACACATTATTCTATCAAGTATTATTATGACAGGCGATAAAGAAATTCTGGTAAGAAGCGATAACAAATGTGAGCTCTGCAAATCAACCTCGGCTTTAAGTTTTTACAATGTGGCTCCCGAATCGGCCTCGGGGCACGACAGCAGGGTTTATCTCTGCGCTAAATGCCAGGCGCAACTGGAGAAGAAAGAACCCCTGGATAGCGGCCACTGGAAATTTCTCTCTGATGTTATGTGGACTGAAGTGCCGGCCATCCAGGTGATAGCCTGGCGTATGCTCAACAGGCTTCGCCAGGAAAGCTGGGCAGCAGAAAACCTCGATATGATGTACCTCGATGAGGATACCCTTGCCTGGGCTAAATCAAGTGGCGATCATGATAACGATTCCGCCCCGGAGTTCCATAAGGATGCAAATGGAAATATCCTCAGTGAAGGCGACTCCATTGTGCTTACCAAATCATTGGATGTTAAGGGAAGTAACCTGAATGCCAAGATGGGAACCATCGTTAAGAATATCAGGCTGGTAAAAGACAATACAGAACAGATAGAGGGAAAGATTGAAGGACAAACAATCGTCATCCTTACAAAATATGTACGTAAGCAGGGAAGCTGATCCACTTCATTAATAATAGAATTGTTTATGAGATTTATGCTTAACCGTTTCATGGTTGCGATGGTAATGATGTTGTCCACCATGCAAGTGGCGGATGCCCAGAATTTATCGCCCGATAATAAACTGGAGAAGTTGTACCCGGTGGTGGATTCCATTTTCAGGGCGGCCGCACAGCGTAATCATTTTCCGGGATTCGTTTATGGAATAGTTGCCGATGGTAAACTGATTCATACCGGAAACATGGGGCATGCTAATCTTGAAAACAAAATAGCGGCATCTCCTCAATCAGCTTTTCGCATTGCCTCCATGACAAAAAGTTTTGCCTCCGTTGCCATACTTATTTTACGCGATGAAGGCAAACTTAAACTTGATGATCCTGTTTCCGAGTATATAGTTGAAATGAAACAGCAAAAGATGCTTACTGCGGATGCTCCCCCACCTACTATCCGGCATCTGCTTACGCATGGGGCGGGGTTTCCGGAGGACAATCCGTGGGGCGACCGTCAGTTGGGTATTTCTGAAGAGGAAATGCTGGCAATGTTTCGCAAAGGGATCTCGTTTTCTACCGTGCCGGGCACCAGTTATGAATACAGCAATATGGGTTTCGCCATGTTGGGATATATCATTAAAAAGGTTTCGGGCATGCCCTACCAGCAGTTTATCAATACCCGGATCCTTAAACCCCTCGGTATGAATAATACCTATTGGGAGTATGATGAAGTTCCTGCAAATACATTAGCCATAGGCTATCGCTGGGTCAATGGGAAATGGGTAAAACAGCCCATGGAGCATGATGGTGCCTATGGTATCATGGGGGGAATGATCACTACCATGGAGGACTATGCGAAGTATGTTGCCTTTCAATTATCGGCATGGCCGGCTCGTGATGGAAAAGAGGATGGTCCGCTGAAAAGAAGCTCCCTCCGCGAGATGCAACAGCCCTGGAATTTCAGTTCGCTGCAAGCCAATTACCGCTATCCGTCAGGAAGGCCATGTGCTGCTGTATCGGCCTATGGATATGGGTTGCGGTGGACAAAGGATTGCAGTGGACGCATTTCGGTTGGGCATAGTGGTGGACTGCCAGGCTTTGGATCTAACTGGACCATGCTGCCCGAATATGGGATAGCCGTCATCAGCTTTATCAATCTCACCTATGCTCCTGCCTCCTACCTTAACACGATGGTATTGGATACGATGCTGCAACTGACGGGAATGAAACCCCTTGCATTACCGGTTTCAGCGATCCTTAAAACAAGACAGCAACAACTGGTGGAGATCCTCCCGCACTGGAAAAAGGAAAAGATCGAGGGGGTGTTTGCGGAGAATTTTTTCCTGGATTATTTTATTGATTCACTCCGGAAAGAGTCAACCGAAATATTCTCTAAAGCAGGTAAAATAATAAGCGTGGAAGAGATGGTTCCGGAAAATAACCTGCGTGGTCATTTTCTGATGAAAGGGGAAAAGGGCGATATCTGGGTTTACTTCACTTTGTCGCCCGAAAATCCCGCGCTGGTACAGGAGTATGATATACGGTTCCTGCCAAAATAAAAGATCCCCCGGTAGAAACCGGGGGATGATATTCCGTACCGCAGATTCATGCAGGCATCATTTCTCCTTTACATGATCATTTCCAGTCGCCCTTCATTTCCAGGGATATCCCGGGCTGAGGCTACGATGGTGCTACCGATCAGGGAAGAATTTTGCTGGACGGCAGTATAGATCCAGTTATTTCTATTGATCTGGTGCATCACTGCGTTGCCTGATTCCAGAAGTTCACCCGTCGGGCTGTAAATGCTGACTGTTACATCAATTACCCTGAAATCATCTTTAGCGCTGATAACGATCAAAGATCCAGGTGTACCACTGTATTTGCCAGCTTCTATTTTTTTCACTACCGGAGCTTTCAGGAAATCCCTGAAAGCAAGGTTATAACCTGTTTTACCCGAAGGAGCCTTACGGTCGTACTCAAACTTCAGTTCAGGATTTTCAATGGCACCCTTTGCATAATTGGCTGCCATAGTAAATCGGTCACGGGCCAATTCCTGTCCCTCCGTTGGTACGACGTCCTTGTTTTTTGAAGGCATACGGGCGATAATTGTGTCATCGCCTCTTTGCTTGTAGACAAACTGATTGCCTAATTTTCCTCTTGCGCCTTTTACAAGAAGATTGTTGGTGATTTTACTCATACAAAATGAATTTTAATTTTTTAAAAAATATTGGTTTCTGTATCACTGTTCCGGAAGAAAGCCTCTTGGGGCACTCCTCCCATTTGGCTTGAGTGGCGCTTCCGGATCAGATCAACAATGCAAACATACTGTCGGAAAAAGGGGTGTTTTCAGGAATTGTGATGGCGCTATTCTTAGGATGGGACGGAGTCTAATTAAACCTGGGACGAATGCACTCAAATGGAACTAATAATGTGCTGGGTACTTTCTCTTCACCAAGTCCAAACCATGTGTGAAACAAGTGCCTGACAAGCTAAAACAGGCCATTTTACACATGGTTGACACTATCACCACACTTCTATTGCACTTAGGCCGGACTTCCCCTGAGCCGGAAATTTCATTAATTTAATTCCCTAAACCAATACTAACTGCTATGAGCACCCCTTATTACTTTTATCGGAATAATGGTTTCCTTATGCAAATGCACATTGATGTGATTGCTCTTCTTGAAGTGAATAAAAACTATGTGCGATTTTTTACAAAACATGGTCAGGTGGATATTCGCACAACCTTGGAAAATGCATTGGCACAACTCCCCAAAAACCATTTCATACAGGTGCATCGATCTTATGCTGTCCCCTTTAATCAAATCGACCGTATCGGAAAGGATTCTCTTTTCATTTTTGCTGATCCTAACCTTGAAATTCCGATATCAAGAAAGTACTATAAAGAACTGCTGAAGCATATCAAAATAATTGGCCCTGATTTACAGGAACCAGATCAGACCGATGAAAACATTGAATCATAGGTAATTTAAAGAGGCGAAATATTAAAAGACAAAGTTATCCGAATATATTATCTTTGCCGGAATTATTGTCTAAATAAGTTCCGCAAGCAACATGTATTCTTCCTCTTCCCACAGCTTCCATATCCCTGTAATGGGATTGGCCTATACCATTGATAGTCCCATTAAAGTAGCAAGGTTTGGCATCTCCTCTGTCATCAGCATTGTAGAAGACCGCCTGATAGAGATGATGCGACAACACTACTATCCCACCATTGGAAGGGAATACCAGCCCATCCCCGCCTCTGAGCCCGACTATAAGGCAAAGCGAATCACTGATTATTTAAATCTCGTTAATACCATCGTTCAGCAACAGGTAGAGAAACTAAAGACCGCAGCTTTTGAAACAGGATCGGAAATCGTGCAGTATTTTGAAATGCTCCCGGACAACAATGTGCTGAAGCAGCTGTACCAGCAGATGATGCGTACGTCGGATACTGCCGAGAAAGAAAAAATCGCCTCGCGGTTAAGGGCTGCCATCCATCCCGGCAATATTGATGTAAATATCATGACCAAGGTTGATCGCGAGGTTTATAAATCGGATGGAACAACGGTGGAGAATGGCTCTGAAGCAATTTCATCCTTAAGAGGATATGCTGACAGTGATCTGAGAAATTCTTCCGTTGTATTCTCTGCCGGCATGAACCCAAGGCTATATAATTTCCTTGAAAATTGTAATGCCTTTGATGTTAATGAGGATAATGATTTTACAAAAAAGGTGATTGTAAAAGTGAGTGATTACCGCTCGGCGCTGATACAGGGAAAATACCTGGCAAAAAAAGGGATCTGGGTTAGTGAGTTCAGGATTGAATCGGGATTGAATTGCGGTGGACATGCATTCGCAACCGAAGGTTACCTGCTGGGCCCCATCCTGGAAGAATTTAAAACAAAGCGGCAGGAACTTATCGATACGATTTTCGAAGTGTATAATGCAACGCTTATTAAAAAGAATAAGAAACATTTTCTCTATCCTCCCAAATTGAAAATCTCTGTTCAGGGAGGCATCGGCACGCACGAGGAAGATGCGTTTTTGAGCAACCATTATAATCTGGATAGCACCGGCTGGGGTACTCCTTTTCTGTTGGTTCCGGAAGCTACAACGGTAGATGACAATACATTGAAACTGCTTAGCAGAGCAACTGAAAAGGATCTTGAACTGAGTCACAATTCTCCCCTGGGTGTCAGGTTTCATTACCTGAAGGGCACGAGTTCTGACAAAGAAAAGGTGGGGAGAATTATGAATGGAAAACCTGGTAGTCCCTGTACAGAAAAGCATCTGGCCTTTAATACAGAATTTACCAAAGAACCCATTTGTACTGCCTCCCATAAATACCAGAAACTAAAAATAGCAGAGCTGCAATCGCTTAACCTGCCGGAGCCACAATACAAAAAGCAATTAAAAAATGTATTGGATAAAGAGTGCTTATGTGTTGGACTTAGTAATGCTGCTTCCATTAGTTATGAGCAGCCATTTATCAAAACGTTGAAGGCAGTCACTATTTGCCCGGGACCAAATATTGCAAACTTCTCGAAGATCGTTTCCCTGCAAACAATGACAGATCATATCTATGGCAGAACAAATATTCTCACCAATACCGACCGTCCGCACATGTTTATTGCCGAGTTGCATTTATACATCGATTACCTGAAAGAAGAATTGGAGAATGATTTCGAGTGCGATAATATACTTCCCCGCAAAAAGTATTATACAGGTTTCTACAATAACCTGTTAAGTGGGATAGCCTATTACAGGCATTTGAACGAAATAACCGCAGAAACAAACCGACCCGCCTTCCTCAAAGCGCTCGATAATGCATTGCTGGAGCTAAATGCATTGAATTATCATTATGAGATTCTTTGACCAAACCATACCCAGCATGGCATTCATGGTAATCAGGCTGAAATTCCTGTCCTGGCTTGTAATTGGAGGTAACAGATGGAAACACTGACCGGTCAGATGCACTTATTAAAGTGCTTATAATAGGTTACCTTTAAACCATTGGGTATCCTTGTTTTAGACTTAATAAGGTTCTTTGCTTATCGTAAATCAGCATTGTGAAAAGCGTAGATGGGCTTCGATCGCCAAATATTTTAAATATAATCCTTGCCGATGACGACAAAGATGATTGTTTTCTTTTTGAAGAAGCCATAAGTGAACTGCCTTTATCTGCCAATATAACCACCGTACGAAATGGAGTTCAATTACTACTTCTTCTCTCCAAAGAGAACAAGAAAACATATGATGTTCTCTTTCTGGACCTAAATATGCCCCAAAAAAATGGTTTCACCTGTCTGGAGGAAATAAAAAGAGACATTGATCTAAAACAACTTTCCGTGATCATTCTTTCAACTTCCTACCTGGAAGATACTGTTGATCTACTATACAATAACGGTGCAGATTTTTATTTTCGTAAGCCATCTTCCTTTTCTGAACTTAAAAATGTGATTCAGCAGGCAATATTATTGGTGAAAAATAAAAGTGTTGCACAAACATCCAGGGAAAAATTTATAATCAGCAGTAAGCTAAATTAAACAGCCATTCATGAGGAAAAAGGTTCCAATACCTGAAACAAAATCTGTTCCTGATATCAAAAGCAATGCGGCTCTGCGAATTGTTGCAATAGGTGCATCGGCAGGTGGCTTAGATGCCATTACTGAACTACTACAAAATCTCTCTCCTACTACGGGTATGGTTTTTATATATGTACCACATCTAAGCCCCGACCATAAAAGCCTGCTTTCTTCACTTTTAACTAAGGCTACATCAATGAAAGTGCAGGAAGTGACTGATAAAATTTTAATGAAGCCTGATAATTTCTATATTATTCCGGCCGACAAAGAAATGACCCTGCTTGAGGATCACATTCAATTAACTGACCGCACCAAAGAGCGTGTGATTCATTTACCTATAGATACTTTTTTTACGTCGCTCGCAGAAACCTATAAAGAAAATGCGATTGGTGTAGTACTGAGTGGCAGTGCCAATGACGGTACCAGGGGTTTACTTGCTGTTAAAGCGGCAGGAGGATTGACTTTTGCCCAGGATGACTCTGCCAAGTTTAAAAGTATGCCGCAATCTGCCATTACTGCCGGAGCTGTTGATTTTGTTTTGTCTCCAAAAGAAATAGCAAAGGAATTAATACGAATCAGCAAATATGATTATGCACAAAAAGATATTGTAAAACCAACAGAAAATGAGATTGAGAATACAGACCCTTATTTAAAGACTATCCTCCAGCTTATACTGAAACAAACCCAGATTGATTTTAGCCATTACAAAATGCCTACTATCAAAAGGCGGATACTAAGGAGGATGTTGTTGAATAAGTTCAAATCGCTGAAAGAATATGCCAATTTCTGTGAAAAGCACAACAAGGAGATTGATATCCTTTACCAGGACCTGTTAATTAATGTAACAAAGTTTTTCCGGGATACAGATGCCCATGAGTATCTGAAAACGACCCTGTTTCCAAAATTATTGAAAAGTAAAAAGGCTAACGAGAAACTACGTATCTGGATACCTGCCTGCGCTACCGGTGAGGAGGCTTACTCAATAGCAATGAGTTTGCTGGAAATACAGAGTGAGCAGGCTACTAACATACAGGTGCAAATTTTTGCTACCGACCTCAGCACAATAGCAGTTAATAAGGCACGAATAGGCGAATACACAAAGAAAGAAATTGAAATGGTTTCGCCCAAAAGGCTTCAACGGTTCTATACTAAAACAGGAAGCAAATACCGTATTGCCAAAGTGGTACGTGATATATGCGTATTTGCACCACACAATATATTACATGACCCTCCATTTTCAAGAGTAGATTTTATCAGTTGCTGCAACCTGTTTATTTATCTTGATACAGCCGCTCAAAAGAAAGCTTTGGCCACTTTTCATTATGCTTTAAAAGACGAGGGTTGTTTAATGCTAGGCAAATCAGAAACCATTGGCACTTCCACCCACTTATTCAGCCAGATTAATAATAAGTTCAAAATTTACTCCAGAAAAACTAATAAAGGCGGACGTATGATGCCGGAACTTCTGCCAAGAACACAGGAAGGGATAGTGGAGAATAAAAACCTTCCATCCCCTGGAACAAACAAAGCTCCAGTAAAGCGAATTGGCTTTGATGGGGATATTGATAAGATATTGCTCTCCAAATATGTTCCTGCCAGTGTGGTCATCAACCATGCAATGGATATTCTGCAGTTCAGGGGAGAAACAGATTCGTTTCTTAAACATCCTACCGGAAAGGCCAACCTGAATATTTTAAAAATGACAGCGCCGGAAATAGCTTTTGAACTCCGGCATTGTATTCCTGCTGCCATAAAAACAAAACAAGCTGTACGTAAATCAGGTATAGAAGTAAAGACGATGCCTGACTTGAAAATGATAAGTATAGAAGTTATCCCACTCAATATAGATTGGGAAGAACCCCTGCTGCTTATTCTTTTTACAAAACCAGAACTGGTAGAAACATTTTTACAGGAAGGGAAAAATGGTAAAAATAATGTTCTTGCCAAAGACAGGAAAATACAAAAGTTGGAAGAGGAACTTACTGCTTCAAGAGCCGATATGCTCGCTTTTGTACAGGAACAGGAAGCCTTTATTGAAGAACTGCAGAGTGCCAATGAAGAAGTAGTGTCAAGCAATGAAGAATTGCAAAGTGTAAATGAAGAGTTGGAAACTTCCAAAGAAGAAATTGAAAGCACCAATGAAGAACTTACCACCACCAACCAGGAATTACAAACAAGGAATGAACTACTCAATGAATCATATCAGTATTCCGATGCAATTCTTGGTAATATTCATGATCCGTTGCTGGTTCTCGATAGAGAACATAGGATAGTAAGTGCCAGTAAATCTTTTTATAAGAAATTTACCTTTACACAGGAAGAAACGGAAGGTAAACTTTTATATGAAATAGGAAATAAGGAATGGGACATACCGGCATTGCGGCAGTTGCTGGATGATATTATTCCAAAAAAACTCGAGTTTCAGGACTTCGAAGTGGCACATAAGTTCCCGCGTTTAGGCGAAAAAATAATGATGCTAAATGCAAGAAGCATTTATCAAAAAGCACATAGGGAAAGATTAATTCTTTTATCTATTGAGGATTATACAGAGCGAAAGAAGGCGCAGCAGGCAATTAAAGAAAGTGAAGAACGGTTTCAGGCTGCCGTGGCTGCAGTAAAGGGAATTGTGTGGACTACCAATGCAAAAGGGGAAATGGAAGGCGAGCAAAAAAGCTGGGCTTCACTAACGGGGCAAGCCCAGGAAGAGTACAAGGGATATGGTTGGGTTCACGCTGTTCACCCGGATGACGAGAAATCCACCATTGCCGCCTGGAAGAAGGCGATAAAAAAGTCTCAAAACTTCATTCACGAACACCGGGTTAAGTTAAAAACTGGTGATTGGGGATACTTTTCTATTAAAGCAATTCCAGTACTAAATGGCGATGGTTCGATCAGGCAATGGGTTGGTGTGCATACAGATATTACACTGCAAAAAATTGCCGAAGAAAAAATCAGCAATTTCGCGCAGGAATTGGAAAAGCAGGTGCAGGACAGAACAAATAAATTAGCAATTGCCAATGAGAAATTGGAAGAAAATAATTTGTCGCTTCAGGTACTTAACAAAGAGCTGCAATCATTTTCTTATGTAGCCAGCCACGATTTACAAGAGCCGCTTCGCAAAATACGCACCCTGGCAAGTCGAATACTGGAATTAGAAACCTCACTTTCTGAAAAGGGCAAAGATTATTTTAGCAGAATACAAAAGTCCGCAGAACGGATGCAGGCGCTTATTGATGATCTGCTTGCTTTTAGCAGTGTACACGATATTAATGGGAGAAAACTTATCAAGACAGATCTGAATGTAATTATAGAAGAAGTTAAGACCCAGTTAAGTGAAGTAATTAAGGAGAAAAATGCAACTGTAATAGCTGAACCACTCTGTGATGTCAAAATTATACCTTATCAGTTCAGGCAGGTAATGCTTAACCTGGTCAGCAATGCCCTGAAATTTGCAAAACCTGCTACACAACCTGTTATTACTATAAAAAGCAATAATGTTAAGTACAGCAAATTAAAAAACTCAAACCTGCCCCGCTTAAAAGAGTATTGCCATATTACCGTTGCTGATAATGGAATTGGTTTCGAGGATGAATACAATGAAAAGATCTTTGAAATATTTCAAAGGCTGAATGATAAAGACAACTATCCGGGTACCGGAATCGGACTCGCCATCGTCAGAAAAATTATAGAAAATCACCAGGGAATTATAACAGCTAAAGGTGAATTAGGCAAGGGAGCACTATTTGAAATGTATATTCCCGTTTAATAAAATGCATACATGGTTAAGCATCCAACATTTATTGTGGTTATTGGTGCATCTGCGGGTGGACTTGATGCTTTAACAGAAATGGTCAGAAACCTGCAACCCGGGCTCGATGTAGCTTACTGTATCGTATTACATTTATCTAGGAAGGGCATTGGAGATTTTGTTGTTCACCGTCTGAAGCAGGTAACAGATATGCCCTGCCAATTGGCGGTAAATGGCGGGGCTATAAGATCGGGCCATATTTATATTGCAAGGCCTAACCAACATCTCCTTGTGAAAGACAATAAATTTATTTTGGGTGGAGGACCTGAGGAGAATCGGTTTCGCCCCTCTATTGATGTCTTATTTCGTTCGGCAGCCGTTGCTTATAGTTCCCATGCGATAGGAGTTATATTAAGCGGATTATTAGATGATGGCACCAGCGGTATGCGGGCTATACAAAGAAGCGGTGGTATTTCCATTGTACAAGACCCAAATGAAGCCGAATATCCGGATATGCCACTTTCCGTAATAAACAACATGGAAGTTGATCATGTTGCATCCCTGCAGGAAATAGGGATGTTGATAGCTCCAATTATAAAACTAAAGAAGGGAAAGAAGAAAGTAGCTCCCAAAGATGTTGTTGATGAATCCAGAATTGCAGAAACAACGGCAGTGGGTATTAATGATATCGAAAAGATTGCTGATATAAGCGTATTTGGCTGCCCTGATTGCGGAGGCAATTTATGGGCAGTAAAAGGGGATATTATTAAAAGATACCGATGTCATATCGGACATGCATATTCAGAAAAGGACCTGGTAATAAAACAGGCTGAAACTGCAAGTTCTACTTTATGGGTTGCCTTAAGAATGATGGAAGAAAGAAAACATCTATTAAAAAAAATGCAGGTTGAATCAGAAAAAAAGGGGCATAAAAGTTTATACTTAAGCCATGTAGAGCGCCATGATGAAATGGAAAGGCATATAACTACCCTCAAAAAAATTCTATTCGATTTGCAGAGTCATGCTACCGCATAGTTTTAAGGATTGTATAATATCCTCCATTTTACAAAATTGTATTTATTTCATTAATCGTTCATCAAAGCTGAATTTCTCTATTACATGTAGTTTTATCCGTGCAAAACCTGGATGTTGCGGATTGATCAGATAGTTATATTCTTCCGAAATAATGGCAGACGGCACTTGTTAGACGGCGGTTTCATTTTCTTTTAACCACTCTTCTCCTATGGCCTGGCAGTAAGTGTAATTAATGTACTCCTGCCAATTAGAGAGCTTGCTTTTATTTATCTTTTTATTCTATATAATAAGGCTTACGGGTGGCCATATTTCACAAAATAAACCCGCAATTCCACATCCAGCTATTTGAAAATAGTGAGAGGGGAACTGCGGGTTATCAGCATTTTAATATCCTGGCTTTACCAGCAATTATTTATTTAATTCCTGGGGTTGTTGCCTCCTCGCCTTGCACCACCCTGGTTTCCTGGTTTGTTTTTATTCATTGTGTTTGTCCTTGACCTTTCTATTTGCCTGATTGTCATCATTTGCCTGTTATTATACCTGTTTTGATTGAGGTATCGGTTGCCATTCATATCAAGACATTCGCCATCACGGAGTTGATATTTTTGCTGATTCTGCAACTGGTAGGATCCATCCGGATTTACCACAATGCCATTATTGAGTTTAAGTTGTGTCTGTATTTTAGTGGGAACCCCCTGCTTAACCAGCAGACAGCTTCCATCTTTCAACATCAGATGGTCTTCCTGGTGAATACGATCTTGTTTGCGTATCTGATCTTTATCCTGGTCCTGTGCGTTTACGACTGTGCCGGCCACTAAAAATAGTGATACAAGCATAATAATTAATCGTTTCATAATATTTGATATTTATTATTTGCAAATTTTCATGCATTACAAATTAACCTCAGGAACGCCGCACTGTATGTACCAATTATCACATATCAGCCTGACTCTTGTTATGTTTTTTACTGATTAGATTGTTTATATCAGGTGACCGGTATCATCATTTAATTCAGATGGTGTAAGTACATTGATGAGCTATTTGGCGTAGTATTTTCTTCACTCATAATTTGATTTTATGAAATACAGTTTAGCCATCTTTATCTTCCTTATTGGAGGAACTCAATCATATTCCCAGGATGTTATATCAAAGAATATTTACGGGAATGATACAAGCTTTAGTTTTTTAAGAGTTGGTGTTGAAACAAGCACCACTTCCTATATCAACACCGATACCAAAGACAGCAATGGTGTGCATTTATTTGTTGCACCGTACATAGATTATAACCATAAATCTGGTTTGGGGTTTAACTTCAAGGCCTATGCTCTTCCCGGTGGTAGTGATCCGGGTTTTTATTTGTCGGCAATATCACCCTATTATACTAAGTATAATGGTAAGCTGTTGCCATATATTTCCTATACAAGGTATATTCAACACGATAATCCTTCGGTACCATATTCTCCGATACAAAATGAAATATATGCCCATCTCAGACTAAAAACCCGGTACATTGATCCTATTGTTGGGGTTGATTTTGGTTTTGGACAAGACGAGCAGAATAATGATGAGAATGTGAGTGATGTAAATGCTTTTGTGGGAGTAAGTCATTTATTTGTTCTGGGAAAATCTGATGCGTATAGCAATAATGCTTTAGGATTCAGGCCTGCCCTCCAATTGAATGCAGGAACTGACCGCTATTTTAAATTTATGCGTACAACCAAGTATATTTCGCAAAACACCACTTTAAAGAGGATGGGTTATACCAAAGGACGAGGAAATAACAGTACTGGTGACGGGTCATCAACCACAGAGGATGTATATACAATCAGTGAAACCAATGAATTCAATCTGAGCAATGTAGAAGCCAATATATACCTAATGTATTTCTTCGGTAAGTTTTCGATTGAGCCATCAGGTAGTTTGTATTTTCCGCTTAGAGGTGATGACAGAACTCCTTATGGTTACTGGCAGGTGAATCTGAATTATTGGATAAAATAGGCCCTCCTACGCTAAAGCTTCGGCGGGCGGTGACCACCAATGCTAAAGCTTCGGCGGGCGGTGACCACCAATTCAAAGAGCGGGGACTACCAATGCTAAAGCTTCGGCGGGCGATGACCAACAATGCAAGAGCAGTGACCACCAATTCAAAGAGCGGGGACTACCAATGCAAAAGCTTCGGCGGATTTGATTGGTGAAAGTCTAAGTCGGGCTTTGCCCGACGAAGCCCGACTGACAGAGGAATACTTAAGTTGATAAAGCCCGCCTGCGCTAAAGCTTCGGCGGGCGGAGTCGGGATGACTGGATTCGAACCAGCGGCCTCTTCGTCCCGAACGAAGCGCGCTACCGGGCTGCGCTACATCCCGAAATTTGTAGCAATAACTGTTGATCAAATGTAAAAATTGCTATTAATTCAGGCAAGTACAGCATAAAAATTATCAGTGCAGTTTTCCTATCGTGAACCGGTGGTGCGAAGAGTAAGTGTTTGCAATGGTGGTAATTCATTGGATGGCCTGTCCAGATAAAAATAGGCCGTGGAGGAATAATCATCCGAGCGATAAAAGTTTGTCCAGCTGTCCTTTCGCGTACTGTCCAACACAACCAGGCTGTCTTTTTTATAGAAGCGGTGAAAGCCATCAGGGGCATCGGTTGTTACCGGTAGTAAGGGTACGCCGGCCGACTGGTATGCTGCAACCACATTGGTCATATCTCCCCCCATGGTTTGGATGGTTACCCTGCAATCGGTACTGAAATATATAGGATCGGGTATATGGTAGCGATAAAAGGCCCATTGCAATAATGAATCATCACTAATGGTGCAACCTGTATAATCATTTATGAATTTTCCCTGTCCCCAGGCAGTACCAATATAATCCTCGGTACCCGTTCCGTTAAGCGTGGGATAGTTGGTATCGCCATCAAGGTAGATCTTAACCTCACCTTCGCCAAACCATGATTTATTATAAAGGGGATTGGCATTCACGCCGATATTAACCCCAAGAAACCTCCCCTTCCCTTCTACTCGTGGAAGCATTACAAAATCAACCGAAGGTGTTGTTGCTGTATCACGCGTGAAGAATGCATGGAAATAGAGATAGTCATCCCGCCAATTCTTCAGGAGTGAATAATCAACGTCAAAGAATATGTTAGGCTGCGATTTAGTGGATTCGTTGGTGACTGTTATCCTTGCTCCCTTCCTGAATGGCATCGGTATGAAACAGTTAAATGACCTTCCTTCGGCATTGGCAAAAAGATGGTTTTGGAATATGGCTGTTTTACCTAGTCCCACACCAAAAAAATCACCGAAAGGAACCGATCCAGCTGGCTTCTCCTCTCCGTCCCAATACATTTCCAGTTTCATGGCGCGAAGCATTTCAGGGGATCGGTCGCGCACGGTAACCCATATAAGCTGTATGATCCCCTGCTCCTTTATATCCAGTAATGTAAGTGTAGCGCCAGCCGGAATTGAATCAAAGGGATGGCCCTTGGCGCCATTGTTCTCTTTACCCCCTGCACCTTTTATGCCATTCAGGTTCTCCGGACTGCTCCAGCGCGCATGCAGATTATCATCATACTGAAAGAGATTTTTGGCATCAGCACCTGCTCCTCCCCCCGATTGCTGACAAGCATAAAGAATCACCAGGCTAAGAATCATTATTGCAGGCAATGATTTACCAGGAAGGATTATTCGCATATATGTAGGTGTTATTGACTAGAGCTGCACGGTAATACCCAATCCCGGCGCCGATGGTAAACTAACTTTACCGAAATCATAGGTTAACCCGGTTGCAAGATCTTCAGACAGCAAAAGAGGTCCATCCATATCAAGCCAGTCGACCAGCGGACCAAGATGCGCCAATGCCGCAGAACCAATGGTGCTTTCATTCATACATCCCAACATGATCTTCATCCCACGTTTTCTTGAATCCGCTATCATGCGAAGCGCGGGTGTAATACCGGTGCACTTGGTGAGCTTGATATTGATGCCATGGAAATGACCCTCACATTTTGCGAGATCCTGCTCGTATACACAACTTTCATCTGCCACCAGTGGTAAGGGACTCCTTTCATATAACCAGGCCATCCCCTCCCAATCATCTTTTGCAAGTGGCTGTTCAACTAACTCCACATTCATTGTAGCGAATGCGGTGATTTTCTCGAGGGCCTCTTCTTTTGTCCAGGCTGCATTTGCATCAATGCGCAAAGGTGTATCGGTATGCCGGCGCAATGATTCCATGATCTCGATATCACGGTCGGTACCCAGTTTGATCTTGTAGACGGGCCAGGGCATTTCCTTCATCTTCTCTATCATCTTTTCTGTACTGTCAATACCGATGGTATAATCAGTAACCGGCATATTTGCGGGATCTGCACCAAATAGATTGTACAGCGGTTGACGCCTGATCTTACCGAACAGATCCCAGGCTGCCATATCAAGGGCACTCACGAGGAAACCATTCATAGGCAGCAGGTGATGGAGGTAGTGCCAGTAGCGATCGGGGGTAGTGAATGCAAACTTCTCCACAAAGGTCTGTTTGGCCAGGAGATCAGCCTGCATCTTCTCAACTGGAATATTATAATAGGCAATGGCCGGCGCCTCACCATATCCTACAATACCATTCAGTTCCAGCTCAACAATAAAAGTTGGCTGGTGGGTTTTTGTTCCTTTTGAAATGGTAAAAGGATGGGTGAAAGGTAGCGCCTTGATAAAGGATCTTACACGCATGTTGCAAACCTATCAAATTATGCTCTTCCGCCCGCTTTAATGTATTCTTTCAGTGAATGGTTGAAGTCTTTTTCTTTCAGTAATTCTTCCAGTGTCATGTGCATCCTGTAGCGCCAGTAATGTTTTGGATTGGAAGGAATATTGATCCGCTCTTCCGAAGGATCGCTGCGGCGAAGGTCTGCATCTACTCCCATCAGGTCCTGTAACTGGAATACCGCCCACATGGCAGGAGAATACAGATGCTGAATAACAATGGCTTTATTGATCCAGGCTTCGCAGAAGGCGGGTGCCTCACCCCACTGGGCAAGTTCATTGTTGAAAAAGCGCTGTGTCTTTTCACGGTCCTCTTCCCACCAGCCCCTGATGGTACTCATGTCGTGTGTAGATGGTGTTACCACAGAAAGGTATGGTGCATTATTGGGATGAAAGAACTCGTGTGCAGGGTCCTTGGGCATACGCTGGATCTCCAGGCTCAGGATGCCGAGGTGCTTCATTACATCGGGCACACAGGCAGGCACCATGCCGAGGTCTTCACCGCAGATCAGCATATTGGTGGAAGCCTTCAGGGCGGGTAATTTATTCATGGCTTCCTGCATCCAGAAATCATCCTGACGGCGGTAGAAATAATCTACGTACAGCGCTTTCAGTTGTTCTTTTGTATTCCACTCCAGGTCCTGGTAAGAACTGGTCTGCTCCATGGCAAAACGGAAATGAAATCTCTTCCCCTCTGATCCCGCTTCTTCAAATAATATCACATTGGTATGCAGGTCAAGAAGTCCCTGCTTTAATCCCTGCAGATGGTCCTTGTCTTCCTGAGCAAGGAACCACTGCTCTATTTTTCGCTGTGTGTCAAATGGTGGTTTGAAATCAAATTGTCCAAAGCCCCTGTCATCCAGGAATTCTTCTTTAACGAATGTTGCCGATTCTCCAAAACGTTCACCAAGTATTTTATCTGTAATAAATGGCTTTGTATAACGGTAATGGTTAAACCATATCTGCCTTTCCCCAAATTCTTTCACATCAACCGGAATGGCTGGTACAAAATGGCCCATGATTCCTTCTACAGCATCATAGGGGATCGACCAGATCCGGAAGAACCCGAGTATATGATCTATGCGGAAGGCATCGAAATATTCACTCATCTGGCAGAATCGTTGTTTCCACCAGGTGAAACCATTCTCCTGCATCTTCTGCCAGTTATAGGTGGGGAAGCCCCAGTTCTGTCCCTTTATGGCAAAATCATCTGGTGGCGCACCGGCCTGCTGGTCCATATTATACAGTTCGGGTGCCATCCAGGCATCACAACTATGACGGTAAATACCAATTGGAATATCACCTTTCACAATGATGCCATGTTTATGGGCATAGGCAGTAGCGGCCTTCAATTGAAGATGGAGATGATATTGTATAAAATAGTGGAAACCTATCTGGTGGAAATGCTTTTGTTTGGGTGACACAAATTTCTCAATGGCCGCAGCATCGTAGGTATTGTGTTGCTTCCATTGACTGAAGTCGGCAGTATCATGTTTATCGCGCAGGAAACAGAATGCAGCATAAGGTACCAGCCAGTGTTTATTATGTTCAAAGAATGCAAGGTAATCTTTGTCTTCGGCCCAGCTTTCTTTTTGTGATTCATATAATTCTGTCAACACGGCGATCTTGAACTTCATCACCTCTTCATAGTCCACCTCAGCCAACTCGTTGAGTTCTTTTTGTTTTTTGCGGAAAGGCTTAAGTATGGAAGCATCTTTCTTTCCCGCAACCTCTTCCAGATTTACAAATACCGGATGTAGAGCAAAAGCAGATATCGCTGCATAGGGATAAGAGTCGAGCCAGGTGCGGGTTGCAGTAGTATCATTGATGGGAAGAAGCTGAAGCATCTTCATTCCTACCGTGCGGGCCCAGTCTACCAGTAAATGCAGGTCGGTAAATTCACCCACACCAAAGCTGTTTTTAGAACGCAGACTAAAAACGGGGATGGCAACCCCGGTACCTTTCCAGGTATCATTGGGCAGATGCACAAATCCATCATGTACAAGTGTGATCTTTTTTTCGAGGGCATCTCCAAAAAGCGATCTGTTGTCTCCTGCTTCAAAACTTATCATGGTTTTCTCGCGGGTATCAAAAACGCCATATTTATAAAAGAGGGGAAATCCTTCTTTTGGCAGGTCGAGAGTAATGGTCCACCAATTTCCATCTGTATGTAGTTGCAGTGGCTTTATCTCATCCCACTCCCCCAGCGCTGGAATACTTCCCACGATGCAAATCACTTCGTGTTTCTTAAGCAGAGGTGCCTTTACTTTAAATATATGGGTGAAGTGCTTTGGGTTTTTGATCTTTTTATGATCATGGTTTTCCAGTAATGTTTTCTGGAAGGGAGCTGTATAAAATGCATTTTCAAATTCACCGGCATAGTTCCAGGTATCCACCACCTGCAACTCATCCGCCTTAAGGTCATGAAGTGGAATGACCCTGTCGTTCCCCCATTCTGAAATGATCCTGCCATTTTCATCAACAAGCTGGTATTGGTAACTGATCTCACGATTTCCGGATGGATCAACAACTACAGTTGCCTGCCAGAATTCCTCATTGAGGTAATTCATGTTTAAAGGATGGATTGGATCGCTGGAAGAGGAACTGAAATTGCCGGTTATCTGCAAGTGCTGCCCCATACGGGTGCTATACCGAAGGAAAAAATGAATCTTCATACTGGTTGTTTGGCAAGACAAATAAAAGTAAAATTAAGAAGATTTGTGTATAATATACACATTTGGTTTTGAGGGCAATTAAAAAGGCCCCACCAGGTGGAGCCTTTACATATTTTCAGGATTCCGTTAAATAATATCCATGGCCTTTACAAAGCTGGTGAGGGCAAACGGAATGATCATTGTCAGGTATTCCCAGTGTAGAAAAATGGCAGTCAGTAACAAAGCTGTGGATACGAAAAAACCGATCCACCATAATCCTGTATTCTTTTTTTGTGTTTCCATGCTTCAAAAAAATTTATGCTGCGAAAATAGCGCAAACATTTAAGAGGTAAGAAGTAAGATGTAAGATTTGGAAAAAAAAATGGACTCCGGTAATAAAACCGAAGTCCATCCACTATGTAATTCTTAAATCTTACCTCTTACCTCCTACTTGACTTCTTCGAATTCTGCATCGGTCACATTTTCACCGCTGGCTCCCTGCTGGGCTCCTGCATCGGCTCCTGGCTGTTCGCCACCAGATTGCTGTGCCTTGTAGATCTCTTCAGAAGCGGCGGTCCAGGCAGTATTCATTTCTGCAACAGCTGCATCAATGGCTGCAATGTCCTGGCTCTTATGTGCCTCTTTCAGTTTAGTGAGGGCTGTTTCGATAGGCTCTTTCTTGTCGGCCGGGATCTTTTCACCAAACTCCTTCAACTGCTTCTCAGTCTGGAATATGAGACTGTCGGCCTGGTTGATCTTCTCCACACGCTCCCTTGCTTCCTTATCGGTTGATTCATTGGCCTTAGCCTCTGCCTTCATCTTTTCGATCTCTTCTTTAGTAAGTCCGGATCCTGCTTCAATACGGATCTTCTGTTCTTTACCAGTTCCCTTGTCCTTAGCCGTTACATGAAGAATACCATTGGCATCGATATCGAAGATCACTTCAATTTGTGGTACACCACGTGGTGCCGGTGGAATGCCATCGAGGTTGAACATACCCAGGCTCTTGTTCTGGGATGACATCGGGCGCTCACCCTGAAGAACATGGATCTGAACGCCTGGCTGGTTATCGCTGGCAGTAGAGAATACTTCTGATTTCTTGGTTGGGATGGTCGTGTTTGATTCAATGAGCCTGGTCATTACACCGCCCATTGTTTCGATACCCAGGCTAAGCGGGGTAACATCAAGCAGGAGTACATCTTTCACTTCACCGGTGAGTACTGCGCCCTGGATGGCGGCACCTACTGCAACAACTTCGTCGGGGTTAACGCCCTTGTTAGGCTTTCTTCCAAAGAACTTCTCAACGATCTCCTGAACTTTAGGGATTCGGGTAGAACCACCTACCAGGATCACTTCGTCGATCTGGCTGGTACTCATACCGGCATCTTTCAATGCAAGCTCACAAGGCTTAAGGCAACGCTCGAAAAGAGTATCGGCAATTGCTTCAAACTTAGCGCGGGTAAGCTTTTTAACGAGGTGCTTGGGCACACCGTCAACCGCAGTAATATAAGGAAGATTGATCTCTGTTTCGGAAGAAGAAGATAATTCAACTTTAGCTTTTTCAGCTGCTTCTTTCAGACGCTGCAGGGCCATAGGATCCTTGCGCAGGTCGATACTTTCATCTTTTTTGAATTCTTCTGCAAGCCAGTCCATGATCACTTTATCGAAGTCATCACCACCGAGGTGGGTATCGCCATTGGTTGACTTCACTTCAAATACGCCATCACCGAGTTCGAGGATGGAAATATCGAATGTACCACCACCGAGGTCGAATACCGCGATCTTCTGGTCCTTGCCTTTCTTGTCCATGCCATAAGCCAGTGCTGCTGCAGTTGGCTCGTTAACGATACGACGCACATTAAGTCCGGCGATCTCACCAGCTTCTTTGGTAGCCTGGCGCTGGGCATCATTGAAATAAGCAGGTACGGTAATAACCGCCTCAGTTACTTCCTGGCCCAGGTAGTCTTCTGCAGTTTTCTTCATCTTCTGCAAAACCATTGCACTGATTTCCTGTGGCGTATAAAGTCTGCCGTCGATATCTATGCGCACTGTATTATTATCGCCTTTGGCAACTTTATAACTCCAGTGGCTGATCTCTTCGGTTACTTCGTCAAAACGACGGCCCATGAAGCGCTTCACAGACGTAATAGTGTTATGCGGGTTAGTGATCGCCTGGCGTTTGGCCGGGTCACCTACCTTGCGTTCTCCGTTCTTCAGGAAGGCTACCACTGAAGGCGTTGTTCTACGTCCTTCATCGTTAGCGATCACGACGGGCTCATTGCCCTCCATAACCGATACACAACTGTTGGTAGTTCCCAGGTCAATACCAATGATCTTTCCCATATGTTTATTTTTCCTTTTATGAATGTGTTACGCTTATGATTGTCAATAGATATGCCAATGGAGAGAACTGTGCAAAAATGGCAGAAATGTCAGCGATTTAGCCGGTATACTGACAAATTACCCTTCAATAATGCGGGGATGGGGAGCCGGGGGGACAAATTGCCTTATTTATCGATCCGCTTCCTGAAAGTGTAATTGCGCTGGGCCAGGTAACTGAAAGTCACAACAATAAGGGTGGTAAGCATCTTGGCAACGGTTGGGAAAATGCTGAATACCTCTACAAAAAGTTTAATGAAGGCATAGTTGAGCAGGATATTTACCATTACCAGTAACATATACCTGAAAAGCTGGACCCTTCCCCTTAGGTCGGAGTCGTGGAAAACAACTTTCCTGTTCAGGTAAAATCCAAGTGGGAAGCTCACAAAAAATGCCATGAAGAATGCCATGATATGCGGACTTACTGCCAGTTGCTGCCCTCCCACCATTATCCCCAGTGATACTACCTGCTTTTGCAGGATGAAATTATAGGAGATAAAATAAGTGAGGATATCCAATAATGTATTACCACCACCACAGGCTATATATCGAAAGGTTTGTATGGGTATATACCGCCTGAAAGGCGGATAAAAAAAATCAATGAAGCCACTGACATTGCGTACAAACCAATTTGACATGGCGGCAAAAATAGTATATGCGTTCGATGTTTAGGGAATGACCCTATATCTTTGCCCCCTATGGCAATCACTCAACAGCTTCAGACCATTGTTAGCAACGCTATCAACAACTTATACCCCCAGGTTACAGACCCGGGTGCTTTCCAGGTGAACCAGACCAAACCTGAATTTGAGGGCGATTATACTATTGTTTTATTCGGGCTGGTGAAAGTTTTAAAGAGCTCTCCGGAGGCTATCGGCAATACGCTGGGTGAATACCTCGTAAAAGAAAGCAATGGATTTTTCACTTCCTATAACCTTATCAAAGGATTTCTTAACCTGGTTGTTGCCGATAACTACTGGACAGAATTACTGGAAGAACATTATAAAAACGAGTCATTTGGCAAGGCAGCTCCCAATGGTCAAAAAGTGATGGTGGAATACAGCTCTCCCAATACCAACAAACCGCTGCATCTTGGACATTTGCGTAATAATTTCCTGGGCTGGAGTATAGCAGAGATCCTGAAAGCTAATGGCTACGAGGTTATCAAGAGTTGTATCGTTAATGACAGGGGCATCCATATCTGCAAAAGCATGATCGCCTGGCAACGATTCTCTGATGGAGAAACGCCTGCGTTGGCCCAGATGAAAGGGGATCATTTTGTGGGCGACTATTATGTAAAGTTCAATGATGTTTACAAAGCAGAAGTAGAGTCTCTTGTTGCTACTGGTATGACAAAAGAGATGGCAGAAAAAGAGGCGCCGCTTATGAAGGAAGCACAACAAATGCTGGTTGATTGGGAAGCCGGGAATCCGGAGGTTACGGATCTCTGGAAAATGATGAATGGCTGGGTGTATGAAGGTTTTGATCAAACCTATAAGAGGATAGGAAGTGATTTTGATATTGTGTATTATGAAAGTGAAACTTACCTTCTTGGCAAGAAGATCGTGCAGGAAGGTTTGGAGAAAGGAATTTTTTACCGCAAGGAAGATGGAAGTGTGTGGATTGACCTGGTTGCTGATGGTTTGGATGAGAAACTTGTTCAGCGCAGGGATGGCACTTCTGTTTATATGACACAGGATATTGGATTGGCTGAGCAGAAATATGAAGAATACCAGATAAGCCAGAGCATTTATGTAGTGGGCGATGAGCAGAATTATCACTTCAAAGTATTGAAGCTTATTGCACAGAAACTGGGGCTTCCTAATGCCGATGGGATTTTTCATTTGTCGTATGGAATGGTTGAACTACCCACCGGAAAAATGAAGAGTCGGGAAGGAACTGTTGTTGATGCTGATGACCTTGTGGCAGAGATGGTTAAGATCGCAGAGGAGCATACACTTGAGCTCGGTAAGGTTAAGGATTTCAATGAAGATGAACTCTCGGAACTCTATGATACTATTGGATTGGGGGCATTGAAATTTTACCTGCTGAGGGTAGATCCCAAAAAGAAAATGATATTCAATCCTGAAGAGTCAATAGATATCCATGGCTATACCGGACCATTTATCCAGTACACCCATGCAAGGATCAAATCAATTCTGCGTAAGGAAATGCCGGAAGATGACCAATCATTCAGTTCTCCCCTGCTGCCGCTGGAAAAGAGTCTGCTGGTAAGTCTGGAGCAATTCCCGACGGTGATAGAACAAGCAGCATTGGAGCATAATCCTTCTGCAGTGGCCAACTATATTTATCACCTTGCCAAAACATTCAATTCATTTTATACAGAATTATCTGTAAGCAGGGCAGAAACAGAGGAGAAAAAACAACTTCGTTTGCGGATTGCAGTTATGACAGCAAATGTGATCTCACAGGGAATGGGCTTACTGGGTATTCGGGTACCGGAGAAAATGTAGGAGAAAAAAAACACTGCTCAACTCAGAGCCCGAACATCGAACGCTTCTCCCTGTATTTCGCGAGTGACGGATCCATTTTAATAGCCTTTTCACAGAGGTCTTTTCCTTTGGCATCATCCCCCTTTTTGATATAGGCAACCCCAATCATATAAACTGCGCGGGCCTGGGTTTTATCATGTGCTAATATCTGGTCCCAGTTATTGATGGCGTCCTGGTAAGCACCGGCTTTATAGTAGGCATCGCCTATCGAGTATAATAATTCTATGTCGCCCGGCTTTCTTTCTTTTAGTTCATCATATAATTTAATAGCCTTGTCAAAGGCTTTGATCCCTACATAGGAGTTAGCGAGGTTCTCCAGGAAATCATTGCTACGAGTGTAGCCATTGGAAGCTGCCGCTTCAAACCATTGAACGGCTCTTGCATCATCCGGAATGGCGGCATAGCTCATGCCTGCTTCATACATCCAGCGCGTATTTTTAGGTTCCAATGCAAGTGCCTGTTCGTAACAACCTGCAGCCCTACGGTAATTGCTCATTTCAATATAGCTACGGCCAGCCATATAAGGGAGTTCGGCATTGGTCTTGTCGTTTACCCAGGCCTTCTCTATGGCTTTGAGTGCATTTCCATAATGCTCCTGCTCGTACCATGATTTGGCAATGATAAGGTCATGATCTTTTCCTACTCCAAGTTTCCTGGCTTTAGTTGCCATCTCAATAGCTTCCTTCCAGTGACGGGTATTATAATTTAATTCCATCAGTTTGCTGATGGCATTGGTATCATTGGGCTGGAGCGTATGAATTTTGAAAAATGCGGTACGCGCAACATCATATTTCCTGAGCTCGTAAGAGCTGTTGGCGAGACCGTTCAATGCGGTTGGGTCAAGTGAATCAATGGCAACTGCTGCGCGGTAGTGCTCGTAGGCCGGAAGGAACCTCAATTGTGAGAAAGCATCTTCTCCTTTTTTAATATGATAATCAAGACTGTCTGTCTGTCCATTTACAACTCCCAAAGTCCAGCAGCACAGTACGGTCAGGTACAGTGTTTTCATTTTACTTATTTCAGCACGAGGGCACCCAGAGGTGGCAGGTGCAGGTTAATTTCAAAGAGGTCATCATCCCCCTCTGTTGGTGTAACTGCAATATCAGGATTAAAGACGTCACCCGTACCCCAATAAATTGCATTGTTACTGTTAAATATTTCCTTCCATTTCGTTTTACCCGAGGCATAAACTTTCCAGTTTTTTCTTACTTCGGGGGTCATATTCAAAATAATCAAAAGATCATCGGCAGGTTCCAGGCCCTTTCTTCTGAAAACGATCACCGATTCAGCCCGGTGGTTAAGATCGATCCATTCAAATCCATCCTTGTCGAACTGCTTCTCATACATTGCCGGTTCATTTCTTAGCAGTGCACAAAGATCTTTTACACATTCCTTCATTCCCTTGTGACCATCAAACTGCAGCAGGTGCCATGGTAACTCACTTTTATAATTCCATTCTAATGTTGTGCCAAATTCGTCGCCCATGAAAAGAAGTTTGCCGCCCGGGTGCGTGAACATATAAGAATAGAGTAGTCGGAGATTGGCAAATTTCTGCCATTCATCACCTGGCATCTTATAGAGCATAGGGCTCTTGCCATGAACAACTTCATCGTGGCTCAGCGGCAACATGAAATTTTCATCATAATAATACATCATGCTGAAGGTGAAAGAATCCTGCTGAAACTGGCGGTAGAGCGGGTCCTGTTTGAAATAGCGAAGGGTGTCATGCATCCAGCCCATCATCCACTTCATACCAAAACCCAGTCCGTCATCAAAGGTGGGCTTAGATATTCCGGGCCAGTCTGTAGCTTCTTCTGCTATGGTCTGTACATCTGGAAAATCGCGGAAGATGGTCTCGTTAAGATCTTTGATAAATGCGATGGCTTCAAGGTTGCCATCCCCGCCAAATTCATTAGGTTCCCACTGCCCTTCCTTACGGCTATAGTTGAGTTTGAGCATGGAAGAAACTGCGTCTACCCGGATGCCATCAACATGAAAATGCTGAAGCCAGAAGTGAGCACTGCTGATCAGGAAAGATTTTACTTCTCCCCTTTTGTAATTGAAAATATAGGAGTTCCAGTCGGGATGGAAACCCTTTCGCATATCGGCATATTCATAGGTATGGGTACCATCGAACATAAACAATCCATGTGAATCATATGGAAAATGGGAAGGCACCCAATCCAGAATTACACCAATACCAGCCTGGTGAAATGCATCTACCATGGCTTTAAAATCCTGTGGTGATCCAAACCTTGAAGTTGGCGCGAAATATCCTGTGCCCTGGTATCCCCAGCTGCCGTCAAAAGGATGCTCCATGATAGGCATGAATTCCACATGCGTGAATCCCATCTCTTTAACATAGGGAACCATTCTTTCCGTGATCTGGGCATAGCTGTTATAGGTCTCTTCATCATTTGGATCGGGCCTCATCCAGCTTGCGAGGTGAACTTCGTAAACACTCCATGGCGCATTGAGCGAGTTGTGTTTTTTACGAACCTTCATCCAGTCCTTATCCTGCCAGTCATAGCTGAGGTCCCAGGTAATGGATGCAGTAAGTGGTCGCTTCTCCCAGAAATTTGCGAAAGGATCACCTTTATCAAGCTCAGCACCCATAAAGCCCTTGATATGATATTTATAAACCTCTCCTAAACCGAGTTCAGGAATAAAACCTTCCCATACCCCGCTTTTATCCCAGCGGGGAT
Organism: Flavihumibacter sp.; assembly: GCA_036675925.1. Taxonomy (GTDB): domain Bacteria; phylum Bacteroidota; class Bacteroidia; order Chitinophagales; family Chitinophagaceae; genus Flavihumibacter. The sequence continues at coordinate 51,690 of JAKFDZ010000038.1, forward strand.
ATAATTCATAGTCGAAATTTTTCCAGTCATTGAAATTGCCTTTAACTGAAACACTGGTTGCATTAGGTGCCCATACGGCGAAATACATCCCCCATTTTTCCTGTACCTGTATCGAATGGGAACCAAATTTTTCATAAAGCCTGTAATTGGTGCCGGCCTGAAAATTTCGAATATCCTCATCCGTTAGGATGGAGTAGTTCCAGACCTTTTTAGTGGTATCTATAAAGTTTGTTTCTTCATATGGTGTATGAGGAGGTATTGACATAAGCATTGCAGTTGTTCTAAAATTAAGGAAAAGCGGGGCTACTTGAACACTCGGTGATTAAAGGCTTTAACTATTTATTAATTATAATAGCTATTGGTATTCAAATAATAATGCCAATTTTTGGCAGGACTTTAACCTGCTTATGAGAAAACTCTTATTCCTATTCTGTAGCCTGCTGTTTGCAGGTGCCATTTATTCGCAATCAATAACCGTAAAGGGGCAGATTGCTGATACCTCCGAGAAAAAACCTTTGTCAAACGCTGTTGTGGCAATCCTTTCAAAAGATTCGGTATTGCTGAAGCATACCCGTACCGGTGCAGATGGCAGCTTCACATTAACTACAACTGGCGAGGGACCATTTATAATGCTCGTTACCTATCCAAAATTTGCTGATTTCATGGACCAGCTTGCACCGAAGGAACCGGTGCTGGATCTTGGCCGGATCAACCTCATTAAAAAATCTGTGCTCTTAGAAGAAGTGATCGTTTCCCGAAAAATCGGGGCGATAAGGATGCGGGGTGATACCCTGGAATTCAAGGCCGACAGTTTTGCAGTAAGGGAAGGGGCTAATGTAGAAGAGTTGCTGAAAAAATTACCCGGTCTCCAGGTGAATAAAAATGGCGAGATAACAGCCCAGGGAGAAAAGGTGCAAAAAGTTCTGGTGGATGGCGAAGAATTCTTTAGCGATGATCCCGCGGTGGTGACGCAGAACCTGAGGGCTGATGCGATCGATAATGTGCAGGTATTTGATAAGAAAAGTGACCAGGCTGCTTTTACCGGAATTGATGATGGTGAAAAAACCAAAACGATCAATCTAACGCTGAAAGAAGACAGAAAAAAAGGTTTATTCGGAAGAGCAAAAATTGCAGGCGGTATACCGGGTTATTTTGAGAATGAAGCGATGATCAACCTTTTCAAGGGCAAGCGGAAAATGGCTGCCTATGGTACCATGTCAAATACCGGCAAGGCGGGTTTGAATTGGGAGGACCAGGAAAAATTTGGGGGTGGTTCTGATATGGAGTTCAATGAAGAGGAAGGCTATTTCTTTTCCTATAATGAAGGTGATGAGTTTAATACCTGGGGAGGCAGATACAATGGTGAAGGCCTGCCTAAGGCCTGGAATGCAGGAGCTCATTATTCTAATAAATGGGATAATGACAAAAAGAATCTGAACGGTAGTTACCAGTTTTACAAGCAGGATGTTTTGAATGAGGGAACCACTACCAGTCAGTTTATACTGCCTGATACGCTGTATTACAATGACCAGCAGAGAAAAACATTTTCCCAGAATATCCGCCACCAGGCTGGAGGCTTCTATGATCTTAAGCTGGATTCTTTAAGCAATATTAAGATCACTGTTAAGGCTAACCGAACCAATGCGATTAACCAGTCTGATTATCTTTCAAGATCGCTTTCTGAAGAACGTGAGCTGGTAAATGAACAGCAAAGGCAACTCTTCTCAAAAGGTCAGAAGGATTTTGTAAACGCCAAGGCTATCTGGCGGAAACAATTTGCGAAGAAAGGAAGAACCTTGTCGGTAAACTTCGATCAGTCATATAATGCCAATGAAACGGAGGGTCAATTACTTGCAGTAAATGAATTTTTCAATAATGGCGGTGTGAAGTACAGGACTGATACTACCGACCAGTTTAAGGAAAACTACCAGCAAAGCAATGCCATTGGTGGAAAATTCACCTATACTGAACCGATTTCTAAAAAGTGGTTCATAGTTGCTGATTATGGTTACAGGGTGAATAATAGTAAATCGTTGCGAAGTTCATTCAATAAGGATAATGCCGGCAAATATGCGGAGTTGGACAGCCTGTTCAGTAGCAATTATGCATTTGATTTCAATACCCATAGTGCAGGTTTGAATTTCAGGCATAATGGAACAAAACTGGTAGCTAGTTTTGGTTCGGGTATTTCCTTTGCAGACTTCAGGCAAACGGATCTGGTAACTGATACTGCTTATAAATACAACTTCACCAACTTCTTCCCGCGGGCTAATATCCGTTTTAAGATGGGAGCACAACGCAGCCTATCCCTCAATTATAATGGAAACACACGTCAGCCTAATCTCCAACAGTTACAGCCTATCAGGGAGAACACAGACCCTTTAAATATCCAGGTTGGTAATCCCGATCTGAAGCAGGAATTCAGGCATAATATCAATTTTAATTTCAATGATTATAAGGTTTTGTCGGGTCGCTACATGTATATAAACTCTGGTATCAACCTGGTTGATAATGCCATCAGTTCCAGCACTAATCTTGACACTGAAGGGAAGCGTACTTCCATGTTTATAAATATGGACGGGAATTACAATTATTATTCAAGTGCAGGATTTTGGATGCAGTTCAAGAAGATCAGTATGAATGTGAACTCATATCTTTTTTACAATGGAGGAAAAAATAATAACCTGGTGAACGGCATTAAGAATACCAATAATTATTCTAACCTGGGATTGCGATTGGGTGTGGGAAAATCAAAGGAGAAAAAGTATAATGTGAACCTGGAATTCGGACCCCAGCTAACCCAGAGCAAATCATCCGTTAGGCCCGATGTGATAACAAGGTTCTGGACCGCCAGCACTGAGCTTAATGGAATGATATACCTGCCGCATGAATTCGAAATTTCCAATGAGCTCAGTTATAATTATCGCCAGAAAACCGATGTATTTGGTGAAGACAGGAATGTGTGGTTATGGAATGCATATGTGGCAAAGAAGTTCTGGAAGAATAAGAATGGAGAGCTTAGGTTCAGCATGAATGATATCCTGAACCAGAATATCGGTTTCCAGCGAAATGCCAGCAGTAATTTTATTTCGGAGAATACATACCTCAGTTTGCGGCGATATTGGCTGATGAGTTTTATCTGGAATTTTAATCGCAGTCCGGGTGGAAAATAGCGGAGAATAATTTATTTATCAATCAGTATAAAAGCATGAAAAATATAATCTCTATACTTGTTCTTGTTGTTTTCGGCGTGCAGGCGCAGGGGCAGCAACTGTTTCTTTACAGCGGTAAAATTGAATATGAGCGAAAGATTAATGTTCACCGTCAATTTGAAACCGATGATGAAGGGAGCGACTGGTGGCAGGATTTCATCAAGCGGCAGCCAAGGTTCATGGATAACTATTTTGATCTCAGCTTCAATAAAGATAAATCCATTTACAAGCCAGGAAGGGAAACCGATGTTAAGGTAGAACCCTGGATGGTGGGACCGGCAAAAGATAATATTGTGCTCACTGATTTCGCCGGACTGAAATATACCAGCAGAAGAAAGGTATTTGAAGAAACATTCATAATTAGTGACAGCACCAATAAAGTAGAATGGAAACTCAGTAATGAGCTTAGGACTATTGCCGGGTTTGAATGTCGGAAAGCCGTGGGTATTATTAGTGATTCAGTTTATGTAGTAGCATTTTATACGGAAGAAATTCCTGTGAGCGGCGGCCCTGAATCATTCGGGGGACTGCCCGGAATGATCTTAGGCCTCGCGGTACCACGGCTCTATACCACCTGGTTTGCCACGAAGGTGGAATTGATTGAACCGCCCGCTACTGTTTTTACGATCAACGAAAAAGGTAAAAAGCTGGCTCCTCCCGCATTGGCCCCACTACTTAAAACTTCCTTCAAAGATTGGGGGAAGCGCGGTGAGAAATTCATCTGGTGGTCGCTCCTCTGATAATACCCGTCTGACGTCTGTCAGGACAGGCGTCAGACGCCCAGGTTTAAGACCAACATACTCATCGGGCGAAGTTTAAGTGACCCTCCTAGTTCATAGGCTTTACCGGTAGGTATATCGATACCTTTTTTAAAACCATTGGTGCGTTCGCTAAAGCGATTGGTGTCAATGGTTTTTTCGGTGGTATTGGTATTCATCACACACATGACGGTTTGGTTACCATCATACCGGAAGTAAACATATACTCCATCTTCCGGAATGTACTGCATTAATTTCCCCGTTTTAATTGCGCTTGATGTTTTACGGAAATTAGCAAGGGTTCGAAGGTGGTTGAATATCTCATTCTCTTTCGGGCTGCGACCTGTTGATATGAATTTGTTTTCTTTATCGCCAGGCCATCCGCCTTTGAAATCGAGACGAACCCATCCATCCGGATTGGTAAAACCTGTCATCAGATTCTCATTTCCATAATAGAGTTGAGGAACACCGCGGAATGTAAGCAACCACGACAATGCCACTTTATACTTTGCAGTGTCTTCACCTATTACGGAATAAAAACGGGGAAGGTCATGGTTATCTAAAAAAATAACCTGCTTCATTGGATCGAGGTAAAGATAATCCTGCGCTGTAGTGGTATAAAGTTTATTCACCCCATCGGTCCAGCCGAAAGGTTTTGTCAATGCTTCCTGAATGCCATAAAATAAAGTCTGGAAATCTGTTGTTGCAGGAAGGTTACTTTTGAAAGGAATATTGCCCATTGTGTTGGCCGTAAAAAAACTCTGGTTTGGAACACCATGCACCCAGGTTTCGCCGAAGATGGAAATATTGGGATATTCGTCGAGCAGTGCTTTGTTACAACGATTCATGAAATCGAGATCGTTGTAAATATAGGTGTCGATCCTCCAGCCATCAACGCCAAATTGTTCAACACTCCAGATGGCATGCTGTATGAGGAAATTGGCCACAAATGGATTTTGCTGGTTGAGATCGGGCATCATCGGTGTGAACCAACCGTCCACCAGTTTTTTCTTATCAGCTTCACTGGCATAAGGATCAAACAATGCCTGGTCTTTGTAGTTGGTTTGTGTGTAAGAAGGCCATTCGTGCAACCAGTCTTTCATTGGTTTATCCTGTACAAAGAAATGGTACAAGCCAGTATGGTTATAAATAACATCCTGCACCAGCTTCATGCCCCGCTTATGGAGTTCGTCACCCAGTGTTTCATAATCTTCGTTTGTGCCTAAACGGGGTTCCACCTTATAATGGTTAGTGATGGCATAACCATGTTCAGTTCGATCGGGCATATTGTTTTGCCATACCGGCAATAACCAGAGGGCAGTAATACCCATGTCTTGCAGGTAATCAAGATTGTTGATGATACCTTTCAGGTCGCCACCATGGCGATGATAAATTGAATCACGGTTAAGTGTCTGGTCTAAAAGTCCCGCTATTTTATCATTTGACGGATCGCCATTACTAAAGCGATCCGGAATGAGGAGGTAGATCAGGTCTTCTGAATTAACTCCCTTAGCGAAACTCTTCCCCTTACCTTCTCTCCTGGCACCCAATGCGAATGAATATTTCTTTGTTGCTTTGCCTTGCTTCCAATTGATCTGCAGGTTACCTGGTTTAGCCGCTGCATTCACAAGCAGGTCTATAAAAACATAATTGGGATTTTCTGCTTTATGCACTGAATCAAGCACTACACCCGGATAATCCTGGATACTGATCTCTCCTTTACCGATATCCTTACCATGCATCATTACCTGCAGTTTTGGATTGGTCATCCCAACCCACCAATTGGATGGATAAAAATTTACCTCCTGTGCAAATGCGGACGCGGCAAGTAGCAGCATCACTATCGTAATTCTGAAATGTTTCATTTCAATTTCTATTTAAATTGATCAGTTTTTCCTGTTTCATTTTAACCCATCCTTCATCATAAACAAACAACACGCTTACCGCGGCACATAACATCAGGAAGCCGGCAAGTACAATTGCATAAATAGTTTGACCCTCGTAGATATTTTTAACGATCCATCCACCCAGGAGGCCGTTTACTATCTGTGGCATGGTGATAAAGAAATTAAAAATCCCCATGTAAATTCCCAGTTTGCCGGGAGGGATAGAGCTTGACAGTATGACGTAAGGCATTGCCAGGATACTGGCCCAGGCAAGACCAACGCCTACCATCGAAAATTTCAGCATAGCGGGATCTTTGATAAAATAGATTGAGATCAGACCGATGCCACCTGCCACCAATGAAAATGAATGGGTAAGCTTACGGCCGAAATTGCGAGCAATCAGTGGCAGGAACAGCGCATATATCATGGCCACGAAATTATAAACACCAAACGCTGAGCTAACTTTATTTCCTGCCTCGTTATACTCTACCGATGTGGAGTAGTCGCCGCTCAATCCATATACATGGGTGGCCACGGCATCTGTAGTAAACACCCACATACTGAATAAAGCGAACCAACTGAAAAATTGTACCAATCCAAGTTGTTTCATGGTGCGGGGCATCTTTCTGAAATCCTTAAAGATCTCAGACAAGCCGGCGGTAGTATGCGATTCCTGTTTACCGTGGTATTGTTCATACTCTTTAGGTGGATATTCCTTTGAGTAGAATACAGTAACAAGAATGGCAGCTATGAATACGGCTGCTCCAATGTAGAATGAATACTTAATATTATCTGCCACCCCGTCAGGGCCCGCTTCCATACTAAAGCCGGTTTGAGCAAGTAATTCGGGAAGTATGGAGCCTGCAACTGCGCCTAATCCTATCAGGAAGGTCTGGATACTAAAGCCCATTGTTCTCTGGTTGTCAGACAGGTTATCTGCAACAAGTGCCCGAAAAGGTTCCATGGCAATATTAAATGACGCATCCATTACCATCACCATCCCCGCGCCTATCCATAAGGCCGGCAAGATACCCGCCAGGGCACCTGAATTGGGAAGGAAGATGAGGGCGATCGAAGATAGTATTGCCCCTGTAAGGAAGTAAGGTTTTCTCCTTCCTAACCTGTTCCAGGTTCTATCACTATAATGTCCGATGATGGGTTGCACGATCATCCCGATCACTGGTGCCACCAGCCAAAACAAAGGCAGGTGTTCAATATCGGCGCCAAAGGATCGGAGAATACGGCTTGTATTACCGTTCTGTAATGCAAAGCCGAATTGTATTCCCATAAAGCCAAAGCTCATGGTGAATATCTGTGCAACAGTTAGTCTGGGTTTGGGTATGAGGCCGGCATTTTGCTGGCCACCCGTGTTTGCTGAAACAGCCATAGCAATCGTATTTAATGTGTAGGAAATACACAGAAGCTAAGATAAGGGGAAACCATGACAGGTAAGAGGTAAGAGGTAAGATTTAAGAGGTAAGATTTAAAAGAAAAGCTACCGGATAGTTCCGATAGCTTTTTATTTTATTTAGCCAATTGCCTGTTCACAATTGCATGTTGCCTTTAAATTACAAATCCATTCGGAATCACCGCACCTTTCTTGACTACAACGATACCATCTTTAACAGTATAAAGTGGATGGTCACTGTTTTCGAGGTGAGGCCCACCGTTAATGCGTACATCATTGCCGATGCGTACGTTCTTGTCAACGATAGCATTTTTGATATAGCATCGGTCACCAATTCCTAAGATTGGAATTCCGGCTTCTTTGGCCTGGTTCATTTCAGGAATGGTTTCAAAATAATCATTACCCATCAGGTAAGAACTCACAACAGTTGTTCCATGGCCAATCCTGGTCCTGATACCAACTACAGTGTTCTCTACGCGGGAGGCATTGATTATTGAACCTTCAGCGATCACTGTTTTCTCGAGCGTAGAACCGCTTATCTTAGCCGGAGGCAGCATTCGCGCACGTGTATATATCGCGTTTTTATTATCGAAGAGGTTGAATTCCGGAATATCCTGTGTGAGTCCGAGGTTGGCCTCAAAAAAAGAATAGATGTTACCGATATCAGTCCAGTAACCCTCATACTGGTAGCTGCATACTTTGTATTTGTCAATGGATTCGGGGATGATCTCCTTACCAAAGTCGGTGGCGTCTTTCTTTTCATTCTCAAGGAGATCAAAGAGAAGTTTCCTATTGAAAATATAAATACCCATGGAGGCAAGATAGTTGCGGCCCTGTGTCTTCATATGGTCACCGGTATCACTAACCCAGTCGGGCAGCACTTCTTTCTTGGGCTTCTCAATAAATGATGTAATATATATTCCATCACTTTTAAGGATTCCAAATTCCGGAGCCTCGCGATCACCAACAGGGATGGTTGCAATAGAAATATCTGCTCCATGTTTTTTATGGTTATCCAGCATTTCACTAAAGTCCATCTGGTAAAGCTGGTCGCCGGAAAGTATCAATACATACTCACTTTCGAAGGGGTTGATATGCCTTAGACTCTGCCTTACTGCATCGGCTGTTCCCTGGAACCAGGTTGGGTTATCGGGTGTTTGTTCAGCAGCAAGGATGTCAACAAATGCGGAGCTGAAATTGCTGAAATGGTAAGTGTTCTTAATATGCCTGTTAAGTGAAGCAGAGTTGAACTGTGTGAGTACGAACATCCTGTTGATGCTGGAGTTCATACAATTTGAAATGGGAATATCCACCAGTCGGTATTTACCGGCAATGGGTACAGCGGGTTTGCTTCTGCTTGCTGTAAGGGGATAAAGTCTGGAACCGGCACCTCCTCCAAGGATCACTGCAAGCATCTCTTTGCTTATTGACATATCGTGGCTTTTATGAATGGTTATTAAGTTAATAAAGATTTATAAAGATCAATGTATTGCTGTGCACTAATATCCCAACTGAAATCTTTCTCCATCAGTTGTCGGCGGATATTGTCAAAACGCATCTGGTCTTCATATAAAACCAAAGAACGATACACGGCATTAGTGATATCACCCACAGTGGCATGGTTGAAAGATACACCATAACCATCCGGCTCTCCATAATCAATTACCGTATCACGCAGTCCGCCGGTTCTACGTACTACAGGTACAGTGCCATATCGCATGGCATAAAGCTGGTTAAGTCCACAGGGTTCAACCCTGCTGGGCATAAGAAGGAAATCGGCACCAGCATACATCTGGTGGCTTAATTTTTCATTATAGCCGATTTTTGAATTGTAATATCCCATCCAATATCCGCGCATGTCACTCAGTTGCGCTTCAACTTCCGGTTCTCCACTTCCCAGGATCAGGAAATTCATTTTTTGGTCCATATAGTGTAAGGAATCACCAATGGCTCCAGGTAATACGTCGGCCGCCTTCTCTCCTACCAACCGGCCTATGAACACAAATAAAGGTTTATCGGGATTGAGGTCAAACTCCTGGCAGAGCTTTTCTTTATTGGCACGTTTACCTTTTGCAAGTGTCTCGATTGAATAGTGGTCATCAAGGTAGGAATCAGTTTCCGGGTTCCACACATCCACATCTATACCATTTAGTATACCCACGCATTTACCCCTCTCATATTCAAATAGTGCTTCCAGTCCATTGCTTTCCTGGCGCATCTCGTGAAGGTAACTCCAACTTACCGTTGTCACCTTCCAGGCACTGCGAATGCCAGCAGCCAGCGGGTTGATCATCCTGTTCCAGTCCAGCACGCCCCATCTCCATCCATCCCAATGCGGAATATAATCTGCCTTGTCCCATCCCATCCATCCCTGGTACTGGGCATTGTGAATGGTTAGAACCGTAGGTATATTTTCCATATGCTGGTACTGGTAGCAGTGCTTCAGCATAAATGGAATAAGTGCAGTATGATGATCGTGTACGTGGATAAGATCAGGTTTATCTACCCAATGGCTAACCCAGTCAACAACCGCAATCTGGAATGAAGTGAACCTTTCGGTGTCATCATCGTAAGAATAGATCTTTTCCCTGTCGAGCAGTCCGTTTATATCAACCAGGTATAAGTCGAAGCCGAGTTTATTGGTAGCTTCCTTAATAACAGTATAGTCGAACCAGGTATTACCGAGGTAGGAGCTGCCTTTATGAACAACTTCCCATTTATTCTCATACAGAAATTTAGTTCTGTACATAGGCATCACCACTTTGGCGATATGGCCGGCAGCATTCAGATATTTAGGCAGAGCACCTACAACATCCCCCAATCCCCCAGCTTTGGCAACGGGATAACATTCAGCAGAAACATGTAAAATTTCCATAGAAATAATTGCAGATGAATATAATAAGAAAATACGTAGCGGGGCCTTACGCACTAAAAAATTTAAATCAAATAAAATTCTTCCTATTTTCACTCTTCAAGCGAACGGCCGAATGACTACCATTCGGTGACTAAAAACTCTGATTGCTTATGTCGCAAACTAAACAACCAACCAACACCGGAGCTCTTGCCACACTTGTTATTGTATTTTTCTTCTGGGGCTTTATAGCCGCCTCCAATAGTATTCTGATCCCTTTTTGTAAGACACATTTCAGCCTTAACCAATTCCAGAGCCAGCTTATAGGTTCTGCATTTTATGGGGCTTATTTCATTGGATCATTATTATTATTTATTGTTTCCAATGTATTCGGGTATGATATCCTGAATAAGATCGGTTATAAGAAAGGTATTATCTACGGACTCTGGATCTCTGTTGCTGGTGCATTATTGATCATCCCCTCTGCCAATGCGAACTCTTTCCCTGCCCTGCTGGGATCACTTTTCGTTGTGGCGTTAGGTTTCTCTCTACAGCAGACTTCAGCCCAGCCATTTGCCATTGCGCTTGGGGATCCAGCCACAGGCTCACACCGTCTCAATCTTGCGGGTGGGGTAAATTCCCTGGGAACAACGCTTGGTCCCATCATTGTGAGTTTCTTCCTCTTTGGCAGCGTAGGCGCAGAAGTGGCTGAAGTTACCATTACGAATATCAATACCCTTTATCTCATCGTTGCCGGGGTATTCGCTGCTGTTGCACTGTTTTTTGCCTTCTCAAAACTTCCTGAAGGAAAGAATGATGAAAGATTTGAAAAAGCCAATAAAGCTGCCGGCAGCCTCTTACTAATGACCGGTGTGATTTTAGCAATTATACTTGTTGGACAATTCACAGATATCGCCAAACTCCCTCTTCTGCTGTTAGTTCTTGTATCAGTAGTGGCCATATTGTTCTGGTCAAATGCTTCGGCAACCCGTAATAGTGAAGGCTGGGGTGCCATGCGTTACCAGCAGCTTATATATGGTATGCTTGGGATTTTTGTTTATGTAGGTGTTGAAGTTACAATCGATAATAATTTCGGTGCCTTACTCAAAACACCCGGATATCTGACTGAGGCCGGACTTGATGAAAGTGAGATATCCCATTATATCTCCCTATACTGGGGAAGTCTTATGATCGGAAGGTGGACTGGAGCAATTGGCGTTTTCAACCTATCAACGATGGGTAAACGAATTGCTACCATTGTGGTTCCTTTCATTGCATTTGCAGTGGTTCTTTTTGCCAACTATCTTAAGGGAAATGATGTTTCTGATCTCTATGCTTATTCATTCGTGGTAATATTGATGATCATTGCATTCTTCTATGGCCAGGAAAAACCTGTGAAGACGCTGCTTACCGTTGCTACTCTTGGTACAGTGGCTATGCTGATAGGAGTTTTCACCAAGGGTATTGTTTCGGTATATGCTTTTATGGCAGGCGGACTTTGTTGTTCGGTAATGTGGCCAAGCATTTTTGCCTTGAGCGTTGCCGGATTAGGAAAATATACCAGCCAGGGTTCAGCATTCCTGATCATGATGATATTAGGAGGTGCTGTTATTCCTCCTTTACAAGGTGCTGTTGGGGATATGGATGCCATTGGTATGCAGTACTCATACCTCGTAGCAGCAGCCTGTTTCGCTTTCCTGGCTTATCTTGCTATCAAGCAGAGAAGTGTATTAAAAGCACAGGGATTAGATTTCGATAGCCAGGTAGGTGGCGGACATTAATATAATTTTCATTTTATAATCATGAGCAAGATTCCTCTTGAATATGCGATAGGCGTAGATATTGGTGGCACAAATACCAAGTGCGGCATAGTTAACCGCCGGGGTGAAGTATTACAATATGAGCAGTTGAGTACACCTGAATATGAAACGCCTCAGGACTTTGTGGATGCCTTATGTGTTCGTTTAACCCTTATGACAGATAAAGTAGGTGGTCCTGAAGTCATTAAAGGGATAGGTATTGGAGCACCTAACGGCAACTATTATACGGGAACAATTGAGTACGCGCCAAATCTTCGCTGGGAAGGTGTGGTGCCCCTGGCTGATATGGTTTCAGAAAAGATGAATTTGCCAACAGCACTAACAAATGATGCAAATGCTGCCGCAGTTGGTGAGATGCAGTATGGTGCTGCTAAGGGGATGCGTGATTTTATTACCATCACACTTGGTACAGGAGTAGGAAGTGGAATCGTAGCCAATGGACAACTGATCTATGGTCATGATGGCTTTGCCGGTGAATTGGGGCATACCATAATTCGTCCAGGTGGACGGAAACACTGGTCTACGGAGCTTTATGGCTCATTGGAAGCCTACGCTTCTGCAACCGGGGTTGTTCTAACAGCAAAAGAAATGCTGGCATCCAAACCCGATACGCCAAGTTTGCTAAGGAAGTATACATTGGAAGATCTTACCAGTAAACAGATTTTCGATTGTGCCATGCAGGGAGATGAAATTTCACAGGAAGTATATCGATTCACCGGCCAGATTCTGGGTGAGTCACTTGCAAATTTTGTTATGTTCTCATCCCCTGAGGCAATCATATTATTTGGTGGACTTATCAAAGCTGGAAAGCTGATCTTTGATCCTACCATTGAACATATGGAAAGAAACCTGCTGCCGATTTTCAAGAATAAAGTAAAAGTAATCAAGAGCGATCTTCATGAAGCTGATGCTGCCATTCTCGGTGCCAGTGCCCTCGTTTGGGAAATGAAGCAAAGCCATGCTTCATTGTGAGGGAGAGTGGCAATAGGGAATAGTGAATAGATGAAGCGTTTAATTAGCAATAATTATAATAATAAAAGCTACCGAGATACGGTAGCTTTTATTATTCTTTCTATTCTCTATTGCCTATTTTTTCCTGTTTCCACTTTTCGCGGCCATAGCCGGGAATTACGTGGCGTTCACTATGGTAAGAAGATCTTACCAGCGGCCCGCTCTCAACATAATCAAGTCCGATCTCGTAACCAATTTCACGATACTCGGCAAATTCATCGGGATGAACAAAGCGGGCTACCGGAAGATGCTTTTTTGTTGGCTGTAAATATTGACCTATAGTAACTACATCCACGCCGTTATCATAAAGATCATGCAGTGTTTGAATAACTTCTTCTTTCTTCTCCCCCAGCCCGAGCATAATACCGCTCTTAACCCTCATTCCCCCCTCTTTAAGTGTTCTCAATACATCCATACTGCGCCAGTATTTTGCCTGAATCCGAACTCTTCGGGTGAGCGTCTCCACTGTTTCGATATTGTGAGACACCACTTCCGGGGCAGCATCAATTACCCGCTGGATCTGGTCTTTAAATCCCCTGAAATCCGGGATTAAAGTTTCAAGGGTCGTATCAGGATTTAATTGCTTAACGGCTTTTATGGTGTTGTACCAGATGGTAGAGCCACCATCTTTTAATTCATCCCTGTCTACGGAAGTTAAGACGGCATGTTTCACTTTCATCAGATAGATAGCTTCGGCAACACGTTGTGGTTCATCCCAATCTACCGGGTCGGGTCTGCCGGTGGCAACCGCACAGAAACCACAGCTTCGGGTGCAGGTATTTCCAAGGATCATGAATGTGGCGGTTCCTTCCCCCCAGCATTCGCCCATATTTGGGCAGTTTCCGCTTTCACAGATGGTGTGAAGCTTATGTGTGTCAACCAATCCGCGAACATGCTTATAGCTTTCGCCGATAGGTAGTTTAACACGTAACCAATTGGGTTTCTGTATCTTGGATTCTGACTCTCTGATTGCTGATACTACTGGTAATTCCTGCATAATCTACAAAATTACATTACTTCCGCTTACCAAACAGCACTGTTACATATGCATTGAAGAACATCCTTTTGGGGTCATTCTGTATCATCTGTACAATGTCCCTGGAATAAAACTCTACGTTCAAACCGGCTTCGATGGCAGCAACAGCTTCATTAAACCGGCCATAATCGAATCTTAGTGCGGTTTTGAGGTGTGCACCCGGATTTAACTCCACCTCATCCCATCCCACTGTGAAACCCGATGCACCCAGGTATTGGTATTGAAAAAGGTCTTCTACGTCTTCAAATTTTACACGTGTGCGCTCCTGTGTTACAAGGTCTTCCACGTCTACATAATAGGGTTTTTCAAATCCAAGCGAAACACCACCAGCCCAGAGTGCCGTTACTGCAACGCCATTCTTATTTGATTTTCCCCCAATAAGGTATTGTTGTCCATATCCTCCCTTCAATTGATAAAAGTTATTCGTTTTACCGAAGATGAACTGGTTTACATTACCAGTGAATAGATCGATGCTGCCAGCATCTTTATCTTCCTTGGGGTGCTTTTTTTCATTGAATTCAAATTGCAATAACCTCGTTTTGCGTGGAGTCTGGAATTTTCCTTTCTCAAAGGAAATACCCCATCCATCGGTATTGAGTTTGATCCCGAAAATATTATGCTTATTGAATATCATTTCACCCTCTTCTTCCATTTTGAGGAGTGCATTTATACGATCTCTCTTCTCAGCCTTTTTATCTTTCTTACCTGATGCCGGCTGCGTTTGCGACCAGGCAAGGGTTGTAAGAATAATTCCGAGCGACAATAACAGTATTTTTTTCACGGTAATGATTTTAGATACCAGCTGGCGTAAATTTATGCAAAAATAACAGCATGACAGCATCCGTTGTTTACGAAGGCAATCTCCGTTGCAGAGCAATTCATACCCAGAGTGGATCAGTAATCGAAACAGATGCACCTACTGATAACCGTGGGAAAGGCGAAAGGTTTTCTCCCACTGATATGCTTTGCCTTGCTCTTGGTACCTGCGCAGTAACCACCATGGGTATCAAGGCCCAGGATATGGAAATTGACCTGGCGGGCACAACTATCGATATACAGAAATATATGCTGAGCGATCCCAGGCGCGTGGGTAAAGTGGATGTAATGATCCGTTTTCCTAAAACGTTAAACCTTAGTGAAAAAGACAGGACCATATTGGAAAGGGTTGGAAATACCTGCCCGGTTGCGAGAAGTTTGTCTCCTGAACTGGAGATGAATTTGCAGTATGTATGGGGACAATAGGCAATAGGGAATAGTGGGAAGTGCTATAATTTGATTATGGTTTGGCCGATTTTGCAATCGAGGCATCGTTGTGCACTACAATAACATTTTCTTAATTCGGTCAGGCTCTGGCTATCGGCTGCGTTGAGGGAAGCAACACCTGCATTTTTCCAACTTCTCAATATACTGTTATGTTCAGGATCGAGGGTTTCCAGCCATTTGACAGATCGTTGCTGGAAATGTGGTTGCTGCTGTTTAGTTCCAAATGCAAAAACCAACGGCGCCATAGCATTAATGATCAGGTGCTGTTGCATATCCTTTCCCAGATGCTTGGGCTGAAAGGGAGTAGGCTCCTCCAGCGTGTAATGATAGTGCCAGAAATCATTGGCAGTAATCTCTAATAACTTTTCCAGTTCCGCCAGTGAGGTGGCCTCCAGTATATTGAAATGTAATCTTCCCGATTGCTTCACAAGCATAGCCAGCTGTGCAAGTCGTATTGCGGGAAAGCCGGCGGGTCGCATTCTTAACAACTGGGCACGGCCATGTACATTCTTTAACTGGTATTTGTTCCTTAGGAAGAGGTATTCTCTCTGCAGTAACTGTACATAGGGATCAACGTTGGATTCCTGCAGCAGGTTGGCTTGTCCAAGTAAGAGAGCTTCAAGCTGGATCAAATTATTTCGATGTCGTGCAAGTATCCTGGTACTAATGCTACGGGCTACCTGTTCAAAGAAGGCAGCATTCACCGGTCCGCCAAAATGCCTGGCTATCCACCACCATGTCGCTTCTTCCCAACTATTTTTTGTATCGTGGAGACTGCTCAATAATAAGGATGCTTTTCGTCTCAGCCTTTCCTGCAGCAAAACCTGCTTCCATTCATCCCAGGTTTCTGTGTTAACCAGATGCAGCAAGTCCTGACATGGTATGCTATGCGGTTGTTGCATCAATTTATTATACTTATCCAGCATTATGGATGAAACCCGATGCTGCAATACGAGCGTAGGCATATGTGAGGAAAGTAAACTATCATCATCTTCCCATACAACATGCAGTATCACGTTCCGGTAATGTGGGTCATCTGCATGATTATGCTGGTACCATTGGGAGCTTTTTATATGTATCTCTATATTTCCTGCCCAAAGTGTACCATTCAGACGAATTCTCGCGTCAAGGAAATCCGGGCCCTGGTGTTTGTTCCAATGACCTGTATCAAGAACCACAAGTTCCTCCCCGCTTTCTGTAACAAGCTCTGTATACTGGTAATATTTCTCCTTCCAGATATATTGTAATAAATTTTCTTTCATGTATTACAATATAGAGAGCGCAAACAGCCTTGTCAACAGTTAAATCACCCTATTGCCAGTTTTGTAATGCATGTACAACCCTGCTTACTGGAAGGCCCATAACATTATAAAAATCACCGCTGATACTCTTTATTCCTGTTACCCCAATCCATTCCTGGATGGCATACGCGCCGGCTTTATCATAAGGCATGTATTTGTCAACATAGAAAGTGACCTGCTCAGTTGTTAAAGGATGAAATAAAACAGTTGTTGTATCTGAGAAAGAAATCTCTTTCTTCCCTTTTCGCATAACCACTCCTGTTATTACCTGGTGCTCCTTGCCCGACAATCGCTGAAGTATCCGGATCGCATCATTCCTGTCGGTTGGTTTTCCGATTATTTCACCGTTAAGTACCACCACTGTATCTGCTGCAAGAATGAGGTGGTCATGGCTTAATTCTTCTTCTACCAACATGGCTTTTTTTCGGGCAATATATATTGGTATCTCGGCAGTGGACAGGCCTTCCGGAAACGTTTCTTCTGTTGGTCTAACAATAATGTCAAATTCTATCTCAGCCCATTCAAGAAGTTGCTTTCTTCGCGGTGACTGAGAAGCGAGTATAATTCTTTCCATCAGAGGTACCATTTAAAGAAGATCATTGATAATATACCGGTAAACATTATCCATTTTATTTTCTGGCTCAGACGGTGATAATCGGCCGTGCCAGAAGCTTTTTTAAGGTCAATAATTGTTTGGCCAAGAGGAATCACCACTGCAAAGGTGCAATATAGTGCCCCTATCCACCATCCCTGCAGCAATCCATACAGCTGCATTATTACTAAAGCGGCGCAAAGCACAAATAACCAGATGGAGGCAAACATTTTTGTTGCGGGAATACCCCAAACTATGGGCATGGTCCTGCATCCATATTTTGCATCTCCATCCCGGTCCTCCACATCTTTTATCACTTCTCTGATCAGGGAGATAATAAATGCAAAACTGCTATAGATCACCGTGAATTTAAATACGGAACGAATAATGTTACGATAATTTGCTTCATCAAACCGGCTCACGCTCAGCTCTGCAAAATATATAACCAGTATAACCCAGGCCGTTAGAAGTGAGATGAGGATATTTCCAATCAGCAATTGCTTCTTAAAAGATGTAGAATATAACCACAATAACAACACACAACCGGTATTAGCGAAACCGATCACAGGGTTCTTTAATTTCCAGGAAAGCCAGAAGGCTATGGCAATTCCAGCGGCAGACAGTAACAGGTGCCAGAGAATTGCCCATCTGCGGCTGATGATCCGTTGTATAACAATATTACCCGGCTTATTCACCTGGTCTATATTGAGGTCAAAATAATCATTAATTATATATCCCGCTGCAGCTATCAATACGGAAGATATTACCAGTAAGGTAAAGTAATAGTAATTTAACTTGAGGGGAAGATCGGATTGAAACAGACTATTATCATTACTTGCTGCGGGTAACAAAATACAGGAGTAGAACAACACCTGTGTAATGATGATGAAGAATAAGTTAGGCCACCTGATTAACCGGAAAAAAGCAGCGATAAGTTTCAAGCCAGTAGTTTGAGCCGCTAAAATATAAATAAAGAACCGCTTTACTGAATCCCATATCTATTTGCTGGAAACGCTGCTGTCTATAATCCAATGGCCCCGAAGCTTCATTACCTTTTCAATAACATCACGAACACAGCCCTCTCCTCCCCTGGCGGGACTGATATAGGTTGATATATGTTTGATTTCGGGAACTGCGTCTGAGGGAGAACATGGCATGCCAACCATCTCCATTACACTATAATCAGGGATATCATCGCCCATGAATAAAATTTCCTGCCAGTGAAGGTTATGTTCGCTGCGGTATTGCTCCAGCACCTCAACTTTGTTATCAACTTTAAGGAAAACATCCTGAACACCTAATTTATTAAGTCGCTGGCGAACTGCATCAGAAGTTCCCCCGGAGATAACAACCACTCTATACCCTTTTTTTATGGCCAGCTGGAGCGCATATCCATCTTTGATATTCATCTTGCGTACCTGCTGACCGTCATCAAACAAAATGATAGAGCCATCGGTCAATACTCCATCAACATCGAAGGCAAATGTGGTTATTTGTTTGAACTTATTAAGCATACTAAGATTTCTGGTTATCTCTCCATTCGTAAACCCAGCTGCTTTGAATCATTTCAAGGTGTCCCTCATTAGATTCTTCCCGTTTGCCGGTGAAGTTAGGGATTTGAAGTACCCATTCAAGCAAATCTGTAAAGCGGATCCTATAGATCTTGCCTTCATTGAATTCATCACCAAAGCGCTCATACAATTTGAGCGCGATATCTTCATAATCGTTCCAGTGAATGGGCGGTTCAAAGTGTGACATAGATCTTTAATGTTTTGTTGTGGGTTTTATTCTCCGAGAAATTGGGTTTGATCTGGAAGGGTCACAGAAAGAGCTCCCGATTTCCCGGGTAAAAGTATGCATTGACAACCCAGCCTGGAATTTAATCGTGGATTAACGGCCCGATCAATAAAATCTTCTTCTTTATCGGATAGTTCTTCAACCAGGTCTTCCCCTTGATTTATGTAAAGATGACAGGTACTACAGGCGCATACCCCGCCGCAGTTATGATGCAATTCAATATTATTATCAAGTGCTATTTCGAGCAGGCTCTGATCAGGCGCAACATTATCCAGGGTTACGGAAGGAATACCTTTCTGCTCAAAAGAAAAAGTGATTGAATACATCTAAGTCCTTTTTGGGGTGCAAAAATATTGGTTCTGCAAAGAATTTCCTACTTTAATGTTCTCTAACCAACCGATATGAAATCAATCACCCGGATCCTGCTTTGGATCGCAGCAATTGTGGCCTTGCTGGTTCTCATTGGCGCCATCTTACCAGGAACTGTTACTGTTCAACGCTCCATAGATATAAATGCCCCAGCCTCTACAGTTTATGGCGTGGTAAATGATCTTAAAACATATAATGACTGGATGCCATGGAATCAGAAAGATCCGGATATGAAACAGGAATATGGTCCTCTTACAGAGGGTAAGGGCGCCTGGTATACATGGCAAAGCGAAAATGACCAGGTGGGAAATGGAAAACTTTCAATCATAGAATCTATTCCGGATAAGAAAGTATCGACAAGCCTGGAGTTCGAAGGTTTTGATGAACCATCAATTGGTGGTTGGGATATAAAGCAAGTGGGTGAAACAACAAATATTACCTGGAGCATGAACGCTGTACTGGGACATAATCCAATAAACCGGTGGTTCGGATTATTTTTTGACAGAATGATGGGGCCTGATTTTGACAATGGCCTCAGTCAGTTAAAACAGAAAATTGAATCGGGTAAGTTTAAATCAAAGCAGGTCAGCATGACCATTGAATCTATCCGCACTGATGCCATGCAGGTTTTAACAATAATGGATACAGCACGTACTATGGGGGATATTGGTCCTATATTACAGAAGGCATATGGTGAGATCGATCTGCTAATGAAAGATCATGCATTAGAGTATGCCGGAATGCCGATGGCCTGGTATTATTCTGAATCAGAGCCATTTCTTATAGAGGCGGCCATACCTGTAAAATCTGCCCCCGCGGTAACATCAGGAAGAGTAAGATTCAGGAAACTCCCTCCCGGAAATGCAGTGGCAGTGCACTATTATGGCCCTTATGAACAATCGAGCCAGGCCTATGACAGAATCAAAGAGTGGCTTAAGGCCAATAATAAAAGGGCAGTTGGCTCCCCTTATGATATTTATGTTGATGATCCATCAAAGAAGAAATCAATGTATGAAGTGAGAACAGATATTGTGCAACCTATCGAATAGAATTATCAACCTCCATTTTTATTTCTTCACTCAATATCGAATAAATCTGTTGCCAGTCCGGGTGATTTTTCATCATATCAAGGTGTGCTTTAATGGTACCTCCATCTCCCCTGCTTGCAGGTCCTGTTTGCCATTTTGCAGGATCACTGCCATCCATCCTTAAAGCAGTTTCTCTTATCAACGGAAGTAATAATTTAAACTCTGTTTTATTCTCTTCACAAAGATTATAGGCGATTCCGTAAAAAAGGTTTGGGAAGTTGTTGACCCAAACTGCAGCAAGGTGCATTCTTGCACGCTGTTCATCATCAACTATTTGAAAATCGGCGCCAACTGAACTCACCAGGTTAGTCAGCAGTTCGATATCAGTTGGTTTGGAAGCATTGATGAGGAAAGGGAATTGGGCTGTAACTGGCGCCGACCCTCTTAAACTCTGAAGCGGGTACAATACTCCATATCGATCACTTATACCCGATAATACTTCCCTTGAAACTGTTCCGGCTGTATGAACCACCAATTTTCCCGGCAGGGATATATACCTGCCGATTTCAGTTAGCGCTGAATCAGATATAGCAATAATATATAGATCAGCATCAGGATTTATCTGTTGCCAATGGCTGGTATACGGTACTCCCAGCGCTTCGCCAAACTCTGAGGCCTTGGTTTCATCGCGGCTATATACCTGGAGTAATTCGTGGCCAGCATGTTTAAATAATACCGCCAGTGTTTTAGCAACATTTCCAGACCCTATCAAAACAAGTTTCATGTAGTACATTTGGTTGCATGAAAATAGCACAAAAGCTTGCCATCAATTACCTCAGGGCAAAATTGAGTCTTACTTCAGTTTTCTCTAAGAGAAAAGCTGCGGAACAAGCCTTTGAAATTTTCTGCACTCCCTTCCGGAAAACAAAAAGAAAGGAGCCACCTATCTTTGACAAGGCCGACAGGCTCTATATCCAGGTAGAGGGATACAGGGTTGCTGTTTACAGATGGAATAAGGGAGGTATCAGAAAGGCAATGATTATACATGGTTTTGAATCTTCTGCACGAAATTTTGACCGCTATATCATTCCTCTGATCAAAAAAGGTTACGAAGTGATAGCCGCCGATGCTCCGGCTCATGGGGCATCTGAAGGTTCACAGATCAGTCTGCCGGTTTATATGAGAACAATCGCCGCCGTTTACCATGAGTTTGGTCCCATAGAAAGTTTTATGGCACATTCCTTTGGTGGCCTCTCGTTAGTTCATTTTCTGGAAAATATTCAGCATGGTGACCAATACAGGCTAGCGCTGATTGCCCCAGCAACAGAAACAGTAACAGCCATAGATTCTTTATTTAAATTCCTGCAGCTAGATGTAAGTATCAGGGATGAGTTTGAAAAAATCATTATAGAAAAAGGAGGTGTTCCATCCCAACATTATTCCATTGCCCGGGCGCTCACCAATGTGCATGCCCGAATACTCTGGGTACATGATGAAGATGATGATATCACCCCTCTAAAGGATGTAAGACCTATAATGAATAAAAATCTTCCCAATATTGAATTTATGATCACCAAAGAATTAGGACACCGGCGAATATACCGGGATAATAAAGTTGTGCGGAAAGTGATTGAATTTCTCTGACAGGATAATTATTAAGAACCACTCCCTTCCCTGCCTTCCAGCATGGGTACAAAAGAAAAATTTGCAAAAATCTCTTCGCTATATGAACCATCGGCATGCTTGGTGAGTCTTAACATGCGTTGTACAGCACCATCCCCTACAGGTATCACCATTTTACCACCAGTCTTAAGTTGGGCAATGAGTTTATCGGGGATAAAAGGCGCAGCGGCAGTGATGATGATTTTATCAAATGGTGCATAGGTGGGCAGTCCCGCGAACCCATCACCATAAAAAAATTTAATGTTTGAGTATTTTTTTAAGAAGGGGAACTTTTTATTTTCTTCAAACAGCGCTTTCTGTCTTTCAATTGTAAATACCTGTACGCCCATTTCCGCTAGAACACTTGCCTGATAAGCGCTTCCCGTTCCGATCTCCAGCACTTTATCGAAGGGCTTTAATTCAAGCAGCTGCGTCTGGTATGCAACGGTATATGGTTGAGAGATCGTTTGACCAACAGCAATGGGAAAGGCTTTGTCTTCATAGGCCTTTTCGTCAAAAGCTGAATCAAGAAAATAATGACGTGGAATATCATTGATGGCTTCAAGTACTCTTTCATCGGAGATGCCTTTTTCTTTTAAGAGTGCCACCAGTCTTTTTCTAAGTCCTTTATGACGGTATGTGTCTTCGAAAGTTCTCATCGGGCACAAGATAAGGAAAGACGGTGAACGATGAATTCCTCATCATTCACCGCTTAACGTAGAAGATCACAATTTCATATCGCTTATTATTCCTTTTATTCGGGCATCCATCTCTTCTTCTGCCGCAGTGAAAGAAGCTGCGTCGGGAAGAGTAGTGTTTACACTGAAGTAGAATTTTATTTTTGGCTCGGTTCCGCTGGGCCTTGCACTTATCTTGCTATCATCTTCAAGAACGAATTGCAATACATTGCTCTTGGGTAATGCAATTGTCCACTCCTCACCGGTCTGCAGGTTACGGCCCTTCTGAAGTTCGTAATCCAGAAGCATCATAACAGGCGATCCGTTGATCATCTTTGGCGGGTTGCTTCGGTATGATTCCATCATGTGAGCGATCTGCTGCTGGCCGTCCATTCCCTTTTTAGTAATCGAAATAAGGTGTTCTTTATAGTAGCCATATTGAACATACAGATCAATGAGTTTCTGGTAGAGGCTCCTTCCCTTGTCTTTCTCATATGCCGCCATTTCACATAGCATTGCTACGGCACTGATGGCATCTTTATCGCGGATCTGAGATCCAATCATTAAACCATAACTCTCTTCACCACCTACCACGTAATTCTCTTTTCCTTCTTTCTCTTTGATTAGTTCGGCGATCCATTTGAATCCTGTAAGAACATTGTAACAGGTAATATCATTTTGGCGGGCGATCTCATCAATCAGTTCAGTAGTAACAATGGTTTTGACGACCATATCATTTGGTTTTGCCAATCCTTTTGCTTTGCGCGCTTCAATCATATAATTGAAGGCAAGCACGGCAGTCTGATTACCATTCATGAGTACCCAGTTACCATCATTATCTTTCACGCCAATGCCTACGCGATCGGCATCCGGGTCGGTACCGAGCAGGATATCCGCATTAATTTCCTTTGCTTTCCTTAATCCATAGGCCATCGCATCTGCCTCCTCCGGATTAGGGTAGCCAACTGTTGGGAAATTCCCATCCGGAATACTTTGTTCTTCTACTATAGTCACATTTGTAAAGCCAAATTCTTTAAGCACCTGGGGTACCAGGGTGATACCGGTTCCATGGATTGGTGTATAAACAATTCCCAGGTCTTTTTGCCTTTCTATTACATCGGGATAAACACTAAGGCTCTTTACCATTTTTATATAGGCCTCATCAATTTCGCGACCTATGATCGTTATGTTTTTTTCTCCGCCATCCCATTTTACCTCATCCACAGAGGCGATTTTCTCCACTTCCATAATTACGTTATTGTCGTGAGGAGGAACCAATTGTCCACCATCATTCCAATAAGCTTTATAACCATTGTATTCTTTTGGGTTATGTGAAGCTGTGCAAACAACACCGCCCTGGCAGCCGAAATGGCGAATGGTAAAACTCAATTCGGGGGTAGGCCTTAGCGCCTCGAACAGGTAAACTTTGATTCCATTGGCCGCAAAAACGTTTGCGGTGGTTTCTGCAAAAAATCGGCTATTGTTACGGCTGTCGTGGGCAATTGCTACCTTGATCTCCGAATCGCCGTAAGTTTTTTTCAGATAGTTGGCAAAGCCCTGTGTTGCCATCCCGATCGTGTATTTATTCATGCGGTTGGAGCCAACACCCATGATGCCGCGAAGACCGCCTGTTCCAAATTCCAGGTTCCTATAAAAGGAATCTGTCAACTCAGCCGGGTTTTCTTTAGATAGATTCTGAATTGATTCTTTTGTGGTGGAATCATAATTTCCACTTAGCCACTGGTCTACTTTTGCTTGAATTGCTGCATCCATAATAACTGCTTTAAAATAGGCGTTGAAGGTATACAATTTCAGTTTTCAAAACTGATTGTTCTTTCTGAACGTACTTTTATCAATTGAAACTAAAAATTTCGTGCGGCTTCCCCAAAATATCATAGTATACTGTTTGCTGTTATTTATACTGCAAACCTTTTGTGGCAGTATATGGGCACAGGATTCTGCTTCTTTGTCTCCCACCCTTTCCCATAAAAGGAAATGGCTGGTTGCAGGTGGGCATGCCGCCATGTGGACGGGTACTTATATTGCTCTAGATAAAGCCTGGTATGACGGGTATAAAAAACGGGGCTTCCACCTTTTCGATGATGGTAAGGAATGGAACCAGATGGATAAGTTAGGGCATGTGTGGACTGCCTATCAACTGGCGAGGGCTTCAGGAACAACCTGGCAATGGGCAGGCATCAAACCATCCACTGCTACCTGGCTGGGAGGGGCAAGTGCTGTCGCTTTCCAGAGTATTATTGAATTACAGGACGCCTATTCTGATAAATGGGGTTTCAGTTGGTGGGATATGGCATCCAATGTTGTAGGGTCAGGTGCCTATGTTGCTCAACAATTAACCTGGGGCGAACAACGTATACAGGTCAAAATGGGGTATTTTCCACAGGATTATCCGGGCGAACTGGAAAGCAGGCGGAACGAACTTTTTGGAAGCGGTTCGGTGGAAAGAATCCTGAAAGATTATAATGGGCAGACCTACTGGGCAAGTATCAACCTAAGGAGTTTTATGCCTGAAACAAATATACCGCGTTGGTTAAACCTTGCAGTGGGGTATAGTAGTGACCTCATGGTGGGGGGTATGGATAATACCTTTACCGATGAAAACGGAGAATTGAAAGATTATAATTCTATTGACCGCACAAGGCGCCTTTATTTATCTGCAGATATTGATTTAACGAGGATAGTTACCCGAAGTAAATTCCTAAGGACAATATTCTTTACCATTAATGCTATCAAGATACCAGCGCCGGCTATTGAATTGAATACACGGAGACAATTGCGTCTGCATGCAATACATCATTAATCCATGTAGGCACCAGTGATTGTATGTCCATCCACTTCAACATATATATGTTCCTGTAAAGTTGTTGCAATGCTGATTCCAACATAGTCGGCTTTTACCGGGAAAGCCTTATGGGTCCTTTCCACCAGTGCCAGGATCTGTATTTTTCGGGGATGCCCTTCCAGGAATGGTTTAAGGGCATATAGCAATGTTTTCCCACTATTGGTTACATCATCCACAAGAACAATCACCCTGTCAGTAAAATCTATCTGGCTGCTTATGTTAATTTCAACGGGGTGTCTTTTGTCGAGGCTGATTTCAATTATTTCGGTACTGATTCCTGCGATCTCTTTTAATTTACCAGCCAGGATACGGGCCATTACCACGCCATTATCTTTAATGCCGGCAAGTATAACCGGGTCTTTTTCCTGGCTGAGCTCCTCCGCCATTTCATATGCCATCCTTTCCATCTTCCTGGCAGCAGATGGGGCATCCAGTATATATTTACGTTCGTTGCTCATGGATCAGATTGAGGGCGAAAAATTACAACAAAACATCGAGCCAATCCTAAAACGCTTAATTTAGCCACACAATACCATACTCAATGCAATACCTGCAACAAATCGCCTTCGTATTGTTAGCTGCTGCCGCTATCGGTTTTTTTTCTTTCAAAGTAAAGGAGATCAGAAGAAACATCCTGTTGGGAAAGGATGAACCATATAATGATAACCCCGGGGCAAGATGGAATAATCTGCTTTTGCTCGCCTTCGGACAAAAGAAGATGTTTAAGAATCCGCTGGTTGCTATTATGCATTTTGTGATATATGCAGGCTTTATAATTATTAACCTGGAGGTTCTTGAGATCGTACTGGATGGAATTTTCGGTACCCACAGATTATTTGCGCCTATTCTTGGCGGACTATATAATTTTCTTATAAATAGTTTTGAGCTACTTGCATTGGGTGTGCTTATAGTATGTGTGGTTTTTCTTATCCGTAGAAACATACTCAGAATAAGAAGGTTCATTAGCAGGGATCTTGATGGATGGCCACGTAGTGATGCTAATTATATCCTTGTCACAGAGATCATTCTGATGAGCTTATTCCTTATAATGAATGCCGCTGATACAACTTTGCAGGAAAGAGGTGTCGGTCATTTTGCTGACAATCTCACGGGTGATTTTGTTATATCAGGAATGTTGAAACCAGTGCTTGCAGGCATGTCAGACAGCAGCCTGGTCGCTCTTGAGAGAGGTGCCTGGTGGTTGCATATTATCGGGATTTTTGCTTTCCTGAATTATCTGCCCTGGTCAAAACACCTGCATATATTACTGGCATTTCCTAATGCCTATTATGCCCGGTTGGAACCACAGGGCAAAATGAAGAATATGCCTGCTATCCAGAACGAGGTTTTGTATGCAATGCAACCCGAACTGGTGCCTGCAGAAAGCGTAGGAGAGCCATCATTCGGAGCTAAAGATGTACAGGATCTTAGTTGGCGAAACCTGCTTGATGCTTATAGTTGCACGGAATGCGGACGTTGCTCAGAGGCTTGTCCCGCAAATATCACCGGAAAACTCCTTTCACCAAGAAAGATCATGATGGATACCCGCGACCGACTGGTTGAGGTTGGCAATAATATCAGGGCTAACGGCAGTTTTCAACCTGATGGTAAAACACTCCTCCATAATTATATTACAACAGAAGAACTCAGAGCCTGCACTACCTGCAATGCCTGTGTGGAAGCGTGTCCGGTAAGTATCAGCCCCCTTGAGATCATACTTGAACTGCGTAGATCCCTTGTAATGGAAGAGAGCAATGCGCCTCAGGAATGGAATGCTATGTTCAGTAACGTTGAAAATAATTTTGCTCCATGGAAATTCAGTCCCGATGATAGGGATGCCTGGATGAACTCCTGAAAGATGATTTTAAACTTCCCATTAGCTGACCAGGGTCAATACATGCCGATTGCTTTTTTAATACCTTGGAAAAAATATTTCAGCCATGGGAATCTTACAAAATAAGGTGGCAATTGTTACTGGTGCGGGCTCAGGTATTGGCCAGGAAATCGCCTTACTATATGCCGCTGAAGGAGCAAAATTAGTTGTATCTGATATTAACGTGGACCACGGCGAATCCACTGTTGCATCCATTTTAGCCCAAGGGGGTGATGCTCTTTTCATTAAGGCAGACAGCTCCAGCCCGGAAGATAACCGCATATTAGTTGAAAAAACAGTTGAGAAATTCGGCGCACTGCATATTGCCTGTAATAATGCTGGTATAGGAGGACCAATTTCACCCACCGGAGAATATCCCATTGATGGTTGGCAAAAAGTTATTGATATTAATTTAAGTGGCGTGTTTTACGGGCTTCGATATCAGATCCCTGCTATGTTAAAGAGTGGCGGGGGTGCCATAGTGAATATTGCATCTATTCTGGGAATGGCAGGAACCAGGAACTCCCCTGCTTATGTGGCAGCCAAACATGGCGTGGTAGGATTGACTAAAGCAGCCGCACTTGAATATGCGGATAAGAATATCAGGATAAATTCTGTAGGGCCAGGCTATATAAAAACCCCTTTACTCAGCAGCCTCGATGAAGCAACTATTAAGGGGCTAATAGGTATGCATCCAATAGGTAGATTAGGAGAATCGCGTGAAGTAGCTGAACTGGTATTGTGGTTAAGTTCTGACAAGGCTTCGTTTGTGACCGGCTCCTATTATAATGTTGATGGCGGGTACCTTGCACCATAGCACAATTTTTCAATGATGCGCTAATCATCAGCATGATTTAGTTATTTTGTTTTCATGACATCCGTTGCAAACTATCTGGCCCTGGGCGATTCCTATACAATTGGTGAACAGGTTTCCATTTTTGAAAGCTTTCCTTATCAACTTGTTCAGTTGTTAAGGGCAGAGGGGAAGTATTTTTCAGCACCTGAAATTGTTGCCAAAACAGGTTGGACTACTGATGAGCTTCAACAGGGAATAAATAGTACAAGGCTATTACCTCGTTACGACCTCGTAACGCTGTTAATAGGGGTAAATAATCAATACCGGGGACGAACAGCCGATAATTATGAAGTTGAGTTCCTGAACTTACTTGACCAGGCGATCCGTTTTGCCGGCAATCAACCAGGTAATGTTGTGGTGTTGTCTATACCTGATTGGGGCGTAACGCCTTTTGCAGCTGGCCGCAACCGTGAGGCAATCCGCAAAGAGATCGATGACTTTAATAGAATAAATCGAGACAAATCCATGCTGTTGAAAGTACACTATGCAGATATTACTGCGGGAACCAGGGAAGCTTCCACTGATCTTAGTTTACTTGCAAACGATGGACTTCATCCCTCCGGAAAAGATTATGGCAGATGGGCAAAAATGGTAATGGAAAGATTTATCAAATAAAAAGCCCATTGTAACTATTGCTACAATGGGCCTGGTCGGGACGACTGGATTCGAACCAGCGACCTCTTGCACCCCATGCAAACGCGCTACCGGGCTGCGCTACGTCCCGAAAATCCGCCATTAGAATAACATGATTATCTTACTAATTGCGGGTGGCAAAAGTACGCCAAAATTTGATTTCACAAAAATCAAATAACAGTGCTAATTTTGCCCAACGTTACACCGATGAAAGTATTATTACAACAGGTTGTTATCAACGATCCCCGCTCCGCTTTTCATGGTTCCACGAAAGATATTCTTATTGCCGACGGCAAGATCCTCCGGATTGATGATGCTATTGAAATGGCAGATGTTCGCACCATTAACGCTGATGGTGCTGTAGTATCACCGGGCTGGGTTGATCCGTTTTCACATTTTAACGATCCGGGGACTGAGCACAAAGAAACACTTGAGTCGGGGGCAGCAGCAGCTGCTGCCGGTGGATTTACGACAGTGCTTGTAATCCCTAATACGAAACCTGCCATCGATACAAAATCTTCAGTTGAATATATTACTGCCAAATCAATTCACCTTCCTGTTAGTGTTTTGCCAATTGGTGCGGTTACCCGCAATACCGATGGCAAAGAACTTGCTGAGATGTATGATATGCGAGCGAGTGGAGCCATAGCTTTTAGCGATGGCATAAGACCAGTTCAATCAGCAGGACTTCTGGTTAAAGCATTGCAGTATGTAAAGGCATTTGACGGAGTGATCATTCAGGTGCCTGATGATACCAGCCTTGCCCCTCATGGATTGATTCATGAAGGGATCATTTCTACCCGCCTGGGATTACCAGGTAAACCGATGATGGCTGAAGAACTGGTTGTGGCGAGGGATATAAAACTGGCCCGTTATGCCGACAGTCATATTCATTTTACAGGAATCAGTTCACCCAAATCGATAGAGTATGTTAGAAGGGCAAAGGAAGGCGGACTTAAAGTGAGCTGCTCCGTAACACCTTATCATCTTTTTTTCTGTGATGAAGACCTGGTGAACTATGATACCAACCTTAAAGTAAATCCACCTCTGCGAAGCCGTAACGATATGCTTGTTTTAAGGGAAGCGGTTATGAATGGATGGGTAGATTGTATTGCCACCCATCACCAGCCCCATGATTATGATGCAAAGGTTCTTGAGTTTGAATATGCTAAGTTTGGGATGATCGGTCTCGAATCGGCTTTTGCAGCAGTACATTCAGTGCTCCCGGACTTATCATCTGAACAACTTGCCTATTTATTCTCTATTAATGCGAGGCGGATCTTTGGAATTGCAAATGCGATTATAGAAGAAGGCTCGCCGGCAGAACTGACTATTTACAAACCTGATGAATCATTCAAATTCGATAAGGTCATGATTCATTCAAAATGCCATAATTCACCATTTATTGGCCAGGAACTACGGGGTAAGATCATAGGTGTTGTTTCGGGAATTAAAACCAGTTTTACCCATTCCAAATGATTAATAAGTTTGCTTTATTGACAGGTGCCATTGCAGGAACGCTGTTCGCCGCCAGTTTATTTATATCCTGGCAAATGGGAATTAATTCACTTGCTGGATTTCATAAAATGTATGCATTTCTGCCAGCCATTTTCCTGATTGTGCTGGCTGCCGCATGGTGGTTGCAACAAAGGCAGGGCTGGCAGTTGGAAATCAAGCATATCATCCGATTTTCATTCCTGAGTTATATTGTATTTGAGGTTTTTTATTTTTTCGCCAATTACCTGCTTTTTGATATAATAGATCCATCCGCATATCCAAGACTGGTAGATACATTAAACCAGCAGGATGTAGCTAAACTTCGTGCGGAAGGTGCTCCGGAGGATAAGATCGAGGAAACGATCAGGATGGGCGAATATGCCAAAGAATCGCTCGGCTTTGGTCAGCGCATGATCGGAATCGGACAGGCTCTGATATTGGATTTCATTAAATCCGTAATTATTGGTACCATTATCAAACAATTTAAAAGGTAAATCAAGCAGCCCGAATGGATCTTTCAATCGTCATACCATTGTTGAATGAAGAGGAATCGCTTCCTGAACTATGTGCCTGGATTCAGCGGGTGATGCAGGATAACAGGTATAATTATGAGATCATCCTCATTGATGATGGCAGTACTGATGATTCCTGGAAAGTGATTCGTGAACTTCAGGAGAAGGATCCTATGCATATCAAAGGAATCAAATTCCAGCGGAATTATGGGAAGTCTGCGGCACTCAATGAAGGCTTCCGGGCTGCCCAGGGCGAAGTGATAATTACCATGGATGCAGACCTTCAGGATTCTCCCGATGAGATCCCCGGACTAAGACAAATGGTTTTGGATGAAGGGTTCGACCTGGTGAGCGGATGGAAGAAAAAGCGTTATGATAATACACTCACCAAGAATGTTCCCTCGAAATTTTTTAATGCTGCAACCCGGAAGGTTTCAGGAATATATCTCCACGATTTTAATTGCGGGTTGAAGGCATATCGGAAAAAGGTAGTTAAAAGCATAGAAGTATATGGTGAAATGCACCGTTATATACCAGTGATCGCGAAATGGGCTGGCTTCCGACGCATTGGCGAAAAAGTAGTTGAACATCGTGCGAGGAAGTATGGTGTTACTAAATTTGGCCTCGACCGTTTTGTAAATGGATTTCTCGATCTGGCTTCCATAACTTTTGTAGGCAAATATGGTAAAAGGCCAATGCACTTTTTTGGTATGTGGGGAACTTTCGCGTTTTTGCTTGGGGCTGTTTCGTTTGCCTATCTCGTTATAGCCAAGATCATCAACCCCGAAGTTAGCCTGAGCAACAGGCCAGCTTTTTTTATTGCACTTGCTGCTATGATCATCGGTTCCCAACTTTTCCTTGCAGGATTTCTTGGAGAACTTATCTCCCGGAATGCATCAGGAAGGAATCTTTATCTTGTTGAAGAAAAACTGGGATTGGGCTGAAGCCCTTCAATCAACATGCCACTTAATATAGTCATATTAGGTCCGGCCCATCCTTTCAGGGGTGGCGGAATTACCACTTTTAATGAGCGACTGGCAACTGAACTTCAGTCTGCCGGCCACCTGGTAAGGATTGTCAATTTCAGTGTGCAGTATCCATCCATTTTGTTTCCCGGGAAATCACAATATACAGATGAACCTGCGCCGCCCGGATTAACGATAGTCCGGATGTTGCATTCTATGAATCCTATCAGTTGGGTAAGAACCGGCAGATACCTTAACAAACTCAAACCAGATCTTATAATAGTCCGTTTCTGGTTACCCTTAATGGCGCCAGCATTTGGTACCGTTCTCAAAATTGCAAAGAAAAATAAACATAGCCGGATCATTGCTATAACAGACAATGTTATACCTCATGAGAAAAGGTTTGGCGACAAAGCACTCACGCATTACTTTATTGGAGCCTGCGATGCGTTTGTTACAATGAGTGAAAATGTATTGAATGATCTGAAGAACTTCAACGCAACTAAACCAGCCATCCAATTACATCACCCACTCTATGATAATTTCGGTGAAAAAGTCACAAAGAGCACTGCAAAAAAATGGCTGGATGTTCCAGATGAAATTACCCTCATACTATTTTTTGGGTTTATTCGGAAATACAAAGGCCTGGATATACTTCTTGAAGCCATGCAGTGGGTAGATCGGCCGGAGGTGAGATTATTGATCGCAGGTGAGTTTTATGATGATCCTGCCTATTATCGAAATATCATTTCCAGATATGGGCTGATGGATAAGGTAATTCTGAAGAATAGCTTTATTCCTAATGAGGAAGTAAGATATTATTTCAGTGCTGCAGACCTTGTTGTGCAACCTTACAGGAATGCCACACAAAGTGGAGTGACACCACTCGCTTATCATTTTGAAAAGCCCATGGTTGTTACTAATGTTGGCAGCCTTCCGGACTATGTTCCGCATTTAAAAGCAGGACTGGTAGCGGAACCAGAGCCAAAGTCTATTGCAAAGGCAATTAATGAATTCCTCCGGCTTGGAGAATCCTATTTCAAAGTAGGGGTTGAAGCTGAAAAGAAAAAATTGGGCTGGGGTCATTTCGCAAAGGCCATTGAAGAGCTTTACCAGAAAATTAAAAATTAAAAATATGATGAGCCGAATCAAAGCAATAATCAATGAATCGATTTCAGTGAAAACAGTGTTGGTTCAAGACCAGCAAATGATGGAAAAGATCGGGCAGATCGTGGATTTAGTAACAGAGGCCTTCCGCCATGGAAACCGTGTTTATTTTTGCGGTAATGGTGGAAGTGCTGCAGATGCCCAGCACCTCGCCGCTGAATTCAGTGGCAGGTTTTATAAGAATCGAAAAGCGCTTCCCGCCGAAGCTCTGCATTGTAATACTTCTTACCTCACCGCTGTTGCCAACGATTACAGCTATGATGATATTTATGCCAGGCTGGTGGATGGAATAATGAACAGCGGTGATGTACTGTTTGGATTTTCCACTTCTGGAAATTCCGGAAATATTATAAAGGCTTTTGAGGTTGCAAAAAACAAGGGCGTTGTTACGATCGGCTTTACCGGTGATACTGGTGGAAAGATCAGGGAACTTTGTGACCACCTTATCAATATCCCTTCAAGCGTAACGCCAAGAATACAGGAAAGTCATATTATGGTTGGACATATCATTTGTGAATTGGTGGAGGAAAAATTTTTTGCATGATCAAACTCCATGAGATCGATAAAAGCTGGTCACTTTTCCTGGACCGCGACGGGGTGATCAATCATGAAAAGCATCTTGACTATATTTATAATTATGCTGAGTTTGTATATTATGAAGGTGTTGATGAGGCAATGACAACCTTTGCACGAAATTTTGGGAAAATTTTTATTGTTACCAATCAGCGTGGTGTTGGGAAAGGTTTGATGACCGAATCTGACCTCAATGACATACACAGAAAGATGCTAGAAAGGTTTCAGGAATTCCATTGTAATATCGACGCAATCTATTACTGTACCTCACTCGATAACAGCCATCCCGACCGAAAACCTAACCCAGGCATGGCTTTCAGGGCAAAAGAAGATTATCCGGAAATTGATCTTTCAAAATCAATCGTAGTGGGTAACAACCTAAGTGATATGGAATTTGGACGCAATGCAGGGATGCATACGGTTTTTGTTCAAACCACCCATCCTCTCCAACCCCTTCCCCACCCTTCAATAGACCTCGCATTCAAGGACCTGTTAAATTTTTCAAGGGCATTGCCACCGGCATGAAAACTGTAACTTCATTGCTCCATATGGATATGAAAACATCAATTTTCGCAATTTTCTTGTTGTTACTGGCCTTTACCGTTTCTGCACAAAGCCGAATAACGGAAGCCAATTATACAGATCTTTCAAAGAGGGAGCTGTCATTGAAAGGTTATGCGGATAGCATGATCAATGCGCAGAATGCCGGTACTCGCTTTAGAAGTGACAGCATATTTGTTCGCAACCTTGTTAAGGCATTACAGGTTCAGCACTCATTCGATTACGCCTTTGATTCCATACAATCAATATCCCGGCTATATGCTCCGGATAGCAGCTTTCGGATATTTACCTGGCAATTGAAGAAGGACGAATATTTCTATTATCAGAAAGGAGCAATCCAGAAAAGGACCAAAGATGGATCCTTGCAACTCTATCCCCTTTTTGATGCATCAATGTTCACAGCAAAACCCATGGATTCGGTACGCAGCAGGCGAAACTGGATAGGTGCAATATATTATAAAGTCATTCAAAAATCATGGCAGGGAAAGAATTATTATACCCTTCTTGGTTTTGATGGATTCACGGTGAGCAGTAACCGCAAATGGATGGAAGTACTGACCTTTGATGAAAAAACAGGAGAGCCAATGTTCGGGGGACCATACTTTACTGTTAAACCAGATACGGCAAAGAAAGCGATAAGTCCATACCGCTACCTCATGGAATATAAGAAGGAAGCCAGCACTACATTCAATTATAATGGTGAAATGGATATGGTAATCTTTGATCATCTGATATCAGAATCAGATGAACCACATCGCCCCCAGACCTATATTCCGGATGGAGATTTTGAAGGCTTTCAGTGGAAGAACGGAATGTGGGTGCATGTCAATAAAGTATTTACTGATGTGCCTGACGAATTCAAGAAAGTAGATCCACTATTAGGAAATGCACCGGCAGAGGAAGCTATCCGTGATAAGGATGGAAATATTGATGAGAAGAAACTGGAAGAGCGCTCCCGGCAAAATGACCAGAAAGCAAAGGAAAAAGTAAAACCAAAACCGAAAAAACCGGGTGGCGGACAATAGTAACAGGATTCCCTTCAGGCAACTGCTGTTGCAGTATAGCAATACTGCGCTTAATATTATTTTTCCGCTGATTCTTTTTCCCTATATGACCCGTACCCTGGGACCCACAGGTTATGGCGTCATTGGATTTTATGAATCATTGATGCTGGTAGTAAATGTTTGGGCAGCTTTCGGTGTTAATTATTACGGGCTACGTTTGCTAAGCAAGTCTGCAATAGGTGATACAGATCATTCCAATACCGTTTTACATTTACTGCTGATCAATACCATAATGGCCATTTCGGGTGTGCTTGTTTACCTTTTGTATGTATTCACCAAACCAATTCCAGTTTCAGGTTTTGAAATCACCTTGCTTTATGGTTTTATCATGGTGATCTATATGTATCACCTTGACTGGTATTTTCAGTCGCAGGAGAAGTATAAGTTCCTGCTTCAAAGAACATTTTTTCTTCGATTGTTTGTTCTGGTTAGTGCTTTGTTTTTTGTGAGAAAGCCTGAGCACCTTATTTATTATATTATCATCAGTACGCTTAACTATACACTTATAGCTGCCAGTGCATTCTGGCATATGCGTGATGTTTTTTCGCATTGGCGCTGGGATCCTGCCTTGTTCCGGCGACTGCTTTTGGCATTATCACCATTTGCATTACTGGGAGTGTTGAGTTCCTTGTATTTCACTATTGATACGATTCTTCTGGCCAGGACAGGAAACATTACAGCCCTTGGACATTATACAGTTGCAGCTAAAATGGTGCGCCTTGGATTGAATGTTTTTATTGCTGCCTCCATCGTATTCTTCGTCAGATTATTTCGCACATCAGTTGACAAGCGCTTACAAAAAGATAGTTTGTTAATGACCCTTCATCTAAGCATTCCCATTGGAGCGATGCTTTTCTTTTTTGCCCAACCTGTCATCCTGTTTATATCGGGTGAAAGTTACCTGCCGGCAATATCAATACTCAGGATCTTTTCCATTCTATGGGTAATAGTTCCTTTGCATGATTTTTTCAATATACAAGTGCTGATGGTCCATCATCGTGAAAAACTACTGGTGAGAATATACCTGGCTGCAACAGTGATCTCATTAATATTGAATCTTATTTTGATACCAGTCTGGTTTACTGAAGGGGCGGCAACAGCAGTGGTTATGTCGGAGACATTTGTACTATTTGCAGCAATTTGGTTCTCCCGTCCCTATTTCAGGATGAATGCTGAAATGGCAAGAGAAATTATTTATTGTGCAACCGCATACCCTGTAGCCTTATTAGCTTGGAAACTAACTACAGTAATGGAGATCGGTGTTTTATGGCAACTGCTTGCAGGAGCAATAATTTTCCTTGCCGGATACTTATTTCTGCAGGTTGTGATATTCAGAAATCCTTTTCTTTTAAGGATGCAATTGGCAGTTAAAGGAGCCAGAACTTAAGCAAGGCCTAATCATCCAGTTTGAGCACAGCAAGAAATGCTTCCTGTGGTATTTCAACTGCACCAATCTGACGCATACGCTTTTTACCTTCTTTCTGTTTCTCCAATAATTTTCGCTTACGACTGATATCGCCACCATAACATTTTGCGGTAACATCTTTGCGCATAGCACTGATGTTTTCCCTGGCAACCACCTTGGCGCCGATGGCTGCCTGTATTGCTATAAGGA
Organism: Flavihumibacter sp.; assembly: GCA_036675925.1. GTDB lineage: Bacteria > Bacteroidota > Bacteroidia > Chitinophagales > Chitinophagaceae > Flavihumibacter. The sequence goes on from JAKFDZ010000038.1 coordinate 88,540, forward strand.
ATTGCTGCCTTGGTAGGAGTTCTTTTAATTTCTCGCAAAGTTTGCGGCCAAAATCATTAGCGCGGGCACGATGTATCAGGGCACTAAGGGCATCTACCCTTTCGGCATTCAGCAGGATATCCATTTTTACAATATCTGCTTCACGGTAACCAATAGGATGGTAATCAAACGATGCATACCCCCTGGTCTGGCTCTTAAGTTTATCATAGAAATCAAAGACGATTTCTGTAAGCGGAAGTTCGAATACCAGTTCAACGCGTGTTGTAGTAAGGTAACTCTGGTTTATTAGAATTCCTCTTTTCCCAAGGCAGAGTGTCATGATATTCCCAATGTATTCGGGCTTGGTGATGATCTGTGCTTTGATGAAAGGCTCTTCAATTCTATCGATCCGGCTTGGATCAGGCATTTCAGTTGGATTATTTACAATCACTTTTTCACCCTTGCTTGTGTAGGCGATGAAACTTACGTTGGGTACAGTAGTGATAACAGTCTGGTTAAACTCACGCTCAAGTCTCTCCTGGATGATTTCCATATGCAGCATACCAAGGAAGCCGCAACGGAAGCCGAAACCAAGTGCCTGTGAAGTCTCCAGTTCATATGTAAGTGATGCATCGTTGAGCTGAAGTTTATCCATGCATTCGCGCAATTCCTCAAATTCGTCTGTTTCAACAGGGAAGATTCCCGCAAATACCATTGGCTTCACTTCCTCAAAACCCCTGATCATTTCAGGCGTGGGATTATTTGCCAATGTAATAGTATCTCCCACCTTTACTTCCTTGGCATTCTTGATACCGGTAATGATATATCCAACATCTCCGGCCAGCACCTCCTTTTTCTCGGTCATTTTTAGTTTCAGGATACCTATCTCATCTGCAAAATATTCCTGGTCGGTAGACACGAACTTTACTTTATCTCCTTTACGGATCTTGCCATGCAGAATTCTGTAGTATACGATGATGCCTCTAAAACTATTAAAAACACTGTCAAAGATCAATGCCTGAAGTGGCGCCTCAGGATTTCCTTTTGGTGCAGGAATTCTTTCTACTATTGCTTCCAGGATTTTGTCCACACCCAGTCCGGTACGACCACTGGCAAGAAGTATCTCTTCTGGTTTACAGCCCACCAACTCAACAATCTGGTCTTTCACTTCTTCTATCATGGCACCATCCATGTCTATCTTATTGATCACCGGAATTATCTCAAGGTCATTGTCGATAGCCAGGTAAAGATTACTAATGGTCTGTGCCTGTATGCCCTGTGTAGCATCTACGAGCAATAAGGCACCCTCGCAGGCAGCGAGCGCCCTGCTCACCTCATAACTGAAGTCAACGTGGCCTGGTGTATCAATAAGATTAAGTATATATTCCTGGCCATTCACATGCTTATAATTGATTTGAATAGCATGGCTCTTGATGGTAATACCTTTTTCACGTTCCAGATCCATATCATCCAGTACCTGGTCCATCATATCCCGATCGCTGATAGTACCTGTACTTTGCAGCAGGCGATCTGCCAGGGTGCTCTTTCCGTGGTCAATATGGGCAATAATGCAAAAATTCCGGATATTCTTCATCTGGTGGTTTCTTAAATAAGTCTGCAAAGGTAAGCAAAAAGGTCGCAGTAATACCTTTATACTAAGCTAAAAACAACTACTTTTGCAGCAAATTTTCAAGGGACATGGATCTAAATCAACAATTTGAGCAGGCGGTAGCAGAAAGTAAGGAGCTAAAAGAGCGACCCAGTAATGATACGCTGTTGCAGCTTTATTCCTTATATAAGCAGGCAACTGAAGGTGATGTGAATGGCGAAGCTCCTGCCATGTTCGATTTTGTGGCTAAGGCAAAATACGAAGCCTGGTCAGCACTTCAGGGAAAGACCCAGGATGAGGCCCGGCAGGAATATATTAACCTTGTTCAAAAACTAAGGAATTGATTCAGATCCCACCTCTACCGGTGGGATTTTTTATAAGGTTTTCCATTTCCCGCAATGCACTACGCAAATGATTCCCTTCGCTGATTTCATTTGCCATGTTTCGCATATTACTGATTGCCCTTTGGTAATCATCTTGTGTTAATGCAGATATCAAACCTGGAATTTCATCCAGACTATTTATTAGCCACCCTATTCCATTTTCGCGTATAAAAGATGCCGAACCGGCAAATATTGGCGCCAACACGGGCATTCCAGCTAGAATATAAAGTGATAATTTATGATGGTTTATATACTGCATATAATCACCGAGGCTACCAGAAGCCTGATGTATTGAATCGCCATCCCATATAAGTCCGAAACTACCCTGAATCATTGCTGGCAGCTCATACGGATCAAATACGCCATACCATTTACAATTGCCGGCTGCTTTTAAAAACTGCGATGGGTCGGGCCCGTAAGTATGAAAATACAATTGTGGTAATTGATCGAGTTCATCGAGAAATTTGCTTTTCCCGAGGTTGCCAGCGAAACATATTTCGTTGCTTATTTTACGCGGGATGGAACGCGGCTTAGTAAGAAAATCGAATGGCCCCCACTGAACAAATTTAGCAGCAGGCAGCTGGTGCGATAAATATTTCATCATCGCGTTATTATGCACAACGAAATAATTAAATGAAGCCATCTGCTTTAATTCTTTAATAAGCAGGCTCGGGTTACCGTCTTTTAAACCATCGATATCTGCCACCAACAAAATAATGTCGATATCCTTTTCCCTGAGCTGGCTGATCATCAACTGGTACATGCGAGGATAAAGCGGAAACTGACAAACAACCAGAGATCCCGGAGATATTTTTCTAAGAATACGTTTCATAGCAAGCCATCTCCTGAATGTTCCTAGCAAACTCTGGCTTTCCGGAAGCCTGAGAGGCAGGTAACCATCAGCAAGTAAGATCTTCTCAGCATCGGTATTACCAACCCCTCCATGCATAAAGCGAATGGAGTGATAAGTATGCAGGAAATAACGGTCGGATGCCATAACGGGAATAATACGTAATATTAATTTGGTAAATGTATGAATTGCAATGAAGCTTGGTATCCAGGAAACAGAACATTTTGAGGGCGTATATCCGGTTATTCGCTTATTTGATAATGGCCATAACACTATTTACCTGTTCGTTAACCAGGAAACAGCTGATCGGCTTTATGATTTATTTGGCGAAGATGCAAAACGGTATTTGTGGGTAATCAGACTAAAAAACGAATCTACCTGGTCATATTGTAATCGGATGATCGGCATCATAAAAAAGGAAGAAATTTCTTTCCTTTATCTTAATACAGTTAGTATGCACCATGTAGTGTATGCATGGATGTTATACCGATTACCAAAATTGCAAACAGTCCTCACCGTTCATGATGTTAATTGTCTTTTTCATGATAAGCCCCGATTATCTCCCAGAAGCTTAATAAAATATATTGGAAAGAGATTGCTTTCAAAAAGAGTAAATGCATTTAATACAGTGTCTGAAACGGTTAAGCCTTACCTGGAATCTGAAAGTGGGGGGGCAAGGGCCATCTTTACTGTGCCAGGAGCAGTATATGAAGCAAAATCATCAGTTACGTTTATTGAGGATAATATTAAAATAGTAATTCCTGGTTCTATAGACCGGAGGCGTAGAAATTATGAGATGGTCTTTGAGCTCCTTACCCTTACGCTGGATATGCCTGTTCAATTCATATTACTGGGAGGAGGCGATGATGATTATGCGCGATCAATCTGGCAAAGATGTTCAGAAATTGAAACCAGAAGAATCGCCTGGTTTGAAACCAGAATTGTTGACCAGGAAGTATTTGATATGTGGATAGATAGCTGTCATTTTGTGTGGGTGCCATCAGTGGTTGAAACCAGTATTTGCGATGGTATTCCTGAAGTATATGGCATCACAAAATCATCAGGAAACATTTTTGATATTATAAAACATGCTAAACCTTTTATAGTACCCCGATCACTGGAAATAGACCCTGTTATGGAATCATCTTCTTTCCGCTACGAAAAAGTGACTGAGATAAAAGATTATTTAAATCATATGATAAGCCACAAAGCCGCTTATCACGAAAAGGCAATGGCAGCACAGAATGTTTCCGGTTCATTTACCATAGAGGCTATCAGGAAGAAACAGTATCCCCTGTTTGAATCAGGGTTGGATAAAATTTCCCATAATGCTGTTTGAATGCATTATAAACTGTTTCATAGGGGATGATCTTTGAAACTTCGGGATCATTTCCTGTGGAGTAGAAAAAATCATTCAGTTTTGGATTCACTATTTTCAGGAGCAGGTTGTAGTCGTAGATTTCGGTTGGACTGGTACAGTTAAAGATTGCAATGCCAGGGATGCCATAGGCCAGTGCAATATGCATGGCAAGTGTATCACCAGACAAAACAAAACCGCAGGAATTTATTTCACGCAGATAATCACGTATATCTTCCCGCTTACCAAAATAAATTACCTCAAATCCTTCTTTCTCTAACTGGTTACCAAGTGCCTCATAGCCATGCCACTGTTTGTATGCCCATCTTGCACCTGCTGTTTTCTCAATACCTATCCTGCGTTTATTTCTTTCAACGGGAGGCTGATATATCTGGTATGGCTGACCGGTAAATGGAACCCCCAGACTTTGAAAGAAGAGTTCCTGGAAACTGTATGGGTTGACCTTTTTCAATTCGTTGGCTGCTTCCTTACCTAAAGGTGAAATAAGACTCATGTCAAGCCATGGCTTAGAATCATTTGTATACTTTATTCCATTGTCCCAGTATACGCCAACCAGTTTTTTAGTATTAAGAGAACTGGCAAGTTTGGCACAATCAGCTTCCTCTTCCTGGGAGAGCACGAGGTCATAAACATCAGATAATACTGTATCGGGATAATTATTTATATCGAAAACAGCTATCTCCTGATCAAGATCCTGGAAAAATGCAATATAGGGTTCGCTTGTAAGCCAAACCACACTATCATCCTTAAACAGGTTCAATACTGAAGTAGTTCTAACAACATCTCCTGCGGCTCCTGTTTTAATAACCAGGATCTTTCTTTTCTGTGTCATGGCGCTAAAAATACAAGTTTGCTTTTAATTATTGGTCCTCCTGCTTAGCATCCTGGATAAGACCTTCTTCTTCCCAACCCTTATCAACGGATAGGTTTGGCATTCTATTGTCATTTTGAATGATCTTTTCCATTTCCTCTATGAACTCCCGTGAGGTATTGATATAAAGTTTCTGATCACGTATAGATGAAAGTTTTTTTAGTGACCATTCATCGTATTTCCGGAAAGTTATAGCAGCTCTTTGAGCTGTATATGCACGGAATCCCAGCTTTTTCATAGTATCCACCCCCATTCGAAGTGAACTATCAAGTGTTTCACGATATATATTAAGCATACCTGAATTCATCTGGTCATATGCATCATTACGATTAGCGGCTCTCACCATGATCTGCAGATTGGGGAAATGTTTTTTTATGGTTTCAATCATTTCCAACCTTTTTTCTGCATCTGATATTGTTACCAGAATGATCCTGGCCTGTTCTGCACCTGCAGCATGAAGAAGATCATACCTTGATGCATCTCCATAATAAACCTTAAATCCCATTTTGCGAAGAAAGTCCACACGGTCAGAATCAATATCCAGGATAGTGGTTCCAATACCATGCGCCTTCAGGAACCTGCCAACTGTATTTCCAAAATGCCCGAAACCGGCAATGATAACAGGGTTCTTCTCATCAATTATATCAGCGGCTTTATCATTCTTTTCAAGCGTTCCAAATTTGGGTTGGATAAATTTTTCATTCAGAATAAAAAGAAGTGGCGTCATGGCCATACTTAGGGCTACTGCTGCCAGAATCATATCAGCCGAAGAATCTGGTATGATTTTCTCCTGCCTGCTATAAGAGAGCAAAACAAATGCGAACTCACCCGTCTGGCATAAGCCCATTGAAAACAGCGCATTCTGATCGGTACTAAGTTTAAAGGATTTGCCGAGAAACCATAAGATGATCCCCTTCACCAGCAGTAGGGCAAATAACACTAACGCTAATTCCAAAGGTTCTGAAGCAATAAGATTGAAATTTATAGACGCTCCTACTGCAATAAAAAATAACCCCAATAGCAATCCTTTGAATGGTTCTATATCACTTTCCAGTTCATGCCGGTATTCACTATTGGCAAGTACCACACCCCCAAGAAATGTTCCCAGGGCCGGGCTCAATCCCACCAAACTCATTAATACTGTTATGCCTATTACGAGTAGTAAGGCGGTGGCCGTAAAAATCTCCCTGATCCTTGCCCCTGCCACCAATCTGAGTAAGGGTTTAACCAGATACCGCCCTGCAAGCACTATTCCACCAACTGCTCCCAACACGATAAGTGTCTGAAGCCATCCCGGTTGTTGGGCTATAAAGGAACCTTCCGTTTCATGATTAGCTTGAGAAGCTGACAATGTAGATAGTAATGGAAGAATACTGAGCATGGGGATTACTGCAATATCCTGGAATAACAAAACGGCAAAACTACTTTGTCCGGCTTCACTTTTCATGAGCCCTTTTTCCTGCAATGTTTGAAGTACAATTGCTGTTGAACTGGGAGCGAGTATCATTCCTGTTGCAAGAGATTGTTGCCAGGTGAAACCTAAAGCTGCTGTAATGCCTGCGATGACAATAACGGTGATCAATACCTGTAATCCTCCCAATCCAACTATTGACTTTCTGAGTTTCCATAGAAGTTCGGGTTCAAGTTCAAGGCCTATAATGAACAACATGATAACCACCCCGAATTCTGCTACGTGCATGATATCAGTACTCCTGTCGCCCGCGAGATTAAGAATTGCTGGTCCAATCACAATACCAGCAATTATATATCCAAGAACAGAACCCAGGCCTGCTTTTTTAACCAGGGGAACAAGTATTACGGCCGCAGTAAGGTAAACCAGGCTCTGGAATAAAAAAGATTGCTGATCCATATATTATGATTGTATGGATGATGGTATTGGGATAAGATCATTCATATAATTGCAGGTATTTTTTTCAGCAATACTGAAGCGGTCGTCAGCGAGGGAAAGTAATAGCTGCTCATACTGAATAGCGTGCAGGTGCATATCAGTTTCTGTGAGCCTATGGGTGCCATGAATTACAAAAGGAGGCCAGTATTCCATATTGCAAAGGGTTGCACTGTGTTCAAAAGGAAGCAGGTAATCACGGATCTTTCTATTGTTCTTACCCGTTGGAAGATATGATTGAAGTGAGCCGCCGCAACTAATGGCATTAAGCATAATCTTTCCTGTGAGAGCCTTACCCGTACGCCCATATGCCCATCCATGTTCAAGTACAAGGTCCATCCATTGTTTAATAATTGCGGGTGCACTGTACCAATAAAAGGGGTGCTGAAATATTATAATATCGTGCTGAAGCAGGAGCTGCTGCTCCCTTTCAATATCAATATGGAAGTCAGGATAGTTTTCATACAGATCATGAAAACGAATTCCCTCCTGAGATGGAATATGTTTTACCAGTTTAAGATGAACCCTGGATTTTTCAAATGCGGGGTGAGCAAAGAGCACAAGGATTTTAGCCATTCTAAAAATTACATGAGTAAAAACTTGACATGGAAAAAAACACTATTCCCAGAAATGATTTTTGTAGCTGTTGCAAACAGGCTGGTGATCATCCTCATGGAACATTAATTTCTGGAGTTTATCTTGCGGAACAAATGATTGCATCGTTTGAAAAACAATCCGTTCTTCATACCGTACATGCTGATCAAGCTGGTCGGTGAGATCTGATAATAACCTGTATGTTACTCCTTCCTGTTTCAGATGTTCCATTCCGGTTCTGATCAATTCATGATCGCGCAGGATGGTTTCTGCAAAAACCTTCCCTTCAGGATAAGCTTTAAGTACAGGGATGAGCTTTGATTCTTCTTCTTTAAAATGGGGCAGAAGGTCCTGCTCCCAGCTTTTAAGGAAAAAATCTGTCATAACTCCTACAGGGGCCTGTTTACTGATGCCTTTGCGGATCAGTAAACAGGTCATCAAAGCAGCCTTATGCTGCCTCGACAATGGTTGTAGTGCATCAGCCCTTTGCATAATACAATTATTTAAGTGCTTCCATTATTGCTATAAACTCCTCTTTTACAAGTGACGCCCCACCTACCAGGCCACCATCAACATCTTCACCATTGAATATTTCGCGGGCATTGGCGCCTTTCACACTGCCTCCATAAAGAATGGAAATTGAATCAGCGATGTCATTTCCAAATTTTTCTTTCAGAACAGCCCGTATATGAGCATGCATTTCCTGGGCCTGCTCAGCCGATGCCGTTTTACCTGTACCAATAGCCCAGATAGGTTCATAGGCTATAATCAGTTTCTCTGCCTGTTCTGGCTGAAGGTGAAACAAAGATTCTGTCAGTTGTGTTTCCACATAACTATTCTGGCTCCCTGCTTCACGAATGGATAACGGTTCTCCACAACAGAAAATGGGTTGAATTCCCTGGCTGAGCAGAAGGTCAATCTTTTCTGCCAGTTGGGCATTTGTTTCATTAAAGTATTCACGACGTTCACTATGACCAATAATGCAATATTTAATGCCGATGGAGTATAACATTTCAGGCGCCACTTCACCTGTAAACGCTCCTGATTTTTTATGGTGGCAATTCTGTGCAGCAACTGAATAATTAGATTCATTGGCCACTTCGCTGTTGGCCATAATAAGATAAGGAAAAGGTACTGCGAATATAACCTGCTGGTGAAAGTCAAGCGGAGTTTTAGCTTTCAGGATTTCATCCAACAGTTTTTCTCCCTGCTGGTAAGTTAGATTCATTTTCCAATTTGCTGCTGCGATTTGCTTTCTCATTCTATTGGTGTTGATTTAATAATTATCGTAAATGTATTTTAAGATATTCTCTTCTCTTTCACTCAATACCACATCTTTCAGTTTTTTCCAATTTCGTATATCCCTGAGGGCCTTTTCATAATCATATTTGCGTATACCATCTGCGCCCCAGGAAAAATTGGGAATGTATTTGGGTAATAATCCCGATCCAAAAATACTGCATGATACACCCACCACAGTTCCTGTATTAAAAGAGGAATTAATGGAAGCCCTGCTATAATCTCCCATCAACAATCCACATTTAATGCCTGTCATTGCTTTATTTCCTTCACTTGCAGGGGAGTACACAAGCACCTCTCCTGCATTGTTTTTAATATTAGACGCTGAACTGCCGGCTCCGATATTACACCACTCTCCAATAACTGAATCGCCCAGGTATCCATCATGTGCCTTATTGGAATACCCCATCATAACTGTATTCTTTATTTCACCACCAGCTGTACAGGCAGGGCCAATGGTTGTAGCACCATAAATTCTTGATCCCATTTTGATTACTGCATCCTCACAAACGGCGAGCGGACCACGAATTGTTGTGCCTTCCATTACCAGTGCATTTCTGCCTATATAAACCGGACCCGTAACCGCATTTATTATTGCGTGTTCTACAATTGCGCCTTCTTCGATAAAAACCTGCTCCTCATTGCTGACCTTATTTGTTGGTGAAATTTGCGCTGATCTTTTGTCCTTTGTAAGGACATCAAAATCAAGCCGGATGGCAGTATCATTGAGGTGGAAAATATCCCATGGATATACGATTTTAGGTGTATCATCCTGAAAGGATATTGTTTCACGAACCCTGATCTTATGCAGGCTTGTGACATCGCTGGAATGAAAATGAAATGCTATTGCCCCGGCAATGGGATGGGTAAGAAACTGACCGGGCTCCAGGGAAATAACAGCCTTTGCCAGTGCAGGGGTTGGAATAATATTGGAATGAACCAAAAGATAATGACCCTCTTTGATTTTGGAATCAATGGTTACAGAACGATCGCCCTCCTTATAATCTCCTTCCCATTTATCATACGATGGAAGTTTCAGCATCAACTCCCATTTTTCACGGATGGTGAGTATACCAATTCGGATATCCTGTATCCGACGGGTCAAGGTAAATGGAAAGAGGTTTTCTGGCTGGCAATATTCTTCGGAGAAGATAATGCATTGCATGCTTTAAAGGTATGCAAAAAAGCATGACTGAAACATGGAGGAGGCACCAATAAAAAAACCGGCATTTGCCGGTTTCTTTCTTTTATTTTTTCGCGTATTTCTTTTTGAACTTGTCGATACGACCTGCTGTATCCAACATAACATTCTTACCTGTAAAGAAGGGATGTGAGGTATTGGAGATTTCCAACTTGATAAGCGGATATTCGTTACCGTCTTCCCACTGCACTGTTTCTTTTGTTGCGGCGGTTGATTTGCTGAGGAAAGAGACACCATTACTCATGTCCCGGAATACTACAAAGCGATAATTTTGCGGATGGATACCTTGTTTCATAACTGCTATTTTTAGGCAGTACGGATTTTGCCGTACTATTTTAATTATTTACGAAAGCGCAAAATTAGCGCATTTACACTGTTTCTTCCAAAGAAATCTGCTATAATCCCTAAAAATTCATAAAAAATTGAATATCAGGACTTCATATTAATATACTGCAGCGGAATATTCAATCCCCATGTTTTACTGGCCTGAATTACCGCCTGAAGGTCATCGATCTTTTTTGCTGTAACCCGTACGATATCTTCCATAATTGCAGCCTGAACTTTCAGCCCGCTATCTTTAATAAGTTTCACGATCTTTTTGGCATCCTCCTGTTTCAATCCATTACGAACCGGGATTTCCTTTTTAAACAGCTTGCCACTCTGGAAGCCTGGCTTTGCCTCAAAATCATAAATATTGGCATCCAGGCCCTGTTTGATGGTGCGGCTGATCAGTACATCCGTGACCTGATTTAGCTTCATATCACTTTCTACCTCAATCACCAGGTTATAATCTTTCTTGTTCAAATCGATCTGAACATGCTGATCTTTGAAATCAAAGCGATTGGTTATCTCCTTCTTTACTGTATTGATGGCATTATCCAGGGTCTGGATATCTACTTTGCTGACCAGGTCAAATGATGGCATATTTATGTTTTACCCTGCAAAAATAATGATCGTCCCGTAGAAACAGGACGATCTAACCTTAAACTAACTAACACTCTAGAGAAATATTTATTGCTGGTTACCTCCACCAACACGATTTTGTTCATCAGTTGCGCTTCCGGTTCTCCTGCGTTGTGGTCCGCCATTCTGCAATTTTCCAAACCGGTAATTAAAGCTAAGTGCTGCTCTCCTGTTATCCCACCTGGCATTGATCTCTGTATCGATTGATCCAAACTGGGTATAACCCCTGAATTTTTGTATATAGAATGGATCGTTGATAGAAAGTTTGAGGGTGCCTTTCGATTTCAGTACCTGTTTGGAGACACCAAAGTTTATAACACCCATTGGCAATGCCACTATCAAGCCACCATCCTGCATTTTACTGCGATAGAATCCACTGATCTCACCTCCCCATGTTTTGGCAAATTTGAATTGGTTGTTCATATTGGCCATGAAGGCAGTAAAGCCTGCATCAAGCGGTAATCCATTTACGAAACCCGTGAATTGGTTATTGAACACATTTCCATAAAGGGATACTGTCCACCATTTGGTAATGGGTTGATTATAACTTATTGCAATGCCAACATTTCTTCTCCTGGCGATATTTTCCTTTGTCTGGAAGGTCACCTTTGTGCTATCATTCTGCTTTAGGATATCATTGATTATATCTGTAGTTACTGAATAGTTCAGGGTTGTATTCAATACACCTTTATAATTGTGTGATACTTCAATGTTATGACTGAATTGTGGCTGGAGATAAGGATTGCCCATCCGGAAAGTATACTGGTCAAGGAAATACTGGAATGGGTTCATGTCCTGGTAATTGGGTCTTTCAATTCTACGGCCATAGTTTGCACTGAGTTGGTTCTTATCATTTAATTTATAGCTAAGGAATGCTGTAGGAAATAACTGCGCATAATCTCTTTTGAAGCTTTCATTATTTGAAAGCTGCGTGCCTTTGGCATTGGTATGTTCCATGCGGAGGCCAGTCTGGAACGACCATTTCTTTAACTCCCTGCTATAATTAATATACGCCGCATTTATATTCTCTTCATAGAGGAAATGATTACTGCGGGTAAGATCGTCAGCCCAGTCTTTTGCATCAGCATCCCATAGATAATAGAGGGCATCATTATCTGTTTTTACAAGGCTGGTCTTCAACCCTGCTTCCAGTTTGCCCAGCTTTCCAAGCGGATGTACATAATCTACTTTCGCACTGTAAATTTTAATATCTGATGGAAGATTACCCCTCAGAAGAAAAGAATCTGCCAACTGGTTCCCAGGCTGGTAAAATGTGTAGTTGTCGGATGTTTGAACAGCATTGGAACTATACCATATATGATCAAGATCAGCAGTTATTTCCCGGCCTGTTGTATCGAGGCGTTTCCTGAAATTGAAGTTGGCTCCAAAATTCTTCCATTTGTCAGTATTCCTGCTAATGGCAACATTGGTTGAATCAAGTAAACTTTCCCCATCGTAAATGGCTGCAGAGCCTTCTGATGAAAAAGTCCTTGGATTGTATGTGCCATTTACCTGCACACCTATCGAAGTATTTTTATTGAACGCATATTCTGCACCCGTCCTGATTCCCATATTTTTACTGGAGAAATGCCCATTGGACTCCTGGTCAAAAATGGCAGAAAGTGGTTCTCCTCCTTTGCCCGGGAACTTACGAACCAGCTTGAGTTCATTGAATCCTTCCCAATATGAATAATTCAGTGCAGTAAACAATGTCCATTTGTCTTTTTTGTAATTCAGGTTGAGACTATTGGGTGACTTAGGATAGAGTCCCTGGATATAGCTTAGGTTCACCGATCCGTTAAATCCATTCTGGCGACCTTTCTTAGTACGGATGTTTATGATTCCACTATTGCCAGAAGCATCATATTTTGCTGAGGGTTGGGTCATGATCTCTACTGTTTCCAGTTGATTGGATGCAGTATTGCGAAGCAGATTCGCGAGATCCTGTCCACCCAGAAAAGTCTGTTTGCCATCTATTAACACAATCACTCCCTGCTTTCCTTTCAGGCTGATATTGCCATCGCGATCAACAGTAATACCAGGTGATTTTTCCAGCACATCCAAAGCTGTGCCCCCCGCATTGGAAATAAAAGCTTCAACATTCACAATAGTTTTGTCAGCTTTTACTTCTACCATGGGTTTCCTGGCAACCACAGTTACATTCTCCAATGACTTGGTTGCGGCTTCCAGTGAAAACGTACCGACGTTAATAGGCTCAGTACCCTTTATTTCAATATTCTGTTTTTCCAAAGGTTTGAATCCAACAAGTGAAGCAGTAAGCTTATAGCTGCCATCTCCCAGATTGATGATTTCAAATTCTCCCTTTTTTGTGGTGGTTGAAATCTTTACCAGCTTACCACTTGATTGTTGGTATAATGATATTGTAACGGCTTCCAATGGCGTACCTGTTGCATCGGTAATAATTCCTTTGACAGTTGCTGTTGATTGCGCTATTGCCATGCCGGAAGCAGCAATAGCAATAAACAGGAGAAGTAGATATTTTTTCATTGATGAGGTTTTTGTTATACTATTAGTAAAATTCATTAAGAAGATCTGATATCAATAGTTAATTGGTTCGGATGGTTTTTGCTGTATTTCACAGGTTAGAAAAAATGACCAATACATGAGCGGTCTAAATCAAGTAAGAATTAAATAGGGGAAACTTATCTTGGAGGCCTGGAGGGTTGGAGTGATGGAGGGAATTGTATGCTTTTTCCATATCTCCATCCCTCCATCTCTCCATAAGGTTTAATGGTTATGATACTTAATTATTGCCTCCCATTTTTACCCGGTTCAGTTCATCACTGGCACCGCCTGTTTTCCTTTTTGATGGTCCCTGAATCGGCTTGCCAAAACGATACACAAAAGATAAATTAACTACCCTTGAATCGCGGCTGTTACGGAACCAGGCTTCTGTTGACTGGAACTTAATATCACCTTGTGCCACCTGGGTATAGAACATATCGCGAACATTCAATTTTACCGTTCCTTTTGATTTGATCACCTGCTTGGAAACACCAGCTGATGCAGCACCCATGGGGTCTATCACTAACTGGCCTTCAACTCCCTTTGTTCTGTACCATCCACTCAGTTCAGCACTCCAGCCTTTATTGAATTTGAACTGGTTATTTATATTTATCATCAGGTTACCTGCTTCCACATTAATTGATTCGCCATAAAGATGTCCTTCAAATTTGCTGTAGTTGTAATTTGAATATAGTATGGCTGTCCACCATTTCTGCACCGGCACCTGGGCACTCACAGATATTCCTGCATTCTGACGTTTTCCAATATTGCCTTGTCTTACAATTGTTGCATATCCTTCCTGATCAAAAGTTTCAGTGAACAGGTTTTTGGTATTGCTATAGTTTACTGTTGTGGTAAGGAAGCTATTGAAAGTATGCGTGAGCTCTACATTCCTGGTAAACTGTGGCTGGAGATAGGGATTTCCTGCCTGGTAAGTGAACTTATCTATAAAGAACAGGAATGGATTAAGGTTCTGGTAAGCCGGACGGTCAATCCTTCTGCCCACTGAGATAGAGAACTGGTTCTTATCATTTGCAGCATAACTCACAAATACAGTTGGGAACAGGCTTCCGTAACTCCTGCTGAAAGAAGAATCCTGCTTTGTTGGATTATCAAATTGTTTTCCTTCATAATTGGTATGCTCATATCGCAGACCAGTTTGTATTCCCCATTTTTTAATCTGCTTGTTGATATTAATATAACCTGCCATGATATTTTCTTTATACTGGAAGCGATTAGATTTATTGAAATCTGTTTCATAGGTTTCATCAACAAGATTGCTGTAATTGGCAATATTATCGGTAGTTACAAAACTGGTCTTGAAACCTGTTTCGAGCTTCATATCTTTCTTTATGGGCTGTGCATAATCAACCTTGGCAGAATAGATGTCAACCTCAACAGGTAACTTTCCTTTCATACTTTCATTGTATTTCAGATTCCAATCAGGATCAAAGGTGCTGTTCAGGAAATCCTGTTTGTTATTTGACCTATATGTCACATAATCCAGGTCGGCAGTAAGTTCCTTTCCTGTTGAATCAAACTGATGCCTGAAATTCAGGTTTGCTGTTCCGTTCTTCCAAAGATCTTTTATATGATTATCTGCATTGATGATGCTGTCCAATCCGCGCTGGCTATCCATAAGGTAGCTTATGCCATTAGCAGTCCAGTCCTCCGGAGAAATATTTCCATTGAGAACAATACCCAATGTTGTTTTCTTTGTTACAAAAAAATCAGCACCAATCTTAAGGTTGTAATTATCGTTATTGTTACGCATGAATGTGCTCTGCTCAAAAATATCAGTCACTTCCTTTGAATTGGGATCCTTATATGTTCTCTTGATATCCAATACCTGGAAACTGTTCCACTTGCTGTAACCACCATTGGCAAACAGATTAAATTTTCCGTTTCTATAATTGGTATTGAAACTGTTATTTGTTCTCCAGTATTTCCCCTGGGCATAATTGGCGGTTACACTTCCATTGAAACCCTTTTTCTTTTCCTTTTTCGTTTTAATATTCACGATACCGGAATTGCCTGCAGCATCATACTTTGCAGATGGGTTGGTCATGATCTCGATCTGGTCAATTGAACTGGCAGGCATTGATTTAAGCAGGCTTGCCAGTTGCTCGGCACTCAGGTAAGTAGGCCTGCCATCCATCATCACCATCACACCCTGCTTGCCCTTAAGACTGATATTGCCATCTTTATCTACACTTACACCCGGTGCTTTTTCCAGAACCTCCAAAGCAGTAGATCCTGCATTGGTTACAGCTGCATCAACATTGATCACCATTTTATCAATCTTCTGTTCGATAAATGGCTTTCTGGCTGTTACAGTAACTGTCCCCAGTTCTTTAGAATCGGAAACCAGCTGAATGGAAGGAACTGTTACAGCCGTGGCCTCACCATTTATTTGTAACGGTGCAGAGAAACTCTTCTGGTGTCCAACCGCAGAAACCATGATTAAATATTGGCCGGTTCCAATGGTTTCGAAATTGAACTTTCCAGTTTTATCAGTAGACAGGATTTTAGCTACTGATGAATCTTTCGCATGGAGCAGGCTAACTGTTACTGCCTCCAAAGGCTGTTGTTTCTGGTCCAATACAAATCCCTGAACACTGGCGGACCTGGTTTGGGAATAACTGACGGTGGATAAGGTTGATAATGCGAGTGTCAGTAGAGTGAAAAGCTTTTTCATGATAGGTTCTTTAATTAGTTTGGTACCGTTTAAGGGCTATTACAAGTCAAAGGTAGGTACTATGTAATGCAATGTACATTGTTTTGTGGCGAATGGCTATTAGCATTGATTTTCGGTAATTACTTTGACAAACAATTGGACGTGTAACTAAGAAGGAGGTTACAGGCTTATCCAATTACTGGATAAATGGTGAAGGAACCGGATGGACGGAAATACAAAAGCCATCCTGTTAAGGATGGCTTTTAATTAATATGTAGTCAAATTATCTGGTGCTGGTAACCGGACGATTTTTATCCGCTATTTTGCCCATCCAGATCCAGAGTGCAATTCCTGTCAATACTAATAATGAAGAGATCAGTTCAGCCTGGGTGGGATGGAATCCAAAAATATCATACTCGGTGTTAACCCTGATTTTCTCTATAAAAAAGCGTTCAATGCCATTAAGGATAAGATATAGTGCGAAAAGTCGCCCGGGTATATCGATCCTTTTCCTGAAATACCAAAGTACGCTGAAGAGCAGCAGACATGCTATGGTTTCAAAAAATGCAGTCGGGTAAACTGCTTCTGGTAACTGGTTGCAGTATTGTCCCTCGCAACCTGGAATTGGTACCCCTGCGCTTATAACATTATTGGGGTAAGTATAAGCCCATGCCCAATCAGGCAGGAAAGATGGTTTGGGCGATTTATTGGGAATTCCCCAATCACCATCACCTGAAATATGACATCCAATCCGGCCGATGGCGTAGGCCAGCATCAAAGCAGGAGCCGCTGCGTCACAAAGATGGCGGAGCGATATCTTATGTTTCCGGGCATACCAGAAAATGGCAGCTGAGGCACATATCAATCCTCCGTAAAAAGTGAGACCACTAAAAGAAAGCAGTGATCCGACAGGATCCGCTATAAATTCATTCCAGTTCTCCAGGTTATGAAACACCTTAGCACCCGCGAATCCAAATACAGCAGCAAAAACTACAATATCCCCTACCCTGTCCTGGGGCCATATCCGGATTGTTCTTTCCTCTGGTTTGGCTAGCTTTTGCTTGTTTTTTTCATACCATTTTAGTCCTGCGAAAAAAAGTCCAG
Source organism: Flavihumibacter sp. (assembly GCA_036675925.1). Taxonomy (GTDB): domain Bacteria; phylum Bacteroidota; class Bacteroidia; order Chitinophagales; family Chitinophagaceae; genus Flavihumibacter. The sequence goes on from JAKFDZ010000038.1 coordinate 105,880, forward strand.
TGATTATTCCCACAGGCCAGCTGCCATCCGTCGAAAATATAAAGGCCTGAGGGTCAGCCGGACCAACTACAAAAGCTCCTATGATCTTATACCCTAACAAAAATCCCAACAGGAAATTTGTTATTAACTCAGAAGCACTGGCCGGCTCACCTATTTTTATTTTGGTGTCTTCATACTGAAGAAGGCCAGCCTGGCTCTTACGACGGAGTTCCATGGTAAGCACCCAGGCTGCAAATAAAAATGCGAGTGCTACAAAAAAACCAAACGAATTCACAAACCGGAGGCCAGTGATCTCAATGCCGAACAGGTCCCTGAAGGCATAATAGAGGTTGGGGTACATGCTGGTTGTTTAGTATGGCTTAGCAGTATTGCTCAAATGCTGAGATAAGATTATGGGCGATCATTTGTGCAGACCTGCCTTCAATTTGATGTCTTTCAATGAAATGAACTAATTGTCCATCTTTAAATAAGGCAATAGATGGAGAAGATGGCGGATAAGGCAGAAGATGTTCTCTAAGCTTTTTTACGGCATCGATATCAAAACCTGCAAAACTGGTTGTGAGATAATCAGGCTTCTTGGGACTATTGGCTACTGCCATCAGTACTCCCGGGCGCGCTGTTCCTGCCGAACATCCGCAAACTGAATTCAGCACTACCAGGGTAGTACCTTCCTGTTTCATCTGGTTCTCAACGGCATCTGCATTTAAAAGTTCAACGAAACCTTCTTCCGTTAACTCTTCTTTCATGGGCATCACTATTTCTGCTGGATACATAGTATTTGATTTTAAGATTGCAAAACTACTGGAAAAAACATTCGGGCCACTGCTTTGGTTTGAATCAGCCAAAACGGCGGTCAATTTCTTGCATACACGACAGAATGGCTGCTTTATTTGGCTTAATCCTTCTTTAAATATCAAAATGGCATCTAAAGTTCAACTGGTACAGGCTTTGTCGGTCTTATTCATATTAAAACAATAAAACAAAATCTATATGACCATGGTAAAGTTAAATCAGCCCGCACGTCCTTTCGGTACTCTGCTTGACGATTGGTTTCAGGAATTTCCTTCCTTCATAGGCAGAGAAGTATCACAGGCTCTACCCCAGGCCCCGGTTAACATTGTTGAGACAAATGAGGCCTATCACCTGGAAATGATTGCCCCGGGTCGATCAAAAGAAGACTTTAAGGTTACGCTTGAAAATGGTCTCCTCACCATCGCTTTCAATCAAAAGTCAGAGGAGAAAAATCCTGAACTGAAAATGATACGTAAAGAATTTAACCTGGCTTCTTTTAAAAGAACATTCACCGTTGATGAGAAGATCGATGGTGCAAATATTCAGGCAAAATATGAAGCTGGATTATTAAAATTACTCCTTCCCAAAAAGAATGTGGAAAAGCCCCAACCGCGGGAAATTACCATTCAATAATTTTTCTCACAAGCAGTTGGTTTTGGTTATGCCCCGTTGTTTCCACAACGGGGTTCTTTATATTCAAACTATTTGACATGTACATTCTAACAAATTGTTTAACAGGCTTCTGTTGAAAATATGCTAATATTGCTACACTTTTCAACCCTTGCAAATAACGAACAGAGAATGGCTAATTTTCGTTTTCGGCTACATTGGCTATGCATATTGGTATTGTTGATTACAACATCCGTACAGGCCCAGACTGATACCATTCCTAAACGGGATACTACTTTATCACTGGATACTGTTCCTATGTTGATACATCCCGATTCAATAATTCCGGTTGCACCTGACACTACACTCCGGATATTAAATCTCAATCCTTATATCACACTGCATGTTGACTCTGCGATCGTATATAACCTTGATATCAATCGGGTTGACAGTGCCCGTTATTTCTGGTTTTTGAAGAATGCTCCGGTGGGCTTAAAGATCAATAAGGACGAGGGGATCTTAACCTTTAAAGCTGAAAAATCGTTGTTCCTTTCAGGCAGGCTGAAATATGACCAAGAATACCGTGTTCACCTCGGCGTGCAGAATCTATCTGATCCCAAGGAACGCGTGGATACCTTTTTCACCCTGCTTTTTTATAATACGGAGATTACCCTTTCCCAGATCAAACCAACCATCAGCAGCACCGTTATTATTGAAGAGGGTGATACCCTTTCTTTCAATATCCAATGCGAGAATGGCAATTTCCCTATAGAATCGATTACAACATTAACCAATATGCCCATAAAGGGCTATACAGCTATCCAGAAATGCAATGACAAATTTGAATGGCCTATTCCTTATGACTTTGTAAGAGATACTGATTCAGCAAAAGTCAGGGTTTTTAATATCACATTGATTGGCTCCGATAAGTTCTACAATCGCGATACCTCGGTTATTCGTGTAGTGGTAAGAGATGCACTCAACTATCCATTCCGCTTACAAGAATATCAAAAGCTTACGAAAGACATTTCCCTCTATATTCTGCAGCTGAAATTTACCTTTAAGGAACTCGATAAAAAAGTTCGCGGTACAAAAAAGACACGTACCTCTTTTGACCTGCTTTCCGGCACATCAGCCCTTAGTGGTACCATATTATCTACAAGCACTTCCGAAAGTTCAAAAAATGCGGGTAAGGTCATGCCAAGTGTTGGTGTTGCACTTGTGCCGGTTAAAGAAGCTGTTTCTCCTGTTAAGACCTATGAGCAGAATTCGGCAGCCCAGGTTCGTACCAGCATTAAGCGCCTTGAGTATTCACTTCAGGACAATGCATTAAGTGGTGAACTTGATCTCGAAATTCTTAACAAGATAAATAAGCTTCGTGGCGAATTGAAACAGGTTCAGGTATCATTGATTGATGTACCCATGGTAGATACAGGCAACCTTAGTGAAGAAGATCTGAATAAATATTTCAATAACCCTAAGGTCAATAAGAAATACAAATTGTCGAAAAATTAAAGACTGCCTTTTACATTCTGCAAGCAAGTTTTCTTATAAGCAACCATCCTTCCTCCTTGTATCGATAAGGTATTGTATTTTCCATTTGCCATCGAGTTTTACCAGTTGAAAGGAGTTTACGCCGCAATGGCTGAAAGTGGTTCCTACAAAGAATTGATAGGGCGTCCACACAGCAGCCAGATTTGCATCAATTTCTATGTTGCCATACCTAATGCGTTCATCATAGATTTCTTTGTGGGGCTTGCCAATCGAACTAATAAATCCGGATACTTCATCTGTCCTGACAACTGTACTTCCATCTTTTTTCTGAATAATTGTCTGCAGTATGGCTTCTGGTGCAAACGCATCCGCCAAAAGCGCTGTATCTGACGACCTCATGCCGGTAAAAAGCTGATCAATCACTTTTTTTATTTCATTTTCCTCAGCCAACTGGGCAGATGCAGCCCATGAGAAAAACATTAACAGAAAGCTAAAAAACAACTTCATACTTATATATGTTTAAACGGAAGACCTATCTTATGGTCTGCTAAACTAAAGCGTATCATGAAAACTACTCTCAAATTTTTATCAGCGGTAATTAAGTGGTTGTCTGAACAAATCGGAAATGGTTCAGAATCTCAACCAGAATTGGTTCCGGTACCTGTTAAACAGCCTCCATATTCGAATTCCTGATCCGCTCCTGCTCCAGTACCAGCTTGCGTTCTATGGCAGTCATCGGAATAAGTTCTTCTTTAGCCAGGGCCAGGTCATAAGGTCCAACCGGCAGTAATAATTTGGCTAGTATAGGTGCTGTTTCCAGTATTATTATCAGCAGGCTGATCAGCAAGTTGGCGAGCCAAACACTTTCCTCTTTTTCTGATAAATCATGCAATGCCTTATTTCTTTCCAGGAAGCCGATATTATTTCGGGCACCCTGGGCAAACGCGGTTTTGGTGGCGTTAAGGCTGTCGTTGCCCGTGGAGAGCAGCTTTTGCTGAACGGCAAGCAGTGAGTCAATATTTCCAAATTCAGCGGCATATTGCTGGGCCGTTTGCTGGTAAGCCCCCATTTTGAGTCTTGTAATCGTTTCAACACCCCTCTTACCCGATCCGCCTGTGCCATCCGCTTCCTTCACATAAGAAAGCTGTAGCCCAAGCAAGGTATCTTCCATGGCTTTACGTCTGGTTGACAGAAGGTTACGTTCTGCGGCAGTAGATGCCATTCTCACCTGGTGAAGAGAATCCTGGGTATTATTATATTGCTTGATCTTTTCTACCAGATTAGTTTCTACCTGCTGGTTGATCTCCTTTTCAAATAATTTTAGTTCCAGCGGTCGCGCTATCGTGATACCGATCATCACTGCCAGCACGATCCGGGGGAATGCAACTCTTATCTGCCGGCCCTGCGACATTCCGTACTTCCTGATACTCGCTACCATGAACCTGTCGAAGTTAAAAATGATAAGTCCCCAGATTATAGCGAATGCCACAGCCCAGCCAACGTTTTCAAATATGGTGTAAAAGGCGTAGCCAGAAGAAAGTGCAGCCAGAACAAAGGTGGCGAGCAAAACGCCCCCCAGCGTATTATATTTAGGATGTTCAGTTGAAAATTGTTTGAGGGTGGGCCCGTGGGCACCTGCGCACCACCACAAAAACGATCCGCCTTCCCCTTTACTACCTGTAAACGAATCGTAGCCGGCAATATCATTGCCCGGGCTATCCGTGGAATTAGCCATAGTGTTGATTGTAAGGTGAAAAAACTAGTTAGGTAGAAGTTGGGATACTGCAATTAACGGTGATTCCTCGGTATTATTTCTTAAAAGAATGGTAAGGTGCGCAAAAGGCCGGAATTGGTATTTTCGCCCTTATACACTAAACTTGCAGGTTCCATCTTTCATTTTATAATTGATTTTGAACTACATGGCTAAGAATTTATTGATAGTGGAGTCGCCGGCCAAGGCCAAAACCATCGAAAAAATCCTGGGTAAGGATTTTGAGGTGAAAAGCTGCTACGGACATATCCGCGACCTGGAAAAGGACGAGATGGGCATCGATATAAAGGACGACTATAAGCCCCGTTATATAGTTCCGGATGATAAAGAGAAGGTTGTGCGGGAATTGAAGCAGTTGGCAAAGAAGAGTGAAGAGGTTTGGCTGGCAACGGATGAGGACCGAGAAGGGGAAGCTATTAGCTGGCATCTCTGCGAAGTGCTGGGACTGGATCCCAAAACAACCAAGCGGATCGTGTTTCATGAAATTACCAAGCCCGCTATCCAGAAGGCCGTTCAGAACCCACGGACGGTTAATATGGACCTGGTTAATGCCCAGCAGGCTCGCCGGGTTCTTGACCGTATAGTGGGATTTGAGCTCAGTCCGGTTCTATGGCGTAAAATGAGCATGGGTAGTTCCTTAAGTGCCGGCCGTGTGCAGAGTGTGGCGGTTCGACTCATTGCAGAACGTGAGCGCGAGATCAATGCCTTTAATACTGTCAGCCACTTCAAAGTGGAGGCCTGGTTTACTGCCCAGGATTCTGGTAATAAGCCCGTTGGATTTAAGGCTGAGGGACAGCGCTATTCAAATGAGGAAGGAGCAGAGAAGTTTTTACAATCCTGTATAGGAGCCAGTTATTCGGTTTCAGATATCCAGGTAAGACCAGGGAAAAAATCGCCTGCTGCTCCATTTACCACTTCCACCCTGCAGCAGGAAGCCAGCCGAAAACTTGGCTATTCAGTAAGCAAGACAATGCTGCTGGCCCAGAAGCTTTATGAAAGTGGAAGGATCACCTATATGCGTACCGATAGTGTGAACCTCGGCGAAACGGCCATGGAAGGTATCAGCCAGCAGATCAATGCACAATATGGAAAACGATACTTCCAGGCAAGGAAGTATAAGAATAAGAATGAGTCGGCCCAGGAGGCGCATGAAGCTATCAGGCCAACCTATATGGATACCATATCTGTTGATGACCCCGATACCCGCAGGTTATATGAATTGATCTGGAAGCGAACAATGGCTTCCCAGATGGCTGATGCCGAATTAGAAAAGACAACCGCCAAGATCCTGATCTCTACCAACAAGGAAGAACTGACTGCAAGTGGTGAAGTACTCAAGTTTGATGGATTTCTAAAAGTTTACAGGGAAGATCGTGATGAAGAAGATATGACTGAAGAGGAAGGCAGTGAGAGCATGTTGCCTCCATTATCGTTAAAGCAGGTTCTCCCATTGCGCGAAATGAGGGCCACCGAAAGGTTCAATCGCCCCGCGCCTCGTTATACAGAAGCATCACTGGTTAAAAAGCTGGAAGAATTAGGTATTGGCAGACCTTCCACCTATGCTCCCACTATCACCACCATCCTTAAAAGAGGATACGTTGAAAAGCGAGATAAAGATGGAACGCGTCGCGATTTCAGGATACTGAAACTGGATGACAAAAATGTCATCAAGCAGATGGATCATGAGACCACCGGGGCTGAAAAGTCAAAACTGTTTCCAACTGATCTTGGTTTGGTAGTTACTGATTTCCTGAACCAGAACTTTAATGATGTGATGGATTATGGGTTCACCGCGAAAATTGAAAATGAATTTGATGAGGTGGCAAATGGGAAACGCGTATGGCATAAAATGATCGATGAGTTTTACAATCCCTTTAAAAAGGATGTTGATAATACTATCGAGCATGCCGAACGTATCCGCGGAGAACGTGATCTAGGTGTTGATAAGGAGAGCGGAAAAAAAGTTGTGGCCAGGATGGGCAGGTATGGCCCGATGGTTCAGATCGGCGATGTAAATGATGAAGAAAAACCCCGCTTTGCCAAATTGAAATCTGGACAAAGTATTGAAACCATATCATACGATGAAGCGATGGAGCTTTTCAAGCTTCCAATGACCATTGGGGAGTATGAAGGGCAGGAAGTTTCTGTTAACATTGGAAGGTTTGGACCTTATGTGAAATGGGGTGAAGAGTTTGTATCCATTCCTAAAGGTGAGGACCCGGTTACGCTCGATATTGACAGGGCAGTTGCACTGATCAATGAAAAGAAACATGCTGATGCTCCTATAGCCACCTACGAGGGTATTCCTGTCACCAAGGGTAAAGGAAGATTCGGTCCATTTATCAAGTGGAATGATCTGTATATCAATATTCCGAAAGCCTATGATTTTGACCGGTTGGGACAGAAAGAAGTAAACGAACTTGTTTCTAAAAAAATCGAAAAGGAAGCGAACCGTTATATTCATCAATGGCCTGCAGAGAAGATCTCCATTGAGAATGGCCGTTGGGGACCATTTATCCGCTTTGGTAAGAAGATGCTTAAACTCTCCCGTAAGGCTGATGGTGGAAAATATACAGAAGAAGATCTCGCTGGCATTTCAATAGATGAAGTCAAAAAAATGATTGAAGCCGAATTACCCGGAGCTTTTGACAAAAAAGCAAAAGCCGCCCCGGCAAAGAAATCCGCTTCCAAAAAAGCCCCAAAAGGTAAGAAGTAAGAGGTAAGAAGTAAGAGGTAAGAGGTAAGATTTGATTGGGAGTTGTACATCTTACCTCTTACATCTTCCCTCTTACCTGTGTTTGTTCACACTCGTGGATAATTATCCTACCAACTCTATCCTGTTCACCCGATATTTATTTGCAGATCCCTAACAATAAATGACGGCCTTCATGCGTCATAATAATGTTGCTGATCACTATCAATTTTGTGTGAATGGAAGAAACCCGTGAAATATCAGCCCTTTTTCATCTCATCGATGACCCCGATGATGAAGTATTCACTACGGTGAGTGACAGGATCATCTCCATGGGCGCCAACATCATTCCGAACCTGGAACATCTATGGGAGATAACCCCTGATGAGTCGGTCCAGGAAAGGATTGAGCTCCTCATCCATCGGCTGCATTACTGTGATCTAACGGTTGAATTCCAGCGATGGAAGAATTTAAAGGAGCCCGATCTTTTATCAGGGGCACTATTAGTGGCTAAGTTTCAATATCCAGATCTCAATGTGAACACTGTTCTGCAGGAGATCGAAAAGATGCGGCGTAATATATGGTTAGAATTAAATAATTATCTCACGCCTCTTGAACAAACAAATGTTCTCACAACCATCCTGTATAACTATTATCATTTAAAAGGATCGGAGCTTAATTATGGCGAACCGAATGATTTTCTGCTCAATAAAGTGATTGAAATAAAGAAAGGTAATTCTATCAGCAACGGTATTCTTTACCTGGTTATGTCTGACCTGCTTGATATTCCAATCCGTGCTGTGAATATCCCTCGTCAGTTTATTCTTTCCTACTACGATGTTGAACCCGGGCAATGGGATCTATTACCCAACAATCCTATTCAACGTATCCAGTTTTATATTGATCCCATGAGTGGACAGGTGTTTACACAAAAAGATGTGGAGGCATATTTCCGCAGGATATCTGTTCCCCCCACCGCCTCCTACTTCAGGCCAATGAGCAATATCAGGATCATCCAAATGCTGCTGGAGGAATTTGCAAAGTGTTTTGATAACGATAAGCAATACTACAAAAAAGAAGAACTGCTGAAACTTTCAGTTATATTAGGAGAGTAAATTAAACTCTTTTATTATGAAAGCAGATATTGGCATTACTCCAAAAAATACACAGGCAGTTTCCATCAAACTGAATACACTCCTTGCTGATGAACATGTGCTTTACATGAAACTGAGAAATTATCACTGGAATTATGAAGGAGATAATTTTTCAGAAATGCATGCCTTTTATGAAGCGCAGTACGAGCAGCTTGCAGGCAGTATTGATGAGATCGCCGAGAGAGTTCGTATGCTTGGAAATTTTGCAACAGGAAGATTAAAGGATATGCTGGCTTTGACCCGTTTGGAGGAACCCGATTATACTACCGACCAGAAAGGTCAATTGAAAAATTTACTCAACGACCACGAAACATTGATAAAACAGCTTCGCACTGATATTGATGAAGTGGATGAAAAACATAAGGATGCAGGTACAGCCGACCTGTTAACCGGACTCATGCGAGCGCATGAAAAAATGGCCTGGATGGTCAGAAGCTACCTATGACAGGTAAGAGGTAAAAGGTAAGAGGTAAGACTTGGGAGAAAGTACTCCACCTTAAATCTTACCTCTTACCTCTTACCTCTTACATCTTACTTCCCTACAGGTCCCATCCTTTTCTTCTTTCTCTTTTTACAAATTGGTTTGCATCTTCGAAATTGGTGATGCGCATATTCTTTGCATCCCAGAGAAGCGTTTTTCTTCCGAGGTATTTATCGCCCCAACCTTTCAGGTTTGGATTCTTAAGCATCCAGCTGCGAATGGCGAGGTTTCCTATCAGAATGCTTTCGGTGAATGGACCGGCAAACTCAAATGGAGAGCTGGTTTCAGCCTTTCCATGACCTGCTATGCAGGCATTCACCCACTGAACATAATGCCCTTCCGGAACACGCTTCAATGTTGGTGCCGGCAGGTTGCTTTCCTTCATTTTCACAGTAGGTAACAAGCGTGGATTTTCACCATAACAATCCATTAGGAGTTTACCCTTATCACCAATAAACAATGCGCCACCATCCCAGTTACCGAAGGCTTCTTCCGGTAATAACTCATCAGGGCGGGCGGGTAGTAATCCCCCATCATGCCAGGAGACTTTTATTTTTCCTTTGCCATCTTTCCGCGGATAGCTCAGGTGTATGATTGATGATGGTGGACATCCATCAACATAATTTCCTTCAACCCACATATCCTTCCAGATATTGGCAACACTGCATTCAACCGATTCCGGATAATCAATAGGAAGTATGCGATAAACCGGGTCCATAATATGACAGGCCATATCACCCAAGGCACCTGTGCCAAAAGCCCACCAGCCTCTCCAGTTGAAAGGAATATAGGCAGGGTTATAGTCTATATGCTGGGCTGGACCAAGCCACAGATCCCAATCCAGTTCTTTTGGGATTTCATGTTTGCCAGACGGTGTTGGAATACCCTGCGGCCATACCGGGCGGTTGGTCCAGCAATGAACTGTATGTACTTCACCTATAAGTCCTGCATCTACCAGTTCTTTAGATCGGCGAACACCTTCACCGCTACCTCCCTGGTTACCCATCTGGGTGACAACTTTATAGCGTTTAGCCGCTTCCGTTAGCAGGCGTGCTTCATAGATATCATGAGTAAGTGGCTTCTGCGTATACACATGCTTACCCAGTTGCATAGCGGCTAAGGTTGCATTGGCATGGGTATGATCGGGGGTGGATATAGATACAGCATCTATATTTTTATTTTCTTTAGCGAGCATCTCCCGGAAATCGCGGTAATAAGGTGCTTTCGGAAAAGCTTTACGGGAAGCTGCTGCGGCGCGGTCGTCAACATCACATAGCCCCACAATATTTACCTTCTTTGATTTGAAGAATTCTGCGAGGTCGCTTTGTCCTTTACCTCCTACTCCAATTCCTGCTACGTTAAGTGTATCACTGGGAGCAATATGTCCTTTCCCCAGAACATGGCGGGGAACAATAAAAAAACCTGCCGCTGCCAGGGAAGAGTTTCGAATGAATTTTCTGCGTGATGCTGATTTGCTGGGCATAATTACAATCGGTTTGCTTGTTAAAAGGAGATTCAATTTACACTGTAGATGGTTAAAATCAAAAGTATTATTTCATTCAAATCCACAGAACTCATTGTACTTTAGAAATAAAAATGATCGAATGGTCTGATTTTGAGAAAATCGATATGCGGGTGGGTACAATAATAGCTGCAACTTCCTTTCCTGAAGCCCGTAAACCAGCCTACCAGCTTAGCATTGATTTCGGTTCAATGGGAATAAAAAAATCATCTGCCCAGATCACTGTACTATATACAACAGACAGATTGGTTGGTATGCAGGTTATTGCTGTAGTGAACTTCCCACCCAAGCGGATTGCCGGATTCACCAGTGAATGCCTGGTACTTGGAATTTATAATGAAAACAATGATGTAGTTTTATTGAAACCCGAACGACCCGTTTCAAACGGTCATAAAATAGGTTGATCATTATGCCTCAATCGTGGTACCACTCTCCCATTGGCATTATTCGCATAACCGTTACTGAAAGTTATGTTGAAGAAGTTCATTTTTGTGAACAGGATGAATTAAGTGATATGCCGCAGGAGATTAGCTGGAACTCCCTGTTACAGAATTGTACCGATCAGCTTATGGAATATTTTTCGGGTCAACGCAGGCAGTTCGACCTGCCCGTGAACCAGGCCGGAACAGGTTTCCAGCAGCAGGTATGGGTTGAACTTACTGCCATCCCCTTTGGACGTACAATCTCTTATATGGATTTGGCAAGAAAACTGGGTGACCCAAAAGTTATACGTGCTGCTGCTTCTGCGAATGGCAAAAATAATATCGCCATAATCGTTCCCTGTCATCGCGTTATAGGAACTAACCGCGAAATCGTAGGATATGCCGGAGGTATCGGGAGAAAGAAATGGTTACTGGATCATGAAAGAAAAATCGCCCATGGTGTTCAAACCCTTTTCTGATTCAGGTTCCCAAATCATCACCCGAAAAAGATAGCGGCAACAACATGCTTGCGCTGGAGATAATGAATACAGGCCCTTCCATGCCTCCCAGTATAAGCCTTATTGGATGCTTAACCCGATCTTCATACTCCTGCAGCGATTGCCTGCAAATACCACAGGGTGTGATGGGATGATTACTCTCAACCTGGCTGCTCCGGTAACTTAATGCAATAGTGTCTATTGGGATCTTGGGGAATAGAGAAGAAACGGAAGCCAGTAAAACCCTTTCTGCGCATAGCCCTACAGGAAAGGATGCATTTTCCTGGTTAGACCCCGCGAGGATCTCCCCATTGGCAAGCTTTGCTACTGCCCCCACAAAAAAATTTGAATAGGGAGCATATGCATGAGCTGTAACTTCCCTGGCCTCGGCAAGAAGCCAGGCATCCTCTTCTGTTAGTTCATCGAGGGATTGGTAAACATCATAATCAAAATGGAAAGCTTTTCTTGTCATTGTTATGATAAGTTATATCCCAAAGAAGGTACGTTATTTTATACTCCTGAACAACCTGTTCCAGCGGATACCATTATTCATACTCATCCAGATGATCCAGGCCTCGCCCACTACATGGTCTTCAGGAACAAAACCCCAGAATCGACTGTCCTGTGAATAATGCCTGTTATCTCCCATCATCCAGTAATAATTCATCTTAAAAGTGTATTGGTTTGTCTCCTTACCATTGATCATGAATTTACCGTTCTGCTGCTCAAAACTATTTCCCTCATAAACCCGAATGGCCCTTTCATATATGGAATAATTTTCTGGGGTGATGGTAAGGGTTGCTCCCTTGGCAGGTATCCAAACCGGACCAAAATAGTCGACGGTCCATTTGTGTAATGTATCATTTGGAAAAGTAAGCTTTCCCCATAGCCTGGGATCTACCTGGTCTTTACTGGTAAGCTGAGCGGTGAGTGTTTTGGCAAAACCGGATGACCTCATTTTTTCTGCCGCCTCATGCGTAAGTAACACCATGAACTTATTATTTCCCATTGATCCAAACTCTTCCGGATTCTCTATGTCAATATTGAAATTTTCCAGCATGGAAGCCTGGTCCAGCGGCTGGCCATTTGTTTCCAGTTCATAAGGCAATTGAGAATGCGGGGGATTGAACCCGGGCTGGCTGTTAATATAAACCTGCCCGCCTCTCACCTCTAAAGTATCACCCGCTATGGCTACGCAACGCTTAATATAATTCTCTCGTTTGTCAACAGGGCGTATCACCAATGGATATGTGTCGGGATCATTTAAAATATACTGGCGACCTATATTCATATCGCCATTTCCAATGCGCCTGGCCTCCTGGTAAAAGGGAACCAGCGATTGATAGGCAGGTGTATTGATAACTGTATCGCCTTCAGGAAAATTAAAAACAACCACATCATTGCGCTTCACCGGACTGGCAAACCAACGACTGTAAGGAAGCTTGATCATTTCAGTATATGAGCGGGATGATGTTCCTGGAATGGTATGATGCATGAAAGGGATAGCCAGGGGGGTATTAGGAATACGCGGACCATAGCTGAGTTTGCTTACAAATAGAAAATCATTCACCAGCAATGTCTTCTCCATCGAACCGGTTGGAATCGTATATGCCTCAAAAATAAATGTGCGGATGAGGGTGGCAGCCACTACCGCGAAAATACCCGCATCAACCCATTCACGTATAGTTGATTTCTGGTAATGTTTCACTCCTGCCGGACCGATAAATCTAGTATTCTTATCCATCCCCACATAGGGAAAATAGAAAAAGGGTACCAGGCAGGTAAGTGCATGCTCCCAAAAGCTGAATTTGGCAAAGCATTTGACCCATTCAATAAAAATTCCCATAGTCACAAACCATCCTGCCACCGGGATGAACTGCCAGAAGAACCAATGTTTGGGTCTTTGCGCAACATCCAGCATAACCCAGGTGTTATAGAAAGGAATCCATGCTTTCCAGGAAGGAACGCCGGCCTTTTCAAACATCTTTGAAAGTCCGAAAGCAGGGAGAAAGACCAACAGTAAGGAAATAAGAGATATGATCAGGATTTGATTCAGTGACATTCAGTGAATTTTAGATTCCGGCAAAAATACCATTCTGAAGGCAAAATGGTGTTTATTCAATCTATTTGTGTCGGATTTATTATAATTGTGACAGGCACCAATTAAAAGATTTGTTAAGTAAAGGCACACTTAGCATCATTAGTAGCAAAAAATGAATCATTTTACCATAAGTGATATTGAAAACCTTACAGGTATCAAGGCACATACACTTCGTATATGGGAGCACCGGTATAGTGTTTGTAATGGAAAACGAAAAGATAGCGGCCACCGCTATTACGATGACGAAGACCTCAAGAAAATGCTTCGCCTTTCCATTCTTTATAAAAATGGATTTAAGATCTCCAAACTGGCAAGCCTAAGCGATCAGGAACTGCGTAAACTTGCTTCAGTATACGATAAAGGCTGTTTTCACGAGAATTATATTGAACAGTTAATGTTTGCTGCACAGGCCTTCGACTTTGAACATTTTGATAAGTTGCTAAGAATATATATTGAGCAACTGGGCTTTGAAAAAGCTGTTATCGAAGTTTTTTATCCTTTCCTCGAAAAGATGGGAATGTACTGGTTAACCGATAAAGCGATGCCTGCCCAGGAACATTTTAGCAGCAACCTTATTCAGAAATCAATGATGCTTGCCATTGATGAACTGCGTGTTCCGGTAAATCGTGCCGATAGAAAAATTCTCCTGTTTACACCTAAGGGGGAAGCTCATGAGATCCCTTTGTTGTTCATGCAATACCTTTTTAAACAACACGGGAAAGCAACGGTATATATGGGTGCCGAAGTTGAACTCAGCAGCATTGAATTTTATTGCCGTCACAAGAAAGTAACACACCTGTATTTTCACCTGATCACACACCTGAACAATATCGATCTGAAGTCTTATCTGGCAGAGCTCGCAGATAAAGCACAGGGGGCGAAAATCATAGTATCGGGACCTGCTTTAAAAGATGTTGCCGACCAGTTACCTCATGGTATCAAATACCTGCGTTCACTGCAGGAGCTGTTAACCTTTGCCAAAGCCATTTAATCAGCGCTTGGGCGATACATTGTTGATCACATCCTCTTTAAGAATTGACTTTCCTGACAGAATTACAAGTCTTTCAACAACATTTTTCAACTCACGTATATTACCTGTCCACTCATATTCTTTGAGCGCATCCATGGCAGGTTTCTCTATTTCTTTTTTAGCGATGCCATATTCCGCACAGATATTCTCAAGGAATTTATCTACCAGTTGCGGTATATCATCTCTCCTCTCATTCAGTGATGGTACATGAATAAGAATTACACTAAGTCTATGGTATAAATCGAGCCGGAAATTCTTTTCTTCCACTTCCTTTAGAAGATCCTTGTTTGTTGCTGCAACAACCCTTACATCAACTGATATTTCCTTATCACCACCAACTCTGGTGATCTTCCCCTCCTGGAGGGCTCGTAAAACCTTAGCCTGTGCACTGAGGCTCATATCGCCGATCTCATCAAGGAATAAGGTTCCACCATTTGCCTGTTCAAATTTTCCAATGCGCTGTTTGATGGCAGAAGTAAATGATCCTTTTTCATGCCCGAACAATTCACTCTCGATCAGCTCACCAGGTATGGCAGCGCAGTTTACTTCAACCAACGGGCCACTTGCACGGTTGCTTTTCTCATGCAGCCATCTTGCAACCAGTTCTTTACCCACACCGTTTTCACCGGTTATCATCACCCTTGCCTCAGTAGGCGCTACTTTCTCTATTGTATCTTTGATTCGCTGGATGGCGGGTGAATTACCAATCATGTCCTGAACCCTACTCACTTTTCTTTTAAGCACTTTTGCTTCTGATACCAGCGATGTTTTATCCATTGCATTTCGCAATGTTATCAGAAGCCTGTTGAGATCCGGTGGTTTGGAGATATAATCAAATGCGCCTTTTTTTACCGCCTCTACCGCAGTTTCAATGGTACCATGGCCAGAGATCATAATGATGGGCACATCCGGATTTGCTTCCCTTGCTTTGTCGAGGAATTCAATGCCATCAAGTTTAGGCATCTTGATATCACATAGCACCACATCAAAAGTGGTTTCCCTGAATTTTTTCAATCCCTCTTCTCCATCAGAGGCCTCTTCAATTTTATAGCCTTCGTATGATAAAATTTCTCCTAATGTTTTCCGTATAGCTCTTTCATCGTCTATGATGAGGATATTTGACATATGCTTTTTTTGATGCGTTCAAATGTAGTATAAATGCTTTTTAAAAAGCAACCTTAGTATTCACGATAAAGATTATCGTAATTCTACGAAAAAAATCGGGTAAAAGCGGCCTTGACAAGGCATGGAAGGCGTTGTATTTTTGTTATATCCTATTGAAAGCAAAAATATCCTACTATGACTACCCTGAAACATCCTTTAAAAACAACTAAAGAAGTAAGTGTATGGCAAATGACTGCAAAACTGGTGGTACTTGCCGGTATCCTGATGGCTTATAGTTATTGCTTCCTTCTTACCGTTGGCAGCGTACTTCGCTAAGCGTTCTTTTCTCAGAATTTTATAATGGTTAATGCAAAGAGGTGTCTGAATTTCAGACACCTCTTTGTTTATTAGTACTTCAATGGATTGAAGTTACTTTTTCATGTACATCACTTCCTTCACCAGCTTTACTGTGCGTTCCACATCGGGGAGTGCAAGCGCTACCAGGTTGGGCGCATAATGCAAAGGAGCATCAGCTGCAGTGATTCGGCGGATGGGAGCATCCAGGTAATCAAATCCTTCTTTCTGGATGCGGTAAGCGATCTCAGAAGAGATAGAAGCGAAAGGCCACTGCTCTTCAACAATCACCAGCCTGTTTGTTTTCTTAACGCTTTCCAGGATGGTCATCCAGTCGAGCGGACGTATTGAACGAAGGTCAATAACTTCTGCATTCACTCCTTCTTTCTCCAATTCTGAAGCAGCACCCAGTGCCACTTTCATCATTTTATTGAAAGAAACGATTGTTACATCACTACCTGCTTTTTTAACATCGGCTTTTCCAATAGGGATATAATATTCTTCTTCCGGCACTTCAGATTTTTCACCATACATCACTTCACTTTCCATGAAAATGACAGGGTCTTCTTCATAACGGATGGCCTGTTTCAAAAGTCCTTTTGCATCATATCCGTTACTTGGAGATACAACTTTCAGTCCAGGTATGTTGGCATAATAACTTTCGAATGCAGTAGAGTGCTGTGCACCCAGCTGACCGGCAGAACCATTGGGTCCGCGGAAAACGATGGGGCATGACAACTGACCACCACTCATAGCAAGCATTTTGGATGCCGTGTTGAGGATCTGGTCAAGAGCGAGAACGGCGAAGTTCCAGGTCATAAATTCAACGATCGGACGGAGGCCATTCTGTGCAGCACCAACCGCTACTGCAGCAAAACCCAGCTCAGAGATCGGTGTATCAATAACACGCTTGTCGCCAAACTCATCCAGCATACCCTGGCTCACTTTATAGGCGCCATTGTATTCTGCTACCTCTTCACCCATCAGGAAAACACGGTCGTCGCGACGGAACTCTTCATTCATCGCTTCGCGGAGCGCTTCTCTAAATGCGATTGATCTTGCCATGCTATTGCTTTATTTTGGAGTGGCAAATTTATTGGTTCAACCTCAAATGCGCAAAAATTAGAGTCCTTAAGCGCAAAAAGTCCCGATAATCGGGACTTTTGCTAAACATTTGCCTGTATATCAGTTCAAAATTGCCTTTCTTATTTCAGAATAAGTGCGTGAATCATCCACAAGAACCTTGCGTTTGTTCATCGGCAGTTTCTCGTAGTTGCGAAGATCCTCCATATTCATTGACTCTCCTCCTGCTGCGCGAAGTGTTCCTGTTACAATATAATTCACTGCTGCTGCAAGCATTGATTCCTGGAGATCACCCCATGGCTTATCAAGACCATCTGCAACAATTTTATCAGGAGTGAAACCATTGAAATAGCTTCCTTCATTAGCGCTGTTAACAAGCCTTGAAGAAACAGGGAATACATACCAGTTACCAACAGGAATCGGGAAATATCCAACCGGCTTACCATTCGTTGTATTTGGTCCAACTGTTTTCACTTCCATATGCGGTTTCATGAGATTGATAAGTGCTTCACTCGCCGATGCTGTATTCCTTGAAATAAGCATTACCATTTTTGGAACATTCACTGTTCCTTTTTTGGAAAAGTTGACGGTACGATTAAACTCCTGCAGTATATCATTATACACCTGCCTGTACATCACATTTCCATTTGATGCATTTGGAACTATATAGTTGGCAAGTTCTTCCTGCAACGCAACATATCCACCCCCGTTATAGCGAACATCAACCACGAGGTCGGTGATGCCTGCTGCTGCAAACTCACTGAAGGTTTGCTGGAACCTGTTCTTCATGGTGGTCTGGTCACCCAGGAATGAATTCAGAACCATATACCCTATCTTCTTTCCACCTGTATTATATACTGTGTCAAGTACAAGAGGTTGTTCCTGGTAAGAGGTTGCTGCTATAGTAAGATCAACAGTGCTGCCATCGGGCTTCTGAAAATTGATATCTGCTGAAGTACTATAGTAGATTGCATCTACCACAAAATCTATTGTAGCCTGGTCAGCAACAGTAATATTACGACCATTGATCTTCAAGATACGCCATGCACGTTGAACACCAGCTTTGCCTGCAGAAGATGCGGGCTCCACATAGGTTACGCGCAGATCATTTTCGGTACGAAAGAAAATGCCTATTCCAAAATCGCCACTGATACCACTGCTGATATCATCCCATTCAGATTGCAGGATACCAAAACTCCATCTGTCAACAGCATTGGTAAATCCTGGTTCTTTGCTATATGGACGTATGCCGGTCATAACCCCATCGGGATCATCAAACTGCCTTGGATTAAAATTGGCCGGGATCTGCTTGTACCAGAGGTAGGCCTCACGGGCTATCATGAGCGAAGTATCTTTCACCTTGTCGGCTGCTGATGCAGGAGGAGGTAGTGGTGGAGTAGTATCATCTGTTCCCTTGTCCTTTTTACAGGAGCTTATGAACAGGCCGAGTAAGAGCGATAGTGTCAGTATGCGTTTCATTAGGTAATTTTTGCTTTTCAATATACGCGTTTGTTTTTTTTATAGATGTTTTGTTGGCCCGAATGGTGGCAATACTGGCAAAATATTAACCAATTAAGGTAATTCCCTTGTCATCAACCAGTCTGTTTGAAGGTCGCGCCCCAACATAAAAGGATGACTGCCAACTTTTTCAAATCCCCATTTCTGGTAAAAGCCGATAGCTCTCTGGTTATGTTCCCAAACACCCAGCCATATCCTTTCAAATCCCAGGCCAGAAGCATATTCCAGCAAATGTGCCATCATAGCCTTCCCCACCCCTTTACCGATAGAATCAGCGATGGCATAAAAACGCGCCAGTTCAATACTATTTCCTGCGGGGATGCAATCAGGATGGCCTTCAGGTCTTTCCCTTAAACGCAGGTATCCTACAGGGCGTTGCCCATCCCAGGCAATAAAAAAATGATTGCCGGGCAGGAAGATTTCTTTTTCCAGTGCCTCCGGCTGCAGGTGCTCTGCAAGGTATAACTGCATGTCCTCGGCAGTGTTATCGGCTGCAAAAGAATCATAGAATGTATCCCTTGTTAAAGTTGCTATAAGAGATGCATCTTCCGGTAAGGCCTTGCGAACTTCAAGCATACTATTAGTTGATATTTTCTATTACCATTGCCGATGCTCCTCCTCCTCCATTACAGATTCCGGCAGCGCCATACTTTGCATTATTTGCCTTTAAAACATTTAGCAGCGTTACAATTATCCTGGCACCAGAACATCCAAGGGGATGGCCTAATGATACTGCACCACCATGAACATTTACTTTAGCCGGATCAAGTTGCATACGGCGACTGTTTTCAATGCCCACAACTGCAAATGCTTCATTGAGTTCCCAGTACTCAACATCCTGCATTTTCAGTCCCGCTTTTTCAACCGCTTTAGGAACTGCAAGAGATGGTGTGGTGGTGAACCACTCAGGTGCTTGCTCTGCATCTGCCCAGGAGAGTATTCTTGCAATTGGTTTCAATCCCAGTTCATCTGCCTTCTCTTTGCTCATCAACACCAGTGCTGCTGCGCCATCATTCATGGTGGAGGCATTTGCTGCTGTTACAGTTCCGTCTTTCTGGAAGGCCGGTTTCAATTCAGGGATCTTATCAAACTTAACATTGAAGGGTTCTTCATCTCTTGCAAACATCACAGGGTCTCCTTTTCTCTGTGGTATGGGAACCGGGATCACCTCATTATCAAACTTGCCAGTTTCCCATGCTGCCTGGCTACGGCGGTAACTTTCCATCGCGAAATTGTCCTGCTCCTCCCTGCTGATGCCACAATCTTTTGCACAAAGCTCTGCCGCATTGCCCATTGCCTTTCCATCATATACATCAGTTAAACCATCTTTGGCGAGTCCATCAATCAATGTGCTATTACCATACTTGTTTCCCCATCGCATATTCTCCACATAGAAAGGAACATTACTCATACTCTCCATGCCTCCTGCAACAACTATATCAGCATCTCCCAAACGGATGCTTTGTGCTGCCAGTGCCAGTGCTTTCATCCCACTGGCGCAAACTTTATTTATGGTTGTACAATTTACTGAGTCAGGAAGTCCGGCAAATTTTGCAGCCTGCCTTGCAGGCGCCTGGCCGAGGTTAGCCTGGATCACCGACCCCATCAAAACATCATTTACTTTGTGCGGATCAATTCCCGCCTTTTCCAATGCTGCCTTTATTGCGATAGCCCCAAGCTGGGTGGCAGAGATATCTTTCAGACTGGCACCAAAACTTCCCATCGGTGTACGAACTGCGGAAATGATATAAACGTCTTTCATATACAAGTTTTCGAATTTGAATTATTAGCAAATGTAAGGAGGATGCCTGTAAAACTAACAGTTGATAGTTTTATGGTTTGTCATCTCCCAGCAGTTCAGCCATAGCCTCTCCTCCTTCCATTCTTTCGGCCACCAGTTTCAGGATCGCTGCGAATGGTACAAACAGGATCATGCCTGCTGCACCCCAGAGAATACCACCTATAATAATGGCTACAATGGTCATCAGGGTGTTCAGGTTGAGCCTCCTGCTTATGGCCCATGGAAATATTATATTGGCTTCCAGGTATTGGACAAAAGCAAAAATGCCTATCACACCAATGGGATACCAGATCGAATTGTAGGTGACCCATGATAATGTAATAGGAAAAAGTGATGCTACCAGTATTCCCACATAAGGAATAAAAGTGAGCAGGGCAGCAATGCATCCGAAAAGTATTGCATGTGGTACTCCAAGTATTAAGAGGCCAACACTATTAAGAACTCCAACGATAAGATATACCACCATCATTCCTTTGATGAATTCATAGTAGGAATGAATGGCAAGTTGGATGATTTCGATTATACCTGTACGATAGTGTGCCGGCAGAAATAATATAAGCGCTTTTACAAGCCGCTGCCGGTAATACAGGATCAGAAAACTGTATATTGGAATGAGGAATAACAAAACAGCCGACACGGCAGATGCGCTGATGGTTTGCTGTACCAGGCCAAAAATATGTGAGGTCGAATTCTTACCGAATTCTGCCAGCCACTCTTTCTGCGTGGCTTCACTAACATTCCATTCCTCCATCAGGTAAGCCGAGAACTGGATTGACGACTGGTTTAGCTTATCTCTGAGTAGTGGCCATTCATTTCCAAAATTCTGCAGCTGCTGTATCAGCAGGAATATTATCCCACCCAATAAGAGTGTAACCATTACGAGGTTTATAATGATAGCGGTAGATTTTCCTATTCCCTTTTTCTCCATCCATTTGCAAATGGGATAAAGGATAAAACTTATCAGCAAGGCAAAGCTGAGTGGTATAAAAAGTGAGCGCCCGGTATAGAGTATTAGACCCGCCAGCACTATGGCCAGCAATATTTGCAGGTACCTGGGCATTTATATTTAGTTTGTTGTGAATCTACTTAAACTGTTCTGCTTTTGCGACGTTTAAACCATTTTTCAATTTCCACTGCAAAGAAAACAACAGATGAAATTGCCATCGCAATACCCAGATCTGTAAGCGAAAGTGGTGCAGTTTTAAATATGGGATTCATCACCGGTGTATAGATGATCATAAGCTGCAAAAGAAATGTCAGTACCACAGAAAATATCAGTCTCTTATTGGAAAATATTCCCTGTGTAAAAAACGAGTCCTGCTCCGACCTTATAGCGAGTACATGCCCCATCTGGCTGAAACAAAGTACCGTGAATACGATCGTTTGCCAGTCGTGGTTACCCGATTGTATCTCGAAAGCCTGGGTGATGAGCGTGATAGCTCCCATGAGCAATCCAACCCAGATGGCGTGGAATCCCAATCCCTTGGCAAAGATGCTTTCATTGGGATGGCGTGGGGGCCTCTTCATAATTCCTTTTTCTGCCGGCTCATAGGCAAGTGCAAGTCCGGGTAGTCCATCTGTAACAAGGTTTATCCATAATATATGAATGGGCAGTAAAGGCACTGGCAGTCCGAAGAATGGTGCAAGAAATATTGTCCATATTTCTCCCGAGTTGCCCGTCAGCACATACTTGATAAACTTGCGGATATTATCATAGATCCTTCTGCCGCTTTTTACGGATTTTACAATGGTGGCAAAATTATCATCCAGCAATATCATATGACCGGCTTCCTTTGAAACATCCGTTCCTGTAATGCCCATCGCTATTCCGATATTTGCTTTTTTCAATGATGGCGCATCATTTACACCATCACCAGTCATTGCCACAAACTGTCCTTTTTCCTGCAGGGCCTGCACGATCTTTAATTTCTGCACAGGTGAAACCCTTGCGTATACCCGAATATGTTCCACTTTATCTGTGAACTCCTGGTCGCTCAATGCGTCTAACTGAGGACCGGTAATCACCTCATCATTATTCTCTTCGAGTATACCAATTCTTTTTGCGATTGTTTTTGCAGTAAGGGGATGGTCACCCGTTATCATAACCGTTTTTATTCCGGCAGTTTTACATTCTGTGACTGCCTGAATTGCTTCTTCGCGTGGTGGGTCCATCATGCCTACAGCACCAAGGATCTCCAGGTTGCTCTCAATGGTTTTTACTTCTTCAACTGAAGGTTCGTGATCCCACTTACGCATGGCGAAACCCAATACCCGCAGGCCATCCATGGCCATGGTATCAGATGTCTCCTTTAATTTTTCACTGTCCTCTTCTGTTAGTCCGGCGGCTTTTGTTACCAATATATCCAGGGCTCCTTTGGTGAAAGAATAATAAACATTTTCATGGCGATGAATGGTTGTCATCATTTTCCGATCACCGTCAAACGGAATTTCATTTACACGTGGAAACGACTCTTCCAGTTCAAACTTTATGATATTATTTTGTTCAGCCAGTTCGTATAAGGCAATTTCAGTGGGATCGCCCATGGCAGTTTTATTTGCATCCGCCACCACATCATTATTGAGGGTGAGTGCATGCAACAACCATTTTTCATTTTCGTTGATTCCATCCAGATGCATATCTGCCGGGGCAATGAAGTTTCCCTCTACATATACTTTTTCAACCGTCATCTTATTTTTAGTAAGTGTTCCGGTTTTATCAGAACAGATATAAGTGACAGATCCCAATGTTTCTACGGCAGGAAGTTTACGGATAAGTGCCTGCTGTTTTACCATTCTCTTGGCACCTATTGCGAGTGCGATGGTAACTACTGCCGGTAATGCTTCAGGAATAGCTGCCACGGCAAGTGAAATAGCTGTCAGCAGAATGGGTAGTGGCTCTTCACCCCGGATAAGACCGATGATAAAAACGAGCGCACATATTGCAAGAACTGCCCAGGATAATTTTTTACCGAAAGCAGCCAGCCTATGCTGTAAAGGTGTTTTTGATTCTTCTCCCTGCAGCATCCCTGCTATCTTGCCCAGTTCAGTATGCATGGCAGTATGTACCACTACTGCTGTTGCACGACCATAAGCAACATGGGTGCTTTTGAATGCCATATTGAGCCGGTCGCCCAGTGGCACATCCTCACTACCAAGAGTATCCGGATTTTTCTCTACTGCTTCAGACTCACCGGTTAGGCTGGCCTCCGTTACTTTTAACTGGCTGGTTTCAATCAACCGGAGATCGGCGGGAACAATATTACCTGCTTCCAGTTTAACGATATCACCAGGAACCAGTTCTTCAGCCGGGATAGTTACCGGCTTGCCATCACGGATAACAACAGCCGAAGAGGCGGCCATTTTTTTCAGGCTTTCAATAGCCTTCTCTGCATTATACTCCTGGATAAAACCAACTATGGCATTGATGATCACAATAAGGAGGATGGCAGTTGCATCAATGAGGTCGCCGAATACGCCGGCCAGCACTGCAGCAGCCATCAAAACGATGATCATGAAATCCTTGAACTGTGCAAGGAAAAGTGTAATAGGGGATTTTTTCTTTTGTGCAGTGATCACGTTCAGGCCATATTCTTCTACCCGGCGTGGGATCTCATCACTGCTAAGGCCTTTGGTACTGGTATTGAGTTTGGATAAATTGTCTTCAATGTTGGTATTGTGCCATGCCATGCTATAAAGATAAAAAAGGACCGCTAAAGCGGCCCTTTTTTATCAGTTGTTTACCGGGAAGAAGTAATACCCTACTTCGCAGAGTATAAATTCATTTGGCACAACGTTGAATAAGGTTTGTTGCATGTGCTTCTGGTAGCGTTGGCTTGTTTCGGGCAAATGCTCTACCAGTTTCCAGTTGCGGATCTTCAGCACCGCCATTTTGCTTGAATCGCTCAGGTGGTCCTGGATCATTTGAAACTTTTCGGCAATATGTGCCTGGTCGTTGAAATACAACTGTTCATTCATGGGTTTCTTAGTTTTCGAAAGGGTATGGAAATACGGATTAAAAACGGATCCATTAAAAAACGGGCAATCAAATTCAAAATTGTGTCCATTCATCGAAAAGCACGCTAACCATTTCATTACCAGTGGTTATTCTAAATTTCTTATCATTGCGGATCAATCTAAACCAATGAAAAAGACCCTAACCACCGTCCTGATGATGGTATTCTATGTGCTTTCCTTTTCCCAGCCGGCCATTCGTCCCCTATCCCGCCCGAATCCACCAGGATTTGATGAGGCAATCCAGGCAGTCATCTTTGATTATTCCACCAATTTCAGGAACATCCAGGGCTCTCTCGTGAATGATGAAGCGGAGTATGAAAAATATGCATCCCAGGTAGAACTCCCCGGCGCTGAGCAATCCATCATCACGCGGTTTCATTCTGTAGAAGATACCACTGCCAGCTGGCAGGCGGTAATGCTTACAACAGAAGAGTATGACGAGGCTGCAGCCCTTTACAAGAAGATATGCCAGCAGCTGAAGGCCACAAAGCTCTCCCTGCCCGATGGCAGCCAGGTTCAATTCAGGTCAGACTATCAGCCACCTTCATCCGAAAATAAGTTCACCAGCTCATTCTACTACCTGCCTCAGACAGACGAAATCTATGAGGATGTTCGGGTAGAAGTTGAACTGATCGCCTTACTCGGAGAGTTTAAAGTGCTGGTTAATATCCACCAGGACCCCAACAGGCCCTAACAGGGAAGAGGTAAGAGGTAAGATATCAGGTAAGAGGTAAGATGTAAGAGGTAAGATATCAGGTAAGAGGTAAGATGTAAGAGGTAAGAATTAAGGTAAGATGTAAAAAGAGGTAAGATGTAAGAATTAGTATTGGATGCTGCTCACTCATTCTCCAAAAAACCGCAGTACATCCCCCACGTAAATCTTACCTCTTACCTCTTAATTCTTACCTCCCTAGGCTTCTTCCATCACCGCATGCTTATTATAATCCTCAGTCAGTTTTTTCTGTAGTTCATAAGGAACAACAAAATAACTGTCGAAGTCCATTTTGAACTTAGCCCTGCCCTGTGTTATAGATCGTAACGATGATGAGTACTCGAACATCTCTGCTATCGGAACCTTAGCCGTGATCTTAGAAAACTGTCCCTCTGTTTCCATGCCTTCCACGATCGCCCTTCTGGTCTGCAGGTCACCCATAACAGCACCGGTAAGGTCTTCGGGACACATTACCTCCAGTTTATAAATAGGTTCCAGCAGTTGTGGATCTGCCTCGCGGAAAGCCTGCCGGAAAGCCTGTAATCCCGCCAGTTTGAAGGATATATCGTTGGAATCAACCGGGTGCATTTTACCATCGAATACACTTACCCTGATGTCACGAACATAACTGCCGGTAAGCGGACCTTCCTGCATTTTTTCCATTACCCCTTTCATAATGGAAGGAAGGAAACGCACATCAATAGCACCTCCTACTATACAATTATAGTATACCAGTTTACCACCCCATGGCAGATCGTGTGTCTCTCTGCCGCGAACGTTCAATCCCGCTGGCTCGGGCATGCCTTCTATGAAAGGTTCTATCCGCATATGCACTTCCCCAAACTGTCCTGCCCCACCCGATTGTTTTTTATGCCTGTACTGTGCATCAGCACTCTTGCGGATGGTTTCGCGGTAGGCGATTTTTGGTCGGATAAAACGAACCTCAATTTTTGCAAGATGCTCTATCTTCCATTTGATCACTGCAAGATGCATATCACCCTGGCAATGGATGATGGTTTGCTTTAGCTCAGGAGAGATCTCCACTTTCACCGTTGGATCTTCATCCACCAACTGGTGCAATGCCTGCGAAAGTTTATCTTCTTCCCCTTTATTCACCGGCTCAATGGCCATGCTCATATTAGGAGGTGGAAAAGATATGGGCACCAGCTCAATATCTTTTCCTTTTTCATGGAGTGTATTGTTAACATGCGTGTTGCGAAGCTTTAAGGTAGCCCCTATATCTCCTGCACTAAGCTCGTTCACATTGGTACGCTTGTTTCCTTCTACAATAAATAACTGGTTGATCTTTTCAGAAACATTGGTGTTTTCATTTACCAGTTCCATACCCGATTTTACCACACCGGAATACACTTTGAAAAATGACATCTCTCCTACATGCGGCTCTGTAACAGTTTTGTATACAAAGATGCAGGTGGGACCATTTGCATCACAAGGCAGTGTGCTGCCCTTGAGCGTTTTTTGAGGTGGCATTTCATTGGCGGAGGGACAAACATTATCAATGAAGCCCATCAGCCGGCCGCTGCCCATATTTCTTTCGGCGGACAAGCAGAATAAAGGAAAGAGATCGTGATTGATCATCGCTTTTTTCATGCCCTCCTTCATTTCATCTTCATCCAATTCACCTTTATCAAAATAATGTTCCATGAGGGTCTCATCATTGCTGGCAACAGCTTCCACCAGTTCTTTGTGGAGGCGCTCTGCTTTTTCTTTTTCAGCATCGGGAATGGGAAGCTTCTCGGGCTTCCCTCCACTGTCGTGGAATTTGTAAAGTGTCATACGGAGTACGTCAATGATCTCATGGAAACCTGCACCCTGCTGAACAGGATATTGAACCACCACGATCTTTGATCCGAAATGCTCTTTGGCCTGCTGCAGGGTTTTATCATAATCAGCCTGCTCATGATCGAGCTGGTTCACGGCAAATATCATTGGCGTCTTAAACTGTTCGGTGTATTGCCAGATAATATCAGTACCTACTTCAACGCCCATGGAAGCATTGAGTAACATTACACCGGTATCGGCTACACGAAGTGCGGAGATCACCTCACCGGCAAAATCATCATAGCCCGGGGTATCGAGGATATTGATCTTATAACCCCGCCATTTACTGTGCATGAGTTTAGAGAAAATACTATTGCCACGGGCTTGTTCAAGTTCATGGTAATCGCCCGTGGTTGTTCCCGCGGCAACGGAGCCGCGGCGTGGAATGAGTCCTGCTTCAAAAAGCATGCTCTCCGCTAATGAGGTCTTACCTGAACCGGCATGGCCAAGCAAGACGATATTTTTTACATGATTGGTATCAAATTCGGCCGACATAAAAAATAATTGAAGATTGAGGATTGCTGATCTCTGATTGTATGATGGATCGGTCTGCGGTACTTCACTGTAGCCGCCAATAGATTACTGTTGTCGTTCAGCAACCAGCAATCATCAACCAGCAATTAAAATTTGTTTATTGCATCTTGCCGACAAACTGTTTAAACTCTCCCTGGACCTGTTGTAAGGTGCCCTGTAGCTGTTCGAACTGCGAGTGCAGATCTTCATGCGCCGACCAGGTGGCATCCGTTACCTGCCCCTTCTGGGAGATCTCCCATTCCGCGATCCGTTCATGCTCTTTGATGGCATGCTTCAAATCGTGAATGTTGATTTGCTGAATGTAAAACTGGTTTTGTAGATGTTCCAGGTCGGTGAGCTGGTTTCGATCCTGGAGGTTGGTAGAGAGTTGCTGGAGCTTTTCATTGAGGGAAGAGAAGTTGCTTCTCTGATCGCGGAGGGTGTTTCTCCAGGTTGAACACTCTCCGGCCAATTGGGAAATGTCTGTAGTAACCATTGGAATTATATTTAAGTGAAGAAATAATTTCCGAATGATAGTTGAGGGCTGGTTAAAATCAATTCTAATTTAAGACAGTTTTCGCGAAAAAAATGAATAACAATACAGTATTTTTGACGAATGCGCAGATCTCTTGAAATCCTGGGAACAGGTCTGAAAATGGCACTCGGCGAGTTCCGCTCCAACAAATTACGGACATTTTTATCCCTTTTTGGCATCACCATCGGAATATTCTGTATTATAGGTGTTCTGGCCACTGTTAACAGCCTGGAAGCGAATGTTCAGAAAGACATAAAAGCGCTCGGAAGTAATACGATTTTCATCGACAAATGGGATTATAGCGGTCAGGTGCCTTATTGGAAGCTGGTAAACCGGCCAACACCCAAATATGAGGAACTTTCCTTGTTGAAGGATGCCGTCCCCGAAGCCTCCAATGTAGCTTTTGCTCTTCAACGCATGGATAAGATCGAATTTGAAGATCAGAAGCTGGAAAATGTGCGCATATATGGAATTACAGAAGATTTTTCCAATATCCAGTCCATCAGCGTTATTGATGGCCGTTATCTGCAGCAGTCTGATTTTGATTTCGCGAGTAACCATGGGGTGATAGGTGATAAAGTTGCAGAGGAATTATTTGGAAGACCTGAACTTGCGGTTGGCAGGATCATCCAGCTTTATGACAGGCAGGTATTGGTGATTGGCCTCATTAAGAAGCAGGGATCCAGTATAATCGGGGGCTGGGAATTTGACAACAGCCTGATCATTCCTTATTCATTCATGAAAACCCTTGTGCGGGAAGAAACCAGTCAGCCGGTACTGATGTTGCAGGGCAAGGAAAATATCCCTATGGCAGCATTAAGGGATGAAACGATGGGCGCTATGCGTTCGATCCGTAAACTCAAGCCACAGCAACTTGAGAACTTCTCCCTAAATGACGTGGATGCATTCGGTGAATTTGCTTCCGGTATTTTTGCAGGTATCAATATGGGAGGATTTTTTATTGCCGTATTATCACTGGTAGTAGGCATGTTTGGCGTGGCCAATATCATGTTTGTGACCGTGAGGGAAAGAACCAGCCAGATCGGTTTGAAGAAGGCGATCGGGGCAAAGAAAAGTACCATCCTGCTGGAGTTCCTGATGGAATCAGCCTTTCTCTGTATAATGGGTGGAATGATCGGATTATTACTTGTATTTATCCTGACCCAGATCTTTTCCAAATTGCTGGGCTTCCCCATATTCATCTCCGTTGATATAATGGTGATAGCTGTATCGATATGTATAGTGGTAGGAATTTTAGCCGGAATAATCCCTGCATCCATTGCAGCTAAAATGGATCCGGTAGTTGCCATCAGGAGTAAATAATTAAAGCCTGAAGAGCAAATGATTACCATCCTCGCAATAGAATCTTCCTGTGATGAAACAGCGGCCGCGGTATGCCGTGATGGAAGGATCCTGTCTAATATTATCGCCTCTCAGAAAGTTCATGAATCCTATGGCGGAGTTGTTCCTGAACTCGCCAGCCGGGCACATATGCAACATATTGTTCCCGTGGTTGACCAGGCCATGAAAACGGCCGGCGTGGAAATAGAATCTCTTGATGCCATTGCTTTTACCCAGGCACCCGGACTCATCGGAGCCTTGCTGGTTGGCGCACAGTTTGCCCGCTCTATGGCCCTGGCATTGAATAAACCGCTGATACCGGTTCACCATATGCAGGCCCATGTTATCGCCAACCTCATTGATGATCCTGCCCCTTCTTTCCCCTTCCTTTGTTTAACGGTTAGCGGGGGACATACACAGATCGTGCTCTGCGAATCACCCACCATCATGAAAGTGATCGGTGAAACCATTGATGACGCAGCCGGAGAGGCTTTTGATAAATCTGCTAAAATACTGGGACTTCCCTACCCCGGCGGGCCACTGATCGACAGCTATGCAAAGCAGGGTAATCCAAAAGCCTTTGTATTTCCCGAGCCCCAGATACCCGGATTGAATTTCAGCTTCAGCGGACTGAAAACTTCTATCCTTTATTTTTTGCAGGAGCACCAGCGCCAGAACCCAAATTTCATAGAAGAGCGATTGCCCGATATCTGTGCCTCCATCCAGCGCCGGATCGTAACCATCTTATTGAACAAACTAAAAAAGGCGGCTATCGAAACCGGTATCAAAGAGATATGCCTCGCGGGAGGTGTTTCTTCCAACAGTGAACTTCGCAGCACCTTAAAGGAAGCGGGTAAGAAATATGGCTGGCATACCTATTATCCGTCTCCCCAGTATTGTACCGATAATGCAGCTATGATTGCTGCGACAGCCTATTATAAATTCCTGGATGGCGACTTCGCCGATCTCTCTGCTGTACCAAGCGCAAGAGCAACCTGGTAAAATAGCAGGGGCATGGCAAATACTTATTTCCAATTCAAGCAATTCACCGTTCACCAGGAGCGAACAGCCATGAAGGTTTGCACCGATGCCTGTGTTTTCGGAGCATGGGTTGCAGCTAAAATGAATCCCTTACATACAGCAAACGCCCCGGTACTGGATATTGGTGCAGGAACCGGACTATTAAGTCTGATGCTGGCGCAGCAACTATCTCTTAAAATTGATGCTGTTGAAATGGATAAGGATGCCTATGAGCAGTCGGCCGGCAATTTTAAGGATAGTCCATGGGCAGCAAGTCTCTCGGCGGTGCATGCAGACATAAGACTGTTCAGTTCAACTGCCGGTAAATATGATCTCATCATATCGAATCCCCCTTTCTTTGAGAATGACCTGAAAGCAAGCGGGGTGCGCAGGAACCTTGCCCGTCATGAATCATTGCTCGATCTGCGTGAATTGTTCCGGATCGCCGCCTTGCTGCTGGCACATGAAGGTTATTTCGCACTCCTGCTTCCGGCACATAGAAAAGTGCAGGCGGAGCAACTCGCGGCTGAATCAGGTATGCATCCCTGTTATATTGATGATGTTCACCAGTCCATGAAGCATTCGGCTTTCAGGGTGATGTTCATTTTCAGTAATCGTGCGGCTACTGCTTCAGTGGAAAAAATCCATATCAGGAATGGTGACCACTATTCACCTGAATTTGTGCAACTTCTCCAACCCTATTATCTCCACCTTTAGCATAGTGGAAATATTATTACATTCGGTTATAAGCCCAAAACAGAGTTATGAAGAAAATATTTTGCATGCTGACCATCAGCGCCGTGATCTTCCAAACCATCCATGCACAACCGAGAAATACACCGGCCCCAGCAGCCGCACCAAAAGAGGAAAAACCGCATGGTTCAAGCCTGGTATTTAATCCCGATGATGCAGTAACCACCACCAGCGTTGTTAACGTGAAGGGGCAGGCCATCCCCTACAAAGCAATCGCAGGAACAATGCCGGTTTGGGATGAAGATGGTAAAACGATTGCGGGATTATTTTACACCTATTATGAGCGGACAGATCTGAAAGACCGCAGTGCAAGACCGCTGGTGATCTCTTTCAATGGTGGTCCGGGTTCCGCTTCGGTATGGATGCATCTTGCCTATACCGGTCCGCGAATATTGAAGATAGATGACGAAGGCTACCCCGTTCAGCCCTATGGCTTCAAGGATAATCCCTACAGCATACTGGATGTGGCAGATATTGTTTTCATTGATCCGGTGAATACAGGTTTCTCCAGAATCGTTAATAAAGAGACACCCAGGGCCAACTTTTTCGGGGTGAATGCAGATATTAAATACCTGGCGGAATGGATAAATGGATTTTTGTCGAGGTATAATCGCTGGGCTTCTCCTAAATACCTTATTGGTGAGAGTTATGGTACCACCAGGGTATCGGGATTGGCACTCGCCATGCAGGAATCACAGTGGACCTATTTAAATGGTGTGATACTCGTTTCACCAACTGAATTGGGAATTGAGAGAGGTACTGCAACGGATGCAGCCTTGCGTCTCCCCTATTTTGCCGCCACAGCCTGGTACCATAAAAAGTTGCCGGCCGATCTGCAGGCAAAGGACCTCACTGCCATGTTACCCGAAGTGGAGCAATTCACCATGAATGAACTACTGACGGCCATCAATAAGGGCAGTATGTTACCGGCGGCGGAAAAGAAGAATATTGCCGCTAAGATGGCAAGGTATTCGGGATTGTCGGAATCAGTTATTCTACAGCATAACCTTGATGTGCCACTGAATTACTTCTGGAAAGAATTATTGAGGGAGAAAGGGCAAACGATCGGGCGGCTCGACTCCCGTTATATAGGTCTCGACAAACAGGACGCGGGCGACAGGCCTGATTTTAATGCAGAACTGAATTCATGGTTACATTCTTTTACCCCAGCCATCAATATGTACCTGCGGGAAGAGCTTAAGTACAAAACTGATTTCAAGTATAATATGTTTGGACCCGTACATCCATGGGACAGGACAAATGATAAGACCGGAGAAAATCTTCGTAAGGCCATGGCAGAAAATCCTTACCTGCATGTATTGGTGCAATCCGGATATTATGATGGCGCCTGTGATTATTTCAATGCCAAGTATAACATGTGGCAAATGGATCCCGGTGGTAAGCTAAGTTCAAGGATGAGCTGGGAAGGTTATCGCAGTGGTCATATGATGTACCTGCGTAAGGAGGATCTTCAAAAGAGTAATGAAGATATCAGGCAGTTTATTTTGAAGTCAACTCCCAGGCAAGGTGATCCTGCCAGGTACTGATCATTTCTTAAACATGAAATAAACTGCTCCCAGTAGAAAGGCAAAACTCACGAGGTAATTCCATCTTAGTGGTTCCTTCAAATACAGGACAGCAAAAACGGCGAATACTACCAGTGTAATAACTTCCTGGGTCATCTTTAACTGGAAGCCGCTGAAACCGTTTGCATAACCCATCCGGTTGGCAGGCACCATGAGGCAATACTCGAAAAATGCTATTCCCCAGGCAATCAATATTGCCTGCCATAGCGCAAGGCCCTTGTGTTTTAAGTGTCCATACCAGGCGATGGTCATAAATACATTAGAGGCCAGCAGGAGGAGGATGGTTCGCATAAATCAAAATCTAAGCAGTGAAAATAAAAAGAAAACCGATCGCCCAGACGACCGGTTTCTACTTGTTGATACAAGATTTGCAACCTCTGCGGCTAAAGTAATATGCCATGCTGGCTTATGCAATCGTAAATCTACTTTTCTGAAATGAAAAAGCACCACCTTACGGCAGTGCTTATAAAAAATGGACGGTTACTAATAATGTAGCGGGTATGCAATATATGTTTTTTTCATATTACCTGAAATTTAATTCAGGCTTCTGAAATCAACCGGCACCAGTTTACTTACTCCTGGCTCCTGCATGGTAACACCATAAATAGCATCTACAGAACCCATGGTCATTTTGTTGTGAGTCACAATGATGAACTGGCTTTCTTCACTAAAGCGTCTGATCATATTCGTGAATTTTCCAACGTTGGCATCATCCAGCGGCGCGTCTACTTCATCAAGTATACAGAACGGTGCTGGTTTGATCAGGTAGATGGCAAAGAGCAGTGCTGTTGCTGTAAGCGTTTTTTCTCCTCCACTCAATTGCGTGATAGATGATGGCCGCTTCCCCTTAGGCTTGGCGATGATATCGATTCCCGTTTCTGCCAGGTTTTCAGGATTCTCCAGTATAAGGTCACATTGATCTTCTTCCGTAAACAAGGCTTTGAATACGCGGATGAAATTCTCTTTAACCTGGTTAAAGGTTTCAAGAAATTTCTGGTTTGCGGTACTCTCCACTTCAGCAATTGTTTGCAGCAGACTTTCCTTAGCGGTTACCAGGTCATTCTTTTGTTCGAGGATGAACTCGTAACGTTTTTTCATTTCCGTGAAGGCCTCAATGGCCGTAGGATTCACTTCACCCAGGTTCTCGAGCCGCTTCTTCATTTTTTCTGATCTCTCCTGCAATTCCTCCACCGGCGTTTCGGTAGATCTTGGCTGGTCGATGATATCATCGAGGTTGATCCTGAACTCTACCTGAAGACGTTCCTTCATTCCGGCCAGTTGTAGTTTAAGTTCATTGAGGCGATCCTTGATACCACCCAGCAATTGCTCCAGCTGTTCCTTCTCTTTAACCTTATGTCTTAGGTCGCTCTCTTTCTCATTGAGCTTGTTACGCATATTATAATATGCCTGGTCCGTTTCATTGAGAACCTTTTCATCTTCTTCTTTTTTCTTCAGCAGTTCAAACAATCCACTCTCTGCCTGTGAAAGAAGGTCGGCGCTTTCGCTTATACTTTCGACCGTCTGCTTTAACTGGCTCTTATTTGTTTCAACCTGCAGGTTCAGGTCATTGAGCTGGTTGTTCTTAAATACCAGTTCCTGGCGAAGGGAATTGATCCGGCTCTGCTGACGGGTAAAATTCAGGTTGAATTCATTGTATACAGCGTTTGCACTGCTATAATCCTGTTCAGCGGCTTTATAGCCGGCTTCTACATCCAGGAGTTTTATTCCGGTTTCTTCAATAAGCTGTAATAAGGTGGCCAGGTCATTTCGCGTGCCGGAAATGCTCGACTGCGTTGCCTCCAGTTGCTGCTGCAGATCTTCCAGCCTGTTGCGGCTGCTACCCTGCTGTGCATGAAGGTTCTCGATCTTGTTCTGCAAGGCAAATACCTGGTTGGTGAAATTATTGATCTCCTGCTGCGTTTGCTTGATGGCCTGCTCTTTCAGCTGTTCGTTGAAACCAATTACTTCATTATGCTTTAGCTGGATCTCTGCCTTCAGGTCGTTTACCACTTTTTCCTGCAGCACGATCTGCTCATGTAATTTCTCCAGGTTCTTGGCCCGACCGATCTTCTTTCCCTCAAACAATCCAACGCTACCACCGGTAAGAGAATGTTTCCCCTTTACATATTTACCTGTTTTTTCCAGCACCACGGCTCCGTTGCTGTTCTCCATTGCCGATTCATCCTCAGCAATAAATACATTGCCCAACAGATGCTCGGCAAGCTGGCGGAATTGTCCATCCACTTCTATCACCGTCATGGCGGGAATGGTTCCCGAGGGTTGGTGACTATCTGCAACCGGCTCATTGAATTTATCGAGCAGGAAGAAATTCGCCTTGCCCTTTTTATTATCATCAAGCAGGTGTACTGCCTGCAAACCTTCCTGCAGATTGTTCACCACATAATAGTTCAGGTATGGTTCCAGCACATTTTCAACTGCAGCGCGAAACTCTTCCTTTACATAAATGATATCGGAAAGAATGGGTGCTGTATGGTTCCAGTTAGGATTATTGTGCAGGAATTTTACACTCTCGGGATAACCTTCCATGGAGTCTATCAGGCTCTTCAGGAGATCATGTTCGTTCTTACGTGAATCAAATTTCCGGCTCTCTTCTGCAAGCTGCTGGCGAAGGATTTCAAGTTCACCCTGTGTATGAAGGATCTGCTCCTTGGTACGCTCGTGATGCTCCTGCAATTGCTGCAGGTCTTTTTGTTTTGATTCCAGTTCCTGGTCCTTGAAGCTCCGCTCCTCTTCCAGCTGACGTAACTGGCTACCTCTAGCCTCACGCTCTTCTTCCAACTGGTGGATGGTACGCTGTAAGTTTTGGATAGAGGTATCTGCAACGGCAACTTTTTTCTCTGCCTCAAACTGGTTACGCTGGATCTGCAGGTTCTCTGATCTGATTGCGTCTACTGCTGCCCGTTGCTGATCAAAGATCGATCGCTTTTCTTCAACGGCAGACTTATATTCGTCGAGCTGGTTTTCAAATGTTTCCAGTTTGCCTTCTTCTTCTTTAACCTGCTGACCGGTGAAAGCAATGCTCTCTTCCAGTCCCTTGAGTTGTCCCTCGCTTTTCAGGAGAAATTCCTGCAGACTGCTTTCTTTCTCCTGTAAAAAATTCAGTCGCTGTGAGGCAAGGTTTTTGTCATTCTCTTTACTGCGCAATACCTGGAGAAGATCATTGAATTCATGTTGCATGCTTTGGAGAGCACGTTCCTTTTCAATGAATCCAACCTTTTCCTGTTCAATGGCAGCTTCTTCCTGTGCAATAACTGCTTCCAGTTGAAACCTCCTGTCGGTTTCAGCGGCTGTCTGCTCATTCAGCTCTCTGTAGGTTACATTAAAACCTTCCAGCGCCGCTTTTGCAAGTTCGATGGAAAGCTCGCGGTAATCTTTTTTGATCTCGTAATATTTCTCTGCCTTCTTAGCCTGGTTCTCCAGGGTCTTGAGCTGGTTGTTTATCTCAAACAAAAGGTCTTCGATCCTGGCGAGGTCCTGCTCAGTAGCATCAAGCTTCTGGCGGGCTTCTTTTTTACGGGTTTTATAGATAGAGATACCGGCAGCCTGTTCGAGCATGCGGCGGCGACTATTCTCTTTGTCCTTGATAAGGTCATCCACCATTCCCAACTCAATGATACTGTATGAGTCGGTACTCACACCTGTATCCATGAATAAATTCTGGATATCCTTGAGGCGGCAGCTTACATCGTTCAGCCGGTATTCACTTTCACCGCTTTTATAAAATTTACGGGTGATGGTAACGGTATTGAATTCAGTAGGCAGTAGATTTTTTGTATTCTCAAAGGTGAGGCTAACCTCTGCAAGTCCTGAAGCGGAACGTGTTCTCGATCCGTTGAATACCAGGCTCTCCAGATTCTCCGAGCGAAGCTGGCTGATCTTCTGCTCACCAATAACCCAGCGGATACTGTCAATGATATTGCTCTTGCCGCAACCGTTTGGTCCAACAATACCAGTGATGTTCTGGTCAAAGTGGACCACCGTTTTATCGGCAAAACTTTTAAAACCTTTTATTTCTAAACTCTTTAAGCGCACTTTTTCCAATTTTAGAGGGAAGCAAATATATGGATTGGCTTCAACAAGATAGGCTCTACCATCAAATGCCCGGGGATTATTGCCCACGATTTATACACAGGGATATACCCCACCCAAGATTATATGCCATTAATAGGGCAAATATTACTGCAAAGCTTTCAAAAACAATCACTTGATATTTTTTCTATTTATTTCATCGGGTATTCCCACAGCAGATTCTACCTTCTACCACGTCACTCTAAAAACACTATCCTACGTTTATCCTACGTTTATCTTACGTCTTTCAAGGCACTATAAGCATACTTTCTCTTAGATATCAGGGCATTCTTTCCTTACTCCTATATTTGCGCCATGAGAATCGAATTACGTTCAGACACCTTCACCCGCCCTACGTCGGCGATGCTCAATGCTATCATGCAGGCAGAAGTGGGCGATGATGTTTTTCAGGAAGACCCCTCTGTGAACCGGCTGGAGGCTATGGCCGCCCGGCTGTTCGGAAAGGAAGCTGCGCTTTATTGTCCCTCAGGAACCATGAGCAACCAGATCGCCATTAAAGTGCATACCCAGCCCGGCGATGAAGTGATCTGCGAACAGCAGGCCCATGTATATATATATGAGGGCGGCGGAATCGCTTTCAACTCAGGCGCCCAGGTAAAAGCCATCGCAGGAATTAACGGTCGTATAAAAGCGGAGCAGGTTGTAACGGCCATCAATCCTGATGATGTGCATAAGGCCCGCACCTCCCTTGTTTGTCTGGAGAATACCAGCAACCGCGGTGGAGGATCCTGCTATGACTGGAATGATATAGTTGCCATTTCACAGGTATGCACTATAAATGGTTTGAAATACCACCTTGATGGAGCCCGGCTCTTCAATGCCTTGGTAGCAACCGGTCAGAAGCCTTCAGCCTACGGGGAAGTTTTTGATAGTATTTCCATTTGTCTCAATAAGGGACTTGGATGCCCGATGGGTAGTATATTGGTGGGATCAGCTGCCTTTATCAAGCAGGCACGCCGGGTGCGAAAAGTATTTGGCGGCGGCATGCGCCAGGCGGGCTTTATGGCTGCTTCGGGTATATATGCCCTCGAAAATAATATAGAGCGGTTAAAAGAGGATCATGATCATGCGAAACAGATAGCAGCAAAACTTGCCGGCAAAGACTTTGTTGGAGAGATCATGCCGGTAGAAACCAATATCCTGATATTTGGGGTGAAGGGAAGATTTACTGCTGCCAGTCTTGCTGATACTCTCAAACATTTCGATATACACTGCATGGCAATATCACCTACACAGATCAGGATGGTAACCCATCTTGATGTAAATGATGAAATGGTGGCTAAGCTGCTTTCCGTTATCGATGGTCTATAATTCCTAAATTTACGCCCGCAAGCAAATCAATAAGAATGTTACCTACTGTTAACCCAACCACCACCAAGGCCTGGCAGGCGCTGCAACAGCATTATGACACAGAGATGAAACAGGTGCATATGCGCCAGCTCTTTAATGATGACCTGAAAAGATTCAGCAAGTTTTCCTATTGCATGGACAACCTGCTGGTTGACCTCTCGAAAAATATTATCACCGAAAAAACAAGGCAGCTCCTGCTGCAGCTAGCCGATGAGTGCAGGTTAAAAGATGGCATTGAGGCCATGTTTGGAGGTGAACTAATTAACCATACTGAAGGTCGGGCTGTATTACATACAGCCCTCCGCAACCTCACCGACCAACCTGTTAGCACCGAAGGAAAAGATGTGATGCCTGAAGTGAGGGATGTGCTTTCAAAAATGAAGGCTTTTTGTGCAAAGGTGCATAGTGGTGAGTGGAAGGGATTTACGGGTAAACCTATCCGTTATATAGTAAATATCGGTATTGGAGGAAGTGACCTTGGACCGCTGATGGTAACCGAGGCGCTGAAACATTATTGGGTGGATGGTATCCAGCCCTTCTTTGTATCCAATGTTGACGGAACGCATATAGTAGAGACGCTGAAAAAAGTAGATCCGGAGCAAACATTATTCCTGGTTGCATCCAAGACCTTTACCACGCAGGAGACCATGACCAATGCACTTACTGCAAGGGAATGGTTCCTCAAAACGGCGGGTGATGAAGCGCATGTGGCCAAACATTTTGCTGCCTTATCAACCAACGAAAAAGCGGTTGTGGCATTTGGGATAGAGAAAGAGAATATGTTCGGATTCTGGGACTGGGTAGGCGGAAGATATTCACTCTGGAGTGCCATCGGACTATCAATAGCGTTAACGGTAGGATATGATCATTTTCATTTGCTACTGGCAGGCGCCAACAAAATGGATCAGCATTTCCGCAATACTCCTTTTGAGCAGAATATTCCTGTGCTGCTGGCATTAACGGGCATCTGGTATACCAATTTCTTCGGCACCCAAACGGAGGCCATCCTCCCCTATGATCAGTATATGCACCGCTTTGCGGCCTATTTCCAGCAGGGCAATATGGAGAGTAATGGCAAATCGGTTGACCGCAACGGGCAGCGCGTAAATTATAGCACCGGACCGGTTATCTGGGGCGAACCCGGCACCAACGGTCAGCATGCTTTTTATCAATTGATACACCAGGGTACACCCATTATACCCTGCGACTTTATAGCCCCGGCTATCAGCCAGAACCCTGTGGGCGACCATCACCAGAAACTGATGTCAAATTTCTTCGCGCAAACGGAGGCGCTGATGAATGGCAAAACCAGCGAAGAGGCGAAGGCTGAATTAATTAAAGCTGGAATGGATAGCGCCAAGCTGGATGAGCTGGTTCCTTTTAAAGCCTTTGCCGGAAACAGGCCTACCAATTCTATTTTGGTGAAGGAGATCGATCCCTTTGCACTTGGACAACTCATTGCCATGTACGAACACAAGATATTTGTGCAGGGCGTTATATGGAACATATATAGTTTTGACCAGTGGGGAGTGGAATTGGGCAAGCAACTCGCCAATAAAATATTACCTGAATTAGGTGGAGATGAGAAAGTGCAGGGCCATGATAGCTCAACAAATGGACTGATCAATGCTTTCAAGCATATGCGAGGGCAGTAATCATTCAGGTTTCTTATCTTAGCCGCCAAAATCAAACGGAGCATGGCACAACACGAAGAAGATTTTGATGCAAACCTGGCCGGAGAAGAGGGACAAACAGAGGAGACCAAGAGCAGCTGGTTCAAGCGCATCAAGAAAGGAATTCTTACCAGTACCGCCGACAAAAAAGAGACCCCGGAGGGTCTGTGGACCAAATGTCCGGAGTGTAATTATATCTGCACCATGAATGAATTGCGGGAGCATCTCTTTGTATGTCCCAAGTGCAATTACCACCATCGAATAGGAAGTGATGAATATTTTGATATTCTATTTGACGATGGAGCTTTTGAGGTGATGTTCGAGAATATAAGATCAAAGGACTTCCTGCATTTTACTGATCTTAAATCTTATGAGAAAAGACTCAATGAGATCTGGAGTAAAACCGATATAACAGATTCAATAAGGGTAGCCGCGGGAAACATCAATGGAAGCGGCATGGTGGTTGCGTGTATGGATTTTGAATT
The DNA here is from genome assembly GCA_036675925.1 of Flavihumibacter sp. Classification (GTDB taxonomy): domain Bacteria; phylum Bacteroidota; class Bacteroidia; order Chitinophagales; family Chitinophagaceae; genus Flavihumibacter. The sequence goes on from JAKFDZ010000038.1 coordinate 146,239, forward strand.
CATCGGTGGATCATTGGGAAGCGTGATGGGAGAAAGGATTTCAAGGGCGGTGGATTATTGTCTTGAACATAAACTGCCGTTGATGATCATCTGTAAATCAGGTGGAGCGCGGATGATGGAGAGTGCATTCTCGCTGATGCAACTGGCTAAGGTATCCGGGAAATTATCGCAGTTAACAGATGCTAAAATTCCTTATATCTCCTTTTTAACCGACCCCTCTTTTGGAGGTATCTCTGCCTCTTTCGGGATGTTGGGAGATCTGAATATTGCGGAGCCGGGCGCGTTGATCGGTTTTGCCGGTCCACGTGTGATCAAGGAAACCATCAAGCGCGACCTGCCGGAAGGATTCCAGCGAAGTGAGTTTTTGCTTGAACATGGATTTCTGGATTTCATAATCGACCGAAAAAATCTGAAAGAAAGACTGGGAACATTACTGGTACTATTTAAGAATTAATAAGGATCAAAAAAACTGGGGAGGACAAGTGCCTCCCTGATCATATAAAGTGGAACTAAAGAACAGATCAGCATTTCACGAGTACTATTTTGAAGACACCTATATAGCCGGGATGGTACTTGTGGGAACCGAGGTGAAAGCAATCCGGAACGGAAAGGTCAGCTTTAATGATGCCTATTGCGTTTTTGATAAGGGAGAGTTATATGTAAAAAGCATGCATATTTCGGAATATGCATTTGGCACTACCCAGCGGCATGAGCCCACCCAGGAAAGAAAGTTATTGCTGCATAAAAAAGAGCTGCGAAAACTGGAATCCAAGATCAAGGAAAAAGGTTATACCATTGTGCCATTAAAAATATTTTTCACAGAGAAAAATATAGCTAAAATGGAGATCGGATTAGGCAAGGGGAAAAAAATCTACGATAAGAGAGAAAGCATCAAAAAGCGTGATGTAGAGCGGGATATAAAACGATTTATAAAATAAATCATTGCCTGAATACTAAGACACGTAAAAATCCGTATTAGCTATAGTTAAAATCCTTAATTTTCAAGATGCAGCGTTTAATTCTGATATCCTTGTTGTTTTTCTCGCTCTGCGCCGGTGCCCAAACGAGCACAACAACGACGACGGGTAGCTGGTATGGAAAAGCCGATGTGGTGCTGGATGGCACATTCAACAACTATCTCACACAACTTATTGTAAAGCAGAACGGTACCAAAGTAGAAGGAATTTTTGGTTACTATTTCCGCAATGGATACCAGAGTTTTTTTGTGAAAGGAACTTACGATCCCAAGACCAGGCAGATCAGTATTCCCGAGATGCCGGTAACTTTTTATAAATCAAATTCTATTGACGGGGTAACCTGCAATATGAGTTTTGAGGGAACACTAAGGGTTTCCAAGGTTGGGAGTTTTATCAGGGGGGCATTTGTTTCAGATCCTAAGTACAGGTATACCTGTCCGGAGCTGAGAGTGTTATTCTCTTTAGATTCGTTGGTTGAGCAGAATGAGGAGATCAGTTCTGCGGTGGTGAAGCAATTATGGCAACCATCAGTTGATGATAAAATTGTAATTGACGGAGCAGATGGACCGGAGATAAGATCAGCCGAACCTGTAGCCGGCAAAACAGAAACAAAGGGACCTGAAGTAAATTACAATTCACTGGTTACCCGATTCAAGCAAAGGCAATCTGTTGTTGCAACAGAAATGGCGGTGAAGTCTGACTCTATTCGTGTAAGCTTTTATGATAACGGCGATATTGATGGAGATACCATCTCAGTATTCCTGAATGGCAATCCGGTTGTTGAGAAGCAGATGATTTCAGCTAAGGCAACAACCATTTATATCAAGCTGGATCCAACAAAAGAATACAATGACCTGGCCATGTTTGCCGAAAACCTTGGCCGCATTCCTCCCAATACTGCTTTGATGGTAGTATATGATGGAGATAATCCCCAGGAAATTTTCCTTACAAGTAACTTGCAGCAGAATGGTACAGTGAGGATCAGGAAGAAGCCTGCGTTGGTAAAATAAAAAAAACAAAAGCCGCTCATTGAGCGGCTTTTGTTTTTTCGTGCAGCAAAAACGGCGTTGGTGTATATCATTTGCCTGTTTGTCCAGTTAGATTTGGAAACACCTGCCTTCATGTTGTATAGTTGTCCTATGAAAACGCCATTACTATGCAGATCCAAAGCCCATCAATAGCCGCTCCGAACCTCCTTCGAAGGATGCTCGAAGGATGCTCGAAGGATTGTCGAACCAATACGCACGAAAGGACATTACGCCTTTTCATCAGAACAAACTCGTCTGCCCCTTATCATCCTTCTCCGTCTGCTCCCATTCCATTTCTGTTGACTTGGAAAAATCTGCCAGCTTATTGCCCACTGCTTTCCATCCCATCACTTCCACAAAACCGGCAATCTTTATCTTCTGCGTCCGGGCCTGGGTTCCTCTTCCGGTATGTAAGAGCAATACCGGCTTCTCATCAGTTGTAACTACCTCCAGCCTGTTTCCCGCTCCTTCTTTTATGAAAAGGAATCTGCTCTGTAACGTAGTGGTCTCTATCCTGAACCTCTTTACATTATACTGCAGCTTATCATTATCGAGGTAAACAGCGGTGATCACTTTCTCCGGATTGAACTTCTCTACCAGCAATATCTTCTCCGGATCAAAACGTTGGGTGAGTTCCAGATCAGTGAGCTCATAATTTCCATCGGTATATACCACCAGCAGTTTTTCTGTTCCATCAAAATTACCGAGATAGGTTCCCTTCTGTTCTGTATTGAGCCTGCCAAATTTATCATCAAACCAAAGCTTGATGGCACTCAGTGTTGAGCGTCCGGCTTCCTTCAATTTTACATTCTTGATGGGATACTTCGTAACCTGGTTGCCCTGTGCACTTCTTCCCTTGATCTCCAACTCTTCAAAATAGAAGTCAAACTGTTTGTTGCGGGCTGAGCAATTCGGACTCAGTACAATGGTTACACTCTCCGCTTCTCCATTTGCATTGGCAGTGAAATAGTGGATCTTGCTTTTATCATTGCCGCGCGACAGATCATATTCTTTATCGCGCGTGATTCCGGTCACATTGAATCGCTTGGCATAGCTGGTGCCCGTGCCACCATCCACATATATCATATTATAGGTGGTGCGTTCATCATTCTTCTGGAACACGGCCACATGGATGATATCTTTTCCGATATACACCTTCTCTCCCACCCTCACCACTTTCATTATTCCCCGGCGGGTGAAAGCAATGATATCATCGAGGTCAGAACATTCAAAAGCCAGTTCATCTTTTTTGAGAGAAGTACCGATAAATCCATCTGCCCAGTTTACATATACCTTTGTATTGGCAATGGCTACATGCTTTGCCTGGATGGCTTCAAATGGCCGGATCTCTGTTTTGCGTTCTCTTCCTTTGCCGAATTTTTTCAGGAGGTTCTCATAATAGGCGATAGCAAATTCAACCAGGTTTGCCAGGTCGTGATTTACCTGCTTAATATCTGCTTCCAGGCCTTTGATCTGTGCGTTCAGCTCATCAATATCCAGTTTATAGATCCTTCGGACAGGCTTCTCCGTTAATTTAACGATATCCTCCCTTGTAATGGGCCGCTTGAGTTGTTTCTTGAATGGTGTAAAAGCTTTATCAATGGCTTCCAGCACCTTCTCCCATGTTTCATGTTTCTTCTCGAGTTCCTTGTAAATCTTCTCTTCGAAGAATATTTTTTCCAGCGATGTATAATGCCATTTTTCCTGCAGCTCCGCCAGCCTGATCTCCAGTTCTTTTTTCAGCAGGTCGCGGGTATTGTCGGTTGCAGTTGCCAGCAATTCATGTACGCCAAGGAATCTTGGTTTCTGGTCTACGATCACACAGGCGTTGGGCGAAATGCTTACTTCACAATCAGTGAAAGCATAGAGTGCATCAATGGTGATATCGGGTGAAATGCCCGGCGCCAGGTCTACCTGGATCTCCACTTCCGCTGCGGTATTATCGGTAACCTTGCGGATCTTGATCTTACCCTGGTCATTGGCCTTAATTATGGAATCAATGAGTCCGCCCGTTGTTACGCCATAGGGTACATTTTTTATGAGAAGGGTTTTCTTGTCGAATTCCTCTATCAGCGCACGTACCCTAACCTTTCCCCCTCTTTTACCTTCATTGTAATTGGTGATATCCACCATGCCCCCGGTTTGAAAGTCGGGGTAGATCTCATATTTCTTTCCTTTCAGGTATTTGATGGAAGCCTCTATAAGCTCACAGAAATTATGCGGGAGAATTTTTGTTGATAGTCCCACTGCAATACCCTCCACCCCCTGTGCAAGCAGTAAGGGGAACTTCATGGGAAGGGTAACCGGTTCATTCTTCCGGCCATCATAGCTGAGCTGCCAGTCGGTTGTTTTATTATTGAAGGCCACTTCAAGTGCGAACTTGCTGAGCCTTGCTTCAATATAACGGGGAGCAGCAGCCGCATCTCCGGTTCTCACATCACCCCAGTTTCCCTGGGTTTCGATGAGCAGGTCTTTCTGGCCGAGGTTTACCAGGGCATCGCCAATACTGGCATCTCCATGCGGATGGTATTGCATGCTCTGTCCAATGATATTGGCTACCTTATTGAAACGGCCATCATCCATCTCTTTCATCGCATGAAGGATGCGTCGCTGAACGGGCTTACACCCATCCTCAATAGCTGGTACGGCTCGTTCCAGGATAACATAGGATGCATAATCAAGGAACCATGTTTTGTACTGTCCATGTACCCCGGTATCGTTATTATAGACTTGTTCGTTTGACTTCCCTTTCAACATTATCCACGCTTAATTTATAGTTCGTATAATTCCAATGGCAATCCATCCGGATCACTGAAAAAAGTAAATCTCTTCCCGGTATAAGGATCTGTCCTGATGGCTTCACAGCTAACACCTTTACTGCTTAAGGATGCAACTTCCTGTTCAAGGTCTGTCACAGAAAAAGCCAGGTGCCTCAGCCCGATGGCTTCCGGCCTCGAAGGCCTTGCTGGTGCGCCGGGAAATGAAAACAGCTCGATGATATACTGACCGTTTAGTGCAAGGTCCAGTTTCCAGGAATCCCTTTCCTCGCGGTAAACTTCTGCTATTATGTGAAGCCCAAGTATTTCGGTGTAAAACTTTTTACTCCGCTCATAATCCCCCGCAATGATTGCAATATGATGCACGCTGTTTAACATCTGCTTACCCTTCTGTTTCCACCGTATGGTTACTATGTTGCTTTACTTCGAAATCTTTCATATTCTTCAATTCTCCCTGTACATCATAATTGCCGCCGGCTATCAGCAACTTCAAGCGCCATAGCATGTATGCATCGCCGGTAGTATGTTTGTTTTTGGAGATAAACTGGTTAATGATCCTACTCGCCTTCTGCCAGTCGGGCGTGATGAACTTCTGCAGGTCTGCGTCATAGAAATCATAATCGGCCTGCACCAGCTTCTTGCCCCCTTCCAGGATCCGCACACCTTTATTTTCATTGGAAAGCCTGGTCCATTCATCCGGATCAACTTCAAATTCAGATAGGGTGATGGGGCGACTTAGTTTTTTTGCTTTCAGGAATTCCTTTGGTGGAATGGTATGCAGCCAGGTGGGGTAAAACAACTGCCCCTTTTCATTCAGGAAAGGGAGGTTATTCAGATAGAGGATATAGACCCTTCCCTGGAACTCTTTCATGAAATGAAGCAACCAATAATATCCACTCACATCATGTTTATTCTGTGCAGCCCATATCCAGATTACTTCATCGGCATCACGGCGCATTTTGCCCACGATCTCCGCGGCCGTTTTCAGGTCATCCACTTCACCCGAATCGGCCTTGCCATCATAATCGCCGCCGGCCAGCACTTCGCGCCACCAGGCATTACGGGCATCCCTTCCTTCGCCGAGGTAAATATTTTCCAGTGGCCCCACGGCATAATCATCTTTGATCTGCACCACCTCACCCTGCAGACTTTCATCTAAAGCGATGGCCTGCTTCAACACTTCAATATCTGCTTCGTTGAAAACGATATGGATCATGTACTCGACTATTTCTTGTTTTAGATCTTTATTACTTCTTTATGCTCTCTTCTGTTTCTTCCACCAGGTCAATCTCCACCTTGAGGTTATCGATGATAAAGTCCTGCCGCTGCGGAGTGTTCTTCCCCATATAATATTCCAGCAATTGCTGTACATGGGTTTCGGGAAGAACCAGTACAGGTTGCTTCTTCATATCAACGCCTATAAAACGGGCAAACTCATCGGGCGAGATCTCTCCCAGTCCCTTGAAGCGGGTGATCTCTGGTTTGCCGCCCAGTTTCTTTATTGCTGCCTGCTTTTCGGTTTCATCATAACAATAGATGGTCTCCTGTTTGTTTCTTACCCTAAACAGTGGTGTTTCCAGAATATAGACATGGCCGTTCTTAACGAGGTCGGGGAAAAACTGCAGGAAGAAGGTCATCAGCAATAACCTGATATGCATACCGTCAACGTCTGCATCGGTGGCGAAAACAATATTGTTATAGCGAAGGTTTTCGATTCCATCTTCTACATTAAGTGCATGCTGCAGGAGGTTGAATTCTTCGTTTTCATATACCACTTTCTTGGTGAGACCAAAACAGTTCAGTGGCTTTCCCCTCAAACTGAATACAGCCTGTGTTTCTACATTTCTTGCCTTGGTGATACTTCCGCTGGCCGAGTCACCTTCGGTAATGAAGATGGTGCTCTCCTGCTGTTTCTGAACGAGGGCCTCTTTGCCTTTGCCGGTAGGTTCCTCATTATAATGATAGCGACAATCGCGGAGTTTCTTATTGTGCAGGTTCGCTTTCTTGGCTCTTTCATTCGCCAGTTTTTTAATGCCTGCCAGTTCCTTTCTCTCGCGCTCACTCTGCTCGATCCGCTTCTTAAGGGCTTCTGCCGTGGAGGGGTTTTTATGGAGATAGTTATCCAGCTCCTTTGAAAGGAATTCATAGATAAACACCTTCATACTTTGTCCGCCCTCTTCAACGTATTGTGATCCCAGCTTGGTTTTTGTCTGCGATTCAAATACCGGCTCTACCACGCGAACAGAGATGGCAGCGGTTATGCTTGCCCGTATGTCGGAGGCTTCATAATCCTTCTTATAGAAATCGCGGATCACTTTCACGAAGCCTTCCCTGAATGCCTGGTGGTGGGTACCCCCCTGGGTGGTGAACTGCCCGTTTACAAAACTGAAGATCTCCTCTCCATAATCATTGTTATGCGTGATGGCTGCTTCAATATCATTGCCCTTAAGGTGGATGATGGGGTAACGGAGTTCATCTTCATTGGTCTTGCGCTGCAGGAGGTCGAGTAGTCCATTCTTGCTCACAAACTTCTTACCATTGAACAGTATGATAAGTCCGGCGTTGAGGTAACAGTAATTCCAGAGCAGGTTCTCGATATATTCTTCCTGAAAATGGAAGTTCCGGAATACGGTATCATCCGGAATAAAGTTGACCAGCGTGCCGTTGTTTTCTTTGGAGGCTGCTTCCTTGAATTCCTTTACCAGCACTCCCCTTTCAAACTCAGCCGTTTTCTCTTTACCCTCACGGAAGGCGGTGACTTTGAAATAGGCACTCAGGGCATTTACCGCCTTGGTACCCACGCCGTTCAGTCCCACACTTTTCTGGAAGGCCTTGCTGTCATATTTCGCGCCGGTATTGATCTTGCTCACCACGTCAACCACTTTACCCAGCGGAATGCCGCGGCCATAGTCGCGGATGGTTACCGTTTTATCTTTTATATTCAGCTCAATCTGCCTGCCATAACCCATGGTGTGTTCATCAATACAGTTGTCGAGCACTTCTTTAAGTAAAACATAGATACCATCATCGGCACTGCTGCCATCGCCGAGTTTACCGATATACATACCCGGGCGGAGGCGGATATGCTCTCGCCAGTCGAGGCTACGGATGGAGTCCTCTGTATATTCAACCTGCTTAATTAAATCTGCCATAATTGTCTTTTTTCAACTCCTTGCCTATCTCAAGCTGGCAAATATAAAGAAAGGACTGCCAGGTTTAAGTCAACTGTTTTTGCACTGTTGTGGATAATCGGGGTACATATGTATAATATTGATAATCAATAAGCTTTGGTTAAGGGTATTTTAAATTTGGGTGCTTTAACCCATCTTGTTTTGCAGCTCGGGGAATAATCTTATTTTTGATGTCCGCCTCGGTTTTTTAAGGAGGGCAACGACCAGATACTAACCCGCAAATGTTGTCTGCTTATGCCGAAGCTACTAACCCATTAAGTGCTGATTTACAACCCGTTATTAGTTTTTAATTGTTGAAAAATTGTAGAGTATGTATAGCTATTCCTTGTTGGAAACGAGTTGTTATTATCTGATCCAGGAGAATGTGGACGGACCGGTGTCATTGATCAAAGTGAACATGCATACAGATTATTGCATGTTTATCACACGATTTGGTGAAACCGAGGTCACGGAATGGAAGAAGAAGCAGGACCCCATCCACGAGATTCTCGAGCTGTTATCAGATGATAAAGTGAAAGAATTTCAGACCACTTATTATAGTGAGGATGCCTTTTACGAGGATGGAGAAGAGTAACAAATGATTTTCTAAAAATTCATATATGGCAACCTATTCCGAACTACAGCCGGGTAATTTTTACCTGGTGAAAGGAGATGCTGATACAGATATCGAAATGATCTCTGTACTGGCACTTACTGATAAATGTATTTTATTAAGAAGTTTCGGGCAGGTTGAGGAAGACTTCTGGAAGCTCCGCACCGATACCATTTTCGAGGTGATTGAGGAGTTGGATTATGACAGTGCCGCTGCTATCCTTTCCCTCTATGAAGAAGAGGAGGAAGAGGAAGTTGAGGAAGGGGTTGAGGAGGACTGGGAGGAAGAGGATGACTGATCCCCTGCCTTTGATGAAAGATCTTGCTGTCATATCTCTTGCTGCCGACCACCGGCTGCAGGAGAATGAAGCCTTCCGTGATTTTATCCGCAACTATCCCGGCGATGTGGATGGCCTGGTGCAGGAGATCAATAAATCTGTTGAGCCCTTCATTGATTGTACCAGCTGTGGCAATTGCTGCCGTAGCCTGATGATCAATGTAAGCGAGGAAGAGATATTGCCCCTTGCGCAGCACCTGCAACGGAATCCTGAAGAAGTTAAAGCGGCTTACCTCGAAGAAAGCCAGGGAGGACAATTCGTTATCAATACCATTCCCTGTCATTTTCTGGAGGATAATAAATGTTCTGTATATGAATATCGCTTTGAAGGCTGCAGGGCATTCCCTCATTTAGATGAACCTGGTTTCAGCAAAAGGATGTTTGGGCTGCTGATGCATTATGGCCGTTGCCCGATAATATTTAATGTGATTGAAGAACTGAAACATCGCACTAAATTTGTAATAGAAATCAATCAGCTACCACTATGACAAGGCTTGTACTTTTGCTTTCCGTTGCATTAATGACATGGAGTTGCCAAACCTCCGCTCAAACTGAATACCGCCTCAGCCCTGTTGCCTTTGAAGAAAAGCTGCAGGATAAAACAGTGCAGATATTAGATGTGAGGACTGCAGGTGAATTTAAGTCGGGTTATATAGACCAGGCCATGCAGGCCAACTGGCTTGATAAAAAAGAATTTGAAGAGCGTACGCGTCATCTCGATAAAAGCCGGCCGGTGATGATCTATTGTGCTTCCGGTGTAAGAAGTGCAGAGGCGGCTGATCTACTGCGTTCAAACGGATATAAGGTTTATGAACTCACGGGTGGATTGAATAAATGGAAGCGCGACGGAAAGAAAGTAGCGGGTGAAAAATCTACCAGCCAGATGAGTACCTCTGAATACCAGCAGCTCATTAGCCAACCCGGACTTGTACTGGTTGATTTCGGTGCTTCATGGTGCCCTCCCTGCAGAAAGATGGAACCCGTGCTGGCTCAATTACAAACAGAGCTGGAAGGAAAATTCAGCCTGCAGAAGATTGATGGCGGTATCAATACAGATGTGATGAAATACATGAAGGTGGAAGGCCTCCCCCATTTTTTTGTGTATAAGGATGGTAAGCAGTTATGGCAGAAACAGGGACTTGTTAGTCTTGATGAATTGAAGCAGGTTCTTCAGTAACGGCGCTGCCATAGAGTTCCCTGATCACAACACTGGCGCACATGCAACCAAAAATGGCGGGCATATAACTGATGGTGCCGATCAGTGATTTTTTGGGGTAAGCTTTTTCTGTTTCAATGATCCTGCTCTGGTCAACTATTTCAGGGGAAAAAACAACCTTTATACCACTTCGGATACCGAGTTTGTTCAGTCTCTTTCGAACATACCTGGCAAGGTTGCATTGATGGGTATTTTCAATTTCCGTTATCGTTACCTGAAGCGGATCAACCTTTCCCCCTGCACCAAATGAACTCACAATGGGAAGAGCCAGTTCAACACAGCATTGAAGAAATGCTACTTTGGGTGAGAGGGTGTCTATACAATCCACCACAAAATCGTAGTCGCCTGCTGTGAGGATCTCGCGAATTCTTTCCCCTTCAATATGTTCACGAATTACGGTGAGGCTGATATCCGGATTGATATCCTTCAATCTTTCTGCCATGATATCCGCTTTGGGCTTGCCGGCAGTTGAATGAAGTGCCGGGATCTGCCGGTTACAATTGCTAAGATCTACTTTGTCGCCATCAACAATTGTCATCCGCCCTACTCCTGCCCTGGCGATCATTTCACTGCATATGCCTCCAACGCCACCGAGTCCCACCACCAGCACATGCTTGCTCATAAGACTCTTTACCGGTTCATCACCCAGCAATAATTCTGTTCTTGAAAGCCAGTAAGGAATCATGGTTTGTAGTTTGAGGTGCAAATTTAAGGTTACATTTCCTGATCTCTTCATCTCTACGTAATTTGCCCTTCCTTCATGATCACACAGGCCACTATACAACAGATCCTCAGTCGCATTGATATTATTGATGTGGTGGGCAGTTTCGTTAAACTAAAAAAGAGGGGAACCAATTACCTTGGACTTTGTCCCTTTCATAACGAGAAGTCACCCAGTTTCACTGTGTCACCCAATAAGGAGATCTACAAGTGTTTTGGCTGTGGTAAAAGCGGCAATACCATCAGCTTCGTGATGGAGCATGAAAAGTATAGTTATGTGGAGGCCTTGAAGTGGCTGGCGCAACGCTATAATGTGGAGGTGGAAGAAACTGAGGTGAGTGCTGAGGTAAAAGCACAACAACAGGTTGCCGACAGTCTCTATATCCTGAATGGATTTGCGCAGAAGTATTTTTCGGAAGTGCTTTTGCATGATGAGGAGGGGCAGGATATCGGTCTCAGTTATCTTAAGGAGCGGGGTTTCAATGAAGCCATTATAGAGAAATTTCAATTGGGTTATTGCAAGGAATCGCGCAATTCATTTGTGACGGAGGCGCTATCCAAACAATATAACCGGGAGCTGCTGGTTAAATCGGGACTGGTGGCTTTACGCAATGAAGAGCTGGTAGACAATTACCGGGGAAGGATCATTTTCCCTATTCATAATACCACGGGTAAGGTCATTGGATTTGGCGCGCGTATCATTAAGAAAAATGATCGGGCACCAAAATATATCAACACTCCGGAGAACGAGATCTATATCAAGAGCCGCATTCTTTACGGGATGTTTTTTGCAAGGCAGGTGATCGATAAGTTTGAGGAGTGCCTGTTGGTGGAAGGCTATACGGATGTGATATCACTTCACCAGGCGGGTATTGAAAATGTTGTTGCCAGTGGAGGAACATCTCTTACTACTGAGCAGATAAGGCTGGTGCGCAAGTACACCAATAATCTGACTATTATTTATGATGGCGATGCAGCGGGCATTAAAGCAGCTTTAAGGGGACTGGATATGGCCCTTGAAGAGGGGCTGAATGTAAAGTTGGTACTGATACCTGATAAGGAAGATCCCGACAGTTATGTAAACAAGGTTGGCGCTGAAGCATTCCGGAATTTTGTTGCAGAGAATAAGAAGGACTTTATCATTTTCCAGCTGGAGGTAGCGTTGAAAGATGCCGGCACAGACAGCCAGAAGAAGGCGGCGGTAGTGAACCAGATGGCAGAAACATTATCAAGGATCAATAAGGCGGAAGATTTCACACGGCAGCAGGATTATATCCGTCAATGTTCCGAATTGCTGCAAATTGAAGAAAGCGGATTTACCAACCTGGTGAATAAATTTATCCGGGAAAAGGTTAATAAGCTGGAAAGCAAACAGTTTTCTGAACAGGCCTATTCCAATGATGAGATGCCGCCGCCGATGGATTTTGATGGTTCGGCATCCGATGAAGGATTTCAGTTGTTGCTGAAAGATGAATTACAGGAAAGGGCTGTGGTGCGTGCGCTCATTGAATTTGGAAGTATGCAATGGGATGATACAACTAAAGTGGCAGACCATATTTTCAGTGAATGCGTGGAGGATGATCTGTTTGATAATAAGAAATTGCTTGAGGTGATCAATACCTATAAGCTTTGGTATGATGCAGGGCTTGAGCCCACAGCAAAGAATTTTTTCTATCATGAGAACCAGGAGTTAAGTGCGGTGGTGGTTTCACTGCTGGAGTTCCCTTATGAGTTAAGTGATAAATGGAAAGACAAGTTTGAGATGGCGGTCAGTTCAAGAGAAGATTCCTATAAGCAGGAAGTGATCTCTACGCTGGGGTATTTAAAGTTGAGGAAGATCAAAAGAATGATCGATGAAAACCAAAAGGATCTGGGAGTGCCGCACTCACCTGAAGAGCAGCTCAATTTATTGGCTACGCACAAAGCATTGAAAGATATGGAGCGCGAATTACTCCGTCATCTGGGGACGGTTATTGTTCGGTAAGCTTTTTATTTATTCATGGACGATGAAGGGCCACGGTTCCTGACCGGTTGGCAGCAATAGATGCACCACTAATACTGTTTTTTCTGTTGGGTGTTCTTTTAAGATTCGCTTTATAAGCCTCCTGCGCCGCTTCATTTTTACCAGCAGCAAGCAACATATCACCCAATAATTCCCTTGCCGGGATAACCTCTCCTGGTGTGACGGGGTGCTTTCCTGTTTTCTCTTCCAGCTCTGCTGCAGCCTGCATGCCTGCTAAGGCATTTTCTTTATCACCTTCTGCAAATTGAATCCATGCACTAGCCATTTTAACCTGTATAAGAATCTGGTTGGCTTTATAATCATCTCCGGATTTCACCAGTCGCGCATGCTGTTTTTCCAATGAGGTAAGATCTTTTTTTGCAGCAACAATATTGCCTGTATGTACCGCTCCCAAAACCCGGGTGAAATGAAGTATGGCTTTACTCCATGGGTACTTATCCATATCAAATAAAGTTGTGGTAGTGTCAAGCGATGCAGCTTCTTTCCAGTTTCGAAGTTCCAGCACATAACGGGCCGGCATAGCCGCAATCGCATAGGTTGATGTCTGTCCTTCGGGGAACATACTTTTCATGGAACGGAGATAATCGATTTGTTCTTTTGCCTTCTGTTCCTGTCCGGTTTGCAGATAGGCATACACAAGGTAATCCATGGCATGAAGTTCCTGGTCATTGTGTGCATTGGCACCAAGCGCTTCTGCATAGCATTTTGCGGCAGCAGCAGAAGCAAGGTTCGATTGTATAGATTCATCCCACAAACCCATGCGGGTGAAAATATGGGAAGGCATATGCAGTGCATGGGCCGATGATGGCGCTACGGATGCATATTTGCGGGCAGCCTCAAGTCCCAATGGTGCGAGTTCAGGATAATCATAATTATGAATGATATAATGAACAACACCCGGATGGTCGGGCCTGCCCGGATAAAGTTTATTAAGAATTGCACCAGCTTTTTTCTGGTTGGTATAAGTTTTATCAGTAGGATCAGCTGTAGCATCAAGGGCTAGGGTGTATAAAATTGCTGCCTCTTTATCATCAGGATATTCAAGGTAGATCTTTTCCATTGCCTGTTCATACTGCTTAGCCCTTTCCGCATGTTTAAGCTCTTCATGCCCGTTGAAGAAAGCATGGATGGCTTCTATATAGGCTTGTTCCCTTTTATTGCTTCCTTTCAGATTAAGCGCGATAGAACTAGCCTTCGCTCCTTTTTGTAATTCTTCTTTATTAGGAGCAGCCCAAAGCGGATGGAAATTGGCCATTGCAATTCCCCAGTAGGCCATAGCGCAGTCAGGGTCATTCTCCAGCACTTTTACAAAAGCTTTTTCTGCTTCACTATATTCAAAGGAATGCAGTAAAGCAAGGCCCATATTGAAGGTATCCCTCGACTTTTCGGAACAGGAAAAACTGAAGTCTGTTTTACCAAGCTGGCGTTGGTCGGGGCCGCATAGGACAATATCTCCTCTGCGTAAATTTTCTATACTATTGATTGCATTGGCAGATTCCTGATTCTTACCCTTGCAATAAACAAGCAATAGGCTGATAGATAGCAGCAACAGCCAGATGGACAAGATTGATTTTTTCATTTTTGAGAGATTAAGGTTTACAGTTATCCGGCAACTCTCTCAAAAATGCTTGCAATAAGGAAGAACCTGAGACCGGCTTATTTTTCTGCCGGATTCTTTTTTCCTGCCATTAATTTTTCAACCGTAGCAGAGAGTCGATTCTGTTTTGTTTCTTCTTTACGGGCGCTGGTGATCCATTCAACGTATTCCTTTTTGTTGGTAAAGGAAAGTTTCTCAAAATGTTCCAGGGCCTTTTTATGCTTCTTGAGAGTGAGTTGTTTCTGCAGGGCTTCAGGAATTTCAACAGTTCGATTTTTGAAATCAACACCTTCCGTTTCAGCTGGCAGTCCACCATTAGCGGAAGCCCTGGACATAGCTTTGATCTGCTCACATTTTTTGAAACGAAGTGCGCTCCAAACTGAATCGAGAGCTACCTGGCGGACACCTTCATAACCGGCGCTTACCACCATATTCCAGCTGCAATCGCGGTTGAGATTAGAAACGATCTTGCTGGTGGTTTTGGGATAGGCGATCCAGAGTTTTGATTCTTCATGGAGAGCAGGGAGAACATCCTGGAGAATACCGTTCAGCTGGTTTTCGTTGATGGCAAAAACCAAGGCAAAATCTATCCTCCTGCTCTTCAGGAGTGGGGTAACATTTTTTGCAAAGGTCAGCTTACTGAATTGCTTCTCGATGGATGATGGTAATCCCTGGATTAGCAGATTTTTTTCTTCTTTGTATTGGAGTTTCTCGAATAAAGTCTGCGTCATACCTGGTCTAAATTAACTGAAGAGATAATTATAGCGGGAGGCAAATTTACAAAAATTCGGGCGCTATGGCAACTAAAACCATGAAAAAATCCCACCGCATGGCGGTGGGACCTTGTTATATAAGGGTAAATCATTAATTATCTGCCCATGGGCTTGTAATATTTCATGGCTTCAGGCATCATCTTCTGCAACTGCCTGATCCTTGTTTCTTCTGCCGGATGCGTACTGGCAAACTCAGGAGGACGCTGACCCTTGTTGAGGGCTGCCATACGCTGCCATAAAGGAACTGCTTCCTGTGGGTTGTAACCAGATAAGGCTGTAAAGATAAGCCCAAGCTTATCGGCCTCTAATTCATTGCTGCGGCTAAATGGTAACATCACACCATAGGTTGTTCCAATACCATAAGCATTCATGAACAGGTTCTGGGTTTCAGCCGGTTTACTACTCATGGCAACTGCAAGGGCAACGCCACCAAGCTGCTGTAATAGTCCCTGGCTCATACGCTCACTACCATGGTGTGCAAGTGCGTGTGCAACTTCGTGTCCAACAACCACTGCCAGAGCAGCTTCGTTTTGTGTAACAGGCAGAAGGCCGGTATACACTACTATTTTACCGCCCGGCATACACCATGCGTTTACTTCTTTGGAATCAACCAGATTATATTCCCATTTGAAACCTGCCAGTTCTTCAGAAAGGCCTTTCTCGCTGTAAAATTTGGTAACGGAGTTGGCAATACGCTGTCCTACCCTTCTTACCATCTCGGCATCTTTGCTTGCGGAGGCGCTAACAACTTTATTCTGCGAGAGGAATGATTGGTATTGTTCAACTGCCATAGCCTGCACCTGTGATTCAGGTACCAGGGCTAACTGGTTTCTGCCAGTGATGGGATTTTTGCTACAGGATACGATGCTGGTAGCAAAAGCAGCGGCTATTAAAATCTTCTTCATGCTATTCGGGTTTACAGGTTATGTATTCAATTCTTATACCAACCAATGTAAAATTACAGAAGAAGACGTTAAACCACTCAAAAAGAAGAAGTTAAAGCCTGCGTTTACGCCGGCGGTCGCGATATTTCAGAATGGGGACCTTGCTTTCACTACCCTTTAGGAGACGGGTAATATTTTTCTGGTGGGTTAAGATCACCAGCAAGGCAACAACAATGGCAAACACACGATAGGCGTGATTATCAACATTGAAGATTATGAGAATAAAAACCGGGAAGGCAACACTTGCAAGTATAGAACTAAGCGATACAAATCGGGTGAGGTAAAGAACAAGCATAAATACGCCGGAGCATCCAAGCGCGGTCCAGGGAGAGATCCCTATCACCAATCCAAATAGGGTTGCTACACCTTTCCCTCCTTTGAAATCGGCCCAGAGAGGAAATACATGTCCAAGTACTGCCGCCATTCCTAATCCAAGCTGAAGATTGGTAAAGGCTATATCATTTTCAAAATAATAGGGAACCAGTAAAGAAAGTTTAACAGCAAGAAATCCTTTCAGCACATCAATGACCATTACAAGTGTTCCCCACTTTGAACCAAGCACCCGGAAGGTGTTGGTAGCGCCGGCATTACCACTGCCATAGTCGCGTATATCAATACCGAAATAATGTTTACTTACCCATACTGCGGTAGGTATAGAGCCGATACAATAGGCCAATAATATCAGCAGAGCCTCTTTCATGTAGTGTTTAAGTTGGATTTCAAAAATAGGGAAAACAGGCTATTAAAAATTCATCTGTTTGTTTCTTTAACAACAAGCTCCCAGCATAACCAGCTATTTCTTTCCAGCTTATTAATTAACGTAAGTGAATGCTCTTCTATTGCAGACAGGAGATCAGAACCATCAGATTGCAATAAGCCGCTGATCACTATGAAACTGCCTGCAGCACT
Organism: Flavihumibacter sp.; assembly: GCA_036675925.1. GTDB lineage: Bacteria > Bacteroidota > Bacteroidia > Chitinophagales > Chitinophagaceae > Flavihumibacter. The sequence continues at coordinate 163,322 of JAKFDZ010000038.1, forward strand.
GTGTTTCACCATTTCGCCCAACTGTGATAAAACAACATTCCTGTTTATATTTGCAAGAATAATATCATATGTTTCTGAAACAGGAATGCTATCTGTCAATTGTATTTCTATCTTAGAACAACCATTACGAGCAATATTTTCCCCGGTGTTTTCAATGCTCCACGCATCATTATCAATGGCCATTACTGATGCTGCTCCCATCTTTTCAGCAAGTATTGCGAGTATCCCTGTACCGGTTCCGAAATCAAGCACTTTTTTGCCATCAAAATCGATGGAACGCATTGCTTCCACCATCATATAAGTGGTTGCATGATGGCCTGTTCCGAAACTCATTTTTGGCGTGATGATAATGTCATGCGTAACACCGTTAACAGGTTCATGGAAATCGGCCCTGATGGCACAATATCCATCCACCACAACAGGTTCAAAACCTGCTTCCCATTCGGCATTCCAGTTGCGCTGTTCTATTGTTTCCGTTTCCCATTTTACTCCTAACGGCTGCAGGATCTCCTCTACCATCGCAGGTTCAAAATTGGTGGATGGAATAAAGGCTTTTAAAACAGAACGTTCATCCACGAATCCTTCAAAACCTGCGTCGGCCATCAGGGCCAGGACAATATCTTTCTGTTCTTCATTAGTAACAGCAATGGATACCTGCTGATAGCTATTGCTCATATGGCGCTAATTAAAAACCCCGACCAATGATCGGGGTTTTGGTTGTTAAACGTATAATTTAATCGTTGCCATATTCCTGCCTTGAGTTGCCCTGGCCTTCCGGTTTGGGGAGCAGAATTTTACGGCTCAGTTTGAATTTACCAGATTTTGGATCGGTACCGGTCAGTTTAACCTTAACCATATCCCCTTCTTTCAGAACACCTTCCAGTGTTTCAAGACGTTTCCAGCTTACTTCAGAAATGTGCAGCAAGCCCTGCTTGCCGGGAAGGAACTCTACAAAAGCGCCATAAGGCTGGATACTCTTTACAGTTGCTTCATATACATCTCCAACAGTTGGCTGGGAGGCGATACCCTTGATCCAGTTGACTGCCTTATCAACATTTTCCTTCTTGGTACCAAAGATGCTTACTTCACCCTGGTTATTCTTCTCTTCGATATTGATGGTAGTACCTGTTTCACGCTGCATTTCCTGGATCACTTTACCACCTGGTCCGATCACTGCACCGATGAATTCTTTATCGATAAAGAGTTTAACCATGCGTGGTGCATGAGGTTTAACATCTTCGCGAGCTTTGTCGATTGTTGCATACATGGCATCAAGGATGTGCATGCGACCACGGTTGGCCTGCATGAGAGCCTGGCGCATGATATCCATGCTAAGGCCATCAACCTTAATATCCATCTGTACACCACAGATACCATCGCGGGTACCGGTCACTTTAAAGTCCATATCACCTAGATGATCTTCATCGCCCAGAATATCAGTAAGTACGGCAAACTTTCCTTCCTTGGTGATCAGTCCCATGGCAACACCAGATACGTGTTTAGGCATTGGGATACCGGCATCCATCAGGGCAAGTGAACCTGCGCATACAGTAGCCATGGAAGAAGAACCATTAGATTCCAGGATATCACTTACCACGCGAACGGTGTAAGGGAAATCATCACCCGGCATCATCTGCTTTAAGGAGCGCATGGCAAGGGCACCATGACCAACCTCGCGGCGGCCCGGACCTCTCATCATCTTCACTTCACCGGTTGAGAATGGAGGGAAGTTATAATGCAGGATGAATTTGGTATAGTCAGATGTGGCTGCGCTTTCAACCAGTAATTCGTCGAGTGGTGTACCGAGGGTAACGGTAGTAATTGATTGCGTTTCACCACGGGTAAAGAGGGCAGCTCCATGCGGAGAAGGTAATACATCAATTTCCATGGCCAGCGGACGAACATCTTCAAGGCCACGGCCATCAAGACGAACACGGTCGTTCAGGATCATATCACGAACAACATAATATTGAACGTCGGCATAGAAATTCTTTGCCTGCTTCTTGATGGTGTCATCAAGACTTCCACCTTCTTCAACATTATATTCAGCTTTCAGGTGTTCCATCAGTTCAACACCGATGGCATCAAATTTATCGCTGCGATCATGTTTTGCGAGGGCAGCTTTGGCAACTGCGTAAACCTTATCTTTTGCGAATGCTTCAACCTTTGCTTTCAATTCTTCATTGATCACTGGTTTCGCATATTCACGCTTGGAGGTAACGCCTTTAAGTGCGCGGAGTTCAGTCTGCGCTTTAACTTGTGCCTTGATTGCTTCATGGCCAATTTCAATGGCGCGGATAAGATCTTCTTCAGAACATTCCTTTGATCCGCCTTCCACCATCATGATATTCTTTTCGGTGGCAGCGATGATAAAATCCATATCAGCTTTAGCAAGTTCAGAGCGGTATGGGTTCACGACGAACTCACCGTTGATCCTGGCGATACGAACTTCAGAAATACTTTCCTGGATGGGAATATCTGAAACAGCGAGTGCTGCAGATGCAGCGAGGCATGCAAGAGCATCGGGCATAACTTCAGGATCGCTCGACATGAGTGTAACGAGGATCTGAACATCGCAGAGATAGTCTTCGGGGAAAAGAGGGCGAAGCGCACGGTCGATCAACCGGCTGGTAAGCACTTCATAATCGTTGAGTTTGCTTTCGCGCTTGAAGAATGATCCGGGGATACGACCTGCAGAGGCGAATTTCTCCTGGTAATCTACCGTGAGCGGAAAGAAACTCTGACCTTCTTTAGGTTCTTTGTTGGCGACGGCGGTAGCGAGGATAATACAATTTCCCTGGCGTACGGTAACTGAACCATCGGCCTGGCGAGCCAGCTTTCCAGTTTCAATAGTGACTGTGCGGCCACTGCTGATATCGAAGCTGACGTTAATAGGTTGTGATAACATAGAATGCTATGGTTTAAATGCTGTTAGACAAAAACAGATGGCATGCAAAAAAACTATTCCCAACCGTTCAAATTAGTTGGGAATAGTTATATCATATCATCAGCTCACTTACTTTCTGATACCGAGTTTCTCAATCAGCTGGCGATAACCAGTCAGGTTGTGCTTGCTCATATAAATGAGGAGGCGCTTACGCTTTCCTACCATTTGCATCAGTCCGCGGTGAGTAGAAAAATCTTTCTTGTTAGCCTGCAGGTGTTTAGAGATAGAGCTGATACGTTCTGTGAGAAGGGCTATCTGTCCTTCTATAGAACCTGTATTTGCAGCGTTGCCACCAAATTCAGTGAAAATGTTAGCTTTTTTTTCTTTAGTTAAATAAGACATCTTTTCTTTTTTTAAGAAACATCCAATAGTTAAATCTGCTTAAATTGGCGGCAAAGTTAAGGGAAATATCCAGATTTAGCTTTCAATATGCCAATTTTTTTGGATTTTGCCTCCTTATTCTACGCCCATGCCCTATCGTTATGCAATCATCGGATGTGGCCAGATCGGCCGGCGACACGCCAGCCTAGCTGCCGGCATGGGGCAGCTGGTGGCTTTATGCGATACCGACCCGGCAAAATTAAGTTATCTAACCTTACAATATGGTGTGCCCGGATATGGTCAGATGGATGAACTCGTGGCAGCGGAAAAGCCTGATATTGTTGTGATCTGTACACCAAACGGGTTGCATGCGGGTCAAACAATTGATGCCCTCAGGGCGGGTTGCCACGTGCTTTGTGAAAAACCGATGGCTATTTCTGGCTCGGATGCCAGCTTGATGGTAAAAACAGCCAGGGAAGCCGGTAAACGTCTTTTTGTGGTGAAGCAGAACCGGTTTAACCCACCGGTTGCTTATATTAAGGGATTGCTGGATGAAGGGGCCCTTGGTGATATCCATGGTTTTCAGCTCAATTGTTTCTGGAACCGAAGCATCTCCTATTTTACTTCTTCGGGGTGGCGGGGTAGCCTTGATCTGGATGGTGGTCCACTCTACACCCAGTTCAGCCATTTTATTGACCTGCTCATCTGGTTTTTGGGTAAACCAACCAAAATTCTTCATGCATCGGGGAATAATTATTCGCATCCGGATATTTTATTTGAGGATGAGGGACAGGTAGTATTGGAAATAGAGAATTGGGCGAGGGGAACCATCCAGTATAGTCTGAATGCATGGCGCGAAAATATGGAAGGATCGCTTGCCCTGTTTGGCAGCAGGGGAACGGTCAGGATCGGTGGAACCTACCTGAATGAACTGACCCATTTTTCGGTGGAGGGATTAGCGTTGCCTGAGTTGCCGTTACCGGCTACTGCCAATGATTATGGATCTTATAAAGGCAGCATGAGTAACCATCATCTTGTTTACAAAGCGATGATCGATTCACTCCACGATGATTCAAACAAGTACATGGACCCGGCCGAAGGAATTCTATCGGTAGAGCTTATTGAAGATATCTATCGCATCATGCGGCAACCCGGAGGGAATATTAATGGGTAAGAAAAAACTCATCTTTTCAGTAACGAACGACCTTGTGTTTGACCAGCGAATGCAAAGGATCTGCACCAGTCTGCAACAGGCAGGTTATGATGTTATGCTGGTAGGTTTTTCAACAAAATCTTCTCCTCCCCTTTCAGCGCAACCATTCAATCAGAAAAGGTTCCCGCTCCTGTTTTCAAAAGGGAAATTGTTTTACCTGGAATATAATCTGCGGTTATTTATTTGGTTACTTTTTCAGCCGGCCGACCTGATGGGTGCTATCGACCTCGATACTATTATCCCCATATATTATGCGTCGCGCATCAGAAAGAAAAAAAGGGTATATGATGCCCATGAGCTTTTTTGTGAAATGAAGGAGGTTGTGAGCAGGCCATCTATATTTCGGATCTGGAAATGGGTTGAAAGAAAATATGTGCCACATTTCCCATTAGGCTATACAGTGAATGCTCCGATAGCGCAGATTTTCAAAAATGATTATGGGGTTGTTTATGAGGTGATCCGGAATGTGCCAGTATTGGTGGAGAATAGTTTTTCATTGGAAAAAGAACCTTACCTCTTATACCAGGGAGCCGTGAATGAGGGTCGTAATTTTGAAACACTTATTCCGGCCATGCAATGGGTTGAGATCCCCCTTTGGATATGTGGTGATGGAAATTTTATGGAGCAGGTTAAAGAGTTGGTAGCAAAGTATTATGTGCAGGATAAAGTAATATTTAAGGGGAAATACTTACCTGAGTCTTTGCGGACAATTACAGCAAAAGCATCACTCGGATTAACTTTATTTGAAAATAACGGGTTAAGTAACTATCTCTCGCTCGCAAATCGCTTCTTTGATTATATCCATGCAGCCACTCCACAGGTATGTGTAGACTTCCCTGTTTACCGCCAACTAAACAATATAGCCCCTGTTGCTGTTCTTGTGGATAGTAATGATCCTCATGTGCTGGCTGATATAATCAACAAAACGCTGGCAGACACTTCATCCTATAGAAAATTGCAGGAGAACTGTCTGAAAATGCGTGAAAAATGGTGCTGGCAACAGGAAGAAATTACGCTAACCCGATTTTATCAAAAAATATTTTCTATTGGTGCCTGAGCCTGGAATCATACATATAATTAGTCACGATGTGCCATATCCGCTTGATTATGGTGGCGTGATTGATATCTTCTCTTCAATTAAGGCACTACATGAGGCGGGTGTTGGAATAATTCTGCATTGCTTTGATTATGGCAGGGGCAGGCAACCTGAGTTGAACAAATACTGCAGGGAAGTTCATTATTATGAAAGGCAGGAAGGCCACAAGGGTTTTTCCTTTAGTTTACCCTATATGGTAGCTTCAAGGTCAAATCCGGAATTACTCAACCGTCTTGCAGAAGATGACTACCCCATTTTGTTACAGGGCATTCACTCTACATTCCTATTGCAGGATGAGCGTTTCAGTAAAAGAAAAATGGTGCTCCGTTTATTCAATGTGGAAAGCAGGTATTACCGGCAGTTGTCCAAACACGAAAGGTCGCTGGCTAAAAAAGCTTATTACCTGAATGAAAGCAGATTGTTATGCTCATATGAAGCAAAAATTGCGGGCACGCTTCCTATACTTGCGCTTTCAGATAAGGATACCCGTTATTATAAAGAAAAATTCAACGCCAGGCAGGTCATGACTCTTCCGGTATTCCTTCCTCACCAGGAAATAAGATCTGCTGAGGGAGCTGGTTCATTTTGTCTTTACCATGGAAATCTTGATGTTGCAGAAAATATCAAGGCGGTAGAATGGTTACTTCACAATGTTTTTGACGAGATGAAGATTCCGTTGGTGATAGCAGGCAAAAATCCTTCTTCGCGCCTGGAGAGGCTTGCACATCTCCGCACACATACCTGCCTTGTTGGAAATCCTGAAGGGCGTGAACTGGACGATCTTATAGCCAAGGCCCAGGTCAATATTCTTCCCTCTTTCAATGAAACCGGGGTTAAACTGAAACTTCTCAATGCGCTCTATAATGGAAGGCATTGCGTGGTGAATGACGCTGCGGTAGATGGAACTCCACTTGGCCCGCTTTGTCACATAGCAGAAACACCTGCGGCTATGCAGCGCATAGTTCAGCAGTTATTTCATCTTCCCTTTGGAGAAGAGGAAATAAACCTGCGAAAAAATGTATTGAATGAACATTATAATAATGCGGGAAATGTAAAAAAGCTTATTGCATTCCTACAGTAGCATTGTCTTCTACCCGTCCACGTTCTGTTTTAAGTGTTCTCGCAGGGTATTTACGGATCACCACATAATCGTGGGTAGCCATCACAACTGCCGCACCGAAATCGCGACTGATATGAAACAGTAGTTGCATGATCTCATCAGATGTTTCCGGATCGAGGTTACCGGTTGGTTCATCAGCCAATATCAATTTGGGGGAGTTTAGGAGTGCACGGGCAATATCGACCCTTTGTTGTTCACCACCGCTCATTTCAAAAGGCATTTTGAAACCTTTTGATTTCAGTCCCACTTTTTCCAGAACGTCGGAAATCTTTTCATCCATGAGTTTATCGTCTTTCCACCCTGTTGCGCGGAGAACAAATTTGAGATTCTCATTTACGTTGCGGTCGGTCAGTAACTGAAAATCCTGGAATACCACTCCCAGGTTCCTACGCAGGAAGGGAACTTTTTTCCAATCCATTTCTTTGAGGTTGAATCCTACTACTGAACCCTCTCCTTCTTTCAGGGTGAGGTCACCGTACAAAGTTTTGAGGAGGCTTGATTTTCCGGTACCTGTTTTTCCCACCAGGTAAACAAATTCACCCCTGTTGATACTGATATTCACATCCTGCAGGATGAGGTTATCACCCTGGTATATATTTGCATTCTGTAATTCGATGATCTTTTCTGCCATTGCCGGATTATTGATTCCGACAAAAATAAGGAAGGTGTCTGACACATGTTCGAATAATGTTAGCTGATAAAACCTACCCCAACTGTGCTGTTGGAGCCTTCATCAATCAGGATGAACCTGCCGTTATGCCTGTTGTTGACATATTTGTCGGCACTAACCGGGCGGGCAGTTTTGATGGATACATAGCCGATTTCATTCAAGCCTATTTCTTCGATGCCGTCAATGGTCTTATAATCGATCACATTGATACTGCTGAAGAGATTGGTGACTTTTGCTTTAACACGGTTGCTTCCGTGCTGAAGCAGATAGCTTCTCCCGGCTTTTAACGGGGTATGATCGAGCCAGCATACCTGGGCGGATATTTCTTTCATCTGCTCCGGAACCTGGTCTTTCCGCACAATCATATCTCCCCTGCTGATATCAATTTCACTGGTCATGGTGATGGTTACACTTTCGCCGGCCTCTATTGAGTCAACTTCTTTTTCGAAACGAAGAATACTTTCAATGGTGGATTCCTGTAGAGAAGGCAATGCCACAATGGTATCACCTTTTTTTAGCGTGCCACAGGTAAGTTTTCCGGCAAAGCCCCGGAAGTCGTGCCACTGCTCAGATTTTGGCCGGATAACATATTGAACCTGGAACCTTGCAGGATAGCGGATCTCCTGTGAGTGCCATTCAATGTTTTCCAGGTATTCGAGGAGGGCGGGACCATCATACCATGGAAAGTTATCGGAACGTTTTGAAATATTATCGCCATAGAGTGAAGATGCAGGGATGAATTGCAACTGCTGCTCTTTGAAATTAGCTTTTGAAAAAAGTGATTCGAACTGTGCCTGGATATTATTGAAATGTTCCTCGGAATAATTTACAAGGTCCATTTTATTAACGCATACAACAACATAGGGTATGCGAAGCAATTGGGTGATATAGAAATGGCGATGGGTTTGCTCTACGATCCCGTTGCGTGCATCGATCAATATTATTGCGACCTGTGCGTTACTGGCCCCGGTGATCATGTTGCGGGTATATTCAAAGTGACCGGGAGTATCCGCAATTATGTATTTGCGGGAAGGTGTTGAGAAATAAATATGGGCAACATCTATCGTGATACCCTGCTCGCGTTCAGCTATCAGGCCATCAGTAAGCAGTGACAGGTCAGTATAATCAACGCCCCTGCGCTTACTTGCTTTTTCAATGGCTTCCAGTTTATCCTGGGTGATGCTGTTGGTTTCAAAAAGCAGCCGTCCGATAAGGGTACTCTTTCCATCATCAACACTGCCTGCGGTTGCTATTCTAACAATATCCATATTATAATTTTATACTATTATACAAGTGATTTTATGATCAGGCGTATGCTCCAGATCATTACAATAATCCCCACCCCTATCATCATTGTTTTGGCGGGAAGTTTACCTGCAAGTCTGGCTGAAATAGGAGCTGCAATAGTTCCACCGAGTAACAATCCTACCACCACGGGCCAGTGCCCGATACCGGCGGTGAAAAAGAAAGTTGCCGCACTTGCCATGGTGATAAAAAATTCGGTTAAACTTACGGTACCAATGGTAAATCTTGGACTTCTGCCTTTTGAGATCAGGGTACTTGTTACGATAGGACCCCATCCCCCGCCGCCAAAAGAATCAAGGAAACCACCTGCGCCTGCAAGCCATCCCACGCGTTTTACTTTCACGTTAATATTTGTTGGCTGGAAGGCCCTGCTGAATATTTTGAATCCAAGAAACATGGCATAGAACGCTATGATCGGCATCAGCCATTGGCCTGCATGCTCACCTAAGAACACCAGCATTGCTGCGCCAAGGATTGCACCAAGTACGCCTGGAATAAGAAGGTGCTTGAATAGTTTCTTGTTCACATTACCAAAACGATAATGGCTGTATCCACTTACGCCTGCGGAAAATATTTCTGAGGTGTGGATGGCCGCACTCACTGAAACAGGATTAACTCCAGCAGTGATCAAACAGGTTGCAGATGTTACACCATAACCCATTCCCAGCAATCCATCTACCAGTTGGGCGAGGAAACCGGCAAGCATAAAAAGCAGGAATTGTTGGTTTACATATTCTTTGGCAACACCCCATAATTCAGGAATGGGAGGAAGCGGAACAGAAGAAAGAAGTATGTGTCCTACAATCATTGCGGCAAAAAGCCAGATCATGCGGGAGGCAATTAATTTCCATTTTCTTTCCTCGTTAACCCTTGCCGGTTGTTTATCGGCCACCAGCACTTTGGTGATGTCATTGAGTTGTTTAACCTTATCACTGAAACTACCGTTCATGCGCAGTCGCAGTTCCTGCATGTTGTTGAGTACCTGGTCCATCTCCGGCGGAATGGAATCATTGAACAATTCCTTCAGTCTCTTAGCAACCGTGGGAGATTTCCCATTGGTACTTATGGCGATTTTCAGGTCTCCTTTATTGACAATACTGCCCAGGTAAAAATCGCATAGATCGGGTGTGTCAGCAATATTCGCAAGCACCCCGGCTTCAGCCGCAGCCTGTTTCACCAAAGCATTCAGTTGTTTATCATTAGTAGCTGCAATCACTATATCTTTTTCAATAAGGTCAATGCTTTCAAAAGCTTTCTGCACCAGTTGAAGTCCGGCATGCGTTTCTGCCATGGCCCTGATGGCATCACTTATTTCAATAGCAACAAGGGTTATGGTAGCATCAGGAGATGTTCTCAGTAGGGAGTTTAGTTTTTCTTCTCCTACATATCCGCCACCTACAACCAACACACGAAGCTGATCGAGTTTAAGGAAAACCGGGTAAAGGTTATTGGTGCTTGTATTGGGCATTAGTAACAATTAAAAATAACCTTCTTTCTTACGCTGTTCCATGGCAGCTTCGCTCCTTTTGTCATCCATACGGGCACCTCTTTCAGATATCTTGGCAGAGAGAATTTCGCGAATGATATCATCTATATTGTTAGCGCTTGAAGCAACAGCTGCGGTACAGGTCATATCACCAACGGTACGGAAACGTACTGTTTCTTCAAAGGGCACTTCTTCAGCAGAAGTATTTAAGAATTCACTATGTGGCCAGATCATTCCATCTCTTTCAATTACCTGGCGCTGGTGGGTAAAGTATATTGATGGGATCTCCAGTTCTTCTTCTTTGATATAGGTCCACACGTCTAATTCAGTCCAGTTACTAATGGGGAATACCCTAACGTTCTCTCCTATATTGATACGACCGTTCAGCATATCAAATAATTCCGGCCTTTGTTTCTTTGGATCCCATTGGCCAAAATCATCGCGTACAGAAAAGATGCGCTCTTTTGCTCTTGCTTTTTCTTCATCACGCCGGGCACCGCCAATACATGCATCGAACTTAAATTCTTCAATTGCATCGAGGAGCGTGACGGTTTGCAATACGTTTCTGCTCGCATACTTGCCCGACTCTTCTTTTACTTTACCAGCGTCAATACTATCCTGCACATATCGCACGACAAGATCAGCTCCTGTTTCTTTTACAAGACGGTCGCGGAATTCAATTGTTTCAGGGAAGTTATGTCCTGTATCCACATGCAATAGTGGAAAAGGAATTTTGCCTGGCCAGAATGCTTTCTGGGCAAGGCGTACAAGTGTAATAGAGTCCTTTCCTCCGCTGAATAGAAGGGCTGGATTTTCAAATTGGGCCGCCACTTCCCGCAAAATATAGATGCTTTCATCTTCCAGCATCCTGGGAAAAGCGGGTATGGGTGATAATTTCGACATGTTGATGTTCTTACTGATGCAAAAATTTAATTAACCTGTTTATTGGCCGGGATCTTTTCCTGGTGTAGTCCGCATTCTTTTTGCGATGCTTCCCACCACCACCTGCCTGCCCTGATATCTTCTCCGGGTTCAATGGCCCTTGTACAGGGGGCACAGCCTATACTGGGAAAACCCTTATCGTGCAATGGATTATAGGGAATATTATTTTCTTTGATGAATTGCAACATATCCTCGTAGGACCAGTCGAGCAATGGATTCAGCTTCAACAGCTGCCTGGTTTCATCAAATTCAGCAAATTCCAGGTTATGCCTGTTCTCGCTTTGCTCTGCCCTCAAGCCTGTTATCCAAACTTTGGCGCCAAGCAATGCACGATTAAGCGGTTCTACCTTTCTTATGAAACAACATTCCTTTCTGTTTTCAACTGATTCATAAAAACTGTTTACACCTTTTTCATAAACCATGGCCTCCACTTTTGCAGCATCAGGAAAGTATACCCTGACAGGTATCTTATAACGCGCAATTGTTCTGTCAAGAAGGTCATACGACTCCTGGTAAAGGCGGCCGGTATCGAGTGTAAAAATTTCGATAGGAAGCATTTGTTTTGCGATCAGGAATGTTATGACCTGGTCTTCCTGGCCGAGTGAAGTGGAAAAAACCAATCCCTCCGAAAACAGCTGGCAAATGTATGCAAGCCTGTCTTCAGCAGAGAGAGATGAGAGTTCTTTATTTAATTGTATAAGATCCATTGAAAATATAAATACTATTGAGATGATATATTAATCAATACAGTCCATCGATCGACAAATAGCGTTCACCGGTATCATAGTTAAAAGTAAGGACGGTACTACCTTCAGGAATATCTGCGAGTTTCTTTGCAACTGCTGCCAGAGATGCACCACTTGATATTCCCATGAAAAGACCTTCTTCCTTAGAAGCACGCTGTGTATATTGGAATGCCTCTTCTTTACCAACGCCAATTATGCCATCAAGAATCTCTACATTCAGAATTGAAGGAACAAAGCCCGCTCCTATCCCTTGTAATGGATGGGGAGAAGGGGATCCACCGCTTAATACAGGTGAGAGTTCAGGTTCAACGGCAAACACCTTAAGTTTAGGGAATTTTTCTTTCAGAATTTCTGCACAGCCAGTGATATGCCCGCCGGTACCAACACCAGTAATGAGGAAATCAATACCGTTCGGGAAGTCGCGAATAATTTCCTGTGCGGTAGTCTGGCGATGTACATCCGTATTGGCAGGATTATCAAACTGCTGCGGCATCCAGGCATGGGTAGTTTGAGCCACCAGTTCTTTTGCTCTTTCAATGGCACCCTTCATGCCTTTTTCGCGGGGAGTGAGTTCAAAACTTGCTCCATAAAGACTCATGAGTCGCCTTCTTTCAATACTCATACTTTCAGGCATTACAAGAATGAGTTTATAACCTTTCACCGCCGCCACCATTGCCAATCCTATTCCTGTATTACCCGATGTTGGTTCAATGATTACGCTGTCTTTATGCAGGATACCTTTCTTCTCTGCATCTTCAACCATAGCAAGTGCGATCCGGTCTTTTATACTTGCACCCGGGTTGCTTCTTTCGAGCTTAATATAAACATTGTGTTTGTCGCCAAACAGCCTGTTAATCCTAACATGTGGAGTATTTCCTATCGTTTCGAGAATGTTTTTTGCCAGCATAACTTAATAGAGTTTGAGTGTTTATGTTTATATCACCCAGTTCAGGGGTTCTGTAAAATCTTTTTTATTCTTGACAGTTATAATAGGCTGGTGATAAACCATGCTTTGTGCAGGTACCGATTCTGTGACGAAACAGTTTCCTCCTATTATACTATCGCGCCCGATAATTGTTTTTCCACCGAGTATTGTACTGTTGGCATAAACAATAACATTGTCTTCAATGGTGGGATGTCTTTTTACTTCAGCCTCCTCCTTTTTCACGGCAAGCGCACCGATTGTTACACCCTGGTAGATCTTTACATTCTTTCCAATGATTGAAGTTTCACCTATCACCACACCAGTTCCATGATCTATCATAAAAGGAACCCCAATGGTAGCGCCGGGATGGATATCGATACCCGTAATTGAATGCGCCCATTCGGATATCATCCTTGGCATTAGTGGTACCTGTAACCTGCAAAGAACATGGGCGATCCGGTAGGCAGTAACTGCCATAAATCCAGGATAGGTAAGTACCACTTCTTCTATGGAGTTTGCCGCCGGATCAAATTGAAGCAGTGCGTTCGCATCTTCCAGCAGTTCTTCTTTTATCTTAGGAAGAGAATCAAAAAACTGGTTACTAATAGCTTCCTCACCTTCCAGTTCATAAGACTCACTGAAAGCAAACAGTATTTCCAGCAGTTGATTACTTAGGGCTGCCTGTTTTTTATTATGTCGTAGTTCGTATGTTTTTTCATTTTCCACCACGGGGAAAAGGAAATCAATAAGTTCCTGGGCAAAATCGATGACCTGCTTTTTTCTCGGAACTGATGAACTTAGGATATACCCATGCGTTAGGCTCATAAAATTTTTTTAATCAGGCGATTTGTTGTTTAAATAATTGTTGTTGAGCTGCAAACCAGTTAAGGTCCTGGTGGTATTTTACCACCTCGCCCACAATTATGAGGGAAGGTGTACCAACTGAAGCCTCTGCAACCAATGCTTCGATGCCTGACAAATTTCCGGAAATTACGCGTTGGTTCAATAAAGTTCCATTTTCTATTACTGCAACCGGAGTTGAAGGGCTCTTCCCTTCCTCCATAAGTGCAGTTGCAATATTTCCAATATTTTTTACACCCATATAAAACACTATCGTTCCATCAAATGCGGCCAGCAAAGGCCAGTCAAAATTGAGTCCGGTCTTTTTACCCCTTTTTGTATGCCCGGTTACGAACATAACACTCTGGGAAGCATCCCGATGGGTTAAAGGGATGCCTGCATAGGCGCCGGCAGCAAGGCTGCTGGTAACACCAGGAACAATTTCGAACTCAATACCATTAGCTTTTAGAAAGGAGGCTTCCTCTGCACCCCTTCCAAATATTAGCGGATCACCCCCTTTAAGACGAACCACTTGCCTGCCTTTCAATGCATGTTCTACCAACCATTCGTTGATAGTTTCCTGGCGGATTGCAGAACAATAGGGCAATTTTCCAACAAATATTTTTTCGCAACCTTCCGATGCCCACGCTAATATTTCCATATTGATCAGGTTGTCATATAAAATGACATCAGCAAGTTCAAGAACCGCTTTGGCACGAAGCGTCATCAACTGGGGATCACCGGGACCAGCGCCGGTGATGAATACTTTCCCTGGATGGTTGGTTATAGCTTTCATATTATATATGATGGAAATCTGCTTTACTAAACTGGTGTTTGATCACACCTTTTCTGACTATATAATCCCCAAAAAATTCCCCTTCTGATCTTTCTGAAGCATAGGACCCGATCAGTGGGTCAAGCGTGTTGAGAATTTCTTCTTCGGTCAATGCTTCCCGGTAGAGCACATTCATCCTGTCGCCATTAAATGCGGCACCAAGATATAAATTGTATTTGCCCGGTGCCCTGCCAACAAACCCTATTTCACCCAGGTAAGGCCGGCCGCAACCATTTGGACAACCAGTCATTCTGATGGTGATAGGCTGGTTACCAATGCCGTGATTATTCATCAGCACATAGATCTTATCTATCAGTGATGGAAGGTATCTCTCTGCCTCACTATTTGCCAGTGGACAAAGATTTAAGGCAACACATGCTATAGAATGCTGGTGCAGCGTACTTACCTGTTGATGTGATTCAATACCGTATAATTCAAGAAGGTTTTCAACAGCGGGTTTCTGTTCATCAGAAACATTTCCAATTACCACATTCTGGTTGCCTGTAAGCCGGAAATCACCCCCATCAAGCATCTCAGCTATAGCCCTCAAGCCCTTCCTAAGCTGGAATTTTTCGGAATCCTTCACCCTGCCACCTTCAATGTAGAGGGTGTTGAACCATTTCCCATTTTTGCCCTTAACCCAACCATAGCTATCACCGTTAGTTGTAAAAACAAATGGTCTTGCTGGTTCAAGCTCATAGCCAAGCCTGCGATTAAGCTCGTCTTTAACGAAATCCAGGCCAACCCTGTCAATTGTATATTTAAACCTCGACAGTTTCCGGTTCTCACGGTTACCATAATCTCTCTGAATGGTTAATATCTTCTCACAAACATCCACTGCCTTTTCTACAGGCGCATATCCGATAACGTTTCCGAGGCGCGGGTAAGTATTGTCATCGCCAAAGGTCATACCCATTCCACCTCCTACTGAGAAATTGAATCCGGCAAGTTTGCCGTTCTCTTCAATGGCAATCACCCCAACATCATGGGCAAAAACATCCGTATCATTATAGGGAGGGATGGCAAACGTTATTTTGAACTTACGAGGCAGGTAAGTTTTACCATAAATAGGTTCATCAATTTCCTCATCATCTGATTGTCCGGCTACCAATTCATCATTCAACCATATTTTAAAATAAGACGTAGTGCGTGGATTTAGATGGTCGCTAACTGCCTGCGCAACTGCCTGTACATCATCGTGAATGGCAGATGTATAGGGGTTCACGGTGTTCATGACATTACGGTTAACATCACCACAGGCGGCAATGGTACTCAATAATGAATCATTGATTTCACGTATTGTCTGCTTCAGATCATGCTTAAGGATATTATGCAATTCAAAAGCCTGTCGCGTGGTCAGTTTAAGGGAAGGCATTCCATATTTTGTAGCTATATCATCCAGAGCAATCCATTGGGCGGGACTTGCCACACCACCCGGAACCCGCACACGGATCATGAAAGAATAAAGAGGTTCAAGTTTTTGAGCTTTCCTTTCTTTGTCAAGTTCGCGGTCACTTTGAACATAACTGCCATGAAATTTTATGAGCTGCTGGTCCTGTGAAAAAAGGTTGCCGGTAACTTCATCGCGTAGACTGTCGGGTATTGTGCCTTCCAGGTATTTGCTTTTTTCCTTTATATGTTCTACCTCACTGAGTTTGGAACGGTCTTCGTTAAGCGACATAAAATGCTTATGATTTGAAGTTTGTTTTTTAATATACATCTTCCTGGTACCTGCCCTGGCGGATGAGTTGTTTCACATAATCTACTGCATCTTCTTCAGAAAGACTGCCTTTATCCTGTACAATATTGATAAGGGTTTGCTTTACATCTTTAGCCATACGTTTTGCATCACCACAAACATAGAAATGTGCACCTTCCTGAAGCCATGCATATAATTCATCAGCATTTTCGAGAAGGCGGTTTTGAACATATATCTTTTTGGAGGTATCGCGCGAAAAGGCAGTATTCATTCTTGTAAGTACTCCCTGCTTGAGGAAGCGTTGCCATTCGGTCTGGTAGAGAAAATCGGTGGTAAAATGCTGATCGCCGAAAACCAGCCAGTTCTTTCCTTCTGCGCCTGTTTCGGCACGCTCTTCAACAAATGCACGGAAAGGTGCAATACCTGTTCCTGGTCCGATCATGATAACCGGTGTTGAAGAGTCTTCGGGAAGCCGGAAAGATTCATTTGTTTCAATGAAAACACCAATTTCTTTACCTACTTCCAGCACATCAGCAATAAAATTAGAGGCAACTCCCCGATGACGTCTTGCATGGTTATGATATTCCACACGGCTTACAGTGATATGAACTTCTTCGGGATGAGCTGCATAGGAACTGGCGATGGAATACAGGCGAGGCTGCAGTGGCAGCAGGATCTCTGATAACTGCTGTGCACTGATGTTTGCTGGGTATGCCTTCAGGATATCAAAAATATCTCTGCCATATACAAAGTTCAGCAAAGCCTGTTTATCGGTAAGGATTGATTTCAGGGAATGAGCCAATGCCGGATCGCCAATAAAAGGAAGATAGGCATTCAGAAAACTCCCACTAATAGTTGTGAGTTCAGCTTTCTTTTGCAGGTATGTTACCAGATCAATACTGATATCCTTTGAGGTGATTTGCTGTGTGGCATCCCATTTTTTCAGGGACAAGATCTCGTCAACAAGTGTTTGTTCATTTTCAACCCATATACCCACTGTATCACCTGGCAGGTACTCTAAGCCACTGCCTTCGAGTGACAATTCAATATGATAAGTTTCTTTCGCTGATCCACGACCATTGAGTTGTATCTTTTCAAGAACTGTGGCCTTAAATGGATTTTTTCGGGTATAGCTAACTGGTTGTATCGTTTTAGCATGTCCGTTACCATTGGAATGGATGGACTGTGTGAGCACTGTACCAGGCCCCATACCGGCAAAAGATTCCTGTAATTTATTCAGGATAGCTTCCACCCATATTTCTGCTGTTTCCTCATAATCCACATCTGCTTCTACTCTATCCAAGAGACGGATACCTTTCAGCGCTTCAAAACGCTGGTCGAAATCGCGGCCTGTCTGGCAGTAACTGGCATAGCTCCTATCACCCAGTGCCAGTACTGCATAGCGGGTGTTTTCGAGGGTGGCGGCTTTCCTACTGTGGATGAAAGAGTGAAGATCTTCAGCAGCCGGTGGAGGATCACCTTCGCCATGCGTGCTCACGATCACCAGAAGGTATTTCTCCTCTTTCAACTTGTTACCCTGGTATTGGTTCATATCCTGCAATACAGCGGTGAAACCTCTCGCAATTAATTTATCGTGCAGGGTTTTAGCAACTTTCTTGCTGTTTCCGCTTTTTGATCCATAAAGCACAGTGATCGAATCCTGTGCCTGAAGAGGTTCCGTTGATATTGATTCTGCCGGAACTGGAATACGATTGATGAGTTGGAGAAGTTGCTGGTTACCTTGCTGAAGTCCGGTCAGGTAGCCGGCAAGCCATTGAAGCTGGCGATCTGAAAATTGCTGAAGCAGATTTTGCACCTGTTCCTGTTCTCCCCTGGAGAAGAGATTGGCCGGAAGTGCTACGGTGGCAATACTCATAAGTGGTTTTTAGAGATAGATCCTTTATTAGGATGGAACAAAGATAATAGTAAATGATACAATTCCTATAGTTTTAGTAGGTAATATTGAAACCACCTAAGGGAAAAGTCACAATCATTTGATTGTTAATAGATTATAGAATAGTTAACTAGATTACAAAATCAGACTCATAGCTGTTTCCGGACTGCATAAGGTCCTGGAGTGACTTCCCTTCTATCACTTCCAATGTCGCATCTCTGACTTCAAGAAAGATTTTCCGGATACTGCAGGAAGATTCGGGATATGGGCAGAGCCTGCATGGTTCATAGAACATTTTACTTACGCAGGGAAGAAGAGCGATGGGTCCATCCATCAGGCGCATTATTTGAACAAGAGGGATCTCGCGGGGGTGACGGAGCAGATAATATCCTCCATTTTTTCCCGCCTTACTGCCAAGTATACCGGCTTTCCGGAGTTCCAGTAAAATGGCTTCCAGGAACTTCGCTGGAATTTTCCGGATCTCTGCTATCTGGTTAATAGGTATGAAACCTTCCTGGTAATGTTCACCGAGAAAAGTAAGCGCATGGATGGCATATTGGGTTTTTGCTGAGAGCATAGTAGGAAGGCAAAATACTATTTCTTGCCTGAAACCGCATATGTTCCATTGGAAAGATTGCATTTATAAGCCAGCGGTTCAATCCCGAAACGAGCTTTAAAATCAGTGCTCATCCTCTCAATAACCTCATTGATGGAGGATTTTTTTACAATATTGATGGTGCAGCCGCCAAAGCCCCCTCCCATCATTCTGGCGCCGGCAATTGAATATTCTTCGCGGGCGAGATCAACCAGGTAATCCAATTCAGGACAGCTTACCTCATAGAGTTTGGAAAGTCCCATATGTGATGCATACATTTTCTTTCCAAAAGTTACAATATCATTTCTCCTCAAGGCTTCACAACCAACCTGGAGGCGGAGGTTTTCTTCCACCACGTATTTACACCGGTTATAGATTGTCTCCGGAACAAGGTCTTTAAGCGTATATTCTATCATGGCCCGGTTGGCATCCCTTAAACTTTCCACCTGGGGATAAACTTTCCGGAGCGCTGTTACACCCTGTTCACATTGCTTGCGGCGTACATTGTATTCGCCGGCCGCAAGAGAATGTTTAACCCGGGTATCCATTAAAAGTATTTCATGTTGATGAAGGTCGAGTGGCACATATTCGTATTTCAGGCTCCTGCAATCAAGAAGGATGGCATGACCTTCTTTACCAAACATACTTGCAAACTGATCCATAATACCACATCTCACTCCAACAAATTCATTCTCTGCGGCCTGCGCCATTTTGACCAATTGAAATTTATCAAGGTCCAGATCAAATAATTCATTGAGGCCAAAGGCAATCCCACATTCGAGTGCGGCAGAAGATGAGAGTCCGGCTCCGGCAGGAATATCTCCACCAATCACAATATTCAATCCCCCTATGGCGAAATTTTTCTTTCTGAATTGCTCCAGCACGCCATTGATATAATCGGGCCATAATTGGGGAGATCTGTCAAGTTTATCCAATTTCCCTTTGAATTGCTGATCAAAATCAACCGCAACAAAATGGAGTAGATTATCTTTTCGCCTGCTGATAGCAATGGTGATCATTTTATCAATAGCGGCGGGTAGAACAAAACCATTGTTATAGTCTGTGTGTTCGCCTATCAGGTTGATCCTCCCCGGACAGGCAACTACAAGTTGAGGTGCAACTTTGAAAATGCTGGAAAATTTTTTGGCAATAATCTGGTGTTGAGACAACAGAATCGGTTGTTTTGGCAATTTTGAGGTTGGGGTCATTTATCGTTGAGTGCTGCTAATAAAGGCGACTAAATTAAGGAAAGAAGGTTAGATATAAAAAATCAACGTATTATCGGATTCTTGCAGTATTTTACCTTGATTTTTCATTTTTTATTAGACGGATTTCAACTACGGTGCCTGCTGCATGAAGATTATACAAACAGAAATTGCTCTGAAGCTAAACAGCCTCTTCACTGTAATGGAAAGGGAAGAATCCTATTTTAATTCCCCCCTGCATTTTCATCCTGAATATGAATTGGTATACATCAGGGAGAGCTCTGGAAAAAGAATAATTGGAAATCTGATCGAAAAGTTCGAACCGGGAGATATGGTCCTTATAGGTCCCAACCTGCCGCATATCTGGATGAATGATGAAATTTATTTGCAGGGCCATACAGATATGAGGGCCAGGGCAATTGTGATATATTTTCATTCCAGTTTATTTGATAGTGGCTTGTTTTCACTTGCGGAAGCAAATCAGATAAACCATCTTTTAAAGATATCTTCCAGTGGGTTAGCTATACAAAAAGAAACCCGTCATTTAATTGCGCAGAAGATGGAAGGACTGCTCCAGGTGCAGGGATTTGAAAAAATAATGGGCTTGTTGGAAATCCTTCATTTGCTTTCTATTTCGCGGGATATAATTCCAATCAATTCAGAGGAATTGCATAATAGGTCGAACACTGAAAAAGACAGGCTCTGTGATGTATACCGATATGTGAATGAAAATTTCAGGACCGATATACAACTTAAGGATGTTGCGAGACTTACTAATTTAACACCTCAAAGTTTTTGTCGTTTGTTTAAAAAGCGGAATAAGATCCATTTTGTTGAATACCTTAACCAGGTGAGGATCAGCAGCGCATGCAGGTTATTACTTGACAGTGACTGGACCATCTCAGAGATCGCTTATAACTGTGGATATAAAACCATTTCCAATTTCAACAAATTATTTAAGGAAACAACGGGCCATTCACCCAAGAAATACAGGGAGCAGGCATCAGTATCCATTCATTTAAAAGAAGAAGAAATTTAGCTCTTTACCTGGCAGAAAGAAAGCATATAATTGGCAACATCTTTCAATGCTCCCATATCATTTGGCTTCACCACATAATCAGATGCACCCATCCTAAGACAATCGGCTTTACAAGCCGGGGATTTTGACGTACTCCAGACTATTTTGGGAATAGCAGCATATCGTTCATGCTGGTTCAACAAATGTAGAATTTCTGCCCCATTCAGTAAAGGCAGGTTATAATCCAGAATAATCAGATCAGGCAAGCGGTCAGCAGGTAATGATTCGAGGAAACTAATAAGAAGTTTTCCATTCTCCAACGATTTGAAAATGTACGATTTATCTATAGATTGGAGCGCCTCGGCAAGAAACTCCTGGTCATCAATATCATCCTCCCCAAGAAGTATGAATTTTGGATTAGTTGTGGGAAGGGTTTGGGGAAATTTCTCTACCATATTTTGTTGAAGTCTTCTGATAATCGAAGGTATAAATTTTTATCTAGCTTTCAGACCAAATAAATGCATTATTCATGCAGCAAAAAACAACCAAGGCAGTTGCAACGAAAGCAACTGCCCTGAACCCGTCCGATGTCCAGAATGACCATGACGATTCATTAAGTCATGCAGAACTTCTCAAAGTACTTACAGAAGTAAAAAATGGAAATTTTTCAATCCGCATGCCCTTTGATAAATTGGGTATCAGCGGCAAGATCTGTGATACTTTAAATGAGATCATCTCGCTCAATGAGATACTGACCCAGGAACTTGAAACGGCAAAACATACAATTGGTAAGCAGGGTAAGCTTAACCATCGTGTAGAGTTACCGCGATCGGCCCGGGGGTCCTGGAATAGCAGTGTTGAATCCATCAATACATTGATATCCGACCTTGTACATCCTACTATTGAAATAGCCCATGTAATAAGTTCTGTTGCCAATGGAAATCTTTCGCAGGAAATGCCCCAGAAGATCGGGGATCATTTGCTGCAGGGAGAATTTGCACGTATTGCAAAGGAAGTGAATGATATGGTGAAGCAGTTGAATCTCTTCTCCATGGAGGTAACACGTGTTGCAAGGGAAGTGGGATCAGAGGGAAAGCTTGGTGGACAGGCAAGAGTTAAAGGCGTTGCTGGTGTATGGAAGGACCTAACAGATTCTGTAAACCAGATGGCTGGAAACCTGACTGCGCAGGTTCGGAATATTGCCGAGGTGACCACTGCCGTTGCAAAGGGCGACCTGTCAAAGAAAATCACCGTAGATGTGGAGGGAGAGATCCTCGAATTAAAGAATACCATCAATACGATGGTGGATCAGCTCAATTCTTTCTCCTCAGAAGTGACAAGGGTTGCCCGGGAGGTGGGTACGGATGGAAAACTTGGGGGACAAGCCGAAGTAAAAGGTGTTGCAGGTACATGGAAAGACCTGACTGATTCGGTGAATCAGATGGCCTCAAATTTAACTGACCAGGTGAGGAATATCGCGCAGGTTACAACAGCTGTGGCAAAGGGAGATCTTAGCAGAAAGATCACCGTGGATGTGAAAGGAGAAATCCTGGAATTGAAGAATACCATCAATACGATGGTGGATCAGCTCAATTCTTTTTCGTCGGAGGTAACACGTGTGGCTGTGGAGGTTGGTTCAGAAGGTAAGCTTGGGGGACAGGCAACAGTTAAAGGTGTTGATGGTGTATGGAAAGACCTCACAGAATCAGTGAACCAGATGGGTTCAAACCTCACAGCGCAGGTAAGAAATATTGCGGAAGTAACAACCGCTGTGGCCAATGGAGATTTGTCAAAAAAGATCACGGTTGATGTTCAGGGAGAGATCCTCGAATTAAAGAATACTTTCAATACAATGGTTGACCAGCTCAACTCCTTTGCATCTGAGGTAACCAGGGTGGCATTGGAGGTGGGTACAGAAGGAAAGCTGGGTGGACAGGCAAAAGTTCAGGGTGTTGGAGGAACATGGAAAGATCTGACAGATTCCGTAAACCAGATGGCCTCAAACCTTACAGCCCAGGTACGGAATATTGCAGAGGTAACAACTGCGGTGGCCAATGGTGACCTTTCTAAAAAGATCACCGTGGATGTTGCCGGTGAGATTCTTGAACTAAAAAAGACCATCAATACGATGGTGGATCAGCTCAACTCTTTCGCATCGGAAGTAACACGTGTGGCACTGGAGGTGGGAACAGAAGGTAAGCTTGGCGGGCAGGCAAAAGTAAAAGGTGTTGGAGGAACCTGGAAAGATCTTACTGAATCGGTGAACCAGATGGGATCAAACCTCACAGCACAGGTAAGGAATATTGCTGAAGTAACAACAGCGGTGGCGAAAGGTGACCTGAGCCGGAAGATCACCGTGGATGTTAAAGGTGAGATACTTGAATTGAAGAATACCATCAATACGATGGTGGATCAGTTGAATTCTTTTGGATCGGAGGTTACAAGGGTAGCAAGGGAAGTGGGTTCGGAAGGACAGTTGGGTGGACAAGCAGATGTGCCGGGTGTGGAAGGACTTTGGAAAGATCTGACAGACTCGGTAAATAAAATGGCATCCAACCTTACCTCGCAGGTGCGAAATATTGCAGAGGTTACAACAGCCGTGGCAAATGGAGACCTGTCGCGAAAAATTGAAGTGGATGTAAAGGGAGAGATCCTTGAACTAAAGAACACCATCAATACGATGGTGGAGCAGCTACGCTCCTTTGCATCAGAGGTAACAAGGGTGGCGCGAGAAGTAGGTACTGATGGAAAGCTCGGCGGCCAGGCTAACGTGCCGGGTGTGGGTGGAACATGGAAAGACCTTACCGATTCGGTTAACCAGATGGCAGGTAACCTTACTGACCAGGTGCGAAACATTGCCGATGTTGCCATTGCTGTTGCGAAAGGAGATATGAGTCGAAAGATCACAGTGGATGTTCGGGGAGAGATCCTTCAATTGAAAGAAACCCTTAACACCATGGTGGACCAGTTGAGGGCATTTGCATCAGAAGTAACTAGGGTGGCAAGGGAAGTGGGAACAGATGGAAAGTTGGGCGGACAGGCATTTGTGCCGGGTGTGGCAGGTATTTGGAAAGACCTTACCGACTCTGTAAACCAAATGACAGGTAACCTGACTGACCAGGTAAGGAATATTGCAGAAGTAACCAAGGCAGTAGCGTCAGGCGACCTTACCAAAAAAGTAACCATTGATGTAAAAGGTGAAATTTTCGAGTTGAAAAATACTATTAACACGATGGTGGACCAGCTCACATCGTTTGCTTATGAAGTAACCCGTGTGGCCCGTGAAGTAGGAACGGAAGGAAAGCTGGGTGGACAGGCAGAAGTAAAAGGCGTTGCAGGAACCTGGAAAGACCTTACCGATTCAGTTAACATGATGGCATACAACCTTACCAATCAGGTAAGAGGCATTGCGAAAGTTGTAACTGCAGTAGCAACAGGTAATCTTAAGCAGAAGCTATCTATCGTATCAAGAGGAGAAGTAGCACAACTAACGGATACCATAAACGAAATGATCGATACCCTTGCCTTATTCGCAGACCAGGTTACCACGGTGGCACGTGAGGTGGGTGTGGAAGGTAGACTTGGTGGACAGGCAAGTGTTCCCGGCGCGTCAGGAATATGGAAAAATCTTACTGAAAACGTAAACCAGTTGGCGGAGAACCTTACCACCCAGGTAAGAGCTATTTCTGATGTGGCTTCGGCAGTAACGCAGGGAGATCTGACCCAGATGATTACGGTGGAGGCAAAAGGTGAAGTGGAAGAATTGAAGGATACCATCAACCAGATGATTGCGAACCTGAAACAAACCACCTTGCGAAACCAGGAGCAGGATTGGTTGAAATCGAACCTTGCAAAATTAACACAGATGCTGCAGGGGCAAAAAGATCTTAAAACAGTAACCAGGCATATCCTCTCAGAACTTGCGCAGGTGGTGAATGCACAAAAAGGTATGTTCTATATTCTGGAGCAGGATGAAAATCTTCAGAACAAAAAACTTAAGCTATACGCCGCATATGCTTTTGACAAAGAGATAGCACTGAAAAAAGAATTCTCCCTTGGTGAAGGTTTGGTCGGGCAATGTGCATTGGAAAAAGAACGCATACTACTTACAAATATTCCAAGAAACTATTCAAAGATCGTTTCAGGGTTAGGCAACTCCACTCCTGCCAACCTGATAGTTCTGCCTGTATTATTTGAAACAGAAATCAAGGCTGTCATTGAACTGGCATCGTTTGATCATTTCAGTGAAACGCATCTGGACTTCCTTACCCAGCTTACAGAAAGTATTGGAATTGTATTGAATACAATTGAAGCGAACTCGAGAACGGAAAACCTTCTTCAGCAATCCCAATCTCTTACCGATGAACTGAGAAGAGCAAATGAGGAACTACAGGATAAGGCACATCTGCTCGTAAAGCAAAAGGAAGAAGTGGAAGCCAAGAATAAAGAAGTTGAAGAGGCCAGGTTATCGCTTGAAGAAAAGGCTGAACAGCTGGAACTCACTTCAAAATATAAATCGGAATTCCTGGCAAACATGTCGCATGAGTTAAGGACACCATTGAACTCATTGCTTATTCTCGCGCAACAACTTTATGAAAATCACGAAGGCAATCTGAATGATAAACAGGTAAGGTATGCCAAAACCATTCATAGTTGCGGGGATGATCTGATACAACTGATCAATGATATACTTGATCTTTCCAAGATAGAATCAGGCTATATTTCAACGGATTTTATCAATGTAAAATTCAACCAGATCACATCCTTTGTTGAGACAACATTTAAGCATGTTTCCGAAAGCAGAAATTTAAGATTCTCCATTGAAAAGCAGGATGGATTACCGGAGGGATTTGAAACGGATTCACAGAGGTTAAATCAGATCCTCAAGAATTTATTATCCAATGCTTTCAAATTTACGGAGAAGGGTGAGGTAAAGCTTCGCATCTATGAAGCAGATCGTGGATGGAAACATTCAAATCCGGAGCTTGACAGTGCGCGCAGAGTGGTAGCTTTTGAAATAAGAGATACGGGAATAGGTATATCAAAGGATAAGCAGAATATAATATTCGAAGCATTCCAGCAGGCAGAAGGTTCTACCAGTCGGAAATACGGTGGAACAGGACTTGGTTTGTCGATAAGCAGAGGCCTGGCAGACCTGCTGGGAGGTACCATTGAACTAGAAAGCGAAGCTGGCAAGGGAAGCGTATTTACACTTTACTTACCTATGGAATCTGCAACCCAGCCAGTGCGTCGGGAGAAACCTGCTTCCAAAAAGAAGAGAGAGTATAAAATTTCAGAGATAAGTGAATTTATCAGTAAGGAAGTTACAAATAGTGAAAAGCTGACTGAACATAATGAATTGGAAGGCTTGAATGAAATAATCAATGACATTGGAGATGACAGGAATAATATAATTCCACCTGATAAAGTGGTTCTGGTTATTGAGGATGATGAAAGATTTGCAAGGATTATGATTGAGAAGGCCCATGAGAAGAATATGAAGGCAGTGGTGGCTACGCATTTTGCAGAAGTATTTGAACTTGCCAACAAATTCAATCCCGTAGCGATCACACTTGATGTAAAACTACCTGATGCAAGTGGATGGAGAATACTTGATCTTTTCAAGACGGATATAAACCTACGGCATATTCCAGTACATCTCGTTTCAGGGGAGGAAAACAGGGTGCTTGCAATGCAAAGGGGTGCAAGAAGTTTCCATTTAAAACCATTGACAGCAGAGGGTTTGACAATGCTTTTTAACGATATGCAGGAATTTTCTTCGAGGAAGGAGAAAAAACTACTGATAGTGGAGGACAATGAAACAGAATCTGCACAATTGGCGAAATTTCTTGATAACAACGATATAATTTCCATTGATATAGCTAATACCGGAAATGAGGCTTTGGAGTTGTTGCATAAAAATGCATATGATTGTGTGGTGGTGGATTATATGTTACCTGATATAGCAGGTCTTGATTTTGTTATAGAAGCAAGCGCTATTAACAAGTTGCGCATGACACCACTTCTTATTTATTCTGCAAGGGACTTTTCAATAAAAGAAAAAGGAAGGTTGAAACATTATGCCAATAAGATAATGTTGAAAAACATCAATTCCCTTGACCTTCTTCTTGAAGAAATAGTGACATTGTTACATATAGATCATCAGGACCTTACCCCTGAGAAACGCACCTTAATTGAAGAACTCAGGTCATCAAAAGATATTCTTATCAATAAAACAGTTCTTGTAGTGGATGATGATGTGAGGAACCTGTTTGCACTTACTACATCATTTGAGCGATACCATATCAACACCATCACTGCCGAGAGCGGTCAGGAGGCAATGGATATTTTAAATGAAAATGATAAAATCGACATTGTTTTAATGGATATCATGATGCCGGAAATGGATGGCTATGAAACAACACAAAAAATAAGGCGTGAACATAAAAACACTACGTTACCCATTATTGCTGTTACCGCTAAGGCAATGAAAGGTGATAGGGAAAAATGTATTGAAGCCGGCGCTTCAGATTATATTACCAAGCCTGTAAAAATGGATCAGTTATTGTCACTGATGAGGGTATGGCTATATAAATAAAAAAAATAATGGACAATATCAATGATAGGAACCAGCTGACTAATTCCGATGTAAAGATCCTGGTGGTAGATGATCGGGAAGATAATCTGTTTTCAATTGAGACCATATTGGAGCCTAGTAGGTATACCATTGTTAAAGCAAGGTCTGGACGTGCTGCATTGAAAGCACTTCTCCATCAGCATGATTTTTCACTCATTCTTATGGATGTCCAGATGCCCGACATGAACGGATTTGAAACTGCATCACTCATTTATCAGCGTGAGAAACTCCGGAACATACCCATTATTTTCATTACAGCCAATGACTATGGAGAGGAGCTTATTTTTGAAGGATACAGGATGGGTGGTGTAGATTATATTTATAAACCTGTAAATCCGGATCTCCTAAGGGCCAAGGTTAGCGTATTTGTTGAGCTATACAGGAAGACACAAGAACTAATGGCACAGGAAAAACGCCTGACAGAATCAAACCTTTCCTTACAGCGTGAAATACAGGAAAGAAAAGCATCGGAAGAAAAAGTTCGATTATTAAATGAACAATTGCTTGACAATAATAATTACCTGAAGGCACTAAATGAAGACCTCGATCGATTTGCTTATGTTGCTTCACATGATCTCCAGGAACCATTGAGAAAGATCATGTTATTTAGTGATCGGATCCTTCAAAAGAACATTGTTGACAATGATGTTTCTCTTTACCTCCAAAAAATTGTGAGTTCCTCAAAGAGAATGGAAAATCTCATTGATGACCTTTTACGGTTTTCGCGACATAATACACACCCCACTGATTTTACCCGCATTGATCTGAATAAAGTCGTTTCAGATGTTCTACAGGATGTTGAGGTAGACATAGAGAAGAAGAAGGCGATGGTCAAGTTTAATAGTTTACCCGAAATATGGGGCATACCCATATTAATTCACCAGCTATTTTTCAATCTGGTGAATAATGCCATAAAATTTTCAAAGCAAAATGTTCCGCCCGAAATCAATATTAATTCTGAGTTGGTAGTAGAGAATGATCCCTCATCAATTACGAGAAAACAACAAGGCCTGCGGTACCAACGAATCACAATAAAAGATAATGGAATTGGTTTTGATGCAAGTTATTCTGAGGAAATTTTCCGTGTATTTAAGCGTCTCAATAGTTATCATGAATATAATGGAAGTGGTATAGGCCTTTCCATTTGCAAGAAAATTGTTGAGACACATAACGGAAGTATTAGTGCAGAAAGTGTTCCGGGGCAGGGTTCTACATTTATGATTGAGCTCCCTGAGGAACAATTGTTTCCCCGATAAACTTATCCATTTACGATCTCCCCTCCATTGGGGTGAATAACCTGTCCGGTAATATAAATACTGTCGTCTGTGGCTAGAAATAAATAGGCAGGGGCTACCTCGCGTGGCTCACCAGCTCTTTTCATGGGTGTATCGCTACCATGGGTTTTAACCTTTTTGCTGTTTAGGTAAGCTCCCCCAAAAACAGTACGGTTTATTTGTAGACGAAAAGTTTATAATTTTAAACTGTAAATTATGAGAAAGAGTCAGTTCAGTCACACACAGATTGCCAACATTCTCAAAGAGTTTG
>JAKFDZ010000039.1:0-7640 GCA_036675925.1 Flavihumibacter sp.
AAATCAAGGCTGGATTTTTCAAAAACAGCTAACGTAATAAATACATTAATTGCAGCCCAAACCAGTATGGAAACGGGTGGAAAAATTATTCATTTAAAATAACCGCTCATGAATGTAATGGATTTATTCAGTCTTAAAAACAAGGTAGTACTTGTTACAGGTGGGGCAGGAAATTACGGAAGGTCTATAACGGAAGGGCTGGGAGAAGCCGGTGCTACTATTATTATTGCTTCCCGCAACCTTGAATCGGTTCAGAAAGTGGTAGCGGAGTTTAGGGAAAAAGGACTGGATGTACATGGCCTGCAGGTAGACCAGGCTGATCCAGCTTCAGTTTTGCAATTGAAAACCTCAATTCAATTGCAGTTTGGCAAATTGGATACATTTATAAACAACGCTGTTTCCAGGCCGATGAAAAGCTACAATGCGCCGATAGAACAATTTGATGAATCGATGAGGGTGAACGCTACCGGCATGATGTTCATCCTGCGGGAAATGACCGATTTGATTGTTCAGTCTGGTGGCGGCAGCGTTATTAATATCAGTTCTATGATGGGTATGTATGGTCCTATCTTATCCAATTATGAAGGACTTGAAGGCATGGGCGATCTACCCCCGGATTATTGCTTTCACAATGGCGGGCTGATAACCCTTACCCGGTTTATGGCCAAAGTACATGCTAACAGAAATATCCGTTTCAACAGCATCAGCCCCGGCGGATTGTTTAATAACCAACCCGGGAAGTTTGTAGAAAATTATTGTAAAAAAGTACCCTTGGGCCGCATGGCCAACAATGATGATATTAAGGGATTGATCGTACTACTCGCATCTGATGCAGGCTCCTATATCAACGGAGAAAATATTTTAATTGACGGTGGTTTGTACGCTTAAATAAACGCATGTATTTCTCCCGGTTGGCTTGTTCAAAAAAAACAAGGTTGATTTTGTGTACTGTTGGTAACAATATTTCTATATTAATTTTTTTATGATAAAATGGTAGTTGTTATTACAGGAGCAGCCGGAAGTATAGGATTAGCAATTGCACGATGTTTTGTACAGGCTGGCGAAACGGTAGTTATTTTAGATTTACAGCAGCAAAGCATTACGGCAGCTATTGATTTATTCGCCAGCGAAAATCTTACACTTGCCGGTTTTGTATGTGATGTAACACAGGAAGAACAAATTGCAGCTGTTTTTAAAACGATACAGAATAAATACGGCGGTATTGATGTGTTGATTAATAATGCCGGTCTGCAACATGTAGCGCCCATCGAATCTTTTCCCACTGATAAATTCCGTTACCTGCTGGAGGTAATGTTGATCGCTCCCTTTATTGCCATCAAACAGGTGCTTCCTTATATGAAGCTGAAAAAATTTGGAAGAATTATTAATATGGCTTCTATAAACGGGTTAATAGGCTTTGCGGGAAAATCGGCTTACAACAGTGCCAAGCATGGCGTCATCGGCCTTACGAAAGTGACGGCATTGGAAACAGCAGAAAATGGAATTACGGTAAATGCCGTTTGCCCGGGGTATGTAGATACTTCATTGGTAAGAAACCAACTGCAGGACCTGGCTGATTACAGGGGGATAACCGTAGAAAAAGTATTGGAAGAAGTTGTCTTCCCGTTAGTGCCTCAAAAAAGGTTATTAAATGTGGACGAAATAGCCCATTACGTAGTATTTCTTTCAGGTAAAAATGCTGCTGGCATAACCGGTCAGGCTGTGGTTATTGATGGTGGTTATACAGCACAATAAAAAAATCGGGGACCACGCAATTAATCTTTGAATACATAAGCGTTGTTGGTGATGATATCTTCATCATCAAAACCGATTTCAAGTTTTTTTCGATATTCCCGCGGCGTCATCTTCTTTATTTTTTTGAATTGGCGATTGAAGTTGCCGAGGTTATTAAAACCGACTTCATAAGCCACCTCAACGATATTGTGTTTTTTATCAGCAAGTAATTTGCAAGCCAATCCAATCCTGACGCTATTAAGATATTCAACAAAGGTGACCCTGTAATGACTCTTAAAAAAATTACAGAATGTAGTGATAGCCATGTTAGCAACGGATGCTATTTCCTGTAAAGAAATTTCCCGGTCAAAATTCCTCATAATATGTTCTGTAATTTTATCAAATGGACCCGGAAGATTATTGGCCTCCGTTTGCGTGAACCCCGGACTTGCCAGTAACTCATATTCGGGTGACGAAGAAAGGATGTCAAAAATAGAAAACAGGGCTGCCAATCGTTGTAAGCCATTCATCGTTGTCATTTTAGTCATTAACTTAGTTACCTTTTCCTTGGCAATTCCATTTATAACCATACCTTGTTTGGATAATTTCAAAAACTTTTTGAAGGCATCCATTTCAGGTATTTCAAGAAAATTTTCGCCAAGGAAATTTTCTTGAAAATGTATAACGACAGCATCTGCAGCATAGCCGGCACTACCATTTATGAATTCTTCGTCATTCACCCATACATGTGGCAGTAACGGGCCCATAAACACCAGGTCTCCTTCATCAAAATAACCAATATGATCGCCAACCATCCTGCGACCTTTACTTTTAGTGACCAGTACTAATTCATATTCGGGGTGATAATGCCAGGGGCAGGGAAAGAATTTACCTGTTTCCCGGAAGACGACAAATGACTTATCGATCTCTTTTGCAAAGCGCACTTCTATAGCCTTCATTATTCATAAAGTTTTATAAACTAACAGAGCCTGCAGCACTTAAATACGCTGCTTCCTTTTTGAAAGATAGTATTATAAATGTAAACAAAAGTAATAGAATCCCTCATGGGTGAATTTTACTTTTACTACTAATAACTAATGACAAGCAGAGTATAAATTCAAATCGATACCGGGTTGTTGCAACTGATGCAGGAACTCGGTTTGGATTAAAAAAAAATCTTATTATGAAAATAAAAGTAGATCATCCGGAACGTGACCCGGACTTTGTAACAGGGGCCTACTCCGATGCGGTAGTGGTGGATGGATTTGCGTTTGTCAGTGGCCAGGCTTCTGTTGATTTTAAAACGTCACATTTTGTTCTGGGAACGATACAAGAGGAAACAACACGAACCCTTGATAATATCCGGTCTATTATTAAAAAAGCAGGTGGTACCATGGAGGATATTGTTAAATGCACCGTTCACCTGGCCGACATTGGGGAATTTGACCAGTACAACAAAGTGTATGCAGTCTATTTTCCCGGTATCAAACCAGCACGTACAACCGTCCAGTCTGTACTGGCTGAAGGAATTAAAATTGAAATTGATTGCATTGTAAAATTATCTCCGAATGGAAACAAAGCAATTTAGAACGGCTGAAATGGAGATAGGCGTTGTCGGTTTAGGATTGATGGGAAGTAGTATTATTGTTGCTTTACTAATTGCGGGGCACCCGGTAAAAGCGATAGCTCCGATTCCATCTGATATGCAAAATGCAGCACCGTATATCCGGGATCAGCTGATGGATTGCGACAGGTCGGGCTTATTAAAGCAGTCCGTGGATGAGCATATGGACAGGCTTACCATCTCTGAAGATTATGCACAGCTTCGCAATTGCAGTATTGTGATGGAGTGTGTTATAGAAATCATTGAGATCAAAGAACAGGTGTACGAAAAAATACTTTTGGTGGTTGATAAAACCGCCATTATAGCCAGCAATACATCTGCGATTCCTATCAGTGAATTGCAAAGAAATATTACAAACCAGGAGCGTTTTTTAGGAATACATTGGGCTGAACCGGCTTTTGTTACCAGGTTCCTGGAAATTACATGTGGTCATAAGACTGCGTACTCTAATGCGGAAAGAGTTTTGAAATTAGCCTACCAATGGGACAAGGAACCAACGTTGCTTCGAAAGGATATCAGGGGCTTTATTACCAACAGGCTGATGTATGCTGTATATCGCGAACTATTTCACCTGGTTGATAAAGGTCACACCACTCTTGAAGATGTTGATAAAGCATTCAGATATGATGCCGGTTCATGGATAACATTGATGGGAGTTTTCAGAAGGATGGATTTCATTGGTCTGGCTGATAGTACTGAAATATTAAAAAATATTTTTCCTACTCTTTGCAACAGTGAAGATATACCACCCTTAATGCAGAAGATGATTGACAGTAATGCCAGGGGCACACAAAATTTATTGGGTCTCTACGATTACACATTAAAAGATGCAAAACAGTGGGAGGAAGCCTTTGCCACATTCAACAAGGATATTTACGAGTTAGCCTCGTTTTATCCATTACGAAAAATGGGATTAAAAGAAAAAAGTGTATCTGTTCTCTGACAATAAACTTGTGAGAGTCCGGTGCCGGGAAGTTTGAATCAAAATTTATATTTTATCAATGGAAACTGACAGGTATAAAAAATCGGGAGAATTGCTGGCAAGATCCCAAAAGGTACTGGCTGGAGGCGTTTCGTCCGAATTCCGAAAATATAATCATCCTCATGCTTTGTTTTATACGCATGGCAAAGGAAGCCGGATCTATGATGTGGATGGCAATGAATATCTTGATTTCACGCTTAGCCAGGGCCCGCTGATCCTTGGCCATTCGCATCCGGATGTATTGACGGCCATTCATGAGTATTCAGCAACCGGGCAGCTGTTTGCCGGCCAACATATCAGGGAAATTCAGTTGGCCGAAAAGATTAATGAATTAATTCCTTCTGCAGAATTAATGCGATTTTGCCTGGATGGTTCAGAAGCAGTACACACTGCATTCAGAATAGCCAGGGCAAAAACAGGAAAGCAAAAATTTTTACGATTCGAAGGACATTATCATGGATGGCTGGATAATGTTTGCTGGGGCATCTCTGCTAAATCAACAGAAGCATTGGGAAGCCGTGAAAATCCAGCTGTGTTTCCCTGGACAGAAGGCCTTCCGCAGCAGTCAAAAGATGAGTTTATTATTATTCCATGGAATGATCTTGAATTAGTAAGGGAAACAATAAAAAAACATCACCACGAACTGGCTGCGATAATTACAGAACCGGTTATGTGTAATAATGGATGTATAGTGCCTGGTGAAAAATTCCTGGAGGGATTGAGAACATTGTGTGATGAATATAGCATTGCACTGATCTTCGATGAAGTGATTACCGGATTCCGGCTTTCGCTTGGAGGAGCGCAAAAGTATTTTGGTGTCAGCCCTGATCTTTCTGTTTTTGCCAAAGCGATTGCCAGCGGTTATCCATTTAGTGTGATTGCAGGAAAAAAAGAATGGATGAGCCTGGTCGAAGAGGCGAGAGTGATCCACGCTGGCACCATGAATTCAGGCCATGCTACAGTAGCGGCAGCCCTGGCAACGATTAAAGTATTGGAAAATGAAAATCCTTATAGCAGGCTTTTTCAATATGGAAAGCAATTAATGAATGGACTGAAGCAGGCTGCTTCTGAATCGGGTCAAAACCTGTTGATACAGGGTCCGGGGCCAATGTTTCATACCGGTTTTACCTCGCTTGACAGTGTGAAAGATTATCGTGATACATTATCATATGATAAAATAAAACTCGGCAAATTTATAGCCGGCATGCATGATGAAGGCGTGAGAATTATCGGAAGAGGGTTGTGGTATATCAGTGCGGCACACTCGGAAGCAGATATTTTAATTGCCATTGAAAAAGCAAGAAAAGTCCTGAAAGCAATTTAGAACGAACAAACTTTTTACAACCTCATCCATATGGACGAAAAGATATTAAACGAAAGGCCGGTTTTGCTTGTTGGGAACGGAAATCTTACTTACAGCATTGGCGTATGTTTAGTGAAAGCAAACTATATTGTTAATCTCTGCACGGATAATATAAAAGAAGCTGCAAAAGTTATTTTTACGCATTTTGATGATTTGAAAAATGAAAATGAGAAGCTGGTAATTGATAGCGGCAGGTTAAAAATTTCAGAGAGTTTCGACTTTACAGAAGAATACAGCCTGGCCATAGCGATAACTGAGGAAGATCTGTTCATTAAAAGGAATATAATCAGCCAACTGGAAAAGGGGCTATCACCTGCAGCGATCATTGCGATTAATACCGAAAGCATCAATTTGGATGTAATACAGCATAACGCTGTTCGGCCTGAAAGAATAATTGGGTTAAATTGGACTGAGCCGGCTCATACAACACATTTTCTTGAAATCATTTCCAATGCTACGGTTAAAAAGGGATTGACCAGCCAGGTAAATGACTTAGCTAAGGGATGGAATAAGGATCCTTACATAGTTGAGAATTTTGGTATTCGCAGCAGGTTGATGAGTGCCATGGTAAGAGAAGCGTTCTATTTGGTTGAAAGGGGGTATGCATCAGTAGAGGATATTGACAGGGCTTGCAGAAATGACGCGGGCTATTATTTACCTTTTGCCGGGAATTGCAGGTATATGGACTTAATGGGAACCCATGCTTATGGAACAGTGATGAAAGACCTGAATCCGGAACTTTCCAAAGAACAAAAACTTCCGGAATTCTTTACAGATATTATAAAAAAAGGTGGACTGGGAATGCAAAACGGAAAAGGAGTATACCAGTACACTCCTGCTGAATTTGAGCATTGGAAAAAAATAGTTAATGAATTTAGTTATAAGATTGAAGCAGTTATTAATAAATATCCTTTTAATTATACGGAGAAAAAATACAAGCAGGAAGAGCTATGAAAAAATTGTTTGTCTTTGATGCTCATCTTGATCTTGCTATGAATGCCATTGAGTGGAACAGGGATCTTACCCGGCCAATAGAAGAGATCAGGCAAAGAGAAATGCATATGAAGGACAAACCTGACCGGGGTAAAGGCACTGTTTGTCTTCCTGAATTGCGAAAGGGAAAAATTGGATTGATAGTGGCGACACAGTTGGCAAGATATACTCCGGCTGGCAGCGCATTACCTGGTTGGAATTCACCACAACAAGCCTGGGCGATGACGCAGGCACAGTTGTCGTGGTACAGAGAAATGGAAGCCCTTGGGGAAATGATTCAGATCGCTGATCTTGTTGCTCTGGATTCACATCTTAAGTTATGGGACGATGAAAGTATTGATGATGAAAAAAAGCCTATAGGATATATTTTAAGTTTGGAAGGCGCAGACTCACTAGTGGACATATCTTATTTATACAAAGCTTATGATTATGGTTTAAGGGCGATCGGCCTGTCACATTTTGGTCCGGGGCGATATGCACCCGGTACAAAAAAAGAAGGGAGTATAACAGCTGCCGGAAAAGAACTGCTCAAAGAAATAGAAAAGCTTAATCTTATATTGGATGTCACGCATTTGACAGACGAAGGATTTGATGAGGTAATGGATAGTTATGCAGGGCCTGTGTGGGCCAGTCATCATAATGTACGTAAAATAGTACCTAATCAACGCCAGCTCAGCGATGACCAGATAAAGAAATTGATTGAAAGAAAAGCGGTGATCGGCGGCATGCTGGATTGCTGGGCAATGGATGTAAGATTTATTGATACTGTGTCTGATCCCTGGCAATTGAATATCCGGTTGGAAAATCTTGTTGATCATTGGGATCATATTTGCCAGATAGCCGGCAATAGTTTGCATATAGCCATCGGAAGTGATCTTGATGGAATATTTGGTACAGAACAATCTCCCTGGGATATGAATTCTATTGCTGATCTTCAAAAGTAT
>JAKFDZ010000040.1:0-190240 GCA_036675925.1 Flavihumibacter sp.
CGTTACCTACAACTATGTGATCTCCGACGACTGTGGCAATGAGGCTGCAGAAGTGAACATCACCTACAGCGGTGGCGACGACACCCCTCCGCAACTCACCGGTACCCTGCCAACAGGACAAACGGGTATGAACGTATGCTTTGCAAGCATTCCAACCGGACCAACCGTTGCACAAATCAAAGCACTTTACACAGACGCTTGTGGTAATGTCAACGTGGTTAAATCAGGCTCTCCAAATGGCACGAATTGTTCCTGGAGTGTGACATACCGTTACACTATAACAGACGATTGCGAGAACGCGGCTACACCAGTTGAAATCACCTACAGTGGTGGTGATACAGAAGCACCTATAATCACATGTCCAGCAGATAAAACCATCAACTGCGGAGCTAGTGATCAGCCAAGTAACACCGGTTTTGCAACAGCAACGGATAACTGTGATAACAATGTTACTATCACTTTCAGCGATGAAATATCATCATGCGAAAACGATAAGTATGTTATTACACGTACATGGACAGCCGAAGATGATTGTGAAAAGAAATCAAGCTGTGTTCAGTTGATTACTGTAAATACTAAACTCGTTTCCGATTGCTTCACTGTACAGTTGATAGAAAATGAGTACAACGCTGGCACTAACACAACGACCTTTACTTACAGAGCCTGTGCAACGAATTGCCCGAATGCTCTTTCCTATATTGCATTCCTTTTTGACAAGAGTATCAGGGTTGTTTCGCCACCAAACGGCTCAACGTATAATGGATTACACAATAACTACAGGGTAATTACTCCGCCAAGCAACAAAACAGGAGGTATCAAATTCGAAACAATCGGAGAAGGTATTCAGAGGAACGAATGCGATGAATTTACCTTTACCGTACAGGGAGATAGAAGAGGACTTGATGTAACTGTTGAATTTAAAGCTGGTAAAAAAGCTACTAAAGTGGTTGTAGATGGAGACAAATGTTTGTGTGCTCAGTCACTTATTGTAAATCGTTCAACAACCATTGATCCGATCCAATACACCAGGATACAGGAAAGTCCGGCAGGTATTATCCTAAAAGCCTTCCCGAATCCTTATATGGAAGAAGTGACCTTTAGATTTGTTTCCCCTGAAACAGGAAAAGCGAATCTCGAATTGTTTGATCTGCTTGGAAGAAATCGCGGAATCATCTTCCAGGGTAATGTTCAACAAGGCATACAGCAGGATGTTAAGTACAGAGTACTGGGATCAGCAAAAGAAGTATTCATCTATCGTTTACGCATCGGAAATAAATTTGTAACCGGTAAACTTATTCCAGGAAGTAAATAAAATTAAACCCCTTTAAACATCCCAAAGCAGGCACTGGTCAGTGCCTGCTTTTTTTATTGAGATATACACTCCCACCAATTTTACCGCTAACTTTAGAAGCAAGATTAGTTGCCATGAATAAATTAAATTTTATACTGCTCAGTTGTTTGCTTCTCTCATTATCTGCCTGCGTTAGTCAAAAGCCCATCTGGTCAGACGAATTCAACAAAAACGGACTGCCCGATTCAACCAAATGGAATTACGATGTTGGAGATCATGGCTGGGGAAACAATGAAAAACAACTATATACCAATGCAGATTCCAATAATGCCGTGGTCCGTAACGGCTCTTTGTTCATCACCGCCCGTAAAACAGGTGAAGGCAAATACAGCTCGGCAAGGATGATCACCAAAAACAAGGGCGACTGGAAATATGGCAGAATCGAAGTTCGAGCCAGGCTTCCAAAGGGACTAGGAACCTGGCCAGCTATATGGATGCTGCCAACAGACTGGAAATATGGCGGTTGGCCGGCAAGTGGGGAAATAGACATCATGGAGTTTGTTGGATATATGCCAGACTCCGTATTCTTCAGTGTCCATACCAAATCATATAATCACTCCATCGGTACACAGAAAACCAGGGGTATTTATCTCACAGACACCCACG
Source organism: Flavihumibacter sp. (assembly GCA_036675925.1). Lineage (GTDB taxonomy): Bacteria > Bacteroidota > Bacteroidia > Chitinophagales > Chitinophagaceae > Flavihumibacter. Next base: position 1,958 of record JAKFDZ010000040.1, read on the forward strand.
AAAACTTCCATATCTATGGTATAGATTGGAAAGAAAACCAGATAGTTTTCCTGGTTGACAAAAAAGAAGTTTTCCGTTTCACAAAAGAAAAGGATGAATCTGATGTCTGGCCTTTTGACCAGCGTTTCCATTTATTGCTGAACCTGGCTGTTGGCGGTAACTGGGGTGGACAGAAAGGAATTGATGATAGTATCTGGCCCCAGCATATGGAAGTGGATTATGTAAGGGTGTACCAATGAGGCCGGTGAGCCAATTCTTATACCAATGAGCCAATTATCGGGGATAGTGAGCCAATTATTGGTATATTATGAGCCAATTATTCAACCTCTTTTGTATTCGTATTATCGGCGAATTTATAATTAGCTCCTGCACCCCTCCCCTCACAAACCAGGATGCACTGCCTTATTAAGTCCTGCAGATCACGGGTGGCAGTAGGCTTTGAAACCTTATTGATGCCCTGGTAAATAGAATTGGATAACTCCCTGAACCTGGTAAGGAATATTAATCCATTTAACTGCCTCAGCGAGATGGGAAAGCTTCCAAACTTCTCAACTGTTAGTTTTTCCGCTGCACGTTGTGATAAAACTTTATTTGCGTTAATATATTCCCTAACAAGCAGACCACAGGCTCTTCTATAACCTTTGTCCTTGTAATATTTTATCCTTTCCATTACCTGCTCTCTCTGAACAGGATCCTTAAGCACTGCCTGTGCGTGGGCCATTGCCTTTCGGAATAAAGCACTGGAAGCACGCTGGGCCGGCGAACGAACCACCTTACTCATATCAGGGTGTTTACTTACCACCGACTTTCCATTATAATCGCGGTAAACAATCGATTTGCCGATAGAACCTGATGTTCGCCGCATGATGATATTCTTACCTCCCTCTGACATATAACCTATTTATTACTAATATAATAACAATTCAGTAGAAAACATCCTCCGGAAATCCTACGGATATCCAACGGAAATCCTGCGGATCTCGTTTTAGAATCCTATAACCATCCTTTAAGTCATATTGTATAATTGCAAATTAAGAGACGGAAAACCGTTATTTTATCTACCGCATTTTATTTGTTTTTTACCATTAATTCGTTATCTTTTACTAACCATTATCCCTACCCTCTTTATGATCAGTGAACGATGGATTTGTGTTGAAAAATAGCATCTGCACCTATTGCATTCATTCGCTTTTTTAAACCCAAAACCATAGTTATGAAACGATCAATCATGATGGTGCTGGCCATTGCAGCATCCCTTTCATTCGCATTTTCGCAGGAAGACAACAACAACGTGTTCTGGACCAACATCATCCAGATAAAACTTGACAAAAGAGCCGATTTCGAAAAGAAGCTTCCCGCCTTCCTCAAAACACATTATCCCGGTTTTAGCTTCCGGATCTATGAAATTATTACCGGACCAAACACAGGTTCCTATGCCGTGGTTACCGGACCATTGTCTTACAAAGACCTGGACCAGCCTATGACAAGTCCCAAAGGCGAGGCAGCGAGAATGGCAGATGAGCAGGCGCTGGACGCTATTTCCGTTAAAGCCGAAGTAAGCCACTTACGAAGGGTGAATGACCTTAGTATGGCAAAAACGGATAGAAAGTTGAAATTTCTGCAGGTTACATACCGCGAATTTCAAAACGGAAGCTGGGGCGATACCCGGGATATACTCAAAAAACTAAAAGATGCCCGAATTGCCGGGGGATCAAAGGTTGATGTGGATATATACCGCCCAGTAGCCAGCGGACCTCTGAATATGTATGCCAGTGTCCGCTATTTTGAGAAATGGGAAGAACTCGACTACGATGAAAAACTAACTGACCTGTATGATAAAGTAAATGGAACCGGCAGTTGGTACAGGGAAGTAAATAAATTGAATGAGTGGACAAAAAATTCCAGAAGTGAATTGAGGGTTTTAAGACCTGATCTTAGCGTTACTAAACAATAAAACAAAAAAGGCTGCCAATGAAACTGGCAGCCTTTCTACATCAGATTGTTTTCTTTGGTGGCAGTGCAAATGCTTTTGCCTCATGCTCAAAATGCCCTTTATGCGATCCATCACAGAAGGGTTTGTTCTGTGACATACCACATCGGCATATACTTACTAATTCTCTTCCCCCGAGATCATAAATATTCCCTTCCTTGTCGCGGATCTCAAAATCCCCTTCCACGCGTAATGATCCGTTGTTGTTGACTGTAATAATTGTAGTTGCCATATTTATATAATTTATACACTTGTTCTTTTTGTACCTGAATACAATTCATATTCCAACAGCCGGCAGTCTATTTTGCCATTGAAAAATTCGATGCGACGGCTTGCTTTTAATCCGATCTTTTTTGCGAGTTCGAGATTACCTGTGAAAACATAACCAGTATAGCCCCGACAGCGTTTTTTCATAAAATCTCCTATCCGTTTATAAGTTTCTTCCAGTTCAGCCTCCTCCCCCAAACGCTCACCATATTCCGGATTAATGATCACAATGCCACCTCCTTCTTCAGGAAAAGGTGCCTCAGCAAAATCGCCCTGAAAATATTCAATATAATTCTCAACGCCGGCCATACCAGCATTGATCTTAGATACATTAATGGCATCGGCGCTGATATCCGAAGCATAAATTTTTAATCCGGGTACTTCTCTCACCTTTGCCCTCAATAAAGCCATCTCTTTTTCATATAGCGTATGATCATATCCGTGGATATGCATAAATGCATAATTATTCCTGAGAAGTCCGGGCATACGCGAAGTAGCAAGCAAAGCCGCTTCAATTGCCAGCGTACCAGAACCGCACATTGGATTTATCATTGGCGATTCCCTGTTCCAGTTGGTTGCCAGGAGGTTTGCAGCCGCCAGTGCTTCAAGCATAGGTGCTTTACCGGGGATTTTCCTGTACCCATGCTTGGCAAGGGTTTCACCCGAGCTGTCAATGAAAAGTTCAGCCTGGTCATTTTTCCAGAATAAATAGATAACGGTGTTATCGAGCAGAGGACCTGAATCCGGTCTTTTACCGGTTTTTTCGCGCAAAATATCAACGATAGCATCCTTTATCCTGACATTGGCGAACATATCAGTACGGATAGTTTCATGATACACATTACTGGAAACAGAAAAGTATCCGTCGGCAGGAATCACTTTCTCCCAATCAACTTCACGGGCCGATCTATACAGTCCATCCGGATCAAAACAAGCGAATCTTTTAAGGGAATACATCACCTGGCTTGCAGTTCGCAGGTTGAGGTTGAGTCTGATACAATCAGCCAATGTCCCTTCCAGGAATAAACCCGTAGACAGTACATCTTTAACTGTGTATCCCAGGGCTTCCACTTCCATTTTCAGGAAAGGCGACAATCTCTTATTACAGGTGATGAAAATCCTGCTACGCCGTGTAAAATGACTCATTCCAGCAAAAGTAACGTACGGGGATCAACTTCTTTCATTCTGTACTAATTTTGCAGCAGTTCCATATTATGAGCAATCACTATACAATAGACGAGATCATTCAGCAAACAAAAGCATGGATCTACAAAGTTGTGATCGGATGTAATTTTTGTCCATTCGCCGAACGTGAGATGAAGCGAGGAACTGTTCGCTTCATTGTTCAGGAGAGTCATGATCCGGCCCTTTTACTGCAATCATTCCATGAGGAGTGCCTGCACCTGGATGCCGATCCCAATACGGAAACAACTCTTATGATTCTTCCATACGCTTTTGAGGAGTTCCAGGACTATCTGCAGTTTTTGGAACTCGCGGAAAACCTTATTATAGAAAAGGGCTATGAAGGAATATACCAGGTGGCAAGTTTTCATCCCAAATATCATTTTGCAGGTGAGCCGGCTACTGATGCAGCCAACTATACCAACCGCTCACCTTATCCAATGCTTCACCTGCTTAGGGAGGAAAGCATTGAAATAGCTTTGGAACATTACAGTGGCAATGCTGATGAGATACCAGACAACAATATCCGCTTTGCAAGGGAGAAAGGAACAACCTATATGAAAATGTTGCGGGACAGTTGTTTTTAATATTTTTATGTTGAAACCAAAAATCTGCGAACTTTAAGCCGGCATGCTATATGTGCCTGATTTTGAAATGAAAAGAACGATAATAACGGGAACTGGAAAATATATTCCCAACCGAATCATCAAGAATAGCGCATTTGGACACCATGTTTTCTATACCGAGGATGGTCAACCGATTCAAACTCCTCCTGCAGAAGTTACTGAGAAATTCCGCCAGATTACCGGTATCGAAGAAAGAAGATATGCCGAGGAAAACCTTACGGCATCCGCAATGGCATTGGAAGCTTCACGTATAGCTATTTCAGATAGTGGAATAGATCCTGAAACACTTGACTATATCATCGTTGCTCATAATTACGGCGATATCCAGACCGGAAGCATACAGTCTGATGCCGTTCCATCACTGGCTTCAAGAGTGAAACACCACCTTGGAATAAAAAATCCTGCGTGTGTTGCATACGATATTCTTTTCGGTTGTCCGGGATGGTTACAGGGAGTGATCCAGGCCGATCTTTTCTTTAAAGCCGGTGCAGCCAGCAAGGCATTGGTGATAGGATCGGAAACCCTTTCGAGAGTAATAGATACACACGACAGAGACAGTATGATATTTGCTGATGGAGCCGGAGCTACTGTACTTGAATATAAAGAGGATGCCGGAGATACCGGTATACTGGGTTCGGCAGCACAGTCAGACTGCACAGTTGAAATGGATTTTATTGATTTTGGCATATCCTATATTCCGGGAAGTGTGGAGAACCACCGTTATATTAAGATGAAGGGAAGGAAAGTATATGAATATGCGATTACACAGGTACCCGCAGCTATGAAGGCCTGCCTTGACAAAGCCGGAGTTTCCATAGCTGATCTGAAGAAAATTTTCATTCACCAGGCAAATGAAAAAATGGATGAAGTGATCATTAAAAATTTCTATAAGCTCTATGGTCAGCGGGTAACGCCTGAAAAAATTATGCCCATGAGTATACAATGGTTGGGAAACAGTTCGGTTGCAACTATTCCCACCCTGTATGACCTGGTAAAGCGAGATGAGTTGCCGGAGCATCACCTTCAGAAGGGAGATATTATTTTATTTGCATCCGTTGGAGCTGGTATGAATATTAATGCAGTTTGTTACCGATACTAGTATGATCAAACCCAAGCCTGAACATTACCAGGTCATCATTATCGGTGGAGGACCCATTGGTTTGGCTTGTGCGCTGGAGGCAAAGAGATCCAGACTTAGTTATGTAGTTCTGGAAAAGGGTTGCCTGGTAAATTCGCTCTATAACTATCCAACCAATATGACCTTTTTTTCAACCTCGGAAAGGTTGGAAATCGGTAATGTCCCCTTTGTTTCGAATAACGCCAAGCCAACGCGTGCAGAGGCCCTGGAATATTACCGAAGGGTAACAGTAAGTAATGAGATCAATCTGAAATTATTTGAAGAGGTGTTGGCTGTAAAAAAACAAGACGTCAATTTCACGGTTCGAACCACGAAGACCAATTATACTGCTAACAATATAATTATAGCAACAGGCTTTTACGATATTCCATACCGTCTCAATGTGGAAGGTGAAGACCTTCCGAAAGTTACCCATTATTACAAGGATCCTCATTTTTACGCATTCCAACATGTAGCCATCATTGGCGCACAGAATTCTGCTGTGGATGCTGCCCTTGAAACATGGCGTAAGGGTGCAATTGTAACCATGGTTGTAAGGCAGCCGGAAATTGGTAAAAGAGTGAAGTATTGGGTAAGACCAGATATCATTAATAGAATTAAAGAAGGATCCATTAAAGCTTATTTTGAAAGCACTGTTGCTGCCATCCGTGAACATGAAATGGATATTCAAACAACCGATGGAATGATAACTATTCCCAATGACAGGGTGATCGCTATGACGGGGTATGAACCCAACCTTAGCTTTCTGAAAAAAACAGGTATTAAACTTTCAAAAGCCCCTGTCAGAAAACCGTATTACAACGATAAAACACATGAAACGAATATTGAGGGAATCTATCTGGCGGGTGTAATATGCGGGGGGATGGATACGCACAGTCTCTTCATAGAAAATTCAAGGATACATGCCAAAAGGATAATGGCCCACATCAGGAGAAGGGAAAAATGAATTATATTTAGGTAGCTATCTCACCGTCAAAACCTCTTTATGGGACCTTTATCCAAATGCGTAATCGGGGCAGCCGCATACCTCATAATGTCCTCATGTTCCAAACATTCCGATACTAATCAATTTGATCTTCCCGGGACATCTCTTTCTCAAATTTCAAAAAACTCTTCCTTAAAAAAACATCGTCCTGTTCTTTATAAAGTTGAATACCTGGGTGCACGAAATGCAAGTTCTGTGGGCAAAGCAATTTTGTATAATGATAAAAAAACGAGGCCCTCGAGTGCGTTCGTAGCAAGGGATCCAAGGAGGCAGAGCGGGCAGGGATTAAGCTATATGGTAGCTAATAAATACAGCACAAATTCAGGTAGCAATATCCAACAGCAATCAGCAGCTTTTGACAGGGCAATGAACAGTTGGGCTGGCACAAATTGCTCCCGTTTAAGCTTCCGCAAATTGCAGCCTGCAGGTGCTGTCGGTTATATATCCTCGTTACTCGGCTTTGGGGGCAGCCAGAATTATATGGCTGACATTGTTCATGCCGGATTTTTAGATGCTGCATTTTTTGATCAGATCGTATCGGGAGGGTCAGGATATATACTGGCTGCAACATTCACATTGATATTCTTTGATGAGAATGGCATGCCAACTGATATTGATAAAAATGGTGCTAATGATATCGCTTTCCAGGAAACCTATTACAACAACAATTTTAACTGGACCACATCTTTATCCACCGATTACGATATCGAATCGGTTGCCCTTCATGAAACAGGGCATGCCCTTGGCTTAGGTCATTATGGAAAAGGGGAACTGCAAAGAAACGGACAACTAAAATTCAGTCCACGCGCAGTTATGAATCCTGTTTACCAGGGAGTACTCCGTGAAATTAAAGGACCCGACAAATCCTACGAATGTCTTATCTGGAAGAACTGGATCAATTGATCTCACATCAATGCTGCATAAAGTAACACAAGCAGCAGGCCCCCAATTGACACGATCGTTTCCATGATGGTCCATGACAAAAGTGTTTCTTTGACCGTAAGCCTGAAGTATTCCTTGAACATCCAGAATCCTGTATCATTTACGTGAGAAAAGAAAAGGCTCCCGGCTCCAACAGAGAGAACCATCCATTCGGGCGATACTCCGCCGGCCTGAACAATAGGTGCAACAATACCGGCAGCGGTAAGGGCTGATACAGTTGCGGATCCTATCATCACTCTTATAGCTGCTGCAACCAGCCAACCAGCTACAAGGGGAGGAAATTCATATCGTGCCACAAGTGATGCAACTTCATTTGCCACGCCACTTTCTGTAAGCACCTGCTTGAAAGCCCCTCCGGCTGCAATAACCATCATAATGATCGCAATGCTTTCTATTGCGGAGCCATAGTGCCCCATCAGGGTTGCCATATTCATACCCTTCCTGATTCCGAGCCAATAACCTGCAAGTAAGGCAGCGATAAGCATGGCTAGCACGGGTTCTCCAATAGCCATTAAAAATGGGTAAACTGGGTTATCGGCAGGAATGATATTTATGAGTGCTGCGGGAATGGCAATTAATAAAACCGGTAATAAGGCGATCCAGATACTGGCGCGGGCAGATGGAAGCCCGGCTGTATCTGTTTTTGCGGTAATTTCTTCAGTAACCATAGGTCCGCGGTGCCGGAATCTCTTTCCGAACAATACACCTGCGAACCAAACCAATGGCAATGCTACCATCATTCCGTAAAGTATGGTCTTACCAATTGAAGCCTTGAATATGGCTGCCAGTGCAACAGGGCCGGGATGGGGAGGAAGAAAACCATGCGTAACAGATAAGGATGCCGCCATGGGCATTGCCACATAAAGCAGCGGAACTCCTGCACTTGCAGCAATGGTAAAAACAAATGGAACAAGAATCACAAATCCGGCATTGTAAAACAGTGGAATGCCTACCAGGAAGCCCATCAATAAAACAGCCCACTGAAGATGGTCTTTTCCGAAGGTTTTCATCAATGACTGGCTGATAACAGTTGCTGCCCCTGACTTTTCAAGTATGCGTCCCTGCATGGCTCCCAGACAGAGTATGAGGGCCATACTACCCAGTGTTGAACCCACGCCATCCTGAACAGCTTTCATCAGTTTTGGGAAGGGGAGCCCATATAAAAATCCAACCATAAGGGTCACCAGTAAAAGTGCAATAAAGGGGCTGACCTTTTTGATTGTCAGAAACAGGAGAACGGCGATGGCTGCAATTATTATCAGGAATGACATAGGCGAAGAAATTGCTGGTAATTGGAATTGTATATAGTTTTCGTTTGTGCATTGGGGATAAACTCTTCCATTTCACCCTTCAAAAGAGAAAAGAATGCATCATAATCTACAATGATGTTTAGTGATCTCATTCCTATTGCAATAGCGCCCATGGCCGATGCATCTGCTTCTTTGGAAGGAACAACCAGTTTTCTGTCGAGTATATCGGCCATAAGTTGTACCCACCATTTATTGGCGGTAAAGCCTCCACTGGCATGGATGGTGTGGATATTACCAGTGGCAGTTTCAAGGTGCTGTAGCAAAAGGCGAAAAGAATATCCGATACCTTCAAGGATAGCTCTTTTAAAATGCTCCTGCCGATGATTCACACTTATTCCTGAAAATATTCCTGTTGCACCCGCATCCCATACCGGAGCTCTTTCTCCTCCAAACCATGGCACACAAATCAATCCATCAGCACCCGGAGGTACTGACGAGGCCATCTCAATGAAAGAACTGATAACGGCCGGAGCATTGCGATCAGCATTCATCACTTTTTCTTCCCACCATTGTAATACAATACCACCATTATTTGTAGCAGCACCTGTTATGTAAAATTGTTCATCAAGAATGTATGTAAACAGTTCGGAGGAAGGGTTTGTGCTGAGTTCACAATGCGCCACCCTGATGGCACCGCTGGTTCCTATAGTTAGGGCAGCTTCTCCCCTTTTAAGCGCATTGCTGCCAAGTTGTGCCATCCCTCCGTCACTTCCTCCAATCACCCATTTGAGATTGGTAAATGGCAAGCCATGTATCGCAGAAATGCCCTGCCGGCAAAATTCCACCGGAACGGGTTCTGGTAACTGGTCTTTGCGAATTCCAGCCAGTGTTAAAGCCGGACCATACCATTGACGCGACCGGTTAGAAAACATTCCGGTTGCAGATGCAATGCTATGATCTGTTTCCCATTCACCGGTGAGGTGAAACCATATATACTCCTTGATGCCGGTGCATTTACCGGTTCGGGAAAGTTGGGTTGGATCGGTATGATTTATCCATGCCAGTTTACAAAGTGGCGACATGGGATGAATGGGTGTGCCTGTTTCTTCGAATAGACCCTGCGCCAACACGTTAGCCTTTAAATCCTGGATGATAGGTGCAGCACTATTATCCGCCCATGTATACAAAGGAGTGATCGGCTGGTTGTTAGCGTCAACCAGCATGATACTATGCATTGCCGAACTGAAACATACAGTCAGCTCCTTTTGAAATAATGAAAGCGACTCTCCTGCTTCAGAAAGCAATTGCTTTACTGCATCAAGTATTTCCGGGGCATCCAGAATGGCGCCGGCTCCTTTAACATATCCACGTTTGGATTGATAAACCAGGTGAAGGCTCTCATCACAAACCAGTAGTTTGGTATGGGTTGTACCGATATCAACTCCGGCGAAATATTGCATAGACAGATTTACTGTCCCGAATATAAGATTTCCCTGCGAGGACCTTCCAGCGCATATACATCAAGGGGAAAATGCCGGGTGGTGCGTTTGTTTTGTAATAGTTGTTGTTTAAGAGCTGCGGCAGCGGCCTCCAGTGAACGACCATCCCTGCTGTCATAATCATTAAGGACCAGGTCAGTTGCTTCTTTAATGGCCATATCAGGATCGTCGAGATAGTAGTAGAGTTTTGCCAGCAGGAAATGGGATGCGTAACGAAGCTTTCGATTACTCTTACTCCGACCGCTATACTGCTTGCGAATTTTTTCGAAATAGGCAATGGCGGGCTTTACTTCCTGACGCACCTCATCAACAGGGTCATTTGGGTTAAGCCTGAAAAGTGCATTCTTTATTGTAGCCCAATTGGCCCTGAAATCATCGTATTCAGGATGTTTCCGGCTATCGAGTATCCAAACCTGGTCTGATACCCTACGCTCGGCATAACCATACTGGTCGGTAAGATTATAGGAAAGCCGGTTGATGGTACCCATAAGTACATTACGACTTAATTGCGTACTCAGTACCATAATATTCAGGAAAATATTGGCAGCTTCAGAACGAATTCCGGTTTCCAGTCCTTTATACTGGTGCTGGCTTTCACGTGACATTAACTGGTATTGTTGCAACTGCTTTCCGCGGTGATCTTTGATCAGAACACGGGCTGCATAATTATAGGTAAGCACCGGGGCATACCACAAACGCTTACCGGTAATATTTCCATTCTTATCTTTCTTGATTTCCTCACGCTGAACTATATCCGATTTAAGAATGATCAGGTCTTCCATTTTCAACTCCACGGTAATATGGCCATCATTTTCTAACTGTCGCCAGCCTTCAATAACGAGGCTTTCTTCAGGCTTTTCCTGTTGAAGCCCGAGTTTCATCAGCGGTCCTGTTTCAAGCTTAAAATCATAGGTATGATAAGATGAATCGATCGGGAGGCGCGGAAGGTCACGATAGGATACGGTGAAACTAAAACGGTCGAGATCTGTTCTCTGGGCTTGCAGGGCTACTGTGTTGAACAGCGCTATGCCTATCAACCATAGGTTTTTCATAAAATGGACAATTTGGCTAGGCCTATAACGCTGAATCCTTCGAATTATTCTACTGGCTCCATCACCTGAAAACATTAAGGAAGGTGGTCTCAAGACTGAGGAAGTAGTTATTGCGTGCGATCCTGCTCATATTTCCAGATGCCTGAAAGCGTGCCCCCAGGTTAAGTTTTGTGGCACTGTTGAAGATCAGCTGTACAGAAGGAGCAATGTCAGTATAGTACATTCCAGCCTCTAACCCCTTCATTCCCAACAATTCAAGGTATAGGTTTAAGTTAACCTGGTCGTAGCTCTCATATTCGCGGGGAAAGAGCAGGTAACCTGCTGAGAGACTATAATTGAGCGCAGATCTTTCATATTCGCGCCCATGATGAAGAGCCGGCTCCTTATCTGTTAGCACCATTAGTGATGCAGTTCCGGAAACTGCAAGTTTGTTAACGAGCTGCGTAGCAATAAGGCCGGCCTGAACACCACTATTATCACCATCAAGATTCATTTCTTCATAAACCATGTTATTGCGGGAATAGGATCCATCAGCAAATGCTGCCATCCGGAAATGATTATGGATGCCATCCTTTGAATAAAACCTCCATTTCAGGTAGGCCTTTGCCGATTCCCATTTCAGATTATCCGAATAGAAATCAGAGAATGTTGTGCTTGCCCTTAGCATAATGTTTTTACTGATGCCTGCCATTAGCTCGGGCATATATCTCTGCGCCAGTTTGCCTGATTCTTCATTGTCGGCAAAGCGGGCAGTCAGCTTTGCACTGAGTGAGCGTGCCGGAACATTAGACGCCGGGTCAGAAAAAACATATAATTCCTGTGAACGGAGGGATGCAGTAAAAATCAGCATCCATCCGAATAACAATAGAACCTTATTCATACCATTATTTTAAAGCTTGCTGCAAATATTTTTCAAGTTCCTCATGGGTGGGATCAATGGAAATGACCCTCCCCTGCTTATCCAATAACCAGGCGGCGGGCAATTGTTCAATACCCCATGCCAATGCGGTGGGAGCATCCCAGCCACCGGGTTCCTGAACCTGCAGCCAATTTATGCGATCGGCGCGTATGGCTTTTTGCCAGGCCTTAATATCTGTATCGAGGCTGATCCCGAGAATCTCAAAACCTTTCTGGTGATATTTATTGTAGATGGATCCGATTGAGCGATTGCTCTTGCGACAGGGCACACACCAGCTTGCCCAGAAATCAACCAAAACAACTTTGCCCTGCAAGGATGATAAACTTAGGGTTTGTCCAGTTGTGTCAGGGATTGAAATTTCAGGAGCCATAGTGCCTATTTTCGGTTGTGCATTCACTGAAGAGCACACCAAAAAGGCTATAATAATTAATAAAATATTTCTCATAATACGAATGCCGTTCCGGCAATTGATATTACCGGAACGGAACTTATTTTAGATGATAACATGATAAATTCTGGTGCCGGCATCAATGCCCTCAGCAGTACAGCAGTCGCCCGCCTTACCAGTTTGAACGCAGCTCATTTTAGATGATGAACTATATTTTTTGAATGCTTTCGCAGGCAGAAAATTTTTATCTACGATGGTTATCTCCTGCTCGCCTGCAAGATTCCCCTTTCCTGCTGCCAGGAAGTGGTAAGTAACACCATTAATGGTATGGTGTGAATCTTTTTTTATTTCAACGTTGTTGAATTCACCTTTGAGTTTTAGCAGTGCAACTGAAAATCCTGCATCTTCAACACCTTTGCGAAGGGCATCAATATCAACCGGCTGGTCCTTTTTAAAAAGGATTTCAAAATTCGAAGATTTGATATCCACAGTGATGGATTCTACAAATGGTAGTTTTTCCAATGACTTATTAATTGCTTTTGTACACAAGGCACAGGTTAGTCCGCTTGCCTGTAGATTAGCCTTAGAGAATTGCGCATTAGCTGCTATGGCCGACAGCACTATAGCTGCCAGTAATATGATCTTTTTCATTTTTTCTGATTTTGTGATTATGATTTGCAACAACCCTTCTCCTTACATGCCTGTTTGTCTTTTCCGCAGTCATCATGATTGCAGTTGGTACAGGCTGCATCGGTGCAACAGGATTGCTTTGCAGGGGTTACTGAAGATGTTTCCTTACGGTCATACTTGCAGCATCCATGAAGATTATCATAGACTTTATCATCGGCGCTAAACTTTTCTGTATCATATCCGGCTGCTGCAATGGCCTGCTGGATCTTATCAGAACTAGTCTTCTTTCCTTTATAGCTTACAGCGAGAATCTGGGTTTCGTCATTCCAGCTGGCCTTGGATGCACCGGCAGATTTTGCGGCAGTTTCAATAGTTTTCTTACACATACCGCAATTGCCCCAAACTTTTATATTCTCGCTGTTGGAGGATTTTGACTGGCCAAAGGAAACAGAAGAAAAAAGAACAAATAATATAGTGGTGAATAATGAAAGCGTTTTCATGACATTAATTTTTGATAATGATATATAAATAAACAGGTTCAACATGCCGGAGAGACATGTTATCATTATCAGATCCTGAAAACGCAAAGTAGACTTTGGACTGATGCCGCTAAGGCCTCAGGTGGCGGATTAGCCATATAAGGTTTCGAAGCCGTTTCACGGGGAATAGGAATATATTCTTCCGGCACCAGTAATGGTGTGAAACTGACCACAGGCGCATCCACAGTAAATTGTAAGGATGATGCTTTCTGGTCGGCGCTGATCTTTAGAAGTTTATACTCGTCCTTACAGCAATGGTTCTTACTATCTGTTACATCCATCCCGCAATTACCACAGGCATCTTGTTGATTGGAAGTAATGAATGTGAAGCCCGCATCGGCAATACGACCCATGCAATGATGTACTTCCAGCAGTAGTCCGCTGGAAACAGCCAGGTAAAGTATCCCAATAGATATGGCGAGAAATTTCTTCACTGGTGCAAAATTAATAGCAAATTCGGGATATCAAAGTATTGGCTGTTAAAATGCTGGTTAATTCGCTTAGTTGACAAAACTCCAGAATATTCCGAGCCTGATCTGCAGACCTGGATATGGATAATTTGGTGCGGCAAGATTATGATTGGTGAATCCAAAACTACCATCAATAATCCTTGCCGTGTTGAGATTTTCCGCCCTCAAATAAGCGGCAAATCCACGGATCCTGAAATTCAGGTAGGCTGCCACATCGGGAAGTTCGAGCCTGATCTCTTCTTCATCCTGGTAAAAGAACTGGCTTTGCAGAGGTGAGTATCCTGCGGCTTTATAGGCAGTATGGTAACGGGCTTCTATACCCGTTGACAATAACAGGTTTTTGAAACCAAGGCTGCTTGTAAATCCAAACTGGTGGAATGTAAATAATAGTGGCAGGTTAACAGGGCCATCTCCTATTCGCTGGTTCAATTGTACCCTTGCCAACCAGTGCAGTGTTTTGCTTAGCCGGAAGGTCTTTTCGGCATCAACCTGAACTACATTGAAAAGACCGGATGCCTGATCGGCCTTATAGAAGTCGCGGAAGAATGTATAGTTACTCACCAGGTAATAGCTTCCCCCAACGCGCCATCGCTTGAGGTCATTCTCAAGCGATCCAAATACCCTGGTAGTGTTTTCTTTGTTGAAGCCAGGCTGGTTACCAAAACTGAAACTACTGGCCGTTTCATAAATATAAGATGGTGTGCGGTTTACATTCTGCAATCCCAGTTGTGCATAGCCAATGTTTTTACTGATATACCTCTTCAGACTTCCACTTGCATTGAAGTCTCCATTATTTAAACCAGCAAAATAGATTTTTCCATATGCTTCGATATCCCATTTTTTATTCCTCGTTTTATTCCTGTACTCTCCATGCCCGAACAAATTGTAAAAACGTCGTTTGCCATCATCAAACTGTCCGGTGAGGTTTTGGACAGACAGGCCTGCTTTCAAAAATTGCTGTGGATTCTTCGAATCCGGGAAACTATAGAGTGAAAAATCATTGATCACTTCAGACCATCTCTCTTCTATAGAAAAATCAGAAGCCGGTGTTACCAGGAAATCATAGCGGGTGGTATAGAAAGGTGTATCAGGGTTCGAATCATAATAGCGGAACTTATAAGTACTGTAGTTCAGATTATATTCCATCCTGAATTTTGGATAGAATAACTGTACAACGTTTGAATCGGTGACGATGGAATCACGTTTCCCAAGGTCATATTGCTGGCGAAGCATCATGCTGGTACTACGTTGTTTATTACCAGTATTAAGACTGCTGTTGAGGAAACTCTGCCCCGCCTGAACATAATCGCCCAGGTTAACAGGAATGGTTACACGCTGTTCATAAGTGGTAACATTGTCAAGATAATTTTCATTGTTCTTGATTCCTCCGTTTTCATTAGCCTGCATTGAATTACTCAGCACCATAAAATAAAGATTATAGCGCCGGTTATTGGAATGGTAATCGGTATTGAAGAGGTATCGGTTATGATTGGTATTCTGGTTTTTGAAAAGTCCGGGTGCATTAATTAGTCCATACTGTAAAGCAAAATTCCAGTTGGGCTGAATGTTCTGTGTGTGAAGCAGGTGTATTGATTGTTCGGAGTTACTTCCTAAGAGATAACCCAGTTCTGAGTAAGGCCTGGTGGTTTGGAAGAAGCGAACATTTTCTGGCTTGTATTTATATATGTCGAAGGCATGAAAGCCGTGGTCCCAGCCACTTTCCATCCTGGGGGCAAATCCATATGGCCTTGCGGCCTGGCCCAGATTACCAAGGAAGGTATAATCGACGGGAATGGGGAATCGTTTACGGAAGTCTGTTATAGAGGAGTCCAGCATATTAAGCCTGGAAGTATCAAGGTAACGGAACCGGATAGTGATGGAGTCTTCGGAACTGTCGCGCCTTTTCAGACTGTCCTGCCCTTGTGAGGCTCCCCGGCCAATACCGCTCATACCCGGAATCCGGCGCATTGGGTTTTGTGCAGTCAGCTCAACGGACAGGAAAAGCAGCACCAACAGGTATATATAAACGCTATTTTTCAAGATCAGAGTGCTTTCACCAGTTCTTTAAAGATGGCAGTCAGTTTTGGCTCTGCTGCAGCGGCAGCTTCCAGTACTTCCTGGTGTGTGATGATGTTTTCTTCTTCCCTTATACCAAGGTCGGTGATCACACTGATGGCAAAAACATTTACCCCCATATGCCTTGCAACGATCACTTCCTGTACCGTACTCATTCCGACCGCATCGGCTCCCAGCACCTGTAACATCTTGTATTCAGCCCTGGTCTCAAATGTTGGTCCGGTTACTCCCGCGTACACACCTTTATGCACAGGAATCTTAAGCTCTTTAGCAATTGATTTTGCTTTTTTGATCAGGTCTTTACTATAGGGTTCGCTCATGTCGGGAAAACGTGGTCCCAGCGCATCTTCATTTTTACCAATAAGCGGATTTACGGTGAACAGGCTGATCTGGTCGCGGATAATCATCAGGTCACCAACTTTGAAATCACTGTTCATTCCACCGGCGGCATTACTTATCAGCAGTGTATGTACACCTAATAATTTCATTACCCTGATGGGGTAGGCAACTTCACTGGCGGAGTAGCCTTCATAAAAATGAAACCTGCCAGCCATGGCTACAACCTTTTTGCCGGATAGTTCCCCGAATAGTAGTCGGCCCCTGTGGCCTTCAACGGTTGATACTGGAAAATGAGGCAGGTCTTTATAGGGGATCTCTGCTTCTACTTTCATTTCTGCCACCAGGTTTCCCAGCCCGCTTCCCAGCACAATTCCTACCACGGGTGCATGGTTATAACGGGAGCGTATATATTGGACCGTCTCATCCAGTCTGTTCATCATAGCTGTCATTTAAAGATTTAGCCGCCTAAAGGCAGGCGCAAATATAAGGATTGAACCTGCCCTTTCCCGCCAATTCTGGTCATTTTACTGCCATGGCACCATACTTGACTATATAGCCTTCCACTTACGCCATTGCAAATACGCAAACGGAAGTGTTATTTTGTCATATCAACAGACGATTATGTACCAATCGACATTTTATTTGAAGCCGGAAGACGAAATGGATTTTATTCCCATCATTCCCCTGAATGAACATGATACAGACGATAGCCAGGATCTTGTTGTACCGGAGGATCTGCCCATATTACCACTTCGCAATACTGTTCTGTTCCCGGGCGTTGTTTTACCAATTACGGTTGGCCGCGATAAAAGTATAAAGGCTGTTAATGAAGCATACAAAGCTGACAAACTTGTGGGTGTGCTGGCGCAGAAAGACAGTAATATCGAAGATCCTACAACAGTAGATCTGGAATCAACGGGTACTGTAGCAAAGATTGTTAAGCTTATCAAAATGCCTGATGGTGGTACTACTGTTATCATCCAGGGTAAAAGACGGTTCCAGCTAAGGGAATTCACTTCCAATGATCCTTTCTTCCGCGCAAGGGTTGAACTCCTTGAAGAGCCGGCACCACCGGAAGACGAAGATTTTGCTGCCTATATCTCTAATATAAAGGACCTGGCAACACAAATTATCCAGCTATCTCCTAACATGCCATCAGAGGCGGGTATCATATTAAAAAATATTGAGCATCCCTCCTTCCTTATCCATTTTGTAAGTAGTAATCTCAATACAGAACTGGGAGAAAAGCAACTCATCCTGCAGACCAATGATATTAGGGAGAGAGCAGAACTACTGATGAAGTTGTTACAGCGTGAACTCCAGTTTGCCGAGTTAAAAAACAAGCTGACCAACAAAACAAAAACTGAACTGGATAAGCAGCAGCGGGAATATTTTCTTCAGCAGCAGATGAAGAGTATCAAGGAAGAACTGGGAGGTGATACCAATGAGTTGGAGATAAAGGAGATGAAGAAAAAAGCAGAGCAGAAAAAATGGAGTGTTGCAGCAAGGGATATGTTCCAGAAAGGCATAGAGAAACTGGAGCGGATGCACCCTTCTACACCAGACTATTCTGTTGTTTACAACCATTTGGATCTAATGCTTGATCTTCCCTGGGGCGATTACACGGAAGATTCCTATGACCTGGTTCATGCGAAGGAAGTTCTTGATCATGACCATTATGGGATGGATAAGATCAAGGAAAGAATTCTTGAATATATAGCCGTCCTGAAACTTAAGGGCGACATGAAAAGTCCGATTCTTTGTTTTGTTGGACCGCCCGGTATAGGCAAAACATCTTTGGGACGAAGCATAGCCAGTGCAATTGGACGTAAATATGTTCGTCTGAGTTTGGGTGGGCTACATGATGAAAGTGAGATCCGTGGTCACCGTAAAACTTATATAGGTGCGATGCCCGGTAGAATTTTGCAACAGATCCGGAAGACCAAAACATCCAACCCGGTCATGATACTGGACGAAATCGATAAGGTGGGTGCCGACCAGCGTGGAGATCCATCTTCTGCATTACTGGAGGTGCTGGATCCTGAACAGAATAACAGCTTTTACGACAATTACCTTGAGTTGGAGTATGACCTCAGCAAGGTATTGTTTATCGCCACCGCAAATAATGTTGGCAATATACAGCCAGCCCTTCGCGACCGACTGGAGATCATTGACCTCAGTGGCTATGCGGTTGAGGAGAAAGTAGAGATTGCCCGCAGGCACCTGGTTCCAAAACAAAAGGAAGCGCACGGCCTTTCGAAAATCAACTTCAGGATATCTGATAAAGTGCTGGAGAAGATCATTGAAGATTATACAAGGGAAAGCGGGGTAAGGGAACTTGACCGCCAGTTAGCGTCCATTATGCGTGCGATGGCCAAGGAATATGCCACAAACGGGAAGGTTAAAGCTGCTCTGAATATTAATGATGTTGAGAAGATCCTGGGCAGGAGCAGGTATAGCAATGAGATCTATAAAACCGCGAATATGGCGGGGGTTGCTGTTGGTTTGGCCTGGACCTATGTTGGTGGGGATATACTATTTATTGAAACCACACTCTCGGATGGTAAGGGTGAATTAAGGCTAACAGGAAACCTTGGAAACGTGATGAAGGAAAGTGCCAGTACTGCCCTCACCTATTTGCAGGCAAATGCCCGTAAGATGGGGATTGATCCGGAAATGTTCCAGAAAAAGAATATCCATATCCATGTACCTGAAGGTGCTGTTCCAAAGGATGGTCCAAGTGCAGGTGTAACTATGCTCTCGGCCCTTACCTCAGCATTTACCGGGCGTAAGGTAAAACCATATCTTGCCATGACCGGTGAAATCACCCTTCGCGGGCAGGTTCTCCCAGTGGGTGGAATAAAGGAAAAAGTGCTGGCGGCGAAAAGAGCCGGGTTGAAGGAAATCGTTCTCTGCTGGCAAAATGAAAAAGACGTTGAGGAGATCGATGCGAGTTTCATCAAGGGATTAAAGTTCCATTATGTGAAGACCATGCAGCAGGTTCTGGAACTTGCACTGGTTCCATAAAAAATGTTAGGTTTTAACATTATATATTTTAAACAAACCAACAATTATTTTGTAATAAAATATGAATTGAATTTTTTCATGTTGGTTGTTTTAAGGGTTAATAGATCCCCCATCTCAATGGGGGATTTTTCTTTACTTTTCCGCTTCAAACAGCGAACTACATGAGGCCAGGGCTTATAGTAACCCTTCTTATTTCTTCCATTTATTTGCAGGCCCAGTCCGCCGGGGGTGATGCTGTTTATAATTTTCTCCGTATTCCGGCGGGTGCATTAAACACGGCGCTTGGTGGAGAGCAGGTTAGTGTGATCAGTAATGAAAATTCCACGGGATTAAGAAATCCTGCATTACTGAGGTCAGGGATGCATCATCAACTCTCGGCCAATTTTACCAGTATTGCACCTGGAATACGAAACCTTGTTTTGACAGGGGGGATGCATCACGAGAAACTGGCCACAAATATTGGTGTAGGCATTCAGTACTTCAGTTATGGCGATCTTGTATCCACTGATGCCGGAGGCAATGAAACGGGAAGCTTCCGGGCAAGAGATTTTGTTGCAACAGTATATGGTTCCAGGCAATATGCCGGTCGATGGTTTTATGGAGCAGGTATCAAGTATATAGGATCTAATTATGGCCAGTATCGCTCTTCTGCGATAGCAATTGATATTGGCGTGAATTATTATGATAGCAGCCGCCAGTTACAGTTTGGACTGGTCATGAAAAATATGGGCATTCAGTTGCGATCCTATACCGGGCAAGGCAAGGATAATCTACCTTTTGACCTGCAATTGGGATTTACCAAACGTCTTGCCGAAGCCCCACTGCAGTTTTCCCTAACGGCACGTGAGTTGCACCGCCTCATTTTATTCAAGGCCGACAGCAATGGAACTTTTGACCAGGTATTCCAGCATTTTATATTTGCGACTCAATTTTTTATTGCGGACAAAATAGAACTCACTGCCGCTTATAACCATTTACGACGCCAGGAACTGCGGATTGCGAATACATCTAATGGACTCACAGGTTTCTCCATGGGCATAGGTGTATTGTTACCTCGTCTTGCCATTCGATATGCCAGAAGCAATATCAGCAACCAGCAGGCCTGGAATGTTTTTGGTGTTGCAGTGAATTTTGCTTCTAACAGCCGACCTCTTCCTTAAAAGCTTCCCTGGCCTTTAGTCCCAACAATTGGAACATCAGGTTATCATCATCGAAAGATGGGTTTGGTGTAGTGAGTAATTTATCACCCGCGAAAATAGAATTGGCTCCAGCCATAAAGCACAGCGCCTGCTCGGCAATGCTCATTTCATTGCGTCCTGCGCTTAGTCTGACCATGGTTGCGGGCATAAGAATACGGGCAGTAGCAATCATGCGTACCATATCCCATATATCCACTTTTTTGTTATGCTGCAAAGGAGTGCCAGCAACAGGTACCAGTGCATTGATGGGAACTGATTCGGGGTGTGAAGGCAAGGTGCTCAGCGTATGTAGCATGCCGATACGATCGGCATGTGTTTCGCCCAGACCAATAATGCCGCCACTGCATACGCTGATGCCCGCCTTGCGAACATTGTTCAGGGTGCGTAGGCGATCATCATAGGTGCGCGTGGTAATGATATCACTATAATGTTCTTCGGATGTATCAAGGTTATGGTTGTATGCATAGAGTCCCGCATCATGTAATTTTTTTGCCTGCTCTTCGGTTAGCATCCCCATTGTGCAACAAACTTCCATGCCAAGTTGGTTTACGCCTTTAACCATTTCGATCACCCTGTCGAAATCACGGTTATCGCGCACTTCCCTCCATGCCGCCCCCATACAAAAACGTGTGGAACCTGCTTCACTGGCTTTCCGGGCATAATCCAATACGTCTTCTGTTTTCATGAGGGCCTGAACATCAACGCCGGTATTGTAGCGGGCAGCCTGCGGACAGTAGGCACAGTCCTCTGAACATCCGCCGGTTTTAATAGATAAGAGAGTGCATACCTGTACTTCAGCGGTATCCTGGTATTCACGGTGAAGGGTAGCCGCCTTATAAATAAGTTCCAGCAAAGGTGTATTATAGATGCTGGTGATCTCTTCTTTGGTCCAGTCAGTTCTGATCATCGGTTCTGTTTTATAGATATTGGAGATTGGTCTTGGGACTAAGGGTTAACAATGTTTCATACATAAGCCTGATCGTTTGTTCTATATCATTCTTATGCAACATTTCAACGGTGGTATGCATATAACGCAGAGGAATGGATATAAGAACAGAAGGGCATCCATCATTTGCATAGGCAAATGAATCGGTATCAGTTCCTGTACTTCGGCTCACTGTACGCATCTGAAGAGGGATAGCTGCTTTTTCAGCAACATCCTGTACCAGAGCAAGCAGTTTGTTATGTACGGCCGGACCGTAAGTTGGAGAAGGGCCTTTGCCGCAAACCACATCACCTTCGATGATCTTGCTGATCATAGGAGTTGATGTATCATGGGTTACATCAGTGATGATAGCGATATCCGGTTTTATTCTGCGGGCAATCATTTCAGCTCCGCGCAAACCAATCTCTTCCTGAACGGCATTCACAACATATAATCCGAATGGTAGTTTCTTTTTATTTTCTTTCAGCAACCTTGCCACTTCTGCGATCATGAATCCCCCAATGCGGTTATCGAAAGCCCTTGCTATATAGTAATCATTGGCCAGCTCATCAAATCCATCCTGGTATGTAACCACAGCACCCACGTGAATGCCAAGATCTTCCACTTCTTTTTTTGTTCTTGCGCCACAATCGAGGAAAAGATTGTCGACTTTAGCAACAGGTTCTTTCTGGTCGCTATTGGAAAGGCGGGTATGAATGGCAGGCCATCCAAACACAGCTTTAACAGCGCCTTTCTTACCATGAATAAAGACCCGTTGAGAAGGGGCTATCTGGTGATCTACTCCCCCATTGCGTTTCAGGTAAAGCAAACCTTCAGGAGTAATATAATTGACGAACCAGCTGATTTCATCAGCATGTGCTTCAATCACAACTTTGAAAGGAGCATCCGGATTGATCACTCCAACAACAGTTCCATATGGATCCACGAAATGTGTATCAATATAAGGTTTAATATAATTCAGCCAAACCTTCTGCCCGCCCGTTTCAAATCCAACAGGTGAAGGAGTATTGAGGTACTCACGTAAAAACTGGTGTGAAGAGTCGGTTAGTATGCTGGGAGATTTTTTAACTGCTTTGCTTTTGGCCATATCCTAACTATTTTGCGACCAAAGATAAAGACTAGATGGTTCCGATTCCTACAAGTATTGCCTGTAATAACATCATTCCATCCACACCCGCCAAATAAATATAATCGTTGTTTAATTTTTTGGTCTGCATTATCATAAACCATGTACAGGCTGCTGAAAGAAGCATTGCATGAAAAAATACAAATTCCCCCTGTCGTACCAGCTGCCAAGCAGAAAGGGATACGAAAAACAGGAGGCAAATATTGGCCAGCAGGTATGAACGGCGAAGTCCAAGTTGAATGGGCAGGGTTTTAATGTTAGCAGCCCGGTCGGCCTCCAAATCCCGGATATCAAAAAGCAAACAGAGGATAAACATAAAAATAAAACGTCGGCTGAATACAAGCCAGAAACTGGTGGAGTCCTGAGCAGACTGATCAACGGGAAACCAAACAGTCACTAATGTCCACTCCAGAGTAAGGAGGAAAATTTTCAGGAATCCATACTCTTTAAGTCTTCTTTTTCCAAAAGGTAATAAGGGCAGAGAATAGAGGGATGCTATAATAGCCAACACAATCAGTACCCCTAAATGCCGGGTATTCAACCATCCTAAACTGATTGCGATGCAAATTGCTCCAAGGGCCAAAAGAACTTTTTGGGTATTCCTGTTTTTAATACTCCACTCATCGCGTGCAGATGGCAGGCCAGTTGGTTGCTTAAAGTAATAATGAAGATTGTATTGAACAAGGGTAGCGCCGAATACCAGGAGGTAAAAAGACCAATGGTTAAGAGGGATCCCCAGTAACCAGTTGGTTTCCATACAAAGGGCAACTGCGCAAACTGTGATAAAAATGGCTCCGAAAAGCAGGAGATCTACCAGCTTTTTCATGCTGCTAATCTACTGTCCGAGCAGTACTATATTACCTGTAATTGCAGTATCACTCAGGTTTCCGGCCCTGTCCTTAACAGCGAACCTAATCCGGATGGTATCGTTTTTATCAAAGCCTTCCCTGCGTTCATCAATTTCTTTATAGAAATCACGGTATTCAAGCCTGAATTGTATCTCTCCCGAGCTTTTATCAGGGAACTCCGGGAGGGGCGCATAGCCATCAAAATATTCACGGGGAACGCCCTGGGAGAGTCTTCTGGTATTAAGCAATTCAGCTTTATACCATAAGGTAGAATCTCCGGCACCAGACAGATCGCCTTCTTTATCTGTAAACTCAAGGCTTACATTAAAGCTGCTCTGCACTGCAACCACCTCTGAATGGCTTTTTACTTCCAGGGATGGTTCTGTTTGGAATTTATCTTTGCTGCAGGCGATCAGCGTTACCAGGATCGCGACTATAGGTGCCAGTTTCCTTATCATATACGAGCTATCTTGTGAACGAATTTATCAACAACAAGCTGATTAACCTAACATGCGAAGCGAATTGATTCATAAAATTTTCAACGTCGAGTCTATTGGTATTGAATCGCTTGCATTAGAGGTTTTCCAGTATCAATACCATAACAACCCGCTTTACAGGTTGTTCTGTGATCAGTTGGGCCGATATCCCGAGCTTGTGAATAGTATGACAGATATCCCCTTCCTGCCAATAAGTTTTTTTAAAACGCATGAAATCAGGACAACTGATTTTAAGCCGGTCACCTGGTTTGAAAGCAGCGGTACCACCGGATCTGTAAACAGCCGGCATTATATAAAGGAGTTGGAACTCTATGAAGAAAGTTTTACCCGCTGCTTCACGCAATTTTATGGTGATCCGGCAGACTGGTGTATCCTGGGCTTGCTCCCCGCATACCTGGAAAGGCAGCATTCAAGCCTGGTGTATATGGTAGACCGTTTGATCAAACTCTCCGGACATAGTTCATCGGGATTTTATCTCTATGATCATGATTCATTGCATTCCACACTTGATCAAATGGAGCGGGCTTCCCAAAAAACCCTATTATTCGGGGTAAGTTTTGCTTTGCTTGACTTTGCTGCAGAATATCCTATGGAGCTCAGGCATACCACCATCATGGAGACGGGGGGGATGAAGGGTCGAAGGAAGGAATTGACCCGTCAGGAGCTCCATGAACAGATTCAGTCCGGATTTCCGGGTTGCCCGATTCATAGTGAGTATGGGATGACGGAACTCCTGTCGCAGGCATATGCAGGGGATGACGGGCTGTTTTTTTGTCCCCCCTGGATGAAGATCCTTCTAAGGGAAGAGGATGACCCCCTCCAGCTACTATCAGGCGGTGGAGATAAAATAAGCGGGGTCATTAATATTATAGACCTGGCCAATATTGATTCCTGCAGCTTTATTGCCACCGATGACAGGGGAAGAATCCCTCCTAATGGGGGATTTGAAGTGCTGGGGCGGATGGATAATTCTGATATCCGGGGCTGCAGCCAACTGGTGCTATAAAAAAAAGTTTGTCGCTAAGCAGCATTATAATAACAGGGGCAGTCTATGGTACAGAGGTTTTGTGACCATCTGATTGACCAGATCTTACTGCATTATGCTTACCAACCACCGAACCGGGAGAATTTCTCCCGGTTTTTTTGTTTCAGGAGCTTACTCAATAAAGATCTCATCAGCAAATACCCAGCTTCTTTCCCCCTTTCCTTTATGCCAGGAGGGTAATCGGGGAACAGGCCTTGCAATCAGTTTCATATATTTCAGCAACATCGGTTCAAAACGAAAAATGTATCCCACATTACCTGCTGCCGAATCGTTCTGGGGTTGAGGAGGTTTTATTATACCCAGTCTTTTAAGGTCATTTTCCTTATTTCCACCCCAGAGTTCTACCGAAGCAGGTGGCATGATATAACTGCGGGTATCAACCAGTGTGCTTACTGTGAAGGAACTGACACGGGTTGGATTTTCAAAACTTAACCGAAGTTCAAGGGGTTTTGATTTGAAGCCCAGCCATTTGCCCGAACGGAAATTCATATCACCTTTCTCTTCGTCAAAAAGTGTTTTCACCCCATTGCCCCTATATAAACTATCAGGCCGGTTAATAAGTGCTGTGGCATCGGGCGTTATGGTGGAATGGTAAAAATATTTGAGGTTGGTGGCGCTTGTAGCCCAGCCCTTTTTGTAGGCACGGGTCTTAACAACAAGAGTATTCTGTAATAAGATGCCAGGCTTATAAACTGGTGACAGAATACTATCGGGTTCAGATCCGTCAATCGTATAACGGATCTCGGCCCCTTTCATAAAATGCTTCAGTTTTAGCGGAACTGCATCTACAATAATTGATTCCTGGTTTTCAATAATGGGAGGATTCAGCGGCATGAGGATAGTATCCCCTTCAAAACCCGTTTCAAATTTCACTCCGGGCATCTGCTTCCGGAGGGCGGTAAGATCGGTGGGGCTTAATTTGGTACCCCAGGTATAGATCTTTTGTAATGAGGTTAATCCGGATAATTTGCGGATTCCTTCCCCTGATATTTTTGTTCCGGCAAGTGAAAGTTGCCGGAGGGAGGTAAGTCCATTAAGCGCCGCCATACCGCTATCAGTTACACCGGTAAATGAAATATTCAGGTTTCGTAGTGATTTAAATGATGCTATGAACCGAAGGTCGGGGTCGCTGACGGGCATCTTACTCAGGTTTAGAGAAACAACCTTGTCCTGTATCTGCTTTAGTTCCTCCAGTTGGTCAGGCTGATAATTTGCCGAAGTATAGAAATCAATTTGCAATGCAGGAGATCCTTTGGCGATGGGACTAATTACCCGGTAATGATCATTGAGGTCATTGATTAAATCGGGAGAAGCGGGATCAAAAGTATATAATTCATCACCACCTTCAGAGAATGTTGAGGATGCCAGTATGTATAAACTATCGGATGGATCCAAAGCTATCAATCGGCCAGTTGTATCGGCACCAGCTTTTATCCAATGATATAGAATGCTCAATTCCTGGGGTGTTAACTGGGGCTTGCCTTTGGGAGGCATATGTTTTTTTTCTTCGAGGGGTAAATGGAGGCGCTGCATCATCAAACCAAAATTCTTTGCTGTAGTATCCCAGAGAATACCGCTCTTGCCGCCACTGAAAAGGGCAGAGCGGGTTTCCATTATCAATTCTCCTTTTGCTTTGGATGTATTATGGCAGCTAACACATTTCTTTTGAAGGATGGGTTCTATAACATGATCATAAACCATTGCATCCTGAAGTGAAACGGTGACCTCATCTTCTTTTGTACTGATGGGCGCAAGCAGGAAATCTTCGCCGTGGGTAATTGTTGCGCCCTGGTGGGCAGTGATGATCAAAGCTCCGATAGTAAGGGAGCTCATTACTACAAATAAGCTGCGCGATCGACGGACGGGATGTTTTACAGAATACCAAAGCAGGGAAAGAATGGAGAGAAAAAATCCACCCCATTTATGCCAGAGAATTGCATCGCCTTCATAACCGGGTTCAAGGGAAAGCATGAGCCCCATCAAAGCTGCCAGATTTGTAAAGGCAGCTGCCAGTAACAATAAGGTACTGCCGGTTTCATCCTCTGTTTCGGATAGCTGGAAACGTTTTCTATAGGCGATCTCCCAAACAACTACCATCAGCAGCAAAACCACCGGAAAATGCAAAACAAGGGGATGCATTCTGCCCACAACTTGCAACCACAATGGCATTGCCAGGCGATCTTCTACCAATAGCAGGAAAAACAACAAACAGTTGCCGGCAAAAACGATATTGTATAATAAATTTTTCCAGTATCGCATCAGGCTTTGATAATGTCGTTTACAATTTTACCGGCCACATCCGTTAACCTGTACCTGCGACCAAGGTGTTTAAAAGTAAGTTGCTCGTGATCCATTCCCATAAGATGTAAAACGGTAGCATGGAAATCATGTACATGTACCGGATTGCTGGTGATGTTATATCCAAAGTCATCTGTTTCTCCATACACGCCGGGCTTAATTCCTCCACCTGCCATCCAGATGGTAAAACAGCGCGGGTGGTGATCACGGCCGTAGTTATCTTTTGTAAGCGGTCCCTGGCAATAATTGGTACGACCGAATTCTCCACCCCAGATGACGAGGGTTTCATCAAGCATTCCTCTTTGTTTAAGGTCTTTTATGAGGGCTGCAGACGGTTGGTCGGTATCAGCGCACTGGCCTTTTATTTCAGCAGGGAGGTTTCCATGTCCATCCCATCCCTGGTGATAAAGCTGAACAAAACGAACGCCGTTCTCAGAAAGTTTCCGGGCAAGCAGGCAGTTGGCTGCATAGGTACCTGGCACCAGGCATTCGGGGCCGTATAATTTTATAATGGATTCGGGTTCGTTACTGATGTCAGTTACCTCAGGTACCGCTGTTTGCATTCGATAGGCCATTTCATACTGCTGGATCTTAGCATTGATTTCGGGATCACCAAATTCCTTAAGACCTTCCTCGTTCAATGCTTCCAGTTGGTCGAGCATATTACGTCGGTCGGCACGGGTAACAGAGGCATGATCATTCAGGTAAAGAACCGGGTTTTCTCCACTGCTGAACTGAACACCCTGGTGAACGGAGTCGAGGAACCCATTGGTCCATAGCTTTGAATATACACCCTGACCATTTCCTTTTCCTTTTGATAGTAAAACGCAGAAGGCAGGCAGGTTTTTGTTTTCACTACCCAGTCCATAACTAAGCCATGAGCCCATACTAGGCCGGTTACCAACCTGTGCACCTGTCTGGAAAAAGGTGAGTGCGGGGTCATGGTTGATAGCTTCCGTGTACATGCTTTTAATGATACAGAGGTCATCAGCAATACCGGCTGTATAGGGAAGCAGTTCGCTGATCCATGCCTTTGATTCACCGTATTGGGCGAAATTGAAAAGTGAACCAGCCAATGGAAATTTAGTCTGCTCAGCTGTCATTCCGGTGAGCCTTTGCCCCATGCGGATCGATTCAGGAAGATCCTGCCCGAATTTCTCTCTCAGCATGGGTTTATAATCAAATAATTCAAGTTGCGAGGGCGCACCATTCTGAAAGAGGTAAATAATCCTTTTTGCTTTTGGGGCAAAATGTGGTAACTGTTCCAGTATGGCTTCTTCATGGGCCTTTCCACTGAAAAGGTCTGGTATCAGTAAAGAACCAAGAGCAGCGCTTCCTATGCCCAGGCTTAGCCTGGAAAGAAACCGGCGCCGGTTCATCTGGAGTCTGTATTCCAATGCTTGTTTGGCCATCATCAGGTTTTTACAATGGATTCTTCCATGTTATAAATGAGGTGAATAGTCTTCATCAAAGCAGCCTGCAGGTTGCTATCCAGATCAGGATTATGTTTATACTCTCCAACTGCGAGGGTTTCTTTTGCAGCCAGTTTGTTTGACCGGAACAAGGCAAGTTGTTCATCATGATATTTCAGGAGGATAGCTAACTCCTTTTTAGAGGCTTTCCTGCAAACAATTCTCCGGAATGCATTTTGAATGTTCGTTTGTGCATTAGTGTCAGACTCCAATAATCGCTGTGCGAAAACCCTTGATGCCTCAAGAATCATTGGGTCGTTCAGCATGGCAAGGGCCTGTAAAGGGGTATTGGTTTGCAGTCGCTTTACTTCACACTGATCACGGTTACTTGCATCAAATAACATAAGCGAAGGAGGAGGTACTGTCAGTTTAATAAATGTGTACATCCCTCTTCTGTATAGCGCATCGCCTTTATCTTGTTTATAGGTGGCCAGTTCACCCCGGCCTGAGGTAGCTGTTTCCCATAGCCCGTCGGGCTGGTAAGGTTTAACACTTGGTCCACCAATATCCGGAACAAGCAGTCCGCTACTGGCAAGCACCATATCACGAACCCATTCTGCCTTCAACCTGTTACGGGGGGCGTGGGAAAGAAATACGTTTTCCGGGTCGAGGTCAAGACTTTTCTTTGAGATCTTTGCTGATTGCTGGTAGGTGGCAGACATTACCAGTTGTTTTACCAGCCGTTTAATATCCCATCCGTTTTCCATGAAATCAACGGCCAGCCAATCTAGTAATGCGGGATGAGACGGAAGTTCGCCCTGCATGCCAAAGTCACCAGATGTTTTCACCAGTCCCCTGCCAAAAAACTCCTGCCAAAGTTGATTTACAAATACCCGGGCAGTAAGTGGGTTCTGCTTACTAACTGTCCAGTTGGCCAATCCAATCCTGTTTTTCGGGAGTGATAAGGTATCATATTTCATTACCGACTGCAGGCCAATTGGAGACACTTCTTCACCTGGCTGGTCGTAGGCACCGCGGTTTAAAAGATAGGTCTTACGTAAAGTGTCACGTTCACCCATAACTGATACCATTAACTGGCCGGTATCTTTCTTATTGATAAACTTCATCATGTTACGGACATCATCATCCGAAATAGTGAGCACGGGCTTCTTGGCAGGTTTTGACACAAGGATATCGCCTTCAAAACCAAGTTCTTTTGTGTTGTTGAAAAAAGCGTATATGCTGAAATAATCCTTCTGCGAAATGGGGTCGTATTTATGATCATGGCATTGCGCACATTCAATGGTAAGTCCCAGTATTGCCTTACCATATGTTTTAGTTTTATCGATCACATATTCAACCCTGTATTCTTCGGGTATAACTCCCCCCTCTTCGGTGTATTTATGGTTTCGGAAAAATGCGGTTGCCAGCACCTGTTCTTTTGTGGCGTCTGGCAGCATATCTCCTGCAAGTTGCCAGGTAACGAACTGATCATAGGGCATATTTTTGTTGAAAGAATGTATCAACCAATCGCGCCATGCCCATTGCGTTCTGATATTATCATCCTGGTAGCCATAACTATCAGCATATCGTGCGAGATCAAGCCAGTGCAGGGCCATCTTTTCACCATACTGGGGAAGATCCAGTAACTTATCTACCATTTTGGTATATGCATCAGGATCCTCATCTGCCAGGAAACTGTTCATCAGTTCTTCCGATGGCGGCAACCCGGTAAGGTCAAAAGCAAGGCGCTTTAATAATCGTTCCTTATCGGCAGGTGGATTTGGTTCAAGTCCTTTTTCCTTTAACCTGGACCGGATAAAATAATCGATCTCATTGTTGAGTCCTTCTTTGGTTTTGAACACAGGAAGAGGTGCTTTCTGAGGTATTACAAAAGCCCAGTGCTTTTCATATTTAGCCCCTTGTTGTATCCATTTCCTGAAAAGTTCTACCTGGTATGGAGTCAGTGAGCCAAGATGAGATTCGGGTGTGGGCATCTGGTAGTCGGGATCCTGCGAACTGATACGGCGGAGCAGTTCTGATTCATCCGGCTTTCCCGGAACGATGGCAAATGATCCTTTTGTTTCTTTTAGTGGTGCGTAAGCAGAATCAGGGAGATCCAATCGCAATCCCGCTTCTATTGTATTACCATCGGGACCATGACACTTAAAGCATTTGTCAGAAAGGATGGGGCGTATGTCAAAATTATAACTGATGGTTTCCGGAAGCTCAAAAGATTCTTCGCGGCTATCACTTGAACAGCCAAATTGTAAACAGGCAAGCAAACCTGCCAAGCAAAATGCAATCAGTTGGTATTTCCTCATATGGCTCCTTAAGCAGTGACTTAAAGTTAGCTTCCATGACCTATTTCTGAAACTTATTTTTTATTATATGGCACAATTATTTTAACACGACAACAATAATTCAGATAAAAATCTTAAACTTTAGGTATGCAAAATTGGTTAAAATCACTCATTGCGGGCTACGGGGCTTATAAATGGGGAGGCGGATGTTTGGGAACCATTGTGGTCTTTCTGATCATTTATTGGTTATTGGGGGCAACCGGCTGCTAACATGATTAAAAAGTAATTCAGGTCATCTGCATACAATGCAGGTGACTTTTTTATTTATAGGATTCTAAGTAATTAATGGAGATTGTATAAAATGATAAAGCACCGGGGTAAGCCGGCGCCTTATCTGTTCACTGCTTCCCTTCGCAAGCATTACCTTGATCAGGTGGTGGGAGTATAATTCTCAGGTTTGAAATGTGAACCACCTCCTGCAGTGATTGTACTTATAATACTTCTAATTTCATGCCAGTATAACCTTCGCTGTAATAATTAATCCACCTTTATAAAAAAGTGGAAAAAATTCCCCTTTAGCGTTCCTTTTCTTTCCCGGTTATGGTTTCCAGGGTGTACTTGCCATTTCCTGTTATCAGGAAATAAAACAGGAGCATTAATACTATTAGTGACACGATTAATTCAGGAAATGGCCGAAAGAGATCTTTGTTCCAGTTAACAAATATAATAGCACCCAGCAGTATAGGAATTTGAATAAGGCAGGCGATTCGTGTATACATTCCAAAGATCAGCAGTATGCCTCCTAATAGATGGGCAACAAATATATAATGTCCCAGAACTATAAGGGCAAAGGGCCCTCCTGATAATGAAGGTGGAAGTTCTGCCAACAAGGTACTCATGTTCATGGGAAACTGGAGACCCCTGAAACACAAAAAGATTCCGAGTGCTATACGGATGATATCTGTCCAACCGGGGTGATGTCTATCCCCCCAATGCTCAACACGGTGAAGGAGATTCATACAACTTAATTTAGGTGGACCAATTGCTTACTGTAATTTACGAAAAACGGGTGGCATAACAATTATATAAAGAACTGCATATGACCAAACGCTTTTATCTACTGGCCATACTGGTATTGTTACTGGTTGCCGGTGCCTGGTGGGCAATTAAACGATACACCGGCTCGCCTGATCTTCAGAATGAATTAAAAGACCGACTGGTAAATCTCGTAACCGAAAAAAGTGACGGCCTTTACCAGCTTCGCATAGGAGATGTGAATATTGATATAGACAAAAGTTCTGTCATGCTCCGAAAGATTGAACTAACAACTGATTCGGTTGTGCTTGGAAGAAGGCGTAAGGAAGGGAACAATCCGCCAACAATCTATGATCTCAAGCTTGATAACATCATTATCAGGAATGTTGATGTAATGGCATTCTTACAGGAGAACAAAGCCAGCCTGGGGGCGATTACTGTATCAGGTGGTGAGCTGTTTATCCGTAAACTTGATGCAGCCGAAGGCAAGCCCATAGAGATGAAGGAAAATAAAAAAGAGGTTGTAAGGGAAGTAAAAAAAGCATTGGAGTCGATTCATATAGACAGTATCCATTTGAATGACCTGAACATTACCTACGCCAACCGAAAAAACCAGCAAAAGAAAGTTAAACAGGTGCATATAGCATTGGCTTCTGTTGATATTGGAAGCAATAGTGCATTTGATTCATCGCGCATTTTCTTTGCTAAATCACTAGTACTATCTGTTGACACTATATCGGTACCACTGGGAGAAAGCAAGTATAAACTCGGTGCTAATAAATTAGTGTTAACCATTGATGACAGCAGTATTTCCACCATCCGTGGAATTTATCTCAAACCCAATACCGGGGCCAACGCAGAAGCGGTGGCCAGAAGATCAGGCCTCCAGAAAGATGTTTATGATCTGGAAGCAAGAGAGGTGATCATCAGCAATTTCGATTATAATGCCTTTATGGAGGACAGTGTTATCCGTGGCGATCTGATGGTAGTAAGGAACCCGATATTGGAAGTTTACAATGACAGGAGCCAGAAGCCATTAACTGAGTCAAAGGTGGGCAAATATCCTCACCAGATGCTGGCGAAGGTTCCATATACTATAGAGGTTCGCCAAATTATAATTGAGGATGGGCGTGTAAGGTACCGGGAGAGAAATGCAGATGGTGATGCAACGGGACAAATCCGGTTCAGTAAGATCAATGGCAAGGTGGGCCCAGTGAAGAAAAGCAGTTCAGCTTTATCGCCACTTGAGGCAAGTTTTGAGGCCTTGTTCATGGATAAAATAAACACCGATGTGCGGTTTAATTTTCCCGATCACAGAAATGGAAGATTTACAGTGAATGCTGTAATGGGTGCCTTTGATGTGCGATTGCTGAATGAAGCAATACTTCCATTGGGTAATGTTAAGCTAGAGGAAGGGAAGATCAGATCCCTTTCATTCCGGCTTAATGGAAATGACAGGCAGGCAACAGGAACAACCACCATGGCTTATGAGGGCTTAAAAGTTGAAGTGATGAGGAAAGACAAGTCAGACGGATACAAGAAAAGTGGTGTTGTGAGTTTACTCGCAAATTCATTTCTGGTGCGTACTAATAATACTAACGATGACAGGCATCCGAATACATACAGGGTAACTTATCGACGTGACCCCACAAAAGCATTTTTTAACCTGATCTGGAAGACTGTATTTTACGGCGTAAAAGGCAATACTGGAATTGGGGAAAAAGGTTTGGATAAGGACAGGGCTACCATCCATGAGTAGGCGCTATGCCGATTTCCGGATAATGAGTTCCCCTTCAATATTTACCTGTGTGATCTTATTGTTCTTATCCATCCGGTCTAACAAAATTGCTGTTGCCTGCCTTGCCATATCTTCCAGCGGCTGACGGATATAGGTAAGTGGGGCATAAAATAAGTCGAGAGAATCCGTTTCATCAAAACAGATCAGTGCAAGATCTTTCGGTACCCTTAGCGGCAGGGTGTTAATATATTTGACTGCCTGTACAGCTATGGTATTGGAGCCAAACAATAATCCATCTACCGGCTGGGCTGAAGAGAGCAGATGGGCCACGGCCTTTTCAACTTCATCCTGTCTTGCTTTGAGAGAAACCTCTTTAAGACGGCTGCGATTATTGCGGTTACCATTTTCCTTCAGCGCCGCCAGGAATCCTTTTTTACGTTCGGTTAGGTTGAACAATGGACTATCATAGGTCACCATCCCGATATTATTGCAACCAATTGAAATGAGATGTTGGGTGGCAGTAAAAGCAGCTTTGAAATTATCCAGGGCTACGTAATTAGCGTGGATAGCGGGGAAATACCGATCCACCAGAACAAATGGGATATTATTTTCAATCAGTTCATTAAGGCATGATTCAGTACCGTCTGTGGCGGCGATAATAAGTCCATCTACCTGCTTATCGAGGAATGTATCCACCAGCTTACAAAATTTCTCGGGCTTTTCGTCGGAGCTCCCGATGATGACGGTATAATTCTTAAGTTCTGCTTCGTCTTCAATGATACGTGCCAGTCGGGAAAAGAAAGGATTGGATATATCGGCGATCACCAGTCCGATGGTAAATGTTTTATTTGTTTTAAGGCTTCTGGCGATCTGGTTGGTGCGGTAATTCATTTCCCGGGCGGCCTCACGGATTTTACGAGCCGATTCCTCACTAATCCGGCCTTCTTTCTTATTGTTGAGCACATAAGAAACCAGGGCGGTAGACACCCCTACCCTGTTAGCAATATCTTTAAGTGATACTTTTTTCTTCATATGACAAAACAGGCAATGGAGGTTGAATTCATGCCAAAATGGATGAATATGGAAAAATAAGCAGAATGGCAGACTGCCATTTAGCTTAATCGTTTAAACAAAAATAGGATATTAATACTTAATTATCAAGGTTTTGCCATAATTAGCCATCAAATGGTTCCAGGATAGCATGTTAAATCGGTGATTAGAGCGGGTATAATATTTGATAGTGTTTAATCGTTTAAACAATATTATGTAATTTTGCCCTTATAATTATAAGGACAGATAAAACCAAAAAAATGAATACCGCCATAAATATCGGCCTGATCGCATCTGGCGCAGGCATACAGGAAGCTACCCTCTCGAGTGTAAGCATCCAGAACGGATACCAGTTGAAGAAAGTATTGATCAACGAGGCCCTCCCGGCCCGGATGGCTGAAACAAAATATCCTGGAGCTGAACTGGTGGAAGGCCTCAATGCCATTCTAAATGATGATTCCATCAACCTGGTAGTACTTGCCGGAAATGCTGGCAGCGACCTCAACCTTATAAAACAGGTGAGTGATGCCGGCAAATATGTCCGCATTATTTAAAAAAACTATTATGAACAACAGAATATATTATCCTCACATCTCTAAACGAAAAGCTTATGTAGCACTTGCCAGTAAAAAAAACATAACCGAAAATTCAGAGAATATGCAAGCAGAAACAACCGAACTTAAAAAAGATAAACCGGAAGAGAAAATTAAAAAGACTGGAAAGGGAACGCTTAAGAGCAGTTTACTTACACTTACCATTGGCGGTTTTGCCATTGGCATGACAGAATTCATGATGATGGGGGTTCTGCCTGATGTAGCAACTTCACTGTCTGTTTCTATTCCAACCGCCGGGCACCTCATCTCCATATATGCCCTTGGTGTTGTAATTGGTGCCCCCCTCATGGTAGGTCTGGCCAGCAGCTACCCTCCCCGTAAAGTATTGATCGGGCTGATGGTTCTGTTTGGACTGTTTAACGGCCTGTTTGCAATTGCCCCTAATTATGAAATGCTTCTTATTACAAGGCTGTTTTCAGGCCTTCCTCATGGAGCCTTTTTCGGAATGGGTGCTGTAGTTGCCAGCAGACTGGCAGAACCAGGAAGAGAAGCGAGGGCTGTTTCCGTGATGTTTGCGGGATTAACACTGGCAAATATTATAGGGGTTCCCCTTGGTACCTATATCGGCCATAACCTCGATTGGAGAATATCCTTTATGCTCATCGCGGCCATAGGTTTCATTGCTGCAATCAGTATTCGTCGCTGGATGCCGTCACTGGCAGCAAGTGGAACCACCGGTTTTAAAAATAATCTGCAGGTGTTCCGCAAACAGGAGCTATGGATCATTATTGCCATCTCTGCAATTGGTACCGGTGGATTATTCGCATGGATAAGTTATATCGCTCCTATGATGACAGAAGTAGCAGGCTTTGGTGATGATAAGATCACATATATTATGATAGTGGCGGGACTTGGAATGGCTGCGGGTAATTTCCTTGGCGGAAGACTTGCAGACAGGTACTCGCCGCTTCGTACTACCAGCATGCTTTTAATGTTGATGGTTCTCTCACTCATTATTGTTGCAACCGTAACACAATGGCAGGTGCCGGCAATCATCATGACATTTGTTACAGGAGCTCTTGCGTTTGCAGTTATCGCTCCTATGCAGATGCTCATCATCAATGCAGCGAAGGGTTCAGAAATGATGGCATCAGCTTCCCTTCAGGCCAGTGCCAATACGGGAAACGCCCTGGGTGCCTACCTGGGGGGACTACCACTGGTGGCCGGCTATGGCTATACTTCACCACAATATGTTGGAGCAGCCCTTGCTTTCGCAGGATTTCTTTTATGCCTCGTTTTAGCAAATAAGTACAGGCAATCAGGGAAGCTCGCGGTGGCCCTTCAAACAACTTAAATCAGTATTCAGTAGTTTTAAGGATGAAAATTGTAAAACTATTATTTCTCCTTATCACCCTAAGTAATATAAGTATCGCGCAAACAAAGGATTCCCTGGCATTTTCAGGGAATCCTTTGTTTAAAGGTTGGTACGCTGATCCGGAAGCCATTGTGTTCGGTAAAAAATATTGGATTTACCCTACATTTTCAGCACCCTATAACCAGCAGGTCTTCATGGATGCCTTCTCCTCCCCTGACCTGGTTAACTGGACCAGGCATGCACGCATAATTGATACATCTGCTATAAAATGGGCAAAGAGGGCAATGTGGGCGCCTTCAGTAATTTTCAATAACAATGCCTATTATCTTTTTTTTGGCGCTAATGATATACAATCCAACAATGAGTATGGCGGAATTGGCGTGGCGATAGCTGAAAAACCTCAGGGTCCCTTTCGTGATTACCTTGGAAAGCCATTGATCGATCGTTTCCATAATGGAGCCCAACCTATAGACCAATTTGTATTCAGGGATGATGATGGTCAGTTCTATTTGTATTATGGAGGATGGAAACATTGCAATATTGCCAAGCTGAAAAATGATTTTACAGGGTTTATTGCTTTTGAGGATGGGAAAGTTTTCAAGGAAATTACTCCTGAAAATTATGTTGAAGGCCCATTTGTATTCAAGCGCAAGGGGAAATATTATTTTATGTGGTCAGAAGGAGGATGGACTGGCCCCGATTATAGTGTAGCATATGCAATTTCGGATTCACCATTGGGGCCCTTTAAAAGAATTGGGAAAATACTTCAACAGGACCCCATGATTGCAACGGGTGCAGGCCACCATTCTGTAATAACTGTTCCTGGTAAAGACAGATACTATATCGTATACCATAGAAGGCCATTATCTGAAAAAGATGGCAATTCAAGGGAGACTTGTATTGAAAATCTTTTCTTCGATGAAGCGGGTTTTATTAAACCTGTTGTTCTCACAAATAAAGGAGTGTCAAAACAACAATTATAGACTTTGATTGTTGCGTTAACATATCCTTAGAATTTTAAGGATTCCTTCAGGTTTTAATAAGTTCCTTTGCAGTTATGGATTTTATCTACCCCCTTCAATTTAAAATGCACAAGTCACTGTGCATATTAGCAACGCTTTTTATTCTTAGTGCAACAACCTCCCTTGCACAGGAAACCGGAAAAGACCAGGTTTCAATTATTGGTAAAGTAATGGACAAAACAACCGGTAACCCTGTTGAGTCTGCAACCATCACAGTTTTAGTAAAACAGGAACAGGAAGGTGTTGGTACTGAAAATTTTTCACGTATAGCTATAACTGATAGAGATGGAAAATTCAATGTAGCAGTAATCAGAGCCACCAGTGCTGAAATCTTTATTACTGCAGTAGGATTTGAAACGTTAATGAAAACATTGCGAATAAGCGCAGATGCCACCGAGGTAAATGCCGGTGATCTGCTTATTGGCACAGAAGCCACTAATCTTGCCGGCGTAGTGGTGACTGCCCGTAAACCCCTGATGCAGATGGGTGTTGACAGGCGCATTTTCAATGCAGATGCTGCTATTACAAGCAAGGGTGGCAATGCTGCTGACCTGATGAAAAATATTCCATCGCTTTCTGTTGATATTAATGGAAATGTTCAATTGCGGAACAGCACGCCACAGATCTTTGTTGACGGAAGACCAACAATCCTTACACTGGAGCAAATACCGGCAGAGGATATTGAAAAAGTTGAAGTGATCACAAATCCATCTGCCCGTTATGATGCAGGGAGTACAGGTGGGATCATTAATATAATACTTAAAAAGAATCGAAAGGCCGGTTTAAACGGCGTGGTATCAGTTGGTGGTGGAACGCCTGAACTATTTAACAGTAATCTGAGCCTGAATTACAGGAAAGGAAATATCAACCTCTTTGCCAGCGGTGGTTACAATCGGTCAGGTGGTATTGCAGAAGGAGAAGCCAAACGCCAGAACAAATCTGATGGAATCATAACCGATTATTTTGACCAGGAAAGTGAGCGTGAAAGACAGCGTAAATTCAAATCGCTCCGTTTTGGAATGGATTATAAATTTGATGATAATAACTCTATCTCCATTAGTCAGGGTTTTGTAGATGGAAGGTTCAATAATATTGAAGACCAGAGCCAGCGATACCTTGATCAGAACAAGGTGCTAACCCAAACGGGTACCCGCCAGTCAGTTGAAGAAAACTTTTTCAAACGCTCCAATACACAATTGAATTTCCGCCGCACTTATGAAAAAGCTGAAAAAGAATGGACGGCAGACATAACTTTTAACAGCGGTAATAATGGTGGAGAAAGCAATATTCTGAACCAGTTTTATACACCCGACGGGCAACTATCAGGAACACAGAACCGGGTTGAGAATTATTCAACCGGAAATAGCCAGCAGTTTACAATCCAGACTGATTATGTAAATCCTTTAACAGAGAAAAGTAAAATTGAATTGGGTGCAAGAAGCTTCCATAATTACTCTAAGGATAAGCTCGATGTATTTTCAGTAGCTAATGATGAGCTTACGAAGCTTCCCCTCAGCAACAATTATAGTTTTCGTCAGGTTATAAATGCTATATACACAAACTACTCCAATCAGCTGGGCAAATTAAAATACCAGGGTGGTCTCAGACTTGAACAATCATCATTTACCGGTAAACTACTGGATAGCGCAAAATCATTTGGCTATGATTATCCTTCCAAAGGAAACGATATGTGGAATGCCGTTTTCCCCAGTTTGTTTTTAACCTATGAATTGAAGGAAGGCAATGATCTCCAGGTGAATTTTTCCAGGAGGATAAGGAGGCCAAATTTTTGGCAGATCAATCCTTATGTTGATATAAGTGATCCGATGAATATCCGCAAAGGTAATCCGCAGCTTGAGCCCGAGTTCACTAACTCTTTTGAGTTGAATTATAACAAAACATACAGTACAGGAAACATATTGGTATCAACTTATTTCAGGAATAACACAAGAGATATTACAAACTACAGCGATACTATTAGCAATGCAGAACTCGACAAACTCAACAATGCCTCCATTGATCCCAATGCTATCCTCACGACCTTTATTAATGCTGACAGAACCAATCGCACCGGACTCGAAATTGTATGGCAGCAAAGAGTTGGAAACAGCTTTGATTTTACGCCCAGTTTCAATGCCCAGTATCGTGATGTTAAAGCATCTGTAGGTGGACTCGACCTAAGCAATACCGGCTTTAACTGGGATTTCGAACTGATGGCAAATTATAAGATCAACGATCCGGATAAGAAGTTTCTGAATAATTTCTCCTTCCAGGTTTCGGGTGAATATGAATCCCCGAGGGTAACTCCGCAGGGAAGGAATAAAGAGCAATATGTTGTTGATTTTGCTGTAAGAAAAGACTTCCTGAAGAATAAGGCCGGTACGCTCACATTTAATATTAATGATGTACTCAATAGTAGAAGATTCGGAAACATAACAGATACAGAAAACTTCTACCAGGACTCATATAGGAGATGGAGTGTTCGCACTTTCCGACTTACTTTCAGTTACAGGTTTGGAAAAAATGATATTGAAATCTTTAAGCGAAAGCAGGGAGGAAATGGTGATAATGATTCTGGAACATAAATAAAACAGCCCGTAATTATACGGGCTGTTTTATTTATGTGACCTGAGCAAATAGTTGTCGATTCTATTTTCTTCCACCACCCCGAGGGGTAATGATAACGTCAATATAAGTGATGTTATTGATAGGATCAACCACAGCAACGCCACCTGCACCAGGTTCTGCATCAGCAATTAGTGCTGCTGCTGCCTCAATTTCCTCTTCAACTGGAACAAGGATAGTTGTATTGCTATCAAAAAAAGTATTGAGTGTGGTACCCGGACCTTCTGTATCAAAGCTAAAAGTTATACGATACACTCCAGCTCCGTCATTAAGCCTTTTCAGATCCCAGGTATATCCAAAAATCACTTTTCCTTTTACATTCACTTCAGCATTATAATAACCAGATCCATCTAATGCTTCGTGGACCGCTGTATTAAATATCGGGCTGTTTGCATCTCCTATCCAGGAATGTGTAATTGCATCCCATGTAAGATTAGCAGGAGATTCACTCAGTTTCTGAATCGTAAGCCTTGCATGGCGGGAATATACTGTGGCTTGAGTTCCCGGTCCATATACAACCTCATTACCGGTTGTAGTCTGCATACCGTGAACTTCATCAATACCCCATCCTGAAACATGGCGCATCGCATATTGAGTTACTGGTACAAGCATGTTTTCGTACAACACAACTTCCGTTCTGACTTTGGAAGTCAGTGTCCAACTTACAGATTCCAGATTATCACCCCAATCTATTTGGTCTACATTAGTTAATTCTGTAGCTGCTTCATTATATGCCTTCCAGAAATTCCTGGCGTCTTTTTGCAGCCATGCTTTATAAACCGTACTGGTACCATCACCAGGAGTAGATCCATCAAGGCATGTTTCAGGATTTGCAGGACTCGGCTGACAGCTAAATATGGGATATTCTGGATCAATCGGATCTTCACCCCACACATACCACCAACTTCCCTCTAATAAAACATCTTCATCTGTTAATCCTGTTGGGGCAGTCCGAAGAGTCAATTCCTGGCCCTCTGACCATATAACAGGGAAGGATAGATTATTACCAACGGTTTCTTCTTTACCACCACCGCCAGGGCCTCCTTTTGCAGAAATCGAAGCCTGATCATCATTAACCATTTCTTTCTGACACCCTGCCATTAGTAAAACACTGGCAAAAAACAATCCAGTGATCCACTTGATATTAAAAACTTTCATTTTGAATAATTTTAAGATTTAAAAAATATAGTTCATTCGGTGCTACTAATGATGTGGCTCCTCATGACATTCCTCCCCGGATATAATTTCCTGGCTGATGACAAAAGACCTGTCGTTAGAAAAACTATTTCCTTTTATAACTCCGCTTATCTGAACAGAATAATTGCCTTCCAGCGTTAATCCCTGGAATAATTGATTAGCTATCGCAGCCCTTGTTCCCCCTGAAAAATCATTACCAGGAAAATCATCCCCTTCACCTGTCTGAATAGCCTTTACTGATTTATCACTTCCCAGCCCGCTATTAAATGCATAAAACACATCGGGGTTGCCATAAATACCTGCATTTATCTCATAGTGCCAGTTGATATTATCTTCCAGCATATGTTCGGGGTAGCGGGTTTCAATGACCTGCCCGTTATGAAGTAATTCAATTTTCAATCCGCTGAGCCTTGACGTCATGTCTTCATTGCGCATGGTAAATGAATATTTTTTCATCCAGCCATTTGTTGCCTTGGCTTTTTCGATGTAAGAGGCAGACGCAATAAATATATTTGAAACCTGTACATCAATAGTTCTTCCGTTCAATGTTTCCCGCAGCCATCCTGTTTTAGGAGCATAGGTGTCGGGCAATGGTGTTACGTTAACTGATTTATTCATATCTGTCCCTGAAAAGAATACAACAGGAATAAGTGGATTACCAAACCAGAAATTGCACTTATTATCCTGGAAAGCCTTATGCTTAGCCCTTTCGATCTGGCCTTCACTTGGATTTCCGGATGTTGTATAAGTAAAATAGTCTTCAAATGCAGATAGTGCATTAGACCTTTCAGCCCATATATAAGACCAGGTATTATACAACCAGGGTTCTTCGCTCACCAATTGGTAATGCTTACTAATTCCCCTCATATTCACCTGAACTGATTGGGCGGTTTTTGAACCTTCAGATGGATCTGCAGGAGTTTTTTCTTTAGCTGCCGCCAGAAGTTCATTGGGAGTGTTCGCTGTATCCTTTATAATTTCTTTCTGACACGCAAGGATTAAAAAAGATAACCCGGTAAGGAATAGGGTAAATTTGAATAAATGTTTCATGAAATACAGTATTGTAATGATTAATCCTTTTATTCCGATGTTTTATGCATCGTAACAATCATATGATATCATTTCTACTGCATTGGAGGAAGGTTGTACTAGTTTAGGCGAAGTGAGGAATTCTTATTGCCTGAATTGAAATCCCGATGAAAAATTACTTACTAAGCCTAACATCGAATGAGACATATGTTACAGATCTGGCTGATAATAATCAGGAGTATGATGCTTCCAAATGAAAAGGCCCTCAGCAGAGCTGAGGGCCTTTGTGCCCAGGACTGGATTCGAACCAGCACACCTCGCGGCGCCGCCACCTGAAGACGGTGCGTCTACCAATTTCGCCACCTGGGCATTCGTTATTGAGTAACGGGGGGCAAATATACAGAAACTAAAACACCACCCAAGTATACTATTCATATTTTTTTCCATCGCCCGACTTCCAGCCAATCAATAAAACACCTGCAATTACTAAGCATGTGCCGATGATCTGTCCGCGGTGAATTTCTTCTCCCAGAAATAAATAGGCCTGAAGGATGGTTGAAACAGGTCCAATACTTCCAATTATGGCAACATTATTTGCCCCTATCTTTTTCATTCCGGCTGATATAAGAAATGATGGTAGCACAGTGGCAAGAATAGCAACCATCAAACCAAATTTCCATAATCCGGGCGACCATTGCATTTCATGGGTACTATTAGCCAGTAAATAATGAATAAAAACCCCGGCTGTGGCGGCAAGCATGGCAAATGCAGTAAACTTGGTTACACCAACTTTCGGAATGATTCTCCCACTGCCAGCCATATATATGGCATAGGTTATGGAACAAATAAATACCATAAAACTTCCCAGGAAAAAATTCTCATTACCGGCATCAATTTGCAATTCTCCCATGTAGGCAATTCCTATTCCCACATAAGTTAATAGCATTGCCCATCGCTGCCGCTTATTCAATACCTGGTGAAAGATGAAATAATTAATAAGTGCGGTAAAACTGGGATAGAGGAACAGGATCAATCTTTCTAATCCAGCCGAGATGTACTGAAGTCCCACGAAGTCGAACCAACTACTTATATAATATCCAGTAACTCCTAAACCGATCACTGAAAGCCATTGCCTGCGGGTAAGTGATTCTGATTTTTCCCTTGTTGCAAACCATGCTGCCACCAGAAAAAAGGGCAGGGAAAACAACATCCGGATTGCCAGCAGGGTAATAACATCTGTATCAGCCTCACGGAAGGCAAGCTTAACCAGAACAGCCTTGGTAGAAAACAAAACTGCACCGGTAAAGGTGATCATCACCCCCATCCAGTGCAGTCTTTTCTTATCAGCTAATGCAGACACTAAACGCTTACATTGAAATCACGTAAAGCATCATTAAGGCTTGTCTTGAGATCAGTGCTGGGTTTACGCTGCCCTATTATAAGTGCGCAATTAACATGGTATTCACCGGCAGGAAATTTTTTAGGATAACTACCGGGAATGACTACACTACGGGCCGGAACACGCCCCCTGTATTCTACCGGTTCATCACCACTAACATCTATGATCCTTGTGCTTTGTGTCAACACTACATTGGCGCCAAGCACTGCTTCTTT
This sequence comes from Flavihumibacter sp., assembly GCA_036675925.1. Lineage (GTDB taxonomy): Bacteria > Bacteroidota > Bacteroidia > Chitinophagales > Chitinophagaceae > Flavihumibacter. The sequence goes on from JAKFDZ010000040.1 coordinate 46,190, forward strand.
TTCCACCTTGACCCCTTCAACCACGATGCTACGTGAACCCAGAAAGCAACCATCTTCAATAATCACCGGTGCTGCCTGCAAAGGTTCCAGAACGCCACCTATACCAACCCCTCCGCTAAGGTGAACACCTTTTCCTATCTGCGCACAACTACCAACAGTTGCCCATGTGTCTACCATAGTGCCTTCATCAACATAAGAACCGATGTTTACATAACTGGGCATCAGCACAACATTCCTGGCAATATAGGCACCATAACGGGCCACTGCATGGGGCACTGCGCGAACACCCAGTGATGCATAATTTTTCTTCAGCTCCATCTTATCGTAAAACTCAAAGGGAGGAAGATCATAGGTCTTCATTTGCTGGATACCGAAATACATCAGGATTGCCTGCTTTACCCATTCATTTACTGTCCAGCCATTTTCACCCGGGCTCGCCACGCGTAGCCTTCCTTTATCCACTTCTTCAATTACGGCGCGTACAGCATCTGAGAAAGTAGCGTCTTTTAGCAGTTCCCGGTTTTCCCATGCCTGCCGGATCTGGTCTTGTAGGTGCATGCTTGCAAAATTTTTGCAAACATAAGACAGAAGACGGAAGACGGGAACAGAACTTATGCCCTGCACCATCTTCCGTCTTTACAGAAACCAGAAGTCTCTTATAAAATTTTTATTCCAACACCTACCTGGTATCCCTTATTCTTCCAGGCCTGGTTAATATCTCCCGAGTTCACATCACTCAAACTCGTAAAGGCCCTGCCTGAAATCCTGAAGGCACCAATGTTAATCTGTGCTCCCCCAAGGATGGATACATCTCCATTTTTGAATGCCTCCTTGCCTTCTTCCAACAGTGCCCTGTCCTCATTCATCAGTATCCCGAATTGTGGCCCGGCCTGAAGAGAAAGCCAGTCGGTTAAACGGTAATTAAGTGTGAGTGGGATACTCAGGTAATTCAGTTTAATAGATTCATCATTCGATCCCGGCAATGCGATGCCATTAAAGATATCTTCAAAATCATCTGCTGTTTTAGTGCTGTACTGGTTCCACAATACTTCAGGCTGGATATACCATTTCTTGCCAAGCCCGATTTCAGCGAATCCACCAAGGTGGTAACCATAGTTAAATTCTTCTGACATTGCCTTGCCATCTACTTTGGTAATGTTTGCACCGCCTTTTACACCAAGATGAAAACCTTGTGCCTGTAGGCCTGATACCGCCAGCAGGGCGGTTGCTAGGAATAATAGTTTGAATTTCATAACGGGTATTTATACCCAAACATAATTCAACTTGAATGCCAAGAGAAAGTATCGCCTGTTAAATAAAAAACAAACAGTTGAGCATTAAACCTTTACACTTTTAGCGGGTCAGACGAGCTCGATCAGCGTTATTTCAGGCAATATGCCTACGCGCCCGGGATATCCTATAAAACCAAATCCACGGTTAACATAAAGTTTTTGATTGCCCGTTTCGTACAAGCCGGCCCATTGGCGGTACATATATTGTACCGGACTCCATTTGAATCCAGGCAACTCCACACCAAACTGCATTCCATGTGTATGGCCGCTAAGCATCAGGTCAATGTCTTTATATGATTCTCTGACTTCTCCATCCCAATGACTTGGGTCATGACTCATCAATATTTTGAAAGGGAATTCTTCCGCGCCTTTATAGGCCTCCGATAATTTACCATACTTGGGAAAGTTTCCTTTTGCACTCCAGTTCTCTATTCCCAGAATGGCAATTTTCTCCCCTTCTCTTTCAATACTTATATGCTCATTCATCAAAAGCCGCCAGCCCATTTCACCATGAACCTTCTTAAGCGTCTCGAGGTTATCCTTTTTTACTTCATTGGAAGGCCAGCGGTAGTAATCCCCATAATCATGATTTCCCAATATTGAATACACCCCTAATGGCGCTTTGAGTTCAGCAAACAAGTGTTTCACTTCATCCATTTCCACAGCACGATCATTCACCAGATCGCCGGTAAAAAGAATCAGATCGGCCTTCTGTGATAGAATAGTTTGTATACCTTTTTTTACCGCGAGGTGATCATTGAAACTACCCGCATGTATATCACTGATATGGATGATCTTTAGTCCGCGGAATGCAGCAGGTAAATTATCAAAAGACAGCTTCAGCTTTTTTAGATTGTAATTGTATTTATTGGAAAAGCCATAAACCAATGTGCCAAACAGCGTGGATCCAGCAGCCAGGCCCATCCAGCTAAGAAATGCAGATCGGGTTATGCCATCTGCACTCTGTGATACAGGAACGGAAGGGTTGCTATAAAGTTTCCCTACTATCCACATCATCCCTCTTCTCAGGTCATCAGCCACAAAAAATAATACCGCTATCAGTTTAGCAAAGAATAATCCGACCACAACGGCAAAGAGATAACTCTTTAATGATTTGGAGATTGCAGCGGCCTGGAGGTTGGGCATAAATACCAGGGCAAGTACTGATAGTAATGATACCAGCCAATAAGCGGAATATATAAATATCCGCACACGTGAACCGGCAGATTGACTCACCACCTTCAGCGCCTGGAATACATATATATCCAAAACAATCAATATGGCCATTATGACCCATAAAAATCCGGAATTACGCATGTTGTTCTTTTAAAATGCTATGAATTCATTAAGCTGCTGGTCTATGGCTGCAAGCGTTGGTTCGTCTTTTATACTACCATCAAGGTTAAGCAAAACATTCACAACAGAGATCGGGAGTTTGTTGTGGTGCACCATCATTTTGACATAATGAAGGATGCCAGTGAGGTGTTCCATTCCGCGAAGGTTTCCTGCCCTCCCCGTTGAAACGCCCGTCAACAGTGCTTTCTTCCCTGCCCACACCCGGTTGATATCGGTACTGTCTATAAGACTCTTTAATACCCCGGGGATACTTCCATTGTATTCAGGTGATATAAATATAAATTTCTCTGTATCAGCCAGAAGCCTGTTCTCCAATGCCCTGATGCCTTCATTGCGGGTACTGACATCTAAATTTTCTAAAGAGACCATTTCAGCTTCTATACCTTTTGCGGCCAGTAATTCTTTGTATTGATTGGCAATTTTGATGGTATTACTTCCTGGTCGGTTGGTTCCGGATATGATGGTGTACATGAAATTTTATTCAGGGTGCAAAAATCTGCCTTTCAATAACACCATCCAACCCGGTTTGTTCCGGATTTTATGCCCTGAAACGTTATTTTTGCCATCCCTACAATAAAATCGAGCTAATTATGCAATTCACTTACTACGGACATTCCTGCTTTTCTGTGCGTATAAATGGAAAAAAACTATTGTTTGATCCATTCATTACCTATAACGAACTGGCGTCGGGCATTGAAGTAGAAGCTATTGAGGCAGATTATATCCTGGTTTCTCATGGACATGCAGATCATATAGCAGACTGTGTTTCCATCGCAAAACGAACAGGTGCAAAAGTGGTTGCAAATTGGGAAATACATGAATGGCTGAATAAGAACGGAGTAGCCAACACCCATCCGATGAATACAGGTGGCATGTGGGACTTCCATGATTTCAGGGTCAAATGCGTGGTGGCGCAGCATTCTTCAGGCCTCCCCGATGGAAGCTATGGTGGAAATCCAATGGGATTTATCATATTCACCGATGCCGGAAACTTCTATTATAGTGGAGACACTGCTTTAACCCTTGATATGCAACTTATTCCAAGATGGGCAAAACTTAATTTTGCGGTGTTACCTATTGGCGACAACTTTACGATGGATGCTGCCGATGCACTTGCCTGCGCTGAAATGATACAGTGCCAGCAAGTTATTGGCGTTCATTATGACACATTCGGATATATTAAAATAGATCATAACGCTGCAAATCAGGTATTTGCAGCAGCAGGAAAAAGGCTTCACCTGGTAACAATTGGTGATACCATTTCCCTCTGATAAAAATCCCTGAAAACACTGAAAGAACGAGGAGAATAATATGGCAAGAATAATTGGTGTAGCAAATCAGAAAGGTGGTGTCGGAAAAACTACCACTGCCATTAACCTGGCAGCAAGCTTTGCGGTACTTGAATACAGGACATTACTGGTAGATGCTGATCCGCAGGCCAACAGTACCACAGGTACGGGTTTCGATCTTCACAATATCACCCAGAGCCTTTACGATTGCATGGTGAATGGGACACCGATCCGTGATGTTATCCTGAAAACGGATATTCCCCACCTCGATGTGGTCCCTTCCCATATTGACCTGGTAGGTGCTGAAATTGAAATGATCAACTATCCCAACCGTGAAAATGTACTGAAAGGAATTTTGCAACCCATCCAGGATGATTATGATTTTATCGTGATCGATTGTTCTCCTTCCCTTGGACTAATTACGGTGAATGCATTAACAGCAGCCAATTCAGTTATTGTTCCGGTGCAAACTGAATTTTTTGCATTGGAAGGATTGGGAAAACTACTCAATACAATAAAGATCGTTCAGAACAGGCTCAACCAGGAACTTGCTATTGAAGGGATATTAATGACCATGTATGATGGTCGTCTTCGTCTATGCAACCAGGTTGTGAGTGAAGTTCGCCGTCACTTTGATGAATTGGTGTTTGATACTATCGTTCACCGGAATACAAGAATCAGTGAAGCGCCATCTGTGGGCAAGCCGGTGATTCTCTATGATGCATATAGCAAGGGTTCTGTGAACTACCTAAACCTTGCCAAGGAAATATTGCAGAAGAACAATATGACCAAGATCAAACAGGAAGACAGGGTTATTGAAATGGAAGAAGAAGGCAACACAGAAGATTAAGCCAACCTGATTTAGAATTTTAAAGTTGTAATACAGAAATGAATAGTCCCAATAAAAAAGATGCCTTAGGAAAAGGAATCCGTTCCCTTTTACAGAATATAGATGCTGATTTAAAAAATACTGCGGGACAATTAAAACCTCAGGTGGTTGAAGCGGCTACCGGCATGATGCGCATACCGATTGGCCAGATCGAAACAAACCCTAAACAACCTCGTCATGACTTTGACGAACAGGCATTGAATGAACTTGCTGCTTCTATCCGGATCCATGATATCATTCAACCAATAACAGTTTCCAAACTTCCATCCGGCAAGTATCGTCTGATTTCAGGGGAAAGAAGATTCAGGGCTTCAAAGATCGCGGGACTTAAAGACATGCCCGCTTATATCCGTCAGGCAGATGACCAGCAACTTCTTGAGCTGGCATTGCTAGAAAACCTGCAGCGTGAAGATCTCAATGCAATCGAGGTAAGCCTCAGCTACAAGCGGATGATGGATGAGCTCAACTATACCCAGGAACAGGTTGCAGAGAGAATGGGAAAAGAAAGAAGTACCGTTGCCAACTATGTAAGGCTTTTAAAGTTACCTCCTGATATCCAGGTAGCCGTACGCAATGGAACCGTTAGTATGGGACATGCCCGGGCACTGATCAATGTTGACCTTGTAGATAAACAACTATATATTTTCAACGAGATCAAGAACAAGGGATTATCAGTTCGCCAAACGGAAGAGCTGGTGCGTAAACTTTACAAGGAAGATGTTCCTGCTGTTAAAAATGCCGCAAAACTGGCACTTCCCCCTGCCTATAAAAAAATAGAAGATAATTTAGCATCACATTTCAGCACCCGGGTAAAATTGAACCATAACAAGAAAGGGCATGGTAATATTACACTGGAGTATTATTCGATCCAGGAATTGAATAAGATCCTTGAAGCAATGGGTGTTGATGTGAACTAAAGTCATGAAACAAACCCGGGCATTTATTCTCCTATTTATCTTACTGCTTTGCAGATCACTTTCCTATGCCCAGGACAGTACCCAAACCCTCATCATTGATTCGGCCGTACTGCTCAAGGCAAATATTACAGGTGATACTGTAAAAAAGCATAGCCCGAGGAAAGCGATCATTCGTTCTGCGATATTACCCGGCTGGGGTCAGGCATACAATAAAAAATACTGGAAGATCCCCATTATATATGGTGCATTGGGTGCTACCGGGTATGTGTTTGCTGATAATATAAAAGTATACAGGGATGTGCGCTATGCATACCAGGTTTCAGTTGAGGGTGACACTTCCAAATATGAGTCAGTAGCTGAATATCTCAAACCTTTTGTGAGGGGCAATTACACCAATTCATTGCGAAATTTCCGGAATGAGTCAAGGAGAAATATCGATTATTCAGTTCTTGTTTTTCTCCTGTTCTGGGGATTAAATGTGGTTGATGCAACCGTTGATGCCCATCTGAAAGATTTTGATGTTAGTCCCAACCTCAGCATGAAGATCAAACCCATGCTTCCCACCAATATGAGTCAGAATGGTAACACGCCAGGTTCCTTAACCGGACTTTCCCTTGTACTGGACATCCACAAGGCCCGACCACGGCTTCTGCCCATTTCTCCCTAAATTGCATTTCTTTAATTTCTGATCAATATGAAAATAGCATTGGTAGGCTACGGCAAAATGGGAAGAGCCATTGAAGAGATTGCTCTGCAGAGAGGGCATGAAATTGTGCTGAAAATTGATGTGGACAATGCTGCAGACCTTAACAGTGACAACATTGCTAAAGCCGATGTAGCAATAGAATTTACCAGTCCCCACAGCGCATTCGATAATATCATGAAACTTCTTGAATACAAGATTCCTGTTGTATGCGGATCAACGGGATGGCTTGATAAATTTGAAGCTGTAGAAGAATATTGTCTGCAGCAACAGGGTGCGTTTTTGTATTCAAGCAACTACTCGGTTGGAGTGAATATTTTCTTCGAGGTCAATAAACGCCTGGCAGCGCTAATGAACAATCAACCTGCCTATGAAGTGTCTATGACGGAAATACATCATACCGAAAAAAAGGATGCACCCAGTGGGACTGCTGTAACATTAGCCGATCAGGTAATGCAGCAAATACCCAGGATAAAAAAATGGGTGAATAATGCAAGCAATAACCCGGAAGAACTGGAGATCATCAGTGAACGCGTTGACCCCGCCCCCGGAACACATAGCGTTTTGTACAGCTCCCCTATTGATGATATTGAGATCATCCATACTGCCCACAACAGAACCGGATTTGCTACCGGCGCTATTCTTGCAGCTGAATTCATTATTGGCAAAAAAGGAATTTACAGTATGAAAGATGTACTGGGACTTTAGGTTTTATTCAGCCAGTAAACTTTTGACCGTTTCTTCAAACTCCCTGATATATTCTGTATAACGTTCTCCTGTTGCGGGACCATAAAAACCTGAATGTACCTTCGCCACGCGGCCGTCTTTTCCAAGGAAAATAGTGCTTGGAAAAACCTTGATTGCTGTTAACTGGGGCAATGTTTTTTCGGTACGCAAGGTATCAGAACTCGTTACAGGTGTGATCAGGATCGGATATTCAACATTGAATCGCTGTTGAAATTTACGAAGGCTTTTCCTTGACCTTTCAAGGTCGGTGCTGTATTCATAAGCCAGCGCCACCATTTCAATGCCACGCTGCTTATTGTTACGGTAATAATTACTCAGAAAATTTGTCTCATCCATACAATTAGGGCACCAGCTTCCCATTAACTGTATCACAACCACCTTGTTTTTGAATTTATCATCTTTTATACCAACATGATTGCCATCAATATCGGGAAAACGGAAATTCAGTTTATCCTGCCCTGGTTTAACAAAGATGCTGACATTGCCGTAGTCAAGTTTTGCGTTGGCGTTCTTCTTTGCGGAGAAGGCTTCTTTATGTAAAGGTCCCGAGTAGAAGTAACCCCCATTTATCGTTTGATCATTGCCGATATGTGCTGAGAAAACATATGCATGGCTTCCGTCAAAAGTTGAAAGGAACATACTGTCACCACTAACTACCCCTTCCAGAAACCTGTAATCTCCCGATGGTGTAAGGATGGTTCCGGTGAGTTTTGATCCATCCTGTTTCAGCTCAGCAATTGCCGGCCGGGTTCCACCTGCAGGCCTTATAATTTCCATATCCCATCTCCCGCTAATATCAGCGGCTGGAGCTTTGCCTTGTGGAAATCTTGGTTCTTTACCATGCCTCGCTGTGAAAGGCATAACAATATCTTTTCCTGTGCTTGTGGCTTTGATCCAATTACCCCTCAGCGATCCATCGGCCTGCAACTGCAATTTGAAATGAGATTCAAAAAAAGGCATATCAATGAAAACTGAATCCCTCTCAACTTTCACCTGCCTTACTTCCAGCCTTTCTTCCGCATTGCGGATACGGATCACCGGCAGTTGCTGTTCATAGCTAAGGTCAAAGTTGAAAACGATATCATTGCCATCTGCCCGCTGGAGAGCAGCTTTCCAAAGTCCGGAGCGGAGTTGCTGGGCATGTGCACCAGCTACATAAAATAAAAGAATAAACAACAGGGCAGGTATGCGCTTCATAGCCTGCAAAATTAGGTAGCAGGGGTCATAAATTCTCCTTAAGATTTTCCAACATATCAGCCGTCATCCTTTCCAGGTCATATTGGTGGTTCCAGCCCCAGTCGCGCCGCGCAATAGAATCATCAATGCTCTGTGGCCAGCTATCGGCTATATTCTGCCGGTAATCAGGCTTATAGCTCATCTTAAAATCAGGGATATGTTTATGGATCGCATTGGTTATTTCGCGCGGTGAAAAACTCATTCCCGCCAGATTATAACTGGTTCTCACCGAAATACTCTCGGCTGGTGCTTCCATGAGTTCAATGGTTGCACGGATGGCATCCGGCATATACATCATGGGGAGATAGGTATCCTCCTTAAGGAAACATTCGTACTTTTTTTCTTCCAGTGCCTCGTGGAATATTTCAACTGCATAATCAGTTGTACCGCCACCGGGGGCCGACTTGTAGGATATCAACCCCGGATACCTCAAACTTCTCACGTCAACGCCAAAACGCTGGAAATAATAGTTACACCAGAATTCGCCTGCATACTTTGAAATACCGTAAACCGTGGTAGGCTCAATGATGGTATACTGCGGACAGTTTTGCTTAGGTGATGTAGGTCCGAATACCGCAATGGAAGATGGCCAGTAAACTTTATGCAGTTTCTCTTCCCTGGCAATATCGAGGATATTCAGCAGGCTTTGCATATTGAGGTGCCAGGCCAGGTTGGGATTCTTTTCGCCGGTAGCAGAAAGTATTGCCGCCAGCAGGTATACCTGGGTAATATTCTGACGGATGACCTGAACATGCAGCATTTCCTTATTCAGTGCATCAATGGATACATAAGGACCAGTACCACGGAGGAGCTCATTTTCCTCCCGGAGATCTGAAGCGATGACATTACTATTGCCATATATCTTTCTCAGTGCCAGGGTAAGTTCTACTCCTATCTGTCCGCAGGCGCCGATCACCAGAATCTTTTCTTTGGTCATTTGCAATCATTTGATGGCTGCAAACCTAAGAAGGAACTATGATATTTGAAACTTTCATGCAATCGATTACATCATTGTCAGGGTTATTATATTTGCGCATGGAACAATTTCTAAAGGACCTTTTCAAAGGCCAGTCATATGATGAAAAAAACTTCTTCCTGATTGCAGGCCCCTGTGTAATTGAAAGTGAAGAGCTGCTCATGGAAGTAGCAGAGAAAGTGAGTGCAGTATGCAGCCGGTTAGGCATCCCCTATATTTTTAAATCCTCCTACCGCAAAGCGAACCGGACCAGTGCCAGTTCATTCACCGGCCTTGGCGATGCTACAGGGCTTTCCTTATTAAAAAAGACAGGGGAAAGATTCAATCTTCCCACCATTACCGATATACATGCACATGATGAGGCTGCTCCTGCTGCTCAATATGCCGACCTCTTGCAGATACCTGCTTTTTTATGCAGGCAAACCGATCTTCTCATTGCTGCTGCAGAAACCGGTAAGGTGATCAATGTGAAAAAGGGACAATTCCTTAGTGGTCCGGCCATGAAATTTGCTGTTGAAAAGATCCGCAATGCGGGAAATGACAAGATCATCCTTACTGAAAGGGGAAATAGTTTTGGCTACCAGGACCTTGTTGTGGATTTCCGGAATATCCCCTGGATGAAGGAACATGGTGTTCCTGTGGTGATGGATGTGACGCATAGTCTTCAGCAGCCCAATCAAACCTCGGGTGTTACAGGAGGAAACCCCGCAATGATCGGCACCATCGCCAGGGCTGCTCTGGCTTCAGGAGCCGATGGCCTCTTCATTGAAACCCATCCCAATCCGGCCATCGCAAAAAGCGATGGGGCAAATATGCTTCAGCTCGACAGGCTGGAGGGATTACTGGAAGAACTGGTGCGATTGAGAAAAGTGCTCTAGGATAGGCCCTGATAACGCCACGGTACATGCCTTTTTGCCCGCCATCTTTATCCTGAGCCAACAGGCTGTTAAAAAGCAGTATTGCAGCAAGGAAGAATATGCTTCACATATAATAATTTCGTTAGTTTATGAAAATAACAAGGGGCGCAAAGTAGCGAATAATTATTTTTACCAATAATTACCGGATCCTGAAAAGAGTACTCTCCATAATTGGCTACATCCTGCTTTCGCTGCTTTTATTGGTGGTGTTGATATATTTCTCCCTGCAAACCAGGCCTGTTCAGAATTTCCTTGTTAAGCAGGCTGCCAGCCGCCTGTCAAAAGCCCTGAATACCGAGGTTAAAGTAAGCTATATAGATCTCGAATTCTTTGACAAACTGGAATTAAAGGGAACCCTCGTTAGAGACCATAATAAGGATACCCTTCTTTACGCTGGTGCCGTTAAAGTGAATATAACCGACTGGTTTTTCTTTAAGGATAAGATCGAGTTGAAATATATAGGACTGGAAAGCACCTACATTAACCTGCAACGGCAGGACTCGGTATGGAATTACCAATTCCTCATAGATTATTTTTCTGCACCACCATCAGCAAAGAAAAAACAACCCATCGAGCTATCGGTCAACACAATCGATCTTAAAAATATCCGGCTCCTGCAACAGGATGGTTGGCGGGGTGAGAATCTCGGACTGGCATTAAAATCACTTCATCTCGAGGCCCGGGTATTCGATCTTAAAAACAAACAGATCCATATCAACCAGCTTGCCCTCGAGCAACCGGTTTTCTCCATTTATAATTATGATGGCAAAAGACCACCTGTTGAACGAAGGCCCAAAACCGGTATAGCACCGGTGAATGACCCTGATAAACTGCGTTGGAATCCCGGCAAATGGGGTCTTAGCATTAATGCACTCACCATCAAGGATGGCGGATTCAGAAACGATGTGGAGAATGGTCGGGAGCCCTTCTATTATTTTGATGGCGCCCATTTTGTTTTTGGAAATATAAATTCCCGGTTCGAGAACCTCACACTCATTAACGATACATTTTCGGCGAACGTTTTAATCGCTACAAAAGAAAGAAGCGGATTTGAGGTAAAGCAACTCAAGTCAAAGATGAAATTTCATCCTGAGGCAATGGAGTTCAGGGATCTTGATATAAGGACCAGTAAAAGCCGGCTGAGAGATTTCTTTGCCATGCGCTACGACAGCTTCAATGATATGAGCAGCTTTATTGAAAAAGTAAGGCTTGAAGGAAATTTTGTGGATGCTGTTATTCATAGTGATGATATCGCCTATTTTGCCCCGGCGCTGAAGGAATGGGAAAAGCGCATATCCCTTACCGGTAAGATCAAAGGAACCATCAGCAACCTTAATGGCAAAAGGGTTATTGCACGCGCAGGGTCAAGCACCTACCTGAACGGTGATTTCACATTGAGCGGTCTTCCGGATATTGAAAAAACATATATTGATTTTACGGCCAATGATTTCAGAACTACGTATGCAGATGCCCAAAAGATCTTTCCTGAATTAAAACAGGTAAGGGATCTTCGGATTGAACGGCTCTCCTATCTCAACTTCAAAGGCAGCTTTACCGGTTTTATCCGCGATTTTGTTACCTATGGCACCATTGAAACAGCGCTCGGCACCATACGCACCGATCTGAATATGAAGATACCTGTCAAAGGAACACCCTCCTATTCAGGTACTATCAAGACCGACGATTTCCAACTTGGACAATTCATCGACAATAATAAGATCGGCAATTTCGCCGTGGCTGGTGATATTAAAGGAAAGGGATTTACCATGTCGGCACTGGATGCCAGCCTGGTTGGAACACTCCCCTTTATTGAATATAACGGTTACCGCTACACGGATATAGCCATTGATGGTCAATTCGCCAAAAGGCTATTCAATGGAAACCTCGTAGTGAATGATCCACACCTGGAAGCAACCCTCAAAGGATTGGTTGACCTCTCCGGTAAAATACCGAAGTTCGATTTTAATGCACTTGTTAATAATGCCAACCTTCAGAGTCTCAATTTTTCAAAAGAAGAGCTGGATATCAATGGGATCTTCAATGTAAATTTCACCGGTAATACTATTGACAATTTCCTGGGCACCGCCCGCATTGCAGAAGCTTCTATATTTAAGAACGGCCAGCGGATCGCTTTTGATTCCTTATATGTAGAATCGTCGAGGCTTCCAAACAATAACAAGACCATCACTGTAAAAAGCAATGAATTCGAAGGTATCCTTGCAGGCGAATTCAATATAAGTTCCCTTCCGGATGCCTTCCAGACCTTCCTTAACCGTTATTTCCCCAGCTATATAGCAGCTTCTACCAAAAAGGTTGATAATAACTTCAGTTTTTTCATCACTACCCGTAAAATCGACGACTACCTGGATCTTCTCGACAAACGTTTAAAGGGATTCAATTTCGCCACCATTAATGGTCGCTTGAACACGAAGGAGAATATTTTTGATGTGGATGCAGAGCTGCCCCATTTTGGTTATAATAATCTCGGCTTCTACGAAGTTAAACTGCAGGGCAGAGGAAATTATGATTCCTTATCGGTGGCCACCACCATCGGCGACATTTTTGTAAATGACAGCCTTCATTTTCCCGGATCACAAATTGCCATTACTACCAGCAATGACCTTTCTAAAGTAAACATCAAAACCAGCGCTAACCAAACGCTCAACAGGGCTGATATATCGGGTGAAGTGCAGACCCTGAAAAATGGTTTCCGGCTCAAATTCAATCCCTCCTTTTTCGATATCAATAATAAAGAATGGACCATTGACGAAGGTGGTGAGATCATCCTGAGTAAAGACCTTGTAACATCTGATGGTGTAAGAATTTACAGTGGCGACCAGGAGATACTCATAAGCTCTGCTCCCTCGTCCATTGGCACCGGCAATGATTTGAAAGTAGATCTTAAAAAAATACAGATCGGCGATTTTGCTCCATTCTTTGTGAAGAGTAACCGCTTAGAGGGTTTACTCACCGGCACAGTGGAAGTGATCGAACCATTCGGCAAATTACAGGTAGATGCCACCGCTATTGCAGAACAGTTCAGACTCGATGATGATTCTATAGGCACAATAGATCTTAGCAGCACCTATTCAAAGCAGTCCGGAAAGGTCACCTTCAAAACATTCTCCGCCAACGAAAATTATAATTTCGATATAACCGGTCTTGTCAATACCCGCGACTCACTTTCTGATGCTATTGATATCAATGCAAAACTGGATCACACAAGTATCAGCCTTCTCGAAAAATACCTTGGAGGAGTATTCAGCAAGATCGATGGAAAGGCTACCGGCAATCTCCGCATTGTTGGCCGGGGCAGTAACCTGAAGTACCTGGGTGATCTTGAACTCAGTGAAGGCGGCATATTGGTGGACTATACAAAAGTTTATTACCGCATTCCAGTGGCCACAGTGAAACTTTCGGATGGCATGATCGACTTTGGCAGGATACAATTGGAAGATACGCTAGGCAATAAAGGTGAACTAACAGAAGGGAAGTTATACCACAATAATTTCAAAGACATGGCCTTTGATTTTAAAGTGCGGTCATCTAATATGTTGCTGTTGAACACAACCAGTGTGGACAATAAATTATTCTACGGCACAGTGATAGGGAAGGCCAATATGAATATCAGTGGTCCCATGTATGATATGACCATGGATATCAGTGGTGAACCTACTGACAGCAGCAGGGTTTATATTGCCACAGGTGCCAGCAGGGAAAGTGCCGAGGCTGATTTTATCGTTTGGAAAGAATATGGTAAGGAAATGGAAGCCTACCGCCCCTATGGAAAGGAATCCAACCTTACTGTATCACTTGATATTACTGCCAATAACAAGGCAACCGTTTACATGATCATTGATGAAACCACCGGAGATATCATTTCTGCGAAAGGAAATGGCAATCTTAAAATGCGTGTTGGTACCAATGAAAACCTAACCATGAATGGCCGCTATGAAATTGAGAGCGGTTTTTATGATTTCAATTTCCAGGCATGGAAAAAGACTTTTATTCTCTTGCCGGAAAGGAATAATTATATTTCCTGGAATGGTGATCCCTATGAGGCCACTTTAAAGATCGATGCCCTATACCAGGCAGATAATGTTCGCTTCAGTGACCTGCTCAGCAGCGGCGGATTCAGTGTTACCAACGAAGATGTAAGACGCTACCGGGGAAGGGTAAACGTAATTGCGAATATCTCCGATAAACTGACCCAGCCTAAGATCAAGTTCCAGATCGAACTACCTGAAAATAGTCCGCTCCGGAACAATACCGAAGCACAGGGACTTATCTCCATTATCCAGCGTGATGAAAATGAATTGAACAAACAGGTTTCATACCTGATCCTCTTCAACACATTTGGTCCGCTTACCGCGGCTGGTAGTGCACAGAACAACAGTGGCTCTTTTGCCAGTGCGGCATTTGAAAGCCTGGTTGTTAGTAGCATATCTGGTTTCCTTTCCAATGTATTGTCGAACGAATTCTCCAAGCTGCTTCAGAATGTATTCAATGATAAGAGCCTGAAGTTTAATATGAATGCATCATTGTATAGCGGTACCAATATCACCGGGCAGAACAATTCTTCCATCATGCTTCCCGACCGTACCAATATCAACCTTAGTGTTGCAAAAAGTTACCTCAATGAGCGCTTGACCTTTGTAGTGGGAAGTGCCATTGATTTTGGAATCGGATCACAGCAGGCGGCTACCTTCCAGTTCCTCCCCGATGTACAGGCCGAATATAAACTGACCCCTGACGGGAAATTCCGCATCACCTTTTTCTATCGCAACAACTGGAGTTATATAGCACAGAACGCGCTTCAGCGTTCAGGTGTAAGCTTATCGTTCCGCAAAGAGTTTGATCGCATCCGTGAACTATTCTCGCGCAAACCCAAAAGAACCATTGAGGATATTCAGACACCCCCTACCGATAGCACATTAAATGAATAAGGGGTCATTCAGTATCCAGGATACGATGCCCCAATTTGTCGCGCTTGGTTTTGAGGTACTTCTCATTGTGGGGGTTCGACTTAACATTAATTGGAATGCAATCCACGATCTCAATTCCATATCCCATTAATCCGGCACGCTTACGGGGATTATTACTGATCAAACGAAGCCTGGTGATATTGAGGTAGCGAAGGATTTGAGCGCCAACACCATAATCGCGTTTATCCATGGGGAAACCCAAATGAAGATTGGCTTCCACTGTATCCATTCCTTCCTCCTGTAATTTATATGCGCGGAGTTTATTCATCAGCCCTATCCCCCTTCCTTCCTGGTTCATATATAATACGGCACCTTTACCGGCTGCCTCTACCATTTCAAGAGCTTTGTGAAGCTGGTCACCGCAATCGCATCGCAGCGAGCCAAGTATATCACCGGTAAAACAGGATGAATGGATCCTCACCATGATGGGCTCGTCTTTTTCCCACTCACCTTTTATCAGGGCGATATGTTCGTTTTGGGTATGCTTTTCACGGAAGGCTACCATCTTGAAATGGCCATATTTGGTGGGCATGTCAACGGTCACCACTTCTTCTATTAGTGAATCGCGCTTGAGGCGATATTCTATAAGATCTTTTATGGAGATGATCTTGATCCCAAGTTTTGCCGAAAGCACCTGCAGTTCGGGAAGCCGGGCCATTGATCCGTCTTCATTGAGAATTTCCACCAGTACTCCTGCCGGTTCCATTCCCGCTAGCCTGGCCAGGTCAATGGTGGCCTCTGTATGTCCGGCCCTGCGCAATACTCCACCCTTTTTTGCTCTTAGAGGGAAAATATGACCGGGACGGCCAAGATCGGATGGTTTTGTTTCCGGATCGATAAGTGCCTGAACGGTCCGGGCCCTGTCCTGGGCCGAAATACCCGTAGTGCAGCCATGACCCAATAAGTCGACAGATACCGTAAATGCTGTTTCATGAAGGGCAGTATTACTGTTCACCATCATTTCCAGGTTCAGCTCATCACAACGGTCTTCCACAAGTGCTGCACAGATCAGTCCCCGCCCCTCTTTGCTCATGAAGTTGATAACCTCCGCGGTTACATGCCGGGCGGCGATCACAAAATCGCCCTCATTCTCACGGTCCTCATCATCAACAACGATCAGCATTTTGCCGTTACGGAAATCTTCAATGGCACTTTCTATACTGTCCAGCATACAAGATATTTAAGCAAAACTAACAATAATAAGTCGCTCCTGTTCAGAACCCATACTTATAAGGCGTGATGGCCATCGCCACCATTCAAACCCGGATGATTGATTTAGGGGTAAGTGGGTAATATTCAATAGCTAAACATTAAAATACCGGATGGGTTACAATTTGTTAATATTGTCTTAACGGAGTTAGGGGATAATTCATTTTCTTTGCAGCAAATTTGTAAAACACACACATTATGTTTGTAAAGAGAATTGTCCGATTAGTATGCCTTTTCCTGGCATTCGCGATCAGCACAAACGCTCAGGTAACCACCAGTAGCATGACCGGTTCGGTTAAGGCTGCAACGGGAGATCCTCTTGTAGGAGCTTCAATTACCGTGACGCACGTGCCAACAGGAACAGTTTATACCACATTAACCCGTTCGGGTGGCCGGTTTGACCTGGCTAACATCAATACGGGTGGCCCTTACAGGGTCCAGGTATCTTTCGTGGGCTTTGAATCTGTTACCAGGGAAGACATTTTCGTGGATCTCGGTGAAACTGAGCAGCAAAACTTCTCTCTGTCAGACAAATCAACTGAGCTTACCGAAGTAGTTGTGGCAGGTGTTGCCCGCCCGCGCGAAACAGGTAAGGGTGGCACAGAAACATCTGTAGGTAGAGATAAAATGGCGAACCTCCCAACGGTTGGTCGTAATATTTCTGACTTCCTGCGTTTTGTTCCACAGGCTAAGATCACCGGAGATGGTGGTGTTGCCATTGCCGGACAAAACAACCGTTACAATTCTTTCTATATTGATGGTGCAGTGAACAACGACGTTTTTGGTCTTGCTGCAAGCGGAACCAATGGCGGTCAAACTGGTGCACCTCCTATCTCCATTGATGCCATCGACCAGTTCCAGGTTGTAGTATCTCCTTATGATGCCTCTTTGGGTAACTTCACCGGTGGTGGTATCAACGCCATCACACGTAGTGGTACCAACGAAACACAGGGAAGTCTTTACTATTTTTTCCGTAACCAGGACCTCAGTGGTAAGACTCCCGGCGTTGATAAAGATGCAGCGACCAAGCTGAATGATTTCACCAATAAAACCTATGGCTTCCGTATTGGTGGTCCAATTATAAAGAACAAATTATTCTACTTCGTGAATGCGGAGATGCAGCGTGATGAACGTCCACAGCCTTTTAGCTTTGATGATTACAGTGGTTCACTTACCAAAACGGATGTTGATGGACTTGCTTCCTACCTTGTTAGTGAATATGGTTATGATCCAGGGGGTTATGAGAACAATGCCGAGAAGCTGGATGCTGATCGTGTTGCAGCCAAACTAGACTGGAATATCAACAGCCGTCACAAGCTCAGCCTCAGCTACCGTTATAACAGCGCTGAGCGTTATAATACAAGCAGAAGTACTGCACAAAACATCAACTTCTACAACAACGGTTATATCATCCCCAATAAGACCAACTCCGGATCATTGGAATTGAACAGCCGTTTCAACAAAGGAGCCAACAATAAATTGTTGCTCACCTTTACCAATGTTGTTGATGACCGCGGACCAATTGGATCTGCCTTCCCAAGGGTTACCATCAATGATGGCAGCAACAGGTTGATATTTGGTACTGAAGAATTTTCTACCGGTAACAAACTGGAGCAGAAGAATATTGCCATTTTCGACGTGTTCAAACTGTATAAGGGCAAGCATACGCTTTCATTTGGTACCGATAATGAGCTGAGCGATTCCTATAATATTTTCATTCGCCAGAACTATGGTTCTTATGTATTCAACAGCCTGGAAGATTTCTTAGCAGGAGAAAATGCATCTACCTATAACCGTTCCTACTCTGTAGTGGATGAAGCAACGGGTGATGCGAGTGTTAACGCTGCCGCTGCTTTCAAGAATCTCCGTCTCGGATTTTTCGTAAACGATGAGATCAAGGTCACTGATAATTTCACCCTTAATCTTGGTCTGCGTGCAGACAATACTATCTACCTGGATGATCCACGTACTGATAATTTCTTCAATGATACTGCCATTGCAGCCATCAGCCAGTATTACGACCTGAAGGGTGCAAGAAGCGGGCAGATCGCTGATCCAAAATGGTCTATCAATCCACGCGTTGGATTCACTTACAAGATCGGTGAAGACAATATCACCATCCGCGGTGGATTAGGAACATTTACAGGTCGTGTGCCCCTGGTATGGCCTGGTGGTGTTTACAACAACAACGGTATCAGTATTGCAGGTATGAATGGATCAGATCTTGCATTTCGCCCCGATCCATTTGATCAGTATACACTTGAAGATATTGGCCGTACGGCAAGGCTCCCATCAGGAGAAGTTAACTTGATCGCAAAAGATTTCCGCCTGAACAAGGTATTCCGTACATCACTTGGTGTTGATAAGAACCTGGAAGGTGGATGGAAACTGAGCATCGAAGGGGTATTCACCAAGAATATCAATGAGATCGATTATAAGCAGGTTAACCTCCTGCCTCCAACATTAGAGTCTGTAGGTGTTGACAGACGCCCGGTATATGATCTTTCCGGAAACTTCCCCAAGACTATCCCTATGCGTCCTGACGGAAGCAATCCATATACTGGTGTTTTCCTTCTGTCAAATAACGACGGTAAAAAAGGATTTGCCTACAATTTCACTTTTACAGTTGACAAGGCATGGAGAAGAGGATTTGCTTTCAACGCTAACTATACCTACGGCAACTCTGTTGTTATGAACGAAGGAACCAGTTCTCAGAACAGTTCGCAGTGGAGGTTCATGGAAACTGTTTATGGTCGTAATTTCATGACCCGCAGCACCAGCGATTTTGATATTGCACATCGTCTGAATGCTTATATCGCCAAGAAGATCACTTATGCAAACAAAGCATTGGCAACTACTTTCTCCCTGGTATACAATGGCCAGAGTGGTGCTCCGTTCAGTTATGTAATGAGTCGTGGTATGGTTCGTGACTTTGATAACTTCGAAGACAATGACCTGATCTATGTACCACAGAATAAGAGTGATATCATCTTTGTTCAGAATGGCAACCTCACTCCTGACCAGCAGTGGACGCTTTTCAATGACTATATTGAAAATGACGACTACCTGAGCAAGCGTCGTGGTCAGTATGCTGAAAGAAATGGTGCACGTCTTCCATTTACGCATGTGATTGACCTGAAGATCCAGCAGGACTTCAATATCCGCATCGCCAAGAAGACATACCAGTTCCAGATCTCTTACGATGTGTTCAACTTCACCAATATGTTGAACCGCGATTGGGGCCGTCAGTATTTTGCGCTTAATGATAACTACCGTATCCTGAGCCTTGCTTCCAGCTATAGCTCAGACCTTACGCCACGTTATACATTTACGCCGCCAACAAATGGCAAGCCGTACACTGTAAGCGATGGTGTTTTTAACAGCAGTCGCTGGACCAGCCAGGTTGGACTTCGTTTTAACTTCTGATAATAATCAGATCAATATAAAAGAGGCCGTCTCAAATAATTTGAGACGGCCTCTTTTTTTGCGCATATACTAAGGGGTTATTCTGTATCCTTCATCTCCTTAAAAAATTCACGCACCAGTGAGGTGTACAATTTATTACGGGTCACATTCAGGCGAAGCAGTGCTGCATCGCGGGTGGCTTCATCACTTATAATACCGCGGGCATAATAATTAGCCTGCTCCATCCGCTCGTTATTCTTCAACTGCTTTTCAGTTAAAACCCGCTTGCTAAAATCGGGGTATTGGCTGAGGAAGGTCTTATCCCCTCTCTGTTTAATAACAATGTCCTTGCCTATGCGGCCGGAAGCAAGTTTCATTAAAAAGTTTTTAGCGATTGCCATATCAGTTTATTATATGACTAATATAAGTAATATCCTTGGGTTTTCTCAGGGTATTTTTAGGGTTATCCTGGGCTTTTATGGCCTAAAAACCCTAAGATAACCCTAGGATAACCCTAGGATAACCCTAGGATAGATTAAATACCAGACATGATTTACCCTCCCTGTACAGTAAAGAAAGGTTAGCAGGAATACAGTAAGGTTTTATTTACCGAATGCCCATTTCAGGAAGTCGGGCATAGCTTTGGCCCAGGTAGCCACATCATGGCGGCCATCGGCAAGTTCGAGGTAGACCATATCCTTTTCGCGATTGTAGCCCTTGGCTACCAGTTCATCCATCAATCCCATGGTGTCTTCAATAGAATCGATGATGCCATTATTGTTACGGTCATTGGTTTCATCAAGGGTTCCGGTCATGAAGAAGAATTTCAGCCAGGGGGCGTAGTTACCTTTCCTTACCTGCTGGTGAATGATGCGATGTTTATCATCATCATATTCAGGATCATCCTGGTCAATATTCCGCCACCAGAGAGAGCCGGAAAATACCCCCACCCTGGTAAATTCATGGGGATGCGCCCATACAATATCAAGGGCACTTAATCCCCCTAAAGAAAATCCCGCAAAGGCCTTCTCGCCAAACTCTGCGATGCCGAGTTTTTTACGAAGAAATGGAAGCAACTCTTCAAAAATAAAAAAGGTGTAGAGGTCGGCTTTATTACCCCTGTCCATATAATCGGGGATACCCGCGGTACCATACTCGAGCCGGCGGTCTTCGCCTGCATGGATACCCACACAAACAAGCGGGCGCAGGTGTCCGGACTTTTCCATGCCGGCCAGCATATCTGTGAGGCCCACCTTTTCCATGTCCTGCCCATCATTTATCAGTAATAAAGAGGGATAGCTTTCAGGGGAAAGAGAGCGGGGACGCCAGGCATCAACTTTTACTTTACGACCGAGGTGTTCGGACCTTATTTCGAAATGCAGCTTTTCTATCGGAAGTGTTATTTCTGGGCACATCAGTTCCTTCATATCGGTTTCTCTCGGGAATGTTTGTAGCGGATGAAAATAAGGGTTTTCTGCTAAATAATAGTATATTGAAAACAGTTAGTAATCATTAAACTGACAAGAGACTTATGAAAAAGATTGGCATCCTCTTTGGCCAGGAACGCAGTTTTCCGATGGCCTTTATTGAGCGCGTAAATAGTAAAAATATAGAAGGTATTGTTGCAGAACCTGTACGGATCGATAAGGTCATGCAGGGCGAACCAACTGAATATGCAGTGATCATAGATCGTATATCACAGGATGTGCCTTTTTACCGCGCCTACCTGAAAAATGCCGCGATCAGTGGCACAGCAGTTATCAACAATCCCTTCTGGTGGAGTGCTGATGAGAAGTTCTTTAATAATGCGCTGGCCACAAAAATTGGGGTGCCGGTTCCCAAAACGGTGATACTGCCCTCAAGAGATCTGCCGGCAGATACCACCGACCAGAGTTTCAGTAACCTTGCTTATCCACTCGACTGGGAGGGTATATTTCAGTATACAGGTTTCCCTGCTTACATGAAACCATTTGCGGGAGGCGGCTGGAAAAATGTATATAAGCTTACCAGCATGGATGATTTCTTCGAGAAACATAATGAAACCGGCGAGCTGGTGATGTTATTGCAGGAAGAGATCGTGTTCGATGAATATTACCGTTGCTATTGTATTGGCGGAAAGCATGTACACATCATGCCCTATGAACCCCGCAATCCGCATCACCTACGTTACCAGGCTGATTTTTCACCGAGCGCGGAAAGGCATGCACAAATGGAAGAGATCGTGCTTCGCATAAATCAATATTTGGGCTATGATTTCAATACAGTAGAACTCGCACTGCGTGATGGAGTTCCATATGCGATCGACTTCTGCAACCCTGCCCCTGATGCAGAAATAAAAAGTGTTGGTGAAGACAATTTCGCATGGGTGGTAGAAACAGCGGCCAATTATGCCATTGAAAAAGCAATGTCGTACAAGCCCGGAATGGATAACCTCACCTGGGGTGAATATGTAAAAAGAAGCAGCAACAAAATACCCCTGATCTGATCAGGATCGAAAAACTAACTTGCTTATGTCATCTATCAATTACCAGCAATTTACACTTGGCGTTGAAGAAGAATATATGGTGATTGATCCGCAGACCCGCGAACTGAAAAGTCACGAACAGAAGATCGTGCTCGAGGGACAAAAGATCATAAAGGATAAGGTTAAAGCAGAGATGCACCAGGCCGTGGTGGAAGTAGGAACTGATATCTGCAAAAACATCGATGAGGCGCTTAATGATATCTCTATTCTGAGAAAAACCATTTCGCAGGTTGCCGGTGAACTGGGTTTCGCCATGGGAGCCGCGGGTACCCATCCCTTCAGCCATTGGCAAAGCCAGCTAATAACCGACCATGTACGTTATAGCGAAATTGTAAATGAATTACAGGAAGCAGCAAGGAGTAATCTCATCTTCGGACTGCATGTGCATGTGGGGATGGAGAATCGTGAAATGGCCAACCATATTGCCAACAGTACGCGGTACTTTTTGCCACATATTTATGCGCTGAGTACCAACTCTCCTTTCTGGGAAGGAAGGCAAACCGGTTATAAATCATTCAGGACAAAAGTTTTCGATAAGTTCCCACGTACAGGCATACCCGAATACTTCGCCACCATCGAGGACTACGACAACTTTGTAAAGATGCTGGTGAAAACCAATTGCATCGACAATGCCAAGAAGATCTGGTGGGACCTTAGGGTTCATCCCTTTTTCAATACTGTTGAGTTCCGGATATGTGATGTGCCGCTCACGGCGCATGAAACAATAATCATTGCCGCCCTTTTCCAGGCCATCTGCGCCAAGATCTATAAGTTGCGCACCAATAACCTGAATTTCATTCAGTACTCAAGGGCGCTGATAAATGAAAACAAATGGCGCGCGAGCAGGTATGGACTTGACGGCAGACTAATTGATTTCGGCAAGGAGGAAGAAGTGAATACAAGGGTGCTGATATATGAACTCCTCGAATTTGTGGATGATGTGGTTGATGAACTTGGGAGCAGGCATATATTATCACTGGTTCCCAATTTACTGGAAACCGGTACTGGTGCCGATCGTCAACTTAAGGTTTACAATGAAACCAATAGTATGGTGGAAGTTGTTGATTATATCCGTGAGCAATTCCTCTACGGAATTTAAATATCATATGAGAAACCCAATAGTGCTATTACTGTTTGCATGCATATCAGTTATGCCTGCAGGCGCACAGAAAATTGACACAGCCACTATCAGCAGTGCGCTGATTATTGCGGGACTGGATTTTACCGCTGCTGAAAAAGATTCAATGGCCGACGGGTTAAGAGATAACCTGAAAATGTATGAAGGCTTAAGAAAGCAGCCCATCCCCAATGACCTTGCCTACCCTTTTGGCTTTCAGCCGGCACTTGGTTCAGGCAGAACGGCGGGAATGCAAAAAGAAATTAACTGGCGGATTCCTGAAAACATTGCACTGCCCGCAAATCGGGAAGAACTTGCGTTTTATTCCATCCCACATTTAGCATCACTGCTGAGAGCAAAAAAGATCAGTTCGGTTGAGCTTACCCGTTTCTACCTCGCGCGTTTAAAAAAGTGGGGTGATACCCTTCAATGTGTTATCACCATTACGGAAGAACTCGCCATGAAGGAAGCGGCTGCGGCAGATGAAGAATTGAAGAAAGGAAAATGGCGTGGACCGCTACATGGCATCCCCTATGGACTCAAGGATCTGTTTGCAGTAAAAGGATACAAAACTACATGGGGTTCAGTTCCCTATAAAGACCAGGTAATTGACGAGAATGCATTTGTGTATGAACAACTCCGAAAGGCAGGAGCAGTGCTCTGTGCCAAGCTTACGCTGGGAGAACTTGCCTTTGGAGACCAGTGGTATGGCGGCAAAACAAAAAACCCATGGAATACGGCATATGGGTCGAGTGGATCTTCTGCGGGTTCAGCATCCGCCACCGCGGCCGGACTTTTACCTTTTGCCATAGGCACTGAAACATGGGGTTCAATTATCTCCCCCTCACATACCTGTGGAGTTACAGGCTTAAGGCCAACATTCGGTTCTGTGAGCAGGACAGGTGCTATGGTACTCAGCTGGAGCCTTGATAAAGTGGGACCCATCACCCGTTCAGCCGAAGATGCAGCCATTGTATTTTTTTATATAAAGGGAACGGATGGGAAAGACCCGTCTGCCACAGAGCATGCATTCAATTTTACAGCGGGCCGCGATATAAAAAAAATGAGAATTGCTTATGCTGAAAATTATTTTAAACGGCTCGGGTCAGTGTCTTTGCAATCAAAGGTGCTAGATCAATTGAGAGCTTTGGGAGCAAATATTGTGGCGGTAGATTTTCCGGATTCAACGATTTATCCCTACCCTATTATGGACCCCATCATCAGTGCAGAATCGGCAGCAGCTTTTGATGAACTAACACGTAGTAACAGGGATGACCTGATCCGCCGGCAGGATAAGAATTTCTGGCCCAACAGCTTTCGGGTGGGAAGGCTAATACCCGCTGTGGAATATATTAATGCAAACCGTCATCGCAGTTTGCTCATGCAGCAAATGAATAAGTTCATGGAAAATTATGATGTTGTTATTGTACCTACCTATGGCGGCAACCAGCTGGCGATGACAAATCTTACTGGTCACCCTGCCCTATGCATACCCGTTGGTTTTCTTCCGAATGGAACGCCGGCAAGCATAACCTTTCTCGGCAATTTATATGATGAGGCATCGCTGCTGGAGCTGGCGGGCGCTTTCCAGGAAGCAACTGACCATCACCGTAAGCATCCCGAAAAATTCACTCACTGATAAATAACAATGTTGATGTTTTTACGCAATCTTGTAGCTGCTGTAGCATTCCTTTATTTATTACCTGCATGCACAACTAAACAGGAAGCAGACCTGCTGGTGCATAATGCAACCATTTATAGTGTAGACAGCAGTTTCACCATCTATGAAGCCATGGCTGTAAAAGATGGGAAGATCACTGCACTCGGCAGCAGTGATTCGCTTTTGTCCATATTTACTGCCAAAGAAATAATAGATGCCGGGGGTAAATTCATCTATCCCGGACTCATTGATGCCCATTGCCATTTTTATCGCTATGGTCTTGGTTTGCAAACCGCCGACCTTGTAGGAACTAAAAGTTGGGAGGCTATTCTGGATAGCCTTAAAAATTTTGCAGGATCGCATCCGGAAGGATGGCTGGTTGGAAGGGGCTGGGACCAGAACGACTGGCAACAAAAATCATATCCATCCAATACAGAACTCAACAGACTCTTTCCCGACCGGCCGGTGATATTAACGAGGATCGACGGTCATGCTGCCATTGCAAACCAGAAAGCTTTGGAGATGGCAGGTATCAGGGCTGGACAATCACTTACAGGTGGCGATATAGAAGTGAAGGACGGGGTACTAACAGGCATCCTTATAGACAATGCCGTTGACCTGGTCTATTCCAAACTACCTGCTCCTGATAAAACGCAGATGAAAGCTGCGCTGATGGATGCGCAGGCCAATTGCTTTGCCATGGGATTAACAACAGTAGATGATTGCGGACTTGATTTTGAAGAAGTGAGTGTTATTGACAGTCTGCATAAAGAGGGGTCCCTGAAAATGCGGGTGTTTGCCATGCTAAGTGACAGCAAAAAAAATTACGAGGCCATCTTTAAAAACGGTAAAATAAAAACGCCATATCTGAATGTTAGTTCATTCAAAGTGTATGCCGACGGAGCATTGGGATCAAGAGGAGCCTGCCTCTTGCAGCCCTATAGCGACAGGGCCGGCCATACAGGATTTTTACTCAGTAAGCCCGAGCATTTTGATTCGGTAGCAGCGTTGCTCTATGAAAAGGACTTCCAGATGTGTACACATGCAATTGGCGACAGTGGTAACAGGACTATCCTTAATACCTATGCGAAATACCTGAAGGGGTCCAATGACAGGCGATGGAGAATTGAACATGCACAGGTAGTACATCCGGATGATTTCGCACTATTTGGACAATACAATATCATCCCTTCCGTACAACCTACTCATGCAACTTCAGATATGTATTGGGCGGGTGAACGGCTTGGAAAAGAACGTGAGAAAGGAGCATATGCATTTAATGATTTACTGAACCAGAATGGATGGATACCATTGGGAACTGATTTCCCGGTGGAAGATATCTCACCATTTAAAACGTTCTTTGCAGCGGTTATAAGAAAAGATGCAAGTGGATTTCCCGAAGGCGGATACCAGCCGGAGAATGCACTCAGCAGGGAAAAGGCACTACGGGGAATGACCATCTGGGCAGCACGTTCCAACTTTGAAGAAAAGGAGAAAGGCAGCCTGGAGAAAGGAAAATATGCAGATTTTATTATGTTGGAAAAAGACTTAATGAAAATGCCGGAAGGAGAAATACTCTCTACTTCTGTTAACGCAACCTATGTGAATGGACAGCTTGTTTACAAAAGATAAAATAAGAACCGGAACGGATAACATTGCAAGCCTCCTGCCGTTGAATAGAAAATTCTTATGTTTGCAGCTATGGCAGGGGCTTTGAGCAATATCAGGGTAGCGATCCTCGACCTCTATGAAGGAGTGGAAAACCAGGGCATGAGATGTATAAGGGAAATACTTAATCAGTATGCCGAATACAACCATGTTGAACTGGAATGGGATGAATATGAAGTAAGAATAAACAAGCAGGTACCGGATCTGGGTTATGATATTTATATTTCGAGCGGCGGGCCGGGCTCACCACTCGAAAGTGAAGGAAGTGAATGGGAGACCGTCTACTTCAACTGGTTACGCATGGTGGAAGACCATAACAAATCAGCCGACGCTGTAAGAAGGAAATTCGTGTTTTTCATCTGTCACTCCTACCAGCTGGCCTGCAGACATTACAAGGTAGGCCAGGTTGCAAAAAGAAAATCAACAGCTTTTGGTGTATTCCCCGTTCACATGCTGGAAGGTGCGCATAATGAACCTGTGTTCGCAAACCTGAAGGATCCCTTTTATGCGGTTGACAGTCGTGATTACCAGGTGATAGAACCTGATCATTCCCTTATAAGAAAAATGGGCGCCACCATCCTTGCCATCGAAAAGGAAAGGCCTCATGTTCCTTTTGAAAGAGCCATGATGGCCATACGATTCAATGAATATATGGTAGGAACACAGTTTCACCCCGAAGCGGATGCCATCGGTATGAGTATGTACCTGCAGCGGGAGGATAAAAAAAATACCGTCATCGCCAGCCATGGCTATGAAAAATGGGAAAGCATGATTGAACACCTCAACGATCCCGATAAAATTCTCTGGACCTATTCACAGGTGCTTCCCAACTTTATTGCACATTCAATTGAGCAGCTTGTACCGGCGGAAGTCTAGCCATTTTTCTTATCTTTCGGTAAAGCAGCATCAATATGGTTCCATCATTAAGGAATGCATTCAACAGTTCCTTCAGCACAGAAAAATATGAAGCTTTTTTGCATGACCTGAACAGCACCTATCCTGGTGCAATTGAGTTCAGGGTTGCTGAAACACCCGTGTTCATTGACAAAACATTCCGGGATAAAATGATAGAAGCATGTGAAAGCATTGTGGATGTGATCACTGACGAAGATTTCCATTCACTTACACAAAGAAGCATTCCACCCGGAGAAACTGTTCCTAACGAGAATGCACATTCGCACATGATAGCCTTTGACTTTGGGATATGCTTAAACAGTGCTAATGAGCTCGAGCCACAGCTTATTGAAATGCAGGGCTTCCCTACCCTCTATGGGTTCCAGGTATTTTATCCCGACCATCTCCGTAAACATTTTCCGTTCCCGGATAACTACAATCAGTTTCTTGGGGGTTATGACCGCGAATCCTATCTCGCAGATCTAAAAGAACTTTTACTGGGTACCCATGATCCTGAGCAAGTGATATTGCTGGAGATACTTCCGCATGAGCAGAAAACACGCATCGATTTTTATTGCACCGAGCAGTATACCGGGATTAAGCCGGTATGTATTACCGAGTTAGAACAGGAAGGGAAAAAACTCTATTATCAAAAAGATGGCCTGCGTACCCAGGTCAAAAGAATTTATAACAGGGTGATCTTTGATGACCTGAAATCACAGAAAGATAAGCTTGGAAATTTTGTTGATATAACCCAGGATCTCGATGTTGAATGGGTACCGCATCCAAACTGGTTCTACCGCATAAGTAAATTTACGCTGCCATTTATTCGCCACCCTTATGTTCCGTCAACCTGGTTTTTGAATGAGCTGAAACAGGTTCCGGCCGACCTTGAGAATTATGTATTGAAGCCCCTGTTTTCTTTTGCGGGACAGGGTGTTGTGATAGACGTTACTACGGCGGATATAGAGTCAATTAAGGATCCGGAGAATTGGATATTGCAGAAGAAAGTAAACTATGCGGAAGTGATCCCCACGCCAAATGTTCCGGCAAAAGCAGAGATACGGATCATGTATATCTGGAAAGATGAATGGGAACGGCCCCGACCTGCTACCAACCTTGCCAGACTCAGCAAGGGTAAGATGATAGGCGTGCGATATAATAAAGACAAGGATTGGGTTGGGGGAAGCGTTGCATTATTTGAACAGTAAAAAAACATACATGTTACATCTTGACGATATAGCCACACGCGAAGTATTACCCGGACTATTCGGAAAATTTCTTCATGGTGATAAAAGCACCCTGGGAGTTTGGGATATTAAAAAAGGTAGTGTTCTTCCCGAACACTACCATGAAAATGAACAGATAACTTATATACTTGAAGGAGAACTTGAAATGACCATCGGAGGAATCACCACTGTTTTCAAGGAAGGTAATCTTCAGGTGATACCTGCCAATGTTCCGCATAGTGCCCTGGCATTGACCGACTGTAAAGTAATTGATACATGGGCACCTGTGCGGGAAGCATATCGCTGATAATTATTCTTCTTCAGCCGTATTCTTCATTTTCCCCAATACCGCATATGCGTTTTTGGTGACGAGGGTCTTATTCTCTAATGGAATTTGTTGACTTTGTATGGCGAGCATGTTTGTGGAGGCGGTGGAATCCACTTCCACTTCAAGCATATTGAACCTGTCGCTTCCAATAGCTTCAAATACATAGAGTTTACCACCGAAACGAACCACCGCATCTTCCGGAACAGTCAATGCCTTTACATTATCAAGGAATATGGTGGCATTCAGAAACATTCCGGGCATCAGGTTGGAAGGCATCTTATCAAAATGACAATGCACAATACCACTCCTGTTTTCATCCACATTACGGGTGAAAATAAGTACATCACCTTCATATGAGCGCTCCGGATCATCAACAAACCGGATCGATACTTTTTGTCCCACCCTAACCTTATTGATATCCTTTTCAAACACGGTAAGTGCAGCATGAATATCAGCCGGGTTGATCAATTCAAAAAGAACATCGGTTGGGTTTACATATTTACCAATATTCACATTCACTTTTGAAACATAACCGTTAATGGGAGAACGGATCGCAACGGAACGACTCAGTTTTGCATCGGAGAGCGATTCGGGATTAATGCCGATCAGTCTTAGCTTCTCAGCAAATCCTTTCAGCATCACCTGGGCCGACTGGTAATCGGAGCTCACCTGCTGGAATTGTTTCTCGGCATTCACTTTATTTTCCTGTAGCATCTTCTGCCGATCATAATCTTTGGCGAGATATTGAAGGCGGCTTTTAGTAACGAGGTAATCCTGCTGCAGTTGAACGAGTGACTGGTCTTCAATGATGCCGATAACTTCACCCCTGTTAACATGCATACCAGGCAACAGTTTTGTAGAGCGTAAATAGCCTCCCATAGGAAAACTAACCGAAACAATATTCTGGGGTGGAACATCCACCACACCATTTACTTTGAGTGAATTACTCACATCTGACAGTACCGGCTTACCTATTTCGATTCCGGCATTGGCAATTTGTTCTTTGCTTAACTGCACTTCAGTAACCACAGTTTCAGCTTGCATAGGTGCTTTTTCTTTTTGCGGGGAAGCACATCCCAATGCAACAACCAGCAGGGTAAGGAAGTATATTATCTTTCTCATGATCATTTTTTTCCGTTGATATATTCTAGTTCAATAGTATTCAGGTTCATGCCTTTCAATGCTTCCAGGTAAGTGAACCTTATTGTCACCGATTGGTTCATCAATTGAGTCCACTGCAGGTAATCGATCTCACCATTGGTGAAGGCCATTCTCGCCTGTTCCTGCAGGGCGTGGGCTTGCTGCTTTCCCACTGTATGATAATAATCCAACTGAAGGCGGTATTTATCCTGTTGGGCAAGCAGTTGCCGCTTCCTTGATTCAAGGGATCGACGGGTAAGATCAGCATCAATGGAGGCGATGGAAGCATTTATATCAGCCGCCTTCACCCTTGCTCTGGTTGCCTTCATGAATATCGGAACAGCAACAGTTAGTCCAACTGAATTGAAACGATGACCCGATCCGAAATATTCCTGGCTTATACCATCTTTGGTTTGATATCCAACAAAGGACTGGTTGAAATAGCCAAGGGAAAAACCCGGTGTAAGGTTTGCTTTTTCAACAGCAGCTTCAGCCCGCGCAATCTGAATTTGTTGTGTTTGCCAGGTAAGCAGCGGATTGACCAATGAATCAGAAAGCAATATAGCGGAAGGGTTAAGCGGATCATTATAGAGCGGAAGAAATTGGGTTTCCGTATTCAGGAGTTCTGCGAGTTGCTCCTGCAGGGCAATGCGATCAGCTTTAAGTAAACGGCCCTGTAACCTGAGTTGTTCCATTTGAGCATCGGCTGTAACCTTTTCCAGCATATTAGATTCACCCACCTCGAGCCTTAGCGCTGCGGCATCACGGAAACGAAGATATACCGTATCTAATTCAAGGAGTAGCTTTTCCCTCTCTTCCAGGTCAACCAATTGGTAAAACAACCACTGAACCTGGCGGCGAATATCAACTTGTTTAACTGCAACCATTGCCTCCTGTCCATTACGTTGCTGCATGTAGAGTTCTTTCTGGCGACGATAAACAACAGGCAACGAAAATCCCTGGCTCAATGAGAACCTGTTATCTGTATTAAGACTGTTTATGTTACCATATTCAATAGCAACCTGTGTTTTACCGGGTTCTATGGTGGCGCTTTCCAAAACTTTCCAGTAGTCGGTTTTTTTACGGGCCGACTGCAGTACAAGGTTATTACGATCGGCCAGCTGAAGCAGTGAATCCAATGAAGCACGCCGGGCATTTGTTGGTTGTGCCATTGTGTTATATGATCCCAATACGATGAGAGGAATCAGGATCACAGCATGCTTACGCAATTTCCGGACAGGCATTTTCTCCACCCACACATATAAAACCGGCAATACTAGCAGTGTAAGGAAGGTAGCAGTGAGAAGCCCTCCAATAACCACGGTAGCGAGAGGCCGCTGAACTTCTGCCCCCGGACCATAGCTGAGCGCCATTGGTAAAAATCCGAGTGAGGCTACAGCTGCTGTCATCAATACCGGTCTTAACCGAAGTGCGGTTCCTTCCATAACCAATTGTTTGATATCAGTGATGCCCGATTGTTTAAGGCGATTGAACTCTGAAATCAATACAATGCCATTCAGTACGGCAACTCCAAAAAGTGCTATAAATCCAATACCGGCAGAAATACTAAATGGCATTCCGCGCAGTGAGAGCGCCAGCACACCACCTATAGCAGATAAGGGGATGGCGGAGAAGATCAGAAGTCCATGCCGCATTGAGCCAAAGGAAAAATAAAGCATCAGGAAAATAAGCAATAAGGCAACGGGAACGGCAATGGATAAGCGCTGTTTCGCATCCTGCAGATTCTGGAACTGTCCACCATAATGAATATAATAACCGGGTGGAAGGTCAAGCTGTTGATTGGTTTTATTCTGCAATTCTTCCACTATGCTCTCCACATCTCTGCCTCTCACATTAAAGCCGACTACGATCCTCCTTCTAGCATCTTCACGCTGGATCTGGTTGGGACCATCTTTCACTTCAATGGAGGCAACCTGTGCCAGTGGAATCTGTGATCCCATGGGTGTTGGAATAAGTAATTCATTAATATCACTCACCTGTTCCCTGCCCTGTGCCTGCAATCTAACCACAAGCTCATACCTTCGTTCATTCTCATAGATCATCCCCGCGCTTTCACCTGCAAATCCAGCACGGATCAATCTGTTCACATCAGTAATATTCAATTGATACCGGCTCATAGCAGCCCTGTCGTACTTAATGATGATCTGCGGCAGGCCGGTAACTGTTTCAACAAAAATATCGGTGGCGCCATCTACGTTACCAATGATACGGCCAAGGCGATGGGCATAGGCGGCCAGTGAATCAAGGTCTTCGCCAAAGATCTTACAAACCACATCCTGGCGGGCACCTGATATAAGTTCATTGAACCGCATTTGCACAGGAAATTGAAATCCTGCTGTGAGGCCGGGAATCTGGGATAAAGTAGCACTCATTTTTGAGGCCAGCTCATCAAAACTTTTTGCACTTGTCCATTCCTTTTTATCCTTCAGGAGTATGATCATATCTCCCATTTCAATGGGCATAGGATCAGTAGGTATTTCACCTGCCCCAATTCTGGTAACGATCTTTTCTATCTCCGGGTATTTTTTCAGGAGCAGACCTGCACCTTGTTGTGAAGCGTTTACTGATGCGGTCAGGGAACTTCCTACCAGAACCCTGGTATCTACAGCAAAATCACCTTCTTCAAGTTCCGGAATGAACTCACCTCCCATTCTCATCATCAGCACTATGGCCATCACAAACATCAGCACAGCAATTATGGCTATTGTTTTGGGGTATGCAAGTGCTTTTTTTAATGAAGGTTTATATAATCCCTGCAAACGATCCATCATCCTGTCAGAGAGGTTTTGTTTATGCCTGCGTTTTTTACTCAGCACCAGTGACGTCATCATGGGCACATAGGTAAGTGAGAGTATGAATGCCCCTATGAGGGCAAAAGCAACTGTTTGCGCCATAGGCTTGAACATCTTCCCTTCAATACCTACCAGTGAAAGAATGGGCAGGTAAACAATAAGGATGATTATCTGTCCAAATACAGCGGCATTCATCATTTTACCTGCAGCAGATCCAACCTCATTATCCATTTCAGCAGGAGTGATTTCCAGCTTAGCGGTTTGGGCATGTTTTGTATGATACAAACGATGCATCACTGCTTCTACAATAATTACTGCCCCGTCAACAATTAATCCGAAGTCAAGTGCACCAAGGCTCATGAGGTTTCCCGAAACTCCAAAAATATTCATCATGATCACCGCAAATAACATGGCAAGAGGAATCACTGATGCTACGATTAGTCCGGCCCGCAGGTTACCCAGAAATAGTACCAAAACAAAGACAACGATCAAAGCACCTTCCAGCAGGTTCTTCTTAACTGTACTGATGGCGTTGGTAACCATTTTGGTACGATCATAGAATGTTTCTACTTCAACACCTTCGGGTAAGGTCTTTTTGATAGCCTCCATCTTGATCTTTACATCCTTTACAACCTGCGATGCGTTTGCCCCTTTAAGCATGAGTACAACCGCACCTGACACTTCACCTTCATCTTTATAGACCATGGCGCCATAGCGCACTGCGTGCCCGATACGAACCTCTGCAACATCACGGAGATACACAGGAATTCCTCCTGTAGTATGTTTGATGAAAATGGAACGTATATCATCAAGTGAGGTTGCCAGTCCTTCTGTGCGGATAAATAGTGCGGTAGATTGTTTCTCTATATAGGATCCACCCGAATTCTGGTTGTTCTGTTCAAGGGCAGAGAACACTTCAGCAACGGAGGTATTGAAGCTTTTAAGTTTATCGGGCATTACTGCCACTTCATATTGCTTGAGCTTACCACCGAAGCTGCTTACATCGGCAACACCTTTGGTACCCAGGAGCTGGCGGCGGATGATCCAATCCTGAATGGACCTCAATTCAGTAAGATCATACTTTTGTTCGTAGCCTTTTTTGGGTTTAACCACATACTGGTATATCTCCCCCAAACCTGTTGTAGACGGAGCCATTTCCGGAATACCTGAACCGGCTGGTATCTGCTCCTTGATGACGGTAAGTCTTTCAGCTACCTGCTGCCGGGCCCAGTAGATATCTGTATCGTCATTAAAAACGATGGTCACCACACTTAGTCCGAAGCGCGAAATGGATCGCATTTCATGAATACCGGGAATATTGGCGGTTGATTGTTCAATGGTGAAAGTAATAAGCCTTTCAACTTCTGGCGCTGCCAGGGTTGGAGAAACCGTTATCACCTGAACCTGGTTGCTGGTAATATCGGGCAAAGCGTCGATGGGTAATCTGGAAACCGATAAGGACCCCCAACCAACCAGGCCAAGAATAAATAGCCCGATGATCAGCTTGTTCCTTATGGAAAAGCGAATGATTTTATTAAGCATACATATACATTACATGATCAAAAAGAGAGAACGCTGATCATGCGTTGCGCGGAGGCTGGAAAATATTGTCGAGGTTCTGCCACACGGCAGTATAATCGGGATGGAGGTTATATTCTTTGACTGTAGTTGCGAATACCCTTTCGATTGTATAAGATGATGGTATCACAAAAATAAAACTGATTGCGGTGATACAATCCGCAGTCTTGAAAGGCAATTGCATATCGCGCTGGTAATCATTATCGGGATCACTATCATCACGATAATGTTCAACCAAATAACTGATAAAACTCTTTTGTGGATCGCGGAGCAGGTGTTCACGGAAATGCTCTACCAACACCGGTAATTTCAACAATTGGTGTAATTCCGTTTGTGCCAGGGTAAACAATAAGAGGAAAAATATGGGGATGCGCCGGTTCACCCTGTAAATATAACAAGGATGTTGGAAGCTCTAAGTGATTTTAATCAATTTCGTCCTTTATAGTGGTAACGTATGCCAAAAAAAAGTTTCCTTCCCTGGTTTGGTGCATACACATAATTAGGATCAAAACTCATTGCATAGGGGTTATCAGGGGTTGCCAGTATGTTGCCCGAGCCATCCCTTTCCACTTGCTTATCGAAAGGATCATGTGCCCTTGCAATGATGAAGTTATTATTCCTGGCTGGCGTAAAATTGAGGAGATTCTTAACTCCCCCAAACCATTCTAAGCCGTTAGCATACTTCTTTGTAAGCTGCAGGTTCTGCATGCTCCATACCGGGGAGTATGGACTTCTTGGATCAAGTGAAGAAACAATTGGAAGCTTCATTGGTCCATAAACATTACCAGTATAGTCGGCCGACCAGCCGGTTTTACCGAAAGTATAGGAAATCGTCCAGGTGCCCGACCACGGTTCGGTAAGGATCTGTCGGTTTGCAGTCTTCTTTCCGGCTTCATCTTTTTCTACAATGGATATATCCTGAAGGGTGAATCCGGCAGTGAGGCGGAGCTGGTTGCTGAAAGATGCTTCAATATTAAGGCTGGATCCCCTTGAAAGCGCATATCCATCGAGGTTGCGATATATAATAGCATCCGGGTCAGTGGTATAATCGGGCAGAATACGGTTCCGGAAATAGGTATACCAGGCAGCTGCTTCCAGGTTCATGTAACCACGGTTGAAGATGAATTTCCGGGTATAATTAATATTTCCATTAAGGCTTTGTTCCGGTTTAAGATCTCCTTCAATGATCACCTTACGGGCACCCGTAAGTGCTGCGTGGTCTTCAGTAAAAAGGTTTACTACCCTGAAACCTGTACCAGCGTTCAATCTCAGATGCTCCACTTCTGAAATCTGCCATTTCCATGCAACGCGCGGCGTCCAGATGGATCCATGTCTTTTATCGTGATCATATCTTAATCCGGCCAGCAGTTGGTGCTTACTATTCAAAGTAATTTCATCCTGCAGGAATATTCCGGGTAGGAAAATCCTATCGGGCTGGTTGATGATTCCACTACTATCGGCCGTAGCGGCTGTATTATCGTCATACCATGTATAACGACCAACAATACCTGATAATAACTGGTGGTGGCTTCCTGCATTTTTTTCCCAGGTAAGCTGTGCAAATCCAATATGCTGGTCGGCATTGAAAATAGTATTGCCATAAGCTGAACGCTGGCTATGCGTATTGGCCGACCATGAGGCATTTATTTTCTCGGATACAGGAAGTTGGTAATTACCAATAAGCTCAGCCCTTTTTGTACTGATCTGTTCTCCATAAACAGAATCACCTCCCCTGAACTGTCGGGTCCATTGCATTTCACCACCATAACGGTCTTCGGTGAAAAGGCGGATTGCGATACCCGCCTGCCTGTCTTCCTTTCTTTTCCAGCTTATTTTCTGAAATAAGGAAAGCCGGTTCTGCAGGGTTAGGTCAGTAAAATTATCCTTATTCTTATCATACCGATGGGTGAAGTTGAAATAATTAATACCCACCAGCGCCTGGCTTTTAGGGCCTGTGCGGAAACGGAAGCCTGCATCAAGATTATGCTCGCGCCAGCTCGTGGCACTATATTCAATTGATATGGCCGGAGCTTTTGAAGGGCTTCGGGTAATTACATTGATCAATCCCCCTATTGCCTCTGAGCCATAGAGTGAGGCGGCGGGACCTTTTACGATCTCGATCCTTTCAACAAGTGAATTGGGAATGCCCTGAAGACCATAAACGGAGGCAAGGCTGCTGACAATGGGCATCCCATCGATCAATACCATGGTATAGGGACCTTCCATGCCATTTATATGAATATCACCGGTATTACAGACATTACAATTTAGCTGGGGTCTTACGCCGTTGACCATCTGCAAGGCATCAAAGATGGTTGGGGTTGGGTTTTTGCGAAAAAATTGTGGAGAATAAACCTCAACAGGAACCGGGCTGGCACTGCGTTGTATGGCCCTCATGGTACCTGTTATAACAACTTCCTCCATCTGCTTACCGGTGGGCTTCAGATATATTTGAAGCGGGGTGGAAGCAACTGCCACCCTCACATTTTCATATCCAACAGAAGAAACAATAATGGTATCAGAGACGGAACTGGAAGGGATCCGGAACCCACCGGTGGATGATGTAACGACCGATTTACCGGATAGAAGGGAAACTGTTGCTCCGGGCAGTGGTTCGCCCGAGCCGTGGATGAAAACCTTGCCCACCAGCCACTGCTCTTGTGATTTGGCAGAAAGATTAATAATTAAAACTAGAAACAGAAATATGACTCTCATATTATTTAGGCGTGTCTAAATTTATTTTTAGACAAATTTAATATAATTCCTCCATTTCCAATGCATGGTAATTAATTACACACATTAATAATATCCTGGGTTCTGGCACGTTATTGGCAAAAGGGGTTCATTATGAAACATGCTGAAAAAATATTCCTGGTAGCCATTTTTACCTCACTGGTGTTGTTCTACTCAGTGGCGGTAATGATCATTGGCTAATCGCTTTGACTGCGGTTTTGTAGTTTTGCTACATGAACCCAGTGATCAGGCCTATAGAGGCCCGCGACAATGCCGCGCTCGCCAAAATCATCCGCTCTGCTCTCGCAGAATTCGGGGCGAATAAGCCAGGCACCGTTTATTTCGATGAATCCACAGATCATTTGTCTGAACTTTTCCAACATCCCGGAAGTTTCTATTATGTGGCAGAACAGGATGGGGTAATATTAGGTGGCGCAGGAATCTATCCTACGGAGGGACTTCCCGATGGTTATTCCGAGCTGGTTAAGATGTACCTGGATCCTTCAGCAAGGGGATTGGGGCTGGGTCGTAAGCTTATCAGCCAATGCTTAGATGAGGCCCGTACAGCGGGTTATACACATGTTTACCTGGAAACTATGCCTGAACTGAGAAAGGCCGTAAGTGTTTATGAAAGGTTCGGCTTCCATTACCTGGATGGTCCGCTGGGCAATTCAGGACATTTCGGATGCGATGTCTGGATGCTTAAATCGCTATGAATATCATTGCAATAGAATCAGGCGACTTCATTGCCTGCAGGGTAAACCTCATAGAGGCCACTGAAAAGGTACAATTTTCCGGTTGCTAATTCCTTACACTGGTAGCGCTTCCGGAGTTTTTTCCCCTTACGGAACATTCTCCCACCTTCTATTGCAAAGAGCGCTCCTTCCTGGATTTCCTCCACGAGTGTGCCACGTTCATCAGGATGATCATGATTTCGTAATACCCGCATCAGGGGTTCATCCGCACAGCTACTAGCGGGAAGATCATGAAGACTGCGCAGGAGAGCCTGTTCCACATCGGCAGGAAAAAGTTGTTTACCCAGGAAGTTTTCCAGGAGTGACCTATATACCTGTTTCCATTCTTTGCCATGGGAAAGCACGCGGTTACCGAATTTTTCGAAGGTAACAAGATGGGCCAGTTCATGCACCAATGTGATCAGGAAGGCATAAGGATTCAGGTTACCATTTACCGAGATGCGATGATTTCGGTCCTGGTGGGCATGACGGTAGTCGCCCAGCACGGTACGCCTTTCGCGGGTGATAGATAAATGAACTTTATAGGAATGCAGGTATGCCGCTACCATCTCGAAAGAGCCTGCAGGTAAGAAATGAGACAATTGATGTAAGGGATATTCCTTCTTCGGCATTTCGGGTTACTTGGTTTGCTTCAAAACTATCCTTAGTTCAATAAAGGTATAGAGCAAGTATAAGAACATAAAGCCAAAAAGGGCTGGCTTATTCACGTTTTCGCGTGCAATATATATGTATATGAATGCGGCAATGGCGATACCAAACAATTTGAGGATCATCCCCCCATACATACTACGCATGAAAACCTGGGTGGACTTATTGCCAGCGGCACTAAAATGCATCCAGCCACTGATCAGAAAAATCAGGAAGAGGAAAATATTTCCATAGAGCAGCACATTTGTGTCGAGTCCCCAAGGTTCAAGGCGGCTCCTGAACACTATCAGCAGGATATTCACAAGGGCAAAAGCGAAGGTGATAAGGCGAAATGGTTTTCTACTGGGGGAACTTGTCTTTTCCATCTGGTTTAGCAGCTGTTTCTTTTACCAGTTTAAAAATGGTAACAGCCAATACCAGCAAAGGTAAGATCCAAACCAATAGGGGCATAGCAATAGCTAAGCGCTGGTCGATCCAGATGCCGGCCCACACAGATAAAGCCAGGGCGGCCATCAACTGGGTTCCCAGTCCTATATATCTCATCCAGGGAGTTTTATCTTCAGGCTGCTTTGTCTTTCTGCTTTTCATTTATAACTGTAGCCGGCTCGGAGCCCATATGACAGGCACCATTAAAGGTTGCGGCTGGTTCAATCTGCAATTTGCCTGCGTAAATGTTTCCATTAACAACCGCACTTGCCTTAAGCTGTAATAGTTCTTTGATCTTGATGGTTCCCACAATTTTGCCCATTACATCGGCCTGCTGGCAGTGTATATCACCTTCTACCAATCCGTTGGCGCCTATCACCACCTTCGCGGTACTATTAATGTTACCGATGAGGGTTCCATCAATACGAAGATCACCATTGCAGGTGATATCCCCTTTAAGCGTAGTGCCGTTGCCGATAAGATTGGTACTGTTGCCACCAGTTTCTGCAGCAAATTCTGATTTGGATTTTCCGTTGAACATAGTCTGGATTTTAGTCTGTAGTTATTTCGGTTACCGGAATATTTAAAGCGGTAGTATCCAGTTTAATACTGGTATCTCCCTGCAATACCCCTTTTATACTATTCAAATACTGCTCCCTATACTGCATTGCCTGCTCCAGGGAGTCGGTTTTTATTTTCAGCTGGCGTAACTCGCGGGTAGCATTGGCACTGCCATAGCCGGGAATATACATTTTCAGGGGGGTAAAAACGATAAGCGCTACCGTTAGCCCCGTCAGTAACATGAAAATGGTACTCAACCCGATATACACACTTAATCTCGACAGTTTAAAAGTTACGACCTCTTCGTAAGTGTCATCATTCATCACCACCAGGCGGTACCTATTACGTAAACGTTTAAAGGTGGTATTCGTATTGCTCTCGGACATTAAAATTGTTCAGTTTCAGTAAAAAAGCCGCCACAACTTACATAAAATTCGAGCCAAATAATTTGGCTAACTTTAAAATAATTTTCTTGCGTGAGAGTTATTATCAATTTATCATTGCGCTAATGATCAAAAGCCGGGGCATTCACCACCTTATTCTTTCCCTTGTTTTCCTGACATGTTATTTGTGGGGGATAGGGCAACCTACGCTTGACCCGGATATGAAGAAACCAAAGAAGTACGAGAATCGTATACTCAGGTCAGAAAAAACAGGCGATAAGAAATTCAATCTCCCCAGGCGATTCTTCCAGAATACTTTCACCCACTACAATTATGCTTTCAATGCCACTGCGAAGCTCAACCAGGTGATAGCTTCGGCAAGAGCCCAGCACCTCGATGATTATGAACAGCTCCTCTCCTTCTATGATTACAGCATAGAAAATACATCCAGTCAAAGAACGGAGCTCGACTCGGTAATTTATAAGGTGAACGCAGGCATCCTTTTGCACGACCTGCGAAGCAACTGGATGGACAATCTATACCTGCTGATGGGTCAGGCATATTATTTCCGTAATACGTTAGACACTGCCTGGATGACCTTTCAATACATGAATTATGCATTCTCCCCTAAGGAAGCAGACGGATTTGATAAGGTGATCGCTAGTAATGCAAATGAGGGTGGAAATGCCATGAAAGTTGCCACTGAGGAAGACCGTAATATTATCGACAGGGCATTTTCCGAACCTCCTAATAGAAATGACGCACTTGTTTGGCTG
This sequence comes from Flavihumibacter sp., assembly GCA_036675925.1. GTDB lineage: Bacteria > Bacteroidota > Bacteroidia > Chitinophagales > Chitinophagaceae > Flavihumibacter. Next base: position 87,344 of record JAKFDZ010000040.1, read on the forward strand.
GTGAGGACGCATATCCGGAATAATGAGATGAGCACGGCTGCTTCTCTCATCCAGACACTAAAACAGGACCCACTCCTACCCGAAAGATTAGAACCTGAGCTTGCGGAAGTGACCGCATGGTGGTTTTACCAGCAGGAGCAATATGATAGTGCCGCCTTTTATCTTGAAAATGCTCTACCAGCAGCCGATGACAAGCCGCAACTGGCCCGATGGGAGTTCCTGTTAGGTCAACTTTATGAAAGAGCATCCAAGCCCGAGCAGGCCAAAGATGCTTTCAGGCGATCGATAAAGCACACCATAAACCCGGTGATGGAGGTGGCTGCACAGTTACAGATCGCTCAGCAGGTAGACAGTCTTGATAAGGCCGACTGGCAATCGGCCATTGATGCACTATTAAAAATGGCTAAACGGGAGCGGTATTCCAATTATCGTGATCTGATATATTATACGATAGCCAAACTGGAGATTAAACGGGAAAAATGGGCTGAGGCAAAAGCTAATCTGCTCAGAAGTATCAAATACAACACCCCTGATAATCCATACCAGCATACCAGAAGCTATCTTTTATTGGCTGGATTATCATTTGACCAGAGAGAATACCTGCCAGCAAAAAATTATTACGACAGTCTGCAAATGGGAAATCTCCCTGATACAATGACTGCTTTTATTGAGGACAGGAAGGATGTATTAGGTATACTGGCAACTCAATATGGAATAATATCCCGGCAGGATAGCCTGCAGAAACTGGCGGCCATGCCAGAAGTAGAACGAAATGAATTCCTGAAAAAACAGGCCAGACAACTCCGCCGGCAGCGGGGAATAAAAGAAGAAGAGATAGCTGGTGGAGGTCCCAACCCTGTTTTGTCGCAACTGGGGAACAATGTTCCGACGGATCTTTTTGGTGGCCAGGCAAGCGGCGATTGGTATTTCTATAATAATGCACTTAAATCGAGGGGATTCAGTGAGTTCCGGTCCAAATGGGGTAACCGGGCAAATGCCGATAACTGGCGAAGAAGCGCGGCTGCAACGGCTCCCGGGTTCACGAAAGATAATCCGGATACAAGCTCTGTAGTTACAACTGATGCAATTGATGAAACCACTGTAGAGGGATTGCTAAGCAGGATACCTACGACACCGGAAATGCTAAAAATATCCAATGACTCTATACTCCAGGCGGGATACCTGCTTGCTTATACGGCACAGAACCGGTTGGAAGATTATGAAACTGCCGCAACTGAATATGAAAAACTACTGAAGCGATTCCCTGGCAATGTTCAGGAAATTGACATTTTATATAACCTTGCCATTTGTTACCGGATGATGGGCAGGTCAGATATGGTATCACAGTTGAAAAATCGGCTGACTACTGAGTTTCCCGGAAGCAGACAAACAAAACTGATTTCAGATCCTCTGGGAGTGCAGTTGGAAGATAGCGCGATCTCCAGAAAGGCCACCACTACCTATGATGAAATCTATGATCAGTTTATATCCGGAAAATTTGATGAGGCTTTGGCTGCCAAGCAAAAAGCGGATAGTGTATACGGAAGCCATTACTGGACGCCTCAGTTGTTATATATAGAAGCTGTTTACCATATCCGGCAGCAGTCGGATAGTGTTGCAATACAAAGGCTGGAACAGATCAGTTCACAATTCCCCGATCACGGTTTAGCTGCTAAGGTCAACAATATGATTGATGTATTGAAGCGAAGAAAGGAGATTGAAGAATACCTCACTAATCTGGATGTTGAGAGGCCCGCTGAAGACAGTATTGTGGCCCTTCCTGAAATTACAACTAAAAAAGAACCGGAAGATCCTGAAATAAAGGCCGCAACCACCCGTGATGTAACAAAAGAAAAGAAAGAAATAGATAAGAACAGGCTTGATAAAAAGGCACCTGAATTAAAAACAATGTTCAGCCGGCATTCTGCACAACCGCATTTTGTAGTAGTGGTTCTCAATGATGTTGACCCTGTTTATGTAAATGAATCGCGCAATGCATTTACGCGTTACAATAAGGAGACCTATTACAATCAGCCTATGAACGTCCTGATCGTTTCCCTCACTGAAAAAGTAAATATGGTCACCATCAGGGGCTTTTCCAACGAACAGGAGGCCATCGACTATATTGCGAAGGCCAGGGTGAAGGCAGATAAGGATATTATTCCCTGGTTAAAATCTGATAAATATTACTTCATGCCCGTTGCGGAAGACAATATGAACCTTCTTATCGCCAACAAAAACCTGCCTGAATACAGGAATTTCCTTGAACAGCTATTCCCCGGGCAATTTTAACCGTTTAAAATTCAGGACGGCTAAATTAGGCGTAATTTTTGAAATATCATTTACCAAGTCATTGATCGTATATGAAACAAACAGTCCGCGTATTCTGGAAGATTTTTTTTATTGGTTTCGCAGCATTTGCCCTACTTCTCCTGATGATTTATATGGGGGTATTTGGAAAGCTCCCCTCTTTAAGTGAATTGGAGAATCCCACCATACTACAGGCTACTGAGGTATATGCTGCTGACGGCACGTTGATGGGCAAGTATTTCAGGGATCGTGGAAACCGAAGTAATGTAGATTTTCGGGATATTTCAAAGCATGCCATCAATGCGCTTGTGGCAACCGAAGATGAAAGGTTTTATGATCATTCAGGGATCGATGGAAAAGGTGTTATTCGTGCAGTTGCCTTCTTGGGAAGTAAAGGCGGTGGCAGTACCATTACACAACAGCTTGCGCTGAATATGTTCTCGGAGAGGGCCCGCAATCCTATAACAAGGGTGATCCAGAAATTGAAAGAATGGATCATTGCCATTAAGCTTGAAAGGAATTTCACCAAACAGGAAATATTAGCGTTATACCTTAATGTGGTACCATTCAGTGACAACATGTATGGCATCCGGAATGCATCTCTTACCTTTTTCAGCAAGGAACCCGACCGCTTAAACATAGAGGAATCTGCTGTTCTTATAGGGATGGTGAATGGACCAACCATCTTCAATCCGCGTCGCAACCCCAAATCAGCCTTGATGCGTAGAAACCATGTTATCACCAAAATGGGAGAGAATAGTTTTATCACTGAAGAGGAAGCCAGCAAGATCAAATTAAAGCCAATCGTTTTGAACTATAAACGAATGGATGAGAATACTGGTCTGGCCCCTTATTTCCGCGAAGTGCTGCGTGATGACATCAAGCAATGGTGTAAAAACAATACAAACCCTGCTACAGGTGATCCCTACGATATATATAAGGATGGGCTTCGAATTTATACCACTATAAATCCAAGGATGCAGATATATGCGGAAGAGGCAGTAGCCAAGCATATGCCTGTGCTTCAAAAAGCTTTGAATGCACAAAACTCCATCAAAAAAGGAAAAGTTTGGGAAGGACGTAATGGAATCCTGGAAACGGCCATGAAAAATACCGACAGATGGAAAAACGGCCGGGAAGATGGTATGACTGATACAGAACTTAGGGCCAGCTTCAAACAGAAAGTTCCGATGAAAGTTTTCGCATGGAACTCACGCAGGCAAAAAGACACCGTGATGACTCCTATGGATTCCATCAAATACCATCGTCAGATGTTGCAAACATCTTTTATGGTGATGGATCCTGTAACAGGTGAAGTAAAGGCCTGGGTTGGCGGTATTGATTTTAAGACCTATAAATTTGATCATGTAAACCTCAATACAAAACGCCAGGTAGGTTCGGCCATCAAGCCTTTCCTTTATTGCCAGGCTATTGAAGAAGCCGGTTTTACGCCTGAAACCCCGGTGGAGAATGTGGTACAGAATTTCCCGGGATTTGGTCTTGTTCCTGCTAAAGGTGAGTGTAAAGGCAATACCGTAAGTATGGCCAGCGCACTGACCTATTCAATGAACTGCGCAACCGCATATATAATGAAACAGATCGGTCCAAAGCGCTTTGTCGAATTCCTGAATAATATCAATATTAAAAGTAAGATGGATCCTTACCCATCAATTTCTCTAGGTGCGGTGGATCTTTCCATGTTTGAAATGTTATACGGTTATACCATGTTCGCAAATCATGGTTTCAGTACCAAACCCACTTATATTACCCGCATAGAAGACCGTAATGGAAATGTTCTTGAGAGTTTCCAGACCAAGATGAACCAGGTGATAAGTGAATCATCGGCCTATACAACTACTAAAATGCTGGGAGGACCGGTAGAAATTGGAACTGCAGCAGGTTTAAGGGCAAGGTTGGGCGCTGCTGAAATGGCTGGTAAAACTGGTACAACCAATGATAATGCAGATGCCTGGTTTATTGGATTCACTCCGCAATTGCTTGGAGGAACCTGGATTGGGGCAGATGACCGATTCATCCGCCTGGAAAGTGGATTAGGTTATGGTGGCCAGGCAGCAAGGCCTATCTGGGAGACTTTCTTCCAGAAAGTTTATGCAGATAAAACACTCGGTATTGATAAAGATGCACGTTTTGCCCAACCCGAACAAATGCGTGAAGAGGCCCTTTATGACTACATGAATATTATTGACCAGACGCCTCCTCCTGGTGCTGAGGGTGAAGACCAGGGTAATGGAGCAGCAGATCAGTATATGATGGAACCCGATACTAACAATGTTCCGGTAGATTCTGAACTGGATGAAGATGAACAAAAGGTGCTGAAGGAAGCTAATCAAAAAAAGGATGAGAAGAAAAATGGCAAGAATCCAACAACACCACCACAGGAAGAAAAGAAGAAAGGATTACTTAGAAAGATATTCGGCGGAAAGAAGAATAAAGAGAAGGATAATGAGTATTGAGGGGAGGCAATAGGCAATTGACAATAGAAACTAACTACATAGAAATAAGAGAGCCCACCATTATGGCGGGCTCTCTTATTTTATCACAACTTAAACTTTGTAATTATTGGCTAACCTTGAACTCAACACGACGGTTCTTGGTACGACCAGCAGCAGTTTCATTGTCTGCAATTGGTTGGTCGGGACCGAAGCCAGCTGTTGACAAACGCTCTTCAGCAACACCTTTTTTCACGAGGTATGCTTTAACTGATTCTGCACGTTTAACACTCAGGGTTTGGTTCATCTCAGCTTTACCTGTATTATCAGTATGGCCAGCTATCTCAACCTTCAACTGTGGATACTGTTCATTAAGAATACGGGCAGCTTTATCAAGCTCTTTCCTTGCAGCAGCTGTAAGATTTGAACTACCTGTAACGAACTGAACAGCGCTTGCATTGAATTTAGATGCTTCCAACAATGGGCAACCTCCATTTTCTGCCGGACCTGCGAGGTCGGGACAACGATCTTCCTCATCGTTAACACCATCATTATCACGGTCAGGAATAGGGCAACCCTGATAACGGGCAACTCCTGCAACTGTAGGGCATTTATCTTCTTCATCATTCACGCCATCGCCATCACCATCCGGGATAGGACAACCCTGATAACGAGCGATACCAGGAACGGTCGGACATTTGTCATCTTTATCAGCAATGCCATCACCATCCTGGTCTGGACAGCCATTAAGGGCTACAAGACCTGGAATGTCGGGACATGCATCCAGAGAGTCTACAACCGTATCATCATCTTTGTCGATATCAACAGGTGGCGGTGGAGGAGGAATTACTTTAGGAGCTCTTGGTTTTCCGATATTTCCTGCAAAACCGATACTATGATAGAAATGATTTGATGTTGTGTTGGTAATCTTCATTCGGTACTGCGAATTGACCATGAGGAAGGCCTCATCGAAAAAACTTACCTGAAGACCAAGTCCCACTGGCATGATAGCACCATAGTAACCTTTCCACTTAGAAGCGCCAAGGCCAGCAGAAATATATGGTACCACCCAGTATTTATCAGTCAGCATCTTAGCGTGCACCATCGCATCCCATTCAAGGAGTGCTGCATCATCTCCTGATGCCATTTTTCCTTCAAGTGGATAATCAAGGAAGGAAACACCAAGTGTAGTTGAAAAATCAAGTTTACGGGTAACACCTTTCATATAGTTTGCCGCAAAGCCGAAATTCATATCACTAAATTTGCCCCATTGATTGTCTTTTAGAACTGAACTTAGTGAAGAAGCTTTAATTCTCTGCGGAGTCTGGAAGTCATTTCCAAAAAAATGAATTCCCAAGGCAGGTCTCTTAATTTCATCATTCTCCTGGCTGTAAGCAGCAGAGAACAAGCTGCAAAGGGCCAGCAACGAAAACATAATTTTCTTCATAATGGTAGTTTATAACTGCGGCAAAAATAGAACCTTGGATGCTAACTGGGAAATTATTTATTGATAGCCGTTAGTTCTGCAGGTTTTTTCTTTCCCAGCACCTCCAGCTTTACTTTGGTTAATCCCCTGGAAGTGAAGCCTAGTTTTTTTGCTGCAGCACCTGACATATCCACCAATCTTGTATTATTATGATGAAGTCTGTCATTCACTTTTACGATCACACTACGTCCATTTCTTTGATTAGTCACCCTGATCCATGTTCCAAGCGGAAGACCGTTGTGAGCAGCCGTTAATTTTTTATGGTTGTAAATTTCACCATTCGCAGTTCGCCTGCCATTGAATTTGGGTGAATAATAGCTTGCAATGCCATACTGAACTTTCGCATTGTTAAGTTTACGTTTCTTTTTTACTGGTGTTTTGGAATTGGCACCTGTCTGGGCCACAACTACTCCTGTGTAGAGCAGGCTCATGGCCAGCAGGATCCGGGGTAAGAATTTCATAGTATCAGTTTATTGGTTTGGATTTAAAATACCGTTCTGCCAGCATTTTATCCTCTGAATAAATATCATCCAGAAACTGTAGTTTGCCATCAATGGCATCCACTGTAAAATACCGGATATATATAGGTACATTTTCGAAATCAGAAATCACATGCTTTTCCTGTCTGCCAATCCATGACCGAAGCGTATCGGGGTGGTATCGGATTTCATCATTTCTGGTGATAAAATGTGCCAGCTTCTCCCATTCCTTTACCCGAACACAACCATGGCTTAATGCCCTGTTACTCTTTTCAAATAATCCTCTCGCATTGGTATCATGCAGGTAAACACTATACTTATTGCGAAAGTTGAATTTCATCAGTCCAAGTGAGTTATCATCTCCTTCCCGCTGCCTGATAAGATACGGAAAATATTTTTCATTGAGTTTCGACCAATCGATGGCGGCTGGATTGATAACACTATCATATCTGTCAACAACCATAAGATTCTGTTGTTGGAGATAGGAGATATCTTTTCTTATTTTAGGCAACATCTCCTTAAATATAATGCTGTATGGCACTGTCCACTGCGGATAGGTAATGATGTTGGTGATCTGGCTGTTCAATACGGGTGTACGTGTTTTTGCGGCTCCAACTATTACTTTTGATTCAAGTGCAATTGTATCCATATCCACCACAGTTAATTTATAGGCAGGCAGGTTAACCCAGATATACGTTGAAGGCATTTTGGCGGGTAATTGCCTGTAACGGTCGAGGTTAAGTGCCAATTGCTGAAACCTGAACCAATCAGTATTGTTCATATTTGCAATAGTGAGCGCTGCTGCCACACCAGTATTACGAATTCCATTTTGCTTCTGGTATTTCCTTACTGCTTCAATGTAACTGAGGCTGTCACTTTCATTCCATCCTGTTGATAGGATACCTTCTTCCTGCAATCTTTTAGCTACTTCCCGGATGAGCGCCAATGAATCAGGATTTGGATAACGGACATATGTATACTGGCGGAAATCAGCAGTGTCGAGAAATGACGGAATGGCCTCCCTTATTGCCTTGTAACCAGGATGGGATGGTTCTAAAGTTTCAAGTAAACTTCTAACTGTGGAACTGGTAGCCGCCTGCCTGAATAGCGAAAGGATACGTGAGGAGTCTGGCTGTGGACCATTATTTATAGTGATACTATCTTTTGGCAAGTGGCCCATCTGCAGATGCCTGCCAATTTCCAGGAAGGCATCCGATAAGAGCAGATCAGCCCGCCCCCATAGGGCTATATTTTTCCTCGAAATACTATCTGTAACAATGTTATTTCGGATCTTCAGTAATGTATGGAAATGGTAATCGGAGGGAAACAAACCAAGCTCCCTACTCTTACTGATTAGAAAAAATAATGAATCCCCGGCCGCAGTCCATTTGTCTGCCACGCTCCAGAATGGTTTGAATTCATTTCCTTCGTAAAGAGTACCTAATAGATTGGAATGGGAAATCAGGTTCGAATCATTCAGCTTTCCATTATTGGATTTGATATAAGCGATTAATTCCTGTAACTGTTCGTGAATTTTCCGTTGCACCTCCTCCGGTTTTTCTGCTATAACAACTTCATCAGGGGGGCGGGACGGTTTCTCAGCGCAGTATTGCATCAAAAAAAATGCAGCTAAAAGGCAGGGGATCAATACAGGTTTCATTGATAGGATATTCAAATTTCAATATACAAGATAATATTTCATGATTATAATGCATACCTAACCCCTGGAAAAACATTAAAACGGAAAATGTTAAGGTTCGCGGGTATCAATCACAGCTTCAATATTGATTGGCCCATAAATATGGGGAAAGGTGTCCTGGGTTGAAGGAGACCATTCGAAAATCAGTGGACTACTGAGTTTTTCCGGATCAATTATAAGTTTGATGAGGTCATTTTGTCCGGCATAATATCTTTCAAGAACTCCAGGGATCTGTTCCTCGTGCGATGCATGGATGAAGCCTTCTTCCTTAAAAGATTGGGGTTCGTACGAACCTTTGGCAAGGGCTTCTTCCCATCTTTTGCGGGTAGTTATATGATAAATCATCCTATACTTTTTGGAATTTAATTATTGTGCATGTATCCTATGGATCTTTCCTGCCAGCATAAGCAGGTCGGCCAACACCATTGCCGTAACTGCTTCCAAAACTACTGGAACCCTGAGTGCAATACACAGGTCGTGTCGCCCTTTAACGGAAAATGCTTCCAGTTGGCCAGTTTCCCAATTCAATGTTTGCTGCTCTTTTGGCGTTGAGGAAGTAGGTTTAATGGCAATCCGGAAAACAAGTTCATTTCCATTGGAGATCCCTCCCACCACCCCACCTGCATGATTGGATGCTGTTTTCCCTGAACTATCAATTATCGGATCATTGTGTTCGGCACCAAACATTCTGGCAGCTGCAAAACCAGTACCGAATTCAATACCACGGACTGCAGGAATAGAAAAAACTGCATGACTAATCAATGATTCCACCGAATCAAAAAAAGGCTCACCCAGCGAAGCAGGGAGTCCGGAAACCCTGCATTCTACTATACCCCCTATTGAATCTTTGGCATCTATTGCTTTCTGAAGGCCTATATCAAGATCAGCCTCCCCTCCTATCTCTAGTATTGTTGACTGTATGGTAATATTTCCCAATACCTTTTTTGCCACTACGCCCGCAGCAACCAGTCCAACTGTCAACCGCCCACTAAAATGCCCACCACCACGGAAATCTTCGAAGCCACCGAATTTCTGGTGTGCCACAAAATCTGCATGACCGGGCCTTGGAACAGACCGCTGTTTTTCATAATCGCCCGAGCGGGTGTTTTTGTTTTCAAATAATATGGTCAATGGGGCTCCGGTTGAACGCCCATTGAACAATCCTGTCTGGAAGAGAGGAATATCATCTTCTTTTCGGGGAGTAGTCCCTTTTTGCACTCCCCCCTTTCTTCTTTCTATATCAACAAGAAAATCCTCTGCTGAAAGAGGAAGACCAGCAGGTATGCCATCGAGAACAACACCTACTACAGGTCCATGAGATTCTCCAACTATTGTAACTCTGAATAATTTTCCGAATGCATTCATCTTGTTTATTTTAAAATGTCTGACATATGTTCGTAGGATGTTCGAACATATGTTTGAACGTGTGCCGAATATATGTCAGACACCTAATTTCAGCGTTGCTCCCAGTTGGGAGAGGTGGTCAAAAAAAGACGGGTATGATTTGTTGATAGCCTCTGCCTGTTCTATAGTAGTTGTTCCGGTTGCTCTTAAAGCTGCCACAGCACCTGCCATTGCTATCCGGTGATCATGGTGTGAATGTAAATCTGCACCCTGCAGTCCTCCGCCTCCTTTTATGATCATCAGATTGTCCTGCAATTGTATATCCAAACCCATTTTTCCAAATTCCTCCTGGAGGGTCAATGCCCTGTTACTTTCTTTATGTGCAAGCCTTTCAACCCCTTCAATTACAGTAGTGCCTTCGCAATATGCAGCAAGGGCAACTAGTGGTGGAAACAGGTCGGGACAATCAGTGGCATCAAAATGAAATGCTTTTAGCGGCATTGGCCGGAGGCTTACCCTATTTGGCTCAATACTGATTCCGGCACCTGAATCCATGAGTGCCTTCAGGATTGCCTTATCGGCCTGGGTAGAAAATGTATCCAATCCCATTACAGTTATTTCACCTGCAATTGCACCTGCCACTAACAAAAATGCTGCCCCGCTCCAATCTCCTTCTACAGTATATTCCCTAGATTTAACCGGGTTATTTTTCAGTCCATTATCATTAAAATAAAATGACTCGTAATTTCTGTTTTCGGGCACTGGCAGGCCGAAGGACTCCATAACGGCAAGGGTCAGGTCAACATAGGGTTTGCTTTTAAGATTGGTTACACGAATGGAAACATCCCTTGCCCCAGATGCCGCATAAGCCATAAGCATACCTGTAAGGAATTGGGAGCTAAGTGAGCCGTCAATTGTAATGTCCTGAGGTGTAAGTGGGCCTTTCACAATTATGGGAAGGCGGCCATCATTGGTGCTAACGTCTACACCTACCTGTGGAAGTACCAGATCAAAAAAATCCATTGGCCTTGTAACTAGGCTACCCTCACCTGTTATAGAAATAGCGGTATTATTCATGGCCACGAGAGGTGTAAACATACGTATGCCGAGGCCACTTTCACCACAGTGCACCTTGTTTTCACGAGCCCGGATACCCGAACTTTCAATTATGATATCAGCACCATCATCATAAACGTTTGCGCCGAGTGCCTTTATTACTTCAAGTGCCGCATTATCATCATTTGAGTTACCCGGATTATGAAGCCTGGTAGTGCCTCCGGCAGCAAGAGCTGCAGCACATGCCCTTTGCATGGAACTTTTGGATGCAGGGGCAATTACGTCTCCATTTAGTTTGGAGGAATGTATCGTAGCGATCATGAATTTAAATGCGTTAAAATTGTTCAATTATCCTTTTCACCTCACTTATAGGAAGTGTTTGCACTACTCCTTTTCCGATACGCTGTAAAAGGATGTAATGAATCTCGGACCTTTCTCTTTTTTTATCATGCAAAAGCACGTCGAATGCTTTGACTTTATCAAATTTCGCATAGGTTGGTAATCCATATTGTGCGATAAGGTCAACTACTTTTTCAGCGCTTCGAAAACCAAGCATAGATGCAGACAATTGTGAAGCGTAGGTCATCCCAATGGCTACCGCCTGGCCGTGTGAAAGCTCAAATTGGTTTTCCAATGCATGCCCGAGTGTGTGACCGAAGTTCAGCAATTTGCGATCACCCTGTTCTGTTTCGTCGGCCTGTACAACTTTTGTTTTAAGCATCACATTGCGGCGAACAAGTGCAGCGAGTGCGGCTTTTTTCATCCTGTACCAATCAATATTCTTCTCAGCCAGTTCACGGAACATTACGGCATCACGAATACAAGCATGTTTGATGATTTCTGCAAATCCATTCTGCCATTCCGCCTCGGGCAGCGTTTTCAGGAGTGATACATCAAAGAATAAAAAGTCTGGCTGCCGGATCGTGCCAACAAGATTCTTAAATACCCCAACATCTATCCCATTCTTACCACCAATGGAAGCATCCACCATCGCCAGCAAACTGGTAGGAACAAAGCCAACCCTTATACCACGCATATACACAGCAGCAACATAACCAGCAAGGTCTGTTATTACGCCACCGCCAATTCCAACAAGTGTGGTCTTACGATCTGCATGCATTTCTATGAGAGAGTGAATGACTCCATCAGCTGTTTGCTGAATCTTATATTCTTCACCTGGTTTCAGGACGATGGTATTCCAACCCTTGAAGTATTTCTGGTATTGGTTGAAGATATTTTCATCGGTCAGAATTACCGAATACTTTTTATCAGCAACCTGGCCAAGTTTAGAAAGCGAAGCATCAAAGTAATATTCAGTTATTGTATTACCGATCCTGATTTTTTTCTTTTCCATTCTTAATTAACGCTTTCGCTTAACTATTCATAATCCTGTTCTGGTGGTTAATGCTCTCCATATGGACTGCATCAAAATAACGTGTAATGAATTCATTACTCAAACCAAGCTTATCTCCTTTCAGGAAGGCGCGATCCAGTATCTCATTCCACCTGTTCGTTTGAAGGATAGTTATATTGTTATTCTTTTTATAGGTACCGATTTGTTCAGCTATTTTCATCCTTTGACCCAGTATCTGCATTAATTCATCATCAAGGTGATTGATCTGCTGACGCAGTTTTTCCAGGGCTGCATGAAATGCTGCTGAATCAACATCTTCCCTTCTCCAGATAATGCTGTCAAGCATTTCCGCAAGGCGTTCAGGCGTTACCTGCTGTTTCGCATCACTCCATGCATTATCAGGATCAACATGGCTTTCTATGATCATACCATCATAATCGAGGTCAACTGCTTTCTGCATTACTTCCAGGAGAATATCCCTTCTGCCGCAAATGTGTGATGGGTCGTTGATTAGCATCAACTCCGGGTTGCGCCTTTTCATTTCAATGGCCAGATGCCACATAGGGGCATTACGATATTCAGTATTACCATAGGATGAGAATCCACGATGGATCAGTCCAATCTGGTTGATACCGGCTTTAGCTACCCTTTCAACTGCACCCAACCAAAGCTCAAGGTCAGGATTAATGGGGTTTTTGATCAGAACCGGCACATCCACTCCTTTCAGTGCATCGGCAACTTCCTGAACACTGAAAGGATTGACAGTGGTTCTTGCGCCAATCCAGAGTATATCAATATCAAAATGAAGAGCGTCTTCAACCTGTTTCGCAGTGGCTACTTCAATTGCCACAGGGAGACCGGTGATTTTTCTCGCCTGCTGCATCCAGGGCAAACCCTTGGTACCTATCCCTTCAAAAGAGCCGGGTCTGGTTCTGGGCTTCCAGATACCTGCGCGCATTACATCCACTTTTCCAGTTGCTGCCAATTGTTGTGCAGTTTGAAGAACTTGCTCTTCGGTTTCGGCGCTGCATGGCCCTGCTATGATCAGGGGGCGCTTTGCCCAGGCATCCTGGGTTACCTGTTTCATTGATTTGTTTTCGGTTGCTTGCATTGTATAAAATTAACGTGTTCTGATTTACGATTTATATTATAGTGTTTTGGAGCCTATCCTAGAATTCTCCTGATCTTATTAGCATTCTCAATTAGCTCATGCAGGTATTCATAATTCTCTTTCTCCAGACATGATTTGAATTTGCGCAGTTGAGTGATATGTTCATTGAGTACATCAAGTACATTATCCCTGTTCTGCATAAATATGGGTACCCACATGGCGGAATTACTTTTCGCCAACCGCACTGTGCTCTCAAAACCAGCACTTGCCATTTCAAAAATTGCCTGGTCTTCCCTTTCCTTCTCCAATACAGTATTGGCAAGTGCAAAGGAAGTAATATGTGAGATATGGCTCACATAGGCCGCATGCAGATCATGGGATACCGCATCCATTTCAAGCAAATGCATACCAATCTTCCGATATAACTGCTTTACCCATTCAACAGCATCTGTATCACTATCAGCGGCATTGCAAATTACCACAGCTTTATTTTCGAACGCATGTTTTACAGCAGCCTGTGGTCCGCTATATTCGGTTCCCCACATCGGATGGCTTGCTACGAAACGGCCCCGTTTTGGATGAGCATCTGCGATTCGGATAAGCTCAGATTTGGTTGAACCTGCATCAAAAACAATCTGCTGGTCAACCTGATCTAAAACGGCTGCGAGCAGGTCAACCATTTTATCAACAGGTATCGCGAGTATTACAACTTCTGCCCATGCAATAGCTTCATCCAATGGAAGAATTTCATCAACCAGTCCCATTTCTAATGCCCTGGCGGCATGCTCAGGATGGCTTTCCACACCAATTATTCCCGCAGCGAGTCCTTTTTCATTAAGTTGTAATGCCATTGAACCACCTATCAACCCAACACCCACTATGGCTATCCTTTTTCTTTCCATTACAAATTGTTTATTTGTGCTGTTTTGCCTACAATCTTTTTTATCCTGTTGCTCGCTTCGATTAATTTTTCTTCCGGGCTACAAAGACTCACACGGATGTAACCATTGCCCGCGGAGCCAAAAATTCCTCCCGGTGTAATAAATACATCCGCCTCATAAAGAACTTTATCACTAAGCGCATAACCATCTGCGTAATCGTTGGGTATCTTTGCCCAAACAAACATTCCCACCTGGTTTTTGTCAAAACTACAATTAAGCATTTCCAGCAGGTTAAAAACAAGTTCTCTTCTTTTTCGATAGATGGCGTTGATGCTGTTATACCAATCCTCTCCGAGCTCAAGCGCTTTGGCGGCGGCCAGCTGAACCGGCAAAAACATTCCGCTATCCATATTGCTTTTGAAACGAATGATCTCATCGATCCGTTCTTTTGCTCCCGCCAACATGCCAACTCTCCATCCTGCCATATTCTGGCTCTTACTAAGAGAATTCAATTCTACCACTACATCCTTAGCCCCTGGTACAGATAAAAGGCTCAATGGCGAATCATTCAAAATGAAACTATAAGGGTTATCATGGCATACCAGAATATTCTTTTCCCGGGCGAAAGCAACGAGTTTTTCAAAGAATGATCGGGAAGGGATCTGCCCTGTAGGCATATGCGGGTAGTTCACCCACATTAATTTTACCCTTGAAAGATCCAAAACGGACAAGGCAGCCAGATCGGGTTCCCAGTTAAGTTTTTCTTTCATTTCATAACTCACCGGCTTCCCTCCCGCAAGTTTTACGGCGCTACTGTATGTGGGATATCCGGGATTTGGTATCAATGCTTCATCGCCCTCGTTCAGGTAAGTCATACAAATATGCATGATGCCTTCTTTACTGCCTATCAAGGGTAGTATTTCTGATTCAGGATCAAGCTTTACTCCATACCATTTCGCATACCACGATGCCATTGCATTGCGCAGAACTGGAGATCCCTTGTAACTCTGGTATGCATGAACATTGGGCTTGACTGATTCCTCTTGCAACACTTTAATTACATCCGGGTGAGGCGGAAGGTCCGGACTTCCTATTCCAAGGTTGATTATGGATTTGCCTGCTTTATTGAGTGAATCGATCTCCCTCAATTTCTGTGAGAAATAATATTCACCAATGCCTTCAAGTCTTCTGGATGTTGAGATCATATTGTTCTTCCGTTTTTGTAGATGCCATAAACCTGCAATGATGCCGTCAGAGGCTTTATGGCTTCAATTATGCTGTTGAATTGCTCAATAGAATCAAATTCCATATCTGCATGAAAACTGTACTGAAAATTACTGCCTGGAATAGGAAAGCTTTGAAGCTTACTGAGGTTAATGCCACCGTTGGCAATAGTACTTAATACCCTGGCCAGACTTCCCCGGGAATGATCGGTATGGAAATTTACGCTTGCTTTATTCGCCCCATCCACCGGCAGGTCATCACCCACGCGCCTTATCACCAGGAAACGCGTGTAATTATTTCGCATCGTATGAATATTGGGCGCAAGGATTTCAAGGTCGAATAGGTCGGCCGCCAGTTTACTTGCTATTGCGGCAGAGTGACGATTTCTTTTCTGGTGTATATGCTTGGCACTAAGCGCTGTATCTTCGGTTTCCACCAATTTCCAGTTGAATTTTTCCAGGTAATCTATGCATTGAAGGATCGCCATTGGATGGGAATGTACTTCCCGGATATCCTCAAGCTTAACACCAGGGTTCACCAACAAATTCTGGCGAATCTGCAGGTAAACTTCCCCAACAACCCTCAGGTTGCTTTTCTGAAGTAGGTTGTAATTAGGGAGGATGCTTCCCGCGATGGAATTTTCAATTGCCATCACACCGCCTTCACTCTCCTTCTTATTTCCGGCGATCCGAACCACCTCCCGAAAGGTGGCACAGGGAATCACTTCAACTTCCTTACCGAAGAACTGCTGTGCTGCCACCTGGTGGAAGCTTCCTTCATAACCTTGTATTGATACTCTTGTTGCCATAAAAAACAAAAGTCCCGGCTTTCCTGCCGGGACTCTTTATGTTGATTTAGTTTGATCTTAATTCCTTGATCTTACACAAAGCATCGCCGGCCTTCTGCCTGTAAAAAATAGAAGTAAAAATAAAATCGGCCAAATGACTTTGCTGTGATCATGGAGTAAAAATAACTAATGAATTAATAGGAGAAAAATGTTTTTTCCTTACGATCGTTAGTTTGCAGTCATTCTTATGATAACCTTTTCTGTTGATCCTCGTCTACCTTCCTGAAGAGATGAAAGGGCTTAAATGTACGCCAGTTGCTGATTTCAACCAGTTCAAGATAACGTTGCAACTTTGCTTTACGGAAGTCGTACTGGGTTTGTTCAGGCATATTCAGCAATACAACCCAACCGTTTGCATCAATCATTTCCTCGAACCATTCTTCATAATAATCCCGGTCGCCACTATGGAAATTAAGTACATTCTCAGCAATGATGATAAATTTATGAATTCCGAAAGCCTCAAATTTATCAATGACTTCTCTTTTCAAATTCATGATATCGTTCTCAATGGCATCATTCCATTCGCCCAGCAGTTCGATAATGGCATAACCTTCTTCATAATCAGCCATGATCACTTTCATATATAATGTGCGGGAACCAAACTCATCCCATTGTGGATGGATATAATAGTTGTAAATGGTCTGTGAATATTCGAACTCTGAATAAACACGTCCATGGAAAGGAGATCGTTCATCTTCTTCACTGATATAAATGTATCTCCAATTATAGAATGGTTCAATATCATGCATAATCAATACCGCAATTACCTTGATGGCAAATTACGGTGTTTCTGATTATTGCACCATCAGTTTATCTGAATAAACAGTACGCGCATTTTTGCCAGTAATCTTAAGGAGATAAACCCCTTTGGCCAGAGATCCATCCGCTACAACTTTTTCAACCTGTTTGCCCTGGTTGATAAAAACAACCTGTTGAGTAACAAGTTTACCATTCCAGTCGAACAATTGCAATTCATAACGACCGGCGGGAAGTTCGCTGAAACTTACCCGGAAATTTCCATTAATAACGGGGTTAGGGTATACATGTATCGCTTCATTACGCACTATTGCATCCATAAGGGTATTACTCCATGCAACGGGTTTCTGACCAATAACATATGCACTGGCCATATCAGCAACACTCAGAACAGCATTACCCGCATCTATGCGGGTTGCTTTAAGCGTTTTCAGATCTACCGCAAAATAACCATCCTTACTATTGGAACTACCCACTACCATCCTGCCCTGGTCATCAGCTGCCACCCCATTAGTACTGTAACTTTTTGGAAGACCTGTGATCAGTCCTTTATAGCTTGCGACTCTTGTTTTTATATCAATAAAAAAAACTGCTCTATTTGCTGTAACGAGGTAGATATCGCCATTAATATCTGCACATATATCGCCGCCCCAGCTGATACAACGGTCATGCACTGAATAAACATCATTGCCGGGATTATTTACCAGGGCACCAAGATCCTGCACCTGTATATCGCCGTTAGTATTGAATCTTACAAGGTGTTTTGCATCATTGGAAAGCGCATATCCATTCCCGCGTGAGTCGATGGTCATCCTTGTAACCTGGCTTCCGATATCACCCATGTCAGCACCAGCTATCAGTTCCTGGCCTGCTATTACACGAATTCCATTGGATGGATTAGCAAGATCAAGGTAGCGTAACTGGTTTTGCTGCATCGGGGCAAAATAGAGTCTCTGCCCTTGTTTATCGAGTGCACAGGCTGCAAGCAATTGCTTTGAAGCATCCTGCCCTGCACTAAGTTTTACATGGTTAACTTTCCCCTGAATGGCAGCGCCGATTGCTTTACCTGTTTGAAGGTCCATGAGTTGTAATTGGGTCCAGCTGGTGGGACCCTGCTGATCAGCAGTAATCGTATAAACAGGAAGCGAACGCTGTGAAAAAGCCACAGAGCTAAGGACTGTAAATAAAAGCAGGTAAAATTGTCGCATACCAATAGGATTAAGGGGGATGAAATGGAGTAAAAGTTACGTAAAATTCCCCGACCCTGCAAGTATGGATATCAACTTCTGAAGGCGTCAACGGCCTTCTTTACACTACCTGATTGAAGCAGCAATGCCCGCGCTTTATCATAATCAGAAATTCCCAGTTCCTCCATTACCATTCGTGTTCCCCGATCTACCAATTTCTCATTGCTGAGTTGCATGTTTACCATTTTGTTGTCATCCACCCTCCCGATCTGGATCATAACTGCGGTGGAGATCATGTTCAATACCAGTTTCTGTGCAGTACCACTTTTCATCCTGGTGCTACCGGTTACAAACTCAGGACCTACCACTACTTCAACTGCA
This sequence comes from Flavihumibacter sp., assembly GCA_036675925.1. Classification (GTDB taxonomy): domain Bacteria; phylum Bacteroidota; class Bacteroidia; order Chitinophagales; family Chitinophagaceae; genus Flavihumibacter. The sequence goes on from JAKFDZ010000040.1 coordinate 105,909, forward strand.
AAATCAGCATGTTCACTCATAGGCGAGTGGGGATTACAGGCGATTGAGCCAGTGCTGATACCATGTTCGCGGCAAGCCTTAAGAGCGCCTATTACGTATGGTGTAGTTCCACTGGCAGCGATGCCGATGACAACATCCTTACTATTAACAAAGTGTTTTTTCAGGTCTTTCCAGCCCTGCTCAAAGCTGTCTTCAGCATTTTCCACGGCCTTTTGGATCGCCTCTTCCCCCCCTGCTATTAGCCCGATAACAAGGCCATAAGGCATGCCATATGTTGGGGGGATCTCGCTTGCATCTAAAATACCCAATCGACCGCTCGTACCCGCCCCCATATAAAATAATCTTCCGCCAGCCAGCATTTTGTCGGCAATGGTGGCAACTAGTTTCTCTATCTGGGGGATGGCCCTGGCAACAGCGCGCGGCACTTCCTGGTCTTCCTGGTTTATGTTCACCAGTATTTCATTAACAGACATTTTATCAAGGCCATGGTAATTGCTTTCCTGTTCAGTTATTTTTTCAAACGCTGACATGTGGTATCTAGATTGTTCTGTTTTCTGTTATGAGTGATATCGGATCAGTCCTTCCATAGGGTGCTGCAGGATGGTTCCCTGTTCCAGTTCATAAGAATCACAAAGTTGAGTGATAACATCCCTGAAACCAAAAGCCACTCCCCCAACAAAATGTACGGGGTATTTCCAACTCTCCGAATACTTGCAAAGGTGCTGGAAGAAAAAATCATTTAAACCATCCTCAATTATGTTCTCCACCATAAAATGCCCTCTGTTTTCGGCAAGGAATATAGTGAAACCAGCCAGGAATCTATTGGGTAATGGCTGGGTATACACCTTATCGAGGATATCCATATCACTTAACTTGTATTTTTCCTCAAAGCGGTATCGTAGCTCCTCGTCAAATGTATTATACATATAATATTGTACAACCTTTTTGCCAAGGTAAGCTCCACTACCTTCATCCCCCAGAACATAGCCGAGCCCCGGACTATTCTTCATGATACGTTTACCATTAAAATAGCAGGAGTTACTGCCCGTGCCGAGGATGCAGGCTATTCCTTTTTCCTGCAGGCACACTGCCCTGGCGGCACCCATAAGATCGTGGTTTACTGTGATATCGATATCTGGAAATACCCGCTTAAGTGCTTTTAGGATCATTTTCTGGTTGGCCGGATTCTTACAGCCTGTACCATAATAGAATATCGCATCTATTTTATACCTGCTTATTTCCGGATAAAGATCTCTCCTTACTAATTCCTCCACCTGCTGGCCGCTGAGAAAGTATGGACTTATTCCGAGAGTGAACAGCGTTTTTTTGAGTTTGCCCTTCTCAACTACACACCATTCGCATTTTGTAGCACCACTATCAGCTATGAGGATTGCCATAAGGTTATATTGATGGTCAGACGAAAATAAAACTATGTTCGGAAATCGGCGTTATTTATGTATGGTAGCAGGCTCATGGCTGCAATTATGTAATTTGCACCAGAATATTGATTATGAAGCAGAACAAGAAATTACAGGTTTGGCTCCCGCTGCTTTTTGCAGTTGTTATGGTCATAGGGATGGCATTGGGATATAAGCTGCGTGACAATACCCAGGCCGCGCGGAGTTTTTTCCAGTTTTCTGTAAAACGTTCTCCCATCCAGGAGGTGCTTGATCTTGTGATGTTAAAATATGTAGATAAAGTAGATACTGATACCCTCGGCAATGACGCTATCCAGAATATGCTTACACGCCTTGATCCCCATTCGAGTTATATTCCCGCTTCCGACCTTGGAGCCATTACGGAAGACCTGAAAGGAAATTTCCAGGGCATTGGGATTGAGTTCCAGATTTTCAGGGATACAGTTAATGTGTTAAATGTATTGCCGGGTGGCCCCAGTGAAAAGGCCGGACTTGCAGTAGGAGATAAATTCCTTTCAGTGGGAGATAGTGTTGTAACAGGAAACCAGACCACCGAATCAATCAAAAAACTGCTTCGTGGCCCTGCAGGATCTGAAGTTTCAACTACTATCCTTCGTGGCGGTGATCGCAAAACTTTCACCATTCAAAGAGGAACTATACCACTTCCTTCGTTAGATGCTGCCTATCTGGCAGATTCAGCAACAGGCTATATCAGGCTGAGTAAATTCTCCGAAACAACATATGAAGAATTCATGACCGAACTGGAGAAATTACAGGGATTAGGTATGCGGTCCCTGATTGTTGACCTTAGAGGAAATGGTGGCGGCATTTTATCAGAAGCTATCGATATTGCCGATGAGTTCCTGGATGGTGACAAACTGATCGTATATACAGAAGGGGTGAATACTCCCCGTCAGGAATATCGCTCGCGCAGAAAAGGGCTTTTCGAAAAGGGAAAGCTTGCATTGCTGATGGATGAAAAATCGGCATCAGCCAGTGAGGTTCTTGCCGGCGCACTGCAGGACTGGGACCGTGCTGAAATCCTTGGCAGGCGTAGTTTCGGAAAAGGTCTGGTGCAGGAGCAATATGAATTAAGCGACGGATCGGCACTGCGTTTAACAGTCGCGCGTTATTATACTCCTTCAGGAAGAAGCATCCAGAAGCCCTATGACAAAGGGGCGGATGCTTATGATAATGATATTATTGACCGTTACCAACATGGAGAATTGGTAAATGCCGACAGTAACAAAGTGTCTAATGGAAAAGCCTATAAAACCAATGGCGGAAAAACAGTGTACGGCGGGGGAGGTATCATGCCGGATCATTTTATAGCTGCCGATACTTCTATACTTTCGAGAAGCGTAAATGCTGTTTTTCGCAACAATACCCTCAGCAATTTTACCTACTTATATTATATCGGTCACCTTGACCAGATGAAGAGATTCACTGACGCCGCAAATTTTGCCGAAAGGTTCAATTGGACAGAGGCCGATTGGAACAGCTTTGTTTCTTTCGCGGCAAAAGACAGTATACCATTAAAAAACCTGCCCGATCTTGATAAGAGCTTTTTACAGGAAAGGATGAAGGGATTGCTCGCCCGTTACCGCTGGCGCAATGAGGGGTACTACCAGGTAGTAAATATGGAGGACGATGTTGTAATCAAAGCCCTTGAATTGCTATAATAATTATTACCGGGATCTGTTAAATAATAAAATGGGCGTCCTGTGATGGGCGCCCATTGCATTTCCGACGATTTAAGGATAAGGTGTTAGTGCTGGAAAAACCAGTTTATGCACCAAGGTAAAATTATCAAAGCGGGATTTCAGCATTCTTATCGAGCAATTCGCGTTTTTCGATCCTGTAAGAACTTATGAGGCCAATTCCACCTCCAATTCCTATAAAGGCGAACCATAAGGCTGGATTTTCATCGTCATGTAATACGTAGGTGGTTATAAAATAGGCCAGCGCAAGGCCAATACCAGCTCCCAGGAGCAATAAACCATTTTTTAGATTGCGGTAAGGAGCGGGACGATTGGCAAATTCTTTTGGATTCATTCCTCTTTCGATCATTGCCATATTCTCCCTGCTTTTAATGTATACCAATCCGAAGATCATTGAAAACAGACCCAGTGGAACCAGGATTGGAATTAAAACTTCAGCACTTTGCATAAAACTTGATTTTTATTGTTATTTGTTTGTGTTTGTTCTATTCTATCAGACTACCTCATCCGGATTGAGGTTACAGGGCTGAAGAACTTATTTTTCTGGATAACCTGTATACCTGATTAGGACTACCATTTAGTATTTTTGGTTACAGAAAACCGAATTTATCTTAAACAGGGATGAAATCCCCATAGGCTGTAACCTAAACATAACAGACAACGTCAAAGATACCAGGAATGCAAACCGGCCTTACAGATATAGAGATCATACAGCAGGTTCTGAAAGGAAATCAGTCTGTTTATGCCAGTTTGGTCAACAAATACCAGAACTACGTGTTCACGATCGTATTAAGATATATAAACAGCAGGGAAGACGCAGAGGAAGTGGCACAGGATGTTTTTGTTAAAGCTTATCGTAGCCTGAGTGATTTCAGGGGAGAAAGTAAGTTCAGCACCTGGTTATATACCATAACCACCACCAGTTGTATCACTTTCCTGAGAAAGAAGAAGCTGGATGTTCATTCGCTTGACAATGAAAAAGTGATGGCCCATGCCGAAAATATCGATGGCGGGATGCGGGCAAACCAGGTTGAACAGAAATCCAGGGTTACAATGGTGAACCAGGCAATTGCAATGCTATCACCCGACGATGCCCAGGTGATAACCTTATTTTACAAAGGCGAACAAAGTCTGGATGAGATCGCACAGGTTTTAGGACAGGAAACAAATACGGTAAAAGTGAGGTTACATCGTGCCCGGCAAAGACTTAAAGAGAAAATGGAAAAACATTTCCGGGCTGAGGTCCGAGACCTTGCCATGTAAAACAAATTGAAATAACACAAAACAAATTATATGACCCCGCATCAGAATATTGAGTCCCAGATCTGGGAATACATCGACGGGTTGTCAACACCTGAAGAGCGGAAATTCATTGAGCAACTCCTGGCAACCAATGCCGAATGGAGAGCCAAATACCAGGAATTACTGGAATTCAATTCCAGCCTTGCTGATAATATTGAACTGGAGGAGCCATCTATGCGGTTTTCCCGCAATGTTATGGAAGCTATTGCCACCCACCAGATTGCTCCGGCCGCAAAAACATATATCAATAAAAAGATCATTTATGGGATCGCTGGTTTTCTTTTGTCATTGATCGGAGGATTCCTGATCTATGCCTTTGCACAGATCGACTGGAGTTCAGCTTCGGGTAGTGGAAGCAGCAGTTTTGACTTAAGCAGGGTGGATATGAGCAAAGTGCTCAGCAATAACTATATCAATTCATTCATGATAATGAATGTGGTACTTGGTCTCATGTTGCTAGACCGCTACCTGGCCCAGCAACGCCGCGAATGGAAAAAAGGGGACTTGTAACTGCCACCTGCCTTTGACATCCGTATTTATTTTGAACAATCGGTTGCATACCGTTGAATCAATAGTAAATATTAAGTTAGAGGCAGAATAGCAGACAAGAACAATTCCCAATGGCAAGATCTATTTTACCTGCATACCTTGAATATACGGAAGACCTCCAGGCAGAACCTTATGGTTCCGGCCTTATTAATACGACCTGGAGGGTATATAATAAGGATTCAGCATACATACTTCAGAAAATTAATGCAGGTGTATTTAAAGATCCGGTGAAGATTGCCAACAATGTGCGGATGATCTCTGATTATCTCCGCCATCATCATCCCGATTACCTTTTTGTTGATCCAATCAAAACACTGGAAAACAAGGATCTTGCATTCATGGAAGGCGATGGTTTCTACCGCCTCACTCCTTTCATTAAAGGATCTCATACAGAAGATGTGGTTTTAACTGCAGAGGTAGCATATGAAGCGGCAAAACAATTCGGCCGGTTCTCAGCTTTACTGGATGGATTCGATACAAATAAACTATTTATTACCATTCCCGATTTCCATAACCTTCGTTTGAGATATGATCAGTTCAAAACCTCCATAAAAGAGGGTAATCAGAAAAGGATCCTGAGGGCCGGAGACCAAATCAACTTTATTTCAGCGAATGAACCAATCGTGAATCAATTTGATGCCATCCGTCAAAATCCTGATTTCAGGATCAGGGTAATGCATCATGATACAAAGATAAGCAATGTACTGCTGGATGAAAAAAACAAAGGTATATGTGTAATAGACCTTGATACACTGATGCCAGGTTATTTCATAAGCGATGTTGGCGATATGTTGCGAACATATCTATCCCCTGCCAGTGAAGAAGAAACAGACTTTAGTAAAATATATATCCGCGAAGATATCTTTGAAGCGATCGTTAAGGGTTACCTCAGTGAAATGAGATCCGTATTAAGCGATGCAGAGAAAACTTCTATCGTGTATGCCGGTAAGTTCATGATCTACATGCAGGCTATTCGATTCCTTACCGACTATTTCAACGATGATACTTACTACGGTTCCAGGTATCCTGAACATAATTTCAACCGGGCAGCTAACCAGATCGATCTTCTAAAGAAACTGATGGAAAAGGAATCGATATTGGTCACGCTTCTTCAAAAATTCATTTAATAATAAAAGCCATATAAAATCAAGCAAAATGAGTTCAAATCGGCGAAACTTTTTAAGGAATATTACTCTGGGCACAAGTGCAATAGTAAGCGGACTTCCCGCCATTGCCGGGCAGAGCGATCCGGAATCTTCTATTGACAAGGGTCCTATCCGGGCTGAACAATCTCCATCATTTAATATGTGCGGATACGCAGCACCTAAGCTCGACAAAGTAAGGATCGGTTTTGTTGGTTTGGGTATGCGTGGGCCCGGAGCTGTAGAACGAATGAGCTTTATTGAAGGTGTTGAAATAAAAGCATTGTGTGATAAATATCCAGACCGGGTAAGTTCTGCGCAGAAGATCCTGGAAAAAGCAGGTTTGCCAAAAGCCAAAGAATACACTGGTGATACAGGATGGAAAGCGATGTGTGAAAGCAAGGACCTTGACTTGATATATATCACTACACCATGGGATCTGCATACACCTATTGCAGTTTATGCAATGAATAATGGTAAACATGCTGCAACAGAAGTACCGGCAGCAATGAGTATTGATGAATGCTGGGAACTTGTAGAAACATCTGAGCGGACCCGCAAGCATTGTATGATGCTCGAAAACTGTTGCTACGATTTTTTTGAACTGCTGACCTTGAATATGGCCCGGAATGGACTTTTCGGGGAGGTATTACATGCAGAAGGTGCCTATATTCATGACCTCGTATCTCTCAACTTCAATAAAAAAGGGTATGCCGATATGTGGCGATTGAAGGAGAATATAAAACATAATGGAAGTCTTTATCCAACACATGGCCTGGGACCAATTGCACAGTGCATGAATATAAACCGGGGCGATCAGCTGGAACATCTCACTTCAATGTCAACGAATGATTTCACAATGGCAGCAAAGGCAAAAGAACTGGCGGCTACTGATCCTTTTTTCAAGCCCTTTGAGAACCAGCGCTACCGTGGAAACATGAATACCACTCTGATAAGATCCGTAAAAGGAAAAACCATCATGGTTCAACATGATGTATCATCACCGCGGCCCTATTCCAGGATTCACCTTGTGAGTGGAACAAAAGGAATTGCGAGCAAATGGCCTGACCCGGCAAGAATTGCATTTGGGCACGGCTGGATCAAGGAAGCTGAATTCAAATCTCTGGAAGAAAAATACACGCCACCTATTGTTAAACATATTGGAGAGATCGCAAAAAGTGTAGGTGGACATGGGGGAATGGATTTCATCATGGATTGGAGACTGATCGATTGTTTGCGTAATGGTCTTCCACTTGACCAGGATGTTTATGACGCTGCACTTTGGAGTTCTATTGTTCCATTATCGGAAATCTCTGTAAATAACAGGTCAAGGACAGTAGAAATTCCGGATTTTACACGTGGCAACTGGATCACCAATGTACCGGTGAACCTCACACTGGATGGTGGGGCAACAACAACCGTAAGGAAAAAATCTGCCGAAAAAGGCGCGAAACAACTATAATAAATTAGCAAAAAAAGAAGCCCGTTGCATAACACAATGGGCTTCTTCCTTTCAAGCAATTCTTCTACTGCTTATAAAGGAAACTGTGATTTATCGATGCCGGGAATTATTCGAAGGGCATTCTTATAATAGATCTTTTTCAACACCTCATCACTCAATCCCATTCCGTACATTCCCCAGAAGGCATGGTATTTTTTGTGGTAAGGAAAATATTCATCTTCTGTTTCCAGCACCCTGAAATAAGTTGCATATTCAGATGGCACCCAGCTATCCTTACCAAAAAGTATCCTGTCCTGGAATTTATTAAAGAAGTATTTAGCTGCCCGTGGCTGTCGGCCAAGCTCAGCAATAACAGCTCCAAATTCCACTACTACATTAGGCATTGCCGTTAGTATGCTATCGAGTTTACCAAGGTTATTAGGATACCAACCAAAGTGGGCGGCAATAAACGTTGTTCGAAAATGCTTCCGGAAAACCCTATGCTGCTCATCAATGAGTTGTTGCCAGCTATACTCTTCATTTTTTTGCTGCCGGCGGGGATGAGTTTTTAATTCCAATAATCTTTCATTGTTATTATCCATACTATCCCAGAATGGAGCGGGATCAGCTGTATGTATCAGCACTGGTATGCGAAGATCAGCACATGCTTCCCATATCGGGGCAAGCCGGGGATCGTCCACCCCAACCCGCTTGCCTTCAGGATCCTTAACAGAAAAACCAAGGTTCTTAAAAATTTTAAGTCCGCTTGCGCCATTCTTTACATCATTCACCAATTGCTTGACAGTGAATTCTGTCCAGCCGGTTTTTCCAAAGCCCGAAAAATCAATATTGGCAAAAACCAGGAATCGCTTCGAATTGGCTGATTTAATATTACCTATTTTTTTCTCGAGTGAATTACCGGTTCCTCCGCTAAGATTTACCATCACCTGCATATTCAGCTTGTCCATCTCTGAGAGAAGTGGTTCGAGGCTTCCCGAATCCATGCCCCGCTGATGATTATGCACATCTATGAAAGGAAATTTAGCCCTGGCAACCGGATTCTCCTTCACTACCAGGGTAGAAACAGGATTATACTGTTCAAAATCAATAGGGCCTTGTTGTGCCTGCGATATAGTATTTAACAACAGGCAGGCGGAGAGCAGTTTACTCAACATAATGAAAGCTTTTGGCTTAACCATTCTTATCTTGCAGTTTAATTAAAACCCGAATATACAGTATGGCAGGCGGAAGAAGAAGAGGCAGCGGCAGTAATGATAAAGATGATAGCCCCAAAGCAAAGATCAATAAGGAAAATATCCGCCAGGCCATGGTGCTCTTCAATTACCTCAGGCCATATAAAGGAAAATTCATCCTAAGCCTTGTTTTTATTGCACTTTCAGCATTTACTACCAGCCTGTTTCCACTATTTCTTGGCAAAATGATAGATGCTGCCGCACCGGGAACAGCAACAGTTCCTACTACCGGATCAACTTCTATGATGCCTTTCGGTGAGCAATTAAGAAATCTTAACTGGGACCTTAACACAACGCTTCTTCTCATCTTTATACAACTCGGCTTCCAGATGCTCTTTTCCTATATGCGCGTATACCTCTTAACCGAAGTTGGCGAGCGTTCTCTTGCCGGCATGCGTAAGGATGTTTACAGCAAGTTGCTTACTATGCCTATGAGTTATTTCTCTGAGAAAAGAGTAGGTGAACTCAGCAACAGGATCTCATCCGACCTCTCTCAGATCCAGGACGCTATATCATTTACATTGGCAGAATTTCTGAGAGGGATATTCACGCTGGTGATAGGACTGGTATTTATCTTCTGGATCAGTACCAAGCTTGCTCTTGTGATGCTTGCGGTAGTTCCATTGATAGCCATACTGGCTGTTTTATTTGGCAAGCGGATTCGAAAAATGGCCAGGCGGGCGCAGGACCAGCTGGCAGAAAGTGGCACTATAGTGCAGGAAACTTTCCAGGGTATCACCGTCGTGAAAGCCTTTACCAGCGAGTACCATGAAATTTCGCGTTATGTGAAAAGCATTTCTGCCGTTGTAGACACAGCTATCAGCAATGCCCGCTACCGGGGTGCCTTTATTTCCTTTATGATATTCAGCGTATTTGGCGCCATCGCTTTTGTGATGTGGTATGGCGTCAATATGATCAGAAGCGGCGAATTAAGCCTGGGTTCACTTACTATGTTCGTAATCTTCTCCATGTTTGTGGGGGGAACCTTTGCCGGTTTTGCCGATATCTTCTCACAGCTTCAGAAAACCCTTGGCGCAACAGAAAGCATCCGTGAGATCCTGCGCAGTGATGGTGAACCTGTTTCGCTGGAAGACTCAGGAGCACCTGAACATATTCTCCATGGGAATGTTCGTTTTGATCATGTGGCTTTTAGTTATCCCGGCCGCAAAGACATTTCGGTTTTGAAGGATCTTAACCTCTCAGTAGCCAAAGGCCAGCAGATAGCTATTGTAGGACCCAGTGGGGCCGGCAAAACTACTATTGCTTCCCTCCTTTTGCAGTTCTATAAACCCAACACAGGCGTACTTTATTTTGATGATAAACCCGCGGAGCAATATCCCCTTACTCAATTAAGACAGCAGATGGCTTTTGTTCCTCAGGAGGTTTTGCTCTTTGGCGGTAGCATCCGCGAAAATATTGGATATGGTAAAACTGGCGCTACTGATGAAGAGATCCGAGAAGCAGCTGAACGCGCCAACGCACATGAGTTCATCTCCCGGTTCCCGGAAACATATGAAACCATCGTGGGAGAAAGAGGCATCAAATTAAGCGGTGGCCAGCGGCAGCGGATAGCCATCGCCCGCGCTATCCTGAAAGATCCCGCAATCCTCATCCTTGATGAAGCCACTTCGTCTCTCGATAGTGAAAGTGAGCAGCTGGTTCAGGAAGCGCTGGAAAACCTGATGAAAGGCCGCACATCCTTTGTGATCGCCCATCGTTTATCCACCATCCGCAATGCAGACAGGATCGTGGTGCTCGATAAAGGCCGGATCAGTGAAAGCGGTACCCACCAGGAACTGATGCTCCAAAATGGCCTATATCGTAAATTAAATGAGATGCAGTTTGAATTCGGCGTTGAAACACAGTCGTTGTAGAATTTATTCCCCAGTAAAAAAGGGATTATAGTTATTTCCCACATAATAATGATGGCAGGGCTTTGGCAATAGGGGTCTAACCAAGCAGGCCAAATAATGTCATTAACCCAACACCTAAATTTCAGGAACACCCTAATTGCCATGGGCGAACAGGGAATCTTCCTTCGATCCTTTTTCAGGAATCTCCTGCGAGAAGAGTTCGAATTTGAAGAATTCGCCCGTCAGTCATATACCATCGGTTTCCGGTCTATAGGTATTTGCGCCTTAACAGGATTTATTCTCGGAATAGTATTAACACTTCAATCTCAACCTACACTGAAAGAATTCGGAGCTGAAAGTTATATACCGAGTATGGTTTCTGTTTCTATCATTCGGGAGATAGGTCCGGTGATCATTGCCCTTATTTGTGCTGGAAAGATCGCCTCCAGTATTGGTGCAGAACTCGGAAGCATGAATGTAACCGAGCAAATTGATGCCATGGAAGTATCCGGCGCAAACCCTGTTAGCTTTCTTGTGGTGCCACGAATTCTTGCCTGCACATTAATGATTCCGCTACTCACCATTTTTGCTGATGCAATGGCATTGGTAGGAGGATTTACCGCCGCTGCGCTCTCAGGCGATATGACCATCAAACTATATTTTACCAAGGCCATTTCGAGCCTTGCTTTTTCTGATATTTTCCCTGCATTTATCAAATCAATCATGTTCGGTTTTAGTATAGGTTTTGTGGGATGCTTTATAGGATTTAATTCTAATAAAGGAACAGAGAGCGTAGGACTGGCAGCAAATTCATCAGTTGTTACAGCATCAATCTGGATAATAGTAATAGATGCCATCGTGGTACAGGTCACCAACTCATTAATATACTCCTAAGGCATGAACCAGGAAGCGATCATAGAAATAAAAGGACTCAAAAAAAGTTTCAACGGTAAGGAGGTATTGAAGAATATCAACTTAACCGTCAGGAAAGGAGAGAATGTGGTAGTGCTGGGAAAATCCGGGCAAGGCAAATCAGTAACCATAAAATGCATAGCCGGACTGCTCGACCAGGATGAAGGCGACTGCCTCGTATTTGGCAGGGAGGTGAAAGAGATGGATGATCAGGAACTTAAGGGGCTTAGAAGCAAACTCGGATTTTTATTCCAGGGAGCTGCGCTTTACGATAGTATGACAGTAAGAGAAAATCTTGCTTTTCCACTTAAGAAGGTTTTGAAAATAAAAGATAGAAAAGAGATAAGGGAACGCTCTCTGGAAGTGCTCGAAGCGGTTGGATTAGCAGATGCAATTGATAAGATGCCTTCTGACCTAAGTGGGGGAATGCGCAAAAGGCTGGGGCTGGCTCGTACACTTATAGTAAGGCCCGAAATCATGTTGTATGATGAGCCCACAACAGGTTTGGATACAATTACCTCCAAAGAAATCAGTTACCTGATGTTAGAAATGCAAAAAAGATATAAGACCACATCATTGATCATCACCCATGATATCCCCTGTGCAGAATTGACTGCCGACCGGATCCTGGTTTTGGATGAAGGAGAGATCATTGCAGAAGGAACTTATGATGAACTCTACCATTCAGATGATGAATTTATAAGATCATTTTTTAAATAATTAAGTGCATGAAAATATCTACAGAACAAAAAATAAAAACAGGAACATTCGTTGCAGTGAGCCTGGGCCTGCTGCTGGTGTTAATTTTCCTAATCGGGAAACAACAAAACCTGTTCGGAAATAAAATAAATGTATTTGCCGACTTCAAGAATATTGCCGGAACAAGAGAAGGTAATTATGTAAGGTTTGCGGGAATCAATATTGGAACAGTTGACCAGATCAGGATCATTAATGACACGACCGTTCGGCTGATGTTAACCCTCGAAAAAGAAATGCAGCCTTATATCAAAGCTGATGCAGTAGCCAGCATCGGATCAGATGGACTAATGGGTGATAAACTCATCATGATATCACCCGGTGATTCAGCCACAATTCCTGTTAAAGATGGTGCGGTGATACAATCAGTTAATCCAATGGATATGGATAAGGTGATGAATAATATTAGTCTGATTTCGGATAATGCTGCAGATCTTACTGATGGGCTTGCCAATATTGTAGGCAGAATTGATGACGGCGAAGGAAGTCTGGGCCGTTTATTAAATGATGATAAGCTGGCAGTTAAACTGGAAGGTGCTATTGACCAGACAAAACAAACAGTGGGCACAATCAAGAAAACAGCCAGCACCGCCAATGAAACATTGGAAGCGGCACAGGGGTCTTTCTTATTGAGAGGTCATTTCAAAAGAAAGGAAAGACAGCGTATAAAGGATTCCATAGCCAATGCTAAGGAACAAAAAAAGGAGGCTCAGAAAGAAGCCGAACCTGACAATAAGAAAAAGGATTAATAATTAAAGAACCTTTAGCCTGAAGCTGCCATTCGTAATAGTTACCTTTTCAGCCATAGGATCAGCTTCAAGGTAAAAATCACCACTGAAACTTCCCTGAATAATATTGTCAGATACCGAGGTAATGATCAGCTCAAATTTATTTGGCAGGTTCATTCCCATCCTTTCAGCTTCTGCAGATAATGTTGTCCCGGATTGATAGTCCTTCTCCTGTGCTGGAATATTATAACTACCAATTACTTCGAATTCATCTCCTGAATCATTATAGGCACCAGCTGTGATTTGTTTTTTTGAGGGAAGATTTATAATTACAAATCCTGCAGTTCTTGAATCCTGGGAATTATTCTCATAACCTCCGGCCATAAGAGCAGCAAAATCTCCATTAATCTCCCATTGCGCAAATGCATTGGTATTAAATGTTAGCTTTTGACCATTGACAGTTGCATTCAAATAGTATTGAGGATTAGAACTATCACTGCTTTTAGAGCATGAAAAAAACATGATAGAGAAAAGTACTGGCAGGAATAGAAAACGATTCATGGTTAAGATTTGGGAATCAATATAATAAATTCTTTCACTAACTGCAAGGCTTGGGAGATTAAGTGTCTGACACACGTTAGGTGGACGAACATATGACCAGGTCACGTTGTTCATGGGTGACGTTAAATGTGGTTTGAAATCTATTTTTATATTTATATAGTTTTATACCACTTCATTAATACATGGAAAAATCTAAGAGGATACAATCAATCGACATTCTTCGGGGTATTGTAATGATAATTATGGCCCTAGACCATACAAGGGATTTCTTTCATCATTCGGCTATGACAACAGATCCCCTGGCACCAGCATCAACTACTTATCCCCTTTTCTTCACACGATGGATTACGCATTTCTGTGCACCGGTATTTGTTATGCTTTCAGGTATATCCATCTATATATCATCCCAAAATAAAGCCAGCGAAGAGGCCAGTGCCTCCATGTTCAAAAGGGGCCTCTGGCTCATTATTGCCGAGATCACGCTTGTTACTTTCGGCATAACCTTCAATCCTTTCATTAATGTTATTATTCTGCAGGTGATCTGGGCAATCGGCTTCAGCATGATACTGCTTTCCATAATCAGCAGAATATCATTCAAGGCTGTTTTACTTTCAGGCATCATTCTGTTGATTGGCCATAACACACTTGATTATGTTGCAGCACCTACATCAGGTGTATCCTCAGCAATATGGAATATTTTCTTCCGCGCATTTGGATCTGCCATTCCGATATCATCTAATCATATCATCCTGGTACTCTATGCTATTTTACCATGGACCGCAGCAATGTTTATCGGTTATGCATTGGGGTATTGGTACAATGCAGGCTATTCTGGCAGCAGAAGAAGAAAAAATCTTTTAATAACCGGATTAGTGATGACAATAGCATTTATCCTGCTACGGTTTATCAATGGGTATGGCGACCCCTCTCCCCGACTAACAAATGGCAGCTTTCCACACGACCTTTTCTCGTTTCTAAATACCAGCAAATATCCACCGTCATTAATGTATCTCTGTATGACCCTGGGACCATCATTAATTTTACTATCTATCTGGGAAAAAACAAATACCGCGTGGAGCCGTTTTGTGAGTGTGTATGGAAAGGTTCCGTTTTTCTATTATATTTTACATTTCTATCTTATCCATTTGTTCCTCATTATACTCTTCTTTACTTCAGGTTATGGAATAAAAGATATCAGCAGTCCCGGACTTCCGTTTTACTTCCGGCCACTGAATTTCGGCTACGACCTATGGATCGTTTATGTGCTGTGGATAGTTATTGTACTTCTTTTATATAAGCCCAGCCAATGGTTTGGACGCTATAAAGCCCGGAACAATTATTGGTGGCTTAAGTATATATAAATCCACCTTTCATCGAAAATCAAATCAATTGCACAATAATAAATAAGGTATTTTGTTAATAAGGGAGACAAAAAAAATCCGTCATGGTAACCCTACGTACCCTGTTGTTATCAGCCATTAAGAATGCGCTGTTCATCTGGGGCACCACTCTTGTGGCGCTCACTTATTTTGGTAACAATCACCCGCTTGATCAAAAAATGTATCTCTACCTGTTTGGCGCATCGCTGATCAGTTTACATTTTGTACTCAGATCCATAAAAAGATCTGCCTACACTCCATCCTGAGAATCAGGGCATCCCAATAGATTCCCGGTTTAGGGAAACAGTAACGGTATCTCCTTTGATGAAACCGTTAAGAGCTGTTTTCACCACAATGGATTGAGATTCAAGCTGGATATCCAACTCATAGGTGTCTCCCAAAAAGGACACCTTTTTTATTTCCCCCTTTACACTATTAATAGTGCCTTGATTCAGACTGAACTTCCCGGGACGTAACATTGAAAAACCATCATCTTGCGATGTATTACTATTATATCCAAATGCTGTTGCTGTTTCAGTATTCAGCACATTGAATTTACCAAAGAGAGCAGCCACATAAGAATTGGCGGGATGATGATAAATTGTTTCGGGATCAGCCTGCTGGATGATACTTCCATCATGCATAACCATGATTTCATCGGCCCATGATAAAGTATCGGCAGCATCATGTGAAACCAGTATACAGGATACACCCAGGTGTTCTCCGATATCTTCCACAACAGATTTCATAACCTGCTTATGGATCGTATCAAGATTAGAGTATGGTTCATCCAGCAGTAATAGATCCGGAGAGGTGACGAGGGCTCTAGCCATCGCTATACGTTGACGCTCACCTCCCGAAACCCTGTCAGTTTTACGTTTGAGCAAATGTTCTACCTGGCAGATTTCAAATATTTTCCGGGCATGTGGTGGGTCGAGTTTACTGGCAATCTCGAGTATCTCTTCAACCCGGTAATTGTTTCGTAGTTCAAAATGTTGGGAGAGATAAGCAATCTGCGGATGGCCAGGTATCAATCTTTCCAATGGGCCCTCCACCTTCTTATCATGGAAAAATACGCTACCCTCATCGGGCTGAACCAGTCCGGCAATTATCTTCATCAGGGTGCTCTTGCCCGATCCGGTTTCACCGGCAATGGCAAGTTTCCGGTTACCCGAAATTGAAAACTCAATATCCTTTAAGATGTATATATCCTGATCCTTCTTGCTGATACCCGACACCTGTAACATGCTGCAATTTACAAAGCATCGGGGGCCGAACCCCCATGGTGTAGTTTATTTATTACATTATCTTGCAAACAAACAAGCAAGCAAGCAATGTTTAGGGAAGTCTTAGTTATTAAATTAGGGACTGCTGTAATAACCAACCAGGAAGGAAATATCGATACTTCAGTTATCAAAAAAGTGGCTGCGGAAATTGCAGCCCTCAGCCAGCAATTCAATATTGTACTGGTTTCCAGTGGTGCAGTAGGAAGTGGCAGGAAGTTTCTGCACAATTACAAGGGAACATTATCTGAGCGCAAAGCTGCAGCGGCAGTAGGCAACCCGATACTTATTCAAATGTATCATAAGTTTTTCAGTGTTCACGGTATTACAGTGGCACAGGCGCTATGCGAAAGGGTGCATTTCTCCAGCAGGAAACAGTTTCTCCAACTCCGCCAGACTTTCGCCACTTTCTGGGAAAATAGTATTATCCCGGTCGTTAATGAGAATGACCTTGTAAGTAATGTAGAGATAAAGTTTTCGGATAATGATGAGCTTGCTACATTAATAGCAATAGGCTTTGATGCTGGCAACCTCGTGCTCTGTACTTCGGCGGGTGGATTATTGGATGACAAGAAAAAGATCATAAAGCGTATAGAAAAAGTTGACGCTTCGGTTCTTCAATATGTAAGGACAGATACCAGTGGACCGGGACTTGGTGGGATGCTCTCAAAACTGACCTTTACGCGTTTGGCAACTTCCCTTGGTATCAATGTTATGATCTGTGGATTAAAGGGCAAGCACCCTATAACGGATGCACTGGAGGGTAATAATGGCTCTTATTTCCTTGCAAAAAAATCCAATCTGCGGGCGAGGCAGAAATGGCTTGCAAGTGGTTCAGTAACTCTGGGAACCATCCATGTAGATAAAGGGGCAGCGAGGGCTCTACAGGGAAGAAAAAGTCTATTGACCATTGGCATAACAAAAGCCGAAGGAAAATTCGTTGCAGGTGAGGTGATACAGATAATGGATGAAACCGGGGAGATCCTTGGCGTTGCTAAAACGCGCCTCGAAGCTCCAGCCATCAATGCTCAACTCAAAGAAAAGAATGTGATCGCTGCGCATGCAGATGATATTGTATTATTCTAACAAAAAGAAGAATGACTGTTTTAGGAAATATAAAAAAGACGCACACTGCTTCTGGCAGTCTGCTATCAGTGCCTGATAGCCAGCTACGAAAATTATTACGATCGCTGGCAGATGAACTGAATAATTCAATCCCGGCATTATTAAAAGCAAACGCAAAGGATCTTGCGAAACAATCTCCGGATAATCCCAGGATCGATCGCCTTATGCTGGATGAAAAAAGAATCCGTGCTATAGCTGCCAGTATCCGTACTATAGCTAAACTGCCCGATCCATCCGGCAAGATATTAGAAAAAAAGACCTTAGCCAATGGACTTAAATTGGAAAAGATAGCAGTACCACTGGGTGTTGTAGGTGCAATATATGAATCGAGACCGAATGTAACTTTTGATATAGCAGCCCTTTGCCTGCGAAGCAGAAATGCATGTGTACTGAAAGGAAGCAATGAAGCAGATCATACCAATAAAGCCGCTGTTGCGCTGATAAAAAAAGTTTTGCGCATTTTCGATATGGATCCTGACCTCGTCACCCTGCTTCCACCAGAGAGAGAGGTGGTTGAGGAAATGTTCACTGCAACCAAATATCTTGATGTGCTGATTCCAAGAGGGTCTGAAGGCCTTATCAGTTATGTTAGAAAACATTCACTGGTGCCGGTTATCGAAACCGGTGCCGGTGTCTGCCATATATATGTGGAATCCAAAGCAAACCTTAATAAGGCGGTAGAGATCGTGGTAAATGCTAAAACCTCGAGACCATCGGTATGTAATGCAGTTGATACCATTCTGGTAGATAAAAAAATTGCTCCATCATTTTTAAAGAAACTTGCTCCCCTGTTTGCTGAAAAAGAAGTGGAGATTTTCGCGGGCAAGCCAGAAGCATTGTATTTGAAAGGATATCCTTTTATTACAACAGCCACTACAGCTGATTATGGTCGTGAGTTCCTTAGCCTCAAGTGTGCAATAAAAGTAGTTGATGGCATGGAAGAGGCATTAAATCATATTGCCACCTACTCTACAAAACATTCTGAATCTATATTATCGGAAGACAAAAAAGCCTGCGAATATTTTATACGTAATGTAGATTCTGCCGTTGTATATTCAAATGCATCCACCCGTTTTACGGATGGAGAGGTATTTGAACTTGGTGCCGAAATTGGAATCTCCACGCAGAAGCTACATGCGCGAGGACCATTTGCATTGGAAAAACTTGTTACGGAAAAATGGATTGTTCGTGGTAGTGGGCAAATAAGATGATTTTTAATCACAGAAATCTTTTCACCAATAATTCCCATTCTTCTTTGGTGGAATATTCCGGCATTTTTTCTCCTGCCTTATCATACCAAAACCCCGCATTCCACTTATCACCCTCCACACGGTGAAGATAGGCATGCAATATTGCAGCATCCTTTCCCGGCAGGTCCTGTATTAGCTCGTGTGCCTTCTCCCAATTATCATTACCAGCATACCAAAGTGATTGCAGGTAAACAGAAATTCCTTCCGGCAATTGATTATCCTGGATGGAGGTAAGAAACTGCATAATGTCCATAACAATTATTTTTTAAACCTTGCCCTTAAATACTGGTTTGGCCATAGGTGCTCAGCGTCCAATTCATTTGCTGCATAGTAAACAAAATGCGGATTACGCAACATCTCCCTTGCAAGGAAAACAAGATCAGCCTTACCCTCCCTGATTATTGATTCAGCCTGTTTTGCTTCCGTGATCAATCCAACTGCTCCCGTCATAATGCCTGTTTGCCGAACAGCCTCAGCGAATCGCACCTGGTAACCTGGCTGAAGGGGAATTCTTGCACTGGCATCATTTCCACCCGAAGAACAATCGATCAGATCAACACCTTTCTCTTTAAGGATCGTGCCCAGCTTAACAGAATCGTTAATCGTCCAACCACCCTCTACCCAATCAGTTGCGGAGATCCTGACGAACAAGGGAAGTGATTTCCGCCAAACTTTCTGCACAGCTTCTATAACCTCCAGCAATAAACGAATACGGTTATCAAAAGATCCACCATACTCATCGGTTCGTTGATTACTCAAAGGTGACAGGAACTCATTCAATAAATATCCATGTGCAGCATGGATCTCGACAATTTTAAATCCGGCTTCCATCGCCCTTTGAGTGGCATTGCTAAAATCCTCCACAACTTTTTTTATTCCTGCATTATCCAAAGCAATGGGTGGTACTTCACCCTCGCTGAATGCGATAGCACTTGGTGCTACTGTTGTCCATCCACCTTCTTCTTCCTTTAACTGGGCAGCCCCTTTCCAGGGCAGGTCATGAGATGCTTTTCTTCCTGCATGCGCCAGTTGAATACCGGGTACTGCTCCCTGTTGTTCTATAAAAACTGCAATGCGACTAAGCATGTCAATATGTTCATCACGCCAGATGCCCAAACAACCCGGGGTAATCCTGCCTTCGGGAGATACACCTGTTGCCTCCACGAAAACAAGTGCAGCGCCGCCAACTGCCATAGCACCAAGATGTACCAGGTGCCAGTCGTTGGCAAATCCATCCGTTGCTGAATACTGGCACATTGGTGATACCACTACCCTGTTTCGCAACGTAAGGCCCTTGATAGTTAAAGGAGAAAATAATGAAGACATGTATATAATATTAAAGTATCGGTTGGATATATTTCCAAACTTCATCGGCTACTATCTTGTGCCCTTCTGCCGTTGGATGAATGCCGTCTCCCTGGTTCAATTCAGGATTACCCCCAACGCCTTCTAAAAGAAAAGGTATAAGGGTCATCTGATTTTTCTTAGCAATTTCCGAATATATAGCATGGAACTCTTTGGCATAAGCTGCTCCCATATTAGGAGGAACA
The DNA here is from genome assembly GCA_036675925.1 of Flavihumibacter sp. GTDB lineage: Bacteria > Bacteroidota > Bacteroidia > Chitinophagales > Chitinophagaceae > Flavihumibacter. The sequence continues at coordinate 126,132 of JAKFDZ010000040.1, forward strand.
TGCATACCCGCAAGTACCAATTTCACATCAGGATATTTTGATTTCACCTGGTCTATGATGGCCTGCAGGTTCTGTCTGGTTTCTTTAACAGGGATACCACGAAGTCCATCATTAGCACCCAGCTCAAGAATAAAAACATCGATCTTCTGACGCAATAACCAATCAATACGTGTTTTGCCACCCGAAGTAGTTTCACCACTTAATCCACCATTGATCACTTTATAAGGCAGCTTAAGCGAATCAATTTTTAATTGAATCAATGCAGGGAAAGCTTCCACCGGGTCAAGCCCATATCCTGCCGTCAGACTATTACCAAAAAAGAGGATGGTCTTTAATGAATCAACGGGCTCGGCAACCTTTTCAGTTGCTTTCTGGTTATCATCCGGAGCTTTGTCCGCAGCATTGCCACAAGCACCTATGGTTGAAATCATCAGCAGTGATAGCAGGTATATTAACAATGTTCTCGTCATCAACTGTTGTATTAAATGATAAATTAGCGCAATATTATTAAAGAATAAGGATGTTTATGGCCGAACCAATACTAGAAACAGCACATTTAAGTAAAACATATGAAGGGGCAGGGAGATCAACCACTGTATTAAAGGATGTTAATTTCTCCGTTGAGGCAGGCGCCACCATGGCCATTGTGGGACCATCGGGTAGTGGAAAATCAACTTTACTTGGTTTATGTGCGGGACTTGATCGCAGCAGTGAAGGCACCGTTCACCTCAATAATATACTCCTTAATAATCTCTCTGAAGATGAACTGGCAAGGATCAGGAACCAGTATGTTGGATTTATATTCCAGAATTTCCAGTTGCTCCCCACCCTCACGGCGCTTGAAAATGTTATGGTTCCATTAGAATTGAGAGGAGAAAAGAATATCCGGAGCAGGGCACTTGCCCTCTTAGATAAAGTTGGTCTCAAAGAAAGGGTGCAGCACTACCCATCCCAATTATCCGGGGGCGAACAGCAGCGTGTATCCATAGCCAGGGCCTTTTCAACCCAACCGAAAATATTGTTTGCTGACGAACCCACTGGAAATCTTGACGCAGAAACAAGTGAGAAAATCATCCGCTTATTATTTGACCTCAACCAGGAAGCCGGCACAACTCTTATAATTGTTACACATGACCTGGAACTGGCCGCCCGCACAGGCAGGATCATAAAACTCAGGGGAGGTTCCATTATTTCTGACCAGGAGACCTTCATCAACAATGACCTTAGCTTATGAGCCAGTACAGCAACAAAGGACGATTGAATATTGCATGGCTCTTCAGTATGGCATGGCGCGATAGCCGAAGGAGCAGATCAAGACTGCTGCTTTTTATATCCTCCATCATACTTGGCATCGCAGCATTAGTGGCTATCTATTCATTGCGCTATACCGTTCAGGGGGATATCGACAAACAAGCAAAAGAATTGCTGGGGGCAGACCTTGTGATTGAAGCCAATAAACCAGCAGGCGATGCATTGCAACCATTACTCGACTCCATCGGTGATCAGAAAGCTACTGAACAAAGTTTTGCATCGATGGTCTATTTCCTTCGAACAGGAGGAACAAGACTGGTACAGATAAGGGCGGTGGAAGGCAACTACCCTTTCTATGGAAGCATTCGAACTAATCCTTCCAACGCCGCCAAAACTTACCAGGCAGGTCAGCAGGCCCTGGTTGACAAAACACTTATGCTTCAATACCAGGCAAAAGTGGGAGATTCAATAAAGATCGGTGAACTAACTTTTAAAATAGCAGGGGAGATCGATAAGGTGCCTGGTAAAACAGGATTCTCCGCAGCTGTTGCCCCCGGTATATTTATTCCTTTACGATATTTAACCGCAACAGGTTTATCACAGCGCGGTAGCCGGATCAATTACAGTTATTATTTCAAATACGATAAAGCGGTTGATATCAATGCGCTTGTAGAGAAAATTGAGCCACGCATTGAAGATGCAGGATTTGATATTGATACGGTAGAGGCAGCAAAAAACAATACTGGCAATTCATTTGAAGACTTCACTTCCTTTATGAACCTGGTGAGTTTTATTGCATTGTTGCTTGGATGTATTGGCGTAGCGAGCGCCATCCATATTTATATCAGGGAAAAACTGAACTCAATTGCTGTACTTCGCTGCCTTGGTGCTACAGGGAAACAAGCGTTCCTGATTTATCTCATCCAGGTTAGTTTGCTGGGATTACTTGGTTCTATAGCGGGAGCCATCGCCGGAACCGCCATTCAATTTTTGTTACCGGCCGTATTGGAAGATTTTCTCCCGGTTGATATCACCATGCAAATTTCGTGGAAAGCAATTGCACAAGGCATTTTTGTGGGATTGCTGATCTCGGTGCTATTCTCTTTATTGCCCCTCTTATCGATCCGAAATATTGCCCCGCTGAATACACTTCGGATCACCGAAACAAAGAACAGATTTTTAAAAGACCCGTTGCAGTGGCTGGTATACCTGCTAATACTGGCATTCGTTCTTGGCTTTAGCTGGTTGCAAATGGACAACTGGTCGCAGGCTGTTGTTTTCACGATAGGCGTACTGGCTGCCTTTGGGATACTGGCGGGTATGGCATGGCTTATTATGTGGGTTACCAGGAAATATTTTCCTGAATCATGGAGCTATTTGTGGCGACAAGGATTCGCGAATCTCTTCCGTCCGCATAACCAAACAGTGATATTGGTTGTTGCCATCGGGCTGGGAACAACTTTTATATGCCTGCTGTTTTTTGTACAACATCTTCTCACCAATAAGGTGGCGCTCTCATCAAGTGAAAACCAACCTAACATGGTGATCTTTGATATCCAGCCTGAACAAAAGGAACCAATTGCTGCCATTACCCGGAAGTTTAATTTGCCAGTGATACAGGAAGTGCCCATCATAACCATGCGTATAGAGGAGATCAATGGTATAACCGCCACTATGGCCAGGCAGGACAGCACCATAGACCTGCCGCGCTGGGCATTTGAAGGTGAAGTGCGTTCTACCTACCGTGATAGCCTGACCGATACTGAAACACTACTTGAAGGAAAATTACAGACCGTATCACCAAACGCTAATGATGTTCGCATATCCATGGAAGATGGCTATGCTAAGCGGCTCCATGTAGGCGTTGGGGATACTATTGTTTTCAATGTTCAGGGAGCGTTGGTGTCTACTGTTGTGGGAAGTCTGAGGAAGGTGGACTGGAACCGCGTTCAGACCAATTTCAGGGTTATCTTCCCGAAGGGCGTACTTGAATCAGCTCCAAAATTTCATGTGCTGATCACCCGGGTACCTTCAAAAGAAATATCTGCTTCCTTCCAGCGTGCTGTTGTGAGTGCTTATCCAACAGTGTCAATGATCGACCTGGGATTGATCCTCAGCGTAGTGGATGATATACTTTCCAAAATTGCTTTCGTGATACGGTTTATTGGTGGTTTCAGCATTGCCACGGGATTGGTGGTTTTGATCGCCTCGATCCTGATCAGCAAATACCAGCGAATACAGGAAACTGTGTTATTAAGGACGCTCGGTGCCAGTCGCAGGCAGGTGCTGACGATTACAGCATTGGAATATTTCTTTCTGGGTGCACTCGCTGCCATTACAGGAATATTGCTGGCACTGGCCGGAGGGTGGGCTCTTGCAGTATTCAGTTTCAATACAGTGTTTGCCCCGCCGGTTTTGCCTACATTATTGATCTTCCTGAGTATATCAGCACTCACGGTGATGATAGGTTTATTCAATAGCAGGAGTATTCTGAACGCACCGCCCAAGACTGCAGATATTATATGAGTTATGCAGTCTTACGATTGATGAGTACTACGCTGGCGAGTATCACCACCAGGGCTATCATTTGTATAAGTGATATGTTTTCATTTATAAAAACAATCCCAAGGACCACTGCGATCACCGGGTTAACATAGGCATGTGTTCCTACCTGTGCTGCGGGCCTTACTGATAATAAAAATACATAGGAAAGATATCCGATTACCGATCCGAATATGATCAGGTAAAACAATGCCAGCCATGCCTGCAGGGAAACTTCGGCAAATGAAAAAGAAGTAAGCGAGTCGAGGAATGGACTCAAACAGAAACTGAATAAACCTGCTGCGAGTAATTGTATACTGGCACTCACCGTCACATCCTGGTTGGGAGAATTATACTTCGTATATAGCGAACCGATAGTCCACATAATGGTTCCGGCAATGATCACCAGAATTCCGAGGGACTTCATATATCCCTCTTTGGTTTGTGTTGCATCCATGGCATTGGATCCAAATAATAGGATGATGCCGGCGAAACCCAGCAAAACACCCAGAATAATAAGCCTGTTGGAAAAATAAAGTGGCCATTGTTTCCTATCCAGTATAACAAACCAGATAGGCAGGGCAGATACAAGTATAGCGGCTAGTCCCGATGGTATATATTGTTGCGCCCATAATACTGAACCACTGCCTCCAACAAGCATCATTATACCACCTAATGCATTCACCAGGATGTTCTTTCGGGGTGGTAATGGGTAACCTTTGAAGAAAGATAATCCCAATAAAATCATACCTGCTGCAGTAAATCGTAAAGCTGACATAAGGTAAGGCGGAATACTGCCCAATCCAAAATAGGCGGCCAGGTAGGTTGAGCCCCATATCAGGTAAATCGCTGTAAATGCAAGGAAAATTTTAAGCTTCACATACTAAATTGACACTGTAAATACCTTTCCATCTAATTGCCCAATAATAGCTGTATCCGCCATATTCAGGAACAGGCCATTATCTACAACACCTGTTATATTATTCAGATGGCTATGCAATGCAGGAGCATCGTCAATCCGGTTAAAATGACAATCCAGCAAATAGTGTCTGTGGTCGGTAATAAAGGGTTTACCATCCTTCATTCTTAAAACCACTTTAATGCCGTAGGTATTTTCAATGACCATTTTTACGGCCTTGTATCCAAATGGGATCACTTCTACGGGAAGTGGATGGCGGCCTAACTGCTCTACACATTTGGATTCGTCGGCAATGATTATATATTTCTTTGAAACAAATGCTACCATTTTTTCCTGCAGTAATGCCCCACCACCACCTTTGATCAGTTGTAATTCCTTATCAATTTCATCGGCGCCATCCACCGTAAGATCAATAGTAGAAACATCATCCATTGGTAAGATGGGTAAATCAAATTGCTGCAGAATCACTGCTGTTGCTTTTGATGTGGGGATGGTGGCAAAGTCTGTTCCCTGCTGGAAAAGCTTAACCAATTCCTGGATAAAGTAGGCCGCAGTAGAGCCTGTTCCCACACCAATGATCATCCCATTTTTCACATAGGATGCTGCTTCCTGGGCTGCTTTATGTTTGGGATTGATCATTTTATGATGGACTAACGGCCGGGTGTAATCGTAATATTGCGGAATTCAATCGGACCATGATCACCCTGTATCATGATAGGTCCGGGTTCTCCTTCCCTGCTATCGAGTGCGCCACCTGTAATACCGGGTATCTCCTGGTTACAAACAACCTGCTTGCCATTCAGAACGATGGTTACCATCCTGCCAACAAGGGTTATATCATAGGTCTGCCATTCACCGGCATCCTTGGCTGCCATGTCACTTGGTTTGATAAAACCATATACGGCACCCAGCAGATCTTTCTGTGGATCCTTTCCCTTACTGTCTTCTATCTGCACTTCATACCGGCCGCGAAGATACAGGCCACTGTTGCTCCCCTTGGGACAGCGGAACTCAGCATGTAGCTTAAAATCATTGAAGGTTTTTTCAGTAACCAGGTTAGCTCCGGAGCGCGGGCTTTTCAAAACACCAGCTTCCACTACCCACTGGTTCTCGCCCATGGCACGCCAGCCGTCAAGGTTCTTTCCGTTGAAAAGCTGCACAGGTGTACCCCAAACAACTTCTTTTTCACGGCGGAGAGAAGGAGCACGGCGTCCACTCCATTTATAGGATTTACCATTGGCAGCAACCAAGGTACCCGCAAGACTATCGCCCTGCAAACTTGCTTCAAAGGATAAGTCATTGTCTTCCTCTTCCCACTGCGGTGGAATGGTAAAACTCATTTTACCATCCTTGAAATTGATCTTTGAAATGGGTCGGGCACTGCCTGAAATACCAACATAATGACCAATTAATCGCTTAGTGCCAGAATGGAATACTTCAAGCCACGAAGGATAGGTTTTCCCATCATCATAAATAGTAATATCCCAGCGTCCTTCAATACCAGGGGATGGCTGCTGGTCGGGCGGTGTATTGGCGGCTAAAGGAGATGCACAATTGGTGAATAAGGCAACTACTAAAAGTAGTATTGCTGGTACTAACGGAAACCTTCTCATATGGGGGCAATTAATGAATATTAAAATTAAGCGAAATGACAGGTTATCAGCAATATATTTTATGATTATAACCAGGATCGGCCACCGCATATATAATTTGCATAATTTGCCCGATTAATCCAACCTGGTATAATGATTAAAATGAGAACCTTTCTATATTCGGGACTAATTATCACATGTTTCTGCCTCTTTATGATGGCCGCCTGTAATGAAAGGCCAGGGCAGGACAAATCAAGTACGGAACAGAATTCCATTACCCAGATCCGTCTAACGGATATGAATAATCAGCCAATTGATTTATCTGCCTATAAAGGGAAACCATTATTCATTAATATATGGGCCACCTGGTGCAAACCCTGTTTGAAGGAAATACCCTCCATTGAAAAAGCGCAGGAACTGATCGGAAAAGAAAATATGATCTTCCTTCTTGCAAGCAATGAAAATATGGACCAGATCAAAGAATTCATCCAGGAAAATAAATACAACTTCACTTATACAAGGGTTGAGAATGCAGAGTCACTGGGAATAGAGGCACTACCCACCACGCTAATCTTTGATGCCAATCACCAGCTGGTATTTTTTGAGCCGGGATACCGGAAATGGGATGATGCCAACAACCTTGATTTACTCCGTAAAACCATCGCCGGAAAATGAAAAAGATATTGATTGGATTGCTGCTCACCACCTTTCTGATTTCCTGTGGCAATGAGAAACCAGATGAAAATTCAGATGGCACATTAAAATTAATGGCCCTGCCCTCCCCTGCTGATTCACTAACGGCAGAGCCGTTTTTATTTGCCGATAAAAAAGGAAGCGTTTATCTCTCCTGGATCGATCGCTCAGGGGATTCCAGCAAACTTATGTTTTCGATATTGGAAGGAGATAGATGGTCCGTGCCAAAACTAATTGCTAAGGGAAAAGATTGGTTCGTTAACTGGGCCGATTTTCCTATGCTGGCCTCGGATGGTAATAGCAGTTTGATTGCACATTTCCTGGAAAAAAGTGACAGCAGCACATTTGCCTATGATGTTAAGATCACAACATCTGCAGATGGTGGAAACGAATGGTCATCACCCGTAACCCTTCACGATGATGGCAAAAAAGCAGAACATGGTTTTGTTTCAATGGCAGCATACGAAAACGGATATTTTATTTCCTGGCTCGATGGCCGGAATGCTTCCATGGAAGGCCATGAGGGCCATGAAGGGCATCACGGAGAAATGACAGTAAGGGGAGCTCATGTTGATGGGTCAGGTAAGAAGATGAATGAATGGGAACTCGATGCACGCACCTGTGATTGCTGCCAGACAAGCACTGCTATCACCACAAATGGACCTGTTGTTATTTATCGTGATAGATCAAAGGATGAAGTTAGAGATATGTCAATCGTCAGACTGGTAGATGGAAAATGGACCGACCCCAAAACAATTTATCCGGATAATTGGAAAATAAGCGGGTGCCCGGTTAATGGGCCTGCATCGGCAGCAAAAGGCAATCTCCTCGCCATTGCCTGGTATAGTGCAACTGATAAAAATGCACAGGTCAAGCTGATCTTTTCTAAAGACGGCGGGGCAAGTTTTGAAGAGCCCATACGTATTGATGAAGGCAAGGCCATCGGTCGGGTAGACCTGATTATGATGGATGATTCAAGCGCTATGGTAAGCTGGATGGAAGGCGCTGCCATCAAAGCGGTGCAGGTATTTGCAAATGGAAAAAAAGGAGATACGCATACCATTGCCACTTCAACAGAATCGAGATCGAGTGGTTTCCCGCAAATGGTGCGTTCAGATGATGGACTCCTGTTTGCGTGGACCGACGACAACGCTAAAACAATTCGCGTTGCCGCATTAAGGAAATGACAAGTGGCCCTGTTGTTACTTACCCTCTGCAATATTTGACCTGGTAAGTTTCCAGTTATTATCAAAAAAACCAGCCAGCTTAATATCTGATGGACCATTTTTTAGCATGTCCAAACTATAGATCATAAAATCAGGGAATCCGCTGGCACCAGCAAAGTATTGATTGGCATTTGCGGCATTCATTCCCTTCAACCCAGTACCGGTTACAACGCCAACACTGGCAAAAGAGGAATTCTCCAGAGGCCAAACGAAGTAGGCGCTCAGGTCATCGCCGGTCCAGGTTTTATCACCAGCCTGTATTTGATTTCTTTTAACCTGGATGGGTGAGTTCAATAGCAACTTATTCCAGGCGCTGTTTGTGCTTGCATTCCCGAAAAGGATCACACCCCTGTCCTTATATCGCGTAGCATCGAAATCCTTATCAGCAATTATCTCAACTGCTCCATTGCCACGGTAATACCATGTTTCAGCATCATAAATTGCCTTGTTATAACTCCATTCATTTTCTTGTATGTTGCCGGTTGTACCATACACAAAAATCATGTTGTAGTTAAAGGCATCTTTGAATGTGCCATTCCTGATGGGGCTCTTCTCTTGCGCCGTTGGAAATCCTGCCAGGGCCCAAATGTTGTTTTCCTTTTTGAGGATCACAGTATCATTTGCGGAAGTGGTTGTATATTTTATCAGCTGGCTGTCAAGCATGATATTAATAGTAGCGCCTTTGCCAAAATTGTCCAGACCAAATTGAATCAACTCTGTATTTTCTGTAGTACCTGTTATAGTTTTTGCGCTGTTATGTCTCTTAAGTTGGATCCTGCTATAGAGTAGTGGAAACTGTTGTTGCAGAATAGAAGCCCATCGATAGGATGCAGATATACCTGGATTTGCCGTGCTGAAATCAATTGTATTCACGGCAGTGTCCACAGCAATCTTGTGCCACTTGAAATAATCGAATATATAGGGCCAGTCAACGCTCTCGCTTCCTATCCAATGTTCGCCACCCGGGTATTCATAATAGTTATAATCACTATGAAAATCAGCCAGAACCTTTCTCATTTGCCTTGCATAGGTGACAGGAACAACGCGGTCGGCATCACCATGCATTATGTAAACACCTAAAGATTTATAGTTGGTGGCAAGTTTTATTACGTCGCTTTGGTTGCTGGAACGCAGCAGCATCTGTTCAGCTGGTGAATTACTGCTATCTGGAATTAGCCCATCAGCCGAGCCATATCCTTTCAGCGTGGGATAACCTGCGCAAGGTGCGATAGCCGCCCATTTATCGGGATAGGTTGCTCCGAGGAACCAGGTGCCATGTCCACCCATTGAATGACCGGTGAGATAAATATTCTGTGGATCCGGTTTGAATTTTTCCTTTGCCAGGGCAAGTACTTCCAATGCATCAAGCCGTCCCCAGTCTTCCCAGTTAAATCCACGAGGTCGTCGGTTGGTAGCAGCAACCAATGTGCCCCAATCCTTGGATTGGTAAGCCCTGGCCTGTCCTAGTGCTTCAACTCCCGCCCCATGTACAGACAGGAATAAGGCATTCCCTGAATCTTTTCCCCCAGGCAATTGAGGTGTAACGGCATAGTATTGCAGACTGCCATCTATACTGCTGGTGAAAGTAACACTATACTTATCGCCCGGTTCTATGCACTCAATTTTTATGGTAGCTGTATCGATGAGTTTTTGGCCTTCAAATAAAGAAACGATACAATTATTCCATCCTTTTTCTGTGATATTGCTCGCATCAAACCTGAATTTCACCTTCCTTGTGGTCATTGGTGGAACTGGTGGCAGATCTGTTTTAATCTCCTTCCCGCCCATTGATGTTTTTAATTGAAGGCTGGATAAAGTTTTTGAACTTGTATTGATTACAACGATGGCAGCTTCCAGATTGCTATTGTCCTTTCCTTTAATGACGGAAGGCAGTGTGAGATCATCGGCAGCCAGTGAAACTGCCTTGTTGGGAAAGATAATATCTGCTGAGATATTTGTGCCTCTTACATATAGTTCATTCAATCCCTTTTTTAAGCTCACCGGAATATGCATGAAACCGGAGTTATATGGATCGCCCATATGCGGTATACCATTGAAATAAACCCCGCTGTTGCCCTTTATATTAAGTATTGCTGACTGCTCTTTTGGTGAATTATAGGTAAGATAGATATAGCCCGTGCCACGGTCGACCCGGTTGGGATTACCAAAAGTGTTACCCCTCGCTATCGCCTGCCAGCGACGGGTCAGGAACCTGTTGGCACTATCGGCTTTGATCGCCTGCCAGCTGAGGGTGTCCCCTTTTTCCGTGATGTCAAAAAGAGCGCCGGCCACAGGTTTACCGAGACTCTTGTTATAAAGTTTCCAGACCAGCAGATCTGCATATACTGCCTCCCGACCATAACGGCTGCCTGAATTGATCAAAAGCGCCTCCCGAAAATGATGAATTTTTTGGGAGAAAGATTGAAGCGTGGTAATCAGGAAGGCAGCGAGAATTAGCGATTTATTCAGCATCAGATTTCTTTGACTATTTTATAAATATACTAACGCAGAAATATAATAGTCATGCAACGGCAACAATTCGTTATTTTATATGTAAAATATTTCAAGTACAACGACTTTTAAATGCATAATGAGATGCTACTTTCTCTAAGCAGTGAAATATCGCGTATACGTGGTAAAGACGATATGTTACATCTCATACGCAATAGTCTCAAAAAATACCTTGATTTTGACGACAGCTTTATCATGCTGTACAACAAGGAAACAAAAACCTGTAAATCTTATATTTTCCATGCAGAGAACGAACGTCGTAAAAATCCTGAATTCAATAATCAGTTAAATATTGAATTTGTTGTAGAGGATGACAGTGTGACGGAGTTGGAACTACCAGTTGTAAAAGATGTAGCCACACAATTGGCAGCAGGCAGAAAAGAATTATCATTTATTCATAGTACTGGCATAAAGAAATATGTAACCTTAAAATTGATTGAGGGTAATGAGATGATCGGGCTATTCGTTCTTTTATCGGAAAAAGAGAATTCCTTCCCGGAAGATGCCCTTGATTTATTAAAAAATATCACACCACAAATCTCCATCGCTACTGCCAACATTATCGCCAATGAAGAAATTGCCAAAAGAGAGGAAGAAAAAAATTTACTACTATCACTCAGTACAGAAATCGCAGCGTTAAAAAACCGGCAGGACCTTTTTAATGTGGTTAATGGACAGATAAAATCTTTGCTTTCGATCAGGGAATTTGGCTTTTCCAAAATTGATGAGGGGGGTGAAACTTTCAGCGCCCTTATAATGGACATTGGTGAAAAAATAAGAAGTCATTCAAATTATGACCAAACAATTGCTTCAAGATTCAGTACTTCTGACCCCTTGTTCACAGAGGTTATCAATTCGGAAGATCCGGTATTGTATGAGGTTGATGAATTGGCTAATAAACCCGGCATGCCACCATATGTATACTTCTGGAAAAACTCCGGAATCAGACGGGTATTGATTTCAGCCCTTCGTACGGGAGGAACTGCTATAGGTACGGCTATATTTATCCTTGAAGATGATGTTGTTATAAGTACTAAGAATTTTCTGCTTAAAGGTATATGTTCCCAATTAGCGGTTGCTGTTTCAAATATTCTGGCAAATGAAAAAGTGCAGAAAAGGGAAGAAGAACAATCGCTTCTATTGTCATTAAGTAATGAAATTGCTGCGATGAAAAGCAGAAAGGATTTATCAAATGTTGTAAACACGAAAATAAAGGCCTTATTCTCAATTGATGAGTTTGCGATCGCACAAATTGATGAAGGTGGAGAAACCTATAGTGCTTTCATGCTGGAATTATCAAATAATACAAAACAACTAACAGATTACAATATTGTTACAACGGCTAAATACAGTGTTAACGATCCAATATTCACCCGTATTTTTCAAACCAATGATCCCCACCTGATCAGTGTTGATGATCTGGAAGATCGGCCGGATATGCCAGCTTATGTTAGTTTTTGGAAACAATCCGGGTTCAAATATTATTTAACTATCCCGTTAAGGGTGGGTGGAACCAATATAGGGTATGTAATATTTCATTTAGACAAAAAAGAATCAATTGATAGTAAAAGCAATTTATTAAAAGGCATATGTTCCCAATTAGCTGTTGCTGTTTCCAATATCCTTGCAAATGAAAAAATACTTGCAAGAGAGGCTGAAAAATCCAAATTGCTGGAGTTTAGCAATGCCATGGCGTCTACAAGGGACAAAGAGCAGTTGGCGAAAATTCTGAAAAGTCATTTACAGTCACTATTCGGAATTGAAGACTATGTAATACATGTATTAAGTAAAGATAAAAAAACACATCGCCCTGTCCTGTTTGATCCGGAAGCAGATTTCGCAAAACACCCCGATTTTAAAAAATTAATAACTGCCGATACGGATGTTAATGATGGTGTTTTCAACACAATTCTTTCGTCGGAGGAACTGGTTAGCTTTAATGTTGAGGAATGGTTTAATTCCGCAACTGCACCAACATATTCCAATGCCGCCAAAGCCATTGACTTGAAAAAGATGGCCGGAATATCCATCCGGCTCGGGGAAGAGAATATTGCAGTAATGAATTTTCGCAAAGATGGAATCAGTCCCTTTACTTTCCAGAGACCACTTTTTAAAAGCATATGCTCACAACTGGCTATCGCCATCTCCAATATTACTGTCATTGATGAAATAAAAGGAAGAGAGGAAGAAAAATCCCTGCTTTTAGAATTCAGCAATGTAATTGCTTCGGTCAGGGATAAATATACTTTCGCAAAAGTATTAAAACAGCAATTAACCAAGCTCTTCTCAATCGAAGATTATGTCATTAATATCCTGAGTGACGACCAGCAATATGTTATACAGTTTCTCTATGATGTGGAAAACGATGTTTTCAGCACATCAGAATTTCTGCAGATCCTTGATAAGCCCATAAGTGTTAATGATGGCATATTTAATAAGATACTGGCATCTGAAGGGCCTGTAACATTTAACGTGGAAGAATGGTCTATGATGAAAAAGAAGCCGGTTTACCTGGATGCTGCTATTGCTACCGGGTTAAAGAACATGACTGGCATTAGAATCCAGTTGGGGGACAAGAATATTGCCTTCCTAAGTTTCAAACATGATGATGATGGATTACCTACTTCACGGTTGCCCTTTTTAAAAAGTATATGTTCCCAGATAGCCATTGCGGTATCCAATATAATTGCCAATGAAAAAGTGAAAGAACAGTTAGTTGAAATTGAGAAATACAAGGAACAACTGGAAGAAGAAAAAATATACCTAAAAGAAGAGATTGAAACTTCCCACAATTATTCAGAAATAATTGGTGAGAGTGTTGAAATTAAAAAGGTTTTCCGCATGGTAACCCAGGTATCTCCTTCCGACAGCACGGTACTCTTACTGGGTGAAACCGGTACTGGTAAAGAGCTTATTGCAAGGGCCATCCACAATGCCTCACCAAGGAAGAATAAACTAATGATTAAAATTAATTGTGCTGCTCTCCCGGCCAATTTAATTGAGAGTGAACTTTTTGGACATGAAAGAGGCAGTTTTACCGGGGCTTTTGACCGACGAATTGGCAAATTTGAGTTGGCCAATAATGGCACATTGTTCCTGGATGAAATTGGCGAAATGCCACTAGAACTCCAGGTTAAATTATTAAGAGCATTACAGGAAAAAGAGATTGAACGTATAGGAGGAAAAACCACCATTAGAACCGATGTTAGAATCATTGCAGCTACAAACCGCGATCTTGAAAAACTGATGGAAGAGGGCAAGTTCAGAAGCGATCTTTATTACAGGTTAAATATTTTTCCCATTCAATTGCCACCCCTGCGGAAAAGACCTGAAGATATTCCCACGCTTGCTTCTCATTTTATCATGCGTTTCTCCAAAAAAGCAGGAAAGAAAATTACAAATCTAAGTAGCAGAGCCCTTGAACAATTACAACAATATAGCTGGCCCGGTAATATCAGGGAACTGGAGCATTTGATTGAAAGAAGTGTATTACTCACATCCGGGGATACCATCAAAGAATTAGATCTTCCAAATAAAAAAATAAGATCCGCTTCAGTGGTGGATTCCGAAACTTTCAAGATCCAGACAATATTTGAAAATGAGAAAGAATATATCCTGAAAATTTTAAAACACACAGATGGAAGAATCGCCGGTGAGGGTGGAGCAGCTGAGATCCTTGGAATACCGCCCAGTACACTTAATTCACGCATAAAAAAATTGGGCATTCGTAAAGAGCATCGCGGATAACAAATCAGGCTGAAAGCAGTTGTTGCCTGTACACGGAAGGTGAATACCCGAAATATGATTTAAATAACCTTGAAAAATGTGCAATATTCTCAAAACCCAGGGTATAGCAAATGTCGGTAATCGTCATATTGGTGTTCAACAGAAATTCAAGAGATTTTTTTAACCGCCGATCTCTGATCCATTGTGAAGGTGGCATGTTATAGATCGATATAAAATCTCTTCTGAAGCTTGAAAGGCTTCTTCCCGCCAACCTGGCAAGCTGATTAATTGACAGGGAGTTCATATAATTATCTTCCACCACAATAGTTATGTTGGGACGATTATCCTTTCTTAAATCCAGGAATAGCTCCAGAAAACCATTTTCAGAATTCTTCAGGCTATATAATAGTTCTAATAATTTAATCTTTACTAAAGTCTCTTCCACTACCACACCATCTTCAAAATACATGCTTAATGAATTGGTAAACCTGATAAATACTGGATTTAACTCAGATACCACAACTTCACTATTAAAGGTTTTATTGATGGTCGTTAGTTGCGATAGTGTGGAAAATTCCTTTACTAAATCATAACCTAATGAAAAGATGATAAATTCGGTTTGTTGAAGTTCGTTATCGCAACCAATTGTTTGATATTCTATAAGTGTGTTGCCTCTTAGAAATGCCATCTGGCCTTTACCAACAACATAATCAGATTTGCCATAAATGAGTTTTACAGATCCATTGAGCGTTACCAGCAATCTGTTCTCTTCCGCAAATGTTGTATTGCTGAAATAATGTTTACAAGCGAAATATTCCATAACCGTTGCGCTTTGAAGGGATATAGATTTTCTTTTTGTAACTGGCAACCCTGATCTTTCAGTTGATGGTTGGTAAATGTTGTATTGCATCTTGAGTAGTTAAATATTTTGATAATTGCCTGGTACTATGGCTTATAATTTCAAAGCAGGTGCCAATTATCAAAGCATTGACTATTAATCATATATACAAAAGGGAGCAAAAAACTACTAGCGATATATCGCTGTTTGACGATGTGATGGTGTAATATCGAAACCAAAACGCAGAGAAAGATCAACTGCTGAAGTGTGCCCTGATCATCCATGCCATTTTCTCGTGCTTTTCCATTTGTTGGGTAACAAAGTCGCTGCTACCTGCATCATTGTATTTATCGATAAACAGGGGAATCAGTCTGCGAAGATTATTTATAATAGTCTCATGAGAACCAAGTAAATTTTTCAATTGATCGTTCTGTGAATTGGTATAAGGTTGTTCAATTAAACTGGTAAGGCGCAGGTAATCTTCCAGGCTTGCAACTGCAATAAAACCAATCATACGAATTCTTTCAGCTATTTCGTCTATGATATAGTTCAACTCAATGATCTGCTTATCATAAAACTGATGCATTTCATGGAAGTTCACACTTTCTATGTTCCAATGATAATTTCTCGTTTTAGTATATAAAACAAATTCATCAGCTAATAGCTTATTAAGTTCGATGCTCACCTGCTGCAAATTGTTTTCCGGAAGGCCAAGATTTGGTTTCATGCTCATTTATTTTTCCTGATCAGGAATAGGTTGCCTATCAAAAATATTATGAATGGTGGGTGGCAAGGTAAATAACTGGGGATACAGTGATTTTCCTATACCCTTAATAAATCTTGATTATTAGAGTCAGGTTCATTAGCAAAAAATAATTGAATCCTATAGTCAAATGCAGAAGATATAAAATGGACAGTTTTACAGTTCTTGCCCAACCCGCACTCTATGGGAGAAATCATATCAAGTTAAATTTCAGAGGATGAAGAAAAGACTGGCTTTCGCACTGGTGATGAGTTTAATAACAACCTGCATCATATCATTCACATTAATATATCTCAACCTGGGCTTTGGAAATAATTTCTTCTACAGCTGGATAAAATCATGGTCTATCGCCTATTTACTGGCCTTTTTCAGCATCATGTTTATAGGTCCCAAAGTACAATCCTTTATAAATTCTATAATCAATAAATAATATGGATGATTTAATCAACAAAGTTGAATTGCGTTACAAAAGGAAGACCGGATTAGTGTTTCATCTTTACCTCATAAACAGATACCGGCATACCGTGAATTCATTAACCTGATAACAAATAATTTATGAAATCTCATTTACCACTATTGATCGTTGTACTTTCAGTGGGATGCAATGAAACTAAAGAATCAAATTCTAAACAATTAAATGATACCACAATGAAAAATGAAATAACAATAGCAGACTATTCCACCGACCCTCACCTTGATACTAAAACCAAGGCGTTTCTGACCGCATTGAATACAAGTGGAGGTAAGCCCCTTGAAACCTTAACTCCTGTAGAGGCAAGGCAGGTGTTGGTTGGTGCACAGTCGTCCGTAAATGTGGATCTATCCGGCATTGATGAATCTGAAAAAACAATTACAACTGACGGGCATACCATTAAACTGAATATAGTTCGCCCTGCAGGTGAAAAGAAGAAATTACCTGTATTTATCTTCATCCATGGTGGCGGATGGGTGTTAGGCGATTATCCTACACACAAAAGAATGGTAAGAGACCTGGTCGTACTAACAGGATATTCTGGTGTATTTGTAAATTATACGCCAACACCCGATGCCAAATATCCAACGCAGGTAAATGAAATTTATGCGGCAACTAAATGGGTTGCTGAACATGGTGATGAAATTAATGTTGATGGGAGCAATATGGCGATTGTAGGAAATAGTGTGGGTGGAAATATGAGTACAGTAACAACCATTAAGGCAAAAGAAAATAATGCACCGAAAATAAAAGTACAGATCCTGATGTGGCCGATTGTGGATGCTGATTTTGAAACAGAATCCTATAAGCTATTTGGAAAAGACAGATTTCTTACTACATCGCTTATGAAATGGATGTATGATATGTATACTACCGATCCAAGTCAAAGAAAAGAGATCTATGCATCACCACTTCAGGCAACTGTTGAACAGTTAAAGGGATTACCGCCTGCTTTGATCCAGGTTGCAGAAAATGATGTATTAAGATATGAAGGTGAAGCATATGGACGTAAACTGGATGAGGCAGGCGTTCCTGTAACAGTAGTTCGTTACAACGGTACCATCCATGATTTTGGATTATTAAATGGCTTGGCCGACTTACCTGCAACGAAATCTGCATTTTACCAGGCTGCAGCTGAGATGAAAAAACATCTGAAATAACCCGGTTTAAAATTAAAATAAGCAAGATGTTGAGCACATTGCCAGTTGTACCGGAAAATCAAATTAGTGATGAAAGAGCAGTACAGCAAGTGTTAGCCCTTTATACCCGCGCAGTAGATGCACGTGATGGAACTACTCTCAGTAAATTGTTTACGGAAGATGGCAGGGTGGAAGTATACTATGTAAACAATGGCGTACCTGAACAGCTTTTTATTTTATCCGGGAGAGTGGAAATTGCCAATGCAATTACCAATCTGATGAAACCAAATCCAGTAAATGGATGGAGTCATCACACAACACATGACCATATCCTCTCGATAAATGGTTTGGACGCAACCATAGATGCGCAGTTCATCAGGTTTGATTCAATTGGCGCCACACGCCCTGAAAATGGATGGCCTTCAGGCACCCTCGGAATAATGGGGACTGTAACGCCTACTGAATCCGGATACTACCGACCTTCATTGAGAAAAATTAATCATGAGTGGAAGATCACCATTCATAGAATTTATCACGACTTAGTATTTGTGCTGCCAGGTCATTAATAATGAATGGTGGTACATTGCATACACTATCGATCTATTAGGTGCAAAAAAGAGAATAACAAAAGATTGATTATAAAGAGGGGGAAACGATTTTTAGTTCGTTTCCCCCTCTTAAGTGGAGCTGGAGGGAGTCGAACCCTCGTCCAAACATATCCGCCGAAAGCTTTCTACATGCTTATTACTGTATTAATTGTCGAAGGGAAGCAGGAACAGCACGAACCAATTTCCCCCTTAGCTGGATGGTCTTAAGCAAGCGTCACAGCCTTCACTTGCAGCAGCCTGTATTTTGTTTTGAGTCGGCGGCGGAGCTTGGTAACAGACCAACCTGCTCAACGCGGCCCTAATGACTACTTAATCACTGATTAGGCAGCCATGGCATACTGTGTATTGCCATTTGAGTTTTGAATATTCAGATTAACGTGCTAATTATCCAACGCACGACATGCTTATACTCTCAAAGAACTACGCTGTCGAAGCCAATACAGCCCCATTGCAGGTAAGAGGTGAGATTTAAGAGGTAAGATTTGTGGTCTAACTTTTAAATAACATTCCTTACTGCGGACAGCAAATATAGCACAAATCAGGCGCCATTTTCGTTAACCGATTCTAAAATATACTAGTTTCATGGCATGGTTCAAACTAACCCGGTTAACTGGTATAAAGAGGAGGAGTCAAGCTCACGATTGAAAAAAGAAGAGCTTGCAAGGCAAAAAAATATTATCGGCTGGATAAGAGTTGGCATTTTTATTCTGGGCGCTGTCATCACCTGGCAAAGCTGGAAGATAAGCATAGCTGCAGCCTTCATTAGTTTTGCAATTGCCACGGCCGCATTCCTCTGGCTACTTGCCCGCAGCCTCAACCTCAGCGCACGCATCAGCCTGCTCGAACAACTTATCAATATCCACCAGGAAGAACAGCAGATCGCCGAACATCATTTCACTAATAGATATAATGGACTCGATCTCGCACCAAAATCACATGCATATGCAGGGGATCTGGATATATTGGGACAGGCATCAGTTTTCCAGTATATGAATCGTTGTACCAGTGAGCAGGGCAACAGGCAACTAGCAAATGAATTATTAGCGCCTGCATCAACAGAGGAAATAATTTTACGTCAGAAGGCTGCAGCAGAAATTGCATTGGACCCCACCTGGAGTACCATTTTCCAGGCCACCGGAATTTCGGAATCAGTTACACTGAAAACTGAAACCCGCATCTCCCAATGGATGCAACAATCATCTACTTTTCTGCCAAAGCGATCCTGGAAATTGCTGGCAATAATATTCCCTTTTATTTCCCTGGGTTCTCTCCTATTGCATATTATCGGATTGCTGGATGCCTCTGTCTTCTACCTGCTGGTGCTGGTATATGTGGTCATCGCATTTTCCATTACCCGGAAAGTAACCCCGCAATATCGAATCCTCGATAAGATTGTTCCGGAATTGAAAACACTTTCTTCTTCCCTTCTGCATATTGAATCTTCACCATTTAAATCTGCAAAGCTGATTGCGATCCGGGAAAAATTATCACCCGCTAATGCACCCGCAGCATCGGTATCGATTCGATTGCTGGAGAAGATCCTCGACCGGTTCGACTATCGCCTGAACCCACTGGTATTTCTTTTTCTGAACAGTTTTTTATTGTGGGATCTGCGCCAGATCCTCTCCCTTGAAAAATGGAAAAATGATCATGGCAGCGATGCATCTCAATGGTTCCATACATTGGCGGAAATGGAAATGCTGAACAGCCTGGGGCGTGCGGCGTTTAATCATCCCCGGTGGACCTTCCCGACGATCAATGCAGACCATGGAAGATATCATGCAGTGTCACTTGGTCATCCCCTTATACCTGAGGGCAAGAGGGTCAACAATGATTTCAGCACTTCAGGCCGGCCTGCCATAGCCCTTATCACCGGATCCAATATGGCAGGCAAGAGCACCTTCCTTCGTAGTGTGGGAGTAAATCAGGTACTTGCAATGGCTGGAGCTCCGGTTTGTGCCGAATTACTCGAAGTGGCCAATATGCGCATCATGAGTAGTATGCGGATCGCGGATAATCTCGAAGAAAATGCATCTACTTTTTATGCCGAATTAAGCAAACTGAAATCGATCATTGAATCCGTAAATACAAAGGAGCCTGTATTCCTTTTGCTTGATGAGATACTCAGAGGTACCAACTCCCACGATCGCCATACCGGCTCGAGAGCCTTGCTGCAACAACTGGTAAAACAGGATGCCTGCGGTATGCTGGCTACCCATGATCTTGCCCTTACAGAACTCGCCACCACCTTCCCCGATGCCATCAGAAACTATCATTTCGATGTTTCCGTTGAAGGAGAAGAATTGTATTTTGATTACAAACTCAAACCAGGTATCTGCCAAAGCATGAACGCTTCCATTCTCATGAAGAAGATTGGAATTGACCTGGGAGGTTAAGTGTCTGACAAAGACACCTATTTGAACAGCCGGAAAATATCCAGTCCCAGTGCATAGGCCATCAGTCCCAGCAGCAACACCATACCCACCATCTGTGCGTATTCCATGAACTTATCGCTGGGTTTGCGGCCGCTCACAATCTCAAAAATGGTGAAGAGTGCATGGCCGCCATCGAGACCGGGAATGGGGAGTATATTCATGAGCGCCAGTACCAACGAGAAAAATGCTGTCAGGCTCCAGAACTGCATCCAGTCCCACTGCGGCGCAAACATTTTACCGATACTGATAACGCTTCCGAGTGATTCATTTGTATTGACCTTACCACTGAAGATAAGCTTCAGTTGCAGCCAGTATGATTCAAGTGTTTCTATGCTTTTCTTGAAGCCGGCAGGAATCGCTTCGAGGAAACCATAACTGATCTCCTTCACTTCAAACTGGTCCTTGGGTGACATATTATAAACACCAATGGTACCCGATGCAGGAACGGTCATGGCTACCTGTAAAGTATCAGTTCCACGCAGCACCACCATATCTACTTTCTTCCCTTTATTGCTCTGAACGGTTTTGCGGAAATCATGGAAAAACGCGGTGGACTTACCATTCACTGCAATGATCCTGTCATTAGCAAGTATGCCTGCATTGGCGGCAGCACTTGTATCAGCAACAGAATCAACGCCCAGAAAAGGCACCCGCATATCAATGAAATTGATCGTCTTGAAATGGATCAGCTTGGCAGCAAAATCTTCCGGGATGTTTACCGAAAGGGGTTTGCCATCACGCTCCACTTCTATTGTATTAGCCCCTTCAAGTATAACTTTAAGGGGGATCTTATTAAAGCGATCGATATATTTTCCATCAACACTCAGTACTTTATCACCATCACGCAGGCCGATACTCTGTGCAAGTGAATCGGTTGCAATACCATAGGTGAACTTATTGGTTGGAACATAACTTTCCCCCCAGTACCAAAGCATACCTGCATATATCAAAAAACCCAGGATCAGGTTCACTGTTACACCACCCAGCATGATGATCAGTCGTTGCCAGGCTGGCTTGCTGCGAAATTCCCATGGCTGTGCAGGTTGCTTCATTTGCTCCTTGTCCATGCTCTCATCAACCATCCCGGAAATTTTCACATAACCGCCAAAGGGAACCCATCCCAATCCATATTCTGTTTCACCGATCTTTTTCTTGAAGAGGGAGAACCATGGATTGAAGAAGAGATAAAATTTCTCAACGCGACATTTGAACCATCGCGCAGGCAGAAAATGCCCCAGTTCATGGAGCACTACAATAATGGAAAAGGATAAAATAAATTGTCCGGCCTTAACACCTACTTCCGCCCAGTTAATTGCTAACAAACTCATATTATAAATCAGTGAAATTCAATTTTTAAATAGTGACAAATATCCGGTAAAAAAGGGTAAAGGGATGATAAAATTTTGATAACTGGCAACGTTATTGCACCGGCTGTTGTCAACCTCTAAAATGTTATATGAAAATACCTGTTTTATGTGCTGTGATACTGGCTGGGGCTGCATCCTGCCTGAAAACTGAATCTTTACCACCGGCTGAAAGGCTTTATGTTCCCATTACCATAACCGGGGTTGCGCCTATACCAGATGCTGAAGTTGGAGATACCGTGAGCACAAATATCAGTGTACAGGCCCCCAATCTTTGCTATAAACTGGAGGGATTTGATGTTCGTAGTTCTTCCCTGGGTGTAAATCAGTTTGAGGTGCAGGCCATCGCATCGGTTCCCAATCCGCAGAGAGCAGATACTACCTGTCCAACGGGCATATATGCAAAAGATTCAACCTTTAAGTTCAAGGTATCTACCGGTGGACGATATATTCTTCGTTATTATAATAACCAGCAGTTATTCCGTGCCGATACTTTTGAAGTGAATTAATGAGAAAAGAATAAATCAAAGATGAATCAGTGTTGCAGCAAATTCCCTTGCCTCTGCATCGCTTTCAAAATATTCTTCAAGTGTAGGTTGCCCGATAAAGGCAACCTTTTCCATTGTCCTTTCAATTACATCGGTCATATCAAGAAATCCAACACGGTTACGCAGGAATGCAAATACCGCGATCTCATTGGCAGCATTCAATACGCAGGGAAGATTTCCTCCTTTATGCAATGCCTCAGTAGCTAGTGCCAGGTTGCGGAATGTTTTAATATCTGGCTCTTCGAAATTCAATGTATTAGGCCTGCGGAAATCGTAACGGGGAAATTTATTTGCCAGCCGCTGCGGAAAAGCCAGCGCATACTGGATAGGCAGTTTCATATCGGGCAATCCCATCTGAGCTTTAATGCTACCATCTTCAAATTGCACCATGCTATGAATGATACTCTGCGGATGAACTAATACCTGCACCTGCTCGGGTTTGAGGTTGAATAACCATTTGGCCTCGATCATTTCGAGTCCTTTATTCATCAGCGTGGCCGAGTCGATAGTGATCTTAGCCCCCATGCTCCAGTTAGGATGCTGCAGGGCATGGTCGCGCTTAACATTCACTAAGAAATTGGGTTTCTTTCCAAGAAACGGTCCGCCCGAAGCGGTGAGGATGATCTTATCGATGGGATTGAGGTTCTCTCCCACCAGGCATTGAAAAATAGCAGAATGTTCACTATCAACCGGAATGATCGGAACTCTTTTTTCGATGGCTTTCTGCATCACGATATCTCCTGCTACAACAAGTGTTTCTTTATTTGCGAGGGCAACAGCCTTACCCTGTTCAACAGCCTGCAGGGTTGGTTTGAGACCGGCAAAACCAACAATGCCCGCCAGCATAAGGTCATAGCAATCCATCGCGGCAACTTCTTCAAGGGCTTTCTCGCCCGCAAAAACCTTTGTATCAGTTTTGGCAAGGGCATCTTTTACCTTCTGGTAGCGGGTTTCGTCGCCTATAACTACAATGTTTGGATTAAACTGGAGGGCCTGCTTAATAAGCAGCTCATCATTGGATTGCGCGGTGAGCACCTCCGCTGAAAACAGGGATGGATTGGCGGCGATCACTTCAAGTGCCTGCGTACCTATTGAGCCTGTGGATCCAAATATTGCTATACGTTTCTGCATCATTTCTTCAGCTTTTGGGATGGGCGGCAGACCCGCCCTGGCCTGTCGGGAAACGGCAAATTAACGTAATAATTGCTCCAAAGCCGCATTTGTTTGTTGAAAATTGAAGCCCGACAGCACCTTCTCCATGGCAGCTGCG
Organism: Flavihumibacter sp.; assembly: GCA_036675925.1. Lineage (GTDB taxonomy): Bacteria > Bacteroidota > Bacteroidia > Chitinophagales > Chitinophagaceae > Flavihumibacter. The sequence continues at coordinate 150,028 of JAKFDZ010000040.1, forward strand.
ATTTCCTTATTATGCAGGTTACCGATGCTTCCTTCATGGGTATGCGCCACGCGCGTATCATAGGTGTAGCTTCCGTTTTCAATGGCGAGGCCCACCGTTTTATAGGCATCCCTGAAAGGCATTCCCTGCAATACAAGCTTGTTCACTTCCTCAACACTGAAGAGGTATTTGTATTTTTCATCAGCCAGTATATTATCATTTACTGCAATGTTTTCAAGCATGAGGGATGCCATCGCAATACAATCTTTCAGTATTCCAAACGCCGGGAATAGGTTCTCCTTCAGCAACTGCAGATCGCGGTGATAACCTGAGGGCAGATTGGTGGTCATCATCATGATCTCATTCGGCAATGCCTTAATTCGATTTGAATGACTTCTTATCAGCTCAAACACATCGGGGTTCTTTTTATGCGGCATGATGCTGCTGCCCGTGGTGAGTTCGGGTGGGAAACTAATGAATCCGAAATTCTGGTTGAGGTATAAGCAGGCGTCCATCGAAAGCCTTGCTAATGTATCCGCGATATTGGCCATGGCCATGGCAACAATACGCTCCGCCTTACCTCTTCCCATCTGCGCATATACAACATTGTGATTGAGATCGGCGAAACCAAGGAGCTCAGCCGTTCTGGTTCTGTTGATGGGGAAAGATGATCCATAACCGGCAGCAGATCCAAGTGGATTCTTATTCACCACTTCATAGGCAGCGCGCAACATGATCATATCATCCACCAGGCTTTCGGCATAAGCGCCGAACCATAGTCCGAAGGAGGAAGGCATGGCCAGTTGCAGGTGCGTATAACCGGGAAGAAGATGATCTTTGAATTCATCGCTTTTCTTTTGCAGTAAAGCAAAGAATGGAAGGATGGCTTCTGCGAGAGCTTGTAGTTCATCGCGCAGAAAAAGTTTCAGGTCAACCAGCACCTGGTCATTCCTGCTGCGTGCACTATGGATTTTTTTTCCAGTATCACCAAGAGCAGCAGTTAACAGGAACTCAACCTGCGAGTGCACATCCTCTACTCCATCAGCAATTTGGAACGATCCGCTTTTCACTGTATCATGGATCCTCTTCAACTCCGCCAGCAATTGCTCTTTCTCCGATTCTGTCAGCAGACCGATCTCTGAAAGCATGATAGCATGCGCCATATTACCCAGCACATCATGCCTTGCCATCATGGCATCAAAATGTCGGTCATTGCCCACGGTAAATCTTTCTACTTCTGCGAGAGAGCTTATATTCTTTTGCCAGAGTTTCATTGAACCTTTTTAAATGTTGTTTCAATAAGCCTGGTATAGCCTTCTATACCTTCTTCAATTTCCCTAAGGTAAATATATTCATCGGCGGAATGGCTTCGGGCACTATCACCCGGACCCATCTTCAATGCTGCAAAAGGGATCAGTGCCTTATCAGAACTGGTAGGTGATCCATAATAACCTTTTCCCATTTCAATGGCAGCTTTCACAAGTGGATGATGGAGGGGGATGGCAGTAGCACGCAATCGCATGCTTCTGGGTTTTACCTCGCAGTCGATTGATGCTGTGATAATATCAAGCAGTTCTTCGTGTGTGTAAGCATCCGTAACCCTGATATCTACCGTGAACTGGCAGGTGGCCGGCACAACATTATGTGCTTTATTTTCTGTGATGATAGAGGTCACATTCATCTTGACCATCCCAAGTGTTTCCGACTCTTTTGGAAATCTATGATTCCTGAACCACTGGATGGCATCCATTGCCTTGTATATGGCATTCACACCCTCTTCCCTGGCTGCATGTCCGGCTTTACCATGGGCGATGCAATCAAGCACCAGCAAGCCTTTCTCGGCTACTGCCAGTTCCATTTGGGTGGGTTCACCAACAATGGCCGACCAGTTTTGAAAAGTGTTATTGAATGCTCCGGTGGTAGTCAGAAAATTTTTCTCGTGCAACAAAGCTTCAATTCCATTTTTGCCGGAGATCTCTTCTTCGGCAGTGGCGGCAATCACCATGTTCCAGGGAAGATCCTCTTGATTATAAAAATAAATGAAGGCAGCTATGAGTGATACCAGCGGCCCACCCGCATCATTGCTACCCAATCCGTATAATTTACCATCTTCAATAACTGGTTGGAAAGGATCCTTCGTGTATTGTGGATTGGGCTTAACTGTATCGTGATGTGAGTTCAGCAGTAAGGTGGGCCTTGACTTATCGAAATGTTTATTTACTGCCCATACATTATTGAGGTATCGATGTGCATCAATGTTATGCTTTTTAAAAAAAGAAACCAATAGATCAGCCGTACCCGATTCTTCTTTACTGAATGATGGGGTGCGGATAAGGGATTGCAGGAGGCTTATGGCATCCGTGGCAAGCAGTTTTATTTTATTGGGATCAATCATGCGGTGATCAGGGTTCCGGTTGTTGGTTGGGATGTATTTTGTAATAGATCATCAGCATGGCCAATCAATACTTCGTTTACTCCCGCATCAATAGCTGCAAATGCGTTATCGAGTTTGGGAAGGATACCGGCGAATAATTTATTGCCGGCTTTTAATTGCTGGTAAGAAGTTTTCGTAATAACCGGCATTACAGAGTTTTCATCCTCCACATATTCAAGTACGCCTTTCTTTTCAAAGCAATAGATCAGTCTTACTGTATAAGCTTCGGACAAAGCGACTGCCACGGCGGATGCCATGGTATCGGCATTGGTATTGAGAATATGACCTTGTCCATCATGTGTGAGTGGTGCAAGCACCGGAACGATATCCTGCTCCAATAAAACCTGCCAGCGATCTGCGGGAATCTTGTCCTGCAGTATATCTCCCACCCATCCATAGTCGATCTCTTTTACCGGTCTTTTCATTGCGGGCAACATATTTCCATCAGCTCCTGTAATACCCATGGCATTGCAGTTCCTGGCCTGCAGCTTTGCCACGATCTGTTTGTTTACCAGTCCGCCGTATACCATGGTAACAAGATCAATGGTAGCATCATCCGTAATGCGGCGGCCATCTATATACTTTGATTCTATTCCCAGTTTATCACCGATACGGGTTGCGATCTTTCCACCTCCATGCACTAAGATCTTATACCCCTTCACTGATGCGAAATCAGCGAGGAATGAATCCAGTGCTTCCGGATGGTCGATCACATTGCCGCCGATCTTTATGACAAATAATGGGGGTTTCAATTAATGTGTTTTGATTTACTTTCTCTTTCTATTGCCTATTGACTATTGCCTATTGCCCATTCCCTACTGCCTACTGCCTACTGCCTATTGCCTATTGCCCATTGCCTTCTCCATTCCCTACTGCTTATTCCCTATAATCTCTGCAAGCACCGCCTGCGCCGCCCAAACCCTGTTGCCCGCCTCTGTGGTCACTAAGCTGTTCGGTCCATCCAGTATCTCATCACTCAATTCAACATTCCGACGCACGGGCAGGCAATGCATCACACGCGCATTATTGGTGAGACCAAGTTTTTCATTCGTCATCATCCAACTCATATCGTTGCTGAGAATCTGTCCATACTGGTTATAGCTGCTCCAGTTTTTTACATATACAAAGTCGGCGTCTTTTAAGGCTTCATCCTGGTTATGCGTGATAGTTGCACCCCTGCTGAAACTTTCTTCCAGTTCATAACCCTCGGGATGTGCAATCACGAAATCTGCCTTCCCCCATGCATTCACCCATTGAGCGAAACTGTTGGCAACACATTGCGGAAGTGCTTTCACATGCGGCGCCCAGGTAAGTACAACTTTCGGTTTCCGGTTTGCCAATTGAGGGTTAAGACTTCGCTGCGTGGCGAGATATTCTTCAATAGTGATGATATCCGTTAAGCTTTGAAGCGGGTGCAAGGTTGCACTCTCAAGACTCACGATCGGGATACCTGCATACCTGATGAACTGGTTAATATATTTTTCACTGTAGTCCTCTTCCCTGTTTTTTAATGAAGGAAAAGTGCGGATGCAGAGTATATCAAAATATTTGCCCATGATGGGTGCGGCATCTTTTACATGTTCGGCCGTTGTTCCGTTCATGATGGCGCCTTCTTCAAATTCAATGGCCCAGCCTTCACTTCCAACATTGAATACAACTGCTTCCATACCCAATTGCTGTGCCGCCACCTGCGTGCTCAACCTTGTGCGCATACTGGGATTCAGGAACAGCATGCCAATGCGTTTGCGGGCACCGAGTGTGTTATGGCGGTAGGGATCTTCCTTATAAGAAAGGGCCAGCGCTACCAGCGCATCTATGTCGGTCACATCATTTACGGAAACGAATTGTTTCATGTATGCTGAATTGAAATCTTGTTATTAGTTCATCTCTTCCCGCACCGCTGCAAGAAACTTATCTGCATCCTGCCGGGTTAATGCCAGCGATGGCAGCAGGCGGATCACATTCGGTTTTGCTTCACCGGTAAAGATCCGATGCTTCCAGAGCAGGTTCTTACGCAGATCCTTATGCGACTCTGGCACATCAAAGCCAATCATCAATCCCGCTCCTCTCACGTTTTCCAGATGGGGGATGGATCTCAGTTGCTCCATCAGATAGTCTCCGATCTCAGCCGCGTTCTCAAGAAGGTTCTCCTTCTCCATCACTTCCAGCACGCCAAGTGCTGCCGCGCAGGCCAGATGGTTTCCCCCGAAAGTGGTACCCAGCATTCCATGCTTAGGTTGCAGGTGCGGGGCAATAGAAATGGCGCCGATCGGGAATCCATTTCCCATGCCTTTGGCCATACTATAAATATCGGCATTTATACCGGCATGGTCGTGGGAGTAAAACTTACCCGTTCTGCCATAACCGCATTGTACTGAGTCTGCAATAAAAACCGCGCCATAGGCATCGCAAAGCTGGCGAATGGTTTGAAGAAATTCATCGGAAGCAACTTTGATTCCCCCCACGCCCTGTATACCTTCAACGATAACCGCTGCAACCTGGTCGCCCTGTGCACTGAAGCAGGCTTTCAGCGCCGCTACATCATTGAAGGGAAGGAAGATCACATTCGCTGTCTGGTTGATGGGTGCAACGATGGCTGGATTATCCGTAACCGCAACGGCGAGGGAAGTTCGGCCATGAAATGCACTCTTAAAAGCAATCACTTTTTTCCTGCCGGTATGAAATGATGCCAGTTTGAGGGCATTTTCATTGGCTTCTGCGCCTGAGTTGCAGAGAAATAGCTGGTAATTATTCTTGCCTGAAATACGTCCCAGCTTTTCTGCCAGTTCTGTTTGTTGTGGAATTAAAACTGAATTGGAATAAAATGCGATCTGCTCCAGCTGGTCTTCAATGCGTTTTACCCAGTGCGGGTGTGTATGACCGATAGAGATCACGGCATGGCCACCATACATATCGAGGTATTCATTGCCTGCATCATCCCAAACAGAAGATCCCTTTGCATGGGTGATGGTGATATTATTAAGTGGATATACGTCGAAAAGTTTCATTGCTGCTTGTTTTAAAAATATCCTGCCTTTAATCTGAGACCGGTTTCTTCCGGCAGACCAAACATGAGGTTCATATTCTGCACTGCCTGTCCACTTGCGCCTTTCAGGAGATTGTCGATCACCGAATGCACCACCAGTTTCTCGCCCACTTTTTCCAGTTGGATAATGGCCTTATTGGTATTCACCACCTGCTTCAGGAAAATTGCTTCCTTGCTGATATGGGTGAAGGGATGTTCTTTATAATATTCAGTAAACAGGCTCTCCAGTTCCTGGTAACTCAATGCCATATGCATGGTGGAGCTGATAAATATTCCCCGGGCAAAATCGCCGCGCCATGGAATAAAGCTGAGGTCAATAGCAGCATCGGGCAGCCAGTGACGAAGACTCTGTCCTATCTCACCAAGGTGCTGATGGGTGAGTGTTTTATAGGCCTGGATATTATTGGATCGCCAGCTGAAATGGGAGGTGGAAGAAAGCGATTGTCCCGCACCGGTAGAACCGGTTATACCTGTTGTATAGATCTCGGTTAGCAGTCCGGCTTTGGCCAGCGGCAATAAGCCCAGTTGAATGGAAGTTGCAAAGCAACCTGGATTTGCGATGGCGCGGGCGGTGCGGATGGCATCCCTGTTTAATTCGGGAAGGCCATAGATGAATTGGATGGTTTCGTTGCCGTCAAGTTCAAGGGTGGACTGCTCCGATAACCTAAAATCATTAGAGAGGTCGATCAGTTTTACATGGGCTGCAGGTGGATTTGCCTGCAGGAATTTTCTCGCCTCACCATGACCGGTACAGAGGAATAAAACATCGATATCCTGGTGAAGTTCAGTGGTGAAAACTATTTCTGTTTCGCCAAGAAGATCCTGGTGCACTTTATGGAGTGGCATTCCGGCGCTGCTGTTACTATGAACAAAAGCGATCTCTGCCTGGGGATGGTTTATCAATAAACGCAGTAACTCTCCACCCGTATATCCTGCCCCGCCAATAATTCCGATTCTGATCCGCATAAGAAAATGTTTTATTTGCTTCCACTACCTGTTGCATCTGCATTTACTGCATTCCAGATGGCTGTCTGGTTGCCGAAGATCTTGCTGAAGCCGCGAACATCTTCGCCGGTGAAGCCTGTATTCATCTCGCCATACTTACCAAATTTTGCCGACATCAGGTCGTAGGGAGATTCTATCCCGATCACCTGGAAACGATAAGGTAACAACTGCACATATACATCACCGGTAACATTTGATTGCGAATGCTCGAGGAAGGCTTCAATATCGCGCATAACGGGATCAAGGATCTGTCCCTCATGTAGCCAGTTACCATAGAATAATGCGAGCTGGTCTTTCCAGTTCAGCTGCCATTTGGTGAGAACATGTTTCTCAAGGGCATGATGGGCTTTGAGGATGACCATGGGCGCGGCGGCTTCAAATCCAACCCTGCCCTTGATTCCGATGATGGTATCGCCCACATGAATATCACGGCCGATGCCAAATGGGCCGGCAATGGTTTGCAAATATTGAATGGCTTTTGAGGGATGATCGAAACTGCGGTCATTGATAGCAGTTAGTTCACCTTTTTCGAAATGTAGTTTGACTTCTTCGGCTTCCGATTTTGTCACCTGTGTAGGCCATGCCTCTTCGGGAAGAATTCCTTTTGAGTTCAGGGTTTCTTTTCCTCCAACACTTGTTCCCCATAATCCTTTATTGATTGAGTATGCGGCCTTCTCGAAATTCAACTCCACTCCTTTTGCCTTCAGGTACTCGATCTCCGCTTCCCTGCTGAGTTTGAGGTCGCGTATGGGGGTGATGATCTCCACGCCCGGAATCATGATATGAAACACCATATCGAATCTCACCTGGTCGTTACCCGCACCCGTACTGCCATGGGCAACCGCAGTTGCGCCAAGCTTTTTAACATGCTCTGCAATATGGAGTGCCTGGCTCAGTCTTTCTGCGCTTACACTTAGAGGATAGGTATTATTTTTCAGGACGTTACCGTAGATCAGGTAGCGCAGGATCCTGTCATAGTATCCTTCAACAGCATCAATGGTAGTATGTGATTTCACACCCAGCTTGTAGGCGTGTGCTTCAATATTTTTCAGTTCCTCTTCCGTGAATCCACCGGTATTAACGATGATGGAATGCACTTCATATCCTTTGTCTTCACTGAGATATTTAACGCAGAAGGTGGTATCGAGGCCACCGCTAAATCCAAGTACAACTTTCTGTGACATCGGTATTTAAACTGTTTTAAAGATTAAAGAAGAAATTCAGCAGCGAGAACATTTTCTTTTTCTCGCCTCCGCCACCACCGCCGGCATTATCACCGGAATTCTTTTTACGGAATGCTTTGATGAACCGCGATTGTTTGAAACGAAGCAGTCGCTCATATGCTTTTGAATGCTGCTTGAAATCTTCGGCGGTTTCTTCGGGTTGGTAATGGTCTTTGGGATCATAGAGCATGGCGGTACAGAAGCAGTTCTTTCTTTCCTTGCTCATCAGGATATCGTAATTCACACAGCTCTTGCATCCGGCCCAAAAGGCTTCATCCTGCGTGAGTTCAGAATAGGTAACGGGTTCGTAACCGAGGTCGCTGTTGATCTTCATCACGGCGAGGCCGGTGGTGAGACCGAATAATTTTGCATCAGGGAAGAGGGTCCTCGACAATTCGAAGATACGCTCTTTGATACGCTTTGCTATTCCGCTCTTGCGAAATTCGGGCGCAACGATCAGTCCCGAGTTGGCAACATACTCGCCATGGCTCCAGGTTTCGATATAGCAGAATCCAACCCATACACCATCTTCTGTAACGGCGATAACGGATTTCCCTTCGCGCATCTTTTGCTCGATATATTCCGGCGAACGTTTGGCGATACCGGTTCCGCGAGCTTTTGCGGAAGACTCCATCTCATCGGTGATGATGGTTGAATAATGAATATCCTCGGGAGTGGCTACCCTCACGATAACGGATGTATTTTCCAACTGGCAATAAATTAAGGATCAGTAATTTTTTAGCTACACTTCGGGTGTAAGAATAAAATTCCGTGGGGCTTTTTTCACTGATAGGGACCTTTGCAAAGGGCTCGTCCTATCAGCATCCACGTCGGGAGTGGGTGCACAAACAAAAGGAAGCCTCCGGGGAGAATACAACCTGGCAATCCATCTGGAAGGGAGCGCTATGTTGTTGGAATGCTTTCATCTTATAATGTATATACCTTTTGTTTTTAAATAACGATGCCAAAATTATGCCTTTTGCAGAATAACGAACAAAATAAAATTTAAGTATTTGTTATTTCTCCAAGGAAGTGGCCAAAAACAAAGATAATTTCTAACGATTGTTAGTTACCCGTTAGTTACCCGTCTGACATCCGTCAGGACAGACATCAAGCATCTGTCGCGACAGACCCGGGGGGTCCGTCTGACATCCGTCCTGACGGATGTCAGACGGGTGTTGGGGCTTGTATTATTCCGTCCAGGGAGCCAATGCCTCCGCGAGTTTACGGTCGTTGCTGAGGCGGGGGACCTTGTTCTGTCCGCCGAGCTTGCCAACACTTTTCATGTAGTCGATGAATCCGTTTTTCTTAACACGCGTGATGCGCAGCGGCAAAAGGATATTTCCCTTTATGAGATCGTCGTAATAGATATTTTTCGCGCGAAGATTATTATTGACAAGAGAAGTAAACGCTTCCATGTTGTCGGGCTCGGAGCCAAATTCCACAAACCATTCGTGGTAAGATTTCCCCTTATCCTGGGAAATAAGTGGGGCAACGGTGAACTCGGTGATATGAACGCCGGCTTCGGTGGCAGCCTTCATCAGACTGTATTCCACTTCTTCGCCGATCACATGTTCGCCAAAGGCAGAGATAAAATGTTTGATACGTCCCGATACAATAATGCGGTAAGGATCCAATGATACAAACTTCACGGTATCACCAAGATTATAACTCCAGAGTCCGGCATTACTATTAATAAGGAGGGCATAGTTCTCGCCCACTTTAACCTCATGCAAGCCGAGCCTGGTTGGATTCTCGGAGAATATTTCTGCAGCGGGAACAAATTCGAACCAGATGCCGCTGTTTGTATTAAGAAGTAATCCCTCTGCATTTTGTGAATCCTGGAACGCGAAGAATCCTTCAGATGCAGGGAAGGTTTCGATGGTGGCAACCTCGCGACCTATACTTTCGAATAGTCGTGCCCGGTAGGGTTCAAAATTCACCCCGCCATGCACCATCACGGAAAAATCGGGGAAGAGTTCGCTGATCTTTTTACCACTGAGTTCCTGCAGGCGGTCGAAATACATCTGCATCCATGGTGGTATCCCACTGATGAGGGTCATATTGCGATTCATCGTTTCCTGAACGATCTTATCCAGCTTGGTTTCCCAATCGTCGATGCAATTGGTTTCATAAGTGGGTAATTGGTTCTTGCGGAGATAGCTTGGGATATGATGATTCACGATACCGCTGAGCCGGCCGGTGGGAACCCCACCTACCCTTTCCAGTTCGGGGGAGCCCGAGAGGAAGATCATATTACCATCGGCAAAGGCGCTGTTTCCGCTTTCTGACATATAGCATAATAATGCGTTGCGGGCAGTATTGATATGGTTGGGAATAGATTCTTTGGTGATGGGGATATACTTCACCCCGCTGGTAGTACCCGAGGTTTTGGCGAAGTAGATGGGTTTGCCCTTCCATAATATATTATGCTTGCCCTCCTTCACCTGTTCGATCCATGGTTTCAGCTGCTCATAATCGCGGATGGGGACGGCCTGGCGAAATTCCTCCGGGGTGTTTACTGATTCAAGATGGTGATCCTGCCCGAACTGTGTGGTTGCAACCGTTTTCAGGAGACTCTTGAAAAGGTTATCCTGATCTGCAACTGCCTGCTGCATAGACCTTTTTACCTGTTTGGAGACGTAGGAAGCAAAGGGTTTAGCGAGGAATGACTTGAATTTCATTTGTAGAAGGAGGATGGTGCCGCAAATTTAGGGGCTGATTTGCTCTAATCGACCTAAATTTGCTGTAATTATTTCTAAAAATCTGTTTGCAGGTATGGATTTTCCCCTTACCTTTGCACTCCTAATTTTGGTAAGTTATGTTTGCAGTTGTTAAAATAGCCGGTCAGCAATTCAAGGTCGAAAAAGACCAAACTTTGTATGTACCTCAATTGTCAGGTAACGCCGGCGACAAAGTGGAATTCCCCGAAGTATTGCTGGTTGATAACGACGGTAGCCTGACATCAGGTGACGCTGTTAAAGCCATAGTGAAAGCCGAGATCGTTGATCACCTCCAGGGTGATAAAGTGATTGCTTTCAAAATGAAAAGGAGGAAAGGTTTCCGTAAGAAGCTTGGTCACAGGAAACACTATACTAAAATTAAGATCAACGAAATCGCTTAATCTGGTATTGTAGAATACCGTATAAAATTCATTCGTCATGGCACACAAAAAAGGTGAAGGCAGTGTAAAGAACGGCCGCGATTCACAAAGCAAACGCCTCGGTGTAAAAATCTATGGTGGTCAACCTGCAATTGCTGGTAACATCATTATTCGTCAGCGTGGTACTCAATATCATCCTGGTAAAAACGTTGGTGTTGGAAAAGATTTTACAATCTTCGCATTAACTGATGGTGTAGTAGAATTCAGAAAGACAAGAGAGAATAAAACCATCGTTTCTGTGTCGGCTGTTGATGTTGTTGCTTAATCATTTCCGATTAAAACAACAAAAAAAAATTTTGCAGTTTCAGATTAGTTTATATTTTTACTATTGGTAACCCATTTACTAATCATTAAATTCTAACAAAATGGCAACTGCAAAAAAAGCCGCTCCGAAAAAAGCTGCTGCAAAAAAAGCCGCTCCAAAAAAAGCCGCTGCTAAGAAAGCCGCCCCAAAGAAGGCCGCTAAAAAAGTAGCTAAGAAAGCTGCTCCTAAAAAAGCTGCTGCAAAGAAAGCCGCTCCTAAAAAGGCTGCTAAAAAAGCCGCTCCGAAGAAAGCTGCTGCTAAGAAAGCTGCTCCTAAAAAAGCTGCTAAGAAAGCTGCTCCTAAGAAGGCTTAATCATTTACAGCAAATGATATCTGAAAGTCCCGGTTACGCCGGGACTTTTTTAATGCCCCTCCCCCTGCATTTAGCCCCCACAAAGGGTTATAGCGCACTCTCATTCTCCCTATCTTTGTTAGATGATGGACAATTATGCTATCGCCGACCAGTTCTCCCTGCTTGCAAAACTGATGGATATTCATGGTGATAATCCGTTCAAATCAAAGTCGTATGCATCGGCTGCTTTCAACATTGAAAAGCTGCCCGTTCAACTCTCTGATACACCTGCAGAAAAGATCGCATCACTGAAAGGAATTGGTGATAGCAGTGCGAAGAAAATTGTTGAAATGCTGGAGACCGGAAGGCTTCAACAACTGGATGATCTCATTGCAAAAACACCTGCAGGCATACTCGAAATGATGCAGATAAAAGGACTGGGTCCCAAAAAGATTTCTACCATCTGGAAAGAGATGGGCATCGAAAATATGGGCGAATTGCTCTATGCATGTGGTGAAAACCGCTTACTTCTATATAAAGGTTTTGGAGAAAAAACACAGGAAAGTGTAAGGCAGTCGATCAATTTTTTCATGCATAACAAGGGACATTTTCTTTATGCAGAAATAGAAGAATTCGCCTTCAAGGCAGAAACAATTTTCCAGGAGCAGTTTCCAAAATATCGCAGTTGCCTCACGGGAGAGATCGGTCGTCAACTAAACATCATTACCAAACTCGAGATCCTTACAACTGCTCCGAAAAATGAAGTGCATGATCTTTTGGAGCGGCAGGAATTCCAAAACATAGTAGCAGAAGATTCAACCATAACAGCCACCACTAGTGGAGGAATACAAATTGCTATTCAGCTTTGCAGTGAAGACAACTTTATTGCCAGGAAGTTCTCCGGCACCTGCAGTGAACTCTTCCTGGAAATATTCAAAAAGTCAACAGGTTTTTCAGAAGACAAGAACTACGCTTCTGAAGAAGAGATCTTCCAACAAAGCAAGCTACATTTCATTGCCCCCAACCGTAGAGAAGACCCTGAGATCATCAGCGCCGCCCTAATGGGACCATTAGAACCTGTGATTGAACCGGGCGATATAAAAGGCATAATCCACAGCCATTCCAACTGGAGTGATGGCCTCCATACCATCGAAATAATGGCCAGGGCCTGTATTGAGAAGGGATATGAGTACCTGGTGATCAGTGACCATAGTCGCTCGGCCTTCTATGCCAATGGCCTCTCTGCCGAGCGGATCGTCGAGCAGCACCTCTATATAGATGAGCTTAACAGCAAACTCACCCCCTTCCGCATTTTCAAGAGCATTGAGTGTGATATCCTTACCGATGGCAGCCTCGATTACAGTGACGACATATTGAACAGCTTTGACCTGGTGATCGCTTCGGTGCACAGCAACCTCAAGATGACCGAGGAAAAGGCCATGCAGCGACTCCTGAAGGCCATCACCCACCCGGCTGTTACTATCCTCGGACATATGACGGGCCGCCTCCTGCTGAGCCGACCCGGCTACCCCCTCGATCATAAAATGATCATAGATGCCTGCGCAGCGCACAAGGTGGTTATTGAGATCAATGCCCATCCGCGGCGCCTGGACCTCGACTGGAGTTGGATCCCTTATGCCATGGAAAAAGGATGCCTCCTGTCAATAGATCCCGATGCGCATGCAGTAGAAGGTTATGAGGATTGCCGTTATGGAGTGATCAGTGCGCAGAAGGGGGGATTGACAAAGGCTTCCAACCTCAGCAGTTTCACGAGGGCGGAGCTTGAAAATTATCTCACAGAGAGAAGATCCGCGGTAAGGAATTAAGATTGCACTATTGGCCTCCTGATTGGCTGCGGGTGCTTATTTAGCATGTATAGTAGCCAGCGGCAACTCCACAAAGAAAGTAGTTCCAACATCTTCCCTGGTCTCAAACCAGATCCTGCCCTTGGCCTGTTCAACAATGCCCTTGCTCATGGCAAGGCCCAGGCCCGTACCCGAACTCTTGGTAGTGAAATTGGGCGTGAAGATCTTCGACTGCATTGCTTCCGGAATACCCTGACCATTGTCGCGCACCATTATAACAACATTCCCCTCAAGGATCGACTCTTCCAGTTTCACCGAACGGTCTGAACGATGAAGTGTAGATTCCACCGCATTCTGCAGCAGGTTGGTGAAGAGTCGGTTAAGCTGGGTGCGATCCGCTTCCACCATTACCTTACCCGGCACCGGGTGCCAGCTGAATTCAACCTGCTCGCTCGATTCGTATAAGGATGAAAGTGAGTAAAGAATTTCATGGAGATCGAACAACTCCGTTCTTGTATTACTGATATTGGCAAACTGTGAAAATTCGGATGCGATCTTAGACAAGTGATCGATCTGCTCCACCAGTGTATTGGCAACATTGGAGGTGAGCACCTTCACATCGCCACTGTTACTATCAATAGCCCGCTGCAGGTATTGTATGCTCAGCTTCATAGGCGTCAATGGATTCTTGATCTCATGCGCCACCTGCCTGGCCATCTCTCTCCACGCACCTTCCCGCTCACTCTTGGCGAGGGCCACAGCACTCTCATCAAGCTTCATCACCATCTTATTATATTCTTTCACCAACTCCCCTATCTCATCTTCGCGATGCCAGCTGATCTCTTCGTTGTGCTGGCCCAGGTTCACCGCCCGCATCTTTTCACTGATGAGTGAGAAAGAGGAAGTGATCCTGTTGGTAATGAAAAGTGCGATCACACCCGCTATCAGGAAGATGAACACATTCAGGTTGATGATGGTGATAAGAAAATTTGATATCTCCCTTTTCAGTTCAACCTGGCTATCAAAGGAAGGCAGGTTCAGATAGGCATAGGCGTTACCCTGGTCGTCGCGCACCGGTGCATAGATACTTTTATAACTCACCTCTCCCATCTGCTCTTCTGCAGTAAACTGTACCAGCCTTTGCCTGTGGATCCTGTAATAGGCTTCAGGATTCATTCTTACGCTAAGAATACCTTTATCATATACGAATGGATTGGAAGATATTCTTAGTTCTCCATTGAGATCATAGATATTGATATCCGTTCCATGGATCTCGGAAACCTCCTTGATCATATTCTCCAGCACCTCATTATAACCGCCTTCATATAAGCTCAACAGGTATTCAAACATGGCCCTGCTTTCCATCTCGGTCTGCACTTCATTGGTCATGATCTGCATGGCCTTGCTTAGCTGGTCCTGTTTATTATTGTTATACCGGTTAATGAAAAAGATAATCGTTGTAACCCCGATCACCAAAAAGGAAAACAGGCTGATGAAAATAATAGTACCATGGATCTGCGTTCGAAGGTTCATCTGCAGCTCCTGTTTGATCTCATTCAACCTCAGTCTGGATCGAACGATCATGGTTATAAGCCGGAACAATCCGAGTAATAAAAGAAAGGTACTGAAAAGGTAGGCTACCAGTGTAATAGCCTCCAGCCACAGGTTATCGCGACGTGCAATGACCACCAGCTTGTTATTATCACGGTACCAGAGTTCATCGTATTTGTCTTTGAACTTACGCGAGAAGTTCTGCTTCGGAACCTGGTTGGGTGTTAGCCTGGTGGGAAACGCGTAGTCATTATAATAATCGATCAGCTCGCGGTTATTATAGATAGCATAACTGTAAATGGGCGAGTATTCATCGGGCATGAAATCTTTCCGCTGGCGGAACAACTCAGGAACCAATGCATCATTCTTATACTTCTTGGGTTCGGAAAGAATGAACATATAACCCACTGCCACACCACTTGTATCCGTTACCATTTTGCGGCTGATATAGGAGAACTTATCAAAGGATTTCTCGAAATAGCGCAGGTCGGGAATATTGGTGGGCTTCCCTTCTATCCTGAAAATTGTATTGAGGGTATCATATGAAACAGGCGCCTCGTTGTACAATGGTTTTTCCTCTTCATCAAAGGTGAATATCCTCGTGTCATACTTATTGAGGTAAGCCATGAAGTTCTTATTGATCAGGCTATCCTTGAGGTATTGGTTGGTAGAAGCGAGCTGAAAGCGGTGAAAGTTGGAATAGAGAAAATCATTATCAAAATACGTGAGGGCAATACTTAGCAGTCGCTCACTGGTAGGATCGGCCTGCATGGAAAGCTTTTCGGCTGTGCGTTTTCGTTGTTCAATCTCAATGCGACTGTTTTCTGAAACGATGATAATAGATATAGAAATGGAATAGAGAAAGATCAGTAACAACATCACTGAAACATTCCAGCGACCATCGATTGCCGATAGTATCGGCTGCCTTATCAGCCATATATAGGCGATCAGCCAAACCAGCACAAAAATGTTCAGTTCCACCAGGATGTTCTTACGGATAAAAGTGATCACAATTAATCCGAACAGCGCCATAAAGGCGTATAGGAGATATGATCTTTGAACCAGAAGAGGTTCCAGTAATTTGATGATCATTGACGAGGCCAGGAAAAAGCTCAGCGCCAGCGTTGCCAGCACAACGAAACCAACAATACTGTAGATATCGAGACTAAAGAAATTGGTAACGTTAAAGGATATGCGTGCATCGGCGATCAGGCTCTGGATCACCACGGCAAAACCGAATGTGATGATCACCAGTATCATTGCACCGGTAGCCACCAGGGGCCACTGGAGGAAGTGGTTTCGGAAGCTTTCCAGGGTTACGCGCGTTGACCGCCGGTACAGGAATAGCAGTATCCAGCAAAACAGAAATGAATTGATCAACAGGTCGCCCAGTGAGGGCAGAAAGCCGCTGGAACTATAGATGACGGGGTCAAAGAGTTCAAAGGATCGCCAGGAGAGCCAGTCGGTGAATATGTAGGTGAGTCCCCTCAGTACAACGATGGTACCAAACAGGAACAGTGTTCCCTTGATAAAACCAAATCGTGATGCGATACTGCTGGCGGCATTATGGATCACCATCAGCAGCAACACGATCGCCATTATATCGAGGAACATACTCCAGCCATTGGCGTGGCGTGTGGCATAGATATTTTTTGGTTGGAGGTAGAACAGTGGTTTGCCGTCCTTGCTTCTAATAACATAATCCGTTTCATATTCACTGAGTGAGACGCTGTTCTCGGCTTTGGGGAAGCCTACAAATTGTTTCTGGAGGTTATTATTCTGGATAAAATATTCGGTGCGGATCGGCACCAGCGCAATCACCAGCAGCGTTTCTCGTGCAAGGGTAACCGTTTGACGGATAAATTCATATTGTCCATTCCGCAGGCGGACAAGTTGCCTGCTATCGCCGGCATAAATAATTTCATCATGCGGTTCGGCCTGCTGGTTGCTCCAGAAAGCGAGGTTCCAGCTTTGGGATGGAGCAGCTTTATAGATGAACAAACCGAAATCAAGGTCAGCCATTTCAGCAAGCTGTCCCGTGCTATAGCTGCCTTCTGCCAGCATTTTCAGCAGTAGCGTATCAGCGGCGATCTTATCAAAAGCATTTTCCTGCTCCTGGATCCTTTCTTCCATGGCATCACGGAGATAGGGAGCCGAAGAAGCGCCGGCGAAATAATTATTGATGATGAATGCTATGGTAAACAGCCAGGCAGCCGCCAGCAGGAAATAAGCATTGCGCTTTAATATGGTAAGGACGAAGTTGCTCAAATCAGGGGCTTTTCTGCTTTAATAACATTCCAGAGTGCATCCATTTCATTGAGGCTCATATCCTGGAGTTTTAATCCTTTGGATGTAGCCATCTCTTCCATGCGGGTAAAACGGTCGATGAATTTTTTATTGGTGCGCTCCAGTGCATGTTCGGCATCAACCTGCAAAAACCGTGCATAATTGACCATCGAAAAAACCATATCACCAAACTCCTCTTCAATATGATCCTGGTCGTTTTTTTCTACCGCCTCCTGGAGTTCCTGCATTTCTTCTTTCACCTTTTCCCAAACATCATCGGCTTTCTCCCATTCGAAGCCAACCTGCTTTGCCTTATCCTGCAGGCGCATTGATTTTACCATGGCGGGCAGGGCCTTGGGAACACCACTCAGCACTGATTTTTTTCCCTCCTTTAACTTGAGCTGCTCCCAATTCCTTTTCACATCTTCTTCATCTTTCACGGTAACATCGCCATATATATGCGGGTGACGGTTGATCAGTTTCTGGTTAATCGATTGAAGCACTTCTTCAAGGGTGAACTGTCCCTTCTCGCTCCCTATCTTAGAATAGAAAACAAGGTGAAGAAAAATATCACCCAGCTCTTCTTTGATGCCTTTCCAGTTTTCGTCGGAGATGGCATCCGCCAGTTCATACAATTCTTCGATAGTGAGATGGCGCAGGCTCTGGATGGTTTGCTTATTATCCCAGGGACATTTTTCCCGCAGCTCATCCATTATCTGTACCAGTCTTTCAAACTCGGCGGTAGCTTTATTCATATGCTTTTATTAATGTGCGCCTGAACTTAAGCTTGTGGCGCTTAGGATAGTAAAAATCGATAGCAGGAAAACCATCATGATGAATGACAGCAAATTCAGCAAAAGGAATTTTACAATGGTCTTTCTCCTGCTCTGTCCATAAAAACGGCGCATCGCTTTGTAAAGGTAGAAATATATCAGGAACACCGAGATGGTTATCAGGGCGGTGAGGAAACCCCAGTTGGTATATTCTTCCAGTTTGATGAGTCCAAACCAGGCCAGCAGGAAGATAAAGGTGGCGCAATACAGATGAATGGTGAAGATGGCATGGTCGGAAAAGTAAAGATCTCTCCGGCGCAGGTATAATAATTTTAACAGCAGGGCAAACAGCGGAAGCGAGATGAATAACATTTTAGGAAAGCTATGCAATAGGTTATCGAGGTAGGCCCGCAGGAAGGCTTTCTTACCTTCTTTCTGTTCTTCCACAACGCTGATGAGTCGGGTCATGAAGATCCGTTTACCCCAGGAGTCGCGTTTATCGGCCGGCAGTGATTCCTGCATGGCAGTATAGGCGATCTGGGATCGGTAGCCGAAATCTGTCAGACCTTTTTTCAATTCTGCAGAATCAAGAATAACGGTAGATTCCTCTTCAAACTCACCATCCCTGTTCCTTCCTCTGCTGGTCTTAACTTTCCAGTCGCCCTTGCCAATAGGTATCCCTTTCTTTTCCAGTGAATCCTTAACCGTGTTCACCACTTCCGGAACATCCGTCTTTGCTTTATTTTTCTCAACTGCTTTGGCTTCAAGCTCTATACTATCGCGTTTCAGTTTATCGATCGCTTTACCTGCGGCAGTTATGAAGACGGGATCCGTTTCCCTGGCGGCGCTCTCCCTTATATTGAGCAGAGCAAGGCTGATATTTGAACGTTGCTGTTCAAGGTCCTGCTCTTCTTTGATGAGGCTGCTGGCGCTGTAGAGCGTGAAGAAAATCACAAAAAACAGTGCCGAGGTAAAAACATACATCCGGATGGGATGCAGGTAGCTGGCACGGCGACCTTTCAGGAATTCGAGGGAAAGGAAGCCCGGCTTTGTAAACAGGTATTTAAGGGTGCTGAAGAATTTTGAATCGAAATGGGTGATATCATATACAAAATGCGTGAGGAGGCCCCAGAAAGTCTCCTTAGGCACGATATTCTCCTGGCCACAGATCTGGCAGAACCGTCCTTCCACCATGGTTCCGCAATTGAGACAGTCTTTTTCCTTTCTTTCGGGGTAATGCGACACGGGTTAGTAATTTGAATAAAAATAAGGCAATTTTAACCTTGCTCCACAGTTGCTCTATCGTTGCACCATCGGTGCAGCTTCCATACCCTGCCAAAACCCCCAAAAAATGTATCTTGCGACCAAAATTGTAAAACCCGGATCCCGCTATGAAAAAAATCCTGTATACCTTTTTACTTATGCTTGCCGGTCAGTCGGCTTTTTCCCAATACTATTACAAAGACCTGGTAACAACCCAACAGGCAAATGATCAATATGCGCTCTTACAAAAGAACGGCATCAAAAAAGTGACGCTCGAAAGCTTTGATGGCAACTCTTCAGAAACAGCAGGCTTCACGGGTGTGCAGCAGGTTGACCTGAAGAAAGGAACGGTAACCACCACCACCAGTACCACCGTGATAGGTGATTCTTATCTGAAAACAACTTTCAATGCAAAGGGACTGCTGAGCTCTACGGAGGACAGTGCGCAGAATGCCTCCAGCCGCGGCAGTTATGAATATGATGCAGAGGGAAGACTGGTAAAGATCTCTTCCACCAACAGTTCCGATAATGTGAATACAACGGAAACGCATAGCTGGAGATATTCGGCGGATGGAAAGCCAACGGAGATGATCAGGGTACGCAATAATTCAGATACAACAAGAGTGACTTTTACGCTGGATGAAAATGGGAATGTGGTGGAAGAAAAAGTTATCCGTCCCAACCTGCCCATCGCGATCGTTTACTATTATTATGATGCACAGAACAGGATGACCGATATTGTACGTTTCAATGCAAAGGCCAACAGGTTGCTTCCTGATTATATGTTTGAATATGATGAAGGGGGCCGACTGAAAAAGATGGTGGTGATACCTGAGGGAAGCAATGAATACCAGACATGGTATTACCAGTACACGCCGAATGGGTTAAAGAGAATGGAGCTTTGCTACGACAAGCAGCAGCAATTGCTTGGTAAGGTGCAGTATGAATATGATATGTAAAGCGAGAAAATAAACTTAGATATTAAAAGCCCTCATGATTGATTGATGAGGGCTTTTGCTTTATCAGTATTGTATGCAATTTATTCACCGCAAAATAAGCGGAGAATAATGATGTTATTCTCTGTATAATAATTATTACTGTTGAATTTGCTTTCAATAATTCTTTTGATAAAAGTGTAATTGTATTACCCGTGCTGATAACAATATCCATTATTGCCACCCGATCGTTTACATCTGGCCCCCTTTTGAGTTATACCTTTACATTGACCAGAATAGTTTGAAGAACTGCTCGAAGTCCTGGGCTTTTTATTGGATTCTCCATTATAAAGTCCCAAGGCTGAACTGTTTTTTTTCTTTACTGGCTTACAGACCCCGCAGGTACCACCAGCATTGCAATATTTGCATCCTGTGCAATTAGAACATGCTGTGCAGACACTACTTCCGGTACACCGACCTCCTTTCGCGCAACATTTATCAGTTGCAAGTGAGGAAAAATTTAAACTGAAAATAATTGAGAGTAATAGTAGAAGCGGTTTCATAATTGTAAGGTTAACTAGGGGTGAGAAACATTCTAAATAATGGCAATTTTGTTGCTAGGATAGGATTAAATGAGCGTAAACATAATACCAAACATTAGATTCTACAATACCCACTATGTGGTATATATTAAATGGTGAGATATTTTCTAAGGGGAAGTGATGGAAAATTAAAATAATAGCCAGAGGCTTTAGATTGAAAACAAAATAAAAGCGGTTCCTCAACTGAGAAACCGCTTAAAAAATTCGGAAGATGTTGTACCCGGGACGGGGGTCGAACCCGTACTCGCTTTTTCGGCGAACAGGATTTTAAGTCCTGCGTGTCTACCTGTTCCACCACCCGGGTAGATTCTTGATGTAAAAAAAAATTCCAAACGCGAGTCTGGAATTAATTTTTAAAATGGAGCGGAAGACCGGGCTCGAACCGGCCACCCCGACCTTGGCAAGGTCGTGCTCTACCAAATGAGCTACTTCCGCCTGCGACTGCCGTAACTTTAGTGAAGGCAGTCAGTCCCTAACATTCGTGAAGACAGTCTGCCTTTACTTGTCAAGGGTTTTCACCTTTACTATTACCAGCATTTATTTCTAAAGAACTCTTTTTCAATTGGGATGGCAAAGATAAGAACTATGGGTTATCTGCCAAATATTTCACCAAATTTTTTCTACTTGTACTTCGGTGTGTACTGGGTGCTTTCAGGAACATTTACCCTTGGTTTTCCCTTGTAGCGATTGGTGTATAAACCATAACATCCACCTAAAACAAAAGCAAGAATACAGAAAACCTGGAGGTAAAAAAGAAAGGTAGAAGAATTCACCCAGCTATGCGTAAAATCTTTCTCCAGTGGATTCTCTATTTCGTGAGCCTGATGATTAGCCATAGTTTTGATAATTGCTGTGCAAAAATAAGGGTACTACAATAAAAATCATTTTTTGTCTGCTACAATTTCAGAAAATTGTTTTTTACCCTTTACAAAATGTTGCCATACGACACTCCCGCTGTACCATCCATTTAGCACACCTTTTTTTGATTTAGGAAAAACACTTTTGCGATGCCGGAAAACCAACCATCCCATAAAACCGATATGCGCTTCGAGGATCGCTTTGAAATAAGTACCCTGTCCATCAAAGAGCGATTTCCACGCAGAGATGGAGTCAAGCAGAAAACGCAGCGGTATCTTCCAGATCGACTGGTATAGCGGCAGGTTCTTGGCAAGCATCACCAGGTTGTTGCGGAAATTCAGGAATACCTTCCACTCATTGCCTTTGGGAAGTGTGCCACCACCAACATGGTAGACCACGGAAGCGGGACAAACCATCACTTTATAGCCTGCCAGTTGCATACGCCAGCAGAAATCGATCTCCTCCTGGTGTGCAAAAAAGAATTCATCCAATCCGCCGAGCTCATGATAAAGTTTTGCCCTTACCAGCAAAGCAGCACCACTGGCCCAGAAAACAGGCGCGTTATCATTATACTGTCCATGGTCGAGTTCACAAAAATCGAAGACCCTGCCACGGGCAAAAGGATATCCCAGTGAATCAAGCCATCCCCCTGCGGCACCGGCATACTCAAAAGATGCTTTATTATCATACATGAGGATTTTCGGTTGACAGGCACCGATAGTATCATCACTCTGGATCAAGGCCATCAGGGGATGAAGCCAGCCCGGTTCCACTTCCACATCAGAATTTAAAAGAATATAATAATCGGAATGAACTTGTTTGAGGGCCTCATTATATCCCTTTGCAAAACCATAGTTTTCGGGAAGCTGCAATACTTTAACAGTGGGGAATGCAGTCTGCAGGAAAGCCACGGAATCATCACTGGAGGCGTTATCCGCCACGATCACCTCAAAAGACGGATACCCGGAAGCCAGCACGGAAGGCAGGAATTTCTCGAGGTATTTTCTACCATTCCAGTTAAGGATCACTATTGATAAGGTTGCTTGCAAAATGGCTCCGGAATAATTTAGTGGCCAAAAATACAGTAAGCAAACTATTTGAATAGCTAAATTAGATGGATGATACCATCCTTCTACAATTGGCGCACCTGGTTAGCGGTAGTGGCACTGATCATTGTAATCGGCACTATCTTCTATTCGAGGTATCTCGCAAAAAAGATCGCGCTGGAAGAAAGAGATAAGGTAGAACTGTGGGTAAGCGCCAGCAAGGCCATCTTCGACAATCCTGATATGCCGTTGACGCTTCCCAATATGATCCGCAATGAGCAGACCGATATTCCCATCATCGAGACCAACGAGCATGACAGTATCGTGAATTTCATCAATCTCGATTCAGCGCGTGCGCGGCAGGATCCCTCCTACCTGCCCAGGAAGCTCAAGGCCTTCAAGACCAATGATCCTTTTGTGCTGGTATTAAGTGAAGAGCCCTATGTGGCCAATAAATATTATTATGGCAATACCAGGCTGCTGAATGAGGTGCAGTATTATCCTATTATCCAGTTGGTGATTGTAGGGATACTGCTACTACTGACGCTGATGCTATTGAACACGCAGCACCGCTCGGCGCAGAACCAGTTATGGGCGGGGATGGCCAAGGAAACGGCGCACCAGTTGGGAACGCCACTCTCCTCTCTGGAAGGCTGGGTGGAGATGTTGAAGGAGACCGGCACAAACAACTCCATTACCCATGAGCTGGAGAAGGATGTGGACCGGCTGAAGCTGGTGAGTGACCGTTTCAGTAAGATCGGTAGTACGCCGCATGTGGAGCCGATGGATATAGTGGCCAAGGTGCAGAGCATGATGGATTATGTGAAGCGAAGGGCCTCGGGCAAGATCCTGTTCACCCTCAACAGCAGTGAGCAGATGCTGACAGTGCCGTTGAGCGGGACCTTGTTTGACTGGGTGATCGAGAACCTGTTGAAAAATGCGCTGGATAGCATGGAGGGAACAGGAACCATTACTGTGGATATCAGGCCGGCGGGCGAAAACGTGCAAATTGATGTGACCGATACCGGGAAAGGCATAAGTTCGAGTCATATCGGGAAAGTATTTGATCCCGGTTTTACGACCAAGAAAAGAGGATGGGGATTAGGATTATCATTAAGTAAGCGGATCATAGAGCAATACCACCGGGGGCAGTTGTTTGTGAAACATTCCGAACCCGGGAAGGGGACGACGTTCCGGATCATTTTACCCACGGGCGATAAAAAGGCAGTCTAAAAATGTTGGGTGCAATTAGATGAATCCTTACATTTGCATCCGCTTTTAGCGGGCCCAGGTGTTGAAACTGGTAGACAAGCCACCTTGAGGTGGTGGTGCTGGAAACGGCGTGCTGGTTCGAATCCAGTCCTGGGCACAAGACCCTCAGCTATGCTGAGGGTTTTTTCATTTGTAGCTGCGAAAGTTTGCACCCAGATAGGGCCAAATAAAAATCCTGCCCACGTTAGCGCCGAACATTTCATCTACTCCCCCACAGTTATGACACCAAAAATTACCTATTTGTAGTATTGCATAGGTAATATAAACATGATATATTGACAACTTAAACAAGACTCTAATACTTACCCATACCCTTAAACGATGTGAGTGAGCAGGCGAAGCAGTGGAAATTACATAACCGATTAGTTCCTACACTCATTTGTACTGAATATTTTCGCAATGCATCATTTAATGAATATAAACTAAACTGAAATATTGATAGAGTATGGATTTGTGAATAAAATATGCATTTGCAATATCATCTAATTCTTAAATAAAATCGTCTTAACCCATTTTACTATGATACTACAAAATTTAAATCAAGCAACTCAAGAATGTAACATTGGAGCTTTAAATTTCAACTTGGGTGAAGTCAGAGCCTTTTTATTTGAAAACAAATGGTATCCACTTAGAGCGACAATAAATAGAGCGTCTGAATTGGCGCATGAAAACAACAATCTAACAACTGACAGGGCTTTGGTTCAATTAGTTTATCTGGGTGTGTGGACTAGAATAAAAGATGTGACTTTTCATAACCAGTTGCCTATTACTTTAAATGACAACGAAAAACTATTCGAGTCTAACAAATTGGCTCAAAAAATTCTCATACTTACGAAATGATATAAAATGATCTACCCGGTAATTTGTATCTAGGCTTCTATTCTAATTCATTCGTGGACTCAGGGACTAACAAATTGGAAGCCGCACTGAGTAACTAGATCAATATGAAATAAAAACAGCTTACAACAAAAGCATTTTCATTAACAGCGTTGGGCAATTTAATAATCAGCAATTTGCAAGTATCACCAGCAGTTAGGGCTTGACGTTCAATGATAAACTTTAGTTCTTAACTTCAACAACATATTTTCAATATTGTATTGTACCGGGCTGAACAATCAGTTAATTCTATGCCTTCTCAACTCGAACGTTCTGCGTAATTATTAACTGAATTAATAACCCTCATTATGAGAGAAGAATTAAAATCAGAATTATTTAGAATAGCGACCAACAGGGCAAGAGCTTATGAATATGCTTTTTCATCAATACTTGAAAGGGATCTTAAGGAGTACATTGATAAAGGCGTCGACAATATGACTTCCACAGAATATTATTCAGATAATAAAAAAATGGAAGCAAAATTAAACACCATGTTTCTTGTTGATGCAATGGTAGCTCAAGGGAGAATTCGTAAATTAAAAGATACTTTAGACTTCAAATCGCTTTCAGATGTAAGAAGTAGTATTTGCCCACTTTGGCCATTCTGTTAAAAATTTAATACATGTCACTCAAAGATTTTGAAACCGACAAAATGATTACATCAAAGCGACCATCAAAATATTTTGTTGACTTACTATTAAGATTTTCAACAATTATATTTTTTGGTCTTCTATTTATTTACAAAGACTCTATTCAATCCGCAACAAGTGCAAGTAAATATATTTATGCCGCTTCTTTAGTATTATTCTTTTTTTCTTCAATAATCGGGTTTTACAATTTACGCAGGATAGAACTTAATCAAGTTTTTTTAATGGATGAGCGGAATGAGGAAGTTAACTATTCTATAGAGAAAAGGTATTTAAAGAATAAAAGATATTTACGATTTGGAATTATACTTCAATTCAACTTATTTTCATATGGCTTTTTATCAGCATTAATACTTGCATTAAAATGGCTTTGCCCATTATGGCCTTTTTGTTAAACTCATTATGTGAAAGAGAATCAAAAAAAATCGTTCGACTTTGCTGCAGATACAACAAAACAATTAATTACTCTTGCAACTGCAATAATCACTTTGACAGTTACATTTTCTAAAGACATTGTTGGTCTTAGTATCGACTATCCCAAAACATTACTAGCCTGGACATGGGGCATTTTTATTGCTTCTTTATTCTTTGGCATTTTTGCGCTGATGGCGTTAACAGGTACTCTTCAGCCATTAAGCGACGAAAGGACAAAAGATAAGACTAAAGGAAGTAGCGACGAGAAGCTTGAAACTGAAGAAGAAAAACAAGCAAGAGTTGCAGAAGTAAAAAAAACAATTGAGGATGCTGCCGCAAAAGGCATAAAACTTGAGGAAAGTTCTGGAGATAATTTCTCAATTAATAAATCAAGTATTAGGTTGTGGTCGGGTTTACAAATTCTATGTTTTGTTGCTGGAATAATTATGACAGTAATTTTTGGGTATAATTTATTAACAAATAAGTCATCAAAAGAAAATCACCAGAACGAATATATGATTATTAGGGAAACACGATTAGGAACGGATTCAACAATCTATATTGACACACTTTACCTACCCAGAAAATGAATATGCTAAGGACTACAGGCAATTTTTCGATAACAGGTTGCGAAGAATAAGTCCTAATCTTAGTGCTACTATCAGCGGCATATCTGGAATACCGAATACGTATGGGTAATTGAATATATATTCAACTTCAGTATCCTTAATCTGTTGCTGTTCGGTACTGAACGTTTTTCAAATACCCAACCGAACGCAAAACTGTACCCATTGTGTTACACCTTAAGTGAACCTCTATTTATAATCAAAGTGCCTACTATTAAAATGAGACCTATCCAAACTTATGATCGCGAATTTATTTATGTAAAAGAAACAAGGAAGTCACCTTGTTATAAAATCATATAGGCAAATGAAAGTAGTTTATTTTGCAACCCACCTGATTCCAACGCTTTTTGTACTTTTCTCGTCTTTAACCTCACTTGGACAATGTTCTGAATTTGACATTATAAACCTAAAAAAAGTTGCAATCGTATTCGGGGAAAAAGACTATAAATATGCAGGCGCATTAACAAATCCGCTAAATGACGCTCAAGATATTTCAGACTCTTTAAAAAAAGTGGGCTTCACGGTCTATACTTACTTCAACACGGATTATAAAACTATGGTTGCTGCTTTGAATGATTGGTACACTAAAATACCAAAGTACGAAGTTGCATTGTTTTATTATTCTGGGCACGGTGCTGAGGTCAGTGGTGAAAATTATCTATTTCCTATTGATGCGAATCCAAAAGGCCCCTCAGACTTATATTATATGGCATACTCTGCTAATAGGGTACTTTCAAACATGGAATCAAATAATTCAAAGTTTAATATTATGATTCTTGATGCCTGTAGAAACAATCCATTTACAAAAAGTTGGGTTCGAGATTTCAATGGCGGTTTGGCATCTATGACTGGAAAAGGGTCTTTTATTGGTTTCGCTTCTTCGCCCGGGACAACTGCCTCTGATGGGGACCGAAGAAATGGGATATATACTGAGGCCATTCTTCGGAACATTACCATCCCTAATTCAACAATTGATCAAATATTTACAAAGGTTAATTCTTATGTTAGGGCAAGAACTGCAGAAGCTCAAGTGCCATATAAAAACAGTTCTTTAAGCTCCGACTTTTGTTTTAGTGTAAGAAACCAGAAGCCCTCAGAAAACAAAATAATATCCACTTTTATTCAGTCTACTGGTAGCATATTATTAAGCCCTAATGAAGAGAAGTTATTTGTAACAGATAGCCAAAGTAATTCGCTAATTATACAAGACTCGAGGACTCTAAATATTCAGAATATTATTTCTGATAATTTCCATCCATTTCAAATTACCACAAGAACAGGCAGGAACATCTATATTATTGACACATTATTAAAAAAGCTAGTTATTATTGATTCTAAAACTGGAACAATCAAGTCCACTACGTCTCTGAAAGCCACACCTTTTTCATTTGTTGTCACTCCTGACGAACGTAAAGCATATGTATCATATGCTCGCCTTAGTAATGCGGCAATAGATATAATCGACTTGTTGCAAAGCAAAATTATTCTAAATATTCCGGGCATTTCATACCCAAGCGGACTTATTGCTTCATCTGATGGAAAGTATCTATACATCAACTCAAATGAAATTCGTACAAAAGGAAATTTGACAATAGTAGAAACTAGAACAAATAAGATCGTGAAGTCTATCCCAGAAGTCGCAAATGGTCAATCAATCGGCATACTGCCAAATAATAAAAAAATTTATGCGGCAGCTATTAACAGCGAAGGTCAAAACCAAATTAATGTAATTGATGCAGGTTCACTGAAAGTTCTGAAGTCAATTCCAATCGAAGCATTTCAATTTTCCTTCACTTCAGATAGCAAGTATATGTTTGTCTTAGGCAACAAGGAAGTATCGATTATTGGAACTTTAGACGATATTGTATTAAATAGACTCCCTTTTGTTACACAACCCCAGGGTGTTGCACTTTCAGATGACGGTCGCGCTTTTGTATGTTTGCCTAGCGAATATCGAACGGTAGTATTTCCAATAAATGAAAATCTTAAACCAGATGTATCCGTTGATCCGGAACTCACATTGAAAAAGTTCAAAGAAGATTTAAAAAAACAAACTAATTCTGATGCACGTTTTAAGTTAGATGGACTTTTTGCAAAGGCTAATTCAGTTGTATATTCAGTTGTTGATAAACTTATTAAAGAGTTAGGTGATCCCTATCAAAATATTCAGACTGGAATATATTACGATTATAAGGCATCAACATATTCAAATCAGTTAGGAATAATTTCAAAATTCGACGACAACAAGAGCATTTGGCCTGTTTACAAAGCAACATTTACAGAAAATTCATTAATAATTACGCTTAAAGAAAAAGTTTCGGAAGAAACGTTTAAACAGCCTTTAGTCAATATTGATTGGTTGAAAGTTGAACAATTTGTTAGAACTTTCTACATCAAAAGACTTGAACAACTACGCTAATTGAAGAGAATAACACCAAAAGCGAACGCATAACAACCCTGCTTTCAGTTACGGCGCCACCTTCACCCCAGGCAGCTCTATAGAACCAAAAAAAATATATTTAAAAATAGTACACAAAATAGGGAGCCTTCAACCGAGGGTATAAGCCGAAAGGTGAACGTAGAAACTGTAACATTAAAGCCAACGACCTTCGCTTACATACCCAATAATATGTGATGAAGATTGCACACTGGGACTACCATACAGGTCATTATACTCCTTTATAATTTGAATTGAATTACCGACTATACCAAAGGCCTAATAATCAATTGAATAATTTATTACCATGCCTGCCAATATTAATGATTTTAATAAAATAGTTGATTGCATTTACAAAGATGAAAAGTATAGCGTACGCGATAACGGTGCAGTACTCCGGCATCCGCCTCAAGGAAAATTTTCAAGACCAACAGATAATAAATGGACATTTGGTAAACTGAACAATAAAACAGGGTATTTAGAAATTGCATCCGTCCGTATCCACCGAGTAATTGCCACTGCATTCTATGGAGAACCGCCAACTAAAGAACATGTTGTTGACCACATTGACACAAACAAGCAAAATAATCGACCAGAAAACTTACGTTGGGTTACACGATTAGAAAATATATTACTAAATCCAATCACCGCAAAACGTATAGCTCTGGTTTGCGGAAGTGTTGAAGCATTTTTAGCAAACCCCACAAAATTCAGAGATAAATTTCAAGAACCCAATTTAAAATGGATGCAGACTGTTACCCCTGAGGAAGCGCAATCAAGTAAAGAACGACTGCTGGCATGGGCAAAAGACGACAAACCCTCATCAGGTTTAACTTTAGATGACTGGATATTTAATAATGCCAGAACTTATAGAAATTTGGAAGATCCATCAGAAATGGTAAAGTCTGAAACAGTAAATGCCATTCAAAAAAACTGGACCACACCTTCATTATTTCCTTGCTGCCCAAATGAAATTAGCGATAGACCGATACATTCATATGCTAATAATCTTGAAATAGGCAAGGAATTCTCGAAAAATAAATTTTCAAATTGGGTCATCGTTGACTATGCGTTGTCAAAGGACAATAATACATTGTGGATTATGTGTAGTACGACAGAAAAAAATGCTATGAAGCCTTGGTCACTCGCAGAAGTGACTTTTGAAAATAATATCTTCGTACATGAGAATATGGGAAGCTTCTTCAAAAAAGAAGGTGCAGAAAAAAACTTTGTTCTTGCACAAGGATTGGAATGGACAGGTGGAGATACATTTGACGATTTTATGTAAATAATTACGAATGGCAAACGCATTTTAAATGGTTACCAAAGGACTGCTTTTGAATGGTCAGCTATTTACTATAAATAACATAGTTCGGTTTTGACGAATAAAGCGAAATAAATCTAATAATTTTAACAACAAATCAAATCCAAGCTACTGTTAACTGTCAGCTCAGTTTTCTAAAATTCAAAAAACGATTTTAAAGGTGGCTAGTTGCGATTTGTAAAATTTTTCAATACCTGTAAAATGTAATTATTGGGCTTTGGCAGCCAGCCGCCCATTCTCACCTCCCCACCCTCCACTCCTGCGGGGTGACGCCATACTCCTGCTTGAACACCCGCGCGAAATAGCCGGCATCTATATAGCCGCAATCCAAAGCAATGGCGCCAATGCTAAGCGCTGGGTTGGCGAGCAACGCCTTGGCCTTTTGCAAGCGCACCAGCTTTATGAACCTATTGGGTGAACAACTGGTCAATGCTTCCAGCTTACGATGCAACTGGGAGTGACTCATAAACATCAACCGGCATAATTGCTCCACACTGAATTCATAGTTGGTGAAATTGGCTTCTACCAACTCCCTCACTTTTCTTACAAACTCATGCTCGGCAGGTTCTTCTATTGCTGCCACATTATAATCACCTTTAGCCGCCAATACACCCGGATCCCCCAATACACCAGCAGCCTCTAAAACACCCGCTCCAGGCGCGGCAATGCCAATCTGACTACTATAGTATTGCTGCAATCTCTTTCTTAACTCGAGTAACTTTCTTATCCGCACCAACAGCTCCTCTTTATTGAATGGCTTCTCCAGGTAAACATCCGCGCCTTTCTCTAACCCCTCCAGCTTACTCTGCATGTCGGCCTTGGCCGTGAGCATGATGATGGGAATATGACTGGTTCGCTCATCCTGGCGCAGCTTGCGGCACATCTCAAAGCCATCGATAAATGGCATCATCACATCGGTAATGATCAAATCCGGAATTATCTCCACCGCAATATCAAATCCCTCCTGACCATCTTTTCCCACACTTAATTTGTAATCGGGTAAACAACTCGCCGTGTAGGCTACTACATCAATATTATCTTCTACCAGCAATATCAACGGCGCACTATCAGCCTTTGTATTGTCGTCGATATAATCGATAACCGGGGCGGCCGGGGAAATAGCAACATTATTTTCATTGACAACTGTTGCATGCCCGTTTTCACTTGCCCCATTATTCACTTTGGTCAAAGGAATCGTAATGATAAACTCCGTTCCTTTCGTGGCACCCACAGGTGGACTCTTTGCTGTTATTGTTCCATTCATCAGCTTCACCAACTCCCGCGTAAGGGATAGCCCGATGCCCGTGCCTTCCGCATTCCGGGTATGACTGTTATCGATCTGGTAAAACCTGTCAAATATATGCTCGATCTGGTTTTCAGGTATTCCAATGCCCGTGTCTTTCACCTTTATCAGCAAGCTGGTCATGTCATTATCGGCCATCCCCTTTTGAGAAATATTCACATATACATTACCGTAAGCCGGCGTAAACTTCAAAGCATTGGAAAGTAAATTGGTAATGATCTGCCTGATCTTTTCTGCATCATAGGCCACCATCATCTCATCGGTATCGGCCAGAAAATGAAACTGCTTTTGCTGACTAATGGCCAGCGATTGAAAGGCTTCGACTATATAGCGTAAGAAAACAACAATATCGCCGTTCACCAAATTCAGGGTCATCTTACCATCTTCCAGTTTCGAGAGGTCCAGCATCTCATTGACCAGCTTCAATAAGTTGTTGCCATTGCGAACAATCATATCCAACCCATTATCCAGGTATTTGGCGGGATCGCTTTTTACCTGGTTGGCCATCCCGAGTATAACGGTTAAGGGTGTCCTGAACTCATGCGTGATATTGGCATAGAGCTGTGTTTTTAGCGTATCCAGTTCCTTTACGCGCTTTGCCTCCTGCTGCTCAAAATGTAATTCCGATTGTAGCTTCGCCTTGTTCAACCGAAACTTAAAAAAGGCCTGTAGTAAAAATCCCGCTATCACCAGATACACCAGGTAAGCCCACCATGTTTGCCACCAGGGTGGCAGCACCTTTACCTGCAGCTCCCTGATCTTATCACTCCATACTCCCTGGCTATTGCTGGCCTGCACTTTAAAAACATAATCGCCTGCAGGCAGATGTAAGTAAGTAGCATTGCGCCTCGTGCCGCTTTCCACCCATTCTTTATCTATTCCCACCAACTGGTAACGGTATTTGTTCTGGTTGGGGGCTGTGAAATCGAGAGATGAAAATTCAAGGGTTAAAATATCCTGTGCATAATTGAGGGTAATGGATGGCGTATATTCTATAGTTTGTTTTAGTATTCCCGTTTTATCATTGGGCAACACCGCTTCATTTCCTACTAAAACATTTGTGATAAAAACGTTTGGTGAAATGCCGGTTTTTAAAACGGTGGCCGGATTAAAAATGTTCAACCCGTTAACACCTCCAAAGGCCAGATCGCCATTATTCAGTTTGGCAAAAGCTCCCGTGTTAAACTCATTGTCCTGCAAGCCGGAAGCCTTGGTAAAATGACGAAATAACCATCTCCCCTTTTCATCTTTTCTTGCTTTCAGCAAACAAAAAATTCCATTATTGGTACTGCCCCAGATGTTGCCTTCATCATCGGCCAGTGTACCATAAACAACATTATTGCAGAGTCCCTCGCGGGTGGTAATATGGGTGAACTTACCCGTTGTTTTATCGAGAATATTCAGTCCCCCTCCTTTGGTGCTGATCCAAAGCAGGTTGTTATCAACGGGGTCATCCAGAAAGCAGGAAACATGATTAAAGTTGAGGGAGTTCTTATCATTGCTCTTACTCCGGTACCAGGTTATTGCAGGCTCAGCCCTGCCTGTATTATCATATTGCATCCGGGCAAAACCTTCTTCTGTCCCGATCCAGAAAATGTCATTCCCGTCCTGGTATAGTGAAGTTATATAAGCACTGGGGAGCATTGGCTTAGCGGAATCTGTATTGATGCTGATATCCGATACAGCGCCGGTTACAGGATTTAGTATGATCATCTCTCCATTCAGGCCACATACCCAGATATTACCATTCTTATCCTCTATGATGGGTTCCAATTCATCATAACTTATTTGGAGTGACACAGGAAATGCCTTTCTTGCCCCCGCGGCCGGATTATACTTTTCGATTGTATAGACAACATAATTTGCCGGCCCTCTCCCTTTCATGTTCATCATCCAGATATCACCACTTCGTGTAATAAAATAATTATGTGGGAGATAGCCTTCCGGGGTCGAAAGGTAGGAAAGCGATGCGCCATCTGCTTTTAATCTTTTACCACCACCCCATCCTATCAGGAAGATCTCATCCTGATTATAGCTGTTGATTTTTCTTACACTATATCCTTTTGCCAGATGATTAAATTCCTCCGATTCAAAAGTATATTTCCGGATGCCGTATCCATTTGTACCCAGCCACAAACTACCGGAATTGTCTTTCAGTATTTTCATGGGGGCTACTGTGGTATCACTGAAAAGCAAAGCAGCATCCGGATCAAGTGGTTTTCCTTTCTGCCATTTTTTTATATCATACACCAGCAATTGATTCAGATTAGGTATGCCTATCCAGATCATTCCCTTTTCATCTCTGAAAAAAGTAGATTGATTGCCTACTGCAATGGGCTTCTCAAACAAGGGGTAGCTCTTAAAAGCTTCATCAAATTCGATCAGGGGAAACCTGCCACCATTTATTAAGATGCTTCCGTTGGCATTGGTGGTATAAATGTTGTTGAATTCCAGACCGTCTTTCCGAAACTCAAAGGCAAGTTTTTCAGGATTAAACTGGTATAGCTTTTCATTGCTGGTGGTCCAAATCCGACCTTTTTCATCTTTGCAGAGGGGAACATAGGTGGCATTCCTGACGGCGGCGATGCGTGTTATGGCTGGCGGTTTATTTGTTTCAAAATAATTAGCGGGAAGGGTAATAAGATTAAATCCCTTATTGGATGCATACACCAGAAATCGTCCATCTGCCAGCTCAATCACATCGCCGGGGATCCTGTTGCCAGACAAACTATTCGGGTCATTGGGGTCGTGCAGTATGCGGTGAAAGATCCCTTTTGTTTTATCGAAGATGTTTAGTCCATTATCCTCAGTGCCGATCCAGAGCCGTCCCTTACTGTCTTCAAAAAGTTTATTGATGGAATTGCTGCTGATGGTATTGGGATTGTAGGCATCATGCGAAAACACCTTAAAGCTGTAGCCATCATAACGATTGAGTCCCGCCTTGGTCGAAAACCACATAAAGCCATCCTTATCCTGCAGTATATCATAAACATAGCCCTGCGACAAGCCGTTGGAGGTGGTCAGCCATTCATATTTCATCTGCCCGCATAGAGGCATGGCCAGCCAAAACCAAAAGATGGTTAACAGCAGTTTAGGGATGTTAGGGGGCATTTCCTTATAAAGATAATAGAAGCTGCAG
Organism: Flavihumibacter sp.; assembly: GCA_036675925.1. Taxonomy (GTDB): domain Bacteria; phylum Bacteroidota; class Bacteroidia; order Chitinophagales; family Chitinophagaceae; genus Flavihumibacter. Next base: position 184,631 of record JAKFDZ010000040.1, read on the forward strand.
TTTTTACTACCCGTTCTTTATATTAAACCGGCCCTTACCAGCAGAATGATGAAATTATCCTGATCATGAAGAATTTGTCCTACTGAATGCTGGATTTATAGGGATCAAAGGCGGGTTTGTCCTCACAGAAATTTGATTGCCGGCAGAATTTTGTATTTCAAACTAAACCTATAAACTAATCAACAATGACACCGAAATTCATTTTCAAGAAGGCATTCATTTACTGCCTTTTGGCGTTACTGCCTGCCGCGGCCACAGCACAGACCAAGAATGTGATCTCCACCCACCGGGTATTCCCAAAAATGGATAAGATCAGTGAATTCGAAAAAGGCCTTGCTGCCCATTCGCAAAAATATCATGCCGGTGATGCCACCTGGAGGGTGTTTGCGATACAGTCGGGCCCCGATGCCGGCGGCTACCATATCACTGAGGGCCCAAAGAGCTGGGAAAGCGAAGATGCAAGAGGTGACCTGGGAGAGGCGCATACGCAGGACTGGAATAAGAATGTATCCGCACATTTAACCGACAGGCAATCGGCCGGCTATTCGGTGTATATCGATTCCCTGAGTACAATTGGATTGGGGGAGTTCACTGACAAGATCAACATATCACATGTATATCCCAAAATAGGCAAGGGCGATGAAGTGGTGAAGATGATCAAGAGGCTGAGAAAAACCTGGACCGCAGCTGGCGTAACAATAGCCGTTTATGCTGCCAGCAGCAGTGGCAAGGCGCAATATACTTTAGTGACAAGGTATAAGGATGGACTAAAAGAAAGAGCATCCGGATATCGCAAGCCATTTAAGGAAGCCTATGAAGCTGCTAATGGAGAAGGATCTCATGCACAATATCTGAGGGACGTGTCAGACTATCTCGACGAATCATGGAGCGAACTGCTTTTTATGCGGAAGGATCTGAGTTCTAAGTAAGATATCATTAACCATTAAACCTTAAACCTTAGACCAGTGCCATGCAAATAGCCCAACCATTTGCAGACCCCAAAACCCGCGGCATACCATCCCTCTCGGAAAATACATGGCTACGATACTTCAATTTCATAGCCCTGTATTTTGCCCAGGGGCTGCCTGAGGGGATGTTAACTTTTGGTATACCGGCATGGATGGCCATGAATGGGAAATCGCCGGGAGAAATTGCCAGCTTCGTGATAGTTGCTGTGCTGCCATGGAGCATCAAATTTATTGTGGCGCCGCTGATGGACCGGTACACCTATTTGCCGATGGGGAGAAAGAGGCCATGGATACTGGTTGGACAAGCAGGACTGATACTCAGTTGTATTCACCTGGCCTATGTGCCCGATCCGTTGAATAACCTGAACCATTTCATGATCGCTGCATTTATTGTAGCCTTCTTTGGATCATTCCAGGATGTGGCAACCGATGGGATGGCGGTGGATATTATTCCAGCCGAACAACAGGCAACTGCCAATGGGTATATGTGGGGATCAAAAATTTGCGGGATCTCTATTTCATTGGCGGTTGGAAGCTGGCTGTTGAGTGAATTCAGTTTTACAGTTGCGATATTGATGCTGGCGATCGTGATCGGAATAATTATGCTGGTGCCTGTATTCTTAAGAGAACGGCAGGGCGAAAAAATTGCACCCTGGACGAAGGGGAAGGCCTCGCCGGAGTCGAAGAAATTACAGCTCAGCAACTGGCGGATGATCTTCCGATCGCTATATAGTGTATGCAGTTTAAGAAATTCCATATTGGTTGCTTCTGTACTTTTTATCAGCCAGGGCGGATTCAAATATATGAGCACCATGCTGCCCATATTCACAGTTACAGAATTGGGCTGGACGAATTTGGATTACTCCCGCTATTATTCTACGGCAAAACTTGTCGGAGGCATTGCCGGGATGATACTTGGGGGTTTTCTGATGGTGAAATACGGCAAAATGCGCATGTTGAATGTATATTTCGTGGGGACGATTTTCTTCATTGCCATTTTGTCGTTTTCAAAAGCTTACTGGGGCGACAGAAGTTTTATCTACGCCTTTATGATCATTTACAATCTGCTGTATACGTTTGCCTGTATCGGCATTTTCGCCATTGCGATGCAATGTTGCTGGAAGAAGGTTTCAGCCAGCCAGTTCACTTTATACATGACCATAGCCAACCTGGGGCAGATGAGCTTTGCCGGATTAATAGGTCCGGTAAAAGCAAATTATAGCTGGACGGTTTCCCTATTTTTTGCTGCAATAATAATTGCCCTTGCATGGTTGATACTGCAGTTCCTGAAAGTGGATAAGCAGATGCAGGCGGTGGTGGAGCTGGAGAAAAGAGAACTTTCTGAATAATTGCACTACCTGAATAATTGAAGTACCTTAATAACCGTTAAGCAATAACCCGCCGCAGCAATTTTTCTTCACCCTAACTGAAAAGCAATCCCCAACGATTAGCTATTTGCAAATTCATAGAATGCAAAATAAACGGACCGCGCTTTTACTTATAGTCATATGCAACTCATATGCAGTATCTGCCCAGGTGCAGGTAAGCAAAGAACCATTGCATAAGTTGAGCCTGGAAAATAAATATATCAGGCTGTTGGATGTAAATATAGAGCCGGGCGATACAACTATGTTTCATATCCATTCCACCCCATCTGTATTTGTGCATTATACAACCACCATGGTATGCACACAAATAAAAGGACAGGAATGGGAAAGTGGGAAAAACACCATAGGAAATGCTACTTACAGATCATTTGAAAATGATACCCTGGTACACCGGGTAAGTAATTGCGATACTGTCCCTTTTCATGTAACTGATGTTGAGTTGCTTTCGGCTTATAAGCCGGAACAAAAATTGGAGCCACTACCCTTTCCGCTATTGTTTGCAAATGAAAGAGTGGTTGCTTACCGGCTAATGGTGGGAGAGCTCAATGGTCAGATCATTAAGGACCGTGGACCGATGGTAGCTCAGGTGGTTGCGGGCAGGCAGGTAATCATCCATAACGAAAAAGGAAAAGAACTTTCGCGATTGAAGTCGGGGGAGTATTTCTATATAGAACCAGGTGCTACATTTTACTTTTCCGCCGATGGTGATGCAGGAATAAATATGGTGTTGTTTGAGATTAAATAAAATCAACCACTGAATTATGGAAAGCATAATTAAATACATTGGCTCGATTGATGGTAATTATATTATCATCATCCTGATAGCTTTGTTTTACAGTCTGGAGCATCTGCTTGGAAGTCCATTTAAATTTGACCGCCGCTTAAATCACTTCGTCAATAACGTTCTATTCCAGCTTCCGTTTTTCTTCGCCAACCTGGCTTTTGCGGTAGTTCAGGTAGGCATCGTAAAGTGGTCATCGGCAAACGGGATCGGGCTTTTTCATTGGATTGAACTACCGCTTTGGTTAAAGGTGATCCTTGGCGTGATGTGTCTTGACCTCTCCTCCTATTGGTTTCACCGGCTGGCACATAGGTCACCCTTGTTCTGGAGGCTTCACCGGGTACATCATAGTGATACCAGGATGGACACCTCTACATTTTTCAGGGGGCATCCACTGGAGGTTTTGGTATTTGGAACAGCCAGTACAGTAGGATGTATAATTTTCGGAATCGACCTGCAGATCTTAGGTGTATACCTGATAGTGCAACTGCCCTTCCTGGTAGCGCAACATGCCAATATTCAGTTACCGGCCTGGACCGATAAAGTATTTGGGAAGGTGTTTATCACCCCCAATATCCATAAGGTGCATCATGACCAGAACCAGTATTATACCGATTCAAACTTTGCCGACATATTTGTTTTCTGGGACAAAATATTCGACACCTATAAATACTCCCCTGTAGAAGCACGGCATTATGGGTTAAAGGAATTTGACAGTGCAAAGAAGCAAAGCTTCTGGTACCTGATGATCAGTCCTTTCATTACCATAGAAAGGAATATTGAGGAGAAGCCTGACTGATACCATTAGTAACCATGGGCTTTTATACCGACTATTAGAGAGAACGGTGTAACGCCGGTACAACCTACCTTGCTTCCACCGCTTTAAATTACAATGTAAATGGTTGAGGGAAGCAGGGGGACGTCCACATATATGGGAAAAGAGCATTCAGCATCATTCACACCAGCAAGTGTAAATCATTAATAAATAGAAGCGCAACCGGTAGTGGATAAAGGGGCTAAGCCAGAGATTACAATTCCCGAGTTTATATTTTTATATCATATGAATGTAAAATATTACCTATAAGTAGTATTGCACAGGAATCCCAAACGTTATATCTTGACAACTGAAAACAGCACCTGTTTACTTACCCATACCCTTACCCGATGTGAGTGAGCAGGCGAAGCAGTGGAAATACTGAAGTAGATAATATCCGACACTAAATTGCAATGAAGATTTGCGCAATGCCTTTATAAATTAAAGATTGCACAAATGACACATTGATAGAGTATTGATTTGTGAACAAAACCTCAATTTGTAAATTCATCTATTTCGTAAATACAAACGTTAGCTGAAACACATTGAAAGCTGCACATTGCGCAAACGTTACCTGGTAATTCAAAGCATCACGCCCGGCGAACAATCTCCGCGGGTTGATTATTCCGCGTTGGCACATGTATATGCTTTGCTAAGTTGTTCCCGGCTTGGGAAACTGGTTGGAGCAGCAAGAATAAATAGGGCATTGGTGTCCAGGCAATGGTGATTCAATAAAAAAAGCTAATGAGATCCCTTTGTTTTGTGCTTAAAAGGTTGGGCTAATGATTTTCCTTTTGTTTTCGTTCCATTATATCGGACAGCCTCAGTAAAATTTCATTAGTGATCTCTAGCAATGTATATACAGAAAATGGAAAGTGCAGAGGTAGTATTTTCAGGTTCACAATGTGCTTCATCTAACATGGTATTGGCAAAAGCGGGCTGCCAACACTCAAATGAATAAATGGGTAACTGGCGCCCGCCTTCGCCAATCCCTTCACGTTATGCGCCAGTCGTGGGGCTGTCCTTGGAACAGTCCTTCAGTGTAACAATTAAAAGCGTTAAGTATTGCAAAGATCTTCCAGTTCCTATCAGTGTTCAATACCAGGGATAAGGAAGAGAAAAACTGGTAAATAATTGGTGAGGTGAGCTAGCCTGCGGATGGAGCGGCTGTGAGCTTGCTCGCAAAGCGGCGAGGCCCGCAGGCTAGCCAAAGCTACAAGGAAATTGGCAGCTTCCCGATCCACAAATCACGGTTTATAGGGGGTGAATACACCTGAAATAAAAATGAAAAAACAAGGATGCCCTGGATGTGAACTACTGATAGAATGCACCGATCGCGGAAATGGGATTTCCGCAATCTCGGTTGGGTGTACACGGTTGGATACTCCGAGTGGCCAGCCCCCGACCGGAAACCGGCAAATAAAACAAAGCGGTGAAAGATTAAGCGGCCGGCGCATAACATGGTATTAGCAAAATCGGGCTTCAAACACCCAAATGAAAGTAAGTATAACTGGCGCCCGCCTTCGCTAATACCTCAACGTTAGCTGAAACACATTGAAAGCTGCACATTGCGCAATCGTTACCTGGTAATTCAAAGCATCTCGCCCGGCGAACAATCTCCGCGGATTGATTATTCCGCGTTGGCACATGTATATGCTT
>JAKFDZ010000041.1:0-1656 GCA_036675925.1 Flavihumibacter sp.
GGAAGCGAAGATTGTACCAAAGGAATATTCTGAAGGGATTTTTGTTTTTCCTCAGGATGCTGAGGTTGGAACTGACGCACTGGCGTTATTAAACCGTGATGATGAAGTTCTTGAGCTTGGCCTAACACCTAACCGCGCCGATTGCTTGAGTATGCTTGGTGTAGCTTATGAAGTCGCTGCCATTCTTGGCAGAGAAGTAAAGCTTCCAGAAATCGACCTTCAGCCAGTGAATGAAAAGGCAACAGATTATATTACCGTAAAAGTAGAAGCAAATGAGGATAATCCTTTATATGCGGCAAAAGTGATTAAAAATGTAAAAATCGGACCGGCGCCGCTATGGATGCAAACAAGACTTATGTCCGCTGGAATTCGTCCACATAACAATGTCGTCGATATTACCAACTACATTTTATTAGAATATGGCCAGCCGCTGCATGCATTTGATTATGATCGCTTAGGTTCAAAAGAAATCCTTATTCGCCGTGCAAAAGATGGTGAAAAGTTTATAACGCTAGATGATGCAGAACGTACGTTAACTTCTGACCATTTAGTCATTACAAATGGAACCGAACCAGTTGCATTAGCCGGCGTTATGGGCGGAGCTAATTCAGAGGTTACTTCAGATACCACAACCGTATTGTTAGAGGCGGCTTATTTTACAGGAGGAACTGTAAGAAAAGCATCGAAAGACCACAGCTTAAGAAGTGAGGCTAGTGCTCGTTTCGAAAAGGGTGTCGATCCAAACCGCGTTCGAGCAGCGGGTGAGCGTGCTGCTTATTTGATGGCAAAATACGCTGGCGGCGAAGTATTAGAAGGTGCTTCGGAGGTTGATACACTTACGATTGAACCAGCAGTGGTTTCAATTACTTTGGAAAAAATAAATAGTGTCATCGGCACAAACTTGACTGTGTCAGAGGTTGAAGCCATTTTCGAACGCCTTCAATTTGCGGTAACCAGTGAGGATGAAGCGATTACGGTTACAGCTCCAACACGCCGCGGTGACATCAAAATTGAGGAAGACTTAATTGAAGAAGTGGCGCGTCTATACGGCTATGATAACATTCCAAAAACATTGCCAATCGGTTCAGCAACACCAGGTAAATTATCGGACTATCAGGAAAAACGCCGCATTGTCCGCCAATATTTAGAAGGTGCTGGCTTGTACCAGGCAGTTACTTATTCATTAACAAGTGAAGAAAAGGCTGCCCAATTCGCACTTGAGAAGCGCGACTTCATTCGCCTGGCAATGCCGATGAGCGAAGACCGCAGTATTTTACGCTTAAGCATCATGCCGCAGCTGTTGGAAGTTTTAAAATACAATAGTGCCCGTCAAAACGACAGCCTCGCTGTTTATGAAACAGGCGCAGTATTCTTAGCCAATGGAAATGAAGTTCTACCTGAAGAGCAGGAGCATTTAGCAGGCGCGATTACTGGTCTTTGGCACAGCCATTCTTGGCAGGGGGAGAAAAAGGCAGTTGACTTCTATGTATTAAAAGGTATTTTAGAAGGATTGTTTGCAAAACTTGGCCTTACTGAAAGTGTCACATATGTGCAAGCTAAAGTGGATAACATGCACCCTGGACGTACGGCTGAAATTCACTTAAATGGTGAGAGAATCGGCTTCGTCGGCCAAGTGCACCCAACCATGCAAAAAGA
>JAKFDZ010000042.1:0-1849 GCA_036675925.1 Flavihumibacter sp.
GGAACAGGGCGGTTGTCCTGCCGGTGGTACCGTGGCGGGTGTGGGCTATGTAAGCGGCAAACAATGCGTGATTGTTGCCAATGATCAAACAGTAAAAGCGGGTGCCTGGTTCCCGATAACAGGCAAGAAAAATCTTCGCCTGCAGGAAATAGCGATGGAGAATCATTTGCCGGTGATCTACCTGGTGGATAGTGCCGGTGTTTTTTTGCCGATGCAGGATGAGATCTTCCCGGATAAAGAACATTTTGGCCGCATCTTCCGCAACAATGCCCGCATGAGTGGTATGGGCATTACACAAATAGCCGCGGTGATGGGCCCCTGTGTAGCAGGCGGCGCTTATCTTCCTATCATGAGTGATGAAACACTGATGGTGGAAGGTAATGGTTCTATTTATTTAGCCGGGCCTTATTTGGTAAAAGCGGCTATCGGTGAAGACATCGACAATGAAACACTGGGCGGTGCAGTAACGCATACCGAAATATCGGGTATTGCGGATTATAAATTCAGCACCGAGCAGGAATGTATGGATCATATAAAAAAGATGATGAGCATGCTGGGTGCGAAACCGAAAGCAGGTTTTGACAGGATAGCTGCTGTAGCGCCGAAGAAGAAACCGGAAGAATTGTATGGCATCTTCCCGAGTGATGGCAAACCTTATGATATATTGGATATAATTGAGTGTATTGTTGATAAGGAACAAGGTACAAGGGGCAAGGTACAAGGGGGGACAGTCAATGAGGGTGAAGAGGTTTCTTCATTTGAACAATTTAAACCAGATTATGGTAAAACAATTGTGTGCGGCTATGGAAGAATAGATGGCTGGGCCGTGGGTATTGTGGCGAATCAACGGTTGGTGGTGAAGGCGAAGAAAAGCGTCAGACCGGGACGGTCAGACGCCATGGAAATGCAGATGGGCGGTGTGATCTATAACGACAGCGCTGATAAAGCGGCGCGGTTTATATTGAACTGTAACCAGAAGAAAATCCCACTGGTGTTCTTACAGGATGTTACCGGTTTTATGGTAGGCAGCCGCAGTGAACATGCTGGCATCATCAAGGACGGTGCGAAGATGGTGAATGCAGTAGCCAATTCGGTAGTGCCAAAAATTACCATTGTTATTGGCAACTCTTATGGGGCTGGCAACTATGCAATGTGTGGCAAGGCCTATGATCCGCGGTTTATTTATGCATGGCCTACAGCTAAGATAGCAGTGATGGGTGGTGATGCTGCTGCAAAGGTTTTGTTGCAGATAGAAGTAGCTTCCTTAAAAGCAAAGGGACAAACGATAACGCTGGAGAATGAAAAGAAACTATTAGATGAAATAAAGGGACGGTATGAAAAACAAACTTCACCTTACTATGCAGCAGCAAGATTGTGGGTGGATGATATCATTGACCCGGTGGATACAAGAAAAGTAATTTCGGAAGGGATAGCGGCGGCGAATCATAATGCGGAGATAAGAGAATTGAGGACGGGTGTTTTTCAAGTATAGGGAATGGAACACGGATGACACGGATTGGATAGATTTTACGGATAAAATTATTATTGTAAACAAATCTGTGTTATCCGTGTTCAAATTTTATAAGATTCAATTATAATGATTAACACAATTACAATATATACAGACGGGTCGTCGAGAGGTAACCCGGGGCCGGGTGGATATGGGACTATTCTTATGTATGGACAACTTAGAAAAGAGCTATCGCAGGGTTACCGGTTAACTACCAATAACCGGATGGAACTGATGGCGGTGATTGCGGGATTAAAGGCCCTTAAGAAAGAAGGAATGAATGTTATCATTTATTCCGACAGTCAATATGTGGTGAAGGCATGGGAAGAAGGATGGCTG
>JAKFDZ010000043.1:0-1854 GCA_036675925.1 Flavihumibacter sp.
CTGCGCTTCAGTTGATGTATCTAGTTTAGGTTCAACGGCGAAGCCTCAACAGAGGATATCGCAGCCAATGCGTGTAAGCCTTTCGCTATGGGAAACCTACGAGCCGGCGATGTTCTTTATCTGTATTGGGCGACTTCTGCTATTAGCGACAGGCCGGAGTCGACCTGTAGCGGACGGAGGTCACCGGCAGAAACCGGCCAAAAACAGACATCCGATTAACTGTAAAGGCCTAAAATCCGGCACTTCTGGGCCCATCATGGTTTAGAGTCAATTTCTAGTCGAGCAAGTGCTCTTGGCCGGTACACCCTGAGCTACGCCCCCTTTCGCCTCGGGTCTGTTCGTCGTAAAGCCAAGGATTGTTACAGCATTCTAGGGTTGGAAAACGGAGTCATTGTATGGAAAACAGGGTTGAGATTAAAAAGGATGCATTTGGTAATGCATTGTATGACGTCGAGCATGCGCTGGGTATGCACGCCTTAAGTTATTGCACTATCCCCGCTGAGTATATATATGACAAGGCAGCACTGGCGCCCATGATGGAAGTGCTTTCTAAATGTCATATTTATATTATTGGCTTCACCCCAATAATAAGTTTTCTGGACGCAGTGCAGAAAGGGGACAAGCTTGATCTGGCCTATGAAATAGCCGGAAAAGCACATGTGTTGTCTTTCGACATTCCAGGCTTGAATCTGGTAAGCGCTGATGATGCGCTTTACCTTGAGAACAATGATGGCGAAAAGTTTTGGATGTCGGATGATAAAATACAAACGCGACTTAACCATGAAACTAAGGCTGTCACCTTCATGGTTAAGTACATCGGGCAGGCTTACGGCCAGGATGGTTCTAGGAACGCTATCGATAGACTTCTAAAACATGAAACCCTACAGAAGATTTCTCTGAAAGGAGTTCCTCAGGGTCACAAGCTGACTCTGCTAATGCTTGCTATTGAGCCCAGCAATCAGCTAATCACCATGATGAATCCATTCGCAAAAAATGGTGACAGTGGCGACACAAGAATCAAGCAAGGGCTGGACAAAGCTCGCAACACTAATGAGGCAGAAAAGATCTCCCTGTATGAAGCAGCGTTGATACGTTATTTTTATCCTGAATACAATAAAGAATTCAAGGACAGCTTTCCCTCTACCAATTTAAAGATTCTACAAGATTGTTATCATAAAGATTTTAGTGCGGTAGTGGCTGAAATATGTATCGATGAGTTACCGTTCATGCTTTTTTCTGAAGCAGTAGGAGCTAAGTTTCATCATGTTGCGCGACATCATTTGCACGAGGAAGAAGATCGGAGGATGTTTTTTGCAATGTAGAGTTTATTGAGAGTAGGTTCGCTTAAAGGGCAGCCCTCTTCAGTATTTCTGTCTGTTTTAATACTATTAGTGTCCTAGAAAAAGGGGATAGATTCTGAGGAACCCCCACAAATCTACTCCAGTGCCTGAGCTTGCCGGTGCACGTCACGTAGCAATAGCTCCATCTTGGTGAGTGCCGAACAGGATAAATCGCTGACCGAGCGCCTGAGGTACTCAAGACCGATACTCCAGAGCGACAGCACGGTTTTATGCCTGACGCTGTTGCTCTGAAAGCGGCACGACCTACCTGTCGTATGAGCCAGGGGCCGCCCAAGAGAACAATTGGGGACAGCCCACGAATTGCTGCTGCCGAGCACCAGCTATCGCGCGTATCTGCCTTGTTCAATTGTCCGCTCCTGGCAGATTGCAGGTAAGCGCTCCATAAACCTCATCTACAAATGATCCGCAGGCGGGCCAATGCTGTGCTCCAATTTCTTTCTGGAGCCAGCCGTCATGATGCGCCCCGACGCCAAAGTCGAAAAAGTCTACCTCT
>JAKFDZ010000044.1:0-4806 GCA_036675925.1 Flavihumibacter sp.
CTGATAACGGTATTGGAAGGCGAAAGCCTCGTGAACGATGCCAGCGGATTGATCGCTTATAAATATGCTTTGGCGGCTATTATGGCCGGCAACTTTGTATTGTGGCAGGCAGGGCTCAATTTTCTGCTTGTCGTGGCGGCCGGTATCGCCATTGGTCTTGCCATTGGGTACATACTTTATCTTATTCATAAAAAATTTGTGTGTGATCCTGTTATTGAAGTCACACTTACTTTTCTTACGCCATTTGCTTCCTATCTGCTGGCCGAGCATTTTCATTTTTCGGGCGTCATCGCTGTGGTCACTACAGGCTTGTATCTCTCCTTCCGTTCGGGCCAGATATTCAGCCACGAAAGCAGGATCATGGCTTATTCCGTTTGGGAGGTTGTCATTTTTATTTTGAACAGCCTCATCTTCATTTTGCTCGGCCTCCAGTTACGCGGCGTTATTCAGGGCATCGGCGATTATCCTGCCCGCACATTAGCGTTGTATGGAGTGGTAATAAGTCTCGTGGTCATCCTCGTAAGGTTTGCCTGGATATTGCCCCGTATTGCATTCCCATCTTTGCACCGCACAATGATAAAAGATAAGGTCGATCCACGCAACATAGTGGTATTTAGCTGGGCCGGTATGCGTGGCGTGGTATCTATGGCGGCCGCATTGGCGCTGCCTTTAACGCTAAGCGACAATACTCCTTTTCCCCACCGTAATCTTGTCATTTATCTCACTTTTTGCGTTATTGTATCTACACTGGTATTACTTGGTCTTACGCTGCCCTGGATAATAAAAAAATTAAACCTTCCAAAGTATTCCATTGCTGCAGAAGAATACGAGGTTCGTAATTATGTGGCAAATGAAATGATAACGCATATTGAAGAAAATCTTTCGTTAACGCATGATACATTGCTCAACAATATTAAAAGCAAGTACGAAGTAAAATTTAACCGGCTTCAAAAGACCGATCTTCCTGCCAACTACTTTGGAAATGGTCAAACGCTTGGCGTAAATGTTTTTAATGAATACTCTCAACTGCAGATAGACATGATAGCCGTCGAAAGAAAAACGGTAGAACGGTTACACCGGGAGGGTAAATCAAGTGATGAAATATTAAGGAAGATAGAAAAGGAATTGGACCTTGAAGAAACCAGGCTGAAAATGGAGATGTATCAATGAGAATGATTATTTACCCGGGAAATTACTATCCTGGGTTTAACGAAGGGGTGTATTTATAATTGTCGCATACCACGACCCACCCCTTTCCAAAATTTTTCTATTCGCAAACTCCTCTGCCCCTCCCAGGAGGGGACAAAAAAGCCTGATTGTTGTAATGCCAATGTGGCCAGACCATGCGACAATTATAAATGCACCATAGCGAAGCACCCTGGTTTTCTTACATAGTTATTACTAATTTTCCTCTATGCTCTGCTTTACCAAAAATCCTGAATGCTTCAGGAACTTCATCCAGCTTGTAAGGCCCATGGATTACTGGCTTTATTTTACCAGCTTCGAATAGCCCGTTCATATAGGCTAAATCTTTGTTTGGTTTCAGAGCGACGATCCGGATATGTTTTTTACTGATCATCGAAATCCATGGTCCAAGTAGCAAAGCCTGGAAAAGCCGTGACAAGAATCCGCCAACGGTGACGTAAACTCCATTGCGACATAAGGCACGGGTATAATCGAATACCGAACGATTCGTTTTAACATCGAGTACCAGGTCATAACGTTTACCGTTTTTAGTAAAATCTTCCTTTGTATAATCAATGACATGATCAAAGCCCATTGAGCGCAGCATATCCAGTTTCCCTGCACTATCAACACCAGTCACTTCAGCTCCATATAATTTCGCAATCTGTATGGCAAAAGTGCCTACACCTCCGCCTGCACCATTAATCAATAGCTTTTGTCCCGGTTGAATCTTTCCATTATCAAGAAGTCCCTGTACTGCCAGCATAGCTGCCTGGGGTATCGCCGCTGCTTCAATGAAACTCATACTGGCAGGTTTCAGCGCCAATGCTTTTTCACCGGCGCAGACATATTCAGCGAAACCGCCCCACCGACCGCTCAGATCTCCATACACTTCATCACCTGTTTTAAACTGTTTTACATTTTTACCAACCGCTTCAATTCTTCCTGCTATGTCGGAGCCGAGTATTTTTTTCTTCGGTTTCAGAAGACCGTTTAACAGGCGATTGATGAAGTCGCCCTGGAGAAGCCCCCAGTCCCAATCATTTAATGATACCGCATAAACTTTTATTAATACTTCATCATCCTTTGGAATTGGCTTTTCTACTTCTTTTATCTGCAGAACTTCAGGGCCGCCGTATTTTGTGTAGATAATTGCTTTCAATTTTATTACAATTCATTTTTAATAATGAGCACAACAAGTAAATGTATACACTACCTGTAGCATTTCAAGAAAAACAATCTTAGGTTTTTTTAGGCGAGTCGCTGTGCGGGGCTGTGGGGTGCGGGCTCGTTATTGGAGTAATTAAAATATACGGCGGGACCGGCCGCCCAATTCATTTTAATGCCAGACGCTGCTGGCCGAGACATCGCCTGAGAATCTTTATGTGTGAAGACCCGGCAGCGAAGAAAGATTTACTGCCTCCTGAGGCTGATGCGGGACGCATCCATTAGCTACCGGAACTCCGCCAACCATTCAATATTTTTTGTATGTACACTCCAGATAAGTATAATTCGGCCGCTCTTTTTATTCTATATTTAAATAAGTAAATATTTATTGTTATGAAACCATCCGCATCACTGCTTATTTGTATTTCATTGTTCGGACTTGTACAGGCGCAGGAGAAACGACTCATCGCAGCTTCGGATCTTTACCGTTTACAAACTATTTCCGATCCCCGGTTATCACCCGATGGCAAATGGGTAGCCTACTCTTTATCGTCCAGAGATTCCGTAAAGGACAAACAAACGAGTGATATATGGATGACAAGCCTTGACGGTAAAGACCAGGTGCAACTGACAAATGCTGAAGGAGAAGGGTCAATGGCCCGCTTCAGTCCTGATGGAAAATATATTTCCTTTCTTTCCAAATGCAGCGCATGTGAAGAAGAAGAAAAAAAGCAAAAGCAGCTATATCTTCTCGACCGCCGGGGTGGTAATGCAAAAAAACTTACGAAGGTAAAGGCGCCTATTACCAGCTATACCTGGAAACCCGATGGATCGGGCATTTTATTAGTAATGAAAGACCCCGATTATACTGACACGGCCAAAACAAAAATCCGTACACCTTATGTAGTGGACCGCTATAAATTCAAACAGGACAATGAAGGCTATCTCGGCAACAGGAAAACCCATCTTTATTTTTTTGATATAAACACAAAAAAACTGGATACACTTACAAAAGGTGTTTATAATGAAACAAACCCTGCCTGGTCGCCCAACGGAGAAATGATCGCTTTTGTAAGCAACCGCACTGATGATCCTGATAAAAATGCAAACACCGATATCTTCCTCATGGAAGCAAAGCAAGGGGCGACGGAAAAAAAATTGACGTCCTGGCCAGGGAGTGATAATGAACCGCAATGGAGTCCCGATGGAAAATTTATTGCCTACCTGCAGAGCAGCAGCAACGAAGCCTTCACGATGTATGGGCAGCCATTGCTTGCCGTCGTTTCGAAAGATGGAGGCGAACCAAAGTTATTGAGCAGGCAAGCCGACCGGCCTGTCCGCAACCAGCGGTGGAATGCCGATGGCAAATCCATTACAGCATTAATGGAAGATGACAGGCAATGTAATATTGTTTCTTTTGATGTCTCTTCCGGTGAAATGACAAAGCTCACACAGGGGAATAAAAGTTTTTCAGTACTGGAAACACAAAATGGAAACTGGGTTGCGGCCATGAGTGATCCGCAAACGCCACCTGAATTATATTGTCTTGAAAAAAATAGTGTTCGCAAATTGACCAATATACAGGATTCATTCCTGGCTCCATTACAATTAGCCAGGGTAGAAGGTTTTCAATCAAAAAGCAAAGATGGCACCCTGGTATCGGGTTTACTATATCTTCCTCCCAATACTGCTGACGTAAAAAAATTACCCTTAATACTGTTTATACATGGCGGGCCTGTGGGACAGGATGAATATGAATTTGATCTTACCCGGCAGATATATGCTGCCGCAGGTTTTGCTGTAGCAGCTGTCAACTACCGCGGAAGCAGCGGCAGGGGTATTGATTTTACAAGATCTATTTATGGTGACTGGGGCAATAAAGAAGTGATGGATATCATTGGTGCTGCCAATTATCTTATCAAACAGGGAATAGCGGATGAAAACAGGATGGGTATCGCCGGGTGGAGTTATGGCGGTATCTCCACTAATTATACTATCGCAACTGATCAGCGTTTTAAAGCAGCGGTAAGTGGCGCAGGCAGTTCATTGCAATTAACCATGTATGGCTCTGATCAATATATTTCGCAGTACGAAACTGAACTGGGAGCTCCCTGGAAAAATACGAATAAGTGGATCAAGCTGTCTTATCCTTTCTTTCATGCCGATAAGATAAAGACGCCCACTTTATTTATGGCTTCGCAAAATGATTTTAATGTACCGGTTGCGGGTGCGGAACAAATGTACCAGGCATTAAGATCGCTGGGCATTCCCACGGAGCTGGTTATTTATCCCAATCAAAATCATGGGATCAGTGTGCCAAGTTATCTTATAGACCGGTATCAGCGGCATATTGCATGGTTTGATAAATATTTGAAAGAAGTAAAAGGATTTTAAGAAAACAGTATAGGTTTACTTACACATACAAAGACCAGGGCAAACGCATTAAAATGCGCT
>JAKFDZ010000045.1:0-2671 GCA_036675925.1 Flavihumibacter sp.
AATTTTTCTTTTTTCTTTGGTGAATTGAGCCGCAATGATATTTCCCTTTTCAATTTCGCTGGCAATAAATTCATCTATCAAAAAAACATTTGCAGCTAACTGTCGGGCTGCGATCAACTGATCATCATCAGCCAGGTCAATATACTCATCCCTGAAAGTAAGAATAGCGGATGGTTCTATTCCTATCAATGGAGTATCTGCCGTGATCAGCGGGTGTAATAATGCAATGTTCTTATTGGCGATCTTTTTGCCTTCCCGGATCAGTCCTTTCGAAAGCCAGGCCCTTCCACTTTCAATATGCTCAGGTATTATTACTTCGTATCCTAATTTCTCCAGTAGCAAGATTGCTTTAATACCAATTGCTGTGTCATTGTAGTTTGTAAACTCATCACAGAACAAATAAACTCTACTGTTAAACGCTTCTTTCTTCTGACTCCCGACTTCCGGCTTCCGACTTCTCTTTCTATACCAACTACGTAATGTAGATTTATACATTGTCGGCATGGATCTTTCTGCAGCAAACCCTGAAAACTTTTTTATCAACTTGCTGATAATCGGGTTAGTCACCATGAAATTATAGAGACCGGGTGCTATTGCTCCCAACCTGGCAGACTTTGTAAAATTGGCTATCAGCTTTGAACGGAAAGGAACACCGTTTGCATCATAATAATGTTGCATGAATTCCGCTTTCAATTTTGCTACATCCACATTACTGGGACATTCCGATTTGCACCCTTTGCAACTCAGGCAAAGATCCATCACCTCATAAATTTCTTTATGATCAAAACGGTTCAGCTTATCTGAGTGGGTGAGAAACTCCCGTAATATGTTCGCCCTTGCCCGTGTAGTATCTTTTTCATTGCGGGTGGCCATAAAAGAAGGACACATGGTTCCCCCTGATAAATGCGTTTTGCGGCAATCACCTGAACCATTGCATTGCTCCGCATGTTGCAACACATCTTGGTTATGAAAACGAAAGATCGTTTTGAATGCAGGTGTTTGCTGACCGGGTGTATAGCGCAGCATCGTATTCATTGACGGTGTATCAACAATTTTGTTGGGATTAAAAATATTATCCGGATCCCAGCTTCGTTTTACATCTTTTAATAATTGGTAATTCTTTTCACCTACCATTTGCCTGATGAATTCACCCCGCAATCTCCCATCGCCATGTTCACCGCTTAATGAACCATTGTATTTCTTAACCAGCGTAGCTATTTCTTCCGCAATGGTGCGGAATAGCTGGTTGCCCTCTTTCGTTTTAAGATTAATGATGGGACGTAAATGTATTTCACCCGAACCAGCATGTGCATAATGCACCGAGAACAAACCGTGCTTCTCCAGGATCTTATTAAAGTCGCTGATAAAGTCGGGCAGGTCATTTACATCTACGGCTGTATCCTCTATAACCGGAACGGCTTTATCATCACCGGGCAGGTTACTCAGTAATCCAAGCCCGGCTTTACGTAATGTCCAGATCTTTTTTGTGTCATCACCAAACAATAAAGGAAAGTGATAGCCCAATCCTGCCGCCCGCATATCAGCTTCTACCTGGTGGGCAATCGCAATGATCTCTTCCCTGTTTGTTCTGGCAAACTCTATTACCAGTATAGCACCCGGATCACCCTTGACAAAAAAACGATTTTTAATTTGCTCCTTATTCTCTTTCGTGCATTCCAGTATATAATGATCGATCAGTTCGCTGGCGCTGGGTTTATAGCGCAAGGCAATAAGGTTCGCTCTTAATGATTCATCGATTGTATTAAAATGCACGCATAACAAACCAGTTTCTTTGGGCGGCAGCGGAACTGTATTCAATTTTATTTCTGTGATAAAGGCCAGCGTACCTTCAGAACCTGCAATTAGTTTGCAAAAATTAAAATCAGGCTCGCCGGCTGTAAACGGCGCGGTATCCAATAATGAATCGATAGCATAACCTGTGTTCCTTCTTTCTACGCTTTTTTTAGGGAACTCTTTTCGTATCTCCAACTGGTTGTCGTAATTGCTCAGCAAGTTGCGGACTGATCTGTAAATAGATGCTTCTAAATTTTCGCCTTCACATTTCTGATGAAATTCATCTATGTTCAGGGATTTAAATTCGGTTTCGGACCCGTCACTAAGCAATGCTTTTACTTCCAGCAAATGTTCTCTTGTACTTCTGTAAACCACCGAATTGGAACCGCAGGAATTGTTGCCCACCATACCACCGATCATGGCCCTGTTGGCAGTAGAAGTTTCAGGTCCGAAAAAAAGGCCATGGGGTTTCAGGAACATATTCAATTCATCACGGATAACGCCGGGCTGCACCCGGACCCATTTCTCTTCCGCATTCAGTTCAATTATCTGTGTAAAATATTTTGATACGTCAACAATAATTCCATTACCTACTACCTGCCCAGCCAATGAAGTGCCGGCCGTTCTTGGTATCAATGATGTTTTCTCCTTTTTTGCAAAAAGAATCAGCTTTTTAATATCCGTAATTGACCCTGGAATGGCAACCGCTAAAGGCATTTCCCTGTAGGCTGATGCATCGGTAGCATACAAAGTGCGAATGGTGGTATCATCATAAAGTTCTCCTTCTAATTCACGGGCCAGTTGCCGCAGTTTTTCTTTCATTGGTCCTGTTTATTCGTCATGATGATTTTGCCAAAATGGAAAATGAATCACGAAG
>JAKFDZ010000046.1:0-2861 GCA_036675925.1 Flavihumibacter sp.
AATGAACAATGAGATGCTGATGATACAGCATATCATTTGATATATTCGTCTCATAACAATGATTTAAGATTTTTAATAACCGGTATTTTGTGAAAGGTTAGGATTCGCATCAATCTCCTTTTGGGGAATCGGTAACAACAGGTGCTTGGCAGCAAAATTTGTTTTACCAACACTGTGAAGAAAAGCAGCGGCGTACTGACCATTATCGTATCGCACCAGGTCAAACCACCTGCTTCCTTCAAATGCTAATTCAATTCTTCTTTCCTTTCTTATTTTTTCTCTTAGTGCCACTTGCGATAAACCCTGTACATCAGGTAATCCCGCTCTTTTACGAACCCTGTTCAGTGGCCCTCCTGCCTGGATTGAAGTTGCGACGGCCTGCGCTTCATCCAACCGGTTCAATTCGCATAATGCTTCGGCCTCCATTAATAATACATCACTGTAACGCAACACCGGCCAGTCGGCAGGATTGGTATCATAATCGGGAGAAACAGATTTTGGAATTAAAAATTTGCGAAGATTAAATCCTGTAGTAGAAAAAGAAGCCTGGTATTCCTGTCCGTCGAAAGAAGGACCGCCTACATATAAAATAGTTTTATCCTTACGGTTATCTCCCGATTCATATTGATTAATAAATTCTGTCACCGGTTGGTTCCAACCATAACCACCGCCTACAAAATTGGAATTTCTTGGCCCGGTAAAAGTGCTTACCCAACTGGCCTGGTTTTCATTGTCCCAGAAACTAAAACTTGTCTTGCCTGCATATTGCACTTCGAACAAGCTTTCATTTGAATTTTTTGTGGCGGGATTAAAATTATCTGCATAGTCAGCATTCAACTGGTAACCCAATGAAGT
Source organism: Flavihumibacter sp. (assembly GCA_036675925.1). GTDB lineage: Bacteria > Bacteroidota > Bacteroidia > Chitinophagales > Chitinophagaceae > Flavihumibacter. The sequence goes on from JAKFDZ010000046.1 coordinate 856, forward strand.
TACTTGGCGGCAGAGTGAAACCGTTTCTTCATAATTGCCTAAAGTAAGTTGAACCTTGGCCAGCATACCAGCGGCTGAACCTTTACTGGCCCTTCCTATGTCAGCTCCTGAATAAGAACCGCGTTCAGGTAGTAAACTGATAGCTTCCGTAAGATCACTGATGATCAGTTCATATACTTTTTCTTTGGCTGTGCGTGCAGGACGCAAATCATCTTCGGGAGTTTGCGGCTCAGTAATAAGCGGAACATCACCAAACAACCTGACCAATATAAAATAATAATGAGCACGAAGAAAATGAGCCTCTCCCAATATCCTGTCTTTTACAGATTGCGAAATAGTCATCGCCGGTACATTTTTCAATACCAGGTTACACCTTAATATGCCGGGAGCTGGCCCCCGCCATATATCAAGTGCAGCTGCATTATCCGTTGCTGTTACAAAATTGGCAATATCCTGTGTTTCTATACCATCGGTGCCACCACCTGCACCTACTACGCTATTAGCCGCCCAGATATCCGTGGTCCATAGACGAAGGTTGTATAACTTGGGCCATTGCAAAGGTTGATAGGCTCCGTTAATAGCAGATACAGCATCCGCTTCAGTTTGGAAAAAATTGGCCGTGTTGATACTATCCAGTGGCGCTTTATCCAAATATTTTTTACAGCTGACAACACTCATCAACAGGAGTATCGCTGTGGTATATTTAATTAAGTTCATGACAATACTTTATTTAAAATAAAAGATTAATACCTGCACTGATCGTCCGTGTTACAGGATATACATTATTATCAATCCCACTCGCAGGCACTTCAGGATCAAAACCAGAATACTTCGTGAACGTGTATAAATTCTGTGCAGATAAATAAACTCTGGCTGATTGTATTTTTGCTTTACCGGTAAACGAAGATGGTAATGTATAACCAACGCTTACATTTTTAATACGCAGGTAAGACCCGTCTTCTATAAACCGGTCAGACACTCTTGTATTTTTATTGGGGTCATTAAATACTGCGCGGGGAAAATGATCGCTTGTTCCGGTTCCGGTCCAACGGTCCAATACAGCCGTGGTTTGGTTTTGCGCCACTGAAACTCCTTCCTGGTAAATGCGGTTTGCATTGAAGATGTCATTATCTTTTACACCTTGTAAAAAAATGTTCAGATCAAATCCGTTCCAGGCAAAGCTGTTATTCATCGCGAAGATAAACCGCGGACTTGGGCTACCTATATAAGTACGGTCCGCATCATCAATTCTTCCATCATTATTCAGATCCCTGAACTTTATATCACCAGGCGAAGTGCGGTTAAATGGATCAGCGCCTGGTACCTGCACCGCATGATCATCTACTTCTTTCTGTGATTGAAAAATTCCATTGGTTACGAAACCATAAAAAGAACTAACCGGGAATCCATTGCGTTGAATAGATAAATTCTGGTTCAAACCGATACTACCTGTATAAAGAGGAACACTGTCATTGAGACTAACTACTTTGTTTTTGTTGTAAGAAACATTGAAAGATGTATTCCATTCAACAGGCCCTTTGGTATTCTGTGTAGTAATACTTAATTCGATTCCCTTGTTCCTTACTTTGCCTGCATTGATGCTGGGAACAACAATATCAGAATAGCCCGTTGATATAGGTACGCTCATCGGTACCAGCATATCATTGGTATTTTTAACGTAGGCATCAAACGTCAGGTTAATTCTTCCACTCAGCAGTGAAGCATCAAAACCAATATTGGTTTGTTCTACTTCCTCCCATCGCACACCCGGATTAGGGATAGCAAGTGGCACCACCGCTGTAACAGGCTGCCCGTTGAAATTATATTGCACGGTTTGAAGTACCGACGCAAAAGAATAGTTACCTATATTCTGATTACCGGTAATACCAAAACCAGCTCTTATTTTCAGATCACTCACCCAATCAACTCCTTTCATAAAATTTTCATCAGACAAGCGCCATGCAAATGAACCGGAAGGAAACCAACCCCAGCGGCTCCTTTCTCCA
>JAKFDZ010000047.1:0-5079 GCA_036675925.1 Flavihumibacter sp.
TTTGAAGTATAGCTGGCAATATTTGGATTCTGCAACTCATTTCCATTAACTGTGAGTGTAAACGCTGTTGTGGAATAGTTTGCAGGTGAGTTACCATTTAGAACAATATTGACAATAGTATCATTTATCCGCAGCAGGCTGCCAATTGATACTCCCTGGGGAAGAGCGGAACTGATCCAGTTAGCCGGATTGAGCGTTGTTTTAAAATTGTCGCCCCTTAACTTTACCTCAATCACCTTCCCATTTTCCTGGCCCATCGGAATATTCATTTTGGTAAGGTTGATACTGGTTGAATTAGGCGCCTGTATCTGATCAAAATATAATATTCCATTTGCTTTTTTACCATCAATGAACTGTATGGTTATCCTGTTCAGATCTGTCCGGTTAACCGCACCGGGAAAAGTAAATACGGCTTCTTCCCATTGATTGACATTCCTGATACGGTATGTTTGAAACACAGCCTGGGCGAAGTCGCCGCCCGGCTGAAGCTTGAACAATACGTCTTCGATCACATTGCTGTACACCAACATTTTAAAAGTACTGTTGGCAGACAGGTCAAACGTGGATCCCAACGTACAAGCAGCTGCCATGTACGGAGAGCAGGTAGTGTCTTTCGTAAATTTGGCAACATGCGAACTTGGATTCAAGACCGACGCAGTCGGGTTGGGCTCATGGAAGAGCACAGAGCCTGTGGCATTCGCTCCTGCATTATAGATCCAGTTTCCTGATGCAGGCCCGTTGCCTTCCATATCATCAACCAGCACGAACTGGGCCTGCAGTTTGTTATTAAATATTAGTGCTGACAAAAACAGCAAGGCAATAATCTTTTTCATATAGCGCAATAGTTAAAATTTATTTAGGCAACGAATGTTGAAGCAATCGTAGCAGTTATAATTACTCGGGTATAAACAAAACGGCATCTGCTATTACAAAACCATCCGCATTGTTATTGGTAATTTCTACATATACTTTTTTATCTTTTGGCAGCCGGTATCGACCGAGACTAATCCATTCTCCTGAGGTCTGACCTTCTACTTTAATATCTTCGGCTTTGATGATTATCTTTTTTACATCACGACCATCGTAAATGTTGATAGATGTAGTGGAAGAAAGTCCTGGTAGTTTAGGTATGTAAGTATAAATATGATAAGTGCCTTTGCGTGGTAGGGCCGGTGTAAATCGTATCGCCTTGTTGCCCGTTCCCTTGCTGGAATCAATCAGCATCGACATTCCGTAAGCGCCTTGTTTGCGGCTGCCCCAATCACCCGTCACTGTTACCTGCGATGAGTTATCATTATCAACCAATACTTCCGGTGTCTTTCCGTTCATCAACGGATCTGTTGCCAGCAATGATTGTAGTTTTTTCACATCGACCTTCTGCACGTCATTATTTTTTTCAATTGCAAGCGCAGCGGCGATAGCGGCTGATTGCCCAAGGACCATGAACACCGGTTCCATCCGGATAGATCCATAAGCAATATGGCTGGCAGATAAACAAACGGGGACCAGCAGGTTTTTACATTCACCAGCTTTTGGAATAATAGAGCGATACGAAATGGGATAAGGTCCAAAACCACCGATCTCAACATTTCCTTCGTTCTTTACCATGCCATTAACGACAATGCGCTGGCAGTTGTGTGAATCCATTGTATAAGCCGCCAAACCCACGGCATCCTCCACGACTTCATGGCCTTCACAGTTGGCCTGGGTCATAACGTATTCGCCTACCATCCGCCGCACCTCCCGTACATACATCTGCGGAGTCCAGTTATTGTTATCGGTATATTCATCTTTGGGATATCCCCATTGAAGCATTTGTTTTCTCAGGTGCTCCGGCATCCGCTCATCATGGCCGATAAAATAGAGTAAGCCTTTTACATAATCTTCATGAGCCTTTTGTATTTTTTTTCTTGTTGCATAATCGGCTTCGGGATAATTATCACTCATGCCGATCATGTCGGTAGAAAAAGGACCGTTATTGTTGATATCCGTTTTGTAATTGGGCATCAGGTCAAACTTTAAAAATCCCCAAAGATCCCCGGGTACCTTCTTCTTGAGATAACGCAATAATAATTCGTATCTGGCCGAATCATAATTATCCGGTCTTTCAATGGGCACCATGTTACCTGGTTTTTTGCTCAGGCATATCCGGAAATTATACGCCTGCACTTTTTTATCGCCACTACCCTGCTCCTTAAGCGGCTCATTACTTACACCCCATACCAGGCCACTGCTGCTGTCTCCGGGTACTTTATAAGGATCTATTCCATCGGGAAATTGGTGTCCCTTCAAAAGTTGAACGCCATTGTAGGTCTCGTTGTAAACACTATTGGCCTCTCTTCCTACCGTATAGGATACACCAGCTTTTGCCATCAGATCTCCTTCATAGGAGCAATCAATGAATACTTTGGCTTTTACTTGTTTTGGTTTTCCGGATGCATCATTCACGGTAATTGAAATGATATTCCCGTTCTTCTTCTCCACTGCTGAAAGCTGGTGCTCATACCACACGTTCACCTTCGCTTCATTGATATATTGTTTCATGATATTCTCTGCCACATGTGGCTCGAAGATCCACTGTTCCAGCTTTCCATAATATTTGCCAATGCGGCGATAAAAATCGAGCGACAAACCCGTGATCGTGTACTTATTGCCGATATCCGTATAACCTAATCCACCTGTCGTAAGCCCTCCCAGGTGCCTGCCGGGCTCAATCAGTACTACTTTCTTATTCATTTTCGCAGCAGTATAAGCTGCTATTACTCCGGCAGCATTGCCACCATAAATACAAATGTCTGCTTCAATATCGTTTGCCCTGGCCCGTTGCCCGGATACAGATAAGATCACGCATAAGAACACTGTTACCAATCTGAAGTAAATCATAACTTCTTTTTGATTTAGAATAAAGTAATATTTATTTTGTTACATCAGTACCCCGGGTTCTGGTCCAAAGTTGGATGCAGTGCGGTATTGCCATTGAACTCGCGGGGAGGAATCGGCCATAACAAATGTTTTTCGGCCATCGTCAATCCTTCTACTTCCTGGATGACCTGCCGGGCAATGCCTAACCGTTTCAGGTCAAACCAATGCTTGCCTTCTCCTACTGTTTCATATCCTCTTTCCAGTACTACCCGTTTTATAAAAGCATCGGCGTCCGGATAATCTGTTAGTTTGATATCGATAAGCGGATCAACTGTTCCAGCGGGTTTACCATAAGCCCTGCGGCGAACCATATTCAGTTTTTCAACGGCATCGGCTGTGGGACCATTATTCACTCTTGCTTCTGCTTCTGCATAAAACAAAAGCAGGTCGGCATATCGATAAAGCGGATAGTCATTGTTTCCGGACGGAATCGTCGCCTGCCGGTCACTGAATTTTTTACACAGTACAGTAGAAGGCTTTATATTGATGTTGGAAGCATACCAGGTGAACCCGTAACGCAGATCATTCCTATCCCAATTGCTCAGAAACGGGTTAAGAGAATCACTGTATATCGTAGCGAAACCACCCGGAGGAAAATTAGTGGTCTTGGTAGCATGGAGATAGGCCAGGTATTGGTAGCCCTGACCAGAGACTTTGGATGAATACTTAAAGTAGAAGATCTCTTCTGAGGTGTTGTTGGCATCGCGGCCGAATATTTTTTCAAAATCATCTGCCATGGATACACCGACCAGGGAATACTTGTTTGACTGGATCACCTCCCATGCCGCTTTCCTGGCCAGATCATATTTCTGAAGAGTCAGGAATAATTCAGCCAATACGGTTTTAGCCGCCCATTTGGAAGGGGTTCCTACCAACCTGGGATTGTCAGGTAAATTAGTTTCTGCATATAACAGGTCAGATTCAATTAACTCATAAATTTCCTGTGCACTGCTTTTTTTAAGGTTAACGGAGTCCATATTGTATTCGGTATGCAATGGTACCCCTGCCCAGTTTCTCACCAGGTGAAAGTAATACAGGCCTCTCAGGAATTTGGCTTCGCCGACATAGCGCAGCTTTTCTGCTTCGGTAATATTGGCAAGCGGTGCTTTCTGAATGATGAGATTGGCATTACGAATACCTTTATAAAAATTGTTCCAGGTATCGGTAATACGGCCGATATTGGTACCATCCAGGCCCTGATACGAGTTCATAGGCGAGAAACTGCCTCGCCCGAACATATATTCGGTGTTTATTTCCTGCTGCAGAATATAGAAGCCGCCAAACGTAGATAAATAGCGCACCGTTTCATAAATGGCATTCAAACCTGATTCTATCTCTACCGGTGTTTTATAAAAATTTTCGGCTGCGATCGTCTGGGGACGCTCATCCAGCATTTTTGAACATGAAGCAAGGAACAATAGGCCCAGTGCTGATAATTTGAAAATACTTTTCATATACTATGATTTACTATTATTAGTTTAGAATCCGCAACGGATCCCTACAGTTACTGATTTGCTATTTGGATAAACGGTATAATCTACTCCCTGTACCATGGAGTTGGCCGAACCATAAGCGTTTACTTCAGGATCGTAACCGGAATAATTGGTGATAACAATAAGATTCTGTCCGCTCACATACAATTGAGCCGACTTCAATGCTTTGATTTTCCAATTGCTTACCGGCAATGTATAAGCAAGCCGGATATTCTTGAATTTCAGGTATGAGCCATCTTCTACGAACCTGGTAGAGAAATTAGCGTTGATCTTGTTAGAGGGTTTAGGATATTTAGCATCTTGCTTGTCAGTGGTCCAATGATCGGTATATACTTCTTCAATCTGGTTCAGCCCCCAGCCCATGTCAAGTGTGCTCGCCTTGTTCAGGTTAAAAATATCATTTCCCTGGGATCCCTGAACAAACAATGTCAGCTCAAATCCTTTGTACTTCGTGATAGAATTCAGTCCATAAATAAAATCCGGATTAGGATCTCCGATAATACTTTTGTCCAGCGCATTGATAGCTCCATCGCTATTCTTATCCTCGTATTTTATATAGCCGTTATCAGTATAACCAATTGCTCTATAGCCATAGAATACGTACACGGGTTCGTTTTCCCTGAGCAGGTTTACATAGTCGCTGATATTGCCTGTAAAAATATTG
>JAKFDZ010000048.1:0-1874 GCA_036675925.1 Flavihumibacter sp.
GATCTTCGTGAAATGATTGGATATGCAGATGCTAACCGTGTAAAACAGAACTTTCCGTATTTAGCAGGGGGGATTTCATAATGGCAATGTTAGAAGAAAAGTTAAAGAGTCAAGGGGTCGCTGAACAGCTTTCAACCTTTGAATCCGGAAATGAAATGGCTGCTATGGCAGCTGCGCAAATTAATTATCATATTATGGGGTATTTCCCAATTACACCTTCTACAGAAGTAGCACAATTTTTGGACCAAATGAAAGCCCGTGGTGAGCATGATATTAAGCTGATTCCGGCTGATGGTGAACATGGTTCTGCAGGTATTTGCTACGGTGCTTCAGCTACCGGTGCAAGAGTATTCAATGCAACAAGTGCAAATGGTCTTCTTTATATGATTGAACAGCTGCCAGTTCAATCTGGAACCCGCTTTCCAATGGTTATGAATCTTGTAACACGTGCAGTCAGTGGACCTCTTGATATAAGAGGAGATCACTCTGATCTCTACTTTGCGTTAAATACTGGCTGGGTTATCTTAACAGCTAGTACGCCGCAAGCTGTTTATGATATGAATATTATGGCTCTGAAAATTGCTGAACATTCTAAGGTCCGTCTGCCGGTTATCGTTGCCTACGATGGATTCTTCACTTCACATCAAAAGCGTAGAGTTGAGTATTTCAAGGATCGTAGTGTTGTGCAGAAATTTGTCGGCGAATGTCCAACAGACTATCATTTTGCGAGAGATCCAAAGAAACCAGTAACAATTGGTGCTCATATGAATGGTGATGACCTAATCAACAACAATTTCCAGCAATCTGAAGCCATTTACGCTGCAGGAGAGGTATATAAAGAGGTTGCAGCTGAGTACGCTCGTTTATCTGGCCGTAAGTATTCAGTGCTTGATTTATATAAAATGGAAGATGCGGATGTTGCATTATTCCTCTTAAACTCTGCTGGTGAATCAGCGAAAGATGTTGTTGATGAATTACGTGCTAAAGGAATTAAAGCTGGAGTAATCAGTCCGAATGTTATCCGTCCATTCCCAGCGAAGGAAATTCGTGAAGCCCTTAAAAATGTAAAAGCATTATTAGTTGGTGAACGTGCAGATTCCTATGGAGCAAATGGACCCAATTTAACACATGAAGTGAAATCTGCCCTTCAAGAAGATCGCGAAAATCAAACAATCGTATTAAGTCGAGTTTTCGGTCTAGGGGGTAAAGATTTTTACGCTTCTGATGCACATAAGTTCTTTGATATGGCCATCGATGCAATGGAAAAAGGCTATGCTGAAAAGCCATTTGATTATTACGGTCATGTTCCTGGTAATCCAGATAAAATTCTTAAGCCAGTGATTACACCGCAGCACGGTGATGTATACAGATCTGGTTTAATTGATGTGAAAATGGATGAAGAAACAAACAAACTTAAGGTGAAAATTCCACCGCTTCGTGCATTAACGGGTAAGCCTAAGCGAATTGCTTCGGGACACGGTGCCTGCCCTGGGTGTGGCATATTTGGAGGGTTGGAATTATTCTTTAAAGGAATTGAAGGTGACATCGTCACATTATTCCAAACAGGGTGTGCTTATGTAACAACAACTTCCTATCCGCACAGTTCTCATAAACAAACCATGATGCATAATCTATTCCAAAATGGCGCCGCAACGTTATCAGGAACACTTGAAGCGTTTATGGAATTAAAACGCCGCGGTGAAATTGAAGTTTCAGACGATGCCACGTTTGTCATGATTACTGGTGACGGAGGAATGGACATTGGAATGGGGTCTGCCATAGGAACTGCGCTTCGTGGACATAAGTTGATTATGCTCGAGTATGATAATGAAGGCTATATGAATACTGGCTCACAAATGTCTTATTCTACTCCA
>JAKFDZ010000049.1:0-1862 GCA_036675925.1 Flavihumibacter sp.
TTCATTTCCTCTAAATCTTACACCAATACTAATCAATAAATCAGAATCCTTTAATAACTTTTTCGTTAACTCATAAGCAGCAAAGTGACCGATACACTGAGGATGATCTTCTGGTATACTTCCTTTACCTGATTGACTTGTAATAACAGCTGCACCAATTATTTCTGCTAATTGCTTCACTTCATTCGATGCACCTGCGGAAATCACTCCTCCGCCTGCCCAAATAACAGGACGGCAGGCATTACTGATTTTGGCTACGATTTCTTTGGGTAAATCTAATGCTATATGGCTCGTTGTTGCTGCGAATCTGACTTCTTCAAGAGTATGATTTGGAATAATTGCAGATTGAAAATCGATGGGAATTTCAAGCGATACTGGTCCAGACGGAGCAGCTAATGCATCTTGAATCGCTTGTCTAACTACAGCAGCTGTTTGCTCCGGTTTTCTTAAACGAAGTGCCTTTTTACAGGCTCCTTCCATCATCGACAACTGATCCTTACACTCGTGAATATATCCTCTTCCTGTACCTAAGTATGGAGAAGCCACTTCACCAGTTAAATGCAGAACAGGCACGCCTGCTGCCCAAGCTTCAATAAGTGAACCTGCAGCATTTCCAGCTCCAGTCCCCGTACTAGTAATGACGACACCTAATTTACCAGTTGCACGGGCATAACCGTCAGCCATATTAACTGCTCCGCTTTCACCGCGAGAACAAACGAGGTGAATGCTTCCTTCACGAAGAATTGCATCATAGATCGGCATGTTATGGATGCTGACAATTCCGAAAGCTGTAGTTACACCTGCTCGGACTAATTCTTGAACAACAGCATCTGCCGTTGTATATTCCATTTGAACTTGTGGACTCATGATTTACTCCTGCCTTTAATCATATTAAAGCGCTTTACCGAGCGCTCCTGCCGTTTCAATTGTTGAACCTGATACATAACTCGCCTGCTTTGAGGCTAAAAAAAGAATGACACTTGCAACCTCTTCTGCTTCTCCTACCCGACCTAATGGAATATTTCGCTTCTTTGCTAAATCAGCATAATATTCTTCTGGATCTATATCAGAAGCATTTTTCATTCTTCTTCGCTCCCATTGATCCGTTCGTATTAAACCTAAGCTGACTGAGTTTACTAGAATATTATCTGGTGCAAGCTCCTGAGAAAGAGTTTTACTTAAATTCAATAATCCAGCTCTTGTTGCAGCTGTCGCAATCATATGTCTTTCAGGCTCTTTCGCTAGTGTAGCGTTGATATTAATAATTCTTCCACCGCCACGCTTGACAAGATATGGATGGACTGCCTTAACTGCATAAATGATGGCGAAGTATTTTAATTGAATTTGTTCCATCCACTGTTCGTCACTGACGTCAAAAAAATATCCCATTACACTTTGCCCTGCTGCATTCACCAAGATATCAATACCATCAAAATTAGCAGCAGTACCATTAATAAATGCATTAACATCATCTTTATTCGTTACATCACAGGTTGCCCCATAAATAGAGTCAGCGGACCCGAACTGTAATAGGTAATCTAAAGCTTTTTCTTTCCGCTCATTATTTCTGCCGCAAATTGCTACATTGGCACCTTCTTGGAGGAACATCTCAGCTGTTTTTAAACCGACACCTGATGTTCCTCCCATAATAACAGCCACTTTTCCTTTTAAACCTAAGTCCATTTCGACACCCCTTATTATCTAACCTTTAGAGCAGTGCTTTCACGTCTACCCATCCTGGATCTGGTTCTCCACCCATCGCTGCGCGGGTTTCTGGTTTTGGAGGTCCAGCAATTCCCCATTGGTCCATCAAATGAGGGACACGCTTCCAAACCCGAGCTCTCCATTCACTTTCATCCTCA
>JAKFDZ010000050.1:0-39072 GCA_036675925.1 Flavihumibacter sp.
CAAGGGAGCGGGAACAGGAGTTATAAGGACCAACCTGGTAGGTGATTACAATATTTACAATGTGCTGGTGGCGGTTACAATAGGAAAATTATTCCGTGTGAGTGATGAAATTATCCGCGATGCTATTGAGGGATACCATCCAACCAATAGTCGCTCGCAGATGATAATTAAAGACAATAATCATATCATTCTCGATGCCTATAATGCCAATCCATCTTCTATGAAAGCAGCCATAGAAAATTTTGCCAGGCTCAGGGCTGCTGATAAAGTATTGATGCTGGGCGCCATGGCAGAACTGGGAGAAGAAAGCCTGGATGAACATCGTGAAATTATTTCCCTTATCGCAAAATATCCCTGGAAGGAAGTGGTACTTGTGGGCGGAGATTTTATGCGAATCGACCACCCCTACCGGAAGCTGGAAAACAGCCATGCTGCAAAAGAATGGTATGATGCTGAAAAAATCAGCGGGGCACATATCCTCATTAAAGGCTCAAGAAGTATGCAGATGGAAAAGGTGCTGCAATGAGCGGATGGGAAGTTCAAGGTCCATTCTCATTTTTTGTTGTTTCCGGAAAGCCCCTGTAAGCCATGCTTCAAGAACTGCGGCATTCTCCTGCAGTATGGGCATCAATGCGAGTTGCCTTATCACGGATGCCCTCACCACCATATCCTGGTAATCGCCAAGAAGCAATTGCAATTCGTCAATGTTCTGGATGGGGAGGTCTGCTATTTTTCCAATAGCCCTTTTTGTTTTTAGCAGCCATTGATGATTGTAAAGGATATCCTTTAACAACTTCCTTAATTCATGAAGCGCATCATCATAAAGTGTATGCTCACTGAGATGAATGTATTCGCGTAATTTATTATTAAACCAGGCTTCATACTTATTATGGGCCGACTGTTTCCAGCTGGCAAGTTTTGAAGCTATGGGTGCATCATCGGCCCGAACCGCATCCGTTTCCTGCAGCCTGATCAATAATGCAGCCTGGTGTGTTTCTAATTGTTCCTCCAGCAAAGAAGGCAGTTTGGTGCTACCCAGTTCCGGTTTGATGAATGCCAGCAGTAATTGGGTATCTCTTACCGCGCCTGCCGCACCATAAATGATCTTCAGATTGCGGTGCAGTTTGAATTGCTGCTGGTGCTGAACCATCCCTTCCATCCTATATAGCGCTCTCAGTTTCTTGAACCCCACCCTGAATGCATGAATAGATGTTTCAGTTGGCTCCAGTAAAATACTTATCCGAAGTTCATCCAGTTCATTTAGGGCTGCTGAAGCAGCCGCGGCAGATGGATTACGGCTTCCCATTTAGTGAGTTTACATTCTGTTAAGTGACAAGGATCACGTTTTTGAACGGTCGGATTCAGGTAACTTTGCAAAAACCGTTAGCATGACAGATGAAAAGAACAAACCAGGATATCTTGGAACGGTATTGTCGAATCGTTGTCCCCGCTGCCGCGAAGGCAACATCTTTGAATCATCCAACCCTTATAGCTTCGGAAAGATACTAAAGATGAATGAACGTTGCCCGGTATGCGGTCAACCTACCGAAATAGAAGTAGGATTTTATTATGGCACTGCCTATGTTAGCTATGCCCTTACTGTTGCTTTTTCTGTGGCCACTTTTGTAGCCTGGTGGGTATTGATAGGATTCTCCCTGCAGGATGGTGATTACCGTGTTTTGTACTGGGGTATCACCAATGCCGTGTTGCTGATTGCCTTACAACCAGTGTTTATGCGATTGTCAAGATCGGTATGGCTGAGCTGGTTTGTGAAATATGAGCCCGACTGGAAAAATAAGAAGATAGACTCCCGGCACCTTGAAAGGGTTGTTCCGGAACATATGGGCGATTGGTAATAAAAAGAGTCCATCGTAAATAATTACAATGGACTCTTGTACTATTATATAAAGCGGTTGATCAGGTTTTCGAGATACTCCTGGCGACCGCTTATTGTTTTCGGTTCACCATCACTGATAGCAATATTGCGGAGGTCTTCCAGTCCAAGTTTACCTTCCTCAAAAGCCTTTCCATTACCCGAATCAAAACTGGCATAACGTTGTTGCCTGAACGCTTTGTAGTCAGATTGCTGCAACACTGCATCGGCAACAATTAATGCGCGGGCAAATGTATCCATACCACCAATATGCGCGTGGTAGAGATCTTCCATATCAGTTGAATTACGACGGATCTTTGCATCAAAATTAATTCCGCCTCCCTTGAAGCCGCCAGCCTCTAAAATCACGAGCATAGCTTCTGCCAGTTCATTTACATTATTGGGAAACTGGTCTGTATCCCAGCCATTCTGGTAATCGCCGCGGTTGGCATCAATGGATCCCAGCATTCCTGCATCGGCTGCAACCTGGAGTTCATGCTGGAAGGTATGTCCGGCCAGTGTGGCATGATTCACTTCAATGTTTATGGAGAAATCATCCTGCAATCCGAACTGATTCAGAAATCCTATCACCGTTGCACAGTCATAATCATACTGGTGTTTGGAGGGCTCACAAGGCTTAGGCTCGATGAAGAACTGTCCTTTGAAACCATGGCTGCGGGCATAATCTTTCGCCGTGTGGAGGAAGCGGGCCATATGCTCCTGCTCCCTTTTCATGTTGGTATTCAGCAGACTCATATAACCTTCTCTCCCACCCCAGAAAACATAGTTTTGTCCGCCCAGGCTTATCGTTGCATCGAGGGCCGCCTTAACCTGCGCGCCTGCATGCGCCAGCACCTGGAAATCAGGATTGGTAGCTGCACCATTCATATAACGCCGGTGTGAAAAGAGATTGGCTGTACCCCAAAGCAGTTGTATTCCGCTCGATTGCATATGCTGCCTGGCGTGCTCTGTAACTGCCTGCAGGCGCCGCTCATTGTCTGCCACATCATTGGTGAAATCAACCACATCAACATCATGGAAGCAAAAGAATGGCAGGTTCAGGTTTGACATGAATTCAAAGGCGAAATCCATTTTGGCCTTTGCCCTGTCTACTGCATCGGGAATATTATTCCAGCTGAAAAGATGGGTAGGCTCGCCAAAAGGATCACCACCGTTACCACAGAATGAATGCCAGTAGGCACAGGCAAAGCGAAGATGCTCCTGCATGGTTTTACCGGCAACTACTTTATTGGCATCATACCAGCGGAATGCAAGCGGGTTATCGGACCCGGCACCTTCGTAAGTTATTTTTGATACAGACATGGGAAACATTTAAGATTTAAGATGTAAGAGGTGAGAGGTGAGAGGAAGGTAAGATTTAAGAGGTGAGAGGTAAGAGTTAGTCGGGTAGTAGTTTGTGTAATAATTTGAGCCAGTGTTGGTATGGAGTTTCGAGGTTGGGACAGTCTTCGGGGAGTACAGTTCTGATAGGTTGCTGGTTGTTGAAGGCCTCTTTAGAATCCTTGTAATAACCGCAACCTATGCCGGCGCCAATGGCGGCACCTACACTTCCGTCTGAGGCATAGAGAGATACCGGAACGCCGGTGGCAGCAACAAATGACTGCAGGAAAACTTCACTCTGGAAGAGGTTGGCCTTACCCGCACGAATGAGGGAGGGCTGGTGGCCGTTGCTGCGCATGATGTCAAGTCCATACCTGAAAGCAAAGGCTATCCCTTCCTGGATTGCCCTGAAAATATGCGCATGATTGTGCTTAACAAGATCGATACCACTGAAATGCACACCCGTAGATCTGTTGCCCAGCATGCGCTCGGCGCCATTTCCAAAAGGTAGTACCAGCACACCATCGGATCCCGGGGCAACAGAGGCGGCAGCATCATTAAGAGAAGAATAGGATCGTCCGGCCGCCAGTTGCTGCTTAGCCCAGCTATATAAGATACCAGTACCATTGATGCATAAAAGTATTCCTGTTCTGACCTGGCCATCCTGGTGATTTACATGGGCAAAACTATTCACCCTTGAAAGTGGATCTGGATTGAGCAGATCACTCACCGCATATATCACCCCCGACGTGCCCGCCGTGGCGGCTACCTCTCCCGGCTCCAGAACACCAAGCGAAAGCGCATTATTGGGCTGGTCGCCCGCCTTATAACTGACAGGTATACCCGCTTTCAATCTGAGTTTATCGGCAACCTTATCACCCAGCTTGCCATGGATAGAGAAAACAGGTTGGGTTTCAGCAAACAAGGAGGGGTCAATACCATAATAGTTAAGCAATTCTTCGCTGATATCATTGGTGGTAAAATCCCATAATATCCCTTCGCTTAGTGAAGAAGGGGTGCTGCTAACGTTTCCGCATAAGCGAAAGGAAATATAATCTCCCGGTAGCATTGCGTGAGCCACTTCTGCATAAACTTCCGGTTCATTCGCCTTAACCCAGGCCAGTTTTGAAGCGGTAAAATTGCCCGGTGAATTAAGGAGATGGCTAAGACAAAATTCAGGGCCTAAGCTTTCATTTGCTTTTGCTCCTATTGAAACAGCACGACTATCGCACCAGATGATCGATGGCCTCAATACTTCATGGTTCTTATCCAACACAACCAATCCATGCATCTGGTAAGCAATGCCTATGGCACCAATAGCCATGGGATCAAAACTACCTGACGCATTGGCCAGTTGAATGGCAGCCACGGTATGTTTCCACCAGGTAGCGGGATCCTGCTCAGCCCAGCCGGGCTGCGGCGAATCAATTGGAACCTCCGTTTCAGGATATTGAACGGTAATGAGCGACTTGCTGG
The DNA here is from genome assembly GCA_036675925.1 of Flavihumibacter sp. Classification (GTDB taxonomy): domain Bacteria; phylum Bacteroidota; class Bacteroidia; order Chitinophagales; family Chitinophagaceae; genus Flavihumibacter. The sequence continues at coordinate 4,691 of JAKFDZ010000050.1, forward strand.
TGTCACCATCCACCACGGAAACCTTGATGGAAGAAGTACCTATATCGATCCCTAATAATAACATGGCAAATCATTTACGTAAACATCAAAACAAATACGTGCAACCGCTTATCAGATCTCTAAATTAGGACCTGAATTCGGGGCGGGGTTCTTTTTTATTCTTGTTTTATGGAACTATTTTAATATCTTTTTCGCCGGAATCTTCGCATTATTGATAAAATAGTTCTAAAAGCGCCATATATCATCATGAAGCCACTGATAGAAAAACTGCCCCTCGAGCATTATCATTCCTTCATTGCAAGAACTTTCCGCACCCCACATTTTGAAGTGCCCTGGCACCAGCACCCTGAATTTGAACTCATCCTCTTTACAGAAGGCGAAGGGAATGCTTTTGTAGGAAACCATGTTGGCAGTTTTAATACCGGTGATATCTACTTCCTCGGCAGTAACCTTCCCCATACATTCCAGAAATCAGGAGACGAGATCATCACCAGTGCAATAGTGGTTCAGTTCCTGGATTCTATCTGGGGAACACAATTTTTCAGCTTACCCGAATGCAGGGAGATCAGCAAGTTTTTGGAGACAGCGGCAGTTGGCATAAAATTAAGACCCGCCCTCAGTGAAGAACTTCGTCCCCTCATCATTGAGCTGGAAAAGGCACAGGGATTTACACGCATACTCATACTGCTTAAACTGATCGCCACCATCAGCGAGAGTAAGCGCTATGATTATCTGTCCACCCATGAAATGGCCAATCTCCACTCTAAACAGCAGGCCAGGATCGATAAGGTATTTCAATACACTATTGAGCATTATGCTGACCCGATCGGACTTGATAATGTTGCTTCCTTTGCGGGCATGAGTGTACCCGCATTCTGCAATTATTTCCGGCGATGCACCAAGAAGACCTATATCGAATTCCTCAATGAAGTAAGGATCGGAAAGGCCTGTCAGCAACTCATCGATACACCTAAACCAATTTCGTCCATTGCCTATGAATCAGGTTATAATACCCTTACCAATTTCAATAAACAATTCATGAAGATCAACCGGATGCAACCTGGCCAGTACCGGAAAGCATTTGCGGGAACCTCCATAGTTATTTCAGCTGAACGTACCGGTGAGTTTGAATGCATTTAATTTTACTGACGGTACAATAAAAAGCTTGTCCGGGCGTATGACTAAATCATAATCCGGCTCTAATAATATGAAATCGATTCTTGTATTCTTTTCCCTGCTTTTAGTTTTGGGCTGTTCAAAAAACAGCAGTGAACCGGCCCCGCCTGCCCCACCACCGCCCCCAACGGTTCCTCCCGTTCCGTTGCCAAAGGCATACTATGTGAGTGCCAGTGGCGATGACTCTAATCCGGGCACAAAGGAAAAGCCTTTCAGGACCATCGATAAGGTCAACACCATAAACCTGGAGCCCGGGGAAAGTATTCTTTTTGAAGGGGGATCAACATTTTCGGGTACACTAATACTTGATTCTTCTGATAATGGCTCAGTCAGCAAGCCGGTTACCATAAGTAGTTATGGCAATGGCAATGCAACAATTAATGGCGCTACAACCATGGCCATTCATATACGGCTGGAACATTTTAAACTGAACAATATTAATGCCATTGGTGCCGGACGTAAAACGGGTAATACAACCGATGGTATTTTAATAGACAGTAGCAGGAATGGTATAATAGAATCTGTAAGAGTTGAAGGATTTCAGAAATCAGGTCTGCATGTTTATAATTCAGAAAATATCATCGTTGATAAAGTGTATGCTGCAGATAATGGGTTTAGTGGCATATTCGCCTCCGGATTGTATGCACGAGACGGTGCTATCCTGCTTCCCGGAGAAAGATTATCGAAGAATATTACCATTAGGAATTGCACTGCCACAAACAACCCCGGCGACCCTACCAATCTTACCAGCCATAGTGGTAATGGAATCTTAGTGTTAAGTACAGACAAGGCATTGATCGATCGCTGTATTGCCAGCCATAACGGTAAAGACATGCCCCATAATCTGACCGGTCCTATCGGCATATGGGCGACCGCCAGCGACAGTGTGATCATTCAAAACTCCATCAGCCATCATAATACCAGCAAAACCCTCGATGGCGGAGGCTTTGGTCTGGATGGTGGTATTTCTAATTCCATCATACAATACTGCCTCTCCTATGAAAACCGGGCTTCCGGTTATGGACTATACCAGTTCAAAGGCGCATCAAGCTGGTACAATAATATTTTGCGCTATTGCGTCAGCATCAATGATGCAAGAGCAACCAATTATGGTTCGCTGGCTATCTGGAATGGTCCGGCCCAGGCTAAGCAGTTCATCAATGCTAAAGTGTATAATAATATTTTCTATAACAGCACCAACAGCACCGTATTGTTCATCTACCCATGCTTTAATGAGAACTTCACCTATAACAACAATATATTTATAGGCACCGGCAATCTCATCAAGGGCACCATGAACAAGGATAAATTCCTTGGAAATGTTTACTGGAATACACCCGGCGCCACCATCACCATCAATGGCTATCCCGGTTTAATGGAATGGGCGAATGCAACCGGTCAGGAAAAATCAGAAGATATAATAAGGGGCATGCAGGTTGATCCATTAATGAAAGGACCATTCCTGACAGACCTCACCGATCCGCAACTGCTGCAGCAGTTATCCAACTTCACCCTGGAAGCCAATTCACCATTACGCAATAAGGGAATTGATATCCAGGCAATGTTTGGCGCTCCTGCCCCGGCTTTTGATTTTTATGGCACCAGGGTATTCCGCGGTACTGCCCCTGAACCCGGGGTTCACGAACTGGAAGAGTAGATACTACTCAACACCCCCCTTACCAGCCGCCCAATTCATGGCTTCATCATACAGGCTTTTCTTAAAGCCCCTGAATGTGCCGGGCATCATTTTGCTGAACATATCGGTGAATCCAATAATGGTTTCATCATCTGTTACGATGGCAACCCTGTTCCATTCCGAAATATTCTTTAATCCCAATATTGCATCCTGCATCCAGGCACCGGCACTGAAATCAGAAAGCGCTGTATTCAGCACCAACAGGTAATTCAGTTCATCATACTTTGCCACCACTTGTTTAACATGGGGGAAAACCACCTGCTCAAAATCATCACTGGTAACATCATTAACTGCCTCAAAGGCTGCAACATTATCGGGAGCGTTTTCAATGATCTTTATCATATTGGTTGATTTAAATTTTAATCAATTGCCGGAAAGTATTTTCATCAGGATCTTTTCATCACCTGTTAATCCGGCCTTATCATCATCTTTCTCAATAGCATCCAGTTGTGCAAAATATTTTTCAATACTGTTTGATTCATACAACGAAACCACAACAGGGTGTACATAGTATTTTTTGCAGACGGTGCGGGTATTGCCCAAAGCAGCTGCTACCTTATCAAGCGCAACAACTATATTTTTTTTGGCAGCGCTATCATTTTCCGCCAGTCCCAATTCCCTGAAGGCCAGGAAAGCATTCAATGTTCCTGACCATGTGCGGAAATCCTTTGCGGTAAAATCTTCTCCACTGATCTGCCGGATATAATCATTCACCATTCCTGAATCAATTGCACGCCGCTCACCCTGTTCATCATAATACTGGAATAATTCCTTACCTGGAATATCCTTGCATTGCTGAACAATATTGGCCAGCTTCTTATTCTTCAGGTCAATATCATGCAGTATCCCCTTCTTGCCCTTAAAACAGAATTTTACCTGTGAACCTTTTATCTCTACGTGTTTATCTTTCAGCGTGGTGAGACCAAATGATCCATAGAGTTTTTCATACACATTATTACCCACGCGGATATTAGTCCTTTGCATGAGGCTTATAACGGCTGCAAGAATTTTCTCACGCGGCATCCCAGGCAGCGAAAGATCCTTTTCTACCTGCAGTCTTATTTTAGGCAATACCTCCCCGAAATGAAGGAGCCGGTAAAATTTTGTCTGGTTGCGGAAATCATTCCACTTTGGATGATAGCGATACTGCTTCCTGTTTCGGGCATCCATGCCCGTTGCCTGCAAATGACCGTCGGGGAAAGCACAGATCCAGACATTCTCCCATGCAGGAGGAATCACCAGGCTTTTAATTCTTGACAACTGGTCTTTCGCCTTAAGTGGCTTCTCCTGGTAAAAATAGCTGAACGATTTCCCCCTCTTTTTTCTGCGGATGCCTTCATGGGTTCCATCATTTACATAAACCAGGCTGATGGCTACAGCGGTTTCCGTGGGGTCGCTTATGATCTTCTTTACTTTCCTTTTAGGAAGCTTCTTTATTATTTGCAGAATATCCTCCATGGCACTTCCATCATTTGGGTTTTCATCAACCAGTAGAAAAAAGCAGTGCCGATGAGATTTAAGCGTTTACTGTGCAATAAGGTGAAGTTTTCATACCCAGCTTAACCTATAACCCGGGAATCAAGGAAAATATTCCCCAACTTTTCAGGCAACATTCTTGTTCCTGTTTAAACAAGTAAATTATCGCCATGAATATAGCCATCATCTCTTCCAGTGTGAGAATAGGTCGGAACAGTCACCGGGTAGCCAGGTTTTTCCAGCAGTTTATTGAAGAAAAGGGATATGGAACAGTGGATCTTGTTGACCTCTATCAATACAATTTCCCGGTGTTTGATGAGCGCCTCCGGTTGATGAAAGACCCTTCGCCCGATGTCATTGAATTTGCGGCAAGAATAAAGAATGCTGATGGTGTACTTATCGTGACCCCCGAATACAATGGCGGTTACCCGGCCAGTTTAAAGAACGTGATTGATCTGTTATATCCCGAATGGAAACGTAAGCCGGTGGCTATCGCCACTGTTTCTGCCGGACCTTTTGGCGGAGCCCAGGTTATGACCTCATTAGTATTCAGCCTCTGGAAAATTGGCGTACTGATGGTACCAGCCATGTATGCGGTACCACAGGTACAGAACGCTTATAAAGAAAATGGGGAGCCCACCGATAAGGAAGCCACAGAGAAAAGAGCCAAGGTTTTCATAGAAGAACTGCTCTGGTGTATTAGGGCCGCTAAAAACGCTTAGTATTATCTATTTTTATAGGCAATTTTTTCTATCACCTAACAGTTCGATTATGCATAAATTTTGGTTGTCTGCCATCTTATTCCTCTCCCTTGGGGCAGGGGCACAGATGAAAGCAGATGATGTTAAGACCTTTACCCTCAAAAATGGTATGAAGTTTCTCGTTGTAGAAGATTTCTCCATTCCCAATGCCAACATGTACCTGTTTTACCGCGTCGGCTCCAGGAATGAATACCAGGGCATCACGGGCCTATCGCATTTCTTTGAACATATGATGTTCAACGGTGCAAAAAAATATGGTCCCAAAGAATTCGACCGCACCATGGAATTTAATGGTGGCGCCAACAACGCCTATACCCGCGAGGATGTAACCGTTTATACCAACTGGTTCCCGGCATCTGCCACGGAAGTGATCTTTGACCTGGAAGCAGATCGCATTTCGAGTTTGAGTATTGATCCCAAAGTGGTGGAGAGTGAAAGAGGCGTTGTGATCTCAGAGAGAAGCACCGGACTTGAAAACTCGCCTTACCGGTTACTTTTTGAATCGGTGCAGGCACAGGCCTTCCAGGAACATCCTTATCACTGGCCGGTGATAGGATATCTCGATGACATGAAAAACTGGAGCCAGGCCGACCTCGAACGTTATTTCAAAACATACTATGCTCCCAACAATTGTGTAGTAGTTGTTTCCGGCGCCATGAAACTTGCCGAAGTAAAAGCAATGGCAGAAAAATACCTGGAGCCCATCTCCGCACAGCCCGCACCACCGGCGGTTCATATCAAAGAACCTGAACAAACCGGAGAGCGTAGAATTACCGTGCAGAAACAAGTGGCCAATCCATATCTCTCAATTGGATGGCATGTTCCCGATGCAACGCATGAAGACTATTACCCATTGGTTCTATTACGCGATCTGTTAACCGGCGGACAGTCATCGAGGTTATATTCCACACTGGTTGATCAAAAACAGATGGCCACCAGCGTGTTTGCATCTTTCCAGGAAAGCTTTGATCCAACGCTGTTTCGGATAACGGTAGCCGCGAGTAAAGGTGCCAGTACAGATGATCTCGAAAAAGAAGTATATACAGCATTGGATTCTATTATCAGATCAGGTGTTACGGATGCTGAATTACAAAAAGTAAAGAACAGGAAGCTTATTGAATTTTACCGGCAGGTAGAAACCATCAATGGGAAATCAAACAATATCGGCACCTATGAAGTATTCTTCGGCGATTATAAAAAACTCTTTGATGCTCCGGCCCAGTATAATAAGGTGACGGTAGAAGATATCAAGAGAGTTGCTGCAAAATATTTCATCAAAACGAATCGCACCGTTGGTATCCTGAAGGCGAAAACTGATGACTAAGCCAACCCTAAAAAATCAAGAAATGAATTACAAGAAAATATTATCACTGCTGTTGGTTCTTCTGGGGATCTGCTTCGCTGAAACAACTAATGCACAGGAATACAAGCTCCCTCCTTACCAGAAATTTGTTTTAAAGAACGGACTCACTGTTTACCTCATGGAGCAGCCCGAAGTGCCTACCATTTCGGTTTCCGTAATAATGCCGGCAGGCGCTATCTATGATGGACAAAAAGCAGGACTAGCCTCGCTCACGGCTACAGCATTAAAGCATGGAACGAAGAATTATACCAAGACAAAACTTGATGAGGAACTTGATTTTATCGGTGCTGGTGTGGGAAGTTTTGCTACCAAGGAATATGCAGGTTTATCGGCATCTTTTGCCGCCCGTGATCAGCAAAAAGTATTGGGCATTATCAATGAACTATTGACGGCACCAACATTTGACACTACAGAATTCGCCAAAGAAAAGCGCCGTACCATCGACAGGCTGGAGCAGGCGAAGGAGAGTCCCAGGAATATCATTGGTGGAGAGTTTGATCAATTCCTTTTTGGCAATCATGTATATGGCAATATGGTGACCGGAACAACAGAATCGGTTTCGGCATTAACTGCCAACGACCTTAAGCAGTTTTATGCAGAAAATTATATTCCCAACGGATCGGCCATAGCCATTGCCGGTGATTTCAAAACCGCCGACATGAAGGCACAGGTTACTAAGATCTTTTCGGGATGGAAGAAAGGGTCTAAGAAAACTTCCGACCTATCAGCAAAGCCCATCGAAAAGCCAACAGGTAATCGTGTACTACTGATCAATAAGGATGATGCGAAAGAAACAACTTTTTATATTGGTGCACCGGGTGTGAGTCGCAACAACCCCGACTTCGTTGCCATCGAAGTGATCAATACACTTTTCGGCGGAAGATTTACTTCCATGCTCAATGATGAATTGAGGGTTAACACCGGACTTACCTATGGCGCCCGTAGTAGCTTCTCACCGTTGAAGAATGGTGGTTCTTTTGCCATCACCACTTTCACTGCCACACAGAATACAGAAGCGGCTATCGACAAATCGCTTGAAGTGCTGAAGAAGCTTCATGAGCAGGGTGTTGATGAAAAGTCGTTGACCTCTGCAAAGAATTATGTGAAGGGACAGTTCCCACCTCGTTATGAAACCAGCGGACAATTAGCATCACTGCTAACACAGATGTACTGGTATGGTTTTGATGAATCCTTTATCAATAATTTCCAGGCAAAGGTTGATGGACTTAACCTGTCCCGCGCCAAAGAGATCATAGGCACCTATTTCCCTAAGGATAAACTACAGTTTGTACTGGTGGGAAAATCGGCTGACATTAAAAATATCGTACAGAAATACGGCACTATAACAGAAATGGAGATCAGTGGTGAAAGCAAAACAAAGAAAGCGTTTTAATCACCTTACTTAAACTTCCGTCATGAAATTGGGGATGCTCCGGCATCCCTATTTTTTTGCACTAGCCTTTTCAAACTCCACCATATAAGTTGAATTGTATTTGCCGAGATCAGAATACTTGAAGAACAATCTCGCCTGTTTGCCGAGGCGTAGGCTGGTGCGTTTGTTTTTAATATCCTCTTCTGTATTCATGGGTTGCAGGGAGGGATACCATAATACATGGCCGGGCTTGTCAAGCAGTTTTTGTGGCTTCGTCCATGCCTGGGAGTTAGTACCCTCGCCAAGGTTACGGTGCGGGTTAAACGAAATATACAATTCATCGCCGATCCACGATTGCCCTTCTACCCTTCCCATGGTCATGACCCAGCACTCCAGGTATTCATTCCAGCTCACGGAAGGCCCCCAATGAAATCCGCCGGTAGGCGATGAAGCTGGTCCGCCCCCATCAGCCAAAGCGATCTGGAGCGAGGCCACAGGCTTGCCACTGCCATCCCATGGAGCATTAAATCCATTACCATCCCAGCGGCCTGCCTTGCCCTGGGGATTATCAAGGTCAGTCAGCGCTATGCGGGCAACGCTGATGCACTGTCCGCCCCATTCCACTTCTGGTTTATAGTTAGCGGAATCATATACTCCCGGGTACCCGTATTCGCCGTAGAACAGATAGAGATAATCGCCCACCGCCACAGCAGAGGGATCACCCACTCCACCCGCGAAGGTCTTGGAGGTATTGTGTGGTTTCAGGATCATGCGCGGCTGCTTATCTTCCAGGAAAAGGCCCTTGTTCTCCCAGCTCCAGCCGCCGTCAACAGACTTCATGATGCCGATACGGCAAACAGCGGCGGGAGTGATCCTTTCCGTTAACCCAAGTGGCCATTTTTTATCGATATAACCCTCACCCGTAGTGGAATCATAAGGAAGTGTTTCAGGATAGTTCTCGTTATGGTAGATCGCATAGAGTGTTTTGCCGCTGGCGTCAGAAGGAAGCTGGTAAATGGTCTCGAACCAAACGGCGCCATGCAATCCTTTTTGACCGGGGGGAACATTGGCAGGCATGGCCGGGGCAATATACGCAGCGGCGGGATTGCTGAATGCTTCATCGGCATTCTTGCCACTGGAGAATTTCAGCTCATTGGATGGCCCCCAAACAGGGTCTTCGCCATATTTACCGGGAAAGATGCGAAAGGTATCGCCGATCCAGGCTTCCGCCATATTACAATCCACGAAATTATTGAAGTGAAATGTATCGGTTGGGATGAGCTTAAAGGTTGGCGGCTCAAAGGCGGTGGTATCGGAAGCTACATCTTTTGAAGAGCGGTTGGCATCGCCGCAGGCAAAGGCGAGAGGTATCATCAATACCAATGGCAGCAGTAGTTTCTTATTCATCTTTTAAAATACGAAAATTTATTCTTTCGGTAATTGGCTGCTACGATCTGGTACAAATAATCAAGTAAAATGAATAGAACACTCAAATAAATGCATGTATAATATGGGAGATTCAGGTATCCAAATAATCAATTAAAATAGTAACCATGACACAGAATTATCCCTCCCTGGCATTCACCTATTCGGTAAAGAAAATGCAGGAACAGGCAGGGAGTCGGGCCGTCTATGCCCGCATGGAGAAAAGACTATACGCTGATGGTTTGAGGGAGAATGAAATGGAATTCATTAATGAAAGGGATAACTTTTATATCGCTTCTATCGGCGAGAATGGTTATCCTTATATCCAGCACCGTGGCGGTCCAAAGGGGTTTCTAAAAGTACTGGATGCCTGGCATCTCGGATTTATAGATTTTGTGGGAAATGCGCAGTACATCACAATGGGAAATATTGTGACGCATCCTCATGTTTCCCTGATCATGGTTGATTATGCGTCAAGGACAAGGTTGAAGATATATGCCAGGGCCAGCATAGTTGAATTAAGCGATGATATGGAATTATATAAATCCCTTGACCTGAACGATTATGACTTCAGACCGGAACGTATGGTGGTATTAGAGGTAGATGCCTTTGACTGGAATTGTCCGCAACATATAACACCGCGTTATACGCTGGAAGAAATTGACACGATTATACAAGCACAGAGTGCATATATAACCCAGCTGGAGACTGAGTTAGAAAAGTAAAAGCGGGCATCTGTACAACGCCCGCTTTTAGCCATTTCCAGATTCTATTCAGGATCTCAATGCACCAACATATCCTTCGCATACTGAATTCCTATACCATACGCTCCACCATATTTCTCGATCAGCTCCGTTACTGCTTTATACGTATCCCCCCTTGCCCAATCACGCTGTAATTCGAGCAGGTACTGAATGGAGGTCATTGGTTTAACACCAGCCTGCAACATCCTGTTTATAGCCATCTGATGCGCCTCCACACTTACATCGCCGCAGGCATCGGTAATTGCATACACTTCATATCCCAAAGCCCTGGCTGATAATGCAGGGTCTACAATGCATACACTGGTCCACAAACCCGCCAATACAATTTTCTTTTTATTCTTGCCGGTAATGGCTTTGTATGCGTTGACATCCTCCCATGCATTCATAGTGGTTCTTTCAATATAAGTACCAGGCGGATAAAATTGTGTTACTTCCGGGAATACCGGGCCGCTGAATGTTTTGGAGGCAACTGTAGTAACAACGGTAGGAACCTTAAATATTTTAGATGCTCCTGATACAATGGCTGCATTGTGGCGGAACTCCTGTACTCCAATACTCTTTACCGGGAAGATCATCTGGCTTTGCATATCTATTACCACCAATGCATGGTTGGTTGGCGTTAATAAGTCGGCCGAGGGTTGCTGCGCCAGCACCGCAGTGCCTGTTACAGAAAGGATAGTTACCAAAATGTTTCTGATTGTCTTTTTCATTTTTATTATTATTTAAGTGTTTAGAAAATGTAATCTGTACTTAGAAAACAGGATTGGCGATCGTGGACTATACTATTCAGGATATCTTTATTCTTCTCTGTACTCTTTGCAGCCACGATCGATCGAATAGAAAATGCACGTAAGGCATCCGGAATGGAAAGGGTTCCTTCAGCGCTATCTTTCCTGCCGGTAAAAGGAAGAACATCCGGACCACGCTGCGCCTGGCAATTAATATTGACCCTGCTCACAAGATTTACAAATGAATCGATCAGCGTGGCAGTCTCCCCTGCATCTTCAGTAAATATGCTAACCTGCATGCCATGAGATGCATTTACCTGGTAGGTTATGGGTTCATCAATAGTTTTAAAAGAAACAACCGGGATCAGGGGGCCGAATTGTTCCTCATGGTATAACCTCATGGATTGATTAACCGGGTACAACACGGCTGGAACCACCAACGACGCTTCGGTGTATCCACCATGCTCATTGATGATACTAGCCCCCTTTGCGATAGCATCATCAATACATTCTTTCAGATATGCTGGTTTGGCCGGCTCTGGCAATGGCGTAATGGCCACATCATTTTCCCATGGCAATCCAATTTTCAATTCAGAAACTGCAAGGCCCAGTTTGGATACAAACTCCTCAGCTACTTCTTCCTGAACAAAAATCAGTTTTAGCGCAGTGCAACGCTGACCATTAAACGAGAGCGCACCAAGCAGGCATTCGCCTACCGCAATATCCAGATCTGCATTCTTTGTAACAATTGCGGCGTTCTTCGCATCAAGGCTTAACACTGCCCTTAACCTGTTTACTTTAGGATGTAGTTTCTTAAGCAGATTAGCAACCTTACTGGTGCCTATAAAAGCCAGTACATTCACCTTCCCGCTCTCCATAACAGGTGTTATGATATCAGCACCCTTTCCATAAAGCGTATTCACAACGCCTTTGGGAAAAGCTTCCTTAAAAGCATTCAATAATGGATAATGAACAAGTACACCATGCTTTGGTAGTTTGAATAAAACAGTATTGCCCATGATAAGCGCCGGGATCAACGTGGTGAATATTTCATTAAGCGGGTAATTGAATGGACCCATACTTAATACTACTCCCAGCGGCGTTCGTCTCACCTGGGCAATGATCCCCTCTACCTGCTGAAAGCGTGAAGATTCCCGATCGAGTTCTTTCAACGCTCCAATAGTGTTGTTTATATAATCAACGGTGCGATCAAATTCTTTGGTAGCATCGGCAAGGGATTTTCCTATTTCCCACATCAGCAACTTGATCATAAGGTTTCGCTCCCTCAACATTAAATACACGAACTTCTGCATGCATTCAATCCGACCTTCAACGCCCATGGATGGCCATTCTCCAAGTCCATTGTCATATGCCAACAGTGCAGCATCCAGGGCTTCCATTGCCTCTTTAGCAGTAGTTTCAGGGATACTTCCCAACAGCTTGGGTTTAAGCCCTTCTTCTGTTGGAATATAAACGGGGGAATAGATATTCGTGACGGCACCCTCCCATTCAACACATTCCCCATTCAACAGATAAACCTTCTGGTGTATCTCCGGCACCTGGAATCTCTGGTCAATGAATTCTTCCTGCTTAAATACACTTATGATTGGTTGCTCCGATTGCAGTTGCATAAAATTGAAATTAGATTCGATAAATACTATACGTCGTGATAGACAAGTCTTGTAAAGAATGAACCATCCACAGCAAATGTTCCATAGGTAGCATCAAATGCTGAAGTTGGTTTGGCATCAACTACTTCCTGCATTGAACGGCCTTCTTTTTTTAGTCTTGAAACTTTATCCCTAACCGAAACAAGCATATCGCGGAATTGAAGGAGCTGGTTACGGTTACCAACCGCGCCATGCCCGGGAATGATCTTTGTTTTATTTGTAGCAAGGGAAAGATTGAGGTTGGAGGCTGCTATCATGCCATCGATCGATCCACCAGTATCATGATCAATAAAAGGATAATGTGCATTCCACCAGGTGTCACCCACCTGGAGAATATCTGCCTCTGAAAAATAAACGGAGATATCACTATTGGTATGGCAGGGATTATAATACTTCATTCGTATTTCGGAGCCATTGAACGATAGCTTATGCTGGTCCTTGAACACAATGGTGGGAAGTGCTGCGCCCGGGGCCGGATTAAAAGTATAGTTCCAGTCATTTACCCTGATAGTTGATGCAAGATTATTTCGTGTATTCTCATGTGCAATAATGGTAGCCCCTTTTTTATGCATCCACTCGTTTCCTTCGGCATGATCAAAATGCCAATGCGTGTTCACCACATACTTCAATGGCTTATCGCCAATTGATGCCAGTGCGGAATGTATTTTATGCTCGCTCACGCCTATTCCGCTGTCTACCACAAGCATGCCGTCCCTGCCGGAGAAAACACCAATATTACCTCCGGATCCCTCCAACAGATGAATGCCTCCCCGAATAGCCTGTTTTGTAATTTTAGCTTTTGCAGCTTCGTTTCTAAATGTAATAACCGGACTGGTCTGTGAAAACAGATCTTTAGGAGAAAGGAGTGTGCCAATGGCAATCAATCCCGTTGTGCGGATGAATTGCCCGCGTGATTGCTTTTTGATTTCGTTATTCATACAAACCTTTTTTATAGTGATGGTAATGAATCAACAGTAGCCAGGATAGTATCCTTCCAGGAGATGGGTTTCCAATTGAAATAGCTTTTAGCCTTTTCATTGGAAATTTTAATTCGCCTGTTTTGATCAATGGGTTTAATGGAGCCAATAGCTTGTGAACGATCTTTTCTTTCCTTTTTAATCAGCTCCGCTATATCATAACAGGAAACAATATCATCAGAAGTTGCAATGAAGCGATGTCCGTTTGCATCCGGATTGGTCATGGCATTCAGGTGCAGCAATACAACATCACGAACATCAATTACCCCGAAAGAGAAATCAAAGTTCTCCATCGATCCTCCATTGAGAATATCTTTAATCAACTGTATGGAAAGGGAATAATCATTATTGAATACTGGTCCGAATATTCCCGTTGGAATAATGACACTTAGTTCCAGTTTACCCCCTTCATTTTCTATAAAGTCCCATGCCGCTTCTTCAGCAATTACTTTGGAACGGATATATGCCGGATTGGGCATAGAAGAATCCGTCCAGTCTGCTTCATCAAAAACATGTCCCGGTTCATTTATGGTATATCCCACAGCCGCAAAAGATGAAGTCAGTACAACTCTTTTCACGTTTGCATCGCGGGCAGCTTTCAGCACCCTTAATGCACCATCACGCGCTGGAATTATTACATCATCATCATTCTTTGGCTCAGCATGCGGCAATGGCGATGCCACATGTAAAACATAATCACATCCAGCTACCGCAGCATCCCAGTTTTTATCATCATTCAAATCGGCCTCAATAAATTCCAGGTTATTTAAAGAAGATATTCCTGCCTTAACAAGGGTATCACTAAGCTGGGTTGCCCGCAAGGCCGACCGCACGGTTGTTTTTACAGAATATCCATCCTGCAGCAATTTTAATATGGTGCTTGACCCTACATATCCGCTTCCACCGGTAACCAGTATCCTTTCTTTTTTCATGATGCATAATTGAATCACAAAACTAGAATCACTTATACGATTGCCTTATTCCGCACGATCCAAATGAGTTGTTCATTTCATCCAAAAATTGAATGATACAATCAACTAGATTGAACGCTGCGGAAAACAGGGATGGATAGTGTCAGTTTAGTTTTGTAATGCATAACAATCATGCACTTAAAAAATAAAAACAAATGACAAACCTGTTAGAACAAGTCCTGGAGATACATGGTGGACTTACTCAATTCTCAAGCTATAATAAAGTATATGTGAAAATGAAAGTTGGTGGCGCCCTGTGGGCACTAAAAGGGCATCCCTATATTATCAGCAATAGTGAATTCGAAATAGATCTGAGAAAACAATCCGGTGGTTACCTGAATTTTAATAATGAATCCGGAACCTATACCAACTTTAGTCATGATCGTGTTTCCATAGAAAATAATGGGAAGCTGGTAGAGGAGTTGAAAAATCCGCGGGACACATTTGCAGGCCACAGTTTAGAAACGCCCTGGAGCGTATTGCAACTGATCTATTTTGGATCCTATGCTATGTGGTCATACCTGACAACGCCCTTTCTCTTTACCTATCCGGGTTTTATCTGCAAAGAAATAGAGCCCTGGCATGAAGCGGGAGAAACATGGAGAAGACTGCATGTAACATACCCCGAACAGATGGCCTATCATTCAAAGGAGCAGGTTTTTTATTTCGACAAACATGGCTTCCTGAAGAGACTTGATTATGATGTTGATATCATGGGCGGCAGTACAGCGGCGCATTATGCTTTTGATTATAAAGAATTCCAGGGGATCATGGTGCCAACCCGCAGGCATGTATACCCGCGTGATAGCAATGGTCAATACATGAGTGATCCATTGGTAGTTGATATAGAACTATTAGAAGTAAAATTCAGGTAGTAAACAATATGCTCCCTCCTGTTTTCCTGACTATTATGGGCCAAAATAAGTTTTATGAATCCTTTATTCCTTATCCTGCTAATAGCCACTTTAAGTTTAAACAAAAAGCTTAGTGCTCAACAAAAAGCAGACCTGATCATCATAAACGGGAAGGTCACCACTATGGACGATAGCAACCCGGAAACAGAAGCGGTGGCCATTGCGGGTAATAAGTTTATACTAACGGGCAGCAATACTGCTGTATTAAAGCTGAAACAAAAAGCAACCCGGGTAATTGATGCGAAAGGAAGAAGAGTTATACCGGGATTATTCGACAGTCATTTGCATGTTATACGTGGTGGACGGTTTTATAATGCAGAATTGAGATGGGATGGTGTGGCTAGTTTAAAGCGGGCACTGGAAATGTTGAAAGAACAGGCAGAAAGAACACCCGCCGGACAATGGGTGAGGGTGGTTGGCGGATGGAATGAATACCAGTTCGAGGAGAAGCGACTGCCAACGGTAGAAGAGATCAATGAAGCAACCGGAAATGTGCCCGCTTTTATTTTGTACCTGTATGGAAAGGCCTGGTTAAATAAGGCAGGGATGGATCAACTGAATATAAATCCGGAAACGGTAAGTCCCGCAGGGGGATTGGTTGAAAAAGACAAATATGGAAATCCAACAGGATTACTGCGGGCAGAACCAAATGCATTCATATTGTATTCAACATTGGCGAAGCTGCCTGAATTAAGCCAGGAAGAAAAAATCAATTCCACCCTGCAATACATGAGGGAGTTAAACCGCCTCGGGGTAACTGCGGTTATGGATGCAGGTGGTGGTTTTCAAAATTACCCTGACGACTATAGCATCACTGATTCATTACATAGAGCAGGAAAACTAACGGTACGGATCCCCTATTTCCTGTTTGCGCAACAAAGAGGAAAAGAACTGGCGGATTATTCTAATTGGATAACTATGGTGGATATCCACCATCATCAGAACAACGGAATTAATGAGGTGGATTATCATATTCAGGGTGCGGGAGAGAATTTAGTTGCTGAAGCGGCCGACTTTGAGAACTTCCTCTATCCACGTCCGGAATTGCCTCCAACCATGGAAGCAAACCTTAAAGCCGTGCTGCAGTTACTGGTAAAGAAGAGGTGGCCATTTCGCATTCACGCAACCTATAATGAAAGTATCACGAGAGATCTGAATGTGCTGGAAGAGATCAATAAAGAAATGCCGCTGGGTGACCTGGTCTGGATGATCGATCATGCAGAAACAATCAGTGCCGAAAATATGAAGCGCATAAAGGAATTGGGTGGGGGTATAGCTATCCAGCATCGGATGGCTTACCAGGGAGAAAGTTTTATCAGGCGATATGGAAAGAAAGCAGCATTGGATGCACCACCCGTAAAACAGATGCTGGCAATGGGAATACCGGTAGCACTGGGAACAGATGGCACAAGAGTGGCCAGCTATAATCCATGGGTTGCACTGAAGTGGATTACAACCGGAAAAACTATCGGCGGGGTACAAACGATGGCAAAGGAGAATACGCTTGACAGATATACAGCATTAAGGTTAATGACAGCAGGAGGTTATTCGCTCATCAAAGAAAATAATTCCAAGGGCAAAATTAAGCGCGGCTATTATGCAGACCTGGTGATACTTAACCAGGATTATTTCAGTATACCGGATGAAGCCATCGCAAATCTCTCTTCCCTGTTAACGATAGTAGATGGGAAAGTTGTTTACGGAGCAAAGGAGTATGGTACCCTTGCGCCCGCCATCTCACCGGCCCTGCCAGCCTGGAGCCCGGTTAATTTTTATGGTGGCTATCAATATGACACAGTTTATAAATCCAAAGAATCAAGGATCTCTTTTGGCGGCGAGTATAGATTCCAGTTTCAGTACTTCAAAAATGAAGATTGGGGCGAAGCTCCACAGAAAGAATATACGGCGCCTTACCACCGGCTGCGCTTGCATGGTGATTTACAAATTGGAAAAACTATCCGGGGATTTGGGCAACTGGTGAGTACTACAGTAGCGGGTAAAGAAATCATCCGATCAGTAGATGAAAACAGGTTGGATGTTTCACAACTATACCTTGATTTCAAATTAATGAAGAGCATGCCTGCATTGAATCTCCGTGTTGGCAGGCAGGAACTATTGTATGGCTCGCAGCGTTTGATCTCAGTGAGGGAGGGACCAAATAATCGCCTCAGTTTTGATGCAGTAAAAGCATCCTTTAAAAAGAGTCCAACGCAAATAGACCTTTTCCTGGCTTATCCGGTTCGGAACCGACCAGGTGTATTTGATGACAGGTTCAACAAGTCCACCCACATCTGGAGTGTTTATGTTGTGAAGAACCAGGTACCTCTTTTTCAAAATCTCGATATATACTATATCGGTTTTGAAAATAAAAACAGAGTAGCTCATAGTCTTACAACACCTGAGCTCAGGCATTCTGTCGGACTAAGATTTTGGGGAAACACCCGGGCATTTCAATATGATATTGAACTCGTGTATCAAGGCGGCAAAAAAGAAGAAGAAAAGATCAGTGCTTATACTGCTTCTGCAAATTGTAGTTATCATTTCAAGACGATTAGTCTGCACCCTAAAGTTGGACTTAAAACTGAACTGATCAGTGGCGACAAATCTCCGGCAGATAATAAGACAGGTACATTTAATCCTCTGTTTCCCCGCGGCGCCTATTTTGGGTTGGCTGCATTGATCGGTCCGGTCAATCTGATAGATCTGCATCCTTCCATAGAAGTAGAGCTTCTACCCAAACTATCTTTTACCGCCGACTATGATATATTCTGGAGGTACAGTATTGCAGATGGATTGTATGGCGCGGATGCTGCCCTTCTTTTTCCTGCCGCCCCTGGTAAACATATCGGCAACCAACTGGGACTAACAGTTGAATACATTCCAATGGAAAAGCTGAATGTGGTGGCAGAGTTAACCTATTTCAAATCGGGTCACTATTTGAAAGCAGTGAGTCGCGGAGAAAATATAGTATTCAGCGCTATAACGGTTCAGGTGAAGATTTGAGATTACACCTTACTACTTTTAGTATAATATTCAACCACAGTATGAATAACTGTGGCAATTAATGCAACGCCCATTACTATCAATACTGGTTGCTTTTCAAACTGAAACAGGTCTCCGGTCTGCCACTTGTTTGTTGTGATCTGGATGGTAATAATGTCCAACCTGGATAAAATAAAAAGAAGCAGGAAAAAGAGGATTGTTATATAGTATACACTCATCATCAGTTTTGAGGGTGGACCAAACCTGGATGGATTCAAAAACTTTGGTTTAAACAATAAATAAATCAGTTTAAGAAGCGTGAGCATGAATACATATGCTGTTACGATGGCGAGAAACATAATAGTCCGTTTCAATAAAAGTAAGACAACATTTAAACCTTATCAATACCCCAAAATGGTTATAGTCAGCTTAGACATATGGCATAGTTTTACAGAAACTTAGCATATAGCGTTAATATTTGAGGCAAATATTAGAATTCCTGTTTTTTTTATTTCATCTTTGTAGTGTATTTAGAAATGTCAACTATAGGCCCTCATATCAAAAAATCAGGTAGTACCGCTGCTAAGAAAACCAGCCGTATTGCAAAAAAAGCTTCAACAATGCCTTTTAAAGGAACTATTGTTGTAAGTGGTAAAAGTTCTGACAACATTACCAAAACATTCCGCTTCTCTGTATTATACGCTACCAAACAACTAAAAGAAAGAAACAAAGCTTACAATTTTTTTAGCATTGATTAATGTTTGATAAGCCATATTCATTCGATTATTTAGGCACCAAAGAAACTTTATTATCAGATCCTGTCAAGACTGTTCAATATCGTTTTAAGGCAAAGCACAGAAAGTATTTGGTGACATTAGAGGTCTTCAGCTACGGAGTTGTTGCTATTAAATATTGCGATTTAAAGGACAAAAACTCTAGTCAGCGTTTTAATAAGATATTCAATGATAATGACGCATTCCGGGTAATTACAACATGCCTTTATATCATGTTTGATTATTGGAAAAAGCATCCGACTACCACGTTTGCTTTTTATGCAGTTCCTCGTAAATGGAATGATTCACTACTGCAACAAAAAACCTTTACTGATAAACAAACTGAAAAATTTAGTGACCGATATAAAAAAGTCAGGTTCACCATATATAAGTACGCTATGGAGAACTTGTTTCCTCCCCGGCATTTTATTCAATTACGAGATTTGAAAAATAGCATATACGTGTTGCTAAATAAGAAGCAAAAAAAACCAAAAACAACACTAAGGACAATGGCAAAATACCTTGCTGAGAATTATGAATTGATATTTGAACCTGATTAAGTTATTAATCGAAAGAAGAAAGCCTGCAAACATTTGGTTTTGCAGGCTTCGGCTGGCGGAGGCGGAGAGAGCGGGATTCGAACCCGCGATACCCTTTAGAGGTATACACACTTTCCAGGCGTGCTCCTTAAACCACTCGGACATCTCTCCATTTGTGGGACGCAAATATAGGGAACCTCAGGCATTGGTCAATTCACCCCTCAAAGAAGTTTCCAATAATTCGCGTAGCCTCGCCTTTGAATGCTTCTGCGCCAGCAGCCACATCAGTTTGGCAAGGGCTGTTTCAAAAGTCATGTCATGCCCGCTCACTACACCCATCTCTTTTAAATGCCGGCTGGTTTCATACCTGCCCAACTCCACCGATCCTCCATCACATTGGGTGATGTCCACAATGATCAATCCCTTTTTGATGGCCGCCCTCAACGAAGCGATAAACCATGGCGCTGTTGTAGCATTGCCACTTCCAAAGGTCTCCATGATAACCGCGCGTGTACCTGGCGTTGCCAGCACCGCCTCCACCGTGGCCGGCGTAATACCCGGAAAGATCTTCAGGACTGACACCGAGGGATCCATTTTGCGATGCACCTTCAAAGGCTCCTCGGGATGCCGGAGTATATTGGTGCGATGGTATTTGATAGTGATGCCCGCCTCGGCCAGCGGCGGATAGTTCATCGAGTAAAAGGCCTCAAACTTTTCGGCATTATACTTCTTGGAACGATTACCCCTGAATAACTGGTAATCAAAATAGATACAGACCTCGGGCACAAGGGCCTTGCCACCTTTTCGTGCAGCGGCGATCTCCAGCGCCGTGATGATATTCTCCTTTGCATCGGTCCTGATTTCACCGATCGGGAGCTGGCTGCCGGTGAGCACTACCGGCTTGCTCAGGTTCTCTAATAAGAAACTCAGCGCCGATGCCGTAAAGGCCATCGTGTCTGAGCCATGCAGAATCACAAAGCCGTCATGGTCGTGGTAGTTCTTTTCGATGATGCCCGCCAGCTCCACCCAAACATCGGGATGCATGTCTGACGAGTCCATGGGTGGATTGAAAGCATGCACTTCCACCTCATAACCCAGCTTAACGATCTCGGGAATATTATCGCGGATCTCCTTGAAACCGATCGGCTTCAACGCGCCTGTGGCATCATCCATCACCATCCCCACCGTTCCGCCGGTATAGATGATCAGGATCCGCGTGGGCGGGGATTTTTTTCGGGTACTATTCATGCAATCAGGATTTGAAGATTTTCCGGGCATTGGCGCTTGTCACTTCTGCAATTTCATCAGGGCTGACGCGATATATTTCCGCGAGCTTCTCCACCACGTGCACCAGGTAAGCGGGCTGGTTGCGCTTGCCCCTGAATGGAACCGGACTCAGATAGGGCGCATCGGTCTCAAGAACAATATGCTCGAGAGGGATCTTGGCCAGAACTTCCGGCAGCCCGGCATTCTTATAGGTGACCACCCCGCCTATGCCGAGGTAAAAGCCCTGCTTCACCACTTCCCGCGCCAGCTCATAGCTGCCACTGAAGCAATGGAATATGCCTCCCAGGCTCCCATCCTGCTGCTCTTTCACAATATTGATGCATTCCTGGGTGGAGTTGCGCGAATGGATCACGATGGGCAGCGAATACTGCTTCGCCATCTGCACCTGCCTCCTGAAAGCCTCGTATTGGGCAGTCTCAAAGCTCCTGTCCCAGTAAAAATCAAGCCCTATCTCCCCCACCGCGGCAAAGGATCGCCGCCCCAGCCATTCCGCCACCAGTGTAAGCTCTTCCTCCCAGTTCTCTTTCACATAGCAGGGGTGCAGTCCCATCATGGCGTGGCAAACGCCCGGCCAGGCGGCTTCCAGCCCCAGCATCGCCTCATGCTCGGTGCTGTCGATAGCAGGCAGGTAAAAGGCCTCCACCCCCGCCCCGCGGGCCTCGCTGATAACGGTGCTGATATCATCCCTGAATTCTTCCACATATAAATGACAATGGCTATCAATTAGCATCATTCGGCGAAGTTCCATAAAATTTTATACTATTTTAAACGTTTGGGATGCAACCCGGTCAGAGAACCATACCAACACCACAAACAAATTTTATGAAAATGAAACAATCCGGCCAGCAATTGCTTACCGTCCTGGCCCTAAGCCTCACCCTCTGGTCATGCTCCAAAAACGACGACAACAATGAGCCCGGAGGCGAATCCGAATCAGTTCTGTTGACCCGCACCACCATGGAAGCGGATGCGGAAGGAGAAGTGCTTTATGATGATGTATTCAACAATGTAATGGGCACCCCGGGAGCCGGCATCGGCGGCACGGGCGTATTCCAGGTGAATACAGAAAACAGTCCCGGTACCCTGCAAACCACCTGCTTCACCCTCACCGCGGAGAAGATCAACCCCGCCGATTCTTTCCCGCTGAGAGTCACCCTCGATTTCGGCGCCTCCGGCTGTACCGGCAAGGATGGCCGCGTGAGGAAGGGAAAGATCATCACGGTTTACACCAATTGGCTCTTCATATCCGGTGCAGTGGCTGAAACCAGCTTCGATGGCTATTATGTGAATGATACCAAAGTGGAAGGCGCTCACCGCATTCAAAACAACAGCACATCCGACAAGCTGACCTTTGAAACCCGCGTCACCAATGGAAAGCTAACAAGGCCCAGCGGGGATTATACCCAGTGGAACCGCACCCGCGTTATCTCCCAAACAGATGGCTGGGGAACACCATGGGTTGCAGGCGATGATGTATTCACGATAGTAGGTAATGGAGAAGGTACCGTTGTAAGAGGTGATAAAACAGCGAGCTGGACCAGCACCAACCTCGAACCACTGGTGAAGAAATTCAACTGTAAATGGATCGTTCAGGGCAAACAAAAGTTCCAGCGTAATGGTGGTCCGGAGGGAGTGCTCGACTTCGGAAACGGCGACTGCGACAATAAAGCAGGCCTCACAGTGAACGGAAATACAATAGAAATTACTTTGAAATAATTAAAAATATAATTTACCTTTAAACCAGTTTTCATAGGGTACGGATTAAAAACGGGCCAGGGTTTCTACCCAGGCCCAACTTTTTTTAAGGGGGTCCTCCCCGATTCCAATGATGTTTTTTCCTAATTTATTTCCTGTTGTTAGCCTTCAAAATATTCATGTTGATTGCTTCAAATATGTATCCGCGGGCAGAAAACCATTCCAGGGTTTGAGGTAAAACAACGTTCAATCTATCCCATGCTTTTTCACTATCATGATAAACAACGATGCTCCCTTTATCCACATTTTCGCGTACCATATCCCAGCATTGCACAGCCGATTTTTTCGCGTCAAAATCTCCCGATAAAACTGTCCACATGATCATCTCATAACCTGCCTCTTTTAACAGCTTTCCCTGGAAGCGGGTAAGTCTTCCATAAGGCGGACGGAATAATTTACTATCGATATATTTTGCTGCCTCGCCGATATCTGCAAAATATTCTTCATCTGAACTCTTCCATCCATTGCGATGATTCATAGTATGGTTACCAACAATATGTCCCTCCCTTAAAATTCTTTCATACACTGCCGGCCATGTTTTTACATTCTTGCCGATACAAAAAAAACTCGCCTTCGCATTGTACTGCTTCAACTGGTCTAATACCCATGGCGTGATCTCGGGGTGGGGACCGTCATCAAAGCTGAGGTAGATCTTTTTTTCCGGAGTCGGTATCTGCCATTGCCATGCCGGGTAGAGCATGCGGAGGAATCGGTTGGCGGTTGACCAGTAAAGCATGTTGTAAAGATAAGCGCACAAAAACCTTTAACGTCAAACGGTAAACCAAGACCACATGTTATCTTTGCGGAATGTCAAGTAAAGTTCGTGTTCGTTTTGCACCGAGTCCCACGGGAGGACTCCACCTGGGCGGGGTTCGCACGGTATTATATAATTATTTGTTTGCCAAACATCATGGCGGGGATTTCATACTTCGTATTGAAGACACCGACCAGAGCCGGTTTGTGGAAGGCGCAGAAGACTATATAATGGAATGCCTGAAATGGTGTGGAATAGAACCGGATGAGAGTCCGGCTGTAGGCGGACCACATGCACCCTACCGGCAGAGTGAGCGAAAAGAAAGCTACCGTGAGTATGCGGAGAAACTAGTTGCAGATGGTTTCGCCTATTATGCATTTGACACTCCGCAGGAATTGGAAGAGATGCGTGCAAATTATAAGACCGCAGAAAATCCATCCCCCCAATATGATAACAGTCTGCGCACGAAAATGCGTAATTCCCTTTCACTGGATGCAGCAACCGTGCAGCAGTTGATTGCGGATGGAACGCCTTATGTGATCAGGATAAAGATGCCGGAGAATGAGACCATCAGCTTCACCGATATGATCCGTGGTGAGGTGAGTTTCAATACCGGAAATGTGGATGATAAAGTGTTGTTGAAACATGATGGTATGCCAACCTATCATCTCGCTGTTGTGGTAGATGATCATGCCATGGAGATAACGCATGCATTCAGGGGCGAGGAATGGCTACCGAGTGCGCCGGTGCACCTGATGTTATGGCGATGGCTTGGATGGCAAGATAGCATGCCGCAATGGGCGCATCTGCCGCTGATCCTGAAGCCCGATGGAAACGGTAAACTCAGCAAGCGCGATGGAGACCGCCTGGGCTTTCCTGTATTTGCCATGAACTGGACCGACCCGCGCACCAATGAATTCACCCAGGGATTCAGGGAGAGAGGATTTCTACCCGAGGCCTTCGTGAATATGCTGGCGATGCTGGGATGGAATGATGGAACCGAGCAGGAGATCTATTCTATGGAAGAGCTTATCGGTGCATTCTCTATGGACAGGGTACATAAGGGAGGAGCCAAGTTTGATTTCGAGAAGGCGAAGTGGTTCAACCATGAGTGGATAAAGCGATCGGGGGAAGAGAGACTATTACCCGATGTGAAGGCTGTGCTGGAGCGCTCGGGAATTACGGGTGCAGATGATAGTTATATTAAGAAAGTGATCGGGATGGTAAAGGAGCGTTGTACAATGCTGGGCGATTTTCCGGAGCAGGGCAGGTTCTTCTTTATTGCGCCAGCCGTGCATGATATAGATGCCATCAGGGCCAAGTGGAATGGCGACAAGGAGAATTTCTTTGCCGAGCTGCAGGGGGTATTAGGTGATCTGGAAGAATGGTCTTCCGCTTCCATTGAAGCAGCGTTTAAGGAGCTTGCAACCACGCTAAGCATTAAGCCAGGCGAGTTGCAATTGCCGTTTCGGATAATGCTGGTTGGTGGGAAGTTCGGTCCTACTGTATTTGATATTGCCGAGGCGATTGGTAAGGAGGATACGCTGATGAGGATTGCGGCGCTGCCTGCGGTGGTGTGATTAATCTAATCTACTCCCAAGTCGGTTGTAAAGGATTTCTCAGGAGTAATTTCATAATAGTCTACGCCTATTTTGTCAACAGTTATAGCAGTTACAATTATATATATTTCATAGCATTCTTTAATCTGCTTTTTATCTATTAATTCTTCATAATTATTAGCGCAGGTGGCTGTTACGAATATTTAAATGTCTTCCAACGATATCAACCAATGCTTGAACTGTATAGGCTTTTTCTGCCTCCCGATCAGGGATAGATATTTGAAAGCAATTTTCTACTTCCATTATTAATTCTACGCTATCAAGCCCCATAATGGTAATCTTTTTTACTCTGATTCTTCCTATTTATGTCGAACGAATTTTATATTTCTACCAATTCTTTACCTTTCAAATCAACATTAAATAATTCTGAACTAAGGGATTGTTTATTGATAGATGTTGCTTCTACTACTTTTAAAACTGGTATATCAATTGTGTACTTTAAAATGATATGTCCGGATAATGGAAAAATAAAATTGGCGCTGTACGTTAACTTATTATCACTATCAGCTATTAAATGCTTAGCAACCCAAAATTGTATGTCATGGGATCTTCATCCTCTGGGGCATCATCATACTTAAATCTAACTACATATTTTTCACAACTATAGCCTAGCAATTCCAAATCATTAAAGGATTTGTCTGACAAGCTATCCACGCTCACTCCTTGCTCACTCATATCATCGGAAGAAGGGATATAATATTCTACTGTATCACTACCTGGCATTATGGAATAATGAATATTTTCCTTATATAGATAAACAGAGTAAAGAAAAACACTATCAAACTTATTCAGGTATTCTTTCCTGATATTACCATCCTTGTAAAAGATTCTAAATTTCACTGCAACTGTTTTAGCTACTTCCCTTCTTTGATTAGGGTAACTAATATTGTATTCAACATAGCCTTCAAAAGATTCGCTTGTGGCAACTGAATCAAAACTAAGAAGAGAGATAATATAAATAAGGAAGGAATAAATCATGGATATAGGTATTCTAAATTTAATCGGTCATATCACAATAGAAAGCATGTGAACTATCACTGGATATAATTAATATTTTTTCATGGTTAGGTATCTTCGAATCATCCCTAAATACAATAATATTATCACCTAGCGTATGAGGAGTCCACCAATCGGGGCGTGGAGAATATCCTGGCAAATATGATACTGTATCTGAAGACGCATGTTCGGAGACTTTAAATGAATTGAGTGAGATGATTCTATTTATCTCTGCCGGGCATGCTGTGAATTCAAGCCAAATACAACAGTCCAATCGTGGCACCACCTGATCCATAAGCCTGAGTGGTTTTAAGCAACTGTCTATCGGGGCACCAAAAAGCGCTGCATAAGCTTCATATGGCTGTCGTTGCTGAAATATCTTACTGGTGTCAGGGATATACTCCTTTACTTTATTATAGGCTTTGCCAATTGCAATAAATGAAAACCAGAGAGAACAGAATATCGACAGCAACAGAAAGCCTATTGCAAACATAATTCGATTAAGGCTTTTGAACTTAATCCCAGTTACGAAGAAAAACAGAAAAGCAATAATGCATATTAAACCAATGATTAAGGGCAGCGCAGGTTGTGTCATATTATGCGACAAGTTTCACTCAATTGAAAAGTCAAAATAATACTTTGTTGGATTATTTGAATCTATGAATAAGTCAATGCCCTTTTGGCTATCAATGTAGCGTTTAACATCATAAGCATCCATTGTAGTTGCCTCACTGATAAATTTGTACATCTTGCCATTATATTCTTTCATAAAAAGAATATATGTCTGGATAACCTCTTCTGTTTTGTAGTTTCGATTGCTGTTATTCAATCCCTCAATCAATTCTATGCTTGACGGTAAACCTTCCTTTACGATTTCCTGCAAATAGCTTCTGCTCTTTATCTCTGCATTTTCGAGAGTTACCCTGATTTTATCACCTGTTTCTTTGAGTAGAGCAATTTCTGCCAATCGGGAATTATTTGATATGTTTTGCTGATTGGATCTTTCCTTCAATTTGTACTTCGCAAAGAAGTAAGCACCTCCAATCATCAAAAAGAAGCTCAAAACAAACCAAAGTTCTTTAAAAGGAATAGCTGTTCCATTATAGCTCAAAAAGAAAACAAAACCAAGAAGTCCCACTCCCAAAAAAACATATCCTAAAAGTCTGTCCATTTTATTGCATAGCTGATGTCCCGCTGATCCGGCAGCCTGATTATTTATCATTAAATAAATGTTTTTATTTCCAATTTGAACTGAAACTGTGACAAGCCTGGAGGATTTATTTCCTTGCGTGAATATGTCAGTAGGGCCAAGCTAATGAAAGAAAGTGCAATTATTAACAGTTTCATGTAACCTCGAAATTAGGACGGCTCTAATTGGGTTGCTGCCAACGTGAAGGGCTTGGCGAAGGCGGCCGCCAGATACTTTTTGTTCATTTGAGTGTTGACAGCCCAGTTTTACGAATAATGTTATGCATGCTATATTTTAATCTACTCATCTGCAATAAATAAATTGCATAATTCTCAAGTTTTGCCAAGTTAAGAATTCGACTCCATCGAAAAATTATATAAAAAGTTGTAGAGCCTAATATTATCATTGGTAAAGCCTTTCCTATTGGTACTAATAAGAATGAAAACATAATCCAAATGGAAAGTACAGTTATCATAAACCAAATGGAATATTTAGGTAACAAATTGCTTGCTATTTTATAAGTTATTATTGAACTGGTATTAACGCCATTGTCAATAATTTCAATACTTATTGTGCCATTTGGAGCAAATGGATCAAAATTGTGTCTCTTGAATTCTATTGTTGCATGTCCGCTAACAAATGACTTTTTTATAACTTTCTCCAATCTGTCAATTATGTCCGTTGATTTTCCTTCTACCAAAAAGGATTTACACGAGGACTGTTTTACCATTAAAAAATGATTTTTCATCGAGAAGGATGCTGTATTATTTTGTAATTGCACATAACGTGAAGGGATTGGCGATGTGGCGGTATTCTGTGGTCCGTTTACCCGGTGCCGCTGCTGATTTAAGACACAATAGCCTCATTGTTTATTCTGTTGCTTGGCAGTATTCGTCTGCCGAAACCGAAGTTGAGTGGCGATATGCATCCGATTGTTCTTCAGTTGCCCCGCCATATTCGCCAATGCAATGTTAGCGGAAGAGCTTCTTATTGGCTTGTCAGATAGAAGCAATAAAATAATTTATGCTTTATGGGTATGAGGTTATTTTAAAAAAGTGGATGTCTTAAAAGTTTGAAACATCCGCTTTGGATCTTATCGCCGTATACTTAGCAATTTAGCTGACCATGTTTTACCGTCAAACACCTGTATATTATACACATCGGTTCGAAGTAATGAAACGTTGAGTGAAGCTATTTTTGTATTGTCTGGATATTTTGATAAAAATTTTACATTGCCCATTTTATCAATGATACGAATTTCTCGTATACTGGTTTCAGAAATTGATTCTACTCTCAAATCTGAACTGCTTGGATTTGGAGATACAACAAACCATCCGCCAGAACAATCAAAATCTTCTTTATACTTTAGGGAAGTACCGCATCCAGTCTTTATTACTTCTAACTCAATCCTTGTGAAGTTCGTTGGGAAAGTGCCCTGTAATTTATACCCATGAAATGAATTAAGCACTCCATTAATATACCAGTTATACGAAATGCCCGGCCCTGAATTATTAGCACTTGCAATGACTTCATAACTATTGCCTGCACAATATCCATTTGGTGCATAAGTGCTGAATGATGGTGTATTCAAGCCAAGCTGAATTGTTTTGGTTAATATAAGATTTGTGCAGGAGTTAGTTAATGTAACCGAAAGCTGATTTGTTCCAATTGCCTTTTTGGTGATAGTAATAGTCTTTGTTCCCTGTCCCGATGTTATAGCCGCTGTATTATTTTGCAGCGACCAATTCACGATAATTCCATTAGGAAAATCACTTATGGCATATGTTGCGGTTGTGCCGCAAATCATATCAGGTCCGCTTATTGTTGGATTGTAATTGCATAAATTATTGCTGCCACCACATCCAACTGGCTGAGCATTCAAAACATTTCGTTCAATGAAAGTGGCAAATTGAGATGTGATATCAGCGTTATGGTAAATGTTCCAGTCATACGTTGGAACTTCGGTTGTAGAAGTAATAACAGCCCGGAATGGGGATAATGTGGGGTTGATTAAAGTATTTCCATTTACCTGTCCTGCATTTTGCACCTGGTTGTCAATATTAAAAAACATCGAATTGCTTTGCCAGTTATTAGTAGAACTGTATCTCTGATTTTGTAAATCCAATGCACTGGCTGTTGATACAAAATTGTGGCCATCGTGTCCATTGGTGGTAGCAGGGCCGGAAATACCCCCAACCCAACTGTTCTTAAACTGTGACTGAGTAATTTCAAAACTACCCATTGCATCATCGTATGGAAATTGTCCCCGATAATCAAACCTTCTAACTCGTAATGTAACAGTTGGAAATGGGATGCCAAATATCTTCCGGAATGTTATGCCAAAGAAACTGTAATAAGCAACAGTTGCTTTTGTATTGTTTTCTGGCACTGCATTGGCAATTGCTTCGGCATTAACTAAAAAGAAAGCCATAGCGCCGTGGAATATGACGTTTTGCGGGCCAAAAGGATTAGCCGCTGTAAATTGATTTCCATTTCCTGCATCTTTGGTGTTGGCAGTATTATCACCTCTTCCAAAAGCAATTCCGTAATTTCTGGTTTGCTGAGGATATCCTTTTGTTTGCAAACGTTGAGCGAATGCTGCCCGCAATGGTTCAAGCGTATATAAATTGGGAAACCAGTTTAAAGGGCCATTGTTATAGGAACCATATGTAACCAGCATTTGACGGGCTGCAGGGCTTTTAAAGGCATCGTCTAATTTTCTTAAATCGTCATTCCATCTTAAGTATGGCAAGTCCCGAACCAACTCCTTAAAAATATATTGCATGCCCAATGGAATATTCGCTCCTTGCTGCGGAGCATCATAGCTAAAATAATTTTCAACTTGATGTTGCAAGCCACTTTCTTCCATGTCTTTCAAACACCATCTGGCTATCAGGCCCCCCATACTGAAACCGATAACGGTACTTTTAAAATTGCCTACTTTAGTTTGGTTTACTTTATTGATTACTGCTTCCAGTACCTTGGCGTTGTTTTCAATGTAGGTGGTGTTTTTGGTGAAATCCACATACACAAAATCGTAGCCATAGGCTTTCATGGTTTATATAAAACCAAATTGTCTAAACCTCCTTCGCATTTCATTATTATCCAAATCGCCTGTTGGGTCAAAGCCTTCTACAATAATAATGGGTTTATCAAATACCCGGTCGCAGCCATTTTCCACACGAATTAATGCGTTTGGTTTTAATGCACATAAAAGCTGATCAATAAAACTTCCACTGCTACAGGTAATTACGGGTTCATCCATGGTTTGTATCATGGTTTGACCGCCGCCACCATTTAAATATTGGTTGTCGCCGGTATAGACAGGTTCTACTTCTATGTTCCATGAATAGTCCGGTTCAGTATATCCGATAGGTCTTTTGTAATCAATTACACATTTGGCTGTTCTTACTCCATTGGCAGTATATATTCTGGCAGTAAGATATTTCAAACCTTCCGTTGCATAGTAAATATTCACGGTGTTTCCTTTATATAATTCTCTGAAACCTGTACCGTCATTAAAATCAATTTCCACATACGTAATCCCCTGCATGTAAAACAACTCATTGGGCAGTGTGAAGGGTATGGCGTTGAAACTTGTAATTTTTGTTTTGAAAGGAGCAAAAGCAAAAATTTCATACATGTCATACGGCGATGCCAGGCGGTTAGGCACATCTAAAATTCCAACACTGTCAGCAGCTATAGTAAACAAACCTTCGCTCAAAGCAGTTGACCGGATGCGATTATATTTTTTGTACAGGAAGGTGAGTGGTATTATATTACTGTTTCTGTTGACAAAAAATGCTTTACTAAACACAGTATCCGTAACATCAATCGTTGCATTGCTGTTTACTTTACTATGATAAAGTGTACTGTGCAATTCAAAAATGCGTCCGTCTGTTTTAATGGTATCATCATCACTGCCAACGCCATCGTATTTATTGCTCTCTAACCCAAACATAGAGTATTCCAGCAGGAAGCCTGTTGGTATTTGTGCTTTATCCATCCGTAATACGCTGTCACGCCAGCGTTCCCGCGTGATGTTCCCGGTATCGATCACTTCCAAATTGTTTTGGCTAAAAGAATTCAGTGTCGCAATGACTGCGACAAGTAGGGTTGTAATTTTCTTCATTAGTAGTATGGGATTAGATTAAGAAATCAATTGCTGCATTTGCAGGCGTTGAATTTGAAATCGAAGCGGCCGTCTTTAAGAGTAATTTCCCGGCCACTGCCGTTTTGTTCAAGAAGAACAAATTCAAATTCGCCGGAGATGATTTGATTTTGATGGTCAATTTTGGTAATAATAAATTTGCTGTTTCTGCCAGGGCGTGGGCCTAAATACTCGCCATCAGTTCCATTGGAATTTTCTCCTGCATATTCAACTCCAATAGAATCAATTTTACTCCCGATCGTTGTAATTGAATTTGTTTGTAAAGTATATATAGTTAACGAAGACGATTTATTATTCCTAAATCGAGCAAACTGGAAACCAATTCCATTTTGTGCTGCAAATGGATAACTATAATTTGCGGATATTTCACCACATGGGTCAGCCCCAAATCTGCATTTTGCATAAGGCATCCAAGCCTCTCCATTAATGGTAAAACCAACGGTGTTTTTGCCTTCCTGGGTGGCTGGTGGCAACACTGCACTTTTTGTGGGGTCGATATTTTTTTTGCATCCGGAAGAAATCCATATAGTTGCTAAAAACAATCCGCTCAGTGCTTTAAATAGTAGTGTCATAGTTAATGGTTAATATTGTTATGTCAAGATTGTAAAAAGTTCGTTTCAAATAAAATCGCTGCAACAATTAAACCTCATTTATTATTAAATCGTTAGCTGTTCGATTTAATAGGGACTGCCGCCATAGCTTTTCCGCTAACGGCCAGGTATTTGCGAAGGCATGGAATTGTTGATTGTCCAGCCGATAATAAATGATCGATTGAAAATATAATATTGAAGTTCATTTTTTAGGTGAAAGTTAAAAGTCAGCGCGAAGAACTGATGATAGCGATAAAAAGCTGAAGCTAAGATTGTCCAGCCATGCTTTTGCAAATACCCATGTTGTAAGCCGCGATGGCTCCTAATCAAGGTATAGATGTCTGTTAAACGTCCTCTCCATGAACTTAAGAAACTTCGTCATTTTAGCATTATAACCAAAGTTGTCATTCTGCAAATTTGGCGAATGATAAGAAATTAATTTGTAGTAGTCCTTAGTCGAAAGTTCAATTGAATAAGAAAAACCATCAGCGACGCGATCAACAAAATCAGGGATATCCTTTTGGGAAGGGATTGCCTTCAATTGATAATGCTTTAGAGTGTCTAAAATATTGGGAAATGGAATTGATGGCACTATTCTGTAGGTATAAGAACTATCAACAATTGTATGCAATCCTTGGTAAGGATATTTTTGATTCATATAACCCTTCTCTCCTCGTTCAGGTACTCTTTGCCAATAATCAATAACAGTCGCAAACCAAGTACTGTCTACACATTTTATAATGTATAAACTCGATGGGTCTATCATTCCACCAAACCATAATCGAAACTCGAAACTGTCAACGCCATTATTTATTCGATATAGGTTTAGTTCATTGTTCAAGTTTAATGCGGCATTATAATAATCGTATCTGGTGGTTGAGGTATCAGGAAGCAGCTTTTGAAATTTTGAAGCCGATGAAATACTCGTTTCGTCACAAGAGCAAAATGAAAGAATAAGAGTGAGGTATAAACAGAGGTGTCTCATAACATTGCTTACGTGAAAGTATGGGCAAAGGAGGGCGCCAGTTACTTATTCATTCATTTGAGAATTGGAACCTCGCATTTGCCAATACAATGTTCGCTGTAACTATTTTATATTAGACCATATTTTTGTCCATACCGCTTCACTGTTTCCAAAAAATGAATATTTGAACAATTCGATAATAAATAGTCATATTCTAATCTGGCATTGTTATTCATTTTTAATTCACCAAATACAATAAGCCTATTTAAAGGTTCAACCAACAATTTATCCGACTGAATAGCATTTACCAAATTCTCTCTTGAAGACAATTATTCGAAAAATGGTAAAATATATTTATTGATATTTATATTCATTTCATTGACAAGGGAAGATTCATCAGTTTCAATATCTACATCATACCAGGTATCATTTTGGTTCCTGAGCCTTCCAATTCTCCTTCTAATCAGGCATTCAATTTCTGGAGGAAAGTTGGGGAGGTCTTTGCCTTGATTATAATATAACCCAAGCCAATGTTCAGGCAGAAAAACGCCTACGTTAATTGTAAAGTGGATATGACTTTTAGAATACCAAATGCTTTTTTGAATATTAATTATCTGCCCTAATTCAGCCTTTTGCAAATAAAAGTTGTTACCTCTCTTTCTGAATCCAATCGGCTTAAGGATTTCATGAAATCCTTTCTTTATTATTCGGTCAAATTTATCTTCGGTAGGAGTTTTCATTCTATTACAGCTAACGGAAAGGGGTTTGCGAAGCAAGGGCAATAAAGATCCAAAAGATTCAATTCATTTCGCCGGTGATTAAAGATATATTGCTCTGCTGATATTCAAAAGCCCTGTTTTGTAAACCTAATTTTGTACGTAGGCTATAAGTTTTGTCTTTTCAAATAGACTTTGTATGATCTGCCATTCTTTTCGTATGTCTTTATCTTTCGGGTTTCTTCGTCTATTACATATAGCTTTAAACGTCTTTTTATTATAGTTTTTGGTCTTAATGCAACTCTACCTGCATCGAGCTGAATATCGATTGGTACCACAATATTCTATGCTTTGTAAGATGCATAAATTGAATCGTAGTTGTTATACATATAATTTAAAAAGATTGTATCACCAACAATTGCATAAGTTCCTGCTGCTGTATCTGATGAAATGTGCCCATGATATTTAAGTGTAAAAGTCATATCAGGGTTAAAAGCCAGGCCAACTCCAGAATAGTACCCAAACGAGTAAAACTTATCGGACAAATATTTTTTCTAACCTAGAGAAATAGGTGAATTAATTATCAAAAGATATATACAAATTATGGTTGGAAGTTTGCTCATGCTTACGTATAACGTTAAAGTGTTTGCGAAGGTGGGCGAGCATAATGTTTATAGTTTATCGGGTGTTATCAGCCCGCTTTTGCAAACACCATGTTAGTCGCAGTTTTCTTTGATAGGTTTTAGAAACGCCT
>JAKFDZ010000051.1:0-2587 GCA_036675925.1 Flavihumibacter sp.
TACCAGGGCCGGCAATGGTGTTATTGTGATCACTACCAAACGCGGCCGTTTCAACCAGCCGCTGAAAATAGAAGTCAACAGCAATAGTACAATCATAGAAAAACCAGACCTGTTTTACCTGCCACAGATGGCTTCGCCGGACTATGTAGAACTGGAAAAATTCCTTTTTTCAAAAGGCTACTACAACAGCTTTGAAGCAAGTCCCAACTTTCCTGCCTTATCACCGGCGGTAGAGATATTGATAAAACAAAGAGACGGTTTGCTCTCCGAAGCAGATGCAGCAGCACAGCTCGGGGGCTTAAAAACAAAAGATATCCGCGACGATTACAATCACTATGTATACAAACAGGCGGTCAACCAGCAATATGCGCTTAACCTGAAAGGAGGCAGCGGCAACATGAGTTATTTTATTTCCGGTGGCTATGATAAAAATAGTAACGCATTAAGTGGTGTTTATGAAAGATGGAACCTGCATCTTGCAAATAGTTACAAACCGGCAAAGAATCTTCAGCTTTCATTGGGAGTTTTGTACACACAAAGTAAAACGGTTACCGGCAAAGCAGGGTATGGTAGTGCCGCCATTGGAGGCAGGCAGGTTCCCTATCTCAGCCTGGCTGATGAAGCTGGTAATGCTTTACCGGTCGCGGTTTCTTACCGCGAAGGATTTACGGATACAGTGGGCAATGGCAAATTATTAAACTGGAAATACTATTCGCTCGAAGAGTATAAGCACAACAGGTCGGTTACAAAATTGCAGGATATTACGGCTAACCTGGGTCTGTCATGGCAAATTATTCCTGCAATAGCCCTCGGTATTAATTACCAGTATCAGGAACAACAAACAGCTACCCGGCATCTCAGGGACATCGAAAGCTATGAAGTAAGAAACATGGTCAATACATTCTCGCAACTGGACCGCTCCACGGGAAAGATTAAATACATAATACCACCCGGCTCTGTTATAACACAGGGTGCCGGTATAGCCGGAACACACAATACAAGGGTACAGTTGAACGGTAATAAAACAATCGGTAACCATACCATCACAGCCATAGCCGGTGCCGAAATAAGACAAACACGCCATACGGGAAATGTCTTTACCACCTATGGCTACAATGATGAGTTCCTCACAACCGGGGTAGTGGACCCGGTTAATCCATACCCTACTTTTTTTGGTGACCTTCGGTATGTCAGCAATGCTGCTTCTTTTGCTGGTAAAACAAACCGGTTTGTTTCTTTTTTTGGTAACGCGGCTTATTCGTTCAGAAACAGATACACATTTTCAGCCAGTGCCCGCAAAGATGCTTCCAACCTGTTTGGTGTAAAAACAAATGATAAATGGAAACCGCTTTGGTCTGCCGGGGCGGCATGGGATATTTCAAAAGAAAAAATGTATGACTTTTCCTTTTTACCCTATCTCAGGTTACGCCTTACGTATGGATACAGCGGCAACGTAGATCAAAGTAAATCAGCTCTCACCACCATGGGTTATTATGGAGCCCCTGACTACCTCACCAATTTAAATTATGGAATGATTGAACAGTTCTATAATCCTCAGTTGCGCTGGGAAAAATTAAGAACGGTTAACCTGGGTTTGGATTTTGCATCCCGCAATAATAGGGTAGTGGGCAGTATCGAATACTATCATAAAAAAGGAACAGATCTTTTTGGTCCCTCACCAATTGATTATACAGCCGGTTTGGGCATTAATACGGTAATAAAAAATGTAGCGGATATGAAAGGCAA
Source organism: Flavihumibacter sp. (assembly GCA_036675925.1). Classification (GTDB taxonomy): domain Bacteria; phylum Bacteroidota; class Bacteroidia; order Chitinophagales; family Chitinophagaceae; genus Flavihumibacter. The sequence goes on from JAKFDZ010000051.1 coordinate 1,747, forward strand.
TGGAATAGATATAACCATGCAAACAAAAAATATTGACAAAGTTTTTAAATGGATGACAAGTATTTTATTCAATACGAATACCAGCAAAACGGCTGCTTATTATACGCCTCCGGGGGTTACCTGGGGCGGAACTTTTGCTACAAGTATTACCGCTGTCGTAGGCAAACCTTTATATGCTTTATTCAGTTATCCCTGGGCGGGGCTTGATCCGGTGAATGGCAATCCGCAGGGTTATTTAAATAAGCAACCGAGCGGGGATTATAATGCTATCATGAATGCGCTCAAAAGCCCCGATAGCCTGGTCTATCATGGCCCTGCCACGCCGCGATATTTTGGTTCAGTAGCAAATACGTTCAGTTACAAAAACTTTTCAGCAACGGTCAATATCATTTACAAGTTGGGTTATTTCTTCAGGCGTTCAACGATTTCGTACAGCCAGTTGATCAATGCCGGCGTAGGGCATGTTGATTATGGCAGGCGATGGCAGCAGCCCGGCGATGAGCAATACACCAATGTGCCTTCATTTATTTATCCCGCAAACTCGCAACGCGATAATTTTTATGCATTGTCAGAAGCCACGGTTTCCAAAGCATCACATATCCGTTTGCAGTTTATCAACCTGGCCTATGAATTAAAACCATCCTCAAAAAAGAAAAACGTTTTTACCTCCATAATGCTTTATGCCAATGCATCAAACCTCGGCCTGTTATGGAAAGCGAATAAAGAAGGTCTTGACCCCGATACCCCTTCTTCCATACCGGCTGCTAAAACCTATGCTATTGGAATAAAAGCGATTTTTTAAAGAACAAACTATTTCATGCCTGGCAAATCCCCAAATCCT
>JAKFDZ010000052.1:0-1535 GCA_036675925.1 Flavihumibacter sp.
TAACGTTTGGTTAAGGGGCGGGCTTTAGCCCGTCCCAGTGAGCGAAGCGAACGGTTTGAACCAATTGTTAGCTGTGAGTATGCGATGCGTACTTAGCATTTAAATAAGACCATGTTCCAGTAGTGCGTCTTCCCATAACGAACCTTTGTTTGCTCGAAAATAATTGCTCAGTATTGTAGTGACTTCCAACGATCCTAGATTGTTGTTTTCAATCGCTGAAACTAACTGCTTGGTGCTTGTGGCTTCCATTTCCCCAATTTTAATTTTAGGTTCACAGCAACCATAACCATCATAAGAAATTCGCACCAAGTAGAGATTTCCGTTTTCGTTCATCTGGAAGTCAGCAAATACGGCGTCATCTTGCAATGCTAGGCAATATTTGCATGGTCGTGTTGGCATTGGCTCGAATTCTCGGATATCCACATTCTTTGCCTGTACAGCTAACGATTAAGCTAACAGGCGAGCAAAAGCGCAGCTTTTGCGAGTCCAGTGAGCGGAGCGAACGGTGTTGAGCGCATTGTTATGCGCTAAGATGCGCCACTAAATTACTAATTCTTGGCGCATGCGTTAAGTGCCGCAGTAGTAACCGTATATCTCAGATCGTCTTTGGGGTATATCGAGTGAACATGGGCTGAACTTAGCGTTCCGTTAGGTGAATCACGAAATTCGATAACTAGACCAATGGGTGGTGTGCCAGCCCCGTAGTTACCTATAACGGTAACTCGATTGGAATTTGTTGTTACCTCCCATGTTGAGAGATTCCACGATGGCCCCATTTTAATTGCTTCCTGCTGCCAGTAGTCCCCTACGCACCTGATTGCTGTTGTTACATCTCCAGCCAATATTTTTGTCATAAATGCAGGCTCCTGAAGTGTCGTGGTAGCTGAAATAACTCCGAACGCACAGCCAGCTACTGAAGCCGGAATTAACAGGACGAGTGCTTTCAGCAGAGCCTTTATTCGTAGTGACTTAATCATGTTGAAATTTACTCCCTCGGCGCATAACGATTAAGCTAAGGGGCCGGCTTCGCCGGTCCCAGCGAGTGAAACGAGCGATTTGAGCGCATTGTTAGGCATTACGCCACTCCGCTGTTTTGGTTTGCGATTACACCGGCAACTATGGCCACGACAGAGCCCCATGAAGAAATGCGTGCTAACCAGAAAAGGGTTAGCGGCAAACCCTTGATCTGAGCTTCGGAAGGTAGCTTTTTCCAAGGTAATAAGTAGGCAGCATCTAGGGTTGAAACTACTGCGCTTGCACCGAGGACTGGGTTGCCTTTTTTCATGAGCACACCAGATGCAGAAGGATTCAATCGGATAGACCACCGCAGAAGTGCTGCGAAAACTATGGCAAGCAATACGAGTGCGATTGAGGTAGCTAGGTACAACTCCATAATTTCTGCGTCCATATGCCTAACGACTAAGCTAAGGGGCGGGCTTTAGCCCGTCCCAGCGAGTGAAACGAGCGATTTGAGCGCCTTGTTAGCGGCAACTTACTAAGGCCGCAAAGATACATCCCAAGCATTTTCAACTCCA
>JAKFDZ010000053.1:0-1849 GCA_036675925.1 Flavihumibacter sp.
CCGCTTAATCTTGTAACTAATTCGTTAATTCGTTCGTCTTTGATCCGATAACTTACTGGGTTAACAATCAGCCTAGATGTCACATCTTTAATTCTTTCAAATTCTACCAGACCATTTTCGACAAGTGTCCTGCCTGTTGAAACTATATCAACAATGCGGTCTGCTAATCCGATTAAGGGCGCAAGTTCGATTGAACCATTTAATTTGATGATTTCAACTTGTTCCCCCTGCTCGCGAAAATAAGCAGCCGCCACATTAGGATATTTCGTTGCCACTTTTGGTGCAACATCATTCATCGCTGTCCCAGGCAGGCCGGCAACTGCCAAATAGCAAGCGCTGATTCGCAAATCCAGCAGTTCGTATACATCTCGTTCTTCTTCAAGTAAAACGTCCTTACCGGCAATACCGACATCCGCAACCCCATGCTCAACGTATGTAGCTACATCCATTGGCTTTGCCAGTATGAAACGCATTTCCTCCGCTTCAACATCAAGGATTAATTTTCGCGAATCATCGAATTCAGGCGGCAAGTTGTAGCCTGCTTTCCGGAGTAATTCTAAAGCTTCTTCAAAAATTCGCCCTTTTGGCATCGCAATCGTTAATTTCGTATTCATCTTAAGCCCCCCCGATTAAAAAGGTGGTATTGGCAAACTTCTTTGTAAAAGCATCGAGATTCTTCACACCATTAATGTCCTGTAAGACGGTTTTCTTTCCTTCCGCCTTCATGGTTTCAGCCAATTGGAAGGCTTCCTTTCGTCGTTCCTGGCTGAAAAAGATACACTCTACATTATTACTGACCTCTTGTGGGCCCATCGCCTCCAAAAGTTTATCGAGTCTAACGGCAAAACCAGTTGCACTGGCTTTTTTTCCAAATTTCTCGATCAAGCCGTACCGGCCGCCATTTCCAATCGGAAATCCAACATTTCCAGCATAGGCCTCAAATAAAATTCCGGAATAATAACTCATATGGCTGACAATCGTAAAATCAAATTTTACGTAGTTCTCAAGACCATAATCCGTAATAACCTCCCACAATTCCTTTAGCTGTAAAAGCGATTCTTTTCCAAAGCCATCTTCAACGATATCAAGGGCTTTTCCAATTACCTCTTCGCCACCTCTTAATTCCAGCAGCTGCAGCAGCCTTTTTTTATCAATGGAGGATAGTGAATAAGAGTTTACTTGCTCACGATAACCAACAAAGTTCTTTTCATATAAAAAACGTCTAAGTGCGTTGGCACGTCCATTGGTTCCTAGGATTTGCTTAAATAATTCTTGTGCGAAACCAATATGTCCTACTGAAACTTGAAATTGACTTAGACCGGCTTTTTTTAACGAAGAGACGAGCAATGCGATTACCTCTCCATCGCTTGAAACGGTATCGTCATTAATATATTCCACACCAATCTGCTCAAACTCTGCGGGTCTGCCGCCTTCTCGCTGCTGTGCACGGTATACATTTCCGGCATAGGCTAAGCGAAGCGGAAGATCATTTTCTAACAGGCGTGAAGCTGCCACCCTGGCAATCGGTGAAGTCATATCTGGCCGAAGTACGAGGGTATGCCCATCTTTATCGAGTAATTTGAAAAGCTCCGAGTCAAGTATCGCGGAAGCTGTTCCAACGGTTTCATAGTATTCTAGGGTAGGTGTATCAATAAATTGATATCCCCACTGTTTAATGGCATCTTCCATTAAAGTACGGACACGATGCTTTTTTTCATATAGTTCCGGAAGCGTATCTCTCATGCCTAAAGGCTTTTCAAACATAAATAAACGGCTCATCCAAATCATCCTTTATTTTCAGAATCCTTTAGTTCGCTAATGTGCTAATAAATTAAAGTTTACCTTTTTG
>JAKFDZ010000054.1:0-3606 GCA_036675925.1 Flavihumibacter sp.
GAAAACCTGGATACGAATCTCAATTTGATGCGCAAGCAGATCGCGTCGCCCGATCTTGTCGTAAAGTCCTATCAGCTTGGCCGCAGGTCGAATACAAAAGTTGCCGTACTTTACCTACGTTCTCTCGCCAACGAAGATGTCTTAAAGGAGTTTGATCGCAGGATAACAAACATCGACATCGATTATGTTGAAGCGCCCGGGTTTCTCCAAGAGTTAATCGAAGATAAGAAATTCTCAGTGTTTCCGAAAATGCTCGTAACCGAAAGACCAGACCGGGTAAGATCATACTTGATGGAAGGAAAAATCGCGATTTTGACCGACGGTTCGCCAAATTCCCTGATCGTTCCGGTTTCGTTTTGGGCTTTCTTCCAAACCCCAGACGATTACCAAGTCGGTTGGCTGTTCGGCAGCACCATACGGTTTCTTCGGATCGTCAGCTTTATTATCGCGATCTTCTTACCCGGAATTTACGTGGCCATTGTCACCTTCGATCCCAGGATTGTGCCCTTTGAAATAGCGCTAACGCTGCAAAGCTCTATGCAATACATCGCGATGCCACCCATACTAGAAGCGATATCTATGTTGGTCATACTCGAAATATTGCGAGAAGCAGCAATTCGTCTCGCAAATCCGATTTCCCAGACGATCGGTGTCGTCGGCGGTATTGTCATTGGTACCGTCGTCGTTGAGGCCAATCTGATCTCCAATATGATGGTTATTATAGTGGCGGTTACAGCCATTTCTTCTTTTATTATTCCTTCCTATGAAATGAGTAGCGCAGCCCGATTATTGACGTACCCGTTCATCATGATGGCAGCGATCTTCGGACTCATAGGGTTGGAGATTTCATTTATTTTGGTGCTAATGCATTTGGCCCGTCTAAACACGATGGGCATTCCGTACCTTTACTCGGGAATTAGCGGTGATACGTTTAAGGATACATGGTTCAGAGGACCAATCAGGAGCTTGAAAAAACGTCCGATGGAAAGCTTGGCAAAAGACGAAATGAGATTAAATGATCGAAGGGAGGGGACTGAATGATACATTTAGAAAAAATCTCTATCAACCAACTAATATGCCTAGTTATTCTGACCCAAATCGGCGTTAGTGTTTTAACGATCCCTTACGCACAAATCCGCTACTCGGGCAACGACTCGTGGCTGTCCATATTGATTGGGGGAGTGATTGCTCAAGCGGTCATCCTGATCATCTATCAACTTGGAAAGCGATATGCCGATCGGTCGTTGCCCCAGTATATTTCTGCTATTGTTGGAAAGCCGTTAGGATCGGTCTTAAACTTCTTGATTGCCGCGTACTTCGCGCAAAATAGTCTTATGGTTATTATCACTTATTCTGATGTCATCAACCGGTGGGTGTTATTTGAGACTCCCTGGTTTGTGATAATCGGAGTATCATTCACAATGGGAGCGTATATCGCTTCCTCTACCCTACGGTCAATTGCTACCCTTACGCAAATGATTATGCTTATGTTTATGATATGCATTGTGATCGTATTGATAAGTGGAATAGGAAAAGAAAGTGACATCCGTCATCTTCTGCCAATTGGCACTCACGGGATTGGATCGCTTATAAAGGGTGCTGTCCCTTCGTTTTGGTTGTACTCGGGTTATGAGCTTATCTTATACGTTTTTCCATTTGTAAGAACCCGCAAGAAGAAGGATATCTTAATGGCAATTTCGGCTGCCAATGGATTTACGACCTTTTTTTACGTGTTGATAGCAGTTATTGTTACATCCAACTTCAGCGAAAATCAATTGAAGTCCATCCCGGAGCCAATGGTTTTCATTCTCCGTGTATTCAATTGGCCAGTCGTTCAGAGCCTCGATATTGTATTTATGACGATTTGGCTAGCTGTGGTTATGGTAACACTGTATGTTTATATGTTCATGTCCGCCCGTTATTTTGCGTTCATTAGAGGTAAGGAAATCCGCAACCATCCTCTTATGGTATGGATTCTAGCAATCGTTTGTTTCGGGCTCGGATTATGGTGTTCCGACCGGCAATTACAGACCCGAATATTAGACTATCATAATATTGCTACTGGTATAATAATTGCCATTGTGCCTACATTTTTGCTTCTCATTTCTTTGGCACGGGGAAAGGTGGCGAAAGGATGAAAAAAGCGGCAATTGGAATTTTGTCGTTATTGCTCTTGACCGGTTGTTGGGATCGATTACCGCTGCGTAATCTTCAATTGGTGGACGTCGCCGGGTTGGATTTGGACGAAGAGAGTGGAGACGTAGAACTAGCATTTATTGTCACCAAGCTCAAAAGTGCGGGCCAAGGAGGAGGGAATCCGAAATCGGAGATAACGGTGCTCAGAGGACCTAGTATAGTTGAAGCGGTCGGCCAAGGAGAAAACATCGATCGAGCTCCTTTCTTAACGGTCAACACGAGAACCTATATTTTAAGCAAGAGTTTTGCATCGCATAATCCTGTTCCAAAACTCGCTTTTTTACTTAAGGCCCCCTATTCGTCGATCAACACCCCCGTAGTTGTATTTGAAGGGAGCATTTCGAAGGTATTTAAAACTAAATCGGGAAATAATCCAGAGTTTACCAAAGATCTGCATGAGTTTATTATATCTATGGATAGTTCAGGAATGATGCCCACCGTTTCCATGATGCGTTTTATTCTATCCTGGCAAGAACCATTGGAAGATGTCGCGCTGCCCGTGTTGAAATCATTTAATTCGGGAATGGAATTAAGTGGCGCTCTATTATTCCGTCAAGGTAAGAATACAGGGGTAAATCTCAGCAAAGAACAAGTCGAGATGGTGATGTTGTTGTTAGGGAAGGAAAAAGGAAGGCAAAGATTTACTGGACATATGTCGGAAAACGCTGAGGGACGACAAATCGTATACGGGTTTGCCGTTAAAAAAGGGAATTCAAAGATCACAGTACATCCTAAATCAGGAGGTTTACCGAAAGTGAAAATCGGAGTCCGAATGCAAATTAATGTATTCGAACTTGGCAAATCAGTTAACATTCTTAATTCTGATTACGTTAATCAAATGGAAAAAGAACTGAGTAAACATATGGAAGAAAAAGCGGCAGCGACGATTGAGACTTTGCAAAAAGCGAATTGCGACATTCTCGGCATTGGAAAGGAACTTAAGGCATACCATCCGAACATTTGGAAGTCTTTGGATTGGCGCAAAGACTTTCCGGAAATGACGATCGAACCGAATTTCGACATACAGATCCTTAACTCGGATGAATAATAGCTCGATGGGCGCGTACTCAGATTGGGGAACGCGTCCTATGAATGGCCAAAATTATTTATTTTATCTGAAATTCCATGCAGAACAATTGTGTCTGGCGGAGAATAAAAATCAAGTGTAAAATGTTTTCATAGATCATAATGTGGACCGGACAGCTGAAATTGAGGTGATAGAATGAATTTTGAACAAATGGAGTATATTGTCAATGTTGCGAATGAGATGTCCATTACAAAAGCAGCAGAAAAATTATTTATTTCACCTTCAGGGATGAGTCAATCCATAACACAGCTAGAAAATGAGCTTGGAATAAAAATCTTTAACCGAGCAAAACAAGGAGTTACTCCTACTTTTGAAGGTAAAAT
>JAKFDZ010000055.1:0-2413 GCA_036675925.1 Flavihumibacter sp.
AGTTAGGTCTGTTCAGCTCAATACTCAGGGATGATGTCGGAATAAGGTGTATTACTGGGCTTCCAGCAACCCCAGCTCTCTGAAAATACATTTTCTTATTCCTTTATTCCCGTCATCGATTTTCTCTATGAATTTTTCAAATCTACTGAAATGTCTTTAACCTCGGCGATTAAAAGGGAGCCTAAACCCTGAGTAGGTTAAAGTGACAGCAATCATGTCTAGTTCCAGCGCCTAGAGGCTCGGGGTCATAAGCCAATCCGTCAAGAAGGTTAAAAAGCAACCTTCCCGCCGGCTCGTCTTATGCCTGTCGCCTCTGGGCAAGGCGCTTCCACTTTTCTAATTATATCTTCATAACTCCGCCAGTGTTGGCGGATGTAACTAACTTTGCGTATTTGGCTAGGTAGCCGGTTTTGATTTTTGGCTCTGGCTTTTGCCATAGACGGCGTCTTTCTGCCAGTACCACGTCATCAACGATTAATTCGATTGTTCTTTCCTGTAAATCAATGAGGATCTTATCACCATTTTCAACGAGCCCAATAGGACCGCCTTCAGCAGCTTCCGGTGAAATGTGGCCAATGGAGATTCCACGGCTGGCACCAGAGAAACGACCGTCAGTAATGAGTGCAACTTCTTTATCTAAGCCGCGACCAGCAATGGCTGATGTTGGAGCAAGCATTTCTGGCATTCCTGGTCCGCCTTTTGGCCCTTCGTATCGAATGACGACAACGTGACCAGACTTAACTGTTCCATTATTAATGTTTTCCTGTGCTTCCTCTTGTGACTCAAAAACAATTGCTTCACCAAGGAAGGTTTTTATCGATGGATCCACAGCACCAACTTTGATAACCCCGCCATCTGGAGCAATATTTCCATATAGGATGGATAGTCCACCAACAGGGCTATATGGATTATCTTTGGTCCGAATGACAGTTTCATTTGTTATTGTTGCTTCTTTCACATTTTCAGCAAGAGTCTTACCCGTGATACTTAAGCAATCTTGATGCAATGCACCTTCTACTTTACATAGCTCATTAAGAATGGCACTAACCCCGCCTGCGCGATGTACATCATCCATAGAGTAATCGGATGCAGGCATAATTTTTGCTAAATATGGAACTCTTTCAGCAATTTTATTAATTTCTCGTAAATCATAGTCAATACCAGCCTCATGAGCGATGGCTAGGGTATGTAGAACGGTGTTCGTCGATCCCCCCATTGCCATATCTAAAGCGAATGCATTGTCAATTGCTTCTCTGGTAATGATATCTCGTGGTTTAACATCGTTTTTCACTAATTCAACTAAGTGTTTCGCTGCTTGTCGAATTAACTCGTGTCTTTCTTCAGAAGTAGCTACAATCGTTCCGTTACCCGGAACCGTCATTCCTAACACTTCCATCAAACAGTTCATCGAGTTTGCCGTAAACATTCCAGAACAACTCCCGCAAGTAGGGCATGCTGCAGTTTCAATATCAAGCAGCTCCTGCTGGGTCATTTTTCCACTATGGTACGCTCCAACTCCTTCAAAAACAGAAGTGAGAGAAAGGTTTTTTCCGGTAGAAGAAACACCTGCTTCCATTGGGCCACCTGAAACAAAAACAGAAGGGACGTTGGTTCTGACTGCTGCCATTAACATTCCTGGTGTGATTTTGTCGCAGTTCGGAATGTAAAATACACCATCGAACCAATGAGCATTAATTACTGTTTCTGCACTATCAGCGATAATTTCACGGCTGGGAAGGGAGTAACGCATTCCAACATGACCCATTGCAATTCCGTCATCTACGCCAATTGTGTTAAATTCAAAAGGTATTCCGCCAGCTTCTCTTATCGCTTCTTTAACGATTTCACCGAAATGATTAAGGTGTTTGTGCCCAGGGATAATTTCAATAAATGAGTTACAGACACCGATAAACGGTTTTTCTAGGTCCTTCACTGTTACCCCGGTAGCGTATAATAGGCTGCGGTGGGGAGCACGATCAATCCCCTTTTTAATCATATCGCTTCGCATTGTTTTATCTCCTAACTGACAATAACGTGGTTTGTAGATTCAGGATAACAAGCCACTCCGTCCGTTGTTACGATTTTTCTGAATTCTTCTAATAAGTCGTTTGTAACGATTCCTGGTTTACCGCCATTAATTTCGCGGCCATCCACATTAATAACAGCAATAACTTCAACAGCTGTTCCGGTTAAGAACACCTCATCCGCAACATAAACATCGTGGCGGGTGAATGGAGATTCTCTAACCTCGTAGCCTTTTGCTCTTGCCACATCAATGATAGCGTTTCGTGTAATTCCTTCTAACGCTCCTAAGTAAACAGGAGGGGTAAAGATTACTCCATTTTTTACGATGAAGATATTGTCAGCAGAGCCTTCTGTTACATAACCTTGATCATTGAGCATTAAAGCTTCT
>JAKFDZ010000056.1:0-4314 GCA_036675925.1 Flavihumibacter sp.
GAATTTAATGCATTAGAAACAGGAAGTGTACCAGAAGGTTATACCGTATCTGGTGAAAATGGCAGTGTAACCGTTTCGGAAGTGCCAAGTAACGAGGATAAGAGTCTTTACTTTGAGGACAACGGTACCGATACGATTAAAGCTGTAAAACCTTTCGAACCTCAAACAGGGACCGTTACAGTAGCAGTAAATTTCATGCAAACAGTGTTAGGAAGCACGACAAAGGTACTTCGAGTACTTGACGAAACAGGCACCAATGCGGGAGTACATATAGAAACAAGATCTGGTGTCATATCCTATAAAAATAGTGATAACACATTCACCGGTCTTGTAGATTATAACCCTAATACATGGTATGCCATAAAGGTTGTGGCAGATCCATCAACGGGTACTGCAGATGTTTACGTTAATAATGAGCTTAAGCTAGAAGATGCTCCTTTTCATCGTGAAGTAACAACTATTGGCTCGATTGATTCTTATACGACCGGGTCAAGCGCAAAAAGTCATTATTTAGATGATGTACAGGTTTTTGCTGGTTTCTATGAACAGGATCTTCCAATCAAAGTTACACCTGAACCTGAGCCAGAACTAGAGGAGCCGCCAGGAACTGGAGAACAGCCTCCAACGAATGATGATAGAAATGGTGTATATGAGGCAGAGAATGGAGAATTGTTTAATGCCATTGTCGATAATAAACATCCTGGTTTTACAGGAACCGGATTTGTTGACTTTAAACCTACTTCAGATGGATCCTCTATTACATGGAAAGCAAACATTGAAAACACAGGTGAATACACGTTAAATTTCCGCTATGCTAATGGATCAACAGATACACGTTCGCTTGAAATAATGGTGAACGGTGAAACGGTAAAGGAAAAGGAAGGATTTGACCCTACAGATGAATGGACAGCCTGGAAATTACATCAGGTAAAAGCTTCACTAGTATCGGGTGAAAATGTCATTGTCATCAAAACACTCGGTCAAAATGAAGGGCCTAACCTGGACCGTATGGAAATTTATCAAGAGTTTGATTCCATCTTTGAGGCAGAAGATGCACAAATTACAGCTGCGATCGTAGATAACCAGCATCCTGGGTATACAGGAACAGGGTTTGTTGATTACAACCCGAACGCACCTGGCGGCACCATTACCTGGAATGTAACGAATATTCCAGCAAGCGGCGAGTATACACTAGAATTTCGTTATGCAAATGGGGCTGCAGATAACAGACCGGCTCAGATAAAAGTAAATGATCAAGTTGTAAACAATGAATTGGCATTTCCTTCTACAGGTGAGTGGACTGGCTGGAAAACAGTTTCTACAAAGGCGGTTTTAGAGTCTGGAAATAATACAATCGTTGCAACAGGTGTGGGTCCAAGCGGTGGGTCAAATATTGACCACTTACGTGTCCATAACACCACTTCTGATGATTCCAACACTGGCGGGCGTAAGCCGGTTGTGGTGGAAGAAGTTAGCATGGAAGAATTAGTTGACGGAATCACGCTGAAAAGGCTGGAAACGGAAGGGATATTATCACAGGAAGACTCAAAGACAGGGAATAAGGTTTCTAGAATTGAATTTTTTGCCAGCATCAATCGAGTGCTTGGTTACCATACAGAAGAGGTTTATAAAAATCTGGATTCCGAAACCTCGGTTTGGGAAGTGTCAAAGGATAAGTGGTGGAGCTATGTGCTTGAGGAATCTAAACAAGCAGGCTATGTAGAAGCAGATCAAAATGGAACGATCCGTCCTGATGACATTATTACACGCAGAGAGGCTGCCGTTATCATTGCTGATGTTCTAGACCTCATACCAGGAAAGAGCACGAGCAATAACTCGGAAGATACCAATAATGCAGTAGGGGCCGTTGTGTCAAATGGATATATGTATAAAGGGGTTGGATTTGGTTCAAACCATACATTAACCCATGATGAAACTGCATTCATTCTCAAAAAAATGGTTTCAACAGTAAACCATAATGAAAACGAAGTTCATATTGTGACCGCTGAAGCCGTTAGCGATAATTTAGTAGCAGTGATGCTAAATGGAAGATTCGAGAGTTTCGATGTAAAAGCATTAGCTTTACATGCTGCAACGGGTAGCTTTAAAGGATTAAATCCCTCTTTTACAAATATGTACCCAACAAAGGCAGCAGTTGGAACAAACAAATTTGGTGATACCGTTGTCATTTATGAGTTACAGGACTCCTTACAAGAAGGGAAATTGGTCAAAGAGGTTAATAATCAATTTACAGGAAATCTAGAGGAGCTAAAAGTACAAGCAAATAATCTCGTATCTTGGCAAATGGATCATGGCGGCTGGACGAAGAGTATGGAAAGTGAGTATAGCAGACCATGGAATGGAAAGGAAAAGCGTACGACACAATTTGGTCCAAATGGGGAAGAATTAGGATCGATTGATAATAATGCAACCATTAATCAAATTCGTTTTATCTCTCAAGTGTACAAGGAAACAAAGGATGAAGTCTTGAAGCAAAGTGTGTTAAAAGGAATTGACTTCCTCTTACTCATGCAAACGGAAACAGGTGGATTTCCACAGGTATATCCAATGCGAGGGACATCACCTGAAGACTCTGTCTATTATTCAAATTATGTAACCTTTAACGATAATGCGATGATTAATGTGTTAGAGCTGTTTGATGAGTTATTAAATGAAAGCTATCCGTTTAATGAAAATATGATTAATGACGAGTACAGACAAAAATTAGAACAGGCCATGTACAAAGGAATCGACTATATTTTAAAAGCACAAATCAAGGTGGACGGCAAATTAACGGCCTGGTGCGCTCAGCATGATCCCGTAACATATGCACCTCAACATGCACGTGCTTATGAGCATCCATCCATTTCAGGCAGTGAATCTGTTGGCATTGTTAAATTTTTAATGTCCCGCCCAGAACAAACTCCTGAAATCAGGAAAGCGATCCTTGCTGCTTTGCAATGGTTCGATGAAGTGAAGCTCGAAGGAATTCGTTATGTAAGTGCAGACCCTAATGGAGTCTACTTCGTGGAGGAAGAAGGGGCAGTATCATGGTACCGTTTCTATGAAATTGGTACAAACAAGCCGATTTTCTCGGGCAGGGATGGTGTCATTATGCACACGATCCAGGAGATTGAGCAGGAACGTCGTGATGGCTATTCTTGGGGTGGCAGCTACGCTAAACAATTATTAGAGGCAGCAAAAACAACGGGTTATTTTGAAAATCATATTTATGTAGAAGCGTTAGAAAGTGACACTGTTGATGATTACGGCAGAAAGATTGCTAAAGGAGAATTGACAAGAGTGGAAGATTCTACAAAAGACTTGCGAGCTATCTCTGTTAAGCTTGTCGTTTCTAAGGATGGCATCGGGGATTATGATACTGTCCAAAAAGCAATTGATGCTGTTCCCAACAATAACACAGAACCAGTAGAAATTTTCATCAAAAATGGGACATATAAAGAAGTCGTAACAGTACCAGCCAACAAGCCATTTATTTCATTAATTGGTGAGAGTGCGGAAAAAACGATTTTAACGTACGATAATTATGCAAAGAGGGAAAGGCCTGAAGGAGGTACTTACGGTACGAGTGGCAGTGCGAGTGTCTACCTGTACGCCAGTGATTTTACAGCCCAAAATTTAACGATGGAAAACTCGTTTGATGAAAGTACCGTAGAAGGTGGTTCTCAGGCTGTTGCGGTATATACTCGCGGCGACCGGATGAAGTTTGATCATGTCCGTTTTCTTGGTAATCAGGATACCTTATATGCAAATGGCGGAACCCAATATTTTGGTAATTGCTATATTGAAGGGGATGTTGACTTTATTTTCGGGGCAGCAAGAGCTGTATTTGATAACTGTGATATCGTATCGTTAGACCGTGGGTCTTCCACCAATAACGGATACATCACAGCGGCAAGCACAAATATAAATGATCCTTACGGCTTCTTATTTATCAATAGTAGATTAATAAGTGAAGCTGCGGAAGGAACTGTCTACTTAGGGAGACCTTGGCACCCTGGTGGTGACCCGAACGCGATTGCAAGTGTGGTCTTTATGAATTGTGAATTAGGGGGGCACATTCAGCGAGAGGGCTGGACAGATATGTCCGGGTTCAGTGCGAAGGACGCAAGATTCTATGAATATAAGAATGAAGGGCCAGGTGTTAATTTAGAACGACCTCAATTAACAGATGAAGAATCGTCAAACTATACCATTGAGAATGTACTAAAAGGCTGGAATCCTCTGCAGTAAGATTAATGGCGGGCAATCCATTGGGATTGCTCGTTTTTTATTGCTCCTACAAAACAAATA
>JAKFDZ010000057.1:0-3875 GCA_036675925.1 Flavihumibacter sp.
AATCGTATTTATTCGTAACTAAATGTGGTTTTCCGAAATGCAGGACAAACCTAATAACTACTTTTATCATTTACAACCTTTTCAGGAAAATATTTTGAAAGCAATAATTTTTGTATCACAGGTATAAGCCTTACTGTTTTAGGTGTTGAATTGCTTAATAGAATACCAACGGCTATAAGTTGCTTAAAGGTGATTTAAGATTCGTGAAAATACGATTTGAATTGACGTTCCGGATTTATACAATGCTGGCGGAAATAGTTCAAAAAAATGCAAAGAACGGGGCGTCAATCAATTGGAATAAAAATTAAGCAACCCCAGGAAATTTATAGGTTTATGCAAAGAACCATCACGGATTTCAATAAAATAAATGTCTTTGGGCGGTATTAATTTTCACTACATTCTTTTACCTTAGCGTTTCCTTGGTGAAATCCATCCTCTTTATGAATAGTCGGCTTTTTCCTTATAATCCTTAATAAGTTTCTTTCTATTCCAGTCCTTTGCAAAGTACCCACAGGATAACAGTTCACCGCCAGTAGGTTATTGTGTGTTATAGCAGCTCTGTACAGTGGTATAAACTTTATAAAATGAAAACATCAGTACTCCTTGTCTACTTCTCACTCCTATGTGTAATAAAAGCCCATACGCAAATTGACTTCGTCGATAACGATTTTAGTTCCATCCAGGCTACTAATAGCGACTGGAATCAACCTGTGGGCCTGCTGTTTTCGGCAACGGGCGACAAACTTTTTGTATGGGAAAAAGCGGGTTTAGTGTATGTATGTAACCGTGACGGGTCCGGCAATTATATCAAACAAACCCAACCCGTAATAGATCTTTCCGCGGAAGTGGGCAATTATAATGATTATGGGTTAACGGGTTTTGCATTGGACCCTGCTTTTGCAGCCAATGGAAAAATATATCTTTCTTATGTTGTCGACCGCCGCTTTCTTTTAGGTCTCGCCGGAGCACCCGATCAACCCGGCGCCACTATCGGCCGTATCGCCCAATATACTGTGTCCACTACGGGGGGAGTACTGACAGCTAATACAGGCAGCCGTTTTGTTCTGCTAGGGCTAACTAAAGAAACCGGCCTACCCATCCTGCACTTATCGCATGGCACGGGTAGCCTTGTGTTTGCGACAGATGGAACGCTGCTCGCTTCGATGGGTGATGGCGCCGGTTTTGAAGGCCCCGACGAAGGATCTCATGGCTTAACTTATTACCAGGACGCATTGAATGATGAAATCATACGAAGTGACGAAAATGTAGGGGTATGGCGCTCTCAAATGCTTACCTCCTTAAGCGGCAAAATACTCAGGCTGGATCCTGAAACAGGAGAGGGGGTCGTCAGCAATCCTTTTTTTGAACCATCAGCGCCGGGGTCTACCAAATCAAAAATATGGGCAATGGGTTTGCGAAACCCCTTTCGAATTTCCATAAAGCCCGGGGGAGGCTCTGCTAATCCACTTGCAGGCCATATTGGCGAATTATTTATTGCTGATGTAGGTTTTGGTGATTGGGAGGAGTTGGATATAGCTACTGATAAGGGGATGAATTTTGGGTGGCCTAAATATGAAGGCTTTAGGTTGACTCTTGGTACTACTTATACTGGTGATAACCCCAACCTGGAATATCCTTTTCCAGGCTCTGTTACTCCCGGCTGCAGTAATCGGACACCGCCTTATGCGAAGGTTAAAGAGCCATTGCGGGAAGATAATGAGGCAAAAGATTCGCGGGTGTACTACTGTGAAAATCCTGCTCAACCTTTAATGGGAGAAGGTTCCCAACATATACATGCCCGCCCGGTTTTGGACTGGTTGCACGCAGACAATGGCGATGGCCCTATGGCCCGGGTAGGAATTTTTGATCCCAGCGGCGCCGCCAGCCAGGTTGAGATCGGTACCGGGGCTTCGGGAGTTGCCGGAACTTCGTTTAATGGCAATGCGAGTACCGGCGGCATCTGGTACACGGGCAATACAGCCATTTACCCGGCGGAATATGCCAATACCTTTTTCTTCTGCGATTACGGCGGAGGGTGGATAAAACGGGCTACATTCGATCACGGTAAATTAATACGTGTAGATGATTTTGCCAGCAATACCATCACTGTATGCATGGCTGAAAACCCCATGGACGGCTCCATTTTTTTTATTAATTATGGTAATGGGGCGCCCAATGTCGGGGCGGTAAATAAAATAACCTATGGCGGTAATAAACCGCCCGTGGCAAAAGTGTTGGCTGATACAAATTATAGCGCTACTTCTACTTTATCGGTAGATTTTGACGGATCAGGCTCATACGATCCCGACCCCAGCGGAGGTATTAGCAGCTACGACTGGGATTTTGGTGATGGCACTACCGGTACCGGCCCTAATCCCACGCATATGTTTATCGATCCCCCTCCCGACACACCCAGGCAGTATAATGTAAAACTCACCGTGACGGATATAGGAGGGGCCACCGGCGAGACAATATTTGTTGTATCGCTCAACAACACCCCTCCCCAGGTTGCTATTACCGAACCCGTTAACGGTTCGAACTATGCAGCCGGGGGTAGCTTTTCCCAGGATCTCAGGGCAACTGTGTCTGATGAGGAGGAAAATATAATTGAATATGAATGGCAGGCCTTTATGCTGCATAATACACATAATCATGCCGGTCCGCCAATATACCAGGAAGAAGCAACAACAATCATTTCCGGCGTAGGTTGTGATGGTGATGATTATAGCTGGCTGATAAGGCTAAAGGTGACTGATAATGCCGGCCTTTTTACTATTGACAGTTCGCAGATCTATCCTGATTGTACGGTATTACCCCTTGTTCTCAGCAAGTTCAGTGTGACACAGAATGGTTCAAATAACCTTATAAAATGGACAACGGAGCTGGAATCAAATATCGAATATTTTGAAGTAGAGCGGAGCAGCGATGGGATGAATTTTTCGCCCATCTTCAGGAAGAGTGCTCAAAACGGACCCGGACCCAATCATTATAGTTTTACGGACGATTCTTTTTCGCCAGGAGTTAATTATTACCGGTTGAAAATTGTAGAACTTGACAATGTTATTAAGTACTCTGTCATCATACGCACCGTTTCGGCGGGTGAAAAGATCAAATTAAAAGTGGTGCCTAATCCTGTAGTTAACAATTTTTCCCTGATCTATCAATCTGTTGCCAGGGACCGGGTCACCATACAAATAAAAGATATGAACGGAAGAACAATACGTTCAATGACGGAGGATGTACAAAAGGGACAAAATATTATATATATACAAAACCTGCCCAACTGGAATTCAGGGATCTATTTTATTTCAGTACAAAATAAGGATGAAATAAAGCAAGCTAAATTTATAAAAGCCAGGTAAGATGGTTTTCAAAGAAAGCTAAGAGCATATTATTCTTAGCTTTCTTTCACTTCTTCATCTTCCATTCTTGCAAAAGCTTCAGAACTTATTTTACGAACAGGGTTTTTCCTGTTTTCTTCATATTCATTGCGACGGTTGATGATGTCGACACATTCAAACAGCGCTGTTATAAAAGAAGAAGGATCCGCCTTATCCTTTCCTGCTATGTCAAAGGCTACGCCATGATCAGGAGAAGTTCTCACAACAGGTAATCCTGCCGTATAATTCACTCCTTCTCCATTTGCCAATGCTTTGAAAGGGATCAATCCCTGGTCGTGATACATAGCCAGTACTGCATCAAATTTCTGATGATTATTTCTTGCGAAAAAAGCATCAGCGCTAAACGGGCCCACTACCAGCATATTATTATTCTTCGCTTCCTTTATCGCCGGTTTGATGATTGTTTCTTCTTCATTGCCGATCAATCCTTCATCTCCTGCATGCGGATTTAATCCCAATACCGCGATACGGGGC
>JAKFDZ010000058.1:0-2508 GCA_036675925.1 Flavihumibacter sp.
CTGATAACGGTATTGGAAGGCGAAAGCCTCGTGAACGATGCCAGCGGATTGATCGCTTATAAATATGCTTTGGCGGCTATTATGGCCGGCAACTTTGTATTGTGGCAGGCAGGGCTCAATTTTTTGCTTGTCGTCGCAGCAGGTATTGCCATTGGTCTTGCCATTGGGTACATACTTTATCTTATTCATAAAAAATTTGTGTGTGATCCTGTTATTGAAGTCACACTTACCTTTCTTACGCCATTTGCTTCCTACCTGCTGGCAGAGCATTTTCATTTTTCAGGCGTCATCGCTGTTGTCACTACAGGTTTGTATCTCTCCTTTCGTTCAGGCCAGATATTCAGCCACGAAAGCCGGATCATGACTTATTCCGTTTGGGAGGTTGTCATCTTTATTTTAAACAGCCTCATCTTCATTTTGCTCGGCCTCCAGTTACGCGGCGTTATGCAGGGCATCGGCGATTATCCTGCCCGCACATTAGTGTTGTATGGAGTGGTAATAAGCCTCGTGGTCATCCTCGTAAGGTTTGCCTGGATATTGCCCCGCATTGCAGTGCCATCTTTGCACCGCCAAATGATAAAAGATAAGGTTGATCCACGCAACATTGTGGTATTTAGCTGGGCCGGTATGCGTGGCGTGGTATCTATGGCGGCCGCATTGGCGCTGCCTTTAACGCTAACCGACAATACTCCTTTTCCTCACCGTAACCTTATCATCTACCTCACCTTTTGCGTTATTGTGTCCACCCTTGTATTACTTGGTTTTACGCTGCCCTGGATAATAAAAAAATTAAACCTTCCAAAGTATTCCATTGCCGCGGAAGAGTATGAGGTCCGGAATTACCTGGCAACTGAAATGATAACGCATATTGAAGAAAATCTTTCATTAACGCATGATACATTACTCAACAATATTAAAAGCAAGTACGAAGTAAAATATAACCGGCTTCAAAAGACGGACCTTCCTGCCAACTACTTTGGAAATGGTCAAACGCTTGGCGTAAATGTTTTTAATGAATACTCTCAACTGCAGATAGACATGATAGCCGTCGAAAGAAAAACGGTAGAGCGATTACACCGGGAGGGTAAATCAAGTGATGAAATATTAAGGAAGATCGAAAAGGAATTGGATCTTGAAGAAACCAGGCTGAAAATGGAAATGTATCAATGAGAATGAGTATTTAACCGATGCATTCCTATCCTGGGCAAAGCCGAATGATCATCGTCTGTCGAATCTTCTTCATCCGGTAATTCTGGTCAACATAAAATAAAGAATCCAAAAGACCAGTATCAATAAGTTAAGCCTCGTAGAGGCGATATTTTGGTAGAAACAAAATAATAAGGTTTGCAAAGTGCCATCGGCACGGTATTTTTAAACGCCGCCCTTACAGGGCTTCGCTGAAAACAATCACTCATTACTACCAAAATATCGCTCCTAACGGAGCTAATTGCAAAGCATTCCTTAATGACATTCCCCAAAAGACTCTTACTACTCTATGATTGAACCAGAGTTGTCTTCACATAGTTATTACTAATTTTCCTTTGTGCTCTGCTTTGCCAAAAATCCTGAATGCTTCAGGGACTTCATCCAGTTTGTAAGGTCCATCTATCACAGGTTTGATTTTACCAGCTTCGAAAAGCTCGTTCATATAAGCTAAATCTTTATTTGGTTTCAGGGCAACGATACGGATATGCTTTTTACTGATCATCGAAATCCATGGGCCAAGTAACAAAGCCTGCAGAAGCCTTATCATAGATCCACCAACAGTGACATAAACTCCATTGCGGCATAAGGCGCGGGTATAATCAAATACCGAACGATTTGTTTTAACATCAAGGATCAGGTCATAACGCTTACCATTCCTGGTGAAATCTTCTTGTGTATAATCAATGACATGATCAAAGCCCATTGTACGAAGCATATCCAGTTTCCCTGCACTGTCAACACCCGTCACTTCAACACCGTATAGTTTTGCAATCTGTATAGCAAAAGTGCCTACTCCCCCACCTGCACCATTAATTAAAAGTTTTTGTCCCGGTTGAATTTTTCCTTTATCAAGAAGTCCCTGTACTGCCAGCATAGCTGCCTGGGGTATCGCCGCTGCTTCAATGAAACTCATACTGGCAGGTTTCAGCGCCAATGCTTTTTCACCGGCGCAGACATACTCAGCGAAACCGCCCCACCGACCGCTCAGATCTCCATACACCTCATCACCTGTTTTAAACTGTTTTACATTTTTGCCAACCGCTTCAATTCGTCCCGCAATGTCGGAACCGAGTATTTTTTTCTTTGGTTTCAGAAGACCGTTTAACAGGCGGTTGATGAAATCACCCTGGAGAAGGCCCCAGTCCCAATCATTTAGTGATACCGCATAAACTTTTATTAATACTTCATCATCCTTTGGAATTGGCTTTTCTACTTCTTTCATTTGCAGAACTTCAGGGCCGCCGTATTTTGTATAGATAATTGCTTTCAATGTTTGTAAGATTCATTTTTTATAATGACACA
>JAKFDZ010000059.1:0-15143 GCA_036675925.1 Flavihumibacter sp.
CCCTTGCTGATAAAATGTCAATACAAGCTGCAACAGCCTTATTGGGCATGGCAGGCAAAGCCCCGGCAAGTTCATTGATGTTCATACCGGAACCTTTCATTTCCAGCAGGCAGGATTTAATGGCAGCCATGCTTGTGGGATCAGCATCCTTCATAGTTTTAATCATTGCGCCCTGGACCTCATGTCCACCCAGATGACAGGCTGCTTTAATTGCGGCGAGTCGAACATCAGGGTTTTTGTCATTAATAAGCTCCATCAACGCAGGCAAGGCCGTTATGTTACCCGTTCTTCCCAGCATTTCCACCAGGTCCCTTTTAAGTTCCGGCTCTGCGGATTTCATAATATTCACCCAGGCTGATACTTCTTTGTTATTGACAAACTGAAGTGCCAGGTTCAAGGCAAATACACGATAGTCGCGGCTTTGTTCTTTCATCGCCTCCACCAGCAAAGGAATAGCATTGATAGCCCTGGTTTGGGTAAGCAAATCCAATGCGGCAAACCTTGCTTTTTTATTTTTTAAATTTTTAGCTTCGTTCCAAACAGCCCAGGCCGCTTTATCTGTTTCTGCTACGAAACCTTTGTTAAATAGGTTTTTCAAATAGCTTAGGTATGCACCGGTTGCACCAACCGTATCGAAACCAAAAGATATAGCTGAGGCTTCTTTTTGAAGAAGATTCAAATATCGCGGATCGGCAATTCTTGAAAGGGCATACAATACAAGTTTTTGAAGTTGTTTATCGCGGGTGTTCAACAAATTTGTAAGAGCCGGCACAGCCCCGGCCGATCTTACATCTCCCAACGCTTCTACCAGCCGAAGTCTCAGGGTTCCGCTACTGGCATACAATGAATTCAATAATGCCTTTCGGGTGAATGGAGTATTGATTTGCACCAGCGCCCTGATTGCCGGATCAGCCAGTTGGGAATCCCCGAGATATTGCACCAGGTACCCAGCTATATCGTCGTCTCCGACAATTTCCAGTTGATTGATCAAAAACACTTTATTGCTCAAAACCGAAGTCTTTGTCAGCGCCCTGGTGTAGGCGGTGGCAGCCGTTCTCCTGGCAGGCTCATGTTGTCCGTCACTTACAAAAAAAGAAAAACCGGAAAGAGCATATTCTATAAGTGTATTATCACTTTTCTCCCGATCTTTTAGCATAAGCGACAATTCTTCCAGCCCCTTTTCACCCAATGTTTCAATTAGCTGCATACTGGCAACGTGCTGCTGTGCATTGGCAGATGGCATCCTGGCAAGTAAATCGGCAATCTTCGTAGTAGTGGTTCGCTGATCAGGAGTTGACTGTGCCCACAAATACGGTGCTGCGCATATCCCAAAAAACAGGAGTATTGATCTCATTATTTTATTTAATTAATTCAATCTGATGAAATAGAAAAACAATCGTAAATCAGCCATCATCTTATAATGTCCAGGGCGCACGCATGGGTCTGAATAAAAGTGCATTTGCCGCATCATCACCGATGAACTCCTGTTTAACAGGATCAAAATTTAGCGATCGCCCAAGCTTCAGCGCTATTTTTCCCATATTGATCATCGTACAGGAACGATGTCCGTTTTCTTCATTCAAAGCGAATTTTTGTCGAAATTTTACCGCTTCAACGAAATCAGTTACCTGTTTGCCGGGATCTGGAAAAGCGGCCAGCTTTTTTTCAAGATCAGGGATGGTTGACCGGAGGCCGGGAAACAATTTTTGAGTGGGGCCTTCTATAAAAGCCGCGTCCGTTTCACTACCCTCTCCATCCAACACTATCTGGCAACCGTCGACGTAGGTATAGGTAATTTTTCTCCAGGTTCCGACGGCATCAAAATGTTGCTGCGGCGCATCTACCTCAACTTTAACAGGGCTGGTATTATCCTTACCAAGTATGTACTGAATAGGGTCCAGGTAATGCTGGCCCATATCACCTAAGCCGCCTCCATCATAATCCCAATACCCCCGGAAGGTCAGGTGTACCCGGTGGGGATGATACGGTTTATATGGTGCAGGTCCCAACCACTTATCATAATCGAAGTGATTGGGTACCGGCATTTCAGGAAGATGGGTTTTACCCACCCAGAAAAACTTCCAGTTAAACCCGGTATGCCTGCCAAGCGTTACTTTAAGGGGCCAACCCAGCAGTCCGCTTTCAACAATTTTTTTAAGTGGTTTAACCGTAGTACCTGTTCCATAGAAATCCCCTTCAAATCTGAACCAGGTATTCAACCGGAAGATGCTGCCATATTGTTGCACTGCTTCGATGACCCGCTTGCCTTCTCCGATCGTTGTCGTCATCGGCTTTTCACACCAGATGTCTTTGCCTGCTCTGGCGACATCTGCAGCCATTATTCCATGCCAGTGCGGGGGGGTAGCAATGTGTACAATATCCACTTCGGGAAGCTGGATCATTTCCCGGTAATCCGAAAAGGTCTTGACATTTTTGTTACCTAATAATCCGGCAGCTTCTTTAAGGTGATTACGGTCGACATCACAGATAGCTACCACCCTGGTGCCAGCATATTTGAAATGATTCCTGCCCATGGAGCCAACACCAATAACAGCTTTGGTTAGCTGATCGCTGGGTGGTATAAACCCACGACCGCCCAGCACGTGACGGGGCACGATGGTAAAGGCAGCGAGGGCTCCTAATGAATTTCTTAGAAATTGTCTTCGATTGTTTTGCTTATTTGTCATACAAGCTTTTAAATTTTTTTTTGAACCGGGCTTCCCAAATATAAATGTCATCGGGATACTATTGCCATTCAGGATTCTGCGTAAGGTTATCATTGAGTGTTCTCTGCATTTGTGGAACAGCAAGCAGGTAATCCCTATTCGTTTTAAATTGAAACCCACCGGGCAACAATAGCTGGTATGGATCAATATAACCCTGGTTATTTAAGAGAATTGTTTGCCCGGGTACCATACCCGGAAAATCAGCCTGGATAAATTTTGCGCCCAACAAACGCTTACCAATCAAGATATCCAGCGCGGCCCAACGGGCGAGATCATCAAACCGGAAACCTTCAAGAGCCAGCTCAACTCTCCGCTCTCTGCGGACCTCATTGAGCAATGGCGAAATATCAGTATACAACCAGTTGGGATCATTTGCAATCGATGCCATATCAAGGTGTGGCATACCTGCTCTTGTACGCAGCTTGTTAATTGTTATATCCAGGTCCTCTTGCGTGATAAGTTCCAGCTCTGCTCTTGCTTCGGCATAATTTAAATAAGCCTCGGCATATCTAAAAATGATACAAGCCGTGATCGTTTCCTGCGTACCCTGCGCTCCTCCGCCAATCTGCTGTAGATTCAGAGGCCTGCCTTTTTTAAGTTGATAACCTGAAATATTTTTTCTTTCACCACCCAGGTCAAGTGCCGGTTTTGTAAAATATATAAATTGATTGTTTCCCTGGGAAGTTACGATGTCGCCGGGCACATACATGCTTTGAAACAAACGGGGGTCACGATTTTTTACAACATCGGTAAGGTTGGCGTCACCCTCGTATAAACTGCTTGAAGCAATAGGTAAACCGTCCTGGGCTAAAAAATCATCCACCAGCGATTTTGTCAATCCCGTGCCTCCACCAGCATTGGTGGTGGTATAAGCAGCCACCCGGTTTCCTACGCCAAGCTGGAGGTCATATTTCTTCCACAACAATACTTCAGGATTGGAAGACAGGTCATCGGCACCGAACAAACCCCCAAAATAGTTGTCAGGGGCTCCGGTTGTATACAGGCTACGTGTTCCCAAATCAATCAATTCCTTTGAAGACTGCGCGGCTGCCTGGAGATACTGGGTGAAGTTTGCGCCGGTCGTACCAAACACGGTACCTGCATGGTATTTTTGCCAGGTGCCTTCATAAAGGGCCACTCTTGATTTGAATAACAGTGCACATTCTTTATTGAGCCTGTTAAGTTCACCGGAAGCTTTCAACGGAAGAGAACTGATCGCACGGTCCAGGTCAGCAAGCACCGAATCAATAATTATATTTCTTTTGGTTCTTGGGGCATACAGCTCTTCAGAATCAATATTCAGGGATTTACCTATCCACGGTACGTCACCGTAACTCTTAACTAAATCGAAATAGTAATAAGCTCTGAAGAAAAAAAGCTCTGCCGTGTACTGGTCAATTACAGATTGCGAGCCTGTTACTCTGCCAACATTTTCTAAACCAAAATTCACTCCGCGGATATTTGTATAAGTCCAATTGGCATTATTGCTGGACAAATTGTTTTGACCGGCCAGGCGCAAATTATAGCCGGCAGGAAGCATATTATCACTATTGTTATCCAACCAGAAATTTCCTGCGGAATACCCTGTATGTACGGGAAATGCAGTATAGAATTGGTTTGCATACAACTTAATGTCATCGGCTTTTGTCCAGTAGTCAACGTTTGTAATCTGATCTTGTGGAGACCTGTCCAGAAACTTCGAGCAGGATGACATCGTGAGGGTAACGCAAACGAGTACATTGATATATCTTATAATTTTCATTGTTTTGATTATTTGAGGTTCACATTAATACCAATTGAATAGGTTGTAGCGAGCGGGTAAACTTTGCCCTGCCCGTATTGTGCATTCACCGTAGTTTCAGGATCAAAAACATCAAACAGCTTCGTAAATGTCATCAGGTTTTCACCGGTGAAGTAAACCCGCATCATGCCGACAGCAAACTTGTTCGTAAATGAGGAAGGCAACGTATAACCCAACTGAAGATTTTTGAGTCTTAAGTATGAATTATCCTGCAAGTACATAGTTTGAACTTGCCGGTTTTTATTATTCTCCCCTGACAGGTATACTTTAGGGAAATAAGCATTTGTCCTGTCAGGTCTCCAAAAATCCAAATGTCCGTCGAATAATGTGCTGTTATTTATGTTTGTGCCGGTTCCCCAAAAGAAATTACCATTGGCCCAAAAATCCTGTTTGCCAACCCCCTGCCAAAGCATATCGAGATAAAATCCTCTCCACTCAACACCTAAGTTTACACCATAGTTATAGCGTGGGGTACTGTTTCCAATTACTTTCAGATCACCAGGATCTGCCAGGGTGTTAGTTCCATTATTGATTTTACCATCGCCATTGCGGTCTGTGTATCTAACATCGCCAGGTTGCCATCGTGCATAGTATCTTGACTGATCTGGTCCTTTGCTCACCTCATCAGCAGTCTGGTAAATGCCGGATGTGACGAAGCCCCATATTTCTCCGAGTTTCTTGCCTTCGTAATGATCAGTCAGCGTACCGGAAAGGTTTTTATATTTTGTCACCGTAGAGCTATTATCAGACAGGTACACTCTTGCTTTATACGCTATTTCTCCTATTTTATCCTGCCATCCCAAACTTAATTCGAAACCCCTGGTACTTAACGAAGCATTATTTCTTCTTGGTGCAGTAGTACCCAGTACGTTTGGATACGACTCAGCGGGTCCAACCATTTGATCAGTGGTGCGTTCGAATATGTCCAGGGTCATGGAAAACCTGTTTCTAAAGGCTTCTGCGTCCAGTCCAAAATTCAACGTGGTAGCTTTCTCCCAGGTTATATCCGGCGACACCAGCCCGGGTGCCGTGATAAACAATGGACGTTCCGAACCCATGATCCAATTTAGATTGGTATTGATACCCAGGTTTGGCAAATAGGGATAATAACTTTGTGAAATATTCTGATTACCCAGGGTACCATAGGAAGCCCGGAATTTTAACATCGATACGCCCGGCAACAAATTTTTAAAGAATGTTTCTTTACCAAGATTATATCCGGCAGAAAAGGAAGGGAAGAAACCCCAGCGCTCGCCTTCCCGGAACCTGGAACTACCATCATAACGACTTGAAAATTCAAACAAAAACTTTTCGTTGAAATTGTAATTAAATCTTCCAAAAATACCCAGCGTAGCCCAATGTCCTTTGGATCCCAGCGTTTGTAAGGCCCCGGTAGCAGTCGTGATGAATGGTACATTATCGGTAATCAGTTGATTCCTGCTCACAGAAAAAGATTCATCCTTGCTTGATTCAGATTGCACACCCGCCATAACTTTAAAGAAATGCTTATTCAACTTTCCTTCATAAGAAGTATACAAATTGTTGGAGTTGAAATTATTCTGGTAATTATAGGCGTAATACGCATTAGGAATAGAATAGGGATCGGCATATGGCGTATTATCTACAAAATACCTGTACACCGTTTTTGTATGATCCGATCTATTATTGAAATTCATCCTGAAGTTTACATCAACATTAATTTTCCAGTTTTTCACAGGCTCTATCTCCACCACGACAGAATTCAATAGTTGATTTTCGGTTGTCTTGTTTCTGCCTCCGGTAGCCATCAACGTAAGTGTATTGGTATAGAAGTGACCGTTTGCATCAAAAACAGGATTATTAGCCCATCTTCTGGGAATATCATGATAATAATCTCCTATGAGGGGATAAACGTGTGGCATATCAATCGCACGCTTGGTATACTTCGTATTAAGACCTACTCTCATCCAGTCGGTAACTTTTGCATTTACATTAGAGGTAAGTGTGTATCTCTTATAACTTTCGTTACCATACCTGAATTGAGATCCCTGGTTATAATATCCTGCCGAAAGAAAATAAGAAACAGCATTGTTACCACCGGACACACTTAAACTATGATCCTGGTTAAATGCGAAATCTTTGTAGAAAACATCGTACTGATTGACATTCGCATGGGGAACATCCCAATTGTTGGGGTTGGTTGGATTAGGAAGCGTAATCGGGATAGAATTAGGATCCTTGATATATTGCTTCATCCTGGCGATTTGCTCATCGGTATACCACGGAGACAGGCCACCATTTGCCAATCCCTCATTAATAGTAGTGGCCCAATCTACCGAGCTTACCATGGTAGGTAAAGTCGTCGGCTTTTGCCAGGCCGCATTCGCACTGTATGAAATAACGGGTTTTCCCGTTTTCCCCTTCTTAGTCGTGATCAGTATGACACCATAAGCCGCTCTCACACCGTATATCGCAGAAGCGGATGCATCTTTTAGAACAGAAATGCTTTCTATATCGTTTGGATTAACACTGTTCATATCCTGGGGTACACCATCTATAAGTACAAAAGGACTACCCCCCGACAAAGAACCGGTTCCCCGTATATTAAAAGCAGGATCTGCCCCCGGTTCGCCTCCACGCACTGTCGTCGAAAGGTTCAAATTAGGTACCAGGCCCTGCAAACTTGAAACCAGGTTAGGCGTCATCCGGTTTTCAATCTCTTTACCTTTTATCTGGCTTACCGCGCCTGTAAGATTAATTTTCTTTTGAGTACCGTATCCGACAACAACAACTTCTTCCCCCATCGCCACTACTATATTTAATATCAGTTCGAGCGGCTCATTATTCCTTACCGTAATAGTCAAACTTTCGTAACCAACCATTGTAATCTCCAGTTTATCGCCGGCATTAGCATTGATCACAAACTCGCCTTTTTCATTGGTGGTGGTGCCAGTCGACTGCCCTGAAATTTTAATATTCGCACCCGAAACAGGTTCGCCACTACTGGATAAAATGCGTCCCCTGATTTCCGCCAGGGTTTCATGAGCAAAGATTTTGCGGTTATCAATCTTTTCGCCGGGGGGAGGGTCATTTCCCCGAACGTTTACAGACACTGCAATCAGGGCTAGTAAGCAGGCTAGCCGACAAAATTTTTTGGCGCTGAAACCTGCTTGGTTGCGCAGGCTGGAGATTCTCCAATCATTTAAAAAGCGCCCCTCAGAGCAAACAGTTAATCGCATACTGGTGAAAATTTTAGGTTAAAAACTGGATGTTTTTTTTCAAATCCTGTCATCAATAAACAGGTATGGTTCATAAAAAAATTAATTGACTATCGCATTTAATAATTCAACGTCAGCATTCTCATAGAAATCTTCGTTGCTGTGTACCCCCATCACCAATATTATATTGGCAAACCTTCGCATGTCACCGGTGACAATCGTCAGGCAATTCTGATCTGATCCGACGTGTTTATAAAAAATTTTCTTGTCGACAGTTGTCATAGGAATCTTCCCAAGAAGTTGAACGTATTCTGTGTGCAGGTCATTTTTTATTCCTGCACCCGGTATCATTGCAATTGCTTTTTCAACGGGTATAGCGGCCAGTAGTGTTTGAAGTACTTCGGTTGTTTTACAAACTCCGGGAGCCAGGTTAAGGAACACCTTAGTACTCGTAGCGGGTGTTTTCACCCCTACAGGGAAATTACCGTCCGCGATGAGGATCATGGCCCCATGGCCGTTGCAACCGAGCGTAAATGAAATTTGGGGATGTATTAATGGTGATTTAAGCATAGGAATTATCCGGATTATTTGTCGGGGTTAGTACATATTCATGCAAGGCCTCATTCTTCTTCAGGGGCCCCATCACATAGAGAACTATTATGAGCGCTATCAGCGCCATCAATCCATATCCAAAAAAGATCGTGTGATAAGCAAAGGCATAATTGTTGGAAGCAGAAAGATGTTTTACCGTCAAACCAGTAATTGATTGAAACGCCGCTCCGCCAAGCCCGGCCCCGACACTCGCCAGACCCCACACCGACGCCGTAGCGCTTTGAGGAACCACATCGCCGGGGAACGCCATGGAATTAGCGGTGTACGCTGAATAACCAAAGCCGGCTAAACTTAAAATGCATAATGCGGAAGCGGGTGACACAATTAATAAAGGAGCCAGCCCGAGAGACAAGACCAGTATGCCTCCGAAAATACCCACAGCAATCTTGCGGGCACGGTGAACAGGTACTCCTTTTTTGATAATAAACTGGGTAAACAACCCTCCCAGTATATTACCGATATCCGCGACGATGAACGGCAACATCGCAAACCAACCTATTTTATCTAAACCCCACCCATGCACATCTACCAGGTAACGGGCAATCCAGAACGTAATAAAATACCAAACAGGATCCATAAAGACTTTAGAAACCGTAAACCAGGCAACAAACCGCGTCCTGATCAGCTTGAGAGGAGGAATTATTCTCGCTTTTGATTCTTTCAATGAATGGATGGGAGTGTAATAGGTAAACCAGAATAAAGCCAGCCAGATATAACCAGCTCCACCTACGATTATAAAAGTCATTTGCCAACCATAATTCATTCCTAGAAAAGCGATCAGCGGAGGAGCAATGATGGCCCCCATTGCCGCTCCACTATTGAATAAACCTATCGCAGTAGAGCGCTCTTCGGGAGGAAACCATTCGCTGGCGAGCTTGATACCGGCCGGCCAGTTACCAGCCTCCCCTATACCCAGCAAAAAACGGCAGATGCCGAAATGTAAAGGAAGTCTTGCCAGCGCATGTAATATTACCGCAGTGGTCCAGAAAGCCATGCAAATAGAATACCCTATTCGCGTACCCAACTTGTCGATCATGAAACCGGAAAAGAAATTGGACAACATATAGGCAACAAAAAAGGCGGTCGCGATATAGCCGAATGAATCATCAGGAATCAGTTTTCTAAGATGTCCGTCTGCACTGAGATAATTAAAAGCCAGCCTGTCGACATAGTTCAATACTGTCGCAAAAAAAACAAACAATAGCATAGTCCAGCGCTTTGCTGACTTTTTGCTATCGTTTTTGGTGTTTTTTAAAATAGTCATTTGCGATCAGTTGTTATTAACGCATGATTTAAATGAGTCGTGAGTGACTGACCGATCTCATGGGATCTTAAGGCCAGGGCGCTTTTGATTTGCGATGCATAAGCTTCGAAATGCTTTTTCAATGCTTCCCAGTTACCGGTTTCCACCATTTTTTTATTAATCAGGTGGCTGCCTGCTCCAACGCCCGCCGCTCCAGACATGATAAAATCCGCGCAGTTGTCCAGGTTGATTCCCCCGGTTGGCAGAAGCGGAATTTGTGGAAACGGGCCCCTGAGGTCCCTGATAAATTCCATGCTCCCGGCAGAAGAAGGAAAAAGTTTTACAACGTCCGCGCCATAACTCCAGGCCTGAAAGATTTCCGTAGGTGTAAAGGCGCCGGCAAAAACCGGCGTTTTTGCGAAACGGCAACCTTGAATTACTTTTTCATTCACTACCGGGGTTACGATAAATCTTGCACCGGCAGCCAAAGCCATGTCCAGGTCGCTGGTGGAACAAATGGTACCAGCTCCTATGTTAAGTTCGTTTCCAAATTCTTTTACCAGCGTCCTGATAATGCCGGCTGCATCCGGCGTATTCATGGTGATCTCGATAGTATGCAAGCCCGCTGATTGATATAGCGGCAGGATATTCATCAGGTCGCCCAACGCTACATTCCGGCATATACCAACCAGGGGCATTTGCCTGAAACGTTGCCAAAATTGAACCTGTTGAGTGACTTGCATCTGATCCTTTTATTAGTTGAGTTTACTTATTATTTTCAAATGACCTTTCATAGATACCTGTTCAAACTGCCCGGGATCAAGAAAAACTGTTTGCTTACCTAAACCGAGTTTTCGCAGCCCGCTGCTGTATAACCCAAAGAGTGGATTGGTACTTGCAAGCACGATTTGAGTGTTGCAGAGCTTTTGAAAGCTTCGTAATTCTGAACCAATCAACAAGCCGCTTAAATAGCTGGCGTTTTCTTTTTTCGGTAAACGCCCGAAGAGATAATTTAATCTTACAGAAAAAATGTTGTTTAACAGAGCCGGATCTTCCGAACGTGCAATGCCATTTTCGAAAGCTTCGCTACAGGAATCATCCTGGTGTCCATGATCTGAAACACATTCGGATAAAACGCTGTGCCGTGAAAGCAAGGCAAATACTTCACCTGTCATGTATGTTTTGAAATCCGTGATACTTCCGTTTTCTATCCTGATATGTTTGGAATGCGTACCCGGCAGCAGGCACAATACTTCCTCATCACCATTTTTCTTAAGCACTTCCGCCATGCCGATTAATTGGGTTTCTTCCCCCCGCAATACATCCTTGCCGGAACTTATTCCTGAGATAATATAAGTAGCGAATGGAAATTCATCAGAAGGTTCCAAGAATTTGCATTCGGCACCAGTTCCATCTAAATTGAAAGGAAGTGTTGCGTAGGGTATCTCGACAAACCCAATTGAAGAAGAGGCCATACCGGAAATCACTATTACACTCACATTATTTTTGGCGCCTGCCGAAAATAATAAGTCTCTGACACACTTATGAAGAAAGCCTAAGTAAAAAGATCGTTTTGAAACAGAATTTTCTTTATTGGCAGCTTCCCATCGCTGGTGAATGGAAGCTATTCCATCTCCCGTCGACAGTTCTGCGATCGTCGCTGCATCCGGGATGCCGACTAAACGCAAACGTAAGGAACTGGTTCCCCAGTCACAACTTACCATCAGTTGCTGCATAATCAGAGTTTATTAATATTGTTTACCATTCCGCAATGCTTCCATCATGGTTTCTCCATACAGGATTCTTCCAATTGTGTCCTATTTCCGCCATTTGCCTGACTTTGTCTTCATCGATTACCAGGCCCAAACCAGGTAATGCTGAACGCCCAATATATCCATCGACAACTTTGAAATTTTCTTTATTACTCACGTAATCCAATAGGTCAGTACCCTCGTTATAATGAATCCCCATACTTGTTTCCTGGATAAAGGCATTGATGCAACTAAAATCAATCTGCAATGCTGCAGCAAACGAAACAGGACCGAGCGGGCAATGCGGTGCCAGCGCTACATCATAAGCTTCGGCCATTGCCGCAATCTTTTTTACTTCTGAAATCCCGCCCGCGTGGCTGAGATCGGGCTGTATTATATCAACAGCACCTTGCTCAAAAAGATATTTAAAATCCCACCTGCTATATAGCCTTTCACCAGTTGCAATTGGAGCGCTGGTGTATTGCGCCAGAAGGGCAAACACATCTTTATTCTCCGATAGAACCGGCTCTTCAATGAACATTGGTTTAAGCTCATCAAGCTCTTTCATAAAACGTTTAGCCATTCCTCTGTGAACCCTCCCGTGAAAATCTATCCCCAGGCCAATATCGAATCCGATTTCCTTTCTTACGGAAGCAATCAGATTTACCGCGTCTTCAATTTTCTTCGGACTGTCTATCCATTCGAGTTCAGCGCAGGCATTCATTTTAATAGCACGATAGCCGTTTGCAATCCGGTCCCTCGCTCCTTCAATAACCTGCGAAGGTTTATCGCCCCCAATCCATCCGTATATTTTCATTCGGTCACGTACAGCCCCCCCCAATAATTCATACACCGGAACGCCCAATGCTTTTCCTTTAATATCCCATAAGGCCTGGTCTATGCCGGCGATAGCACTCATCAAAATAGGTCCACCTCTGTAAAAAGGCCCCCGGTAAAGAGCCTGCCAGATATCCTCAATAAACCGGGCATCTTTCCCTTTAATATATGTAGCCATTTCTTCCACAGCTGCCTTCACTGTATCAGCCTTTCCTTCAATAACAGGTTCTCCCCAACCTACCGTGCCATTTTCGGTTGTAATTTTTAAAAACAGCCACCTGGGTGGCACTTTAAATAACTCAACTTTCTTAATCCTCATAAGTTTCTCAAATTTTCAAACAATTCGCATAGTCATGCCGCCATCAATTACAATATTTTCACCCGTAATAAAGTCATTTCTAATTAACATGCATGCAACCTCTGCAACATCTTCAGGTGTTCCTTCTCTTTGCAGAGGTATCCTGTTATCAACATTATTTTTTACCTGTTCCGGAGTTAAATAATCCTGGAACCGCGTTCTTATAATTCCCGGTGAAATACAATTGACCCGTATATTCATGTGAGAAAGTTCCAGTGCCAGGGACCTTGCAAACTGTGGTAGCGCACCTTTTGCCACTGAATAAGCCATTGCGTTTTTAACTCCTCTCAACCCGGCTGCAGATGAAATAAGAAGAATGGTTCCCTGTTTTCTTTGCTGCATGTATGGAAATACTGCTGAGCTCAGGTGGAAAACTGCATGCACATGAATATCAAATGCCTGGTACCAAACTGATCTTGCGCCGTTTTCCATCCCTCCCGGAGCTGCAGAGCCTGCGCAATGAACTAAAATATCAACAGCTCCAAAATGTTCTATTGTTTGTTGAACAACTGCTTTGCAGGAATCTTCCTGACACAGGTCAGCTGATAAAAGTAAACATACACCTCCCGATGATTCTATCCTTTCTTTAATGGTCGTATCGGATGCATCTCGTGCAACCAGACAAACATTAGCACCTTCCTGAGAAAGCCTTAAGGCGATAGCTGCTCCAATTCCCTGGGTGCCTCCCGTTATCAAAGCAATTTTATTCTTTAGATCCATTCCTTTTATAATTAACATTTATAAATTATCGTTCTTTAATTTTCTCAGTTTTCACCCCTCTGTAGCATCCCGGCCAATAAAATCTGCAGGAGGTTTTCAGGTAGTATTTTTTTGTACAAAACAAATATAACAATTTTAGAAATCGATTTCCAAAAAAATTTTTATTTTTTATAAATTTTTTTTTTAGATAAACGTCTATCTTCAAAACTTATTATAATTTAATAATTATCAATTATTTATAAAATAAATTTTGATTTTATGCAGGAAAAACAGAAAAATATTGGATTTTAAAAATCGATTTCTTAACTATTTAATAATAATCTGATAATTTTGCCCTACCCCAAACCATGAAACGATGAATGTAAATAGGAAAAGCAACAGAAGGGTTACCATTTATGATATTGCAAAGGAGCTTGAGCTAGCTCCTTCTTCAGTGTCAAAGGCATTGAATGATATGCCCAATATCAGCGATAAAATAAAATTGCTGGTGAAATCAAAAGCGAAAGAATTAAACTATAAACATAATCTGAATGCATCCAATCTAAGAAAGGGGTCTTCAAGCACTATTGCGGTAATTGTCCCCAAAATAAATGTTGCGTTTTTTTCCAACGTTATTGCCGGCATGGAGGAGGCTTGTTTCGAAAATAATCACCGGCTTATAATTTGTCAAACGGACGAGTCATTCACCAAAGAGATACAGGCTGTTGAAACGCTCATTCATCAGAATGTTGACTGTATATTGATTTCTCTTTCCCTTGAAACAAAATCTACAGAACATTTACAAGAGATCATTAATAACCAAATAGAGCTTATTCAATTCGACAGGGTAAATGACTCCCTTGACAGCTATACAATCGTTAATGAAAATAAAGATGCAGCGTATAATGCGGTAAAACATTTAATTGACCAGGGCTACAAAAAAATTGCCTTTTTGGGGGGACCAGATCACCTGAAAATATATATGGACAGAAAGGAAGGTTACCTGAAAGCGATTAAAGAAGCCAATATTACAATCCCATATAATTATGTGGTTAAGGATGTATTAACTACTGAGTCGGGCATGTCATGCGCAAATGAGTTGTTACACTTCCATGAACCCCCGGATGCATTCTTTACAATTTCTGATTACTCTGCACTCGGAGTTTTGAAAGCGGCAAACACATTGGGACTTAAGGTGCCTCAGGAGATTGGAATCGTTGGTTTTTCCAATGAAAGTTTTACGGAAATCATTACTCCCACTCTTTCATCGGTTGACCAGAATAGCAGAAAGCTCGGCAAAGACGCAGCAAATGTTTATTTCAATCGCCTTCTTAAGCAAAAAGAACGCAAAGGCAGCGATGGGAAGATTAAAAAACATATCATTAAATGTTCTTTAATAATTCGTGATTCTTCCAGTAGAAAAAAGAGTTTTCGCAAAATTAAATTGTAGCGCTATTATTCTACCCACCAGCGTTGCTTTTCCTTTTTAATATCGTCATCAAGATAATACAGTTGTTCTGCCCTGTTACGGCGGCCACCGGGGGCGCTGTACATCGTTCCTCCATTATAGTGTGGTGATGGGGAATAATTAAGATCAAGGCTCGATACTAATAAACTTATATTATCCACCTTCATCTCTTTTGTATCTTTAAAAGCAATTCCTGTCTGCATCCGACTGGTTTTATCATCATCCGGGTTTAATACATCACGCCCGCCCGTATCCCAAATTCCATTGTCATTGTGAAGGCTACTTGCCATGATTCTGACATTATTATCGGCAGCTCGTGCGGGCAACAGGCTTCGGTAATAACCCGCATTAGGAAACAAAATAAGTTCAGCGCCCTTTAAAGCATTCATTTCCGCAACATCAGTAAACCAGCTGTCATAGCAAACCATGAAACCAACCTTCCCGAAATCAG
>JAKFDZ010000060.1:0-7534 GCA_036675925.1 Flavihumibacter sp.
TATTGTTGAAATGGCAAGAATGCTACCCGCAGAGTTGAAAGCCACATTTGTTTCCGGAAGTATTGCAGCTATTCTTGAATACATGGATCATCCCAATATTGAAGTGATCCTGATCGGTGACCGGGTTTCCAAGGGTTCCAAGATTACTGTTGGGTCAGAAGCAATCTCAAAGATCAGGCAACTGAAAGCTGATATATGTTTTTTAGGTACGAATGCAATTGATCTGCAAAATGGAGTTACCGATATTGACTGGGAAGTAGTACAGCTAAAAAAGGCAATGATCGAATCATCGGCCAAAGTGGTATGCCTGGCTATTTCAGAAAAGATCAATACCTACCAGCCCATACATATCTGCCCGGTAAAGAAGATTGATATTCTTATTACAGAGCTGGATAAAGATGATAAACTGTTGCAACCCTATGTTAAAGCAGGACTAACTGTATTGTAAAAATTTTTTAATTAAAAATGTATGAGAAAATGAAAAAACTAACACGACGGGTAACATTGTTATCGTTCTTGTTTGCGTGTTGCACGTTCTACAGCAATGCCCAACTAAGGACAATTACAGGTAACGTATTTGACGAAAAAAACGATCCTGTAGCTGGAGTAACCGTCTCCGTAAAAGGCACAACCACTGCAACGACTACCGGAGAGAACGGCTCATTTTCTATACGTGCAACCAGCGCTAATGAGTTGGATCTTACGCACGTTAGCTTTGAACCACAAACGATCCGCATTGGGTCAGGGTCGGCTTTGAAAATAACACTGGTCCCAAAAGGTGGTTCGCTGGGTGAAGTAGTTATTACTGCCGAATTTGGAATGAAGCGTATCGCACGATCAGTGGGTTCGTCAGTTCAGGTAGTAAATGGTGCTACCATTACTGAATCGGGAAGAGATAACTTCATTTCTGCGCTTGCCGGAAGGGTTCCTGGTCTGAATGTTACTTCAACCAGTGGTGCGCCAGGCGCTTCTACTACCGTGGTATTAAGAAATTTGACCTCTATTTCCGGCAATAACCAGCCTTTGTATGTTGTTGATGGTATCCCTATGAACAACTCTACCTTTGATCCGTTGGGAATGGCTGGAGGAGAAACCTATTCGGTAAGAAACATGGACTACTCTTCCCGTGGTAACGATTTTAACCCGGAAGACATTGAGTCTATTACCGTCCTGAAAGGCGCTGGCGCAGCAGCCCTGTATGGTTCTGATGCTTCTAACGGTGCTATCATCATCACAACAAAAAAAGGCCGCGGTGGAAAAGGAAAAGTTACTTACAGCAACTCCTTCAGATTTGACAAAGCCTACGGCTGGCCTGACCAACAAACGAAATATACAAATGGCGTTTATGGCACTACCAACTATTACAATACCTCAAAATTCGGAGCTGAATATCCGGCAGGTTCAAAACTGTACGATAATGTAGCCGCCATTTTGCAAACCGGCTTTACACAAAGACACAATTTATCTGTAGAGGCTGGAACAGACAAAGCCACTATCAGGGGAGGTGTTTCTTATTTGGAACAGGAAGGCGTAATCAAAACGACGGATTATGATCGTTTCAACCTTAGCTTGTCGGGCCAGGCCAAAATAACAGACTGGCTAAAGTTTGAAAGTTCCATGCAATTCACCCGTACCAACAACAACAAAGTAATGCGGGGTACAGATGGCCCCTTATACAGGGCTATGGTATGGCCATTGGTGGATGATATGTCGGTATACCAAACCGCCGATGGTTTTATGAAAAAGCCGGACTACTACCTTGACTACGATTTATTAAACCCTTTATTTGCATTGAATAAAAATCTGAATTTCGACAGATCCAACAGGTTTATATCAAATGTTGCATTTACAATAACTCCAATCAAAAATGCATTCCTGCGCGGACAAGTTGGTTGGGATGTAGGTACACAAACCTTCCAAAACTCCTGGCATCCTTATTATGGCGCTAACAATCAACGTTCTGATCGCGGAAGATATGATATAGTACAGTCTAACTTCTCTGATCCTACCGTTAATATCATTGCAGGATATAACAACAAATTCCTGAAAGATAAATTGACATTTGCCGCCCAGGTGGGATATCACCAACTGGAAAACGGAGTAATCAGGCAGTCTGTGAACGGTTCTAAATTTGTTATACCGGACTTTCAGTCTGTCAACAATACAGATCCGCTTACTATTACCTCTACACAAAAAAATACCAAGCGCAGGATACAGGCTATATCAGGGCAGTTTGAGTTTGGATATAACAATATGGCTTTTGTTGCGCTCAGAGCTCGTAATGACTGGTCTTCTACTTTGCCGGTACAGAACAACTCCTATTTTTACCCCGCTATGGAAGCCTCGTTTATTTTATCTGAGTTAAATTTTGTCAAATCCATCAGGGTGATTAACTACTTTAAATTAAGAGGTTCAATAGCCCAGGTGGGTAAGGATGCCGGCCCGTTGGAGATCGACCCGCAGTTGGAAGTAATGACATCAACCGGTGGTGGTTTCAGATACGGATTTACAGGGCCTAACCCGAACTTGCGTCCGGAGATGATCACCGCCCGCGAAATTGGATTTGACGCTAGTTTTTTGAAAAACCGCATCAACGCCATGTTTACTATCTTCAATACTACCAATGAAGACCAGATCGTAAAAGGATTCCGTTTAAGCTACGCTACCGGTTTTGTATTGAACAACATGAATGTAGGCTCATTCAAAACCTGGGGATGGGAAGCGGGTATTAATAGCGACATTGTTAAACTGCCCAGCGGTCTTACATGGAACGTAGGCGTAAATGCTTCCCGTGGCAGATCGAAAGTTGTTTACCTCCCGGAAAATGTTACGGAATACTACAATGCCTATACATGGAACTCTGGAAACATACGCAATGGTATCATGGTAGGTCAGCCAATTACTACATTAACCGGGCGGGCATTCTTACGTAACAACGAAGGCAAGATATTAATTAATCCAGGGACCGGAGTT
The DNA here is from genome assembly GCA_036675925.1 of Flavihumibacter sp. GTDB lineage: Bacteria > Bacteroidota > Bacteroidia > Chitinophagales > Chitinophagaceae > Flavihumibacter. The sequence continues at coordinate 2,974 of JAKFDZ010000060.1, forward strand.
CCGCTCGTAAATCCTTTGTGGACTGTAATCGGAGACAGGGAGCCTCATTTGCGTTTTGGGGCAACAACCAGCCTGAGCTATAAAGGACTTCGCCTGTCAGCCCTGTTTGCCGGAAGATACAAAGCTACTGTCGTAAACGGTACAAAACGTTCGATGTTCACCACCGGGAATAGCTGGGAATCTGTAGAATACCGTGAAAGAGGACCTGTTGTGTTTAATGGCGTACTGAGAGATGGTAATGAAAACACGAAAACACCGACCGTTAATACAATTGGTGTAGATGCAGGCCTCGCCTCTTCCAGTATCTATGGCGGAGGTGATGAAGATTGGCTGGAGAAAGACGTCCATTATCTCCGTTTACAGGAACTAAGGTTTTCTTATGCAATTCCTAAAAATATTTTGTCCAGGGCACGTATCATTTCTGATATGAGTCTTTTCGTGGTAGGAAATGACTTGTTTACCTGGACTAATTACTCGGGCATTGATGCCGTAGGCAATACCGTATCGGCAGCAGCAGGCGGTACCGGTGGTGAAGGATACGATGTATGGTCTATCCCCAACCCACGCGGAATTACTTTCGGAATCAGCCTAACTTTAAATTAAACGAAATATGAAAAAAACAATATTATTATTGGCAATCCCTTTACTGCTATTGGCAACGGGATGTAAAAAATACCTGGATGTAAACAGAAACACGGATGCTCCAGCCTATATAGAAGCGCACCTTTATCTAGCCGGCATTCAACAAGCCTACGAAGGGTTTTACTGGGATATCCGGGCACTTGGCCCGCTTACCCAAATGATGGGAACAACCAGCTATACCAATTTTGCCAACAATTACTACAATTTGGGTAGTGATGCCGGGGGTGAAATATGGCGCTCCGTATATTGGCTGCAGGGAATGAACCTGGAAAACCTGATCAACCAGTCTATGGCTGCCGAAAACTGGACATTAGCCGGTATAGGGTATGCCATGAAGGCTTATTCCTGGGATATAATGACCAAAATACATGGCGACCTCCCGATGAAGCAGGCATTTGAGCCCGGGCGTTTATCTCACGACTACGACTACCAGGATGAAATTTATCCGCAGGTTAAAGAATGGGCGTACACAGCCATTGAATTGTTAGAGAAACAAGACAATTCGGACTATGGAAATAAAATCACCGACAACGACCATATCTATGGTGGCGACAAAGCCAAATGGATAAAGTTTGCTTATGCTGTAATCGTAAAACACCTTGCTTCTTTAACTAATAAAACCGATTTCAAAACAAAATATGCACAGGAGTTGATTGATGCTGCCGGCAAGTCTTTCCAAACTTCGGCTGATGATGCAGTGTTGAAAATTGAAGGAGGCTCCCAGTCAGCGCCCTACTCAGCTTATAACAATTTCTGGGGTACCGCCAGGCTCAATCTGTCTTACTCATATTTCCAGCATGAATATGCCGTACAGGTATTTACCGGCACTGTTCCCAAGTACGATGAAGCTACCGGTGATAAATTTCCAATTGCGGGAAGTCAGTTCTCAGCATATGAATTAGCCGGGAAACAGATTATTGCAGATACCCTGGTGGATGTTGCAGGGCACTTTGATCCCCGGGTGGCGGTAAAGCTGTCTACCACCAGCAACCCTAACTATTTAAACATTGGTCATGTTGACAGTGTTAAAAAATACACGTACCGTGGCGGCTCTTTTACCAGCACAGTAGGCCCGTTGGGAACCGCTCCTTCTTATTATGGAAGAAATGTAAGCTCTACTTTCGGCGGGACTGCGCATGATGGCATCGGTAAGTGGCTATACAGGGACAACGCACCTTATATTTTAACGACTGCCGCGGAAATTAAATTCTGCCTTGCAGAGGCTTACTGGAGAATGGAACAACCAGCCCAGGCCTTTGATGCTTTTAAAGAGGGGATAAAAGCAGATTTGGAATTTACGGCCAGGTATATCCACCAGGGTACCACAGGTTCGCCAACCGGTGGAGACAAAATCACAGGTGCCGCTTTCAATACATTAGCAGGCGAGTACGAGGCTGGCCCGTTTGTAAGCGGGTTAAACATGGCAGATTTTTCACTTTCGCACATTATGATGCAAAAATGGGTGGCTTTATATCCCTGGGGCGCTGCAGAAGCCTGGACAGATATGCGTAAATACCATTACGATATTGCCTATACCGGGGATTACCCTAAAAATGGTAATGGTTGGAGCCAGGCCATTCTTGATCAAAAATGGGATAGCGATCCTAAGAAAGTATATAAAGGATTGTATTTGCTTCCCGCACAGGTTGCTAACAGGAAAGGTAGCTATAACGTATTGAATGAAGGAGCTCCCTCATACCGGCTCAGGCCACGCTACAACTCAGAGTACATGTGGAACTTGCCGTCTTTAGAGACGTTAAAGCCAACTTCAGGAAATGCAGCCAATTATCAGACCTCCATTCCCTGGTTTGCTTATCCGGGCGAAATACCTAAATAATTAATTAAAATATTGAGTAAATGAAAAATATAGTAAAATTATTATCGTTGTTTTTTATACTTGCCACAGTGAGCACATCTTGTAAGAAGCATGTGGTTGAGTATGATTCACACAACTTGCCAAAAGATGAAGCCGAATTTCAGCTTCACTATTTTGTGCCTGTAGTTACCGGGGCGGCAAATAATATCACAAAGGTGGAGATCAACAATAAACTGTACGCCAATAGTACTACTCCGATCGCTCCTTATAATGCTATACCCAGCGGCGGTGTGGGTCTTTTTTTTACTGCCCCTTCCGGAATGACGAACATCAAGCTGTACCGGGGAGCTAATGCAGACCTGGTTTTTGACCAAAACGTTACATTAACACCTGGAAAACAAAACGTATTTGTATATGATTTTGATAAGCCGCCGGTTGTAATAGATAATGGTTATCCCTATACCAGGATAACTACAGATAGCACCGGGACATTTGCCTGGGTTAAATTCTATAATTTTCTTTTCGAAACACCCGGGGTAACCACCTCTTTAAAACTGCAGTACCAGTATCAATATAACACCGATCCCGGCCCCACAGCCACCCATACAAACCTGAAGAGTGATTGGCTTAACGTAGGAGAGCCTGTTTCCTTCGGTGAAGCTACGGGATGGCAACAGGTTCCGGTGATTAAGCATGCTGACCGGCAAATCACCCAGGGTACGGAGCGTATTGATTACCGTATCCGGGTTATTGACACCAATGGTGACGACCTGGGGCCGTTGCAAGTACGGAACTCAACAGGCAATATGGTCGATTATGCAGACTTTTGGAATGCCACCATCGGCAGACGGTATCACCATATCCTGGCCGGATACCGTGCGGCTACCCCAATATCATCGGTAAGGCAGTTCACTGCGCTGTAGATAAACACAAATACAACGCTATTAACTTTTATATAAAGCAGACAAAAGTTGACTGTATAAGAATAACCACCGGCTAACCAGCCAGTGGTTATTCTTATTTTTAGAGATATGGATGGAAAGCCGGCTTTTTTTTATTTAGCCCAAAAACAAGTAATCCTGCACGACCATGAAAAAATCAATTTCGCTTCTTTTTATTTTATTTCTCCTTAATTACTCGTTCGCACAGGATGCGGCTATCACCTTCGTACATCTTTCCGATACCCATATCGGCAGCGGCACCGGTGCTGATGACCTGCGAAGAACCGTAAAAGATATTAATGAAAACGCAGCGATACAGTTTGTTGTTATCTCTGGTGATATCACGGAGTTTGGCTCCGATGATGAAATAAAATTAGCTAAACAGATACTGGACAGCTTAACTAAGCCCTGGCATATTGTTCCGGGCAACCATGATAGCAACTGGTCGGAAAACGGTTCGAATACTTTTAAAAAAATATTTGGTAACGAAACCTTTTCTTTTAAAGCAGGCGATTATCTTTTTCTTGGCACCCATTCAGGACCTAATATGCGAATGAGTCCCGGCCAGATCCCACGGGAAAATATTGTATGGCTGGATTCTGTTTTGAAAGCCACTGATGATCACACACCAATTGTTTTTGTAAATCATTACCCGCAGGATTCGTCATTGAATAATTGGTTTGAAGCAATAGACCGGTTGAAACAAAAAAACATTCAACTGATCCTTTGCGGACATGGCCATTCCAACCGAAAATTAAATTTTGATGGTATTCCTGCAGTAATGGGTCGTTCTAATCTTCGTGCAAAAAAAGAGATAGGCGGATACAATATCGTTACGATAAAAAATAATTTGGTTGTTTACCAGGAAAGAACTCCCGGTGTTGAAACAAAGCCTGTTTGGGCCACTGTTGAATTAAAGGATCATCAATTCAAAAATTCTACTATTACCTATTACCGGCCATCGTATGCAATCAATACTGATTATCCGCAGGTGAAAGAAAAATGGACCTACCAGGATAACAGTGATATCGGTTCCGGTACTGCATCTGATGGAAAACTTGTTTTTGTTACCAACACGAATGGAGAGGTAGTAGCGTTAAATAAAAAGAATGGCAAAGAAGCATGGAAGTTTAAAACAAACGGAAAGATCTATGCAATGCCT
>JAKFDZ010000061.1:0-116216 GCA_036675925.1 Flavihumibacter sp.
ATCCATGGTTTTTGAGCCAGCAGCCATGCAAGGGCAATTTGCGCGGGTGTGGCTTTTTTCTTTACGGCGATAGCTTTTACCATGTCAACCATTGCCTGGTTTGCCTTCCTGTTTTCTTCCGAAAATCTCGGGACTATATTTCTGAAATCGGTGGGATCAAATTGTGTTTGATCATTGATGGCTCCTGTAAGGAAACCTTTCCCAAGTGGACTGAAGGGAACAAAACCGATACCCAGTTCTTCCAATGTTGGGATGATCTCTTCTTCGGGTTCCCGGAAGAATAATGAGTACTCACTTTGCAGTGCAGCAACCGGCTGAATGGCATGTGCTTTACGGATGGTTGCCAGCCCCGCTTCAGACAATCCCCAGTGAAGGATCTTGCCCTCCCGAATCAATTCCTGTATGGCTCCGGCAACCTCTTCAATAGGAACAGAAGGATCTACGCGGTGTTGATAAAAGAGATCAATATGATCGGTCTTCAGTCTTATTAGTGCGGCGTCGGCAACTGCTTTGATGGTTGAAGGGCGGCTGTCTAATCCCAAGGCTGTCTTACCTTCTTTAAATCCGAATTTGGTAGCAATGACCACATTGTTGCGGAAAGGGGCCAGAGCTTCACCAAGTAATATTTCGTTATCATATGGGCCGTAAGCCTCAGCTGTATCAAAGAAGGTGATGCCATTATCATATGCGGCCTGTAATAGTTTGATGGCCTCCTGCTTGTCTGTGGCCGGACCGTAACCAAAGCTGAGTCCCATGCATCCCAGTCCCAGTGCTGAAACTTCCAATCCGCTGTTCCCTAATATGCGGGAAGGCATTGTTGCGCCATTATTTATTTTATCTTTTTGCATTTTGCTTAAGTTGATGAGGCAAAGGTCGATATAAAGAGGAGGTATTATTTATATGCATTACTGATTTAACTACCAATATTCCTGCCTTCAGCAAGCTTTCGGCAGGCGCTGCCGGGTTATTACAAGATTAGGGCATGCCTTCATCAAGCTTTCGGCAGGCGCGCAGGGGAGATACATGTCAGTTATGTTAGGTGACAGTATGTTGGTTTTTAAAACATTACGTCACAATAGCCTTCGTTTTCTGTAGTCATCCTGTAGCGATTCCGTAGCGAATTTGTAATCATTCTGTAGCGATTCTGTAGTGATTCTGTAGTGATTCCGTAGCGGTTCTGTAGCGGGGCCGTAGTGTTTCCGGCCGCTGGGTATAGTGTTCTCGTAGCCGTTTCATAGTGATTGCAGTCTAATCTAAGTCTAACCTAAGTCTAACCTAAGTCTAATCCATGTCTAATCCAACAGTCAATTTGAAGTCATCCTGTAGCCATTGGCGAAAGTTGCTTTTTAAGCTTCCTTGCACTCCATTTTTCTTTGGTGCGGTCCACGGTATAATAAACCAATGGAACCAGGAAAACTGTTAAGACAAGGGAAGAAACCAGTCCGCCAATGATTACCCAGGCAAGGCCATTCTTCCATTCACTGGCACTGCCTTTGGCCAGGGCGATTGGAAGCATACCGATGACCATTGCAACCGTTGTCATGAGGATGGGCCGCATCCGGGTTTTACCTGCTTCCAGCAATGCCTCCCGGTAATGCATACCTTTTTGTTTTAGCTGGTTGGTGAAATCAACGATCAGGATGGCATTTTTGGTCACCAGCCCCATCAGCATTATCAATCCCAGTAAGGAGAAAAGGCTTAGGTGGTTCATGGAAAGGTTTAATGCCAGGAAGGCGCCAATGGCGGCAACCGGTATGGAAAACAACACCACGAGGGGATAAATATAACTATCGTAAAGTGCTACGAGGATGAGGTATATCAAAATGAATGATACCATCAATACTGAGCCCAGGGCACCGAAACTATCCATCTGCCGTTTGATATCGCCACCCCATGTCATTTGGATGCCCGTAGGCAATGGGTTTTTCTCCAGATAAGCCACTACTTCGTCAGCAACTGTTCCTGAAGGGCGACCCAGTGCATTGGCTGTAAGCGTAACTGCTGGCTCCCGGTCCTTCCTTTCAAGCAGGGAGGGTGAGTTATTCTGGACCACCTGTGCAAAACTCTTTACCTGTATGGGCAGTCCCTGTGGATTTATCACATGTAAACCGGTAAGGTCTTCAGCATGCTTCCGGTCAAAATTGTCGAGCCATATACGAACGGGGTATTCTGTGCCAGCTTCCGTAAGTGAGGCTTCATCGTTGCCAGTAAAAGCTGTTCGGAGATTCATCCCCAGGTAGCTGGTGGTGAGTCCGAAGCGTTGCATTTTATCTTTATCAGGAACAACCCGAAATTCCGGGCTACCCTCCTCTACGGAAAGCCTAACGTTATCTGCACCGGGGATGGTTTCCAACACCGACCTGAGTATGACGGCAGATTTCATGACTGTATCCAGCTCGCTGCCGCTCAGCGTGATCTCAATAGGTGCCGAACGAGGAATGAGTCCAAGTGCTGCCATGGAAAAATTAATACCTGGCTGATCCTGTTGAAGTCTTTCACGCAATCGGATCATGAAGGCTTCAGTAGATTCATTTAGACGCTCCTTAGGATCTTTGAGCTGAATGGTTAATTCAGATTTATTTATAGCGCCAACTCCCAAACTACCGATAGCTGTGCTGGGGCCGCCATTATTACTGTATACCGATTCAACTTCCGGTTGTTGAAGTATATAGCTTTCTATTTGCTGTGTGCGGATATTGTTTTGCTGAAAGGCCGTTGTTTTATCAAATTCAAGGAATAGGCTGAACTTACCCTGGTCGCCCGTGGCGATCAGTTCTTTGCCTATAATTCCCTGCTTCATAATAAGGGCTGTAGCTACAAAGAGTAAAAGGATAGTGCCAATGGTTACCAGCTTATGCCTCAGCACCCAATCCAGTTGACGACCGTACCAGTGGGTGAATTGTTCCAGCTTTCTTTCAAACCAAAGGAGGAAGCGGTTAAAGATATTTACAGCCCGCAAGTCATCGGGCTTACCCAATCGGGATGCCATCCATGGTGTGAGGGTAAAGCCCACCAGCAGTGAGGTTAGCGTGGATGTAATCACAACCACTGAAAATTGTTTCAACATATCGGCCACGAAAACCTGAAGGAAGAGAATCGGGAGGAATACCACTACGTCAACCAGGGTGATAGACATAGCTGAGAAGCCAATCTCCATCCTGCCATCAAAGGCTGCCTGCCTTTTTTCTTTTTTCATATCAAGATGTCGCTGAATGTTTTCCAATACCACTGTGGCATCATCTACCAAAATACCGATGATAAGAGACATGGCCAGCAGGGTCATCAGGTTGATGGTATAACCCAGGATCCACATCACCGCAAAAGCGGTTACCAGAGAGGTTGGTATGGCAACAATCACGATCAGGGAGTTGCGGAAGCTGCGGAGGAATAGCAGCATAACTAAAGAAACCAGCAGTACTGCGAGAAGCAGGTCAAACATTACTGAGTTTACAGCAGCAATGGTTTTGTCGGTACTATCGTCTGCAATTATGAACTGCAGGCTGTTTGAAATCTCTTGCTGTTCTATGGCTTTCAGTTTTGCCTTTACCGCTTTTGAAACTTCTACGGCATTGGCATCGCCCTGCTTTTTCAGGAGGAGACCGATACCGGATTTACCGTTAAAGCGGTTGACGGATTGGATCTCTCTGATACCATCACTTACAGTAGCCAGGTCTTTCACATAAATCGCATTACCGGGCTGTGGCATGGCCACCTGTACATCATCGATATCACTGGTGGTAGCAAATTTGGCAGTGAGGCGTACGGAGTTACTTACGGAACTACTTTGCACTTTACCGGCGGGTATATCAAGTCCGGAACGATTTATTGCTTCCACCACCTGCAGCAGTGAAAGCTTGTACATCTGAAGTTTGTGCTGGTCAACCTTAACCTGGATCTCTCTTTCTTCGCCACCCAGCAGACTAATTTCTGCCACCCCTTTGATTTGTTGGAGCTGGGGAAGGTAATCGTCCTTCATTTGCTGATAGAACTTGGTGGAGGGCATATCAGCGTTGGCAGTGATTTGCATAACGGGAAGGTCGTTGGGCGACACCTTGCTCATTTCCGGACCCTGGACATCCTCCGGAAGGTCCTTGCGGATATTATCAATATAGCGCTGCGCATCCTGCATAGTTTTATCCAGGTTAGTGCCATATTTCAAATAGGCAATGGTGACGGAGGCATTGGGCAGGGATTTGGTAACGATATAATCTACCCTTTCCAGGTTTGCCAGGGCATCTTCAATTTTCCGGGACACCGAGTTTTCAACTTCCTCCGGATCGGCCCCAGGGTAAAGGGTTTTAATTACCACCACGGGCTGGTTGAAGTCAGGCATCAACTCATATCCCAGGTTCTTAAAGCCAATAATCCCCAGCAGGGTAAAGAGCCCGAAAAGCACTACGATGAGGGAGGGTCGTTTGATGGATATTTCTGTCAGGTTCATACCGATGATTATTTAATGCGCACTGGTGCGCGATCGTATAAATTGATGAAACCGCCTTTGATGAGTACCGATCCTGATTGTAGTCCCGAAGCCACTAAGGCCTCATTACCGACGCGTTGGGTAATTTCAATAGGGGTAAGTACTGCTCTGTTATCTTTCACGATATAGACCTGTGATTGAATGTCTGAACCTATAATGGCGCTTGAGGGAATCATTATTCCTTCAGACTTTTCTGCCGAGGTATATTCTACTTTCCCAAACATACCTGCCTTAATGGCTCGTGATTGAGTATTCTTAACAAGAAACTGAATGGGGAATAAACCTGCTGCATTCCCTTTGCTTCCAACCAGGGTGATCTTACCGGAAAGTAACTGCTGCGGGTAAGGGTCGGCGTGGATACTGAATCCCTGTCCGGATTCAAAGAGGGGCAAATCATTTTCAGGCACCTGAACGGTAAAGCGTAACTGAGCAATATCGGTCAATTGCAATAAAGGAACGCCGGGTGCTGCAAAGGCGCCGACCTCCGACATTTTCTGGGTGACGATGCCGTTAAAGGGAGCAGTTATGGTAGTTTTCCTGATTTGCTCCAGGATGGTTCTCCGCTGAACACGGGCCGACTCCAATGCAATATTGACTTTTTCCAGTTGAACACCCTGTATCGCATCGGCTGCAACCAGGATGGTATAACGCTTCACATCCGTTTCCAGTGCCCTGATCTGCACGTCAACCGAAGCAAGTTGCAGACGAATCAACTCATCGTCGAGTTTTATCAAGGGCATACCAGTTCTTACTATGCTACCGGCATCCACAAAATATTTGCGAATCTTCCCCTGCACATCTGCACTGATCTTTGATTCCCTGTTTGGTTCAAAGATGCCGGTATACTCCCTTGTGAAACTAACCTGTTGGAGGCGCAGGGTATCGGCATCCACCAGAACTGGTTGTTCTTTATCGTAATGGTAAACCTTTGCACTACTAGTCTCCTTGTTGCGTTTAAGCCATACCACCAGCACCAGGAGCAGGGCAAGGGGGATGAGGATATAGATCAGCTTTTTCATGAGCTCATTTGTTTAATATGTTTCCGGTAGCCATTTTAAGATCGAGATCAGCCTTTAGGTAATCAACCATTGCTGCCAGGTGTTTTTGCTGGGCCTCCTGCAGATTATTGTCTGCCAGGAGAAGATCGGTGAGAGATGCCAGTCCCTGTTTCTGCTGCAGCAGCGTTTGATCATAAATAGATTGTGCCAGTCTTGTTTGCGAGCGGGTGGTTTGCACAGAGTGTTGTGCCACTGTTTTCTGGTTCCGCGCATTGATAACCTCCAGTTGGATCCTTTCTTCCAGTAGGTTTTGCTGCAGACTGTTGTTCTGGAGTTCCAGAGATTTCTGTTTGATTTTCCTATTGGTGATGTTTCCATTAAAGAGAGGCACGGTAAGTTGTAAGCCCGCAAATCCGGTGCGATAAAAATTCAGAAAAGCATTCGGACTTTTATCGAAACCCATGCCGGCAATGCCATAGCTGCCATAGAGAGATAGCGATGGCTTGTTGGAACTTTGGAGGGTATTCATTTCACTGGAAAGGAGTTTACCCTGCGCCTTTGACAACTCAAGGTCTGTTGCTGGTGAGAGCGTGTAATCATCTTTGGGATCGAAGGTGATTGAATCATTCACCTGAACAGTCTGGTCAAGAGATAATCCCATTGTAAATTTCAGTTTATTCAGCAATTGCTGGTAATAGCTTTGCAACTGGGTCAGCTCTGTATTTAACTTTTCCATTTGAAGGGAAACTTTGTTAATATCCGTTCCGGTTGCCATCAGCTGTTCCTTCAGCAATTGCATATTGGCGAGCAGCTTTGCATTGTTACCAAGGTTATTCTTCACAAAGGCGAGCTGGCTTTGCAAAACCTGTGCGTTATAATAGAGGCCGGTAACTTCCATCACAACCTGCTCTATTGTTTTCCGGTATTGTAGGCCACTGATTTCATTTCCTATGCGTGCACTTCGAACGGCACTGTTGAGGCGAGGTTGGTACAGGGGCATTGAGAACTGAAGGGCTGCATTCATATTATGCGGAACTCCGAACTGGGCCTCTTTGAATTTTCCCTCCTCGCCGCCAAACACTGACATTGGCATGAGCTGGTATGGCAGTTCGATAAAGTATCTGTAATCAGCATTGGCATTTAGTTTAGGGTACCAGCCGGCAACCGCCTCCAGTTCTTTCTCTCTGCTCAGCTCTAATTGGTTCCTGCTAATCATGAGGTTTTTGTTATGGATAAGCGCCGTGTCAATGCATTGCTGCAAGGTCATGATCTGCGATTTTGCTGAACTGCCAATAAGCAATAAGAGAAGTAGAAATAAAATAGGTTTGTGAATACTTACTAACATAATAACTGAAATTTTTTTCATTGTGGTCACGCATTAACTGCAGACACTCTTCAGGTTTTATTTGTTATCAGGGTGATGACCGCATCGAGACTTTTGGTACTGGTTTTCTTCAGGTCGAACCGGAAATTATCAAGCCGCCATTTTAATAATTGCAGACGGAAGGTTCCCATAACGATGTTCAGGAGTTCTACAGCGGGGATATCATTGGTGAAAACAAGTTTTTTTTGTCCCTCCTGCAGAATGGGCATGAGGTGTTTGACATTAACCTTCATTATACTGGTAATTGCCTGGTTGATCTTCTCACTTTCCTCCATCAGTCCGTCTGAGAAAACCGCCACCACAAAATGCGCGTTCTTTTTAAAAAAGTCCATATGACTTCCAAACAGCTTACGGATCTTTTCTTCGGGAGTATCTGTTGCCTGGTAAACCCGGCTGAGCCTTTCCTCCATATTGGATGCAAGGTAATTCAGGAGGGCCACGATGATTTCCTCTTTGCTTTCGAAATGCCTGTAGAGTGCGCTTTCGGAAAAGTCCATTTCTTTTGCCAGGTTTTTAATGGTGAGGCCGCTAACGCCTGAGTGGGTCAATAACTTACCCGCTGCTTCAATGATCTCTAATTGCCGGCTGGATATTTCAGTACTCATTGCTCAAAGTTAGTGAATGTTTACTAACATTAGAAATGTTTGCTGGTGTTAACTTTTATTAATGGTGGACAAAATCATTTAATCGCCTATAAACAGGAGTCTGTCAATAACAATAGTCTTCCTGTCGCATTCCATAAAAAATCAGCACCGGGTGAATTAACTTTAACTAAGATCGAGAACACCGTCTATGATTTCGTGCATATTGGTTCGACAATCCTGAAACGGTCATACACCTTGATTTCCAGCTTATTATTGCTGGCTTGGATGGCCTGTACCCCTGAAAACAATACTCCCGCAATAAGTATTCCTAACACTTTACCCCAAGTTTATTTGGTGTCTGATTTAATTGGATATCCTTTCCCTAATATTCGGATCGAAGGAAATGTTACAGATGGTGAGGATAATATTAAATCCATGAAATGGACCCAATTGAGTGGACCATCCGGAGCTTTAATTGTAAACAAATTCTCACCCACTACTCTAATCAAGGATTTAAAGAATGGCACATATATATTTGAACTAGAGGCATTAGATGATGGGGGATTTACAGGTAGCGGAGAAATATCAATTGGTGTAGAAATAGATCCCATGGAAGATGGAGATCTTATTATAAAAAAACTGCCATGGCTTGATCCATGGGATTTCCCCAGACTGGATATTCAGCAATTCCGACTAAATGTTCCAAAAGATAAAATATTCAAAGTTTACATCCAGCGCGACAATGATACCAAATGGATTGAAGTGCCTCAGGGTCCACTGGCAACGATTGGAATGTATGAATATTTCATTGACGAAAAGGTCGATTCTATAGGAAAATATCCATACGGAAGTTTACTTTTAACCACTACAACACATAATCTTTCAGACTCGCCAAACGTGAAGATTGTTTTTCAGCCTTAATTCACCTGTCATTTATTTGCTACCAAAAAATCGAGGCTTACCTAGTGTGTGTTCCAATGTTGATGCATAGCCATTGCAGCACCTAATGCGGAGGCCTGTGCTACCTCTGCTGTACGCAATTCATATGCAGGGAATGCTGCGGCCAGCATTTTCATATATACATCGTTTCTGCTGAAGCCACCGTCTACATAGATCCGGTTAATGTTACCCTCCTGAAGAACCAGGCCTGTGCTTTCCACCTGTTTTTGTACCAAATCCTGCACCTGCTGATGGTAGGCTTTTTCATAGCCTGCTTCGGGTGCAGGATCATATCGGAGATACTTATAATAATGGAGGGGTTTATCAAATTGAGCGGCAAGTTTTTTTACCTGCTGTTCGTGTTCGTAACCTAAGAACAACCTGCTGGCCTTAACGTGACAGCCTTCATAACTCAGGTAGCAGAGACAATCTTTCTGCAACTCTGTATCAGTGAGTAAGCTATGGTTAAAGGGGTTCATGCTAATACACCAGGTACCGGTCGACAATAAAACAAATGGTTCATGAAAGGTCTGCAGGTAGGGAACAAGGGCTGCTGAACTATCTTGTAATCCAACCCCCACAGGGATTTTCTGGTAATAACCAGCAATTCCACTACTTGGATGTATTGGTGCCAGCTTTTTATCAATGCCTTCCCGGTAAACCCAATCGTGGTAATCGGATTTATCAAAGTTCCAAAGATGTGTATGGCAGCCAATACTGGTGATGTCCGAAAAGGCATGGCCTGTAAGAAGGTATGCGAGATACTGTGGAAGATGCTGGGCATAATGCAGCCTGCTGAACAATTCCGGATCTTCCTTTTTGAGCCGGTAAAGCTGGAGACCGGAATTCAGGCTTCCAAGTGGCGGTGACGCTGTTGCCCGGCATAGCTCTGGCCTTCCACCATAGGTATCATAAAACTGTTGAATTAATTCTTCAGGATAAGGTTTGAGGTAATTGGAGAGGGGTGCAATTACCTGTCCGCCCTCATCCAGCAAAACGAAACTGGCGCCATAGGCCGAACAATTTATTGCCCGCAAATTATAACCGGGATTATCCAGGATTGATTGCAATGATGAGAGCATCCAACCGGATAAAGCCTTGATATCTTCGCAGGGGAAACCATCTGCATCAGTTGTTTCCTGAAGCTGTGTTGAGTAATCCCAAACAAGCTGGTAGTCCTTGTCAAAAAGGATCAACTTTTTGTTGGTCTTCCCGATATCAAAAACTGCAATTACTTCTTTAGCCGCCATTATAATCCGGTTGCAACTGTTTTGGTACCTCTTTCACGAACCAGCTCTTTCCTAACATTCAGAGACCTGTAAGATTCCAGGGGATCAAGTGCGCCACCACTGCGTAAACGAGCCTCCGCCACAATAGGGCGTACGTCGGTCCGGAAGCTCTGCTGCAATATTTCCTGGGCTCTCACGACGTCATTGGATTGCTGTGCCTCTTCCAGCTTTTTGCGGTCAAGCAACAGTGCCTGTGCATAAGCAATGAAGATAGCCTCCACTGATTGAAGCAGGTCTTCCAGCGGGTCCTTTACATTGTGGGAAGCGTCGATCATCCATCCCAGGTCAGTTGCATGGTCCATTCCCCGGGCATCCATCCCATCCACCAGTTCATTGAAAATAAGGAAGAGCTGGTAGGGCCTTATGCTACCGACAGTAAGATCATCATCGCCGTATTTACTATCGTTGAAATGAAAGCCGGCCAGTTTACCTTCCATGAGTAACAGCGCCACGATCTGTTCGATATTGGCATTGGGCAGATGGTGGCCGAGGTCAACCAGCGTATATGCCTGCGGACCAAGTTTATTGGCGAAGAGCAGAGATTGGCCCCAGTCGCCCACTGTCATAGAATAAAAATTCGGTTCAAAGGCCTTGTATTCCACAAAAAGTTTCCAATCGGCCGGCAGGGCAGTATAGATCTCCTGTAAACTCTCCAGTGTATTCTGGAAGGCCCGTCGGAAATTCAGTTGTCCCGGGAAGCAGCTACCGTCGCTGAGCCAAACGGTCAGGGCCTTAGAGCCTAACTCAATTCCGTGGCGGATGACTTCAATATTATGTTCAATGGCCTGTTTTCTGACGGCGGCATCCACGTGTTGAAGAGATCCGAACTTATAACTGAGCAATTGGCCGGGTTGGTCCTGGAATGTGTTGGAGTTGACGGCATCGAAGGCAATATCCAGTTGGGCAGCTTTGGCTCGGATAGCTGCATAATCCTCCTGAATATCCCAGGGGATATGAAGTGAAACGGCGCCGCTGCTTCGGTTGAGGGCATGAAGCAAACCGATATCATCCAGTTTTTCTTCAAGGTTTCCGGGTTCGCCGGCACCGGAGAACCTCCCGAATCGGGTGCCCCCTGTTCCCAGGGCCCAGGATGGGATGGCGACATTGAACGCCATCAACTTTTGGATAACGCTTTCGATATCGGGTATACCCGCGGCATGGAATTCGAATTTTCGTTTATGTTCCGCCAGCAGGGGTTGGTTCAATTCCTGGATGCGGGATGGATCTAAGTGCATAGAATCGTTCTTTTATTATATAGTGGTCAACGTATGAAGGCGGCAGCTACCCCGCCGTCAACATTCAGTGTGTTACCGGTGGACTTATTCAGGAGCCCACCTACAAAAGCAAAGCAGGCATTAGCGATATCATCGGGCAGGATGGTTTCGTTCAGCAATGTGCGTTTGGCATAATAAGCCGGCAGTTCTTCAACGGTGATGCCGTAGGCTTGGGCCCTTCCTTCGGCCCAGCCACCACTCCAGATATTACTGTCGGAGATCACCGCATCGGGGTTAACCGTATTAACGCGGATATTGTCTTTTCCCAATTCAGCGGCCATCAACCGGCTTAGGTGTGCCTGTGCCGCTTTGGCGCTGCCGTAACCGGCATTATTAGGTCCGGCCAGGATCCCATTCTTAGAAACTACATTGATGATGTCGCCTCCCATCTTCTGTTTACGCATCAGAGGCAGTGCGGCTTTTGAAACAAGGAACTGGCCTTTTACCAGGATATCATAAAGCCTGTCGAGGTCATGGATGGTATGCTCTTCTATGGGTTTAGAGATGCTTATGCCTGCATTATTAACCACGATGTCTACCCCACCGAAAGCGAGGGATACGTCATCAAAGGCAGCTACGATAGAATTTTCGTCGGTCACATTCAGGGTGCAGGAAGCAACGTTATCTTTTCCAAACTCGCGATGGAATTCTTCGGTAGCGCCATCAAGCCTTTCCTGATTAATATCGTTGAGTATCACGCAGGCGCCTTCGGAAGCGAACCTGCGGGCGATCGCTTTTCCGATGCCCCCGGCGCTTCCCGTCACCAGTGCGATCTTTCCGCTGAGGGGTTTAGGTTTAGGCATCCGCTGAAGTTTGGCCTCTTCGAGAAGCCAGTATTCAATATTGAAGGCTTCCTGGTGCGGCAGGGAAGTGTACTCAGAAATGGCTTCGGCGCCACGCATCACATTGATAGCGTTGATATAAAATTCAGAGGCCACCCGGGCCGTCTGTTTGTCTTTTGCGAAAGTGAACATTCCCACGCCGGGAAGGAGGATTACCACTGGGTTGGGGTCGCGCATGGCGGGACTATCAGCATGCCTGCAACTATTATAATAGTCGGCATATTTCTGCCGGTACTCTTCAAAGTGGGGAGTTATTCTTTGTTTTAATACCTCTGCGGGAGAATGAAAATCATCTGCCCTCAATTCCAGCACCAGGGGTGATATCTTGGTTCTCAGGAAATGATCCGGACAGCTGGTTCCCATGGGTGCGAGCCGGCTGAGGTGCTGACTATTGATGAATTGGAGAACCCTCTCGTCATCAGTAAAGTGTCCGATCATCCTGTTTTGGGAAGAGCAGAGTCCGCGTAAAAGCGGCGCTATAGCAGATGCTGCGGCAAATCTCTTTGAAGGCTCCAGTGAAACGATCTTTTCGCCACCAAACACAGCCGACTTTCTTTTTATGGCCGAATCAATATACTCAGAACAACGCTCGATCACTTCCAGCGTATTGATATAACTCTCGTAAGCGGTATCACCCCAGGTGAAAAGTCCGTGTGATCCTAACATGATCCCCCTGATTCCCGGGCTCTCATCAAGGCATTGTTTCAATTTCAGTCCGAGGTCAAAACCCGGTCTTTGCCAATCTACCCATCCGATGGTTCCCCCAAAAAGTTCCTCCGTGATGCGCCTGCCATCTTTTGCAGCGGCAATAGCAATAGCCGCATCGGGGTGCAGGTGATCTATATGTTTAAAGGGAAGAAATCCATGAAGCGGGGTATCAATGGAAGGAGCACGTGAACTCAGGTCATAGATGCAATGGTTGAACAATTCCACCATTTCATCTTCCTGTTCAATGCCTTTATAGATATTTTTTAGACTGCGGAGGCGGTCTACATAAAGCGCTGCCAGTCCGTTGCGTTTCATGGTACCCAGGTCGCCGCCTGAGCCTTTCACCCACATCACTTCCACCTGTTGGCCGGTAAGGGGATCAGTTGTCATTGCCTTACAGGAAGTATTGCCTCCCCCATAGTTGGTGAGCCGAAGATCGGCGCCAAGTAGGTTGGAACGATACACCAGTAATGCAACTTCATCACCTTCCATGGTCGCGACCTTTTCATCATCCCACAAATAACTAACGTATTTGAAAGACCCGGATACTTCTGCCATAATTATCAATTATCAATCTGTTTTTAAAATAATGACCATCACACCGTCATTGAATTTCCAATACCTACCAGTATCACCGAAAGGAAGATGGTGAGCAATCCCAGCAGGAAGATCAACAATACTTTTCTATCCACACCTTTCCATTCTTTCAGTGCCAGTCCCCAGAAATTAGAGACCAGTATTATGAACGCCATATGAAGGATCCAGGAGGAGGCTCCATTACCGAGTTTGCTTTCGCCCATACCATAAAAAAAGAACTGCAGGTACCAGGTAGTTCCCGCCAATGCAGAGAACAGGTAGTTATTGGCAAGTGGTGATGATTTATCGGTATAGTCTTTAAAGGATCGGTTTTTGAAATTCAGGTATACGCACCAGATGAGATTGGTTGTAAGTCCGCCCCAGAGTAGAACAACATAGGTAGCATTATTCTGGAAGAGAGGGTTGAAGCCGCGGCTAACGGAAAGTTTAGATAGTTCATCACCGGCTTCGATGCCGTAGTTGAAGCAGGCGCTGAGGATACCGGAAATGATGGCGAAGGTGAGGCCTTTTTTCAGGTTGAATTCTTTCTGGGATTCCTCACGTGTGGTTAGGGATGCTTTGAGTTCTTTGCGCCTTCCCGCATAACCACATATGGCGATCCCTATCAGGCATACCAGCACTCCGAGCAGCACCAGTTGTCCGCCACTTGAAGCCAGCATTTGTGAGAAGGTGATCTTGCCTTCGGTGGGGGCGTAGTTATAATAGATGGCGGGGAGTAAAGAGCCGAGGGCAGCGGTTAATCCAAGCAGCACTGAGTTACCGAGCGACATACCCAGGTATCGGATGCCCAGCCCATAAGTTAGTCCACCAACGCCCCAGAGTATCCCCCAGAAATAAGTCCAGCCCAGGGTAGACGAACTGGCTTCTTTAATGATAGAACCAAATCCGGGCACGGTTAGCAGGGCGGCTAAAGGAGGCACTATAAGCCATGAGAAAAGTCCGCCGATGATCCAGTAAGACTCCCATGACCATTGGCGGACTTTTTTGAACGGAACATAAAAACTTCCTGAGGCGAAGCCTCCTATAAAATGAAAGAGAATTCCAAAAATAGCCTGCATCGTTTTGGTTTAATAGTAAAGCGTACTATCATGGAAGTTAATCAATATGGTAAAACCAATACGATGTGCAGGTGAAATGCTGTTAAGGCCGTTTAATTGAAAAGGTCTTTAAAATCTCCTTTTATCTTCTGCCATTTTGTATCGGCCTTGCGGAAAGTTGTATCAAGGCCTTGTTTGGTTTTTTCCCAGGTGGCCTCAGAGCTGTTTTTTATTTCATCCAGTTTCTTTTCGAGTTCAGTGCGATCCTCTTCCAGTTCAATACGGGCTTCTTTGCTTTTCTTGCTACCATCCTTTTCGAGTTCGTCGATACGGGCATCAAGATCTTTCATCCGGGCATTGATCTCCGCTTCTGCCTTAGCCTTTTGTGCTTCAAGGTAAGCGCCTGCAGAATCGGCTTTCATTTCAAGCCCTTCTTTGATCTGATCAAGACCCTCTTCAATTTTCTTGTCGGCCGTGTCCTTTGTTGAAGGTTCAGTGCAGGAGAAAAAAACTAAGGCCGATAAAATGAAAATAATATTCTTCATACAAGAGATTTTGATATTAAATACTTCAATAAATATACCATAGTAGTTGCTCTATACCATCAAATGCGTTATTTTAAAACCTAATATGAAACAAACTATCCTCCTCCTGGTTCTTTTGCTTGTAATTACTCCCATGATTAGGGCACAATCAAAGCCGGAAAAGATCGCAGCATTGGTAAAGTATTATTCCGATGAGGGTTTATTTAATGGTTCTGTATTGGTGGCAGAGAAAGATGAAGTGGTTTATAAAGGCGCAGTGGGGATGGCGAACTTTGAGTGGAATGTTCCGAATACAACACAAACTAAGTTCCGGCTGGGATCTATCACCAAGCAATTCACTTCTATGCTGATCATGCAGTTGGTAGAAGAAAGGAAACTCAGGCTGGATGGTAAGATCACTGATTATCTTACCAACTACCGAAGGGAAACAGGTGAGAGGGTTACTATACATCATTTGTTGACGCATGGATCAGGTATACCGAACTATACAGAAGATGATAGCTTCTTTCCCAACTCAGGAAAATATTATAAGGTTCACGACTTTATTAAAACGTATTGCAGTGGTGACCTTGAATTTGAACCCGGCAGCAGGTTCAATTATAGCAATTCAGGGTACTTTATACTTGGCGCTATAATAGAAGCGGTTAGTGGTAATAGTTATGAGAAGCAGCTAGAGGAAAAGATCCTGGATGTAGTGGGCATGAAAGAAACGGGGTATGACATGCATGAGTACTTAATTGAGAACAGGGCAGGTGGATATGAACAGAAACTCGGTGGCTATAGGAATGCTCCCTTTTTGAACATGGCCCTTCCGTATTCAGCGGGGTCGCTTTATTCAACTGTGGAAGATCTGAACCGATGGAACCAGGCACTGTATAGCAATAAATTATTAAGTGATTCCCTTAAACAGAAAATGTTCAGGGGATATCTTTCCATGGGTGGAAGAATGAATGCGGGATATGGCTGGTTTAATGAGAACATTCCTACCCGGGATAGTTCTAAGAAGATTAACATGATATGGCATAGTGGAGGAATAAATGGCTTCCTCACCGAACTGGCTCGTTTTCCGGAGGAGCAGAATTTTGTTGTTGTGCTGGATAATACATCGGGAGCAACCACTCCACTGTTCCGTGATATCATAGCGGTACTATATGACTTGCCCCTGGAACCTAAGAAAAAAACACTTGCGAATGCTTTACGCATGCAGATAAGGAAGAGTTCGGTTATTGCTGCCAGTGATAGCTTTATGACACTTACAGAAGCTCAGAAGAATGAATATGATATGACGAGTGCGGAATACCTGTTGAATCGTTGGGGATATGAAAGACTGCGCGAACATAATGATGTTGCGGGTGCGATGAAATTATTTGAACTGAATACGAAATTATTTCCCCGGTCTTCTAATGTTTATGATAGTTATGGAGAAGCGTTGGGAAGAATGGGTCAATACCAGGCAGCTGCTGATAATTATAAAAAATCTATTGAAATTGATTCCAGTCAAAAGCGCCGTGTGCAGGGAATCATCGATGCCTTTAATTACCGGCCGGATACTTTGCGGGTTAGGGTAGATGGCCATGAAATGGTATTGTATAAAACGGGTAACAAGGGGCCGGTGTTAGTGCTTGAAGCCGGAGGAAACAGTGATCATACCTGCTGGAGCAGTATTGTGCCGGAGTTATCAAAGTGGGCCATTGTAATAACCTATGACCGTCCGGGGTACCGAGATTCGGAAGCCTGTTCTCAGAGCCGCACGGCCAACCGGGTAGCGGAGGAATTGCACCAGGCGCTCAACAAATCTGGCATCAGAGGGCCATATATCATAGGTGGCTGGAGTTGGGGAGGTGCTTTTGCCAGGGCATTTGCAGCAATGTATCCTACAGAAACGAAGGGTTTGTTGCTGGTGGACCCTGCCACTAAAGAAAGTTATGATGAGATGGCATTAAAGTTTCCCGATGAATTCACCCGACTGGTTGCTACACGCAATGCTAATAACGCGGCAGCCCAGGATGAGTTTGATGCGATGATGCCTGCAATGAACCAGGCATCCAGGTCGGATAAGTTGTATAAAGGGAAAACCGAACTATTGATTGCAGGCAGTTTAAAAGAATGGTCGGCATCTGAAGCACCACTCAAGAAGATATGGATCTCCGAACTACAAAAATGGTCAAAGCAGCAACCAAATGTTCGTGCTCAGGTTGTTGAGTCCGGGCATTATATCCAGCGCGAGAATCCGGACGTTGTGATTGCTGCTGTGATGAGATTGATGGGGCAGTGATTAAGTTGGTTTATTCAACATCATAAAGTTGTTTTGATAATCTGTCCACCCCTGCTAAATCGTATTGATGCGTCTGGCAATACGATTAGCTGCTGGCATTCAGTGATAGGAAGATTCAATTCAGGCTCTGGGGTTGAAAAATCAAATTTATACAAAGCCCCTGTAAAAGAGAATATTGGGTTGATAGACTCTGTGATTCGCAATGGTGTTTTCATGTATACTTTCCTGAAGCCCTTACCTAATGCGATCCATATTTTTTCTATGAAATCAGGCATGAGTTGCTCCCATAAAGTTTCACCATTTGACACTCCGCTTCTCTCCGATGATATCAATAAACGGCCGTCCTTGCACACAAATTTCATATCGGCGAAAATGTTCACCTCGGGATTCGGCTGGTGTCTGATTTTAGCATCTAATTTAAAGGTAACACGCATCATTTCCGTTGAAAGCTGCTTGATTTGCACGCATCGGCCGTAATCGTCGGAAGACCATGATAGGCTTCCCGGCGTATGACTGATATAGTTCCCCATACTCGCCTCGGCTAGGCTTTTTATAAATTCGGATGGAATTTCAGAAGGCATAAGCCCTATTGTACGGTTTCGGTCATGCAGTTGCCATCCCGGATGACCGCGCAACTCATTCTTATTCGCAATAAGTGCAACACCAACAAATCCTTGTTGAATTGTTTTGTCACCATTAATCATAAATGGCTTATCAAACCGTACACTAAAGATGGGATTTGCATTATTATTCAGGAGTAGTTCAATATTGCTTATGCCCCAATAATCCTGCTCTCCGTTACCCTGCCCTATCTTGATAAAGTGAATATCTCCAACATTAGTGATATTATGGGAGATTATATCATAGGTATCAGTATGACCACGCTGAAAATTATCAATCTGCTTGCTCAGGAAAAATTCAGGGTCTTTATCGTTAAATTTTACCCATGCAGGTTTGTCGGAATCATGGTTCTTTACATTAGAAGTAGTTACCCGAAATTGCAACCTGAATACTGGTATGCGATCGAACTCTGTTGTTTTATTGTGCAGTTTTTTTGTATTAATTGCTGTTTGGGCCTGACAATAGAATCCAGCAGTAAGAATCAATACCAAGATAATAAGCTTTTTCATATCTGTTGATTAATTGGTTACTGCACCGGTTTTAATTCTGTATTTTGGTTTGGATGAAATGATTATATGGGTTCTATCCGTTCCTATTACCATACAATCCCTGAACCCGATTCCCATCAGGTTATCACCATATCGTTGAAGGATGAAATTGTAATTTGCAGCAGTGGGGAGACTCAATATATACTCTCCAGTTTTTGGATGCCTTCTGATAAGCCATTTCTGGTAATGAATTATTCCTTTATTCTTTGGAACATATGCAGCACCTCCCATTTGAAAGCTCAGATAATCGCCATTTGTTCTTCTTATGAAAAATAGGGGTTTCGAGAGATCGCCATTAAATAGACCGGCCGATTCAAATACAAAGGTTTCGCATGATGAAGCATCAACTCGTCCAATGTTTACCCCATAACAGACAGTCGATTCCTCGCCCATCGTGAAAAAATATATTTTGTTCTTATCGGGCTTAAATATTTCACCTGAGGATCCACATACGAAATCTGAACTGAAAGTTGGTGTACCTGTTTGGGCAGATAGTATTACTCCATTCAAGAATACTAAAGCCAGCATTAGCAAATTTTTCATTGTTTTATTTTTTAATTAATTGATTTCTTTAATTGCCCATTTTTGCTTTCGTTCTCCGGTAAGATTCATTTGTTTTATATATCGAGCAGTTTCATGTGCACAAATATTTACTTCGCCACCTGGTTTATCATCTTCTTTGCGGTAAAGGCAGTGTTCTTCATTATTCATTATAGGTGTTAACACCAACCCACTTATCTTAGAAGATATTAGGTAATGCGAGTTGTTTACTGCCACCAGATAGAACTGTTGATTATTTCCTCCTTTATTCCTGTAACCAAAAACTGACTCCTTCTCATTCTTTCTACCATAAGGCACATCGATATAATTACTATACTTCCTGTTTACTATCTTATATAAATTGGGCAGATCATTAACCCTGATAAACTTCCAATGCTGTGAATGATCACCAGCCTTCCTTGCAGAACTAATAAGCTTTGCTTCACTTCTATTATCATGATGAGCTTTATGCCCCGGATTCTCCATAACTTCTGAATTCTCTAAATTGACCAAATAATAATACTTATTCTGGTCAATAGCAGGTTGAGCAAGAGATGGTAAGGGCGCGAGCAGACAAACAAAAATTGCCTCTCTCAATTTTAGTGTGTTCATAATAGTAATCTTCAGGTTATTAATTGCGGACTACAATCACCCTGGGTTTTGAGGATGGCCTCAATCCAGTCGACAAGCTGATCGGTTTTAATTGTTTTCCCGAATACTTCACCTCTGCCATTCTTACCGCCCCGGATCTGCCAAGTTTTTCATCATCTAAGCTGAATTGTTGTATGAACCTCAGTTTACTCTTCCATTCGCGTGCTGAACCATTTATCCTGATCAGACTTAATGTGTTTCGATCCTCTATCCAATTATCAAACGCATTCAATGCCAGGCCACCTAATTTTTTAGCCATTTCCGAATTTATAAACTTTCCCTTGTGTGCAGTGGAGTCTTCATGCTGAGGGTTCAAATTGGTTGAATTGGTCCATGTATCATCACTAAGTTTAATAAGGTCTGATAACTGATTATCCTTTTCTATCCTGATTGAATGGATAGCATCCAGATCAAAAAAAATAAGTTCATCTGCAATGGATAAAGTAAGTCCTGAATCGAGCGCATTAATCAACTTGCCTCTTGCCATTGGTTTTCTTTGATCATCGAGCAATGTGGCTAAACAAACCTTTCCCCTTCCCTGTCCAACTGTACTAAAAGATAGTAGTGAGAAAATAACGATGGTTACAATGATATTCATAACGTTTTTTTTCTTTTTCAAAACTATCGGGATTAATTACCCATAACTAATTGGAAAATACAGGACTGTTTTACGTTTGTAGCATTGTATGCAAGAAATGGGAGATGATAATTGTATAGCCCTATAAATAATAATAAACACAAAAGAAATGATGCCTATTTTACTATTAATTACTTATTTGTTGACATGTATTTGCAATAAATGCAAATTATTTAAGTGCATTTTAAATAAGGCCGGTAAGAATGACACATATTCGAATACCCGGGGAAAATACGGTATAAATTTTCATACATAGGCAATAACTTTATAGCAGATTCTTCCCCATGAATTAGTGCTGCCACTACCTCCTACTTTCTATTGATGCACTGCAGGTAAACCTTAAACCTTAAGCCATGAAAAGATTAATCCTTCTATGGGGAGCATTAATAATATTGGCCTTCCCGCAATGTAAAAAAGACGCTTTAAAACCCGAGTCATATATTCCCCCTGGTCCACCGCCTGAATTTAATTCACCACCTAGAGTATGGTTAGGAGAAAATATACTTGATTTTCCTTTCACGAAAATATTGATTGACGGTGTCGTAAGTGATCCTGATTATGATATCAGAAATTATCACTGGAGAAAGATAAGTGGGCCAGATTTCTACAATATTGAAGATGACGATTCAGCATCTACAGTTATAAGTAACCTGGTGAATGGCAATTATGAATTTGAACTTGAGGTAAAAGATTCAAAGGGGCTGGTGGGGAAGGATATAGTAATGGTGAGCGTTGAATTAAAGTCAGAAAACATAAATGAATATATTTTTAATGACCTGGTATGGCAATTCAACTGGTACTCACATCTGGAAATCATCAATTTCAAATATTATATACCAAAAGGAAGGGCCTATAAAATATATATCCGGAGAGCTTCCAATCCTGAATGGTTCTATGTACCAATTTATGAGAATTCAAGTGAATTCTTATACTCTTATGTAATTCAAAACAGACCAGGTGAGCCCGGAATATATTATTTCGGTATTCTGCTACTATTATACTCGGGGCAGGATTGGTCAGATACTCCATCTGTAAAAGTTGTATACCGATAATTCGTGCATTAACTTCTATAAAGAAGTGCGATATTATAATTTCCGGACCTGAATTTTTTCAGGTTCCTGTTAAGCTTCTCTTTATTCTTCTTAATCTGGAGGTATCGCTGGTCTTTTACGCCAATGGTACCATCGTGCCGAAGGGTAACTGAAACAGGTGTGCCAAAGCTGCCGCTCTTACCAGAATACCTGTTCCATTCGCCAGCCCTTTCCCAAACTGGACTGTAAAGTGGATCCTTGTATTTTTTTCGGTCGGGAGTTCCGCATAGGGAGTAGTTGACATTCAGGAGGCCTGGTCCGGTCATTACAAAACTTTCACAGGCATATACCGTTGCATTGCCAAGGAGCCTGCTCATGCCGATCATCAATGAGTCGCCATTCATTCTTTGAGCAGGGAAATCTTCAATGGCAGGCAGGGTAAAAGTGGCGCCTCCATAACAGGACCCTATACCAACCTGTGTGGTGGTATCGCAATAGGCTGAAAGCTCTTTCAGATGGTGAGTGGCCATACTATCCTTAATGGCTGCATAAGTAAAATCTTCCTTACCAATAGAGAAAAGCGATTTCCGACTGGCATATTTACCATGGCTATCAAACCAGAGGTTCCCGATCATTGCTTTCTCTTTTTCCAATATGGTTTTTATCTTTTTAACAGCATCAGCTGAACTTGCTGCCGTAACCAGGTAAAGTTTTTTGCCATGAAATATCTGCATCAACCTTACCTGCATCTGGAAACTCAGAAATGAGGGATCAATTTTCTTCATACGGGGCGATACGATAAAATTCAATCTCCCGCATTTGTAAGAAATTCCAGCGGCTGATCGAAACATTGTAATCCTGTGTCTGAATTCTTCGAATGATTTTAAGTCGGCATTGATTACAAATTTTTTACTACCCTCCCAATCCTTCCGGGAAGATATGGTCTGCATGATCTTAATGCTTTTAATCCTATTAAAATAAAACCTCGCCGGCTTATGCGATTTACCCTCTTTGAATTCCTGCCTTTTGCCGGGATGGGCATCAATTAAACTATCCTCAATCTCAATCAACCATCCCACAAAACGGTTTCCGCTGGTGGTTATCAACTCAATCTTACAGGCAGGGCTTTCAGCTGACAATGATTGTGCATACCCGGTCTCCAGGAGGAGCGTGAGTAATAATGATAATAATGATTTCATCGTTCAAGGTGTAGGGGTTATGAAATAAGAAACCGGCCGATGAAGTCAAAAGTATATGCTGGCAAAGCGGAAGTCAACCAACAGTTAGCGGGTTTACGTGCTTATTGTATACCCTACCTTATCTGATTGAGAAATGGTTGTTCGGGCAGTTTTAAATTGAAAAAGTGGGGTTATGGGCTGGATTGAGGCAATTATCAACCGGAAATGCGCAGTTGCCAACTCTGCTCTGGCAGGGCTCCCCCGAAGACCTAAATTGTTTGAGCAAAGAATAATCAGAAAAATCTTGGTAACTTAATAAGGGCATGAAAAGATTATCCTTCTATTGGAAATACCAGCTTGCAGGCTGGATCATATTTACAGTGGTACTTTTTTTCTTTAACGACAGGATATACCACGATAGTAAATATTTTGCTCCCATTGCGGCAACTGTTATTGCGTTTGGGATCATAACCTCCCACCTAATCAAAACGATCATTAAGTCGCGTGGAATTTTCAAGAAAAAGTTCTCTAAACAAATAATACAATTAACATTAATCAATCTTGCTGTTTCAATTTTTGGAACGGGAATCTGGATGACCATAATGGTGAATCTTGGATTATGGAAGGTCAAAAACAGAGGAGAAGGATTCTGGTTTCCTTCCTTGAATGAAGCATTTTTCTTCAACCTTTTCCTTGTACTATTGACTTTGTCGGGCTGGACACTGATCTATTTTCTCTTTCACTATGTAAGAAGGGTGCGCAAAGAAGAGCGATTAAAAACAGCTTATAAGCTGAAAAAGGCAGAAGAGGAATCCAAAGCATTGCGCGCGCAGATGAACCCGCATTTTATTTTCAACAGTATGAATTCTATCAAATCCCTGATACAGGAAAATCGCATTGAAGAAAGTATTGTTTACCTGACCACCTTTTCAAAATTGATGCGTACCCTCATCAACAATTCTGACAAAAAAGAGATCACGCTATTTGATGAGATCGAAACCTGCAAACTGTATTTGCAGCTGGAGTCAATGCGCTTTGATGAAAAATTTTCCTATGAAGTTAATGTTGCGGAAAATATAGATCTCAAATCGGTGCAGGTACCAGCACTCATTATCCAGCCATTTATTGAGAATGCCATCTGGCATGGAATAATACCGAAAAATAACAAGGGACATATAAGTCTGCGGGTGGAGAAGAATAACAACGAAGTAGAGATAATAGTGGAGGATGATGGAATCGGCAGAAAACTATCGATGCAGAATATAACACCTGCCAATCCCACACATACGAGCAAAGGGATTGCCTTGACAGCGTCGCGTCTGAAGCTGGATAATTTATTAAAGCACCGGAAGGGGGGACTCACCATTACTGATAAGGAAACCGTTGCCGGTGGCAGTAAAGGGACGAAAGTGGTTTTATCGTTTTCAGAAGAATAATATGCACTGATCAGAATGATACGAGCTATTCTTATAGATGACGAGCAACATTGCCTTAAATCGCTTCAGAACGATCTGAAAAAATATTGTCCATCCGTGAGTATTGTGGATAGCTGTTCGAATGGGAAGGAAGGAATATTATCTATCAAAAAACATCATCCTGATCTTGTTTTCCTGGATGTGCAGATGCCATGGATGAGTGGATTTGAAATGCTGGAGATATTGGAGGAGGTTGATTTCTCTATCATCTTCACCACTGCCCATGATGAATTTGCAGCAAGGGCGTTCCGGATAAGTGCCATTGATTATTTATTGAAACCTATTGATTCAGCGGATCTACAGGAAGCGGTGAGGAAGGTGGAGAATAAAATGAATTCAGGAAATGGATTACAGCATATAAATACATTCCTTGAGAATATCCGCAAGCCCTCGGGAAGTCAAAAAATTGCCCTTCCGCAGCGGGAGGGGTATGAATTTGTAGATGTATCGTCGATCGTATATTGCTATGCAGAAGGCGCCTATACAAAGATCTTTATTACCGACAAGAAGGCCATGCTTATCTCCAAAACATTAGGTGATATTGAAGAATTATTGCCCTCCGAGATTTTCCAGAGAATACATCATTCAACATTGGTTAATGTAAATTTTATCCTTCAATTTTTAAGGACGGACGGTGGAAATGTTGTTCTGAAAACCGGCGAAAAGCTTGCGGTCAGTAAGTCGAAGAAGGATAATCTGCTTGAAAAACTTGGACTTAAAAAACATTAAAATGCTTAGCTCATATTCTTTCTTATACAGACTATTATATAACCTGGCCAGCAAGAGAACAGTGGTGGCTTACTGCGTAATTTTATATTGGGTATTGTTCAGTTTATCTCCACTGTATGCGCAGGAGCGAAAACTGGAGGTTCAAAAATTCGAGTATTACTGGGCAAAGAATGCAGCTTCGATGCCGGTAGTACTATTACAGGAAGACTCATATAAAAAGCAGGTGGAAAGCATATTTGCGAAAGCAATTTCGAATCACTACCAGAGCAGCGGTACGTCCTTTAACCTCACCGTTAAGAAATTGAATCCCTTCCAGGAATATCCGAAGTTTAAAACAGAGGTGAAAGAAAAGAAGGAGACATCTTTATACCTATTCCTCCAGATTTTTGAACGCATTCTGTTCCAACTAGGCATTTCAGATAATGCAGTTGTTCAATCCAGTAGTATTGAGATCAATTGCAGGATCATTGACGGGGCGAATGGATCTACCCTACTTGATAAAATGTTTACGGTGGATATTCATCGGAATAAAGCACCCGAAGGACAGGTTATACTGACTAAACTACCCGCCCACCCTGCCGTCTATATCAGCGCGTTTGACAGTATTGCGTCATGGATCTTCCAGCCCGCGGTCATAGCTCCGCGAGAACTTTATCTTTCGCCAGCCTGTGTGTATTCCGCAAAAGGAATACCGGCCGGTGCGATAAGGGAATTGGATTCATTTGATTTAACCCCTCTTCCTCATAAGATCATCCAAACACGCCGGCGGCCCAATAGAGCTGGAAATGCCGCCTCCGGAGCCATCAGCCTGATTACGGGAGTTGGTATCAGCAAATCTAAATCGGCCGATTACAGGGCTATATTCCCTTTTTTATCAGGAAACGACACATTAAACTGTGTTATTGATTACAAGGAGATAGTTACAGCTGAAAGAACGGTGGAAAAAACAAAGAACGATGACGGATCAAAATCTGTATCCACAGAAGCAGGTGATTATGGTGCTGCTGAAAGATATACTGACCCAAATGAGAACCAGTTTATGATGGTTGGGCAGGATACAGTAAGTTGGTTTACTCTTTCCTATGAACCTTCACCCAAGAGCAATCTGGACCATACGCAATATTGGGATGGGAAAGACAGCAGTAGTGTTGTGCCATTAAATGATAAATGGAAAAACTTCTCTGAAGGGCCTTGTTTAACCATATGGGGCAAAACAAAAGATAAGCAGTTCCGGATGCAGAGTTTATCGGACATGCAGGCAAAAATGTTTTACCTGGAAGAATACCCTGCATTGATAATCATTGGAAATGAAAAACCGGTTAGGGCGTATGCATACCGTGAATTAACCTCCGAACAATGGAAAATATTTACCGCACTTGCATCTATCCCCTTTTCGTATTTCAAGCGATAAGCAGAAGTGACAAAGATTCTGAGGCAAAAAAAGGGCGCATCCTTTCGGATACGCCCTTCATATTTACACACTGAATAATTAAGGCATCCACCACATCTTACTGTAGTTTTCGTCCTTACCACCATCCAGTCGGGATACGGCTTCTGTGTAGTTTACCTTATTTAGGGCAGACTCGGCCGATGGGTATCCAATACGAAGAGGAATACCTCTTGAATCGGTTGCATCCTGCGCAGGGGTAAGAACAGGGAAACCGGTTCTTCTCCAGTCGGCCCATACTTCCCAGCTGTTCAGGAAACCATGAACCCATTTCTGGGTGATGATCTTTTCTATTGCCTCAGCAGGAGTGTAAACCACTTCTGGCTTGGCGATATAGGCAGCATAAGCCGCATCAGAGTAAACTCCATTCTGCTCAAAGGAAGCTTTGATAGCAGCCAGGTACTTAGCAGCCGCATCAACATCGCCGCCTGCAGTATAATTAATCTTGGCAGCTTCTGCTTCCATAAACAGAACCTGTGCATAGTTGAAAATAGGCAATTCAGAATCTTCTGAACGGAAAGCATAACCGATCCTGCTATAAACTGCAGGTATCTGAACTGCCTGCACCCGGCCATAAGGAAGTCCGATCACTTCCCCACCTATCACTTCCCCATAAACTGGTAAGCGAGGGTCGTCGTTGGCTGCCATATAGTCAACCAGGGTATTACTGAGTGCGTAATCGTTCCTGAAACTTATATCATAGTTGTTATACCATGGGTTGAAGTTATTTGGATCGCCGGCTACAAACTGGTAGGAGATATTCTCAGCATTTGAGCTTATAACACCGGCCGCGACAGCAGCTGCGTATTCAGCTTTTCCTTTTACGGGGTCAACATGGGAAAGACGCAGCGCCATGATCATCCGCTGGGTATTAGCAAAACGCTTCCAGGCTGCCATATCACCATTCAACAAAACATCACCCTGTACAGGGGCTTCACTTTCGTTGATCTGGGCAACTGCCTCGGTGAGTTCATTGAAAAGATCAGCATAGATATCTTCCTGCTTATCATATTTAGGTGCGAAGTTCTTATCACCTTGCAGTGCTTCACTGTAAGGGATATCACCCCATTTGTCTGTCATCTGCAGGAAATAATAAGCCTTGAGGATGCGTGCTACAGCTATCTGGTTATTTGCACTTCCATTATTCTCCGCTTCGGGGCGTCCTTCATTATTGTAGTTAATGATGGTCTGCAGGTTATACAGAGGCCCGATATAAAAGTTAGCGAAGTTGAGGGTTCTGTCAGAATAGAGAGAGGAAGCAGGATATGGTCCCTCTGCAAGATGCTGCACATATAAGGCACCCAGCCTTCCTGCGGCATCATTACCCATAGTTAAGGTAGGGATGCTTTGAATAGCATTTGTAAGTAACGCGCGTGTTTTTGCTTCAGTGAGCAATACGGGCGAGATATTGATATCATCAAACTTCTTACAACCTGCCATTGCACTGAAAAAAGCAATGACTATTAATATTTTTTTCATACTTGGTATTTTTTATTGATACGCGAATGCCCGCAATTAAAATCCGATACGGAGGTTAGCGCCTATTTGTCTTGTTGCGGATAACTGACCACCTTCGCGGTAGAAAACTTCCAGCTCTGATGGGTCAACACCATACTTTTTTGTGGTAGCCCAGATTAGCCATGCGTTCTGTACCATCACGCCAAAGTTGGCCGACTTAACAGCTCCAATTTTCGAGAGGATTGATTTTGGAATATTGTATCCCAGTCTTACTTCTCTCAGTTTGATATAGGATGCATCCAGAAGTACTTCACCGGCATCACGCTGACGTGCTGTATACCAGTAAGTACGGGCTGGAACATAACGGTTATTGGGAGTGCCTTTACCATCATTGAATACACCATCAATACGGATACCACCTGTACCAGTATTACCACCGGCGAAAGTGTAAGAGCCGGGGAATTCTCTCCAGTCATTACCCTTATCATTGATGCCAACTGTTTCTTCAGAGAGACCAGCACCAGTATTGAAGTTTCTTGTTTCAGAATAGAACAGTCCACCGTTCTGGAAATCAATTGAGAAAGCAAGATCAAAATCCATGAACCGGAAAGTATTGTACATTCCACCCGTCCACTTTGGAAGTACCTGTCCGATCTCCTGGTTGATATCATACTCTGGCAAACCGGTAGAAGACTCAACGCCTGCTGCATTCTTGGAATAGTTTATGATCACTCTACCCTGATCATCTCTTCTCCACTTACGTCCAACATAAGTACCCCACTCTCCACCTACACGATGCTCGAGGCGGGTATCATAACGGTTGGTTGCGTAGAGATAAGTTTGCTGATCGCCATACAGTTCTTTTACTTCATTGCTGTTGCTGGCCCAGTTGAGCACAACATCCCAACTAAATTTTCGGGTCTTCACAGCGGTTCCGCTGAGGGAAACTTCCACACCACGACTGATGATATTACCGGCATTCACCTGGGCAGTACTGAATCCGCTTGAAGACGATACATCAAGTGAAAGTATCTGGTCAACGTTGTTGTTCTCATAGAGCGCGAAATCAAGTCCAACCCTGTTGAACAAACGAAGTTCAGCACCTACTTCCCATGACTTGGTCAGGGCCGGGCGGATTGTTTGTGCATTCCTGAATTGATTTCCAACGGCCACGGAAGAATTCGAACCATAGAAGGAGCCATTGTTCAAAGCGATGTCAAGTGTGTGGGGCGTAAGGTCATTACCAACCTGTGCATAGGAAGCTCTTAACTTACCGAAGGTGATAACGTTGGTGATAGCGCTTGCATCAAGCAGTTCAGTGAAGATAAAGCTGGTGCTTATAGAAGGATAGAGATAGCTATTATTGTCTTTAGGGAGAGAAGAAGAGAAGTCATTTCTCAGCGTTCCGTCAACAAACAGGAAATCTTTATATCCAACGGTAAAGCGGCCATATAAACTGTTTACACGGCGCTTCGAATAATCACGCGTAACTGTTGGACGTGAAATAGAAGCGGCGAGGTCGAAGTAATTCGGCGAACTCAATCCGCCAACTGTTGCGTTATAAACCTGCGAATAAAGTTCCTGCCTGCGGTTAGCTCCAGCCATCGCATCTACAGAGAAATCACCAAACCTATTGCTGTAAAGGAGGTTGGTTTCATAGTTCATTTCCTTTGACTGGTTCTGAAGAATTTCATAACTATCCAATTGAAGTCCGCCCGTTGCAATCCTGAAATCATTTTCATTGCTGTACTGGCTCATCCGAGCATAGGATTGAAGGGTTAGATTTTTTGTGAACTTGATCTTCATTCCAACGTTTCCTACCAGTCTGTTATGTTTTTGCGTACCGAAGTTTTCGCGAAGTACAAAATATGGGTTATCCCAATAAGCTGGTCTTCCGTAAACATTGATATCGCTTGATCCATTAGGGTCACCGATATTCCATGAATTGAGAGAACCATCATCATTACGATATTTCTGCATCTTCTTCATGTCGAGCTGGCGCTGAAACCACTGGTTGAAATTCTGTGTGATATTCAGACCATCGAGACGGTATCCCTCCAGTGGTTTTCCTTTTGTATCATGGGTGGTATAGGCAACATCTGAAGAAAGGGTGATGTAATTGCCGATATCGTAGGAGCCATTCAATCCCAGTTGATGCTGAACTCTTTTTGCCCCGGGCAAGATCAGGGTCCGGTCAACGTTAGCATAAGTCATGCGGAAATTGAAATTATCCGCCCCGCTGGAGAAAGCGATAGAGTTATTCAGGTTACGGCCGCGCTGGAAGAAGTCCTTCACGTTATTTGGCTGCGGGGTAAGAGGCACCTGGATACCCCAATCTTCACCGGGATACCAGCTATAATAGGGGCGATAGAGGGTACCATCCATTTTAGGGCCCCAGCTTTCATCGGCACCATATTCGAGCATTTTTTGTCCGTCGAAAATTTCCCATGAAGGGTCATGACGGGCAGGGTTGTATTTGAAGATGGCAAATCCCTGTTCGTCATAACTTCCTCTTGTATTGGCGGAGGAGGCATAACCACCTGCGTATTCATTCTGGTAAGGAGGAATTATGGCGAGGGCTTCGGAGGTAACACCCAGGTTTACATCAACGGAAGTACGCTTACCACGGGTACCTTTCTTGGTGGTGATAACCACAACGCCATTCTGGGCGCGGTTACCATAGAGTGCGGTAGCGGCAGGTCCTTTCAGTACAGACAAGCTTTCCACGTTGTCCATGATCACGGCACTTTGGTCAGTAACCGTTCCATCTACAACAAAAATTGGGGAAGCGAGTCCAAGTCCGGTAACGCCCCTTATAATAACGGTAGCGTTATCAAAAGAAGAGCTTGGTGAGCCAATCAGTTTCACACCGGCAACTTTACCGGCGAGGGAGTTACTGATATCCACCGACTTAGCCAGGGTAAGGTCTTCGCCTTTCACTTCCTGGATAGCATAACCAAGTGCTTTTTTTTCGCGCTTGATACCAAAAGCGGTAACCACCACTTCTTCGAGATCACTACGGCTCATGTCGACACTCAGATCGCCGAGGTTGTTATTGCCGGCGAGCCTGATTTCTGTGGGTGCCATTCCGATGGAGGTGATTTCCAATACATCGCCTGAATTAGCATTAATAGAAAAGGAACCATCGGCGGCGGTTGCAACACCTGTTGTGGTTCCTTTAACTTTCACCGTAGCATTGGCGATGGGGGCGCCATCCTTGCTTTTTAGTTTTCCTGTGTACCTGAGCTGCTGCGCAAATACGGCGCATACACCCAATAGCAGGACAAAAACCATCATGATGATTTTTCTCATTTGTTAGTTGTTAGTTTGGTAAAAAATGCTCCTGTTTAAAGAGGATAAGGGAACAATTTAACAATTTGTTAAACATTGCCCAAAGAAAATGCAGTTTTCAACAAATGAACAGGCATATTCCTGCAAAAATTGATTGAAATCATGCAAAAATGTTGTTGGAGTTTAAACTACCTACCCGTCTGACGCCTGTCCTGACAGGCGTCAGACGGGTAAAAAAAGGAATAGTTTTGCCGGTATGGAATATTTCAGGCAGTTGCAGGTATTGCTGGATAAGGAGCGTGAAGAAGATCGTGTGGCATTTGAAGCCCTCACCCGGCATATGCGGATCAGTGAAAAGCGGGAGAACGGGATGACATGGTTCCCTATTGCCCTGAGAGGAAGTGAGCCGGGCAGGGCAGATTACCTGACCATTGAGATCGAGCGTACATCGCACCAGGAACTCCAGCACCAGTTCCGTTTTGGGATGTCAGTGGCATTTTTCTCCAATCATGATGCAGAAAATTACCGGCTGGAGGGAATCATATCTTATATCAGTGGCAACCGGATGAAGGTTGCTCTTCGGGTGGATGAGCTGCCCGATTGGAGCCGTGATGGCAAGCTTGGCATCGACGCCATATTTGATGAGAACAGCTATAAGGAAATGCAGCAGGCGCTGAAGCAGGCGAGCCTGTTGACGGAAAAGGTTAAAGAGGGCCGCCTGGTTCGTATACTTATGGGATTGGAGCAACCGGAATATCATCATGATCCTGAAATTGCCGGTATTCTGGCAAAACTCGGCGGCAGTTTAAATGCATTCCAGTTGGAAGCAGTAGAAAAGATCCTTTCCGCCAGAGATATTGCAGTGGTTCATGGTCCGCCAGGAACAGGCAAAACCACTACCCTGGTGCAGGCCATCAAGGCCCTTGCCAGGAGTGAAAATGGCCAGGTTCTGGTTGTAGCGCCTAGTAATGCAGCGGTGGATCTGATAAGTGAGAAACTTTCGGATGAAGGATTGAATGTTGTTAGAATCGGAAATCCTGCACGGGTACAGGAAAAACTTCTCAGGTTGACGCTCGACGAAAAAATTGCCACACACAACAGCAGTCGCGATATCAAAAGACTCCGAAAGCAGGCTTCTGAATGCCGTGATATGGCACATACCTATAAGCGTAGTTTCGGAGCGGCTGAACGCGAACAACGGAAGGCTTTGTTTACAGAGGCAAGAGCCATCCAACAAGAGATCGAACGATTAGAAGAATATATTTCGGATGACCTGCTATCAAAGGCGGAAGTAATTACTGCAACGCTGGTTGGGGCATCACATTACACAATTAGGTCCAGACGCTTTCAAACGGCAGTGATTGATGAGGCAGCACAGGCAATTGAGCCCGCCTGTTGGATACCAATACTCAAAGCACAAAAACTGGTTATGGCGGGTGATCATCACCAGTTGCCGCCAACCATTAAGTGGGTACAGCCATCAAATGGGCTGAATAAAACATTAATGGAAAAGGTAGTGGAAATACATTCTGAGGCAGTGGTACTGTTGCAAAAGCAATACCGTATGCATGCAACTATAGCCGGATTTCCTTCGAAAGCATTTTATGGCAACAAACTGGAGGCGGATGATTCAGTAGCATCGGAAATATTATTTACCGGTGATAGTCCGATGCTGTTTATCGATACTGCTGGCTGCGGATTTGAAGAGATTAAAGAAGGAAATAGTATTTCCAATCCGGAAGAGGCTGCATTCCTTGTAAAACATCTCTCCTTATATGTTGAGGATATTAATCTGCATTATGAAAAAACATCCTATCCGAGCATTGGAATAATATCTCCGTACCGGCACCAGGTTGAAATTTTAAAAGATCAGATAGCTTCATCAGATCTATTATCCCCGTATTCGCAAAGGATGACAATAAGCACTATTGATAGTTTTCAGGGACAGGAAAGAGATATCATTTATATCAGCCTGGCCAGGTCTAATGCAGAATCAGTTATTGGTTTCCTTTCGGAAGTGCGGCGTATGAATGTTGCGATGACAAGGGCTAAGAAAAAGCTTGTAATAGTAGGCGATAGTGCCACTCTTTCGGGATTCAGTTTTTATTCAGAACTAATCGAATATGCAGAAAAGAATGAAGCCTATGTTAGTGCCTGGGAGTTCATATAAAAATTCATATTTTCGTATAAATAATATGAATGCAGCGCTCTCTTGCAATCATATTGACACTCCTAAACCTGTCATCTACTGCGCAGATTTCAGAACTACCTTATACATACAATATTCAAAATGGCCTGTCCAATAATCGTGTTTATAATATTATTGAAGATGACAGAGGATTAATTTGGATTGGAACCCATAACGGATTGAATCGTTTTGATGGAAGAAGTTTTGCTATTTACAATACGGGCAACAGTAAGCTGTTAAGCAATACTATATGGCGAATAAATAAAGGCCGGCCACACGAATTAATTGTGGGAACGAATTACGGTGTTGTAATGCTTAACACAAGAACAGGTATCATGCGAAACTTACTTGTGAAAACCATACCTGAATTAATGCCCTACGCCAACAACGTCAGGCACCTAGCATATACTAGTGCAAATGAATTAATTCTTGGAACTCAGAATGGCATTTACGTGTTAGATACCTTAGGTAAAATAATTACCGAACTGGAAGCTGGATACAGCACAAATGATATTGGAATAATACGCCTTCATTTCAGTTTTGGTGTAAAGGCTTTCACTAACGGAGATGCATTAATACTTACCAAGAATGGTTACCATTATTATGATTGCAATAAAAAAAAGATTTTGCCTATCGAAAAATTACCAGCTTCGCTGCAGGGGTTAAAATATTTTCTAAAAAACCATGCGGATAGTTATGTATTTGAGATCAATCAATCAGATCACCTATTCTTTATTGATCATTTTGGATCCATTGACAGCTTGTTCATACTTGATATTCGAAATAATAAATCCATTTCATATCCATTACCGTTCGCTGCCAGGCATAACATAAGATGGGATTCCAAGATCCAATTCCATCCGGATAACCTTGTTAGTATAACAACCGCAAAAGGTGGATTCTCGTTATTCAGGTACGACAATAAGTTGATGAAACTGGAATTGGTTTCTTCCGACAACGCTATCAGCCTGTTTTGTCAGTATGTTTTATTTGATTCCCGAAATTTCCTGTGGCTTGGGTCAGAAACTGGCGTCCATTATGGTGGAAAACAACAAACCAATATTGTGAATGTGCCCACAGTCTCAGCTGTAAAAAATCATGGCTACTTTCCAATATTGTCAATATTAAAACATTCCAAACAAACCTGGCTGGGTACCTATTCTGGCCAAATAGGAATAATTGTTCTGGATAGTAATGAACAATACAAAGAAACTGTAGACATCATTAAAAATAAAGCAGACAGAAATTTTATTTCACTTATTAGTGAATGGAATAAAGACAGCTTGTTAATTGGCACCAAACATGGTGCATACAAGCTAAACATTCAAAATAAAGGATATAAACCATTTAGCATATCCTATTCTAACGATACAGTTTCAAGACTCATCCTTTCAAGTTCTCATAAATCAAGAACCGGAGAACGGTGGTTAAGTGGCGGGCAAACCGGAGGAGTATGGAGGGTTACAGTAAGCGGTGATAGTATTATCCATTATATGCCAGGTAAAACCAGATCAGACTACACAATGAGAAATGCGGGTGCATTTGCGGAGGATAGCGCTGGAAACATCTGGATGGTTCACTGGGTAGATGGCCTTACCCGGTGGAATACACATAAAAAATATTTCGACACGCTGATACGGAGGTGGCCTGATAAAAAATTAAGCGGTTTTGATTGTTCAGGTATCGCAATTGACAAAAAAAATAATTTCTGGTTCTTTATTAACACCTATGGACTGGCAAGTTTTGATATGAGGAGCAACACACTGCATCGTGTAGCCGCTATTCCCGACCTTGCAGAGGATAATGCCAGTTGCCTGAAATTAACTGGTGATAGTCTCCTTTGGATGAACTTAAAACATTCATTACTGGTTTATAACCTTCACTCCAAACAATTATATCAAATAAACCAAAAACATGGATTGCCGGATGAACCCCACAGTTCTATGGAGTTATTTTACGACAGTTCGGAGAAGGTTGTATATGCTGGTTTCTCCAAACATATCAGCAAAATCCCTGTTGCCTTTACCGGGGATATGAAACCCAGGCATGAAACGTTTATCTCAGACATCAAGGTCTTAGATTCAGAAGAGATGGTTGACATAAGCAAACCGGTTATTCTTTCTCCAGGAAAAAATGATATACAAATTAATTTCCTTTCTCCTGATTTTACGCATTTTCTGCCAGATCCTGTTTTTGAATACAGAATACTGCCGGATCAGAAGTGGACAACTATTGGTATAACCCCCTATCTAAACCTTCACAATCTCCGGAATGGAGATTATACGGTACAGATCAGGAATGCGGGGATAGGAGGCTTAGAAGAGAGCATATCATCCATTGACTTTACCATTCTTCCCTTTTACTATCAAACCAATTGGTTTAGGTTAATAATATTCCTTTCGTTAGTTATTCTAACCTATATAATATATCGTTTCAGGATCAAACAAATAGTTAAAGAGCATGAGATGAGAAAGGCCATAGCATCTGACCTGCATGATGATATCGGTTCAAGGCTAACCAATATCCAGATATTATCCATTATTAGCGAAGATTCAGGTACACCTGAAAGTGAAAGGTCAAGATATCTGAAAAAAATCAGTGAAGAGGCGCTTGCATCGGGGGATGCATTAGATGAAATTGTACATAACATGCATGAGAAGACTAATGATGTCAATGATATGATTGCCCGTATACGAAGGCATACGGAAGATGTTTTTGAACACGGGCATCCAGAATACAAGATGGTTTCGGATACCAATAATGTTTGTAGCGAGTTAGATCCGGCACAGGGGAGAGATCTTTTTCTTGCTTATAAGGAGGTGTTGAATAATATATCTAAACACGCAAAAGCTACGCATGTAAGTATTCATGTTTACCTGAAGCACCAGGTTTTAAAAATTGAGGTAAATGATGATGGGATAGGTTTTAATCCGGGCTTAAACCATAACAGAAATGGCATGTTGAATATAAATGAAAGAATCAGGAGATGGAAGGGAAGTGTAGATATAAATACAAAATCCGGTGCGGGAACAACTGTCAGGATAAGTATGCCGATCAAAAAGACATCACACATAAAGGGCATTTTTCATCGTTACAAAACAACTTAAATTCGCCCTATGTCCCCAAGTCTTATATTGTTCGAAGACAATACGGATCTCAGGAATGTATTGGTTAAGCTTTTTACAGAAAGCCGTAAATATTTTGTTGCTGGTGCTTATCCAAATGCGCGAAATGCTGGGGATATCATCAGAAGTACCTTACCAGATATTGTGGTGCTTGATATTAATATGCCTGGAACCAATGGCATCGAAGCTATTGCACAGATCAAGGAAGTTAAACCTGACATAAATATCGTAATGTATACCCAATTTGAGGATGAGGAGAAACTATTCAGCAGTTTGTGTGCAGGCGCTGATGGATATATCTTAAAAAAAACATCTCCTTATAAATTAGTTGAAGCTATCGATGAGGTTTGTTCCGGAGGCTCACCGTTATCTCCTTCAATCGCTAAAAAAATACTTCACTCTTTCAGAGAACCCAAAAAAACCGTGGACAACCATTTTCACCTCACTCCAAGGGAAATTGACCTTTTACAGCTACTTGTGAAAGGTTATAGTGTAAAGCTTATTAGTGCTGAGTTACACATTTCGTACGATACGAGCAGAACTCACTTAAGGAATATCTACAAAAAGCTTCATGTCAATTGTGGCAAGGAGGCAATCGCCAAAGTATTAGCGGAAAAAATAATGCTCTGAAAGGCTTATTCAATTATTCTTTTTTATGTTTTCCATCATTTTGGGCATGAAGAGTTCGTCTGAGAAATAACGGACTTTATCAGGATCCGGCAGCTTAACGGTGAATTCGCCATATGTGTATTGTATCATACCAGAGTTTATAGTATTTATTTCCCGTAGCCGTCCAAAACCGTCGAAAATGACGAAGCTACCTTTTTCCTTCCCTGTTTTGAGGGTGTATTTTGAAGAGCCAGCCTCCCCTGCAAAATCCACGAATTCATGGGCAAAGTCCGGAGAACTTTCAAAATGTTGTACCTTATATCTAAAGGCCCATTCCAGGATCGGATAAAGACCGGGGCTGACGTCAATGCCGTAGTAATTATATTTTGATTCCTTAAGAACAATAGTGGAAAAGGGTTCCGGCATGTTGATCGCAAAAGAATTTGTGCTTCCCATCATTTTATATAATGTGGTGAGTTGTGTCTTTATCCACTGACCTTTACTGCCCTTACCTGTAGTGTAAACATAACCTTCATGATCAAAATACATCGGACGGTAATCAAAATTTTCTTTCATGTAAAAACCATGATTTAGATAAATGAACAACTGTTTACCTTCATTGAAATCATCAAGCTTTTTACTAATATTTAATTTCACATTTTTAGCTACCTGTGAAACATGCATCGCTTTGCTTTCATAATCAAATGTAAAAATAGATAAGTCCCGACCCATAACTGAACCTTTTTCCAACCCCTTTATTATTGCATTTTTCATTTCAGGTACAATCAGTACAGCCTCCACATCCCTTTCTTTCGATAAATTCAATTGAAGACTGTCAACTGATCCTCCGCTTTGCTGCCCAAGGCTTATTTTTGAAAGGCAAAATGCTATACCGATAAATACAATGATATTTTTCATGGTTGCTCGTTTTAAATTTACTGTTGATGTCCATTCATCTCAGTATGAAATCATCTCTAACATTTCAAACTTTCCACTCGTCATTTTGCTGTTTTGTTCATGAATGTCCATAAGACTACAATACTTCCTTGGTGTTACCAGGAAGCCTGGTTCTGAGCTTTTTTCCCATACGCCGGCCCATTTCCGCATGCCACCATCCAGGTAACTTTCCACATCCATTAGTTGGTACCCACTACTGCTTCTTGAATTGATGAGGTTGATGAAATCGTTATACAAAACATTTCGATTCAGCGGGCCATCCTCGCCTTCGAGCCAAACTCCTGACCATTTCAAACCGGTATTGTCGGAATACACTTCGATATCTACCAGCTTCAATCCCTGCTGGGCCAATTCCTCTCTTTTTGTACCAAAGGCAGTAGTGGAAAAATTCCTGAACAGAGCATGCTTACCGGTCATCTTGCGGAATAGGCCAGCCCAATATCGCTTGCCTCCAAAAAGATAGGTTTCCAGGTCATAAAGCCTGTATCCCGCACTATTCATTTCCTGCCACTTAATATTAAATGCATCCTGTTCGAAATTGCGCCACATTGCAAATTGCCCATTCATCTTTTTGAAAATCCCATTCCAAACAATACCACTACAATCAAAATCAGTAAGATGATATCCCCTCGACTTAAGGAAATTCCATTCTTTATTGAAATTATCCATGCTATACCCTCTTCTTACAATTATTACATCATCGGTTTTTCGGATAAGTGTTGCATAATTGAATATTGAACTAGCAGTCAGATCACCACATTTAAAATCAGGCAATACTTTGAAGCTTCTGCTAATGCCAAATTTATCTACCACCCTTCTTACAAGGTTTAGTGGGTCAGCATATTCCACCGGAATCATCACGACCACTGCAATATTCAGGTCAG
Organism: Flavihumibacter sp.; assembly: GCA_036675925.1. Taxonomy (GTDB): domain Bacteria; phylum Bacteroidota; class Bacteroidia; order Chitinophagales; family Chitinophagaceae; genus Flavihumibacter. The sequence goes on from JAKFDZ010000061.1 coordinate 38,322, forward strand.
GCATTAAATACATATTCGTACGCAGGTTCCCGTGGGCGCCACCATGCCATACACGGAAATCTTTTGTATCAGTTGCACTCCTTAAACTATTAACTCCCCTCTTATATTCCTGGTTAAAATCATCCTCCCAAAGAGCGGTGGTTTTATTCAATAGCTTTCCGTCTAGTATTCCTTTCGCAAACTTCATCAGGTCGCCAATGTTAGACTCCCATCCACCGCCCGGTAATACATACTCTTTCGAGGAAATACTTTTCTGTTTCATGATCCCGTCTACAGGTTTGTTAAAGCCTGTAAATGTTCCATTTGAGACCCTGAGACTTGTCATGCCGAGCTTGTTTGCAATGCTGTTTAGTACCCAGTTCGGATAGCTTCCTGTTACCTCATCAATTACAGCTCCCAGAAGGTTGAATCCGTAAGTAGAATAACCATATTTTTCTCCTGGGTCAAATTCCAGAGGCATGTCTCTGAATACATTCACACATTGGTTTGCATTAAACCGATCTGCATCTGATTGGTAAGTGTTCATGCGGTACTCTGAACCCATATCGTAATGGTTGATACCACTTCGATTAGAAAGTAGTTGCTTGATTGTTATCTCGGACTTTCTTTTTTTGTCGGACACTTCACGTAGCCCCACATTAGACACCCAGTGCGGGTAATGCTTGATCACTTTATCATCTATGCTAAAATCGGTTCGCCTTTCAGCAACCTGTAGTGCCGCTACCGCAGTGAGTGTTTTGGAAATAGAAGCCCAGCGAAAGATCGTGGAGGTTGTGATGGGTTTTGTGCGATTGAGATCGATGTGACCATACCCTTTTAACAGGTCAACGTTTCCTTTTTTGTATACTCCGATTGCAAGGCCAGGGATTTCTTCTCTAACCATTTCATCATACACAATGTTATCCAGGTCTGTAAGGGTGATCTGTGCTTTTGCATCCATCAAAAAAACAAGGGTAAGCACAAAGAGCAATTTTAATCGAATGAATAGCATATGCAGCAATTTTTCTTTGAATAACTTATTTAGTCAAAGTCGAACAAATTCAACCCGCCGGTTATTTGCCCTGCCGCTGATAGTAGTATTGTCATCAACGGGTTCTGATTCACCCTTACCGGTTGAACGAAGTCGTGTTTCATCAACGCCAAACTGGTAAGACAAGCTTCTCACCACAGCCATCGCCCGGCCTTCAGACAATTTTTGGTTGAAGTTTGCCTCACCCTGGTCATCAGTATGGCCAATGACCTGAATATTCACATCGGGGTTTTCTTTGAGATATTCCGCTACTTCTTTCAACACTCGATATGATTCTGGCTTTATGATGCTTTCGTTCGTGTTGAAATATATACCGGTGGTACTGTAACGACCGCTGTCAAGCAATTTTGAGCGCAGGTCTTCATCTGCCGCAGCTATCCTGAAATTTGACAGCAAAACCGTATGCCCTTTTACCGGGTCCACTCCATATGTTTCCAAGAGGATATAACGACCCATGTCTCCTGTTAATAAGGAAGGGACATCCACTATTTTTTTTTCGTCAAACCAAACCCTTAACCTGTTACTATTAACGGAGATGGATAGGTGCACCACTTGATCCAAAGGAACCTTTTCACTTAGCTTTGAGTTAATTTTCGGCGCATTTTGCCCACCAATATTCCTGACAGAAATAGTAGCAGACTTATGCAGGCTCAAGGCAACCTGTGCATTTCCCCCAGCTCTGAAACTTTTTTTGCTCAGAAATGCAATAGTAAGTGATGATGAATTTTGATTATCAGAAAATCCATGGGTAAGCAGGTCAAATTCCAGGGTATAATGTTCCGGTAAAGAATTTATTGATGGAAGATAACCAGCTTTTCCAGAAAGGGACAGCCATTTCCCTTCTGTTATGGTATTTTCAACCACTTCTCCGGTTCCACTGGTTTCCCAACTAACGGGAAAGTCTCCAAGAGCGTCATTACCGAAATCTTCAAAATATAATATCCTGTTTCCTGGTTCAAAAGTGAAATTGGTGTATATGCCAAAGCCTTCCTTGCTGGTTCCTTGTTCTACAGAAACTCCATCTATATTGTTTACTGTTTCACTATCGCTGACGTCTGTATTTAGGGTATCCGATTCGCTATTGTCGGCACCTGCCTTTTTACTTTTCTTTTTTAATATGGACTTAATTGCACCTAAGCCCTTATCGATTCCCTGATTAACGCCATCTGAGGTTTTTTGTTCCGCCTTTTGTTCCGCAGTTTGATTGGCGGTGTTTTTGATTTTCTTTATAATTTTTTGTCCATTACATATATCGGGCAAAATAAAAAAAAGCAAAGAAGATAGTAGGAGAAGATAGCTTCGCATAACAATCTTGTTTGAGATGAAAAATAATGCATTGAAATATCAGGAATACGGAAAGGTCAGGACTTCGGCTGGGAGCAGATTCAAATTAAAAGTAATAAACTTTAGTGCCTGGTGATATCATCTTTTAGGGTGAGAATCTTATGATCACAAGAATTTGAAATAATAAAAAAAATCGGTCAGGCATTTAAATTACCTGACCGATTCCGATCATAAAAATGCAGACACATGAGATCACAACTTAAGTTTCCCTTCGATACCATCATCATCCACATCAGCACCGGTAAGTGCTGCGAGTGATCTTTTCATGAAGGCAATAAATTTCCCGCTCTTTGTATCCCAATAATAACAATCGATGGGCCTGATCTTAATGATAGTCACTTTTGGATCGTCTTTGCCTGTGAACCATGCATTGGCAAATTCAGTCCAGTATTTGTCTTTTGTGGCTTTATCCGTAAATACTGAAGCTTCTCCATAGATGGAAAGATATTCTGCACTGCCATTATTCTGGAAGTAGAGTTGTACCCGGTTATCGGAAGCAATCTCTTTATTCTTATCACTGTCGGAGGATGATATGAACCAGATCGCACCTTCATCATCCACCTCCTGTATGCTCATAGGACGGGATTCAGCAGGTACAGAAGATAGATTGGTCACAAACATGCACATGCGGCAGTCTTCAGCAATTTCCTTCAGTTTAACCCTCGCTTCCTGGTCAGAAAGGTTTTCAAAACTGTCCATTTGATTCTTGCTCATACAAAATGATTTTAACTGTAAAAAAATTGGGCACCCATTAGATGAGTACCCAAATGTTTAAATATTCATGCCAGTTATTTATACAGAATTAGGGCGTTCGAACAGAATCTGACTCCTTTAATTGTTGATTAAATTCCACCATTGAACAAACCCGAGGAGCATTCCACGATAATATTTAAGGAGATTACCTCACTTCAGTGGTTTTTTCTACCCGCGTAACATTACCAAGATCATCCTTTTCAACGGTGGTAGTTGTGGTGGTCTTTTTCGTTGGTTTTTTACCGCTTGAAGCCGCCCATATGATCAGCAGAAGTGCAACTACACCCGCTGTTATCCACATCCAGTATCTTTCAAAGAATGATTCCACTTCAACTGCATCAATATCAACCTCTTGTGCAAAGAGGCCAGAGCTAACTAAGGCCAGTGCTGTACTGGCGAAAATGTACTTCCAATTTGAATTTTTCATAAACCAGTATTTTTTAAAGGAAATACAATAATCAGACCCGACCTAATCAATCAATGGGGTTGTTTACGGCGCAGATCCATGTTATGGAAATAAAAGAACCTGGCCACATGTGTGCTTTTGTAGTTATTACCTGAAGCCAGTTGCTGGAAAATATTCATATACCCGAACTGTAAATTATCATGGTTGTTTACATGATAATTGAAGCCAGCGAAGAACCGATTCTGATCAAAATAATTATTGATGATCCGCTTACCGAAATTCAGATGTATCTCATTGTTTACAACGAAGGAAGCTGTACCAGGCTGAAATCTTTTTTTGCTGAGTGGGAACTGCGAAAAGAAATTGTATCGGGCACGGTAATTAAAATTATCCCCATCACTAAGTTTACTATCGTTAAGAATATTTCTTCTCCACCTTTCTCCCAGCCTGAACCATTGCATTAACCGGATTGCGGGATATCGTGAATGCCACTGTACCTGTTGCCAGGCACGATGTTCTGGCATAGAAATGTTTTTGTGATTATCGGAAGGGAAATGATTTACAAAAGCATAACCTGCCGTGAGTTTGAGATCATCTGCCAGATAATGCGTTAGTCCCACTCGCACAATTCCCCTGTGATAAGCCAGTAAAATAGTCTTCGCGGGTTCTGGCATGGATATCAACCCAGGCGCCCCATTTATCAGTAAAACGGATCTGGTTGAAATATCCCGTCCAAACCTGGCGAACTGATTCGGTTTGTTTAGTCTGGGCAATAAGAGACGAAACCATTATTGCCTGCAATACAATAATCAGCAAATATCTCATAAAGACAAGCTTAGTTATTCAGCAACCCATCTACGGTTATTGCAACATAGTAGAGACCTCCTATGGAAGGCCCGGCGGCATACTGTATGTATCGTTGATTGAAAGCATTGGCTGCACCTAATTTAATAGTTGATAATAATTTCGGAATCTTAATACTAACCTGTGCATCTATAGTATGATAGGAGGGTATAGCTCCATTAGCAAGCGGACTTTGCCAGAGGAAAGAGTCCTGCCATCTCCAGGTTATATTAAACCCAATATTCTTAATTACTTCGCGATTAGCGAAAGACAGGTTTGAGGCCCAGCGAGGCGTATTGAAAGCGTTCTCAAAAATATCGCTTGCCTTATTAGCTACGATATTATTATAATTAAGGTTACCGCTGAGCATATACTTAGCATGAATATTATAGGTGAGTCCGAGGGATGAACCGAAATTTCTGTAAATATTTTTTGCATTCGTAAACACCCTGTATCTGACCTGCTTTGAGCGGTTAGCGGCAAGCATGTCAGTAACCCCTTCATCGGTGGCCACTTTACCCGTTGTGGGAACAGATACTTCTACCTGCCCCAGGAAACCATCATAGATATTAAAGTATGCATCCCAATCGATCACCACCTTATTATTCAGCAGCACAGATTTATAACCAATCTCAAAGGAGTTGATTCTTTCAGGGCTTGTGGGTGCAAGGTCTGTCTTAACAAGTATGTCGCGGTTATCTAATGCAGCCTGCTCGGGTGTGGCTCCGGCATTTACGTCATTGTTCACTTCTGTATTGAATGTATTAACAGATGCAAGGCTGTAAGAATTTTCCAAATATCCTAGTCCCTCATTTACAAATTTTAATCCCCCTACCCTTCGCACATTACCATTGTTTACAAAGGATAATGCTTCAAACAAGGCAGGGAAACGAAATCCATTCTGCCAGGATGCTCTGAAATTATGTTTCTCGGAAGCAGTGTAAACAAAAGCTATCCTTGGATTGAATTTTGGATCGAACTCAGGATTATAATCCAGTCTTCCACTAGCAAAAACTTTCAGCTTTTCTTCAAAGAAGGTTTTGGTGAGTTGGGCAAATCCACCAATTTTTTTATAATATTGGTTCTTCCCAAAACTCCCATCTTTTAGCGGAGTAGTTCTTTCGTCAACGGGGCGTGAAAAATCAACAAAATTATTCCCATCTGGGATCACTTCATAAATCCTGATATCAGCACCCAGCAGGAGGTCTGCAAACTTGAATTTATCTTTCAGATCCCATTGTCCATCCATATGATAGAGCCTGCTTTTTTGCGATAGCCATGCACCTCCGGTAGAAGTACCTGTTGCAATACCAGCATTTTTATGATCCCAATTATTGATTCCACGAATGGTATCAAAGAGGCTATTAAAAGCAGCAGTGCCTGGCTCATATCTACCCTGGTCAGCAAATTGTCTTGCAGCAATCATTGCGTCTGCCAGACTTGCTCCGGCGTCAAGCTCTGTCTGCAAGGATTGCTTAAACTTAGCGCCCCAATTATTATTTGAGAGATGCGTGAGCTGAAGGTTATCTGACATTGGTTTCAGGTTATAGGAATCGCCTGTATTTTCAATATTCACATAAGACCGGATAAAATAATTGTGGCCCTTCCATTCGAGACGATGACTTTGCACCACAACATTATCCAACTGAATTTTATTTCCCCGTTGGAAAATACCATCCATTTTACCGATCCGGTAGGCATAAGAAAGTTCTGCTTTCTCTGTAAGTCGATAGTGGATGGCGGCGTCGAACTTGAGGTTATCAACCGATGGATTCACGAGGTCTTTTTCCTTATACCCTGAACGCCTGACAAGGAAAGTATTGGAGCTCCCATTATAATTTACTCCCGTGATAGTTACAGCATTATTATTTTCATCCCCATAATTATTCCATCCATCATAAGCCGGATTATTATTAACAGCAAGCTCTGGGAAAGAAGGGTTAGCGGTATTCAGGTTATTTGGATTCTGATCGGTAGTTGATCCGGAAACCCAGTCTGTTCCTTTCAGATAACTACCATTGATTTTGAAGGCAAATTTATTGCGGTAAGCCCTGGCAAATCGGAAAGCCGTTTCCATTAAAAGCGAAGGGGAATGGTCAACGCCATCAACATGGTTAACGCCTACTTTCTGGTATATGCTAAGTCCCTGGTGGGTAAACGGGCTCTTGGTGAGCAGGTTAGCCATACCGTTGATGGCATTCATACCATATAGCGCTGATGCTGCACCGGGCGTGATCTCAACACTTTGAATATCCAATTCAGTTGGACCGATTGCATTTCCAAGCGGCACACCGAGCGTTGCAGCCTGCATATCCACTCCATCAACCAGTTGCATAAAACGGAAATTATTGGGGATATTAAAACCTCTCGTGTTGGGTACTTTAAATGTGAGGCTTGAGGTAGTCATCTGTACCCCCTTCACATTTGCCAATGCATCATAAAAGCTTGGAGCGGGGGTTTCGCGAATTGCCCTTATATCAAGTTTTTCAATGGCTACGGGTGATTTTAGAATGCTTTCGGCAACTCTTGAGGCAGTAACTACCACTTCCTGGCCGAGAACGGTTTGGGTAGATAAGGCCACTTTAAGTTTTGCAGCAGGTCCATCGATCAGTAGTTCCTGGGGTTCGTGGCCTATAGAAGTAATCAACAGTGTAAAGGGAAGTTTAGCCTTGGTTCGAAGCAGGAAATCACCCTGGTTATTTGTAATGGTTCCTGCGATCGTGCCTTTAATATTTATACTGGCGCCGGAAACAGGCTGGCCTGATTGATGGTTAAGAACTGTACCGGCTATCTCCACGAGATTGTAACCCTGTGCGTTTACTGAAGCAATAAATAATATATTGAAAAGTAGCAGTTGAAAGGTTTTGAATAATAATTGCATAAATTCTAATAGTCTTAGTCTAGTAATTTTATAGACATTTATAATAAAAAAAATCTCAGTTGAATTTTATATTGGTACTGTCGCAACAACATCGCATATTAACAATAATGAACATGTGCTATATTTTAAGTATACAAACTTAGTAGACTTTATTATAAATCCAAATTTTCCTCACCATAAATACTGGTATTGAGCAGTTCTTTCTAACTATTGGCCAAATGATTCGTCTTCTATAATGTCTTTCACTGTTCTTTTTTCCAGCACTTTGAGGATGGCATCCCGGGCTTCTGCCATAACGGGATTGATTCGACAGGTATTCTCATCACAGTTCTCACAGGCCTTGTAGAAATTCATACTAACGCAGCTTAGCAGGGCAATTGGACCATCAATTATACGAATGATGCGAGCAAGTGTAATTTCTTTCGGAGGATGGCTTAGCATATAGCCTCCGCTCCTTCCCCGGTAGCTCATCAGTATATCTTCATTCTTCAATTCAAGCAGGATACCCTGAAGGAATTTAAGTGGAATTCGCTTCCGCTCTGATATCTCCTGGATCAAAACGGGACGTCCTTCCTTATAATGCGAGGCTAAGTAAGAAAGGGCCTGTAATGCATATTTAGCCTTTTGCGAGAGCATAGGGATATTTTATTAATGAGTCTGTTCAAAAGATAGTTTATAAGAGTGGAGATAACAGTCTTGCCGTTCGTTCTGTTAGTTTTTTCATTCTGCCCCGTTGGTTCCATGATTCTTTTTCAATCTTCTCTGCATCTTTAAGGTCATCGTAAAATACATCGGCCAGTTCATTAGCGAGTTCTTCATCATAAACTACCGCGTTAACCTCAAAGTTAAGATCGAAGCTACGGGTATCCATATTTGCAGTACCAATAATTGCTACTTTACGATCGGCCACCAGAGTTTTGGCATGTACAAAACCTTTCTGGTAGAGATAGATCTCCACCCCCGCATGCAGCAATTCCTCATAATAGGAACTGGAAGCGGCATTCACCAGTTTGGAATCTGAAACACCAGGAACAAGTAACTTAACTGATAATCCCCCCAAAGAAGCAATGCATAAGGCATCCATAAGGCTTTCACCTGGAATAAAATAGGGAGTGGTAATCAGGATCTCTTCTTCTGCGAGGTTTATGGCCTGCAATAACGAGAATAAAATGGTTGGCATATCTGAATCGGGCCCGCTTGCAGCGATCTGCACCAGCTTCTTACCTTTTTTGGGAAATGAATCCATGGAAGGGAAAAAGCTGGTATCTGGTTTAAGTCTGCTTCCGGCACAAAAATTCCAGTCGCACAGAAATAAATATTGCAGGTAATAAACACCCGGACCATCTATGCGTAAATGGGTATCGCGCCAGAAAAGTGTATTACCATTTCCATTTTGATTGATATACTTATCGCTCACATTTATTCCACCGATAAAGGCTGTTTGTCCATCAATTACAATGATCTTCCTGTGATTACGGTAGTTGATCCGGTTAGCCAGTGCTATAAACCGGATCCTGTAAAAAGGAAAAGATTTTACGCCAGCCTCTTCCAGCCTTCCCACCATACCTTTACGCAGGGAGCGACTTCCAAAATCATCATAAATAAATCTTACATCAACTCCTTCTTTAGCCTTTTGAATTAGCAACTGTTCGATTTCCCTCCCTATGGTATCATCATCATAGATATAATATTCAATATGGATATGGTGCTTTGCTTCTTTGAGGGCACTGATCACTTCGGGGAATTTCTTTTCGCCGTTAACTAAAAGTTTGACATGGTTGCCTTCAGTAAGTGCACTATTGATATCAGAAAGAAGGAGTACGGCAAGTTCTTTATTATCCCGAACGGCGGAACCTCCTTTTGCAAAGGCTTTTTCAGATATATGTAGGATATCCTCTTTCAGGTGCTTTGCAAGATCATTATCATCAAGGATCTTTTTGCTGTACATTTTGTGCTTCCGGTAATTGATGCCGATAGTAAAATAGAAAAGCATACCGATGATGGGAATAAAGATCGCAACCAGCAGGTATGCCAATGTCTTAACATTGCTTCGGGTATCATAGATGATCTTTCCGCAAACAACGATCAGTATGAGAACATATACGATTTGGGCAAGGAGCAACCAATCCATGGAAATGTTTTTATGAATATCAATCAATTCGCGCAAAATCTGCGCGTTCAGGGAGAATTGAGGATAGATTTTAAAACCTTAAGTCGCCCATCAATACTATGACTAACCGGCAAACCCAACAATTCGGCAGCCATGGGATATACATGTACGTTGGAAAAGGAAGGGATGGTCAATCCTTTCCGAAATGCGGGTCCCCAGGCATAAAAACTCGCCTGCATATCACTGTTGTGAATATCATAACCATGTTTACCGATCGTTGTTCTTCCGGTAAAGCTGAACATTAAAGGAGGCTGAGGAACAAGCAGGATATCACCCAGCCTGTTGTGGTGGTCGGAGGCAGCACGGTAATGCCAGTGCTTAGGTGTTTTTTTGGGCAGGTATACAGCGAATTTTGCAGCATTCTTCTTCAGGTTTTTGTAAAGTTTCCGGATCTCCGTACGGTCGCCCGATTTAGAATAAATATGCACAAGTGCATCACCCCTTGGTACAATAAACCTTGCTGTATCTATTTGAATTGGCATGGGCAGCGCATTTGCCGTATCTGTATTTGTCATGCCATGGTCCGAAACAAATATGAAATTGATTGGAAGTCCGGTTTTTGTACAGGTTGAAACAATCTTTCCAACTGATTCATCCACCAATTTCACTGCATCAATTGCCTGTTTTGAATCTACCCCATGCAAATGCGAATAATGATCAACCTGTGGAAAATAAAAACTGATCAGATGTGGTCTTTTATCTTCTGGCAGCAGAAGCCACTCCTGCAGCACTTCAATGCGCCTGTCAATTGGGATTGCTTCATTGTAATTGTAAAAATAGGTTGGTCCAATCCCATTAATTCTACTTTCCGATCCTACCCAATAGGAGCTTGCGGAAAGCATACCATTGCGCTCAGCCAGTTCCCAGAGAGGGATACCATAATACCATGAGCTATCACGAACCTCCTTTTTATTTCCGACTGCATATATCCTTTGTTTCTTCCTGTCATAAAATGAATTATCAACCAGTCCATGATGTGTGGGATACATGCCGGTAATAATTGAATAATGGTTGGGAAAGGTTAGGGAGGGGTAAACAGGCTGCATAGATTTTGCTTCCACGCCTTTTGCGGCCAGGGCTAATAAGTTGACGCAATTGTATTTGCGGGCATAATCCCACCGGAAACCATCAGCGGAAATTATAATGAGATAAGGTTTATTAATAGTTTGCGGGGAATTTCTACGACCCTGTACAACCTGCTGCACTGTATCCTGCGCCAGTAGTGGGGTGGAAAGCAGAAAATACAGACCCAAAATAAAGAGGCCCTTCATCAAAGCGAACATGTTTGTAAAATATGTAGGTTCAAATGTACCCTCCTTCATCCAATTTAAGTAACATTATGGTCCAGCAAAACCGGGGTGATATGATCATACAACAACGATATACACGAAAACGCTTTCTCAGAACAGGGCTTAGCCTTGTGGCGGGATCACTGGCGCTACCATTGTTGGCCAGTGGAAAAAAGCAACCGAAACTTGCCTTTTCAACGTTGGGTTGCCCGGATTGGGATTTCAATAAGATCACGGATTTCGCAGCATCACATGGATATACTGGTATTGAAGTTAGGGGCATACAGAGAGAGATGGACCTGGTTAAGAGTTCTATATTCAATACTGCGGTAAAAAGAGCTGCAACACTTGCCCGGATGAAGGAAAAGGGTCTGCGTTTTGTTGGATTAGGGAGTTCCTCTACCATGCATTATGCGGACGTGGTGGAGAGGAAAAAGCAGCTTGATGATGGAAGAAGATTTATTGATCTTGCGGCACAAATCGATTGTCCATATGTGAGGGTATTCCCTAATAATTTTCCAAAGAACCAGGAGTATGAGGCAACAATGCAACTGATCAGCGGTGGATTAAAGGAACTGGCAGAATATGCGGCTGGTAGCGGGGTTACTGTATTGATGGAAACCCATGGCGACCTGGTGCGTACCAACGATCTGGTGAGCATAATGAAAGCGGTGGAGCATCCAAATGCAGGTTTGGTTTGGGATGTTTCCAATATGTGGACCATCACAAAGGAAGACCCTGCAGGTGTATATAAAGAATTGAAACCTTATATCCGCCATGTACATGTAAAGGATGTTAAACTTGATGGAGCGAAGCTGCAGTACACTTTCCTCGGAAAAGGGGATGTGCCAATATTACCCGCCATAGCCATTCTGGAGAAGGATGGATATGATGGGTTTTACAGTTTTGAGTGGGAGAAGTTATGGCATCCTGAAATTGCCGAGCCTGAGCTTGCACTTGCTGATTATCCATTGGTGATGAAGAAGCATTTCAAATAATTAATTTTATCATCTTCCCTATTAATCATGCCTGGAGATTCATTATACCTCAATACTAAGAGTAAGGCTCTGAACAGCTATGATGCCATCATTGTAGGATCCGGCATCAGTGGGGGCTGGGCGGCAAAGGAGCTCTGCGAAAAAGGATTAAAAGTATTATTACTTGAACGGGGTAGTCCGGTTGACCATCCCAATTATCCAACGGCAACAAAAGATCCCTGGGATTTTGCACACCGCGGACAATTGACGCCCGCCGATAAAGAAATACATTCCATACAGAGCCGGCATTATTCTATCAGGGAAGACAACAAACATTTTTACATTAACGATAAGGAGAATCCCTATAAAGAAATCAAGCGCTTTGACTGGATCAGGGGTGATATTGTAGGAGGACGGTCGTTGTTATGGGCGAGGGCCTGCTACAGATGGAGTGATCTCGATTTTGATGCCAATGCGAAGGATGGATATGGAGTTGACTGGCCAATACGTTATCGCGACCTTGCGCCATGGTATGATTATGTTGAATCATTTATAGGAGTGAGTGGAAATAGGGATGGCATCCCACATTTACCCGACGGACCTTTTCAACCACCATTTGAAATGAATAAGGTGGAGAAGTATTTTAAAGAGAAAACAGAAGCCAGCTTTAAAAACAGAAAAGTGATCATTGGCAGAACGGCCAATCTTACCCAGGCGGTAAAGGGAAGGGGTATTTGCCAGGCGAGGAATCTTTGCCACCGAGGTTGCCCCTACGGTGCCTATTTCAGCACCAATGCCAGTACCCTGCCGGCGGCGCATGCCACGGGAAATCTGACCATCCGACCTTTTTCATTAGTAAACAAGGTGTTTTATGATGATAAAAACCAAAGAGCAAGCGGTGTGGAAGTGATCGATACGAAAACCGGAAGGGTTGAAGAATTTTCTGCGAGGATCATATTCCTGAATGCTGCTACAGTGGCCACAACTGCCATTCTATTGAATTCCATTTCAAGCCGCTTCCCCAATGGCCTGGGAAATGGTAGTGACCAGGTTGGTCGTAACCTGATGGATCATCACAAGGGCATTTCTATTGCTGGTTCCATTGAGGGATTTGAGGACAGTTATTATGCAGGCAGAAGGCCTACCAATATCTACATACCCCGCTTCAGCAATGCTACTGAAGAAAATAAGAATTTCCTGCGGGGATATCATTTTGGTGGAGGCGCTTACAGGGGCAGGACTGCAGCAGATGGTATTGGTGCGGAATTAAAAGAAAGCCTTTCGGTTCCCGGAGGCTGGCAGATGAGCCTTTATGCTTTTGGCGAATGTTTACCTTATGAGGATAACCGCATCAGCCTTGATCATTCCACCAAAGACCGCTTTGGCAGACCAATGATTGCGATAGACTGCAACTTCAGGGAAAATGAGAATAAAATGCATGCTGATATAAGGGAAAGAGGCAAAGAAATGCTCGAGACGGCAGGCTTTTCTAATGTTAAGGTGAATGGAAGCATTTCTTTTCCCGGGAATGCCAATCATGAAATGGGTACTGCCAGGATGGGACGCGATCCCCGCAGTTCTGTATTGAATGCGTTCAACCAGATGCACGAAGTTCCCAATGTATTTATTACTGATGGCTCCTGCATGACTTCAGGCTCTTGCGTGAATCCATCATTAACCTATATGGCACTGACTGCAAGAGCCTGTGATCATGCGGTGAGCGAACTGAAGAAGAGAAATATTTAGAACTTTAAATCAACACAGAAACCATTTGACCAACGAAAGATTCAGTTGCTTTTTCTTCTTCCGAAGGTGGCCGGTCATTAATTGAGTTTGCGGTATTAATTTTCATGCGTATACAAGGTTTTCGCGGCGTCAGCAGATTTTCCAAACGCGATGAACCATGCCTTACTTCATTATCCAATAAACCCTGGAATAAGCCGAAGCCCAGCAAAACAAAATGTTTGAGGGAAAACAGGCGAATCATATAATTGATTTATTGGTTAAAATTATTGTTTACAGTTTTCGGCAATCTTGTCAAGCAGTTCCTTAGCCTGTTCAATTGCCGTATCATCAAGATGCTGAAGGGCTTTCCTCCTATTACTTGCTACTACAGGTTGTAAGGCTTTCAGCACTTCTTTACCTTTTGCAGTAATTGTTATCTGTGTCATCCTCCTGTCGGTTTGGTGAGTGGAGCGATCGAGATATCCGTTTTTAACCAGCAGTTCAATGATCCTTGTAACAGATGCATTGTCTTTGAATACGCTTTCTGCCAGATCCTGCTGCTTGATACCCGGATTTTCCAGCAATGATTTCATCACCAGCCATTGGTCGATGGTAATGTCAAAACCCTTATCCCTGATCTGCTTCTGTGCGTACTGCCTGTAGGCCCTGATGGCCCGGTCTATACTGTAGAAAATCACATTGCTCAGCTTACTATCACCATTCTTTTTAATTGACATACCCATATTTGATATATCAAAGATAATATAATTATTAAAATCAGGAAATATTTCAACTGGTTTTTATGAATTTATTGTAAGACGGTATCCATGATGGCCTTGGACACGTATGGCAGGAAGTGCTTTCGATCGGGATAATTGCCCGGCTCGTTTGTAAATACATTGATGCCGGAAAAATCGTGAAGGTTGGAGCCGAAAACATATTCAAGTATCTTCCTGTCAGCGGGGTGGAATTTCATCTGGTCGTACAGGGGAGTAATAATAATATGATATTTTGCCTGGTGTTTCACAAGAATGCCTTTGATGCTATTGAGTGTTTCCACCTCGTAAGGTGATATCTGCTTTGCCAGATAAGATTGGGCTGCAGGTCGTGCATAGAGGAAGCCTGTTCGCTTGAGTGAATCTATCAGTTCAAGATGTGCCTGGTCAGTTCTTGTATTACCATAATGCTTTAAAACACTGTCTGTACAAATATGGCTATGGTCATTGGTAACAGGATCGGATTCCCAATTTGGAAAGATCTCCCCGCTAACAGGGAAACCGAAGAGTATCTTTAGTTTATCCCAATCCATGGTTGACATATACCCCCAATAATGTTTGAAATACCAGATATACTTATTCTGACCGGTAAGAAGGTAATGGTCATGTTGGCTACCTCTTCCATCCTCTTTAAAGCTGTTATCAGAGTCGATATAAATAAATATGTTATCAAGCTTATAACCCCTGGCATCAAGGAACTTTAATTTAGCATGGACGCCACCGATGGTTTCATTCCAGTTGGCATAATGGAAGAATTTTGCGTCTTTAATTTTCTCCTGTCCATAGCAGGCGTATAGGCCTGTGGAACGGCTGCTCCCAAAAATGAAGGAGTTATAATTCGGTGGGTTTTGAAGAAGTTTCTTTGTTGATATATCACCGAGCGATTGAAAAAAATACTTCCATGAATAGTTTTTGTGTTTCCCAAAATCCTGATACACATCCCGCTTAACATAAAGTATGCTCAGAAAGATAAACCCCAGAGCAGGAATGATCATAAATATCAATATACGTTTGATGAGGATCCTCATTGTCAGAATTGGAAATAAATGAATTGTTGCTGGGTTTGGGAGGCTGCAAAATAAAAAATAAGTGTTCCGAACACATAATAGGTGGCCCATCTCACCGGTCGGGGCCAGTGAAGTCCCATATCTGCAATAGCGAATTGATTTTCCCTTCCAATCCATTCAATTATCAGGAAAATCATCAATAAAATCAGCAAGGTAACGGGCCAGATTTCAGGGACGGTGAAAAATGTTGTGGAGAATATACCAGCAATATAACTCATTGCTTCCGTGAGGTTTTCTGCCCTGAAAAATATCCATGCAAACACGGTTAAGGCGAAGGTGAGAACCATGGAAAGGAATTCGCGCCCGGAAGGAATTAATTTTCCCTGTGCAACAGTATCGAGGTTATTCCGGTTTGTTTTGAAAAGTATGGAGGGCATTATAAAAAGAGCATTTAATAAACCCCATACTATAAATGTCCAGTTAGCTCCATGCCAGAAGCCACTAACTATAAAGATGATAAAAGTATTACGTACGCGCATCCAGTTACCTCCCTTGCTTCCCCCCAGTGGTATATAAAGATAGTCGCGGAACCATGTTGAGAGGGAAATATGCCAACGACGCCAGAACTCTGCAATATCTCGCGAAAAATAGGGGAAGGAAAAATTCCGCAGCAATTCGATCCCGAATAATCTGGCTGTACCCAGTGCTATGTCAGAATAACCTGAAAAGTCACCATAAATCTGGAAGGCAAAGAATACAGCACCCAAAACCAGAGTACTTCCGGAGTAATCCCCTGCATTGTTAAAAATCATATTTGCATATTCTGCGCATTGATCAGCGATCACCACTTTTTTAAACAATCCCCATAAAATTTGTCGGAGTCCATCTACTGCTTTTGTATAATCAAAACTGCGTTTAGATTTTATCTGCGGAAGCAGGTGTGTTGCCCTTTCAATTGGCCCGGCAACCAATAAAGGGAAGAAACTGACAAAGACGGCATAATCAATAAAATTTCTTTCTGCCGGAATACGGTTCTTGTAAATATCTATAACATATGATAATCCATGGAAGGTATAGAAGGAAATACCTACTGGCAAGATCACTTCAAGGGTAAATGGACTAACCTTCAGGCCAAACGCTGAAACGGCTTCCGCAAATGAGCTGGCAAAAAAATTATAATATTTAAAAATGCCAAGAAATCCTAGATTAACAATAATACTTAACCAGAACCAGAATTTTTTTGCACGTTTCGTTGGTGCATCAGACATCTTTAGACCGGTAAAATAATCCAGTAATGTTGAAAAAATCAATAGGAAAAGAAAGCGCCAGTCCCAGCATGCATAAAAGAAATAGCTTGAAACAAGCAAGAGCATATTTTGAAGCTTCAAACTTTTGTTTGTCACAAACCAATAGAGAATCAGAACTATGGGCAGGAATACGGCAAAATTTAAAGAGTTGAAAAGCATTGAGGTAGTGGTAAGGTTGCTGAGAACGGATTTTAACGGTGAATATAAATTGAGGTGTAAAATAAGTAAATAAAAACCGGCCTTACAATAGGCGCTTATCCGAGGTAATAATTTGGACTATATTGCACAAATAATAATATACCCAATTTAAGTTTCGGATAGCTTTATGGATAAAGAGAGCGGAAAGCAGGAAGCATTGTTTCAAATAGATACTATTGAAAATGCTTTGTCGGGAGGAGGAATAGGCTTGTGGAAATATCACCCCAGTGATAGGGTAATCCATTTGAATTCAGAAGCGGCGGTCTTGTTTGGACAGTCCCATGCGGTTAATCTTTCATTAGAAAATTTTGTTTTACTTATTGAACCCGGTTATCGTCAACCCTTTCAGGATAAGCTTGAACGGTTCTGCACCCGGAATGGCAGCAATATTTTTCATTTTCAATTATTTGCAGAGGAATGCAGAAAGGATCAGAAAAGATCCATGCTGGAGCTGAGGGGCAAAATAAAATTTGATATTGATGGAAGAGTGAATGAGTTTTCGGGTGTAGCTCTTGAAGTTCCTGAGCCGGAGCCGCGAAAATATTTTCCTACTGCCGCCCCCGATCCGGGATCACCGGATCTCAGGAAAACGCTGGCGCAGCGCGATTCCATTTTTGTAGCCATCCTTGACAGTTCACCAACAGGCTTATGGTTGTCGGATGAAGACGGCAATATCATTTTTCTCAACAGGACCTTGCAGGAATGGACGGGAATGGAAATGAAAGATTTGCTGGGAACTGGCTGGGCAAATGCTATCATTGAAGAGGACCGTGAAAAGAGTGCAGCTGCATTTGCCCATGCTGTAGGTACCAGAAGTCATTATGATGTGACCTTTAGGATCAGGAAAGGAGATGGGAATATAATTTGGTGCCGGGCCGCTGGTGATCCTTACTATCACCACAATGGTGGATACGCTGGTTTTGTAGGATATTGTATGGATCTCAATGAACTGATCAGCGGGCGGGAAGCAGTAAAACAGAGTGAGTCGAGGTTTCGAAGCATAGTAGAGCAAGCGCCTATGGCAATTGGCCTGTTGAAAGGAAGAGAAATGATCGTAGAGATCTGTAATGACCGCATCTTAGAGGTTTGGGGAAAGGACAGGAAGATCATTGGAACTGAATTACTGGAAGCATTGCCGGAGATCCGTGAACAGGGATTCATGGAACTCCTGCAACATGTATATGATAGCGGTGAGCCCTATTACGGCTATAGTGTTCTGGCGATGCTGGAAAGAAAGGGCATATTAGAGGCATCCTATTTCGATTTTGTATATACACCCATTCGGGATGTCTTTAATAATATAACAGGTGTTATGGTATTGGCCACTGATGTTACCCGACAGGTAATGGCCAAGAAATCGATTGAAGAGAGTGAGGCTAAATTCCGCGGGCTCATTGAAGAAGCTCCCTTTGCTACAGCTGTTTACAGGGGAAGAGATCTCATTATAGATATGGCCAATGATGCGATGATACAGCTTTGGGGAAAAAGCAAGTCTGTTATCGGAATGCCGCTTGACATTGCACTTCCCGAACTTGAGGGACAACCCTTCTTTGATCTTTTACAAAATGTACTATCAACCGGAGTTCCTTATCATGCACAGGAGCAGCGTGCCGATCTTATAGTGAACGGAGTACTCAGCAGCTTCTACTTCAATTTCACCTACAAGCCTTTAAAAAATATCCAGGGTGAGGTCTATGCCATTTTGAATATGGCAGTAGACATCACTGAACAATTTCTTGCCCGCAAGGCAGTAGAAGAAGCTGAGCTGGCCTTAAGGGGTGCAGTAGAGCTGGCCGATTTAGGCACCTGGAGTTTTGATGTGAAGAGTAATAATTTCCATTTGTCAGAAAGATTAGCCGGATGGATGGGCTATGAAAGGGAAATGAATGCAACCCAGGCATTCGATTCGGTTGCGGAAGAAGATAAAGAGAGGATCATCAAAGGGATTGGCCTTGCCCTCAGTGCGGAATCGGGTGGATTATTTGATGATGAATACCAGGTTTTAAACCGCATCACGGGGGAAAAGAGGATTCTTCATGCACAGGGAAAAACAATTTTTAATGATGAGGGAGAAGCTTTAAAAATAACCGGAACTGCCCAGGATGTTACACGGCAGCGTGAGATCCAGGGGAGCCTGGAGGCAGAAGTATACCAGCGAACGGAAGAACTGGCGGCAGCAATCGAGGAACTGCAGGCAACCAATGAAGAACTTGCTGAATCCAATATACAGTTATCGCGTTCAAATGAAGAATTGGCTCAATATGCCTATGTTGCAAGCCATGATTTGCAGGAACCACTTAGGAAGATCCGCCTCTTTAGTGATATGCTTAAGAATAAAACAAGGTCGCCAGAAGACCAGCGTATAGTAATTGAGAAGATAAATAATTCAGCAGAACGGATGTCGACACTGATCCAGAGCTTACTTGAATTTTCCCGCCTTCTCAAATCAGACAATTTAATGCAACAGGTGGATATCCAGTCCACCCTTGATAAAGTCATTACCGACTTTGAACTGGCCATCTCTGAAAAGAATGCAGTTGTTCAGGTAGGAAAACTTCCTGTAATAGAGGCTATCGGATTGCAAATGAATCAGCTGTTCTACAATTTGTTCAGCAATGCCTTAAAATTCACTGTAGCCCATCGTATTCCGGAGATTTCGATCACTGCTGAAATCACCGGGCGAAAGGAAGCAGAAGAACTAACGGGCAGTGAATTATTTCATGAAAACTTTCATCACTTTCGATTCATTGATAATGGAATTGGCATAGAACCAGAATATCGCGACCAGATTTTTGAAGTATTCCGGAAACTACATGCCCGCGATGTGTACCAGGGATCAGGCATCGGACTTTCCATTTGCAGACGAATCATTACCAATCACAACGGGATAATCTTCGTGGAATCCGTTCCCGGCCAATTTACATGTTTTCATATCCTGCTGCCAATCACCAACCGGGCATAAGCAGTAATAATGTGAAAAGGGGCGGCATCGGCCAATAAATATTAATTTTAAGGAAGGCAACCCTATGACCGCTTGATCCGTATTGATATTTTACAAGCATGGATTTAGCCGACACACCGGAGCAAATCTTACAAGACCTCATAAAGGGTTGTATTGCACTGGAGCGCCAAAGCCAGAAATGTTTCTACGAACAATTCTATGGCTATGCGTTTACAGTATGCCACCGCTTTATATCACAGGAAGAAGAGACCGTAGAAGTGATCAATGACGGATTTCTGAAAATATTCAGGGAGATCCGGCATTTCAAACCCATGCATAAAACCCTTACTGATTCACTGAAAGCATGGATCCGAAGAATTTTCATCAACACGTCGATCGACCACCTACGTAAGCATAGGCTGATTACAATTGAATTGAATGATGTAACCAGTTTACAGAATGGCGGCTCACTGCCAGCCACTGCAATGGATAATTTATCACACAAAGAATTAATGGCCATGGTAACCAGGCTGAGTACAGCATACCGGCTCGTTTTCAACTTGTTTGTTATTGATGGATATACCCATGAGGAGATTGGGGCACTGCTGCATATATCACCCGGAACTTCCAAATCAAATCTTGCAAAAGCGAGGGTGAACCTTCAAAAGATGATCATTAAAGAAAAAAAGTTAGAGGAAGCGTATGGCAGAAGAGCAATATAATAAGATGGACGAACTTTTCCGCCAGGCAGCTGAATCGCCTGGCCCGCCCGCCTCTCCCGAGGCGTGGGAGAAAATGAATGCCCTCCTGGAGGCGGAGGACAAAAAAAGGCGCAGGATCTTTTTCTGGTGGTGGATACCTGTATTAATCGGCATTGCATTAGGTGGATATCTTGCTCTTACAGATATTAAATCATATACAAAAATTCATTCTGATAAACTAAAGACCTATCCTGCAACAACTGAAATAAGTGGAATAGAGAAAAGAGAAATCAATTCAGTTAGTGTGATCAAACCAGAAAAAGATGAAAGGCCACTAAAGGGAACAGATTATAAGCAGGGCAATGCTATATCTGAGCCAGCTATTAAGGATGGAAAAAAAATCGAGATATCAAACAGGACCAATACAGACAACACATTTCAACAAACGGATAAAAGAAATCCTGGAGAAATTAATCGCCGTGCAATAACTGAGGCAACCAGTTCACCATTAGAACCATCAACAGTAATACTGCACACGCCTTTTGCAAAAAAATCTTCATTGGAATATCCCGAAAAGATCAATGATGGTGCCGGTACAAATATCTCTCACGAGAAAGCAGATAAACCTAAGCAGGCCCCACCAAAGTCCCTCCCCTTCTATTTATATGGAAGTATAGGGCCAGAAGTTTCAGGGGTAAATGGGAAAGGAAAGATCCGCTTCGGCGTGGGCTTGGGAATTGGTATGAAACTATCCAGGAGCCTTTTCATACAAGCTGGTATTATAAATACAAACAAGGTTTATAGTGCGGATGGTTCCCATTATTATCCGAAACCCGGATCATATTATGATAACGAAAACCTTAAAATTCAGCATGTTGAAGCCGACTGTAATATTATTGAGATCCCTCTCCAGTTAGGAATGAATATTATTCAGCGAAAGCGCAATACGATATTCGTAATGGCTGGAATAACTGCATCAATTATGCAAAAGGAATTTTACAGATACCAGTATACGCGTTATGGCGTTCCGGCGGAATCCGAATATACATATCGCACAAAATCATTTGAACCGGTTACAGGAGCTGGAATATCAGTGGGATATCAAAGAAAAATCAACTCAAGACTGGTTGTACAATTGAATCCATACTATAATTTTCCTCTTAATGGAATTGGAGAAGGGCGTGTAGAAATCAGTTCCGCAGGTATACAGGCTGGATTGCGTTATAATTTTAATCTGTTTAAATAAAAGGATTTTTCTAACACAAGGCAACCCCATAGCCTATTGATACGATTGGATTAGCAGAAATAGTGTTAATGCAAAAACCCAGATTCCGAATCCTGCTGTCCATAATGATACTGTTGCTAATGGCTTTTGCAATTGGCGCGGGTTACATATTATACGAATACAGGAAATTACCACCCGACCTTACTGGAAAGAAAGCAGATTTTTCAATGAGCGCAAAAAAGCTGGCAGAAGAATTCCATCTCAACGAAACTATTGCCGCGCAAAATTACACGGGTAAGATCCTTGAGGTATCGGGCCCTGTAAAAGAAATAAATCGTGAAGAAGATCTGCTGATCCTGGGTGATTCAACCTTCCCTTTGATGATAAGCTGTGCATTAAAATCCGGGAGTGAAAAACTTATCAGCCATAAAGTTATGCAGGCAAATGTTGTGGTACGTGGAGTTTGCACAGGTTATCTCCTTGATGTTCAGCTAAACAATGGCGTTATAATAAACAAAAACTGACCTGGTGAAACGAATAGCTATTATAATATGCACCTGCCTTTTTAGTTTTTGTGTGAATGGTCAGAAACTAATTACGCGCACGGCGAGTATTAGTTTTTATTCTGATGCGCCCCTGGAAAAGATAAGAGCAACCAACAGGCAGGGCATTTGCCTGTTGGATATAAACACCCAAACAATTGAAGCCGCAGTCTTAATGAGGGGCTTCGAGTTCAGGAAGGCACTCATGCAGGAACATTTTAATGAAAATTATGTGGAAAGTCATCGCTTTCCAAAAGCACAGTTTAAGGGGAAGATCAGTAACGGATCACCACAATGGACAACCGATGGAAGTTATGATGTGCTTTTGGAAGGAAACCTCACGATTCATGGAGAAACAAGAACTGTAAGTATTCCGGCAAGTATCAGGGTAAACAAAGGAATTGTTTCAGCACTTGCGGAATTTACAATCAACGTGGATGATTATAAGATCCGCATTCCTGCCCTGGTGGCCGACAATATTAATAAGAAGATCAGGATAAATATCGATACCGGTAATCTACATTAACTGCAACGAACATGAAAACGATACAAGCCTTACAGTATGTGTTATTTCTGGCGCTCTACCCTGCTACCATGTCGGCCGTGATGGCACAAGATCAAAATTCTACCCTCGATGAATTGGTTGACAGTATTCCGCAAAATGAAAAAATAAGCCAGGCATTCTATTCTACAAGAGTAATCCAATCACAGTCTGTTGAAATGTTACACAAAGGAAATCTGGACGTAAGGATACTTCATCGTTTCGGACAGGTAAACAATGGTATCAAGGAATTCTTTGGTCTTGATGACGCATCCATGCGAATGGGCTTTGACTTTGGAATAACTGATAATCTTACCATTGGGGTGGGCAGAAGCAGCTTCCGGAAAGAATATGATCTTCTATTAAAGCTACGGCCTGTTCAACAGCAGGTGGGTAAAAAGAACATCCCCTTTTCGCTCGTACTTGCTGGCGGTGCTATGATTCGAACCGCAGATGAGATCAGCCTGAGCGGATATAAGGCTGATGCTGGTGATCGCTTGTCTTACTACGGGCAGCTACTAATTGGCCGGAAATTCAGCAACAGGTTTTCCTTACAGCTAATCCAAACCCTTCTTCATATGAATTATGTGAATGATGGAATAATGGACAATACCATCTATGCCCTTGGTGCAGGAGCCCGTTTAAAACTAACAAAGCGACTAGCACTCACGCTTGATTACAACCACAATTTTTCAAAAGCAACGACCTATTACCAACCCCTGGGTATAGGGCTGGATATTGAAACCGGTGGACATGTATTTCAACTCCATTTCAGCAATGCTGTGGGGATGAACGAAAGGGCTTACCTCGCCGACACAACCGATGATTTCTGGAAGGGAGAAATCCGGTTCGGCTTTAACCTCAGCAGAATGTTCCAGATAGGAAGAAAATAAGCGAGCTTAGTGTATTTAATACACATTCTATGTACCTTAGCCATTCAACCTTTGCACACCGGATAAAATGGCTAAAATGAAAAAAACACTTGCCTTATTAGCAATAGCCCTGTTGCTAATCACCAGTATTTTTGCCCAAACAATTCAATCACCTGATGGACAGTTAGAATGTATTTTTGAATTAAAGGATAGCATCCCATACTATTCCCTTTCTTACAAGGGCAAGCCCGTTCTAAACAACAGCAAATTGGGATTGACCATTGCAAATGGTCCATCTTTTAAGACAGGATTTATAAGTAAGGGTCCCAAAACTTCAAGTTTTAGTGAAACCTGGAATCCGGTATTAGGAGAAGTGAAATCCATTCTTAATAACTATAATGAATTATCCGTTACACTTTTACAACCTTCGCATAACCGTGAAATTCTTCTTCGCTTCCGCCTCTTCAATGATGGGCTTGGATTCCGTTATGAATTTCCACAGCAGAAAAACCTCAACTATTTCGTAATAAAGGAAGAGGAAACGAGTTTCTCCCTTTATGGTGACCATAAAGCATGGTGGATACCAGGCGACTATGATACGGAGGAATATAATTATACTACCTCCCAGCTTTCAGAAGTGCCTGCCTTATTTGATAAAAGCTATGACGGCAATGCATCTCAAACAATTGTACCGATGGCATTGCAAACACCCCTCATGCTTAAATCAGGGGAAGGTGTTTATATCAATATACATGAAGCAGCCCTTGTTGGTTATGCGGCCATGCATGTGGAGCTGGATCCTAAAACTTATACGCTGAAATCACACCTCACTCCTGATGCCCAGGGAAATAAAGGATATATACAGACTCCTTTCAACACACCGTGGAGAACAGTAGTTGTGGCTGACAGGGCAGAAAAGATTCTTGCATCCAAACTGATTCTTAACCTGAATGAGCCATCGAAGATTGCAAATACCGATTGGATCAAACCGGTAAAATATGTAGGTGTATGGTGGCAGATGTTTTGTCCCGGTCAGGGCTCCTGGAATTATACTGACATTGACAATGTTCACCTGGGGATCACCGATTATAAAAATCTACCTCCCAATAAAACGCATGCTGCAAATAATACCAATGTAAAAAAATACATAGACTTCGCAGCCCGCCATGGTTTTGACGCGGTGTTGGTTGAAGGATGGAATGAAGGTTGGGAAGACTGGTTTGGCAAATCAAAGGAGTTTGTATTCGACTTTGTTACACCCTATCCTGATTTTGATCCAAAGATGCTCAATTCCTATGCGCAGCAAAAGGGAGTGAAACTCATCATGCACCATGAAACATCTTCTTCTGTAACCAATTACGAGCGGTGGATGGATACTGCCTATCGTTTCATGGTGAATCATGGTTACAATGCAGTCAAAAGTGGATATGTTGGCAATATCATACCACGGGGTGAACATCATTACAGCCAGTGGATGATAGATCATTTCAACAGGGCTATAACAAAGGCCGCACAATATGGAATAATGGTGAATTCACATGAATCAGTACACCCAACCGGTTTGAACAGGACCTGGCCTAATGCCATTGCGGCAGAGGCAGCAAGAGGTACTGAATATGAAACATTCGGCGGTAATAATCCGGACCACACCACTATTCTTCCTTTTACGAGGTTAATGGGCGGACCAATGGACTATACCCCAGGAATCTTCCAAACCCGTCTTGACTATTACCAGCCCGGCGATACCCGTTATGTGAAGACGACCCTTGTAAAACAGATGGCATTATATGTTACCATGTATAGTCCCCTTCAGATGGCGGCAGATATCATTGAAAACTATGAACGTTTCCCTGATGCCTTTCAGTTTATCAAGGATGTGGCTGCCGACTGGGATGATACCAGGATATTAAGTGCTGAGCCCGGCGACCATATTATTATAGCAAGAAAAGCAAAAGGAAAAGATGACTGGTTCATTGGTGGCATCACAGATGAAAACCCCAGAACATCCAATGTTGAGCTGAGTTTTCTTGACCCCAATGAAAATTATATTGCTACCATTTATGAGGATGGAAAGGATGCCCATTATATTACCAATCCGCAGAAATATAATATCCGTAAGCTCGCTGTAACCAATAAGGCGAAGTTGCAGCAAAAGATGGCTGCCAGTGGTGGTTTTGCTATAAGCATTAAGAAAGCGAGCAGGGAAGAGATAAACAATCTCAAAAAAAGAAAGCGGAATTGATATTGCAGTTCAGGCTATCGCATCCCAGATGCCGCTCTTTAAGGGCGGCATTTTTATTTTTTTAAGTTTTTGTAATAATTATCAAACCTCTGCATCCAAATAGAAAACACACCATGAAAAATATACTTATCCTTATTGTATGCCTCTTTTCGATACAGATTTCCAGGGCCCAGGATCCGGCTTTTACCGTGGAGGTATCCGGTAAGGGTAAGCCGGTCATCCTGATACCCGGATACAGTTGCAGCGGGGAGGTTTGGAAGGAAACCGTGAATCATCTTAAAGACAGGTTTGAATGCCATGTGATAACCATTGCCGGGTATGCCGGAGTTCCGGCCGTGGATGCACCTATTCTTGAAAAGGTAAAACAGGAGCTTATCAATTATGTACAAACGAAAAACCTTGTGCGCCCCGTATTGATTGGACATAGCCTGGGAGCTTTTATGAGTTTATGGGCCAGCAGCGAAGCACCGGCACTGTTTGGAAAGGTTATCTGCGTGGATGGGCTCCCGTTTGTATCAGCACTTAGCGACCCAAAAGCAAATGCGGATTCTCTTAAAAAAAGCCCCATGTATGATACTGCAATGGTGGTCAAAAATTTTCAACGTTTACCAGATTCAGGATATGTGGAGATGATGACAAAGGCCATGTTGATGCAGGTTCGGGATACATCGCGGGCAAGGCAGATCGCCACCTGGCAGTTCAACAGCAATCGTCGTACGCTGGCGCTCTCTATCATTGAAATGGCCACTACAGACCTCCGCCCTGCCATTGCTTCCATCCGTCAGCCAGTGCTTGTATTGGGAAGTATTTACCAGACAAAGGAAAACAGTTATAAATTACTTCATGAACAATACCAGAACGTTCCTGATAAAACCATCGTGGTTGCCGATAGTAAACATTTTATCATGTATGATGAGCCTGTATGGTTCTACAGCCAGATTGATTCCTTCCTAAAATAAAGAAGCTGTCGCCATGAACCAACAGCGAGAAGAATTTGACCAGCTTTACAGAGATTATTCCCCTGGCATAAGAAAGCTATGCCTTGGTTATACCGGTGATGCTGCCCAGGCAGAAGACCTTTTACAGGAGAGCTTTATTGCGGTATGGAATAATATGCATCGGTTTCGGGGCGATTCAAAATGGAGTACATGGATCTATCGTATAGCGGTGAATACATGTCTTTCCTACTTAAGAAAACAAAAGCTGAAGACGGTAAAGATAGATGAGCATCCACTTGGAGATATAGCAGAGGAAACGGACCAGAAGGAGCAGCAGGTGCAATTGTTATACAAATGCATCAGTAAGTTACCCGAAGCGGAAAGGCTTATCATTTCAATGGTGTTGGAAGACCGCCCCTATGAGGAGATCGCGGAGATCCTGAACCTGACAGAGAATAATCTAAGAGTAAAGATTCACCGGATCAAAAAACAACTAACCGAAATCTATAATAGTTATGCAAGACTTTGATGCACTTAAAGAGATGTGGGATAAAGCCGATGACAAAAACACCGGCAATGCTCCTCGTGCAACTGGCCTAAGCAGCATGAGTAAAAGTCACAAACAAAAACTCGAGCGCCAGCAGATCGGGGCCAGCATCATGCTTTGTATCACTGGATTTGTGATCCTTGCTATGGCATTATTCGGCAACTTCCGTTTTGAATGGATGATAACCTATATAGCCATGTTCATGATGACTGCAGTATGTTGGGCGCAATCGGTGATCCTTTTCTTTAACTGGAAGAAGATACGCAGCATTGATGAAACGCATCCTCCCCGCCAACACCTTCAGGAATGGGAAACATATTATGCTTTTCGGAAAAAGCAACTTAAATGGAATGGTCCGCTATACTTTATTGCACTTAACCTGGCAATGGGCATGTACTTCATTGAGATATTCAGGGGCAGGCCAGTCATGAATATAATCATCTTCGTTGCTGTGTATGTTGCATGGATGCTGTTTGCCTATCTATACCTTGGAAAGAAAAACCTGCGTAAGGAGGAATCACAACTTATGGCTATCATCCAGAACCTGAAGGCCCTTGAAGAACAATTCTGATAGCATCCGATCTAATTGGTCAAATACAATACCATTGCAGCTAAAGCGCCAACAAGTGTATTGAGGAAATTGACCGCATTATTTCCTATCAATGATTTTCTTTCAAGGGCAGCCCCCAGAATTGAATCAGTGAAATTACCCAGGGTGCCTGCAACTATGATCCAAAAAAAGTGGATACTCCAGCCCAATCCGGCCACATACAATGCAGCGATGATGCTACTGCCAATAATTCCGAATATCAGCCCTTCAATACTCATTACGCCGTTCTCGCCGCGTTCATCATTGCGAAACGAAACTATATTATAAAATTTCTTCCCATACACCGTGCCCAGTTCTGAGGAAATGGTATCGGCGGTGGCTGAAGAAAAACTACCGGCAATCATTAGTTGTAATAGAGGACGGTACTCTTCCAGCCAAAATGCCATTAATCCAAGCAGCCCTGCAACCAAACCATTAGCAGCTACCTGCGAGGTTGTCCTTAGACCCTTTATCTTTTCCACTACCCCTAATGATTGCTTTAATTCCTGTTTCCAGGATGTAGCCAGCACTGCAAGCACAAAAAAGCTTCCCATAATGAGAATGCCTGTCCACCCTGCCCCTGCAAATATGCAGCCCGCAATAGCAGCTCCGGTCGCGGCTGCCGGCAGCGTAAGTTTTCTGAATACTACAGATCCTATTACACCCGCACCTAAAACAGCAATGAGAACGATGACCTCAGTATACATAATAGCTTATTGCATTAATACCAGGAGCTGGTTTTGTTTTACCTCGGCCGGTCTGAAACATTCAGCCCGAATGTTTTAGATGGACGGGCTCCCATTTCAATTGTCATATCACCTCCGGAAACAATATCACGGTGAAGTATATATGATTTTGTATATGGCCTGCCATTAAGCAGTATCTTTTGAATATAGTTATTTTTCCTGCCCTGGTTCAATACCCGGATATTGAATCGCCGGTTCTGGCCAACATTAATGATAGCTTCATTAATTATGGGCGAGCCAAATACATACTGCCCGTTGGCTGGGTTTACAGGATAAAATCCAATAGCAGAGAGTACATACCAGGCCGACATCTCACCAGCATCTTCATTACCGCAGATGCCATCGGGCCTGTCAGTATAAAAAGTATCCATCACCTGTCGTATACGATCCGCTCCCTTCCATGGCTGACCTGCATAATTATACAGATACGGGATATGGTGATTGGGTTCATTACCATGTGCATACTGTCCGATCATTCCTGAAATATCAGGAGAGGCATCTGTATTTAGGCCTGCTGCCGGAACCGTAAACAATGAATCCAACTTATTCAGAAAAGGTCTGTCACCTCCAAATAAACTGATCAGTCCGGGTACATCATGCGGCACCAGCCAGGTGTATTGCCAACCATTCCCTTCACAGTAATCATTCTGCCTGTGCGCTGCATTGAATGGGTTAAAAGGAGTTCGCCACTGATCTATGGATAGTCTTCCCCGCATATGACCTGTAGAACGGTCGAAATATTGGGAATATAATTTTGAACGCTCACTGAAATATTTGTGATCATCCATTTTTCCCATATCATTTGCCATCTGCGCAATACACCAATCGGAGATGGCGTATTCCTGTGCCTTCGCTACTGATTCTACAACACTATCAGCGGGAATAAACTGCATCTTCTGAACATACTGTATGCCATCGCTTTGCTGCATGGCCGAATGGCGTACTGCTTCATAAGCCAGCTTGATATCATAGTTGCGGTAACCTTTCAGGTATGCATCAACGATAATGGGCACGGCAGGATATCCCACCATGGTATTGGTTTCGTTGCCCTGAAGGTGCCATACCGGCAACTTGCCTTGTTGTTTATAAATTTCAAGGAAGCTTCGGATCTGATCATTCACCTTTTCCGGATGGATGATGGTCATGAGTGGGTGCAATCCGCGGTAGGTATCCCACAATGAATAAATGGTATGGTTATCGAACCCCGGATCCGTATAAACTTTTTTATCAGTGCCGCGGTATTCTCTTGTCACATCATTAAAAACAGAAGGAAAGAAAAGTGTATGATAGAGCGATGTGTAAAATATCTTCTTTACTTTCTCATCAGCGTCAATAACTATTTTGCTTAACTCGCCGTTCCATTTTTCCTCTGCTGCTGAAAGGGCTTTATCAAAATCCCAATGCGGGATCTCTACTTCTATGTTGGCAAGCGCATTTTCAGGGCTTACCGGCGACAATCCAACTTTAAGTTTCACGATGGCATCTTTGGATAGATCCAGGTAGAGCAATGCTTTCAAACGCTTGTTCTGCGCCTCGTTACCATCCAGTTTTAGGGTATCCTCATAAAGCTCCATACGCTTAACTCCTGTTGAAAGCCTCATGGCAAAAAATACCCGCTGGTCTTTGGCCCAACCACTCGAAAACCGATATCCAAGGAATGTTGAGTCATCCAGTTGACGGAAATAAGTATCGGTGGCAGCATCCCATCCCATCCCGAATGATAGATCAACGAGGAGGTGGGCATTATCTGTTTTCCCGAAACGGTACTCATGAAATCCGACCCTTGCAGATGTTGTAAGACGAGCATCTACATTGTATTTATCCAGATGAACACTATAGAAACCGGGACTGCATTTTTCCTTTTCGTGGGAGAAACCGGACCCATAACCACTATTCATGTTGTTGAACTTTGCGGGCCTTAACATGGCTTTCCCATTGGCGGGAAGTACCAGGATATCATTCAGGTCGCCAATGCCGGTTCCGCTGAGATGGGTATGGGTAAAGCCAAGAATCTCCTTACTAATATAGTTGTAACCACTGCACCAATCCCAGCCGTTGAACTTGTCCCATGTTTGCATAATGTTTGAAGGACCCAGCTGAACAGCGCCATAGGGAACATTAGCACCCAGGAAAACATGCCCGTGACCAGCTGTTCCAATGAATGGATCAACATGCTGCAAAAGATCTGCGCTGGAACCAGTTTGTGCCGATACAGAAATACGTAGAAATGGGAGCATTAACAGCAAACAGGACCATTTAAAGGCCCTTGATACAGATAGACGACTCATATGAAAATTTTTCTTGCCTCTTATTCAAACTGGAAAATTACAGCTACCCTGCTATAAAAAACCTGATTAAAAACATTGCACCTTATCAGAACACAAACATTATTCATTTCCTCACATGATGAATGTTAGATAATTTACCGGTGTGGCGACATTAATTTTGCACAAAATACCATGGTATAACTTATGACCAGAACAATTTTCATTGCTACGGCAGAACCCTATAGCGGAAAATCGATAGTAGCCCTTGGGGTGGTGAACATGTTATTAGGCAAGGCCCGTAAGGTGGGATATTTCAAACCGATCATTAATGATGACCCAAAAGAAAAGAAAGACATAGATATTGAAACACTGGTGAATCATTTCGGATTACAGATCCCCTATGAAGATACCTATGCGTTCACCCGGCAGCAGGCCATGCGTCAAATGGAGGGTGAATCGAGGGGAGAGCTGATTGAGACTGTTATCCGGAAAGTGAAGAAGCTTGAGGAGCGATATGATTTCACCGTTATTGAGGGAAGCGATTACCTGGGTGAAGGCACTGCCTTTGAATTCGAAACAAATGTCACAATCGCCAGGAACCTCAATGCAGCCGTGATAATTGTTGTTTCCGGATCAGGAAAATCCACTGCACAATTAATCAATTCTGTTCAGACCCTGCTACGGAATTTCCGTACGCGCGACATACAGGTACTTGCAGTTGTTGCCAATAAGGTTAAAAAAGAAATGGTTGATGATATACATGACCTCCTTTCATCACAGTTGAACCATGATACCATTCTTGCAGTGATCCCTGAAAACAAGGACCTGCAGAATCCAACCATGAAAGAGATCTATGAACAGATAGGGGGCAAACTTATCCTGGGTGAAAATGAACTTAATAACCAGGTTGATAATTTTGTTACCGGTGCAATGCAGCTACCGAGTTTCCTGAATTATATTACTGAGAACTGCCTTATTGTAACACCGGGCGACCGGGGCGACATAATTATTGGGGCCATCCAGGCTAACCTCTCGGCGAATTATCCAAAGATCGCGGGCATAGTACTTACGGCGGGTATTGAGCCCGACAAGCCTGTTCTTCGCCTTGTGGAAGGCCTGCCATCAGTACTTCCCATTATACTAGTACAAACAGGAACATTTGGCACAACCACTCAACTAGGTTCTATCAATTCAAGGATCACGGCCGACAATAAGAAGAAGATCCAACTGGCCATCAGCACATTTGAAAAATACGTAGATGTAAAGGCGCTGGATGAAAAGATCATCACCTTCAAGCCCGAAGGTATTACGCCACATATGTTCCAGTACCAGCTTGCGAAGCGGGCCAAAAGCAAGATCAAACATATTGTTTTGCCTGAGGGCAATGATGACCGTATCATTAAAGCTGCTGCAAGATTAATCAACCAGGAACTGGTAGAGCTCACCATTCTGGGAGATCCTGCTGAAATTGCGGCGACGGTAAAGCGTCTGGGATTAACGCTTGATCTGCATAAGATCCGGATTATTAATCCTGCTCATTCCGAACATTACGAAGACTATGTAGAAACATTATATGAGCTCCGTAAAAATAAGAATGTAACCATGGAAATGGCCCATGATCTCATGACCGATGTTTCCTATTTCGGTACCATGATGGTATATAAGGGGCACGCAGATGGCATGGTGTCAGGCGCCGTGCATACTACCCAGCATACCATCAGGCCCGCTTTGCAGTTTGTAAAAACAAAGCCGGGCATCTCAACAGTATCATCAGTGTTTTTTATGTGCCTGCCCGACCGTGTTTCTGTATTTGGGGATTGTGCTGTAAATCCAGACCCTACTGCCGAGCAGCTTGCTGAAATAGCCATCTCATCGGCGGAGAGCAGCCAGCGCTTTGGGATCGAACCCAGAATTGCCATGCTGTCTTATTCATCAGGCAGTTCAGGGGAAGGTGCGGATGTGGAGAAAGTAAGACAGGCGACGGCTATTGTTAAGCAGAAACGCCCCGACCTCAAAGTGGAGGGTCCTATCCAGTATGATGCCGCGGTGGACCCCAGCGTAGGCAGGCAGAAACTGCCGGGTTCGGAAGTTGCCGGACAGGCAAGTGTTTTGATCTTCCCCGACCTGAATACAGGCAATAATACTTATAAGGCCGTTCAACGTGAAACAGGCGCCCTTGCTATCGGTCCAATGTTGCAGGGACTGAATAAACCCATCAATGATCTGAGTCGCGGATGTACAGTAGAGGATATTTTTAATACTGTTATCATTACCGCAATCCAGGCGCAGGAAGTATAAATTATAAAGGAAATAAGATGAACATATTTGTGATCAATTCAGGAAGTAGTTCCATCAAATATCAATTATTCAGGATGCCCGAGGAGAATCCGGTTTGTAGTGGGCTGGTAGAAAGAATTGGTCTCGAAGGCTCATCCATTACACATAAAACATGGAAGCAGGGGCAGGAACTGGTAACAAAGGAATCACTCACACTGACAGACCACCAGGCTGGCTTACACGAAGTTGCACGACTGTTGACCGACCCGCAGATAGGTGTTATTGCAAACCCTGAAGAGATTGATGCAGTAGGGCACAGGGTAGTGCATGGAGGGGAAAGCTTCAAGGCTACCACCATTATTTCAGAACCCATAAAAGAAAAGATCAAGGAATTATTCTCCCTTGCGCCCTTGCATAACCCGGCCAATTACCTTGGCATAGAAGTGGCTGAGAAAATCTTTCCTAATGCAAAACAGATCGCTGTTTTTGATACCGCCTTTCACCAGACCATGCCTGAAAAGGCCTACAGGTATGCCATCCCCGCCAAATTTTATACTGAGAAGAGAATACGTGCCTATGGTTTCCACGGCACTTCGCATAAGTATGTGAGTGAGCAGGCCATGAAGAGGCTGAACAACCCGGCAGCAAAGATCATCACCATTCATCTGGGCAACGGATGCAGCATGTCGGCCGTTGATGCAGGGCGATCGGTTGACACCAGCATGGGCTTTGGTCCGGTGAGCGGACTGATCATGGGCACACGTTCGGGTGATATTGATGCATCGGTGATATTTCATCTCATTGAACAATTAGGATTCAGCGCACAGGAAGTCAGTAACCTGCTGAATAAATCCAGTGGAATGCTGGGATTAACCGGCTTTAGTGATATGCGGGATATCCGAAAGTCAATAACCGCTGGTAATAAAGAAGCCGACCTCGCCTATGATCTTTATGCCTATCGCATTAAAAAAATGATAGGCGCCTATGTGGCCGTATTGAATGGCCTCGATGCGCTGGTGTTTACTGCGGGCGTGGGTGAAAACGATAACGAGATAAGAAAAAGGATCTGCAGCAATCTCGATTTCCTGGGAATAGAGCTGGATGAGGTTAAAAACGAAATGCCACAGGCAGGCATCAGGGAAATCAATAAAGAAAACGCCAGGGTAAAGATCATGGTGATCCCTACCAATGAGGAACTGGAAATTGTAAAGCAGTGTTATGAACTGTTAACAGGAGAGAATGCTTCCTGATGATTTTTAATTACAAATGGAGGCAATAAAAGCAGGGAGATCATTAGCAGCTACAACAAAATCCACTTTTGCATTTGCCAGGGCATGTTGTGGCATATAATCAACTTCAGCGGTGGATGGGTCCTGCACTAATACAAGGCCCCCATTTGAAGCAATGGATATTAATCCTGCCGTACCATCTGCATTAGCACCTGAAAGAAGTAAACCGGCAAGTGAATCCTTAAATACCGCGGCCGCCGATTCAAAGCTCACATCAATAGAGGGTCGGCTATACTGCACTTTCGCAGTCATGTCGAGGCTGAACTCCTTCCGGCTCTCAAACAAAAGATGGTAATCAGGAGGTGCTATATAAATTGTAGATGGCCGCAATGGGTCCTTATCTTCCACCTCCCGCACCCTTAAGGAAGTCCGGCTTTTAATGAGGTCTTCCAATAGCGATTCAGAATCATTTTTGCGATGAACAATAATGATGATGGTTGTTCTTGTGGATGCAGGTAAAGCACCAACAATTGACAGGATAAGCTCGAGGCTTCCCGCTGATCCACCAATTACGATGGCGTCTACTTTTCTGATTTTAGCTTCCTCCATATTTTCTCTTGTGGGTCGGGCTGATCATATTTAGGAACAATATGCGAGAACCTTATATTTTCCTTTGAGCCAAGAACCAGGTACCCAAGCTTTTCCAGGCTCTCATCAAAGAGATCAAGAACTTTATTCTGGAGTTCCTTATCAAAATATATCAGGACATTGCGGCAGAATATCACCTGGAACTCATTGAAAGATCGATCAGATACAAGGTTATGCGTTGCCGGGATCATTCTTGCTTTAAACTTCTGGTCAAATATTGCCCAGTCATATTTGGCCGTATAGTAAGAGGAGAAATCACGTTTGCCACCCGACTGAATATAATTCTCGGAGTATTGCTTCATATGATGAAGGGGAAAGACGCCCTTGCGGATATTTTCTATCACTGAAGGATTTACATCAGTAGCATATAAAAGGCTTTTATGCAAAAGATTTGCTTCATCCAATAAGATGGCCATGGAATATACCTCTTCACCGGTAGAACATCCTGCATGCCAGATACGGATCACAGGATGGGTGGCAAGCATTGGTATGATCTTTTCGCGAAGGAACTTGTAAACATGCGGGTCGCGAAACATCTCTGTAACATTTACCGTTAGCTCCTCAACCAAATGCGTTACATACTGTTTGTCGGTCTTTACCTTATAGAACAATTCAGCGAAACTTGATATCCTGTCAACAATGAAAAGACGATTCACTCTCCTGCGTAGGGAAGCCTGGGCATAATTGGTGAAATCATAACCATGGGTAAGAAACAATTCGTTCAATAATTGCTCCAGTTCCTCATCACCAATAATATGCTTGTTAAGGCTGCGCATTGAGGTACTTATTTAGGATATGCTCAAGTTGCTCTATGTTAACCGGCTTTGAAAGATAGTCATCGGCACCCGCGGCAAGGCATTTCTCACGATCACCTGCCATCGCCTGCGCAGTAACGGCAATGATTGGCAGATGATTATAACCGGCGTTTGCGCGTAAACGTGGAATGGCTTCATAGCCATCCATTTCAGGCATCATCATATCCATCAGGATGATCTTAATGGAGTCATTCTGAGCCAGCACATTGAAACCCTCCTGCATATTACTTGCGGAATAGCATGTATATCCGCGGGCTTTCAAAACAGCAGAAAGTGCAAAAATATTTCTGCTATCATCATCAATGATAAGAATGCTCTGAGGCTGTTTGTTCATCTTAGCTACTTGTGTAAAGCCATACCCTTAAGAGTGATACCAATTGGTCAACATCTACTGGCTTGGTGATATAATCAGAAGCCCCTGCTTCTATACATTTTTCCCTGTCGCCCGTCATGGCCTTGGCGGTAACGGCAATTACAGGAAGGTTACTGAACTCTTTTCTTTCCCTGATGGCACGGGTTGTTTCATAGCCATCCATTTCGGGCATCATCATATCCATCAGTACAATATCAATCTTTTCATTTGATTCAAGCTGCTTCATCGCTTCCTTACCATCAATCGCAGAAATCACTTCCATCCCGTATTGCTCCAATGATTTACTAAGGGAGAAAATATTACGTACGTCATCATCAGCCACTAAAACTCTCTTCCCCTTCAGCACATCAGCAAGCGCACTCATTTTTCTATACCTTGGGCGCTTTTCCTCCTTATTATTCTGGTCTACAAGATGAAGGAAAAGAGTTACCTCATCCAGTATGCGCTGGTACGAATGGGCTGTTTTCACCACAATGGAATCGGCATATTGACGGATCCGCATTTCCTCCATGTGTGAGAGATTCTTACCTGTAAATATTATAATGGGAAGATGCTCCATACCCGGCGAATTCTTTATTTCTTCCAGGGTCTCATAGGATTGGCGGGATGGTATACCCATATCAAGTATCACGCAATCAACATCATCATTATTCAACGCTTTGATACCACCATCGATGCTGTCCTTTATTTCGGACGCAACATTAAAAGTATCCAGGAAATAGGCAAGCGCCTCTGCATGCTTATGGTTCTCTTCAACGATCAAAACTTTTTTCGGTTCACGCGACAAGGCATGTTCGATCTTTTTGAAGATATCACTCATCTTCTCAAAGGCAACGGGCTTGTTTATGAAATCTATGGCGCCTTTAGAAATGCTTTTTGTCTTCATCTGGTATGAACTCATCATATGCACCGGGATGGGCCTTGTTGCCGGGTCTGATTTCAGTTCCTCCATAACTTCCCAGCCACTTTTAACGGGTAACTGAAGATCAAGTAAAATTCCAAGTGGCAGGTATTTTTTAGCCATAGCCACACCCTCATCTCCTCTTACTGCTACAATACCCTTGTATTTATTACGCCTCGCAAAATCGAGTAATGATTTAGCAAAGGCAGTATCATCTTCTATTATCAGAATAACCCGGTCATCCTTTTTGATATTGCTTCTATCATCGGGAACAGCCTGGGGTATTGTATCGGTAATAAACTCATCTTTCTCTTTAAAAGTAACCGGTTCACTGGTTTCCTCCTCGTATGCCGGAATTGCAAAATCATTTTCATCCCTGCTTTGCTCCTTACTCTCCATTTTCTTAACGGGAACAATAAAGCTAAAAGTACTACCCTTGCCTTCTTCACTTGACACTGTAACATCTCCTCCAAGCAAGCGAGCAAGCTGGCGGCTTATGGATAGTCCCAGCCCCGTTCCTCCGAATTTGCGCCTGGTAGAACCGTCGGCCTGCTGGAAGGCCTCAAAGATCGTGTCCTGTTTTTCTTTTGGTATACCTATACCGGTATCGATCACACGAAAAAGTATGGATGAGTCAAAAGAAGATACATCAACAGTGATACCCCCGGTGGCAGTAAACTTCATGGCATTAGAGATCAGGTTACGGAGAACCTGTTCAACACGCAGCCTGTCCGTTTCGATCAGCGATGGTGTTCCCGGTGCAACCTTCACGTCAAAGCTGATACCCTTCTCTGTTGCCGAAGTCGAAAACATTGAACCGACCTCATCCACCAGATCATTTATGTTCACATCATTATATTCAAGTTCCATTTTCCCGGACTCGATCTTACTAAGATCAAGTATCTCATCAATCAGCGTGAGCAATCCATTGCCTGATGATTGTATCACCTTTGCATATTCAACCTGGTCGGGCGAGAGATTATCTTCATGATTCTCAGAAAGCAATCGGGAAAGCAACAGAATTGAGTTAAGCGGCGTACGCAATTCATGACTCATATTGGCAAGGAATTCAGATTTATACCGGGAGCTGGTTGCAAGCTCTTCGGCCTTCATCTGAATTTCGATATTCCGCTCCATGATCATTTCATTCTTCTCCTCCAGCAACCGGCTCCTTTCTTCCAGCTCAAGGTTGGCTTGTTGCAACTCCTCCTGCTGAACTCGCAACTCTTCATCGGATGCCTGCAGCTTCTCTGATTGCGCATGGAGTTCGGCATTGATATTTTCCAATTCACTATGCTGACTCTGCAGCTCTTCCGATTGGGTTTGTGTTTCGTGAAGAAGCTCCTGCACCCTCAGATGGTCGCGCACACTATGTATTGCCATCCCGATATTAAAAGGAGCAACAGCCAGGAATTCTTTAACTGCTTCGGGGTAATCTTTAATGGCTGCTAATTCTATAACTGCTTTCAGCTTTTGTTCATGATATACCGGGAAAGCGATAATTGCGTTGGGATGGAAGCTCGCGGATGTAGAACTTATCACCATCTCAGTATCCTGCAATCCGGATATGACCTGCATCTTACCCGACTGGGCGGCCATACCGGCAACACCCTCTCCAAATTTTATTGTCTGTTGAACGCCTTGCTGTTGAAGTCCCATGCTAGCTGCCAGGTGTAAGCTGTCCTGTGAATTTACCAGGTAAAAAGCCCCTACCTGCGAATCAGTATATGAGGAAAGGAAGTCGAGTACATTATGAGAAAGATTACCCAGGTCTTTTTCGCCGATCAGCTTTTCATTCAATTCTCCTATTCCCCTTTGAAGCCATTCTTTCTGTGACAATTTTGAAAAAGAGAACTCAAGGGATTCAGCCATTTTATTCAGTGAACCCGATATGCTTCCAAGGAGGTCACGGCCTTCCCCATTTACACGCACGTTATAATTTCCGGCCGATATTTTTTCCGCAATGCCTCGTATCAAACCCAGCCTCTCGGTTGTTTCCTGGTCTTTATTAATGAGCTCCTGCTGCATCTGCACCCTGGAATCAAAATCATTCATTACACGGAAAAAAGAAAATATTGTTACAAATATTGCAAGACTGGCAGCAACAATGATAAGCATCGGCGTTGCCGCAGCAAACCGGTTTAATTTATTGGTACGCTCATCGAGCAATGCCTTCTCCTTGTCTTTCATCCCCTGAACAATACTGGCCATTTCTTCCATCACCACCATGCCTTTAAACAGATCTGCAGGTACAATCCCCGTTTTCTGTTTTTTCTCAATGATCATTTCCATCATGGAAAAACGCTGGTCGGCAAGTGCCTTAAGTTTATCTAATTCTGCTTTCTGTTCCGGATTATCTGAAATGAGAATAGCCAGCCGGCGTAATGCATCTTTGGCCCTTTCATATGCCCCGCGGTAAGGGTTCATGTAACGGCTATCATCTGTAAGCAGGTATCCCCTCTGACCGGCTTCGCCTTCTTTTGCAGCAATAAGTACTTCATCAATTGTTTTACGAACTTCATTTGTATGCGCTACCTGCCGGGCACTATCCATCAGGTTTCGGATACTGATAAATGATGCAATTGAACTGACAGCTAACAGCAGCAATGAGATGCCAAAGCCTATCAGGAGGTTACGCTTGAAAGTAGATTGGATTAGTGTCATATTATAAGCTCTCCGCTAATTCGCTATTAATTTTTTGCTGTACGAGGGGGATGATAATAATAAAGGCAGAGCCTTTGCCCTCGTCACTCGTTGCCGTGATAATACCATTATGTTTTTCCACGATCTTCTTTACGATAGCCAGTCCAATGCCCGTACCTGCATACTGGTCTTTTGTATGCAGTCGCTGGAAAATGGTAAAGATCTTGCCAAGATACTGCTCATCAAAACCGATCCCATTGTCTTCAATGGTAAGCCTTACATACTCACCTTTTTCATTGGGAATAGCATCAAACGAAAGGCTGTTAACCAATTGGGAACGAATACTAATAACCGGCGGGGTACCTGGATTAGAAAATTTGAGCGCGTTGGTCAGCAGGTTCTGAAAGAGCTGGCGCATCTGGCCCGGGTTAACTTCAGCATGTACCAGATCATCTTTGTGGATGGTAGCGCCCTTTTCAGTGATCAATACTTCAAGGTCGGCGATGGTATCATTCAGCACCATATTAAGGTCTATTTCGCTGAATACCGGCAACGCCGATAGCCGTGAATAATTCAGGAGGTCATCAATAAGATCGCGCATGCGGCCCGATGCATTTATGATCCTCTCCAGGTATTGTACCGATTCAGGAATATCAGAAACCTGCTCCTTTACCAATCTCGTGAAGGTTTGTATTTTTCGGAGAGGCTCCTGCAGGTCATGGGAGGCAATGAATGCATACTGCTGCAATTCAGCATTTCTTAATTCAAGTTCATTGTTCATCCTTACCAATTCCTTTGTGCGTTCTTCCACCTTATGTTCAAGGGTTGCCTGCGCTTCATTAAGCAGTTTGGATTGCTGATAAAGCCGGCAGAAGGTTTTGACCTTGAGCAGTAGAAGATCCGGATCAAATGGCTTTGTTACATAATCAACTCCCCCCGACTGGTAACCTTTCATGATAAAGCGCTTATCGATGCTTACAGCAGAAAGAAAGAGGATGGGGATTTCCCGGAACTTACTTGAGCCGCTAACGGCTTCTGCTACCTCAAAGCCATCCATATCAGGCATCTGCACATCCAGTATGATAAGCTCATATTCTGTTTTTAGAATCTTCCTCAGGGCTTCTTCTCCTGAAACAGCAGTATCCGCTTCAAATCCATGGATCTGAAGCAGCGTCTTAAGTGAGAAAAGGTTCTCCTGCTTATCGTCTACAATTAGTATCATTAATGGTGTGAAAATAAAGCAAAAGGCCATCCTAATGGACAGCCTTGATTTTTTTTATATATGCGATTTGCATTTTATGGATACATACAGCAAAACTATAATTTAACAAACTCTACCCGCCTGTTTTTAGCGCGGCCCTCACGGGTTGAATTCTCCCCCACCGGAACTGTTTCTCCTTTGCCA
Organism: Flavihumibacter sp.; assembly: GCA_036675925.1. Taxonomy (GTDB): domain Bacteria; phylum Bacteroidota; class Bacteroidia; order Chitinophagales; family Chitinophagaceae; genus Flavihumibacter. Next base: position 79,470 of record JAKFDZ010000061.1, read on the forward strand.
TCCGATTCTAACCTCGATCCATCAATTTCATAATGCTCCTGAAGAGCTTGCTTAACAGCGGCAGCCCGGTTACGTGATAAGGTCATATTCTCTTCAGCACCTCCATCAGAATCGGTATGACCAATTATCTTAACCCTCATGCCAGGTGATTTTTTCAGCACATCCGCGATCTGCGCCAATATGCCAGCACTCTCTGGTTTTATCTTCGCCTCATTAACATCAAAAAGGATCCCGGTTGTAGAGAACTTTCCTTCTTCCACCAGTTTGTGACGAGTATCCGGTAATCCTTTTGCTACCTTGATATTGGATATAGAATAGCCCACCTCATTGTCGTCACTGCCATAGCGCAACACGCTAAAATAAAGTTGATTAAAAATGGTTCCGGGGGCAATTGCCTTAGGCAGGTCATAATGTTTTTCTTCATTGAACCAGACCCGAAGCCTTTCCTTTTGAACATGGATGGCTACATGCAATGGTTTATTAAAATGTTGCTGCAGACTGGCGAAATTCCTGATATCGGTATTCAGGTGGCGCTCCCATTTTGCATAGGTTTCGAGATGCATATTGGAAGACTTGTTATCATATGGCTGCAACTTCAACTCTACTGCAGCAAATTGCTTATAGTTTTTCAGAAGTTGGTTATCGGTGGTAGAAAGATTTCCTGCACTCATCACACCGAATGCAATTTGTGGGAATACTGCTTTTGGATTCAACCGGCGCAACACTATATCAAATTCCAGGGTAAAGTTGTCTGTGAAGGATGCTGTGTTTTCTGTGAGGAATGATGAGTTCTGGGAAAACTGCATCCAGTTTCCGGGAAGGTTCTCTATTGTTGTTATCACTCCATTCCCATTGGTGTTCCATCCCGCGGGAAGTTCACCCATCTTATCTGTTTCGAAATTATTAATGTAGATCAGTTCTTCCCCCGCTACAAAATCATACTTGACGTAAGATCTTGCAACAGGTGTTTCGGGAGCTGCTGCGGGCTCATTGGCTGGAGCTACTTCTTTATTAGGAACTACATCTTTTGGCTTGGCCACAGGATCATTCTTTTGTTTTGGAGATGGCGAGGGCTTTGAATTTCTGTTGCGGCCTTCTGCATTGTCGAGCGTTTTATCAATGGCCTTATCAATTTTTTGGTCGGCCCGCTGATTTACTTTGTTCTTAACACGGTTCATTATCCTGTCGCCCAATTGGGCATGCATCATAACAGGAATGGACAGTATAAATCCCAATAAGAGGATCTTAATTCTCATCTTGATAAGGTTTAGGGGTCAAAACTATATAAGCCCAAAATTTCAATCAAGGCCATCCTTTACCGATTGCGGAATTAAGCGAATGAATTGTTATGTTTAATCCATGATAAATGATGAAGTACTTGAACTGGCCCGCAAAGTGTGGAACTACCACCAGATGAACCATATAATGGTTAAATCGGATTGTATACTGGCGTTGGGAAGCCACGACCTTAGGGTTGCTGACCGGGCCTGTGATCTTTATGAAGAGGGATGGGCTCCGTTTATCGTGTTTTCCGGGGGACTCGGCAATCTCACCCAGGGCATATGGACCGAGCCCGAAGCTGATAAGTTTGCAGCTATTGCCATGAGCCGCGGGATTCCTGCCTCGGCCATACTTATTGAGAATAAATCAACAAATACTGGTGAGAATATCCAGTTTTCAAAAAGGCTGTTAGCGGAAAATGGACTGGATCCACAAAGCTTTATTGTTGTGCAAAAGCCATATATGGAAAGGCGGAGTTACGCTACATTTAAAAAGCACTGGCCCGATAAAGATCTACTGGTCACTTCCCCACAATTATCATTTGATCAATACCATAATACAGAGATCCCCCTTGAAAAAGTAATTCATATTATGGTGGGCGACCTGCAGCGGATAAAGTATTACCCGGATAGAGGCTTCCAGGTACCACAGCCTATCCCGGATGAGATCTGGGAAGCTTATCAGCAACTGGTAAAAAGAGGATTTGATAAACACCTGATGCGTGATTAACGCTGGCATGGTATTTTAATTCCTGTGATAGATTGAAACTTTATTCACTTTAAAATTTAAATCATGAGAAGAAGTAATACCTCCCTCCTTTTGGCGGGACTCGCAGCCTATGCTTACTACAAGTATTCAAGAATGAACCAGCAGGATAAGGACAAAATGGTTAAGGATCTTAAGGATAAGGGAAGAAGCCTGGTTGAACAAATCAACCCATTCAGAAATACATCTGAAAATGGCGTTAAGTCAATGTCTCCCCGCACACATGTTGGGTAAATAACAGGGGTCCGCAAATTTGCACCCTCTTTAACAAAGGGCCGTCTCAATATATGAGCCGGCCCTTTTGTTTTAAAATAGCAAGGCTAAACAGTGCAATGGTTGTTTTTCCATTGCTTGAATATTAATCTATCCTAGGGTTATCCTAGGGTTATCCTAGGGTTATCCTAGGGTTATCCTAGGGTTTTTGATGCCTAAAAGCCTAGGATAACCCTGGAAATAGCCTAAGATAACCCTAGGATGATACAATTTTTACCCAAACATTGTACATAACATAGACCAGGGCTATAAAACAGTAGGCCGACCAATTGGTATTGGGCGGCCTACTGAGTAATATAAGAGTGTTATTATGCCATTTCCATGCAGATCTCGGCGCATCGCCTGCAGGCGGCTGCACATTCCTTACAATGCTCCATACCCATGGCAGCATGTTTCTCACATTCATCGGCACAACGGTTACAGATATCGGCGCAGATCCTGCAAAGCTCCTCAGACATTACACCGTTTACGCTCATAACCTGGGCAGCGGCTGTACAGATCATAGCACATTCCAGATCGAGTTCAATACACTCGGTAAGGTGCTTTACATTTTCCTCCTGTAAACAGGAAACAGCACAATGATTACATACAACTGCGCAGTTCTGGCAAGCTTCAATGCATTGCTGGTATTGTTGATGTGACATAATTGATGGTTTTTTTTGAAAATTATTCAGAAACCATGCCACTGCAAGGAGGCGCCAGGTGAGTTGAAGGCAGCAAATGTGAGATCTATAACTGTTTGTGTATCAAGTACACAATTAAAGCAAAAGCCCCCTGTCATAACCTAATCTAACATTAATCAGGAAATTAAGTGACAACTGTCACATCCTCAGGGGTTGCTTGTCATAATTGGTGGATCAATCTTGGGATAGATTTGTTCCAGCAATTAAGCATTACGAATAAAACGAATTAAAATGAACGCCTTAACAAAAACCCTGATCAGGAAAGCGATGCTTCCGCTGGGTTTATTCATCACCTCCATGACGATTTTTTCTTCTGTGAATGGCCAGTCGAGCTACCAGGGATCAATGATCAAAACAGTGATCGAGGGAACCTCAAATATCCACGACTGGAAGATGGAATCTCAAAAGGGAAAAGTTACAGCAACCGTTACCCTGGATGGCGCTAGTGTTAAAGAAGTTGGAGCTATCAGTTTTGTACTTCCTGCAGAAAGCCTGAAGAGTGAACACAACCAGATGGACAAAAACACTTATAAAGCACTTAACACAACGAAAAACCCAAATATTAGTTTTAGCTCAAATTCATCCAGCATTAAGCCCAATGGCAATGGCTTCATACTTACTTCAAAAGGTAAGCTGACCATTTCCGGAGTATCGAAAGACGTTGAACTGGTGGCACATGGTAAAATAAATGCCGACAAGAGTATCAGTTTTACCGGTGCGCACACACTGAAGATGACTGACTACAAAGTTCAACCCCCAACCGCAGTTTTCGGAACCATTAAAACCGGCGACGGTATAACAGTAAAATACAATCTCGTATTAAAAGCCTCCTAAACAAAACAAACACAATCTTTATTAAATTTTTTAAGTAACTACTTATGAAACTTTTATCAAGCAGAAGAGTAAAAATCATAGCCATCGCGGCTCTTCTATCAGCTCCCATTATAAGCTTTGGCCAGGATACACCAGAAGCAACTAAAGAACCAAGCAAAGAAGTAAAAGAATTCTATGGTCGTCCTTCTAACTGGAGACCTTATGATAAGCGTGGTATCAATATGTTTGAAACTTCAAAAGAAGACAGCATAGCATTTGAAGGTCCACGTGTCCGTTTCGGTGCAGGTTTTACACAGCAGTACCAGAACCTTGATCATGAGAATGCCTCTAAAGGTGAAATTCCTCTTTATGAAATGGGCCCTGGCTTCAACCTTGCGCAAGCCAACCTGAATATTGACTTCCAGCTGGCAGATGGTATCAGGGTATCTCTTGAAAACTATATGTCATCACGTCACCACAATGAATTCTGGGTTAAAGGTGGTTATATCCAGTTCGACAAGCTGCCTTTCAAAGGCAAATTCTGGAATGATCTGATGGATATCGCTACAATCAAGATCGGTCACTTTGAGATCAACTATGGTGACCAGCACTTCCGCAGAACTGATGGTGGTAATGCAATCTATAACCCTTTCATCGAGAACCTTATTGTTGATGCGTTCTCAACTGAGATCGGTGCAGAAGTTTACCTGAAGAAGAATGGTTGGTTCGGTATGGTAGGTGTTACCAATGGTACCATCAACTCATCCATCAACAAGCAGGCAACTGATATTGATGACAACTCTAAAAAATTCCCTGCTCTTTTCCTGAAAGGTGGATTTGACAAGCAGGTTACTGAAGATTTCAGGTTGCGTGGTAGCGGTTCTTACTATGTAAACAACAGGAGTCAGCGTAACGTTCTCTATGCAGGTGACCGTACCGGTTCAAACTATTGGGCGGTTATGGAAGCAAAAGGTGCCGACCTGAAAGCTAAATTCAGTTCTGGTCGTTTCAACCCCGGATTCACTAGGAATGTACGCGCCATCATGCTGAACGGATTTGGTAAATACAAAGGACTTGAACTGTTTGGTACTTATGAAACTGCAAAAGGCAATGCTGCAACTGCTGCTGATCCTGATAAGCGCACCATGAACCAGACCGCACTGGATGTTATCTACCGGATAGGCAAAAACGAGAATGTTTTCCTTGGTGCAAGATTCAACAATGTTAATTCAGAATTGCCAGGATATGATGATGATGTGAAGATCAATCGTACCGCTTTCGGTGGTGGTTGGTTCCTGACTAAGAACATCCTGTTGAAAGGTGAGATCGTTAACCAGAAGTACAAAGGTTGGAAAGAAGGAGATATTCTGGACGGTGGTAAATTCAATGGATATGTAATTGAAGCAGTAATCGGATTCTAATATTTTCTCTGATGTGTGTTTGGAAAAATGCCGGGTAGTAGAATCACCCGGCATTTCCTATTTTTAACAGGTTCATTCAACAAGACAAGGAAATGTCAAACCTTCTTTTCATATTGTTCCACTTATTCTTCACTCCGGAATCAAAGACGGTTGCTGAAAGGTGGATCATTGATAAGAATAGCGTGTTTACGATTGAAGGGAAATCGAATGTTGCTCCTTTTAAATGCCAGACCGTTCAATATCTCAACCGCGATACCATAACCATATTTCGGGATAACAATCCGAATACGGCATTCACATTTGGAGGCGGACTCAAAGTAATGATCCGCTGGTTTGATTGCGAGCAGCAGGTGATGACAAAAGAGATGTGGCGGACGCTTCGCGAAAAGGAAAAGCCCGAGATGAAGATCAACCTGATCCAGGTGGGCAGGTTTAAAAAAAGTGGCGAAAAAGTATTAGGTGTTGTAGAGGTGGAACTTGCAGGTGTTACCAAACGATTTGAGATCCTTTTTGAAGTTGGTAATCCATCCCCTCATAACCTTAGTTTTTCAGGGATCAGGAAACTTAGCTTTTCGGATTTCAGGTTAAAGCCTCCAAACAAACTTGCGGGATTAATAAAAGTGGAGGAAGATATAATGGTCAAATTCAAAATAAGCCTCCGGGCGGCCGGTCAATAAACTATAGTCATGTTCAAACTACATTGGAAAAAAGTAATCCTATCACTTGCAATTTCTTCCATTGCATTGCTGGTTATGAGTTTTGTAATGTTGAAACTCTCCATCTATTTATTCCCGGGTGTAACGATGGAATACCTCAGCCCGGTATTTCGTCCGGCCGGCAGGATGGACTGGCTCTATTACGGGCACCCCATTGTAATAAGCATTGCGTTGCTCTGGTTCTGGGAGCGGTATAAGGAAATATTTACAGGTCCCTGCTTATTGCGGGCCTTCGAAGTAGCGCTGGTATATGGCATTGTAGCCCTGATACCGGTTCTGTGGTTGACTTTCAGTGCCATAGATGTTTCGGTAAGGATGATACTCACCTGGTTGCTTTACGGTTTTATACAGGCATTTGTAGCTGGTTTTGTGTTTGCTAAACTCGACTGTTGATATTTTTCCTACTATATTTGTAGACATTGATCCTCCCTTCAACAAATCAAGCAAAAACAATTTCAGATGTCAAAGCAAAATCTACGTTTTGAGACACTGCAGGTACATGCAGGACAGGAACCAGACCCGGTAACCAAATCGCGGACAGTTCCTATTTACCAGACCAGTTCATATGTGTTTGACAGTTCCGAACATGCGGCTAACCTGTTTGGCCTTCGCGAGTTTGGAAATATCTACACGCGGCTGATGAATCCCACCACTGATGTGTTTGAAAAAAGAGTAGCGGCGCTTGAGGGAGGTGTTGCAGGCCTTGCCATGGCATCGGGACAATCGGCGCAGTTCATAGCATTACAGAATATCCTGTTGCAGGGCGATAATATTGTTTCTTCCTCTTATCTATATGGTGGCACCTATAACCAGTTCAAGGTTACCTTCAAGCGTTTAGGCTTTGAGGTTAGGTTTGCAAATGGAGATGACCCATCCGACTTTGAAAACAAGATCGATGCGCGAACAAAAGCACTATATGTTGAAACAATAGGCAACCCTGGTTTCAGTGTTCCTGACTTTGAGAAATTATCTGACATCGCTAAGAAGAATAATATTCCACTTATTGTTGACAACACTTTTGGTGCAGCGGGTTTTCTCTGCAGGCCGATAGACTTTGGCGCAAATGTGATTGTTGAATCCGCCACCAAATGGATTGGCGGTCATGGCAATAGTATCGGCGGAATCATAATTGATGGAGGAAACTTCAACTGGGGCAATGGCAAATTCCCTTATTTCACTGAGCCCGATGAAGCTTATCATGGTATGAAGTTCTGGGACATATTTGGAACGGATGGGCCATTTGGAAACATCGCCTTTATCATTCGTGCGAGGGTAACCGGGCTCCGCAGTATAGGTCCGGCAGTAAGTCCATTCAATTCATTCCTTTTCCTTCAGGGACTTGAAACATTAAGTTTACGTGTACAGCGAACTGTAGACAATGCATTAGAACTTGCTGAATGGCTTGAGAAACATCCGCAGGTGGAGTATGTGAATTATCCCGGCTTGAAGAGCAGTAAATATCATGAGCTGGCTAAAAAATACCTGAGAAATGGATTTGGTGGTGTATTGTCTTTCAAGATCAAAGGAGGAAAAGATGCGGCGGACAAATTTGTAAATAACCTCGAGCTTATAAGTCATCTGGCGAATGTGGGTGATGCAAAAACGCTTATTATCCATCCTGCAACAACAACCCATGAACAATTGACAGAGGCAGAGCAGAAATCTGCTGGAGTTGAGCCAGGGCTGCTACGCATTTCCTTAGGAATTGAGCATATTGAAGATATTAAGGATGATATAGAATCTGCTTTCAAATCTGCAGGTTCCTGAGTGCAGTGTTACGTGATATCAGAAAATGATATCAATCGCAAAAAGATATAATAAACTGAAAGGTTCCGGCAGCTTGCCGGAACCTTTTTTTAATAAAAAGACCGGCTACAAGAGCCGGCCTGGTAAATAAGCTTAGGGGATATTAATAGAGATAACTTAATGCAGTTCTGTCGTTAGCATTAAATGGACGGTCCTGTCCTTTGCCAATACAAGCCAGCATCCATGAATTTGGATCAGCTGTTGTTGGAGTTCCGGGAATATGAATGGCGCCAACTGTAGAAGCACCTTCATTAGCGGTACCACCACCGCAACTATAAGAACGATCCATATAATCAGTGTGACGGAATCCGATGCAATGACCGAACTCATGGGCAAGTACACTTACCAGTGTACCGCCATCCCAGCCATTACGATCCATATACCAGTTGTTTACCAACACCGATCCGTAAGGATTTCCTTGCGCAGTAGGAAAACCTGCAGATGCAAGGTATTGAGCATTCCGTGGAGAAGATTTAAGAACAATATTACCTCCACTGGTAACACGCTGGAATGTAATGGATAAGTTTTGTGCATTATACCTCGCAATGGCGGCATCCGTAGCAGTTACGTATTTAGAACTTAATTTAGAATCCACTCTGATAGTAATTACTCTTGGTGTGCCCGTTACGAGGTTTGTAGTGCGGTACTGCTCCGATTCACCAACGCGAACAATCGCTCCGGTAAGGCTGCGGTTCAACTCGTTGGAAGGAATGAAAATATCTCCCTCCACTACATAGCCACCTTCAGCAGCCATAATATTGTGGGTAGAGAATCCAAGTTTACTGATGCTGGCAACCACTTCATCAGTAACTTCCATCTGCTGTGTTTCGTTAACAGCTTCTTTTTTACAGGAAACAAAAACCATCATCAGTAACGCAACTGATGATATGGTACGAAAATGCTTTAACATGTGTGTTGGTTTAAATAGTTGGAAAGTCAATAAATTCCGGAAAGCTTATTTTCCGCTATTAAACTAATATTATTTTTACTAATATTCCAGTCCTAATATGCAACAATGTTGCGGCGAATAGTAAATAGATCCATGCCTTTAAAATTATCTTCCTGGGCTTACCTGCTCATGTTCTTATTGGTTTTCAATTGTTTCCCTGCTTTGGCACAGAAGCAGATAACCGATACATCCCTGCTTGCCCCTTTTTTAAAAATAGCTAACGGCCCGAAAAATACCCAGCTACCTGAGCCGGGTACGGGAAATTTTGCCGTGGTGTCATCCCAGGCTCCGGGTGAAGTACCGGTACTTCGTCAACTAGCCCACGATATATTTATAGTTTCAATCAGCAACCAGGCCAAATATGCCCACCTAAAAGAAAAGGCAAGATTGGTGATTCCGGTTAATGATAACTGGAAAATGAGTCCACCCCTGCTTGAGCGATTCCTTCAAAATTCAAAGGAGAATGATAATATTCGGTTATTGCTTAGGGTTAGCGATACCGCTGCATTCCGAGACAGATATCTGCGACCAGTTTCAAATAGAATCAAGCTTATAAAAGTTTTCGGGAAGGCTATAATAATACACGCGCCATTCCGGTGGATCCGTGAGCAGGCACTCTCCGATGCCAATATAACCTTCATCTCTATTGCAGACCATCCCCATGCTGAAAGAGAGCTTACAGGATTTGATCTGTCCGCTAACCGTGTTAATGCTTTGCATAGTTTCCGTCCAAATCTGAACGGCAATGGCTTGATAGTGTCCATAAAGGAAAACCTTATGGATACTACTGACCTTGATCTTATTAATCGTTTTGTATTTAGTGCCGAGACCGCCACAATGCCGGCCACACATGCCACCAATATGACCACCATTGTTGCGGGTGCAGGAAACAGTTTCTATACCGGGAAAGGTGTTGCATGGGCTGCTGGATATAGTTCTTCAGATTTTGTAAATCTGTTACCGGACAATAACAATTCTATTCTGGAAACAGGCATAACAGTCCAGAATCATTCCTATGGCACGGGCATTGAGAATTATTATGGTGCCGACGCTGCTGCATACGACCAGCAATCTGTATCGATTCCCTGGTTACAACATGTATTCTCTGCAGGAAATTCAGGGAACAGTAGCTCTTCCACAGGAAAATACGCTGGCATTGATGGCTATGCAAACCTTACAGGCAGCTTCAAAATGAGTAAAAACAGTATCAGCGTCGGAGCCATGGATTCAAGCGGTAATGTGCTTTTGCCGAGTTCAAAAGGTCCGGCGTATGACGGACGTCTCAAACCTGAACTTGTTGCATTTGGGGAAGATGGAAGCTCTGGAGCCGCAGCAATTGTATCGGGGTTATCCCTTCTGCTTCAGCAGGAATATGCTAACCGAAATGGTCAGTTGCCGCCTTCCTCTTTAACACGATCCATATTATTCAATAGTGCGGATGATGTTGGGGCACTAGGTATTGACTACCGTTCAGGCTTTGGAAGAGTTAATGCACTAAAGGCGATCAGCATTCTGGAACAGGAAAAATATTTCCTTGGCACTGTTCAACAGGATGGTGCATCGGTGCATACAATCACCATTCCTGCCAATGCGATGAACCTGAAACTTACACTTAACTGGAGCGACCCCGCGGCAGCAGAAAACACTTCAGAGGCCCTCGTGAATGATCTTGATCTTGAATTGATACATATACCATCGGGACAGTTATGGCAGGCCTGGGTATTAAGCACGGCACCACATATTGATTCATTGGAGCGGGCTGCAATAAGGGGCCGTGATAGTGTAAACAATTCAGAGCAGGTTTCGTTGCAGTTACCCCCTGCCGGTAGTTACCAGGTAAGGATAAAGGGGCATTCGCTTCTAACTACCTCCCAGGAATATGCGCTTTCCTGGAACCATGATACTACTGGTTCTTTTCTGTTCACCTATCCTGTACGTGGCGATAATCTTACTAGTGGTGCAAGAAACAGGATCAGATGGGAATCATCTATTAAGGGAATTGGCAAACTGGAATATAGTTTTGATGGTGGTGAACAATGGACCAGCATTGATGATAAGATTACCCTGGAAGCCGGAGAATCATTTTTTGAAGCGCCGTCTCTTTACCGGAGTATTCTGTTAAGGATGACCGTTGGAGTTGAAGCATATTATTCAGACACGGTTGGTCTTTCAAGAGAACTCGATATAAATACAGGCTTCAATTGTGCTGATTCCTTTATGATATATTGGCAAAAAGCACCAGATATTCAACAATATCAATTGTTCCGGCTGGAAGGAAAATACATGCAGCCCTTCAGAATTGTAAGTGATAGTTTTCTGGTTTTACCCAAAATGAATAATCCCGTTGAATATTATACTGTCGCTCCCATCCTTCCTAATGGAATCGTTGGAAGGAAAGCTTATACATTTAACTATAAAAGCCAGTTGCTGGAATGTTACCTGCGATCCTTTCTCGCAATTGCATCTGAACCTGGTGAGGCAGTGATAAGCTTTTCACTTGGGAGCGTTTACGGTGTACGGCAAATTCTGGTACAAAGTTTTGATGGCAACCAATTCGTAACCATTTATGATCCGGGCAGCAATTTTAAAACTGATAATAGGTTTTTTGTTCCAGCCAGTGATGGTGTAAATCTTTATCGCGGTGTGATCATAACAGATGATGGGCAGCAGTTCTTTACTAATACGGAAACTGTTTACCAATTCAGTGAGAAACCCCTTTTCCTTTTCCCGAATCCCGTTAGGAGAGGGCAACCAATACGCATACTTACAGATATAATTGATGAATTGGAAATGACGCTCTATGATGTACAGGGTAGAATTTGTAAACAGATAAGATTAACAGAACGGATACAGGAAATCAATACAGCCGGATTATCTGCAGGCATCTATTTTTACCGTATCTATGGAGGAAATCTAAAACAACGAACTGGCAAGATCGTGATACAATGATGCCATTAAGTTCTGAATGGCGGGTATGATTTTGGTAAGTTTAGGTAAGATGAAAAAGAAGGAAAAAGATATTAACGAGCAACTAAACTCCAATGCAGTTCCCTTTGAGGTTTTTGGTAAGGATCAGATAGAGGAGGCTGCCATGCACCAGATGTACCAGGCAGCAAGGTTGCCAATAACTGTTGCGGGGGCGCTTATGCCCGACGCACATTCGGGTTATGGACTTCCTATTGGTGGCGTACTCGCAACAGACAATGCGGTGATACCTTATGGTGTTGGTGTAGATATTGGATGCAGGATGAGCCTGAGTATATTTCCCATTGCGTCATCTGTAATGGCGAAAAAGCATGCAATGTTTGAAAAGATATTGCTTGATAATACAGTTTTTGGAAGCGGCCAGCAATTGGAATATCCATGGGATCATGCTGTTATGGAAGATCCCGCTTTCAATGCAACTCCCATTCTGAAAGAATTACATGGCAAAGCCTGGAAACAATTAGGGAGTTCTGGAAGTGGTAATCATTTTGTTGAATTTGGCCGGTTGGAAATAAAAGAAAAAGACCCTCAGCTTGGCGTTGAGCCGGGTGAATACCTGGGCTTGTTATCACATTCAGGATCCCGTGCACTTGGGGCAAATATTGCCAACCATTATACCCGTTTGGCCAGGGAGAAAAGGCGGCTCCCGGGAGAAGCTGCTAATCTCGCCTGGTTTTCATTAGATGAAGAAGAAGGTGCTGAATATTGGCTGGCTATGAATCTTGCCGGTAATTATGCGGCAGCATGCCATGAAGTGATTCACGAAAAGATATCTCGGGCACTGAATGAAACAGCAATTGCCAGGGTAGAAAATCACCACAATTTTGCCTGGAAAGAAATAGTGGATGGAAAAGAACGCATCGTACATCGTAAAGGAGCAACTCCTGCCGGAAAGGATATATTGGGAGTAATCCCGGGGTCGATGGTTGCACCCGGGTATATAGTGAAGGGTAAGGGTGAGAAAAGTTCACTACAATCTGCTTCCCATGGTGCGGGAAGAAGCATGAGCAGGAGTAAAGCCATGACAATTATTGACCGGAATGAAATGGATGAACTGCTCGCCCAACACCAGGTTACACTAATTGGAGGGGGACTTGATGAAGCACCACATGCCTACAAGAATATAGAGCTGGTGATGGAAAGCCAGCAACAGTTAGTGGATATCGTTGGAAAGTTCATACCAACTATTGTACGTATGGATGGCGATTCAGGCAGAGCGAGAAAATGGAAATAGAATCGCCTAATCGGTATAAAATTCCAACAGGGCCGCAAAATAAACATCCGTCCAGCCTTCTGTAATATCATCATAAGCCTCATCCGGAATATTGGTATGCCGAAGTTCTACTGAACTGCCTTGCGCATGTTCATGTAATTTTATAGTTACAATAGATGGAGTTTCTTCTTCTTCGCCGAAATACCACTGCTGAACAATTTTCTTTCCTTCCTCAAACTCAAGGTTTTTACCGGCAATATTATCATCCCACATGGAGAATTCTGAACCGGGCTCGGTAGACATAATTGCCGGTGCGCCGGTCCACAGCTGCATGGTAGCAGGATTTGTCAATGCAGCGTACAGCTCCACCGGTGGTGCCGGAATGATATAATACTTCTTGAAATCTTTCATGCCGGAAAATTAATAGTTCCCAGGAATAATGGAGCAATATTATTTGTCGCGAAAAACAACGGGTGTAACAATTCCCCTTAATGCTTCCGCACCAATTCCCTTTTTGGGATCGCGCCACCAACTGTTTTTATCCTGCCAGATCATCTGACCCCTTGCTTCGCTTATATATGTCTTCAACGAAAATAAATTGGATCCATTTTCTGACGTTAGGGACTGTAACATCCGGATGTCACTCAATCGTATAATTGGTAAATCCTTACTGCTTTTTGAATAATAATTGCCACTGATTTTTCTCATTCCCTCTGACTGGTAAAGCACAGAATTCCTGGGAATATCCTTGAAATTCCACTGTTGCTGTTCTTGTAATTGTTTACCAATTACCCGATTAGCTTTTGTGTTATAGATGGGGGATTGGGCTATGGCGGTGTAGGTGATCAATAATGATGCACCACTACATAACAAAGTGGATAGAAGTGGCATAATCTTTATTTATATGATAAAGTTACGACATATGAAAACCCTGCTGAAAAAAACTCACAAAATATGCTTACCACTGGTAATGTCATAGAGAGGTAAAATAATACAGTATAAAAGTACTTTATTACTTTTATTATAAAAGATTACTTAGTTTTGTATCCTGAATAAATCATTTAAAAGATTCCATATGCAAACGCTCGAAGAAAACATCCTTAACGTAACAGAACTTGAACCAAGGCAAAAACATCCAACAATATTTTTAAGGTTTGATGAACTGGAGCCCGGAGAATCCTTAACCATTCACAACGATCATGATCCGAAACCTTTATACTACCAGCTATTGGGAGAAAGAGGTAACTGCTTTAATTGGGAATACCTTGAGCAGGGTCCCGAGTGGTGGAAGGTGAGAATTAGTAAGCGTAAGAATGATGAGGGTGAAGAAACGCTTGGAGAGATCGCTACAAAAGATCTGCGCAAGGCTCAGATATTCAAAAAATACGGACTTGATTTCTGTTGTGGTGGGAAGAAGACTGTGAAAGAGGCTTGCGCGGAGAAAGGTCTGGATGTTACAAGGATCGAGCAGGAATTACAGTCCGCAGACCAGAACCTTCCAACATCAAGGCCATTGCCATATAATGACTGGTCTATTGATTTCCTGGCAGATTATATTGTAAACACGCACCATTCATATGTCGCTAAAACGCTTCCGGATCTAAGAACCTATGCTGCAAAAGTTGCAAGGGTTCATGGGAGCAGGCATCCTGAATTGCTGGCAATTCACACCCTGGTGGAGGAGATCAATGCTGAACTCACATCGCATATGATAAAGGAGGAGAAAGTATTGTTCCCTTATATCAAAGAACTTGTTGCGGAAAGTAAAAGTGCAGCATCGCCGGCGCCTTCACCTTTCACTACAGTTCAGCAGCCGATAAACATGATGGAAATGGAACATGAAGCAGTGGGTCACAACCTTGAGCAGATAAGAGAACTTAGCAGGAACTATGTTCTTCCTGAAGACGCCTGTGCCAGTTACAGCCTACTCTATCGCTTGCTGGAAGAGTTTGAAGATGACTTGCATACCCATGTTCACCTCGAGAATAATATCCTTTTCCCCAAAGCATTAAAACTGGAAAAAGAACTAAAATATTAAAATGTTAACTCCTGGAAAACACCAACAATGGCTGCTGCTGATCTTCATGGTCACAGCAGCCTTTTGCTTCTCATGCAATAACCCTACATCGCATGAATCAGAGATTCATAATTCAGCCATCCCCGAACTTACACTCAACAATGGAGTGAAATGGAATTCGGATGATAGCACCAATTCAAATGTTGCAAGTCTCCAAAAGATACTTGACCGTTACCCAACCAATGAAGCTTCTACTTTAGTTACCTACCAGGAAGCTGCAACTGAATTACAGGAGGGGGTTAATCAACTGGTTAAACAGTGCAAAATGAAAGGCCCTGATCACGATGCATTGCATGCATGGCTTGAGCCATTCATGGGAGAGGTGAAGGCATTGAAAGCATCAGCAACAACTGAAGAAAGCGCAAAACATTTGGAGACGCTCAGAAAATATGCGATCCTTTACCCTCAATATTTTGAATAAACATGGTTATAAATGCGGATACAAAAATTGCTGCCATCCTGAAACACCATGATGATGCCCTGGAAACCATTATCAGCATCAGTCCGGCGTTCCAGAAATTGCGCAATCCTTTGCTGCGTAAACTGATGGCTGGCCGAACAAGTATTTCCATGGCCTGTAAGCTGGGAGGGTGTACGGTTGAACGTTTTCTGGAAAAACTGAAACCACTTGGCTTTGAGGTTGGAGAACTAAGCAGCAAGCCGCAAAAGGAACTTTCTATGAAAGACAATAATGAATCGCGTGAATATTTAAAATCCCTGGGGGAAGAGCGGGTGGTTAGGCTTGATGTACGTGCTATGCTCGCCGGGGGAACTGATCCACTCGAGAAAATCATAGCTACCATAGGGGCACTTAAGAGAGACCAGGTTCTACTGATCATTAATAGTTTCGAACCCACCCCGCTGATAAACTTACTAAACAAAAAAGGCTTTAGTTCATATGTAGAAACAGTGAACGAATCAGAAATTCATACCTGGTTCATCAACAAAAAACTAATACATCAAAACCCCTTACCAATCGTAACAGAAGATTCCGGCTGGGACGAGTTAGTATCACTATTTGAAGGCAGGATGAGATATGTGGATGTGCGTCAACTCGAAATGCCTCAGCCAATACATACCATCCTCGAAGCCCTTGAATCACTTCCCCCCGGTGATGCGTTGTATGTGTACCACAAGCGTATCCCCGTTTTCCTTTTACCTGAATTATCAGAGAGAGGATTTGATTACCGTACAAAAACGCTGAATCAACAGGAAGTGCATCTCCTGATATTCAGGGAAACTTTATGATAACAGGCATCCATACAATCCACAAGCCCACTTCGTCAAAGGTCGTCTTGCCATTCTATGCGTATGCAGCTTTGTCATTACTGGTATCCACATTGCTACTATGTAATTCGCCGGAGGCGTTTACAGGGCATCATTTCAATCCCCGGACCCTTGCCATTACGCATGCAATGGCATTGGGCTGGGGAACGATGATGATATTGGGAGCCAGCCACCAACTCGTTCCTGTTCTTACAGAATCGCCGCTTTACAGCCACAAACTGGCCGGTGTAAGTTTCTACCTCGCAGCAATTGGTATTCCACTTATTGTGTACGGTTTCTTTGCATTTGACCTGGGCTGGCCTGCACAAACCGGGGGCATTCTGGTTAATGCATCCATAGCAGTTTACGTTTTCAATCTTGTATCAGGCATCAATAACAGCAAAAAAGAAAACATACATGCCATATTTATGTTAACTGCTGCACTATGGTTGTTTGCCACTACTATAATAGGACTATTACTGCTCTTTAATTTTACAAGCCCCATTCTCCCAAAAGATTCATTGCATTATCTTTCACTGCATGCGCATCTCGGAATAGTTGGGTGGTTTCTATTGCTTGTAATAGGTGTAGCATCAAGATTGCTCCCGATGTTCCTGATTTCTAAATACACCAATAACAGGTTACTATGGATAATTTTTGGTGCAATAAATAGCGCACTTATGAGCTTCGTATTTATTCATCTGAATGACATGAACAACGTGTATTTTTTCATCCCCGGGATTGCGCTGGCACTGAGTTTGGCGTCATTTGCATACTATTGCCTGATGGCATTTATTCAAAGGATCAGGAAGGCAGTTGATGAACCCATGAAAATATCGCTGCTTTCCGTATTGATGATGTTGTTGCCGGTATTATTTCTCTTGTTTCTTCCATTTCTGCTGGCATCGGGTGAAACACCAAACAGGATTATTATGGCTTATGGGTTTTCCATATTCTTCGGTTGGCTTACCGCTATAATTTTCGGCATGACCTTTAAAACTGTCCCCTTCATAGTATGGAACAAATTTTACCATTCGCGTTCGGGTATGGGTAAAACACCAAACCCCAAGGATCTATTTAGTTTATCATTATTCAATGGCATGGGCATTTTATATCTCATAGGTTTTGTGGGGTTTATAACAGGTATTCTTTTGATCAATACAATTCTCATCCGGATCTCAGCCATTTCATTATTATTAGCAGCGGTACTTTACAACTGGAATGTATTTCATTTACTTTTTCATAACCCTAACAGAGGAAAGCATGCGATATGAATATCATTTCCAATAACCAAATGAAGGCTACCATTGCGCTTGCCGCGTTGGAAGCGGTGATTGATCCGGAGATCGGTTTAAATGTTGTAGATCTGGGTCTGATATACCAGATCGATTTCAGCGAGGAGGATAAAGAAATTTTTGTTTCTATGACGCTCACCACGCAGTTTTGTCCGATGGGAGAATCCATTACAGATGGGATAAAACAATGCCTGGAAACAACTTATGGTGATATGCAGGTAAAGGTGAACCTGGTTTTTGACCCACCCTGGAATTATGAAAGGATCTCTGATTCAGGAAAAGCATTTCTAAACAGACCATAACCATAATCAATGCTCACAAATACCTGTAAGACTGCAATCAAGGCAGTAATTTACCTGGCAGCACGTTTTGAAACGGGGGAAAAATCGGGTATCCGGGAGATTGCCGAGCATATTGATGCCAGCGAACATACGGTGGGCAAAATGCTTCAGACATTGGTAAAACAGGGGGTGATAAATAGCGTGAAAGGTCCAACCGGCGGCTTCTTCATAAGCAAACAGCAGCGCAACCAACCTATCATCAATATTGTTGAGGCTATTGATGGACGACAAATATTTACCGGCTGTGGATTGGGACTAACTAAATGTTCTGCTGCACATCCCTGCCCCATTCACGATGAATATAAAGCAGCACGAGATCTTTATGAGAAAATTTTCAGGTCTAATCGTATTGCTGATCTTTGCGATCCTGTAGCAAATGGACTGGCATATCTCACAGGCTGATCATATTAACGCACACTATCCCTCCAATAATTTCAGCTCACGCCTAAGTTCAAACTGAAGATCTTCATGCAGGCCATTTATCAGCTTCGTTATTTTTTTAAGTTGTGACTGGAAGATATTATCGAGCACGGTATATTTTTTTAATGGAAGACCCATATCTTTCATCAGGCGGCAATATGTTATCAGTAATTCCGCCTCAGCGCCTTTATCTCCAATATAACGGGCTTGCTTACTGGTTTCACGAAGAATTTTCCGCAAGGGTTTTTTAGCATAATACACGTGAGAGCTATTAATTTCTGAAAACGAATCTGCCATTTCTACCTTTAGCTCAGCAAGGTAACTGTTAAGATTATCGGCTTCAAAAAGCAAATAGGTCAGCAATTCTTTATTTTCCTTTTTGAAACGGGCGAGGCGAAGACAAAGCTCCGACACCTTTGCGGGTGGAAGCGCTTGCAGGGCATCTTTTATTTCGTGAATTGAAGCTGGTTTCATCATTTAGAGGGCACTTACAAGGTAACTTTCCTATTACGTACCTTTGGCCCGATGCAAAATACACACTATTCACTCCCGAAGATACTTAGCGCCTTTAAGATCGATGCGCTTAATGATATGCAGATCGCTTCCATTGAAGCAAATAAAGCACATGATAACGTTCTGCTGCTTTCCGCTACAGGTTCAGGAAAGACGCTGGCTTACCTGTTACCCATTCTGGAACTCCTGGATAATACAAAGAAAACTACACAGGCTTTAGTAATTGTGCCTTCCCGTGAACTTGCCTTGCAAATCGACCAGGTATTCCGCACTATGAGTACGGGTTTTAAAGTAACCTGCTGCTATGGCGGACATCTTCGTGAAACAGAGGAGAATAACCTGCTGGAGGCACCAGCCCTGATCATCGGAACACCTGGCAGGCTTGCGGACCATATTCGGAGGGGCAATATTACGACTGATACCATTGAAACATTGGTACTTGATGAATTTGACAAATCGCTTGAGTTTGGATTTGAAGAAGAGATGTCTTTTGTGGTGGGATCATTACCCGCTGTAAAGAAGCGGATACTTGTTTCAGCAACCGATTCGGATGAAATGCCAAAATTCATCAACATGAAGGAAGCGGTTAAACTAAACTTCCTTACTGGTGAAGTACCTGAAATGCTGGCATACCAATACGTGAAAAGCGATGATAATGATAAATTGCAGACTTTGTTCCGTTTGCTTTGCCTGGTAGGTAACCGTTCAGCCATCATCTTCTGCAACTACCGTGATGCCGTAGAAAGGGTGAGCAATTATCTTAAGGAACAGGGTATTGTAAATGTTTATTATCATGGGGCACTTGAACAGCCCGACAGGGATGCTGCCATAAATAAATTCCGTAATGGCAGTTCGAATGTACTGGTGACAACTGATCTTGCTTCAAGAGGATTGGATATTCCAAACATCCGATATATCATTCATTATCACCTTCCTGATAAAGAAGAGACATTTACGCACCGGAACGGACGTACCGCCAGGCAGGAAGCCAGCGGAACCGTGATACTTATTGTATCCCCCGAAGAAGAAATACCAGAATATGTGGATCCAAATATTCTGGAGATAGAATTGCCAGAAAAACAGGATCTACCAGAAAAACCTAAATGGACAACCTTTTACTTTTCTGCAGGAAAGAAAAATAAGATAAATAAGGTGGACCTGGTTGGTTTTCTAACGCAAAAGGGAGAGCTGAAAAAAGAAGATATAGGGTTGATAGAAGTGAAAGATTTCACCTCTTATGTTGCCATCAGAAAATCAAAAGCCAGCCATACCCTTAATCTCATCAAAGACCATAAGGTGAAGGGACAGAAAGTCAAGATCGAGGTTGCGAAGTAATATGGATTACTGAACTCCCTCAGAAGTCATTTGCACTCTTTTTATACTACCATCTTCATTGTAAAATAACCTGTCGATACAAACTGAGCGGCGGAAACTACCGCCATCAGTAGGTATTCCCCCGTTGTGATAGATAAAATAAGAGCTGCCCTTGAAATCGATGATAGCCTGGTGATTGGTGTTTGAATTGCCTGCAAGCTCATTCAGGATTCCCTTGAATTGCCATGGTCCGTTAACTGAGCGACTCATGGCATAGGCGATCTTTTCCGGAAACTGGTAGGCATAGGAAAGATAGTACCATCCATTTTTATGATGAATCCAGGGCGCCTCGGTGAACGATGGAAGATCAACTGTTTTGATCTCACCTTCCAATTCTATCATATTAGGTTTGAGGCGGGCATAGTAGCATTTGGTATTGCCCCAGAAAAGATAAGCCTGACCGTCGGTATCAATTATAACGGAGGGATCAATATCATCCCAGAAAATGCTGGTAGCCTTTGTCATATCATTCGATATTAAAGCTTTACCGATGGCATCGAGATAAGGCCCTTCCGGGCGATCCGCCACAGCCACACCTATAGATTTTCCTGGAATGGTTCCATGCTCTACTGTTACATACCAATAAAATTTTCCATTACGTTCAATTACCTGCGATGCCCAGGCATCTCCTTTGGCCCAGCTGAAATCCTTAGCCCTGAGAGGTACGGTATGTTCAGTCCAGTTGACCATATCGGAAGAAGAAAAACATAACCATTCATTCATCACGTACCCTTCTTTACGAGGAGGTGCTTCATCATGGCCTGCATAAAGCCAAACTTTGTTTCCATGCACAAGGGCTGAAGGATCGGCTGTGTATTTATGAGTGATTATGGGATTACCCTTTGATGGAAAACTTGTGTCTGCACTGGCTTTTGCACCAGTTGCCAAAAACAGGAAATGGACTGATGATATAAGAGATAGAAGAAAAAGATGTTTCATGATGACAAGCATTGATTCTTATAAATGTAATTTATACATTTATTATCAAAACCAAATCATGTTTAGATGTAGGACTCATCTAAAAAAAAGCGGCCTCCGGGGAAGCCGCTTAAAGTATTATAACGTCGGTTATTTATGAACCACAGCTTATGCATCCCTCCTCCATGGTACAAACTGCACCTTCAGTAATTGGTACGGAGTCAATTTCATTGGTTATTCCCTGCTTTTCGACTGTGAACTGTACCGCCTGCGACGCAGCCTGTGTACGCAGGTAGTACATGCCAGTTTTGAGGCCCTTTTTCCAGGCATAAAAATGCATAGATGTCAACTTAGATGCTGTGGGATTGCTAACGAACAAATTCAAACTCTGGCTCTGGCAAATGAATGCGCCCCTGTCTGCGGCCATATCAATTAGGGTCCGTTGTTTTATCTCCCATACAGTTTTATAGAGTGCCCTTATATTTTCGGGTATACTAGTGATACCTTGAATAGAACCATTGGCAGCGATGATATTGTTCTTCATCTCATTGTTCCAGAGGCCAAGGGATATCAGGTCTTTCAATAAATGCTTGTTTACGATTACAAACTCACCGCTTAAAACACGCCGGCTATAAATATTAGAAGTATAGGGCTCAAAACATTCGTTGTTACCGAGAATCTGCGAAGTAGATGCCGTTGGCATTGGCGCAACCAGTAAGGAATTCCTAACACCAAATTCCATTACTTCCTTACGCAGACTATCCCAGTCATGCCGATCAGATGCCTTTATACCCCACAGATCAAATTGAAACATTCCCATTGACAAAGGAGATCCTGCAAAGGTTTCATAGGCCCCTTCAACTTTAGCCAGATCCTTACTTGCAGTCATCGCTGCAAAATAAATTGTTTCGAAGATGTTCTTATTAAGCATCGAAGCGAGTTCAGATTCAAATGGAAGCCGCATCAGAATAAAAACATCTGCTAATCCCTGTACACCCAGCCCTATGGGGCGATGACGCATATTTGAACGACGCGCTTCTTCCACCGGATAATAATTCACATCGATGACCCTGTTAAGATTTACGGCAACCTGGTAGGTGACTTCATATAACTTCTCGAAATCGAATTTACCCTCACGAACAAACCGGGGAAGGGCGAGAGAAGCAAGGTTACAGACAGCTACTTCGTTAGCATCTGTATATTCCATGATCTCAGTACAAAGATTAGAGCTTTTGATAGTACCAAGGTTCTGCTGATTGCTCTTGCTGTTAGCAGCATCTTTATACAACAGGTATGGTGTTCCGGTTTCTATTTGTGCATCGAGTACTGCGAACCATAATTCCTGTGCCTTGATGGTCTTGCGGCCCCTGCCCTCTTGTTCATATCGCTCATACAACTTCTCAAATGCCTCACCGAAGCAATCCTGCAATCCAGGTGCCTCATTAGGACAAAATAAAGTCCAGTCTCCATTTTCCTCAACCCGTTTCATAAACAGGTCTGGTATCCAGAGTGCATAGAAAAGATCACGTGCACGTAATTCTTCCTTGCCATGGTTTTTGCGCAAGTCAAGAAATGAAAAAACATCCGCATGCCAGGGTTCAAGGTAAATCGCGAAGGCACCTTTACGCTTTCCCCCTCCCTGGTCAACATATCTGGCTGTATCATTGAAAACCCGCAACATCGGGATTATGCCATTACTTGTTCCATTCGTTCCGCCAATGTAGGAGCCCGTTGCACGGATATTGTGGATAGCGAGACCAATACCACCAGCACTTTGAGAAATTTTAGCGGTTTGTTTCAATGTATCATAGATCCCATCAATACTGTCATCCTTCATCGTCAGCAGGAAACAACTTGACAATTGAGGCTTTGGAGTTCCGGCATTAAATAAAGTTGGGGTTGCATGCGTGAACCACCGTTCACTCATCAGGTGATAGGTTTTAATTACCTGTTCCATATCATGTTTATGGATACCAATGGCAACCCGCATATAAAGGTGTTGAGGTCGTTCGGCTACTTTGCCGTTAATACGGAGCAGATATGATTTCTCCAGTGTTTTAAAACCGAAATAATCAAACCCGAAATCACGATCATAAATAATTGTGCTATCGAGCATTTCAGCATTTGCTTCAATGATCTCCATCACATCGTCAGCCACAAGGGGAAGTGATTTATTTGTGACGGAATCGGTATACTGGTGCAAGGCACGCATAGTATCCGAAAATGATTTCTTCGTATTCTTATGAAGGTTACTAACTGCTATTCGCGAGGCCAGCAAAGCGTAATCGGGATGACGTGTTGTGAGCGCTGCGGCCATTTCAGCTGCAAGATTATCGA
Source organism: Flavihumibacter sp. (assembly GCA_036675925.1). Taxonomy (GTDB): domain Bacteria; phylum Bacteroidota; class Bacteroidia; order Chitinophagales; family Chitinophagaceae; genus Flavihumibacter. The sequence goes on from JAKFDZ010000061.1 coordinate 102,916, forward strand.
GTTCCGTGGTACTAACTCCATCATAAATACCTTCAATAGTCTTCTTGGCTATATCAATTACATCAACCATTGGGCTGAGCCCATAGGATAACTTTTGAATACGAGCTGTTATTTTATCGAACTTAACGGCCTCTTTTCTACCGTTTCTTTTAATTACAAACATATCAGTGATTTATAGGTAGGCAATGGTTTTAAAAGTCTTCCTCAAGGGAGAATGTTTGTCCGGAAGCACCAGTCATCACCCCTGATTTTTGGTAATCCCCAACGCGCTTTTCAAAGAAATTGGTCTTGCCTTGAAGCGAGATCATTTCCATGAAGTCAAATGGATTTGTTGTGTTGTAGAGTTTAGGATATCCAAGTTCACCCAACCAGCGGTCGGCTACAAATTCAATATACTGCTGCATCAGTCTTGCATTCATCCCGATAAGATCAACAGGCAAAGCCTCAGTCACAAATTCCTTTTCAATTGCTACAGCATCGCTGATAATAGCGTGTACAGCTTCCTGTGATAGTTTTTGTGAGAGCATACTATAGAGTAGGCATGCAAACTCACAATGCAGACCCTCATCTCTGCTAATAAGCTCGTTGCTGAAGGTTAGTCCAGGCATTAATCCTCTTTTCTTCATCCAGAATATTGAGCAAAAACTTCCACTAAAGAAGATGCCTTCCACCGCAGCGAATGCAACAAGTCTTTCCGCGAAAGAACCATTCTCGATCCAACGCAGAGCCCATTCAGCTTTTTTCTTAACTGCCGGCACTGTATCGATAGCGTGAAAGAGTTTATCTTTTGCAACAGGATCTTTTACATAGGTGTCAATAAGTAATGCATATGTTTCGGAGTGGATATTTTCCATCATGATCTGAAAACCATAAAAGCAGCGTGCTTCGGGTAATTGAACCTCACTCATAAAGTTCACGGCCAGGTTTTCATTTACGATACCATCACTGGCAGCAAAGAATGCCAGAACATGACTCAGGAAATGCCGCTCTCCATCATTAAGGGCGGCCCAATCGGTCAGGTCGGCGCTAAGATCAATCTCTTCAGCAGTCCAGAAACTGGCTTCATGTTTTTTATACATTTCCCAAACTTTGGGGTAGTTGATAGGAAGGATTACAAAACGGTCCTTGTTTTCCCTTAGCAACAATTCATTCTCATTCGACATATCGATTATTTTAAAATTTTCTCAATACCGGTTTGAATACAGGGGAGTGTCGCCGTGGAAACCCTGGTCATCTGGCAATAACCATGACCTGAGTTCTGACGCGCGTCATGAGATGTGACGCTTACACCTTGCCTGTACCTTACGCGGGAAGGTCCCAAACAAAAAATAGTATCGGCAGGTGTCTGGCTTGTAACATGGTTACTTACAGTTGCCCGTCAGCCCGTGATTTGCACACGATTCCCTATTAAGCGAACCGGCTCAGAGCCGGACGCACCGAAATAATTAATTGCATGAACTAAAACGAAAATACCTTCAAACGGAGGGGGAGGCTTTAATACTTTTTCACACATGTGGATAGATTCTTGAAACCATTCTATATTCCTGAAAATTTGCAGATATGAAAAGAACTATAATATTACTTTTTATAATAGGTGCACTCAATGCATGCACTTCTCAAAATGCTCCGGAAGGCGCGGTGGAGCTCGTAATTAAAACCACAGAGGGCAACATTAGTGTGGCTGTATTTCCGGAAAAAGCACCAAAATCAGCAGCTGCCTTTCTGGCGATCGTTGATAAAGGTTTATATAAACGAAGCAGTTTCTACCGGGTACTCAATGATGTAAACCAGCCATCCAATGCCCCAAAGGCAGAACTTTTGCAGGGTGGTTTATGGAGCCGGACAAAGAAACGTCCTGACGTTCCAAGAGTGGAACATGAAACCACTCAACAGACCGGACTTCAGCATCTTGCCGGCACCATATCGCTCGCCAGGGAGGAACCCGGGAGCGCGAGTTCTGAATTTTTCATTTGCGTTGCTGACCAGCCGGGACTGGATTATGGTGGCGAAAACAATCCGGATGGCCAGGGTTATGCAGCATTTGGAAAGGTCATTAGCGGAATGGATGTGGTAAGGAAGATCTATAACAAACCTGAAAATGATCAGTATTTTGATCCACCCATAATGATCATAGACATTGTAAAACGCTAGATAAATAAAGCATTTTCGTAAATTGTTTATATGAGTCAAAAGACCGTGCTTAACCCGGTACAACAAAACTGGAAACAGAAACTTTTCACTATCATCTTTGAAGCAGACACGAAAGCGGGCCGCATTTTTGACCTTGCTTTACTGTTTTTCATTTTACTGAGCCTTGCTATTGTAATGCTGGAAAGCATGAAGCCGGTAAATGATATATATGGAAAGGAATTAGTTACCCTTGAATGGATCGTTACAATACTTTTCACTATTGAATATGTATTAAGACTGATCTCTGTAAAGAGGCCGGTAAAATACATGACCAGTTTTTATGGGATCATTGATCTCTTGTCAATTCTTCCAACATACCTGAGCCTTCTAATTCCCGGATCACATTTTTTACTGGCCATACGTGCCCTAAGGCTTATGCGGGTTTTCCGAATTCTTAAACTAAGTCAGTTTGTACGTGAGGGCACTACGATCGTTTTAGCAATGAAAGCAAGTGCCCGGCGTATTAGCATTTTTCTAAGTTTCGTTGTGTTGTTAAGTATTATCCTGGGTGCCTTAATTTACGTGGTAGAAAGCGGGGTAAATGAGAAATACAGCAGTATTCCTCAAAGTGTTTACTGGGCAATTGTAACGATAACTACAGTTGGTTATGGAGACATTTCGCCGATAACTCCCGTTGGAAAACTTATCGCATCTTTTATCATGCTGCTAGGTTATGCAATTATTGCTGTTCCCACGGGTATCGTTACGGTAGAATTATCAAGAAGTGCGCGCCGCGATGAAACAAATACTACTGCATGCCCCAACTGCTCGGCATATGGACATGATCCCGATGCAAAATTCTGTAAGTACTGCGGGCACAGTCTGTAATAAATTATTTAAATAAGTTTGATACCTTCGGATTCGAGTTGCTTATATTTTTTCTTATCGAAGATGTAATAAAAAGCACCCTTTTTAGAAGATTCCTTTTCCTTTTCATCCAGGCGTTGAAGAATGCCCAGCGATAATATTTTGCGTGTAAAATTACGTTTGTCAAAAGCGGTTTCGAAAATGGCTTCGTAGAGCCCCTGTAATTGCTGAAGCGTGAACTTGTTTGGTAGAAGCTCAAATCCGATCGGGTGATTACTAACCTTCTGCTGTAAGCGCTCCTTGGCGAGTTTCACCATGGCTTTATGATCAAATACCAGCGAAGGCAACTTTTTCAGATCAAACCACTTCGCGTTATGAGAATTAAGGAGTTCCGTACTTGACTCATCGATCTTGATGAGGGCAAAATATGCTATTGATACGACTCGCCCGCCCGGATCCCTTCCCACATCACCGAAACAATGAAGTTGCTCCATGTAGATTTTTTCCAGTCCGGTGAGCTTATATAATATACGCTGTGCCGCACTGTCAACGCTTTCCTCTTTTTCCGCAAATCCTCCCATAAGTGACCATTTCCCTATTTCGGGCTCAAGTCCACGCTTTATTAACAGAGCTTTCAGACCTGATCCATCGAAACCGAAAATGATACAATCCACTGCCAGCAGGAACCTATCGTAATTTTTGTATTCTATTCTTCCCATAATTTCTGATGCGCGAAGTTACCAGAATTTCACATACAGTGCCATAAGTATAAGCAGGGTAATTACAATCTGAACCACGGTAATCGGCTTCACATTGAACATTCCCTTCTCGTGGTGGAAGGCCTTTGGGTGAACTTTAGGACCCGCAAAGCTCATTGCTACCATAATTGCCACGGTAAAAAAGAAGGATAGTCCCATGCTGATCAGGAAAGGAATTTCATACTCCCCTGCACTGTTCCGGTAGGCCGTATAAAAGAAAGTGTCATTCCCAAAAAGCGTTGGGGCGAACTCGTTGAAGAATACGCAAAAGGCGAAACCGAACAGAATACCAGCAACGGCAGCGGCCCCGGTGGTTCTTTTCCAGAACATACCCAGTGTGAAGATGGCAAATACACCCGGACTGATATATCCGGTATATTTCTGGATAAAGGTAAATCCGCCTGCACCACCAATTCCAAGGGTATCTTCCCAGGTGAACATCACTGCAATTATCATTGACAGTACAACAGTTAACCTGCCGATCCATACCATTTTGGTTTCATCAGCTTCCCGCTTGATGTATTTTTTATAGATATCGAGCGTGAAAATGGTTGAGATACTGTTTGCCTTCCCTGCAAGCGAAGCGACGATGGCGGCGGTTAATGCTGCTACTGACAAACCTTTCAATCCTGAAGGAAGAAAGCTTAACACGGCAGAATAGGCGCCATCCATGCCACCTGTAAGTTGTGGGAGATGCCCGTTCTTATGCAATACATAGGCAGCAATACCAGGCAACATTACGATTACCGGCATCATAAGCTTGAGGAATCCTGCGAAAAGAATACCAGTACGTGCTGTATGAAGGTCGGCACCAAGGGCACGTTGTGTGATGTATTGGTTACATCCCCAGTAGTTAAGGTTCACAATCCATTGACCGGCAGCATACATGAGAATACCGGGGAGGATAAGGTATTTATCAATATGTTCCTGGGGAGAATCGGCGGTTGGTTTATCGAGGATCATGTGGAAATGGTCAGGTGCATCCTGCATCAGTACCTTAAATCCGGCAATAGCATCACTCCCCAATCCAAATTTTTCACTAACCAGAGTTAAAGCCATATAGGTAGTTGCCAGTCCACCGATGATAAGCACACCAACCTGGATAACATCCGTATAGCCGATCACTTTCATTCCACCCAGCGTAATGATGATGGCAAAGATCGCCAGGGCCACCATAACAGTATGGAGGTATTGGCCGCCAAGCAAGCCGTCAATGGCTATTGCGCCTAGATAAAGAATGGAAGTCAGGTTTACAAATACATATAGGAAGAGCCAGAATATGGCCATAATTAATGCTACAGTTTCGTTGTACCTGATCTTCAGGAACTGTGGCATTGTATAGATCTTATTCTTAAGATAAATTGGTATAAACCAAACGGCAATTATAATAAGAGCCAATGCTGCGATCCATTCATAGGCTGCAACTGCAATCCCAACGAAGAAACCGTTTCCACTCATGCCAATGAATTGTTCTGCAGATATATTAGAGGCGATGAGGGAGGCTCCAATAGCCCACCATGTAAGAGAGCCTTCAGCCAGGAAGAAATCCTTAGTATCCGTAACAGCTTTTTTCTTTTGATTATATATCCAGATTCCATATCCCGCCACCACAACAAAATAGATGAGGAAGACGATAATATCGGCAGTTGAGAGTTGGTTAATCATGACAAGCTAGCCCGTTGTTTATGGTTAAGAATTGATTTGGAAATATACATCACTCCAGCGCAATTCATTCTTGAATTGATAAAGATTTGTGTTCTTTCCGATGAGCACATACTCAATACCGCTCATATCTGCGAAGTCTTCAAGGTGTTCTGATGTGAGGTTCTGGCTGTAACAAGTATGGTGCGCTCCACCAGCGAGGATCCACGCCGCACATCCGGTTTGCATATCGGGCATTGGTTTCCACAACACCCTTGCAACTGGAAGGTTAGGTATATCATGTACCGGTGCAATGGCTTCCACCTCATTAACAAGCAACCTGAATCTGTTGCCCATATCAATTATGGAAGCGTTAATGGCAGCACCTCCATCTACATTAAAGATCAGCCTTACCGGGTCTGCTTTCCCGCCAATTCCCAAGGGATGAACAGCGCATGCCGGCTTCCCATGCGCAATTGATGGGCAGATCTCCAGCATATGTGAGCCCAGCACCATAGGGTTTGACGGATCTAAATGATAAGTATAATCTTCCATAAAAGAGTTTCCTCCCCGTAGTCCGGTTCCCATTACCTTCATGGCGCGTACCAGGGCTGCAGTTTTCCAATCGCCCTCGCCTCCAAAGCCATATCCTTCTGCCATCAGACGCTGTGTGGCTAAGCCGGGAAGCTGCACCATTCCGTGGAGATCTTCAAAAGTATCCGTAAATCCTTTAAAGCCACCCTGCTCAAGAAAATACCGCAATCCAATTTCAATTCTGGCTGCTTCTATCAAAGAGGTTCGTTGTGAACCATTTTTGCTTAATACATCTACCAGCTTGTACTGGTCATCGTATTCCTGGCAAAGCCTATCTATGTCTGCATCTGAAACTTCAGAAATAACTTTTACCAGGTCACCTATCCCATATGTGTTGACGGAATAACCGAATTTTAGTTCAGCTTCTACTTTATCGCCTTCTGTAACCGCCACTTGTCGCATGTTGTCTCCAAATCGGGCAAATTTTGCACCCTGCCAATCGGCCCATCCGGCGGCAGCCCTGGCCCAAACATTGATCCGTTCATGCACTGCGGCATCTTCCCAATGGCCAACAACCACTTTACGGCGCATACGCATGCGGGTCATCATGAAACCGAATTCACGATCGCCATGGGCACTTTGGTTAAGGTTCATGAAATCCATGTCGATCTGTGCCCATGGTATGTCGCGATTGAATTGCGTATGCAGGTGCAGCAAAGGCTTCTGTAATATTTTCAACCCCCTGATCCACATCTTAGCTGGAGAGAAGGTATGCATCCAGGTGATTACACCGATACAATTTTTTGCATTATTCACTTCCTGGCAAATCGAAAATATTTCATCCGGTGTGGTAAGAACCGGCTTATACACTACTGTAACAGGTATGGATGTAGCAGCACTAAGTGATCTGGTAATTGTTTGCGAATGCTCAGCAACCAGTTTTAATGTCTCTTCTCCGTACAGATGCTGGCTTCCTGTAAGGAACCAGACCTCAAGATGTTTGAGGGAACCCATGTTTATTTTATTTTGATGGCTTGTTGTAATTGGAAATTATTTATTGACCGTAATAAGCACTATCGCCGTGTTTCCGGTCATAGTGTTTTTTGATCAGTGCCTCTTTTAATCTCGTTGCATTCGGATTGATTTGTTCTGTATACATGGCCATTTTGGCCACTGTTTCCAGAACAGCACTGTTATATACTGCCTTAGCTGCATTCTTACCCCAGGTAAAAGGAGCATGGTTACCCACCAGTATCATTTCTACTTCTTTAAAATCAAGATTTCGTTCTTTAAAGCATTCCATTATCTGAAAACCTGTCTGGTATTCATAATCGCCCTGTATCATTGAATCAGGCATGGGGGCTGCACAAGGGATATCAACCGTTGTATGATCTGCATGCGTAGTTCCGAAAATTGGGATATCCCTTTGTGCCTGCGCCCATGCGGTAGCATAAGTGGAATGTGTGTGAGCAATTCCTCCTATACCTTCCCAGTGATTATATAATACGGCATGTGTTTGAGTATCAGAGGATGGTCGCAGATCACCCTCCACTACTTTACCATCAAAATCCACAATGACCATTGCATCGGGAGTTAGCTGATCATAAGGAACACCACTTGGCTTGATCGCAAAAACCCGCCGACTCCTGTCTGAAGCACTTACATTTCCAAAGGTGAAAAGTACCAAGCCGAGCCGGGGCAACTGCATATTTGCCTCATAGGCTTCTTGTCGAATCTGATGAAACATAGATAAATACATTAATTATTAACAAGTGATGTCTCGGCAGTATTTATGGTTTGATAGGTTGCGATGTAATTACCCAGTTCCAGGTAACGCTGGTACCTTCTTTCATAATGATAGGCATTCTTAGGATCAGGATAGTACTCTGCTTCAAATCCCTGCCCCATTTTATCCATTGCATCTTCTACTTTTCCAAAAATGCCTGCAGCAGTAGCGGCAAACATTGCAGCTCCCGCGGCACAGGTCTGTTCTGACCGGTGAATTCGTATAGGCATTTGCATAACATCAGACATCACCTGCATAATATAGGGCGACTTCCTTGCCACACCGCCTAATCCAATTAATCCCTTCACAGGAACACCCTGTTCATTGAAACGATCGACGATTGCCCTTGCGCCAAAACATGTTGCTTCTATCAACGAGCGAAGTATCCTTGGAGCATCTGTTCCCAAGTGCAGCCCCGTTATGGTGGCTTTCAAGAGTTGATTGGCATCCGGTGTGCGACGTCCGTTCAGCCAGTCAATTGCCAGTTCATCGTTTACATCCAAGGGCAATGCAGCAGCCTGCTGCGATACTTCTCTTATGAATCGATCATTAAGCTCGTCTTCCAGAATGGCAGCCAAACCTGCATCAATATGCGATGATGTGCGCAACATTTTACCAATGGATTGTGTAGTCATTTTTCTAAACCATGCATATGTATCGCCAAAGGCCGACTGGCCTGCCTCCATGCCCATCATTCCCGGGATTACTGAACCTGGCACCTGGCCACAAATACCCCCTACCAAAATATGCTCTACTTCATCAATAGGTGCCACCAACATATCGCAGGTAGAGGTTCCCATCACTTTACTCAGATGATAGGGTTCTATTTGTCCGCCCACTGCACCCATATGCGCATCAAAAGCTCCTATACCAATTATAACATCAGTTGATAATCCAAGTTTCTCTGCCCATTCGGGTGAAAGATTACCTGCAGCCTTATCGGCTGTAAATGTTTCTGTAAATAATCTTGATCTGAATCCCAAAAGCAAAGGATCAAGCGAGCTAAAGAAACTATCGGGAGGTAGTCCGCCAAATTCATTTGCCCAAAGGGCTTTATGTCCGGCTGAACAAACACCTCTTTTTAATTGATTAACATCAGTGCCTCCAGTTAAAAGAAAAGGGATCCAGTCGCATTGCTCAACCCAGGAATAACAGGCACCTCGAACATCCTGATCAATACGAAGGATATGAAGCAATTTTGCCCAAAACCATTCGGATGAATAAATTCCGCCCACAAAGTCGAGATAATTGATATCGAATTTCAATGCATGTTCATTTATCTCCGCGGCTTCCCGAACAGAAGTATGGTCTTTCCATAAAATGAACATTGCGTTGGGATTATTTGCAAATTCAGGGCGGAGGGCTAACGGAGTTCCTGTGCGATCTACAGCAACCGGGGTGGAACCTGTTGTATCAACAGAAATGGCTTTTACTCTTGAAGCAACTGCAGTTCCCGCAATTCGAAGGCATTCATTCACCGTATTCTCCAAACCTTCAATATAATCCAAAGGATGCTGACGGAAACGGCTTGATGCCGCATCACAATAAAGACCATCCCTCCAGCGAGGGTAATAATATACAGAAGAGGAAACTTCAGCACCAGTGGCTGTATCTACAATTACCGACCGAACTGAGTCCGTGCCGTAATCAACTCCAATAACAAACAAATCTGACATATTCTTCTTATTATGACAAGCAATTCAATGCCAATATACAACTAAATTAATATTAAGTGTATATTATACATTTATTTATTAGTTTCTTTCCAGAGAGTCGCAGAGTCAATACAGCAAATGGTTATAGCTTATTAAAATCAGCTATAAATCGAATAATATTGTGATAGTTCCTGAACTCGCTTTCATCATGCATGGTAGTTAATACCACGCATTTCATCCCAGCATTCTGAGCTGCTTCAACTCCTTTTGGTGCGTCTTCGAAAACAACACATTCAGGGGCATTTACTCCCAATTGGGAGGCACATTTCAGGTATGTATCAGGATGAGGTTTACTTACCATCACATCATCGGCACTCACAATCACATCAAAATAATGGCGGATTTGCAGGTTGTCCAGTACAAAATCAATATTAAAGGGGATAGCAGCTGACCCAATCGCCATTTTTATCCCTTTTTGTTTTGATTCATCAAGCAACTGGGGCAAACCATCAATAAGCTTAAGCGTTGGGTAAAATGCCGCCTGGTAGCGTCTCTCCTTTTCCATAGACAGCTCCTTCATTTCAACATCGCTGAATCTGGCTTCGCCAAAGATCCTTACAAGGAGCTCATCATTTTTTCCATACATTTCAGCTTTCAGTCTCTCATAACCCAGTCCTGCCCCAAGATCATCATTAAGTATAGATGACCAGGCCTGCACATGGTAGGCCATATCATCTATCATGGTACCATTCAGATCAAACAGGTATGCCTTATACGGCCGGAGTATGCTCATGGTTACATTTTCTTTGCATCTTCCAGGAATTTCGCGAGTCCGATATCGGTAAGTGGATGCTTAAGCAATCCAAGGATTGGATCCAGGGGCGAAGTGATCACATGAGCACCGGCTTCAGCGCAATCAATTATATGGTTAGCATTACGTATTGATGCTGCCAGAATCTGGGATTTAAATCCCTGTATCGCATATATAGAAGAGATCTGGCTGATAAGCTGCATCCCATCCCATCCACTATCATCAATACGTCCAATAAAAGGCGATACATAAGTGGCACCCGCCTTTGCCGCCAGAATTGCCTGTCCGGCAGAAAAGATCAAAGTACAATTGGTTTTGATGCCATTATCAGTAAACCACTTGATGGCCTTCACCCCATCTTTGATCATTGGCACTTTTACAACGATGTTTGGATGCAATGCGGCTAACACTTTTCCTTCATCAATTATTGTATTGAAATCTGTCCCTAATACTTCCGCACTTATATCACCTTCAACAATCTCACAAATATTTCTGTAATGTTGAAGAACGGCTTCATTGCCTTTGATGCCTTCTTTAGCCATCAGGGAAGGGTTGGTTGTTACACCATCCAGGATACCTAATGCATTCGCTTCTCTTATCTGATCAAGGTTTGCGGTGTCTATAAAAAACTTCATCTGACGCTGGTTTCTGTTTAGTTATAAATTCTATTTAAGTCCTGCTTTATATACTGTTTCTGTATGATATTTTTGTCCGGGTTCCAGTATAGTTGAGGGAAATTCTTTTTTATTGGGAGAGTCAGGGAAGTGTTGTGTTTCCAGGCAAAGTGCCGTATGAAGATTAACTGGATTACCAGTGTGATTGATAAATTTACCATCAAGGAAATTACCTGAATAAAATTGCAATCCGGGTTCTGTTGTATGCACCTGAAGGTAGCGCCCGCTCAATGTATCAGTAAGTGTTGCCACATGTGCTAATGATCCCCCTTTATTATTGAGCACCCAGTTATGGTCATAACCTCCGGTTACTTGTGCTATCCTGCTCCCTATGGTTGTGGGCTCAGTAAAATCAAAGGGTGTTCCGGTTACTGCACGTATCTCCCCGGTTGGGATCAGACCTTTGTCTACCGGTGTATAAGCCGCCGCATTGATCTGGAGCTCATGATCTAAAATAGTTTTCAGTACATCACCAGTAAGATTGAAATAACTATGATTGGTAAGATTCACTGGTGTGGGCTTATCTGTTGTTGCATCATAAACAATTCTTAATTCATCATTATCGGTCAAAGTATACTTAACGCTCACCTTAAGGTTGCCTGGATAGCCCTCTTCGCCATCCTTGCTTTCATAACTAAGGGCTATGGATGGGATACTGTCCACAAAAGCATCCGCCACCCAAACAACTTTATCAAATCCCTTTACACCACCATGGAGATGATTTTCACCATCGTTCGTGGCAAGAGTATAAGTATCCTTTCCTATAGTAAATTTTCCACCACCAATCCTGTTTCCATAACGGCCTATTATAGCGCCAAAATAGGGTGGGCTTTGCAGGTAGGGAGACAAACTATCAAAACCTACAACAATACTGCTAAAATTTCCGGTTTTATCTTTGGTTTCAAATGTTGTTACAATGGCCCCGTAATTAGTAATCTTTACTGTGGTCCCATTTTTATTGATCAATGTATAAAGGTCGACTTCCCTGTTATCAAACATTCCCCATGATGCTTTATGAATTCCGGGTTCAGCAGATCCTTTGTTAATCATTGGTTCTCCTGTTTCTTTCTGCTCCTCATTTTTACAGGATAATGTAGTTAATGCCAAAGCGCCTGCGGCAAGTAATACGGTCATTATTTTCATATTCACATCATTTATTTTACTTAGGTTAACGAGGCAAGAATGGCCATCCGTTTCGCCATTGCATCTCCCGGATGATTAGTTTTGGCCTGCCATTATCATTGGCATCGTACCCATGACAAACAAGATAATCCTTTCCTCCCTCCGATACAACAGCATTATGGCCTACGCCATACCATTGACGATTGCCTTCAAAAACGGTGGTTCCTCCTCCCAGGTTCATGGCTAATCCATCCCAATCAATATATGGACCTTCAAGCTTTTCCGACCTGCCGACCACAACCTTATAAGTACTTCGTTCACCCCTGCAGCAATAATCAAATGAAACGAAGAGATAATAATAATTATCTCTCTTTATGATAAAAGGCGCTTCGATTGCGGCATCGCCGGCAGTAGTATCGGGCAAATAATAACTGCGCTGCCTTGCGGCCACAGTAAACCATTTTTCTGGTATTGCGGGGGCATCCTGGTCATTATTAAGCCTCACCAGTTTCATTCCATTCCAGAAAGAGCCAAATACCAGCCAGGCTTGACCCTTATCATCTCTTATAAGGTTGGGATCAATAGCATTCCACATATCCCGACCAGGAACAGATTGCAAGACCTTACCCTTGTCAATCCATTTAAAATCAGGAGATGACGGATCCAACGTTTTATTAACTGCAAGACCGATCGCCGAAGTATTCTTTCCAAAAGCAGAGACACTATAATAGAGAAAATAGTTCTTACCATCAAAGCTTATATCCGGCGCCCAGGTATGCCCCTTATAACCCGGTATTGTTTGAATGGCCCATGGAGGTGGTTCGGAAAATACCGGTTTTTCAGGCTTCCAGTTCTTCATATCTGTTGAACTCCAGACACTGATACCCATGCCGGTAGCAAATAAATACCATTTATCCTTTTCTTTAATAAGCACGGGATCATGCACAGATATTTGTGAGGGTGCGACGGGCTGTGCCTTGGCAATGCAAGACAAAAGCAATAATGAAGTAAAGGCTAAAATATGGAGACGATTCATGAATTAATTATTCGCTGATCTTAAAGTTTTACTTACCTGGTATTGATCACTGCTTCAAAGCAATGCGAACAACTGTAAGAGATTGTGGCGCCAGTAGCAGCTTCATTTTAGGACCTTTGCTTTTCATAACAGATTCAACAGGAGCTACTGTCAATGGTGAATCAATAGAATTCACAGTATTAAGATCATCACTTTTTAAAACCAACATTTTAAGAGAGGTGTCTTTTCGCTTTGCTCCCTTGATATTCAAATTCCTCTCCACTTGATTTCCCGAAGCATTTACGATC
>JAKFDZ010000062.1:0-5194 GCA_036675925.1 Flavihumibacter sp.
AATTCTCAGTTAGCCATTCATGTTGGTATTCTCTAACTTCAAGATATTCATCATTATATGAAACTCCACGACATACCGAGCAGAGGTCTTCAGGCTCTGGTAGTGTGTCACTTTTATTCACTGCAAAATCAAACTTACTAAGACTCGCATTGCAAGCTTTACACCGTGTACTCATGATTGGATTCCTATTTGGTTATTTCGGAATCCGCTCCTGATTCCCGATTGAAGTAACAGAGTATCAGTTAGTTGACGTCCGTGTCAATAGTTGAGGAAAATAAATATTTAATTGCGCCATTGCAAGTATATTTCTTTAACAATTGTAGGACTACACCTGCCGTTTGCTTTAGTCATTACATATCTCATACATTCCTCAATTGTTTCAAACTCATTAAACTCTACTTGATACTTAATCCAAGATTTCCATTGATCAGCATAATCTTTCTCCCACAAACCACATGTCGGCTTATTCATTTAACCTCCAAATAACAGAATTTATCAGAGCCCATCAATTCTAAATAAGCACTTCGCATGTAACCAATAACCTTATCCTTAATGCTTGCACGGACAATAACGCTATCATGCTCAGGAAGCAGTACCTCATCTTCCATTAGCAACCGGTTCAATACATCTGCAACAATCTCACTGTCCAAGTATTGCATTTTAATACCCTGATCCTTAAAGAAGTATTTAGCAATTGGTTTGTTATGTGCAGCGACTGCCTGACACACTGTGTGTCCCGGAAAGTTACCAACGGATTCAATCCCATAAAATTTGGCATCTTTATTAAGATTTTTCTCCCAATCTAATTGATCTGCACGAAACTCTTCAGTCACTTGCACATAGGCTTTCTGGTATGTCTTGGCATTTAGGCTCACCATCAAAGCATGTTTGTTTAGATTACGAATAGGATCATACTTAGCCAAACCGAATGTATTCTTGAAGGCTTCTACCTTCTCCAAGTTCACCTTAAGAAAAGGCATCTTTGCACCATAGGGATTGTAATCACCGCCCCAAGTATTTGAAATCCAGTCATCAATGTCTTCTGCGTTCTCTTCATATTCTTGTTCATATAGAAGACTTGGGTGCATAGCTTTAAAGTCTAGCTCAACAATCTCTTCACCATTAATCTTCATATAACTACGTTCTTCCTCATTCTTCACTTGAACACCTCCAGCAGTGTTATAAATCCTTCCGCCTTGACGGAGATTATCAGAGAATACTCGTTTGTATTGTTGGACAGACAGCAAACCTGTCTCATCACTAATTTCTGTATTCATCAATTGTTGATTGTAGGCATTCATATACTCAGTGATAATCTTGACACCCCGAACACCAGATTTAGACTTCATCTCTTTTGTTTCTCTGTCTTTAATCTCAACCACATGGAAGTGGTCTTGCTCTTGACTTACATCCACACCAATAAATAGATCAAGGAGCTTTTGTTTGAACACAAAGCAACTCTGCACTGTAGTGAAGTGGTTCCAATCTACAATACCACCTGTAAAGTTATCAGTGTAATCATTCTCTTCTAGCTTGTCAAGCAATATCACCATACGTCGTTGAGAGATACCCTGCTCATTTCCAGAATATGCACTACGCTGTCTGGGGACAGATAAACCTATAGCTTTGTATTTTAGAGCACGAGCTATATTTGTGACAACACACCAAACCTCTTTCTTACCTACATCCAAAGACATCAGTTCATCTACTATGTGTTTGTATTGCTTGCTCTGGTTATAGTGAATGTTAAAGTGTGTAAGCTTAGTTTGTATCTGTACTCTCTCTTTCTTATCTATAGTCCATAAATCAATACTCATACATCATATTCCTTATCCTCCTAGGTAGTGGACCATAAATCGCTGTAAGCCTTATGGATAACGGCTCTCAGGAAATAATTCTTTTTATGCAGTGTTTTCTGTTCACTGCCGATACCAATAAGACTACACCCTAAAATAAATCCTGTCAACCCCACACCAAAACAATATTTATTCCAAACCAATCTAAACACCCCTTGCATTCCTAGAATCTGTAGGTTAGACTAGGTACATCAAATCAGAAACACAAAGGAGAGAAGAAATGAAACTTGAAAGAAATCCCAATATGTGGACAAGTGGCGAGATTCCAGCATGTCCGTATGAAGCTATGATGTCTGTAGAAGGTGTCACTGAGGTTGAGATTCTTAGTGGTAATGAAGAGATTGCCTATTACGTTCAAGGTGGTGATGACCAAGCGATTGCTGCAATCATGACAAACTTCATCTACGTTTGGAACGAACATTGGCTTGTAGGTGACACAGAGGTCAAGCGGGAATTCTGTACAGTAAGATTCTACCGGAGTAAAGAAGCATTCCGTGCTAAATTTAAAGAGCTATTCGGACAGGAGTTTGATCAATGTTCGTTGTCTTAGGGATGCTTTTGTTTGTTGTGATTCTTGCATTAATTAATGGTTCACAACCAGATTACATAGTCAAGCCTGTTGTATACAAGAATTGGTGGGATCAGTATAGATCATCCTACTATCTGATACCAGATGAGGATAAGATTCTGTTATCTTATTACACAGAAGAAGAGTTTACAAACATTTGTATGTGGCACCTAATAAACTGTTGTGGTAGGCAGTCACTTTGTGATACAGTGAAGGCATTCAAAACGTACATCAACACAGGTAAATGGAAATGAAAGCTGCTGATATGCTAAAGCTTTGTGAGTACCTTGTAACCTTTGAAAATGACTTACACGAAGGTCCACAGATCATTGCTAACGCCAGTGGAGAGCTTGTTGTATTGGACTACTTCAACGAGCTTGATAGTGAGGTCATGTTTGATCTAGGTTGTGATTGGGCACCTAGTATGGGTGGATTTAGGGTAATGGGAGAATGACATGAACGTACTTAAAGTGTTTGACACTCCGCTATCTATGAAACAATCAATGTACAAGTTTGCAGATGACAATCTGTTTAACATTGCAAGCTTTGATGATGTAGCTGGTAGGATTGTTCTATTGAATGAACACAGGATTTGGTTCCGAGTTATTACAAATTGGGACGAAGCTGCTAATCAAACTGCCGGTATGGTTTTCTCATGGGTCGAGTTCAATGGGGTTATAGAAACCAAAGCTAAGGAGTTTATTTGGACTAGAATTAGGGAGTGCAGGAGTTAATTATGACCCACACATTCTCAGACAAAGACATAGACGAAATCTTCGTCACAACAGACCCTAAGAACACACTACTACACATCAGCTATCTAGGTGCTACAGAGGAGACGTTCTATACGAGGGCTGATATAGTGAGGTTGTTGGATATTATTGATGGGAAAGAAGAAGGAGTGATGAGGAAATGAATAGTGAAGACATTGTGAAGTCCATAATGGAATGTATGGCTAAGGATTGTGGTGAAACATACGAAGGGATAAAAGGGTACACAAATGATGATGAGCTACCGGGTATGGTTTGGGGTGCTCTACAATCCCTAGATTATTGGATGTGGAGATGTAAGGCTATTGAAAGCATGGTGAAAGTTCCAAGTGATGAGGTCTTGGGCTACAAAGCTAACCACCTAAAGGAACAGTGGAAAGCTGAGACAGCGAAGCAACGTGAAATGACACTGAAGTTGCTGGAGGAAGAATGACCTATCTATTCCTTTGGCTCATCTGCTCTGTGTGCAGCTTTTATCTGCTAAAAAACTACATCACCTCCAACCTGAGCCGCTTACCCTCTCCACCAGAGAACATCGCTCAAGCTATGAGAAATGCCGCTAAAAGAGATGATTCGATTGATGAAATGTACGATGTTCCAGACAATGTTATCTGCGCTTTGTTCTGGACGATTCTTTTGGTAGAAAGTCTTTGCATTTGGCCAATCAATCTGGTTATACTAGTTTGGTGGCGGTTATTCGATAAACAAGACTTTTCAGATTTTAGAGGTATAAACTAAGAGAATGAAACAATTCTACATCTTCGACAACCTAGAAATAATCATGGGACCATATGATACCCACAAAGAAGCCCTAGATGATCTTGACCTGCACCAGAAGGAGTTATACCTTGATTTATACTATCCCTCACCGTACATAGACGTGCTTGACAGTGGTGAATTTGAAAGCTATAGCCCAGAAATGGATGTGAAACGAGAAAGAATAATTAAACGGAGAATAAAAGAATGATAAATTGTAAATTACCACCAGAAGGTTGGGTTTGTACAAGAGATGCTGGACACTCTGGACCTTGTGCAGCTTATACATGTCTTTACGACAGAGACGTTATGGACATCTTTGTAATTGACAGTAAAGTTCATGTTGAATACTATGTACCAACCCAAGAGGGAATCTTCACCAAGGAAGACCTTCTTTATTTGATTAGTTTATTGGAGAATGTATAATGGCTCAAATTAGGGTGTATAAAGCCCACAAAAGGGGCTAAGAGCCAGTGGTGGGTTAGCTAGTAGCTGGAACAGCTGCACACCCCGTATTTTACGCATGAAAAGGGCTTTACGATCTACATTTAGAGTGATATAGTGGGTGGGTTGTTAAGAAATCAAATTAAGGAGGGAATAGATGAGTATGTCACCTATGGATTGGCTGGTTGATCGGGGTTGTGATCTTTTGGAATCAGGTCACATCGATCAGTCACATTTTGATGCTATGAATGCTGGTAGGAAGGCTATGGATTTGTTGGCAGAACTGCACTATGGAAAGTGTCGAGAAAATATGTACGATGTTGTTGATGAACTCTTGGAGGGATACTACAAATGACTGACAGAGAACCACCTAAACCTCCACCAATGCGTGAACTGAGCGGTCTATATGGTGTATTGGTTAATGAATATAAAACTGTAGACTGGTACACTGACATGGGTAAGCTAGTAGATGAGAGCACGTTGTCTACTAAACTCCCTAAGACATGGTTCGGTAGGCTGTTTATGAGCTTTGACCAAATGAAATTGGAACGTTCTTTAATGATTAACCGAGAAATGTGTAAGGAGTGGCCTAGAGGATGAAAATTCCCATCTTGACAGACGGAGTTCAATCATGGCAAATAGATCAATGGATTGAGCAAGGATACTGGCCTATTAGTTTTGTTAAAGGTATGCAAGGCCCTATTCAATCAGTTTGCCCCGGAGTAATATCCATCAATGTAGGGAAAGGGGTTGTAATTGATGTCCGTAGCATTCCCACACAAGAGGCTAGACTTGATGGT
>JAKFDZ010000063.1:0-1901 GCA_036675925.1 Flavihumibacter sp.
AATCGAGTAGGAAGATAGGGGTTAATCCCCTATCTGTCCTCTCACACCACCGTACGTACCGTTCGGTATACGGCGGTTCCTTAAGTTTTGAGTCTGACCTGTTGGTAATAGTCTGCAAAGAATACGTAGCCTGCCTTTCTTAATCTCTCCACAGTGATCGTGGTTTTAAGGATGAAGCTGTTGGCTGTATGCCAAAATGCTTTCCTTGTGTTTGCCCACTCCCAAGCTTTGGATTTGAATACTCCAAGTTTAATCAGGTTAGCCAGTTTGGTTCTTATCCGTTTCCACTGTTTCCAGATAACCATTCTGATCCGTCTCCTAAACCATTCGTCTATCCTGAGCAGCAGTTTCTGCATATCTGCCAGTCTGAAGTAATTCACCCAGCCAATTATGTATTGGCGGAGTGATTCCTTCCTGCGGTCGGTGCCCCAGCCATTGCTGCGGGATGTCAGCTCTTTCACTTTTAACTTCATCTTTGACACACTTTTAGGGTCTATCCGCAACCTTCCCTCGCCTTTCGTTTTGTAGAACGAGTAGCCAAGGAATTTAACCTTCCTTATCGGGGCTGTCTGGCTTTTCTCCCTGTTCACCCTTAGGAACAATTTATCCTCTATAAAGCGGATAATCGAACCCATTACCCGTTCTGAACCCCGTTTGCTTTTGCACAGGATAACCACGTCATCTGCATAGCGCACAAACTTGTGCCCTCGGCGCTCCAGCTCCCTGTCCAGCTCATTGAGCATGATATTGCTCAATATCGGGCTTAATGGACCTCCCTGGGGAACACCCATTTCGCTGGCTTCAACCTTCCCGCCTACCTGCACCCCGGCATTCAGGTACCTGTGTATCAACGATACGACACGTCCATCTTGAACCGTGCGTGAGAGTACCTCTATCAGTTTGCTGTGGTTCACCTTGTCGAAGAACTTTTCCAAGTCCAGATCAACCGCATAACCATAACCCGCTGTGGTGTAATCCCTGCACTTCTTCAGTGCCTGGTGGGCGTTGCGCCTTGGCCTGAACCCATAGCTGTGGTCGCTGAAGTGGGGCTCATAGATCGGCATGAGTACTTGGGCTATCGCCTGCTGGACGACCCTGTCCACTACCGTGGGGATCCCCAACTGCCGTTTTTGCCCATTGTCCTTGGGTATTTCTACCCTGCGAACAGGATTGGGGCGGTACTTGCCCCGCAGTATGGCCATTGCCAGTCCATCCTTGTTTGCAACAAGATAATCCTTGAGGGATTCGACTTCCATCTTGTCAACACCTCCAGCCCCCTTGTTCCGCTTAACCTGTAGGTAAGCTGCATTCAGGTTCGCAGGTGATAGGATAAACTCCAACAGTCCATATCCTGATCGGTCATTCTCCGTGAGGTTCTTTTCAGCTATCCACAGGAAAGTCTGCCCGCCCACATAGCCTTCGGATTCCGTCCTATTCTTTTGTGGCCAGGTCTTTTCTTCAAAGATTTTCTGCAGTCTGCCTTTCATCCGGTAACATTCATTCACTTCTCACTCCTTAAAGTTCAGCCCTTCCCCAGTTCCGTCGTATCCGGGTACTATGGCGTCTGCTGACTCCTCATGGCAAGTTTCACTCCGTGTTTCATACTCCGTTTCCACACGTCCATGAGGCCTCCCCAGGTAAGAACGATAACTTTCTTCTCATATACCTGCCACATCTACCATGTTGTCTCCGAGCAGATTAGGACTTTGGTTTGTATGGCAACCTCATCCAGACAACTTTGGCCTTATATGTGGTTTCTGTCCGTCAGGCCGAGAATTTGCCGCCGGCTTCCTTCAGATTCCACCTTGCGATGGACACCCTTGCCTTGAGCTAACACTTCCAACTGCAAAGGCGTGTTCGGGACTTGCACCCTATAGTTATCCCCCATGCTGGGCGCACCA
>JAKFDZ010000064.1:0-2037 GCA_036675925.1 Flavihumibacter sp.
TGCGCGAACTACAGAATGGCCAGGGCGCAAGCGTCCAGCACAGGCCGGATATACGAATGCAACCGCGCTGACGACAGGGTTGGAAAAGCTATTTCTCACTACTTGTGGGGAGAGTCCATATACGCATTGTTAGGCCGACTCCGTGCGTGACCTGCTTCGGATGCTTAAAAATGAAGAGGCTACCGAGGCTAGAAAGATAAAAGGAAACATATAGGCAGCTGCCTCAAGATAAAAGTAAAAGACTTGAGGGTGGCTAAATGCGTATAGAGGGCCTTCCCAAGAGCCCTCTATCCCTTTTTTGGGAGTGTTTGATATTAATTTTTCAAGCTCTTCTGCAGTGGCATTCTCTAACTGCTCTTCTGAAATAGCGGAAAGGTCCATAACGACCTCGCCTTCCTCTGGCCCCGAAGACTGCATTGTTAAGCCTGGAGCAGCTAGAGAGAGCAAAAGGCTGATTATGGTGCATCTTAAAAGGTCAAGAGCTTTCAAAGGTTCTTCCTTGTGGCCTAACGTTTGGTTAAGGGGCGGGCTTTAGCCCGTCCCAGCGAACGGAGTGAGCGGTTTGAACCATTTGTTAGACCAAGCTGAGATCTATTTTTATGGCGCATTTTTTGGGTTATCCGTACCAGAAGCTGAGCGGGAGAGCGAAGTATGCGATTACCGCAGTTAAAAAAATGCCCAAACACAGCCTATAAAGTGTGCCGCTATTGATGAGCTCTTTTTTCTTGGTTGCCTTGTACTCACCGCTTAGCACGTAAATCATGATTCCGAAGTGATCCCCAGGGTTGAATATCCCAGGTTTTCCGAGTGATACCCATTGCTCTGGTGCGTGCAATTTCAGCCTGGACACAAAACTCTGCTGAGTGATTATTAGCAAAATTATTCCGGTAAAAAAGAAAATCTCGAACATGCAGAGTATTTCGCTGTAGGTCTAACGTTTGGTTAAGGGGCGGGCTTTAGCCCGTCCCAGTGAGCGAAGCGAGCGATTTGAACCAGTTGTTAGGAGCTGGCCGCTAGCTTTGCTGGAGGAACACCATTTTCTTTGCTTTTCGCTCTGCAATTTCATGCATTCCTGGGTTCTCTCTTAATTCCTCGATAAAACGTAACGCACCTTCAATGAATGCTTGGGTAAGGACGTCGGCTGAGATGAGGTCGTATTCTTCAGGTGTTTTTTGATGTGGGCCTGGGCCAACAGAGTATGCAAGTTTACGTACCCCATTCCTGGTGTTAACTGACTCTGCGGTGCCCATGTGAATTATTCCATTACGTGCGGCCCAGAGTTGCTCGGCGTTACAATTCATTGGGTGGTGCGGAAACATGTACTTCTCCACCCACTCCTTAAACTCAGCAGGCCCGTGCTTTTCTTTATCGGTGTTGAGCCAAGAAAACTGATCTATGCCCGAGTAAACCAAAATAAGTAATGGGATGGCAAATTTTGGATGACTCTCCGTGAGTTGAGATATCCCGCCAAGAATTTGAGATAAATGTTTAGTTACTACGGATTCGGCCATGAAAAATTAAGCTCCTAACGTTAAGTTAAGGGGCGGGCTTTAGCCCGTCCCAGCGAACGAAGTGAGCGACTTGAACTTATTGTTAGACGCGGTGGCAAGTCGGACATTGAATTTACAGGCAACGCAAACTGTACCTCAAGCCGAACCGAAATGGTGGGCAACGTACGTGCGGACGTTTGCCGACACGGCAAGGCCGCATGAGCCAAGGCTTTTGTGCCTGCGATGGGCCGGCCGCGCCGATGCAAAAGGTTCTGGGTGTTCAGCCTGTTTGCCTGCCGAAACTGATAGGGGCTCAGCCAGTTTTGATGAAGGAACTGTGCGGCCACGGCATCTCGATGGTGAAGCCTGCGTAATGAATTGATGCTTCCTTGCATATGTAAACCACCAAATTAATAGCCGCTTCTAACTACTATTAGGCGACATGCTATGTCGCGTTTATCGGCGACACTATGTCGTATAACGTTCCTTGTCGCCTCGTAAGTCCTTGTCTAGCCTTGAAGTTGTCGCGCAAAAGCGACATCGTTCA
>JAKFDZ010000065.1:0-7760 GCA_036675925.1 Flavihumibacter sp.
TCCTGTAGATGCAGAATGGAAGGCAGAGAATCCTGACAAGCGATACCAGTTTGTAAACGACCTGTTCGGTGGGTCTATTCCCCGTGAGTTTGTTCCTGCTATCCAAAAAGGATTTGAGCAATCAATGACAACGGGTGTATTGGCCAGTTATCCGGTTGACAATATGAAGATCCGTGTATTTGACGGTAGCTTCCACGCAGTTGACTCTGATGCTATGTCTTTCGAGCTTTGTGCCAAGCAAGGTTTCCGTGAGGCAGCCAGAAAAGCAAAACCTGTTTTGCTGGAGCCGATCATGAAAGTAGAAGTGATTACGCCTGCACAATACATGGGTGATGTTACCGGTGACTTGAACCGTCGCCGTGGTATGATGGAAGGTATGGATACAAGAGCTGGTGCGGAAGTTATCAAAGCTAAAGTACCATTGAGCGAAATGTTTGGTTATGTAACCCAACTTCGTTCTTTAAGCTCTGGCCGTGCGTCTTCTACGATGGAGTTCTCTCATTACAATCCGGCACCTAACAATATCGCTGAAGAAGTGATAGCGAAGGTGAAGGGTAAGGTGAGTGCATAAGAATAGTTGAGAGTATTTTATTATATGAAATCCCGCTGAAAGGCGGGATTTTTTTTGTTATTGGTAATAATAAATAATATATTAAAAATTTTAGGACTGCCCATTGATAATTTTTATATTTAACCTTCACCACCATTAACACCACCTGGACGGATTATGAGAAAATTCTACCTTTCGCTTGAAAACGAATTATTCTTATCAAGCAAAAAAAAATATTTTCTTTTTATTCTTTTACTACAGTTTTCGCTGAAACTTTTTAGCCAACCTGTTATCAGTTCTTTTTCACCAACATCAGGCCCTGTTGGAACAACGATAACTATTATAGGTAACAATTTTAACAACATTCCTGCCAATAATATAGTTTTCTTTGGAGCAGTAAAGGCAACGGTAACCGCAGCAACAGCTACATCACTGACGGTAACTGCACCTGCCGGTGCAACTTATAATCCAATAACAGTAACGGTGAATGGATTGACTGCTTATTCAACTCAATCATTTATTTTGACTTTTACTGGAGGCGGCGCTATTACTTCTACATCATTTACTGAAGGAGAAAATTTTACTACCGATTTACATCCTAATGGTATAGCGATAACAGATCTGGATGGCGATGGAAAGGTTGATGTGATTACACCCAATAACTATAGCACTAATGGTTCTCCAGCCTCTATATCAATTTTAAGAAACATAGGTAGTTTAAATGCCATTTCGTTTGCAAACAGAATTGATATCCCCACCGGAGTTTTGACCTATGCTATTGCTGTAGGTGATTTGAACGGTGATGGAAAACCCGAAATTGTTTCATCCAGCATTGTTGACAAGACAATCTCAATTTTTAAAAACACCAGTGTTCCGGGCTCAATTGGTTTTGCTTCAAAAATTGACTATGCGACAAATAGCAACCCTGTTAGTATTGTTATTGGCGATTTGGATGGAGATAGTAAGCTGGATATCGCTGTGGCTAATTATCTGTCCAATGCTATTTCAATTTATAAAAATACCGGGACAGCAGGAACTCTTTCCTTTGCGCCGAAAGTAGATGTCATGACTGGCCTAGCTCCAGATCGGCTTGCACTCGGGGACCTGGATGGAGATAATAAACCTGATCTTGTTGTTACGAACAATTTATCCAATACAATTTCAGTTTTCAAAAACATAAGTGCTAATGGAAGCATAATCCTTGCACCTAAAATAGATTTTGTAGCAGGTAACGACAACCCTTATGATGTCACAATGGGAGACTTAGATAATGACGGGAAATCGGACTTGATTGTTACGAATAACAATGTTAATTATATAAATGAAGCCTCGACTTCTTTCGTCATATTTAGAAATACCAGCACTATTGGCAACATTTCGTTTGCGCCCAAACTAAGCTATGCAACTGGCAATACTTATCATGCCACCATCGGGGATCTGAACGGTGATGGGAAGGCAGATGTTGCAGTAACTAATTTTGCTCATAGCATTTCCGTCTATGAAAATAAAAGTTCAGCAGGTAGTATCTCACTAAAGTCACCGGTTAATTACTATTCCAGTTCCCCTTACGGTGCGGGTATCGCTGATTGGGACGGAGATGGCAAAGCTGATCTGGCGGCGACTAATTTTACCGGCGAATCCGTTTCTTTTTTTCGAAACAAAATAACCGAGCCCGCTATTACTTCTTTTTCGCCATCCACTGCAGGAAGCGGGGCAACAGTGACCATTACAGGTAATAATCTTGGAGGAGTAACTTCGGTTACATTCGGCGGTGTACCTGCCGCTTCCTTTACGGTATTAAGTGGAACATCCATCAAAGCAGTTGTGGGCTCGGGCGCTTCCGGTGACATAGTTGTTGTATCGCCTGCGGGAACAGCTTCGGCTTCTGGATTTATGTATTCAGCGCCTCCAATGGTAAGTTCTTTTGCTCCCCAGAGCGCATCTGTCGGCACTACGGTAACCATTAAAGGATCCTATTTTACAGGTGCGACCTCTGTTAGTTTTGGAGGCAAAGTGGCTGCTTCGTTTATAATAGTCGATGCTAATACCATAAGCGCGGTATTGGGCGATGGTGCAACCGGAAGTGTATCAGTAACCACCCCTTATGGAATCGGATCACTTGATGGATTTACCTTTTTGCCAATCCCAACTTTCAGTTATTTTTCCCCGACCTATGCTGCTACGGGCTCAACTGTTCAAATTGTCGGAACAAATTTCACCGGCACCACTTCTGTTAGTTTTGGAGGCATTCCCGCTTCATCTTTTACTGTGGTAAGCCCAACGCTGGTAACTGCCATTGTGGGCGCAGGGGCCACGGGAGAAGTGTCGCTTACAACACCGTATGGCACTGTGACCCGTTCGGGTTTTAACTACATACCACCACCAGTAATTCTTTCGTTCTCGCCTACCTCAGCTGCGACCAGACGCGTGGTAACCATAACCGGAACTAATCTCAGCAATGTTACGTCAGTTAGTTTTGGTGGTGTTCCGGCGAATTTATTTTCCATTGTGAATTCGACGACTATTCAGGCTTATGTAGGAGAAGGCGGCGCCTCAGGCAGTGTGACAGTAACATCGCCGTCGGGGTCATCCTCACTGGCCGGGTTTACCTACTTACCCCCACCTACGATCACTTCTTTTTCGCCGGCATCCGGTCCTATCGGGACAACAGTAACTATAACCGGTACTAATTTTACGGGGACTCCCGTTGTTGAATTTGGAGGCACCGCGGCAAGATCGGTAACTGTAGTGTCGCCCACTACTATCAAGGTCGTCACGGGTCCCGGAAGGACGGGAACGATTAGAGTCTATACCCCCACAGGGGATGCTACTTCGCTTGAGTCTTTTACCTTCCAATATACTCCACCGACAATCCAATCATTTATCCCCTTATCTGGTACCAAAGGCACCGCTGTCACCATATTCGGCACAGATTTCTTTGGATATCCGTCAGTCAGCTTTGGCGCCGTGGCATCTTCTTCAGCAACCGTAAATTCATCCACACGTATCACCGCCATCGTGGGGGAAGGTGCGTCCGGCGACGTCGTGGTTACTACATTGGGTGGGACCGCAACTCTGCCCGGTTTTACATACATTCAACCACGCCCAACAATAAATCAGTTCCTTCCCAGCAGCGGCACTACGGGATCGGCGGTCACGATTAAAGGGACCTATTTCTTAGGGGCTAGCTCGGTGACCTTTGGAGGCATCCCTGCTTCTTCATTTATTGTCAATTCAAATACGAGTATCACCGCGATTGTTGGTGCGGGCACTTCCGGGAAAGTGGTTGTTACCACACCCGGCGGGTCTTCGACAGACGGCGGCACTTTTACCTATGGCAATCCAGTCATTTCCTCTTTTAGTCCTGCGTCGGCAGGAAAAGGCGCTGAGGTAGAAATAACGGGATCCGGATTTTACAATGTATATTCAGTGACATTTGGTGGCGTTCCGGCAGCATCTTTTAAACAAAATTCTTACACAAGTATAACCGCCGTCGTCGGAGATGGCGGTACAGGAGATATTACTGTGTTTGCTCAAGGCGCAAAGGCAGAATCGACAGGCTTTACGTTTACCTCTTCTATTACGACTATCACGTCGGTTGCACCGGCAATTGCTTCCAATGGCATAACCGTGACCATAACCGGGTATAATTTTACAGGAGCTACAGCAGTCACCTTCGGAGGCATTCCCGCGAAATCATTTGAAATTAATTCTGCTTCTACTATCACTGCTGTTGTGGGCGGCGGAAACTCTGGCGCAGTATCGGTTACTACTCCGTCCGGAAAAGCAAATTTTGAAGGATTTATCTATACCAATGCTCCCATCATCAGCGGCTTTACACCCGAATCGGCTTCCGCAGGCTCACAAATAACTATTCATGGAGCAAACTTCAGCAATTCAAGTTCGGATAACATAGTTTACTTTGGAGCGGTAAAAGCCAAAGTAGTTGTGGCAACAACAAATTCACTGGTAGTGTCGGTGCCTGTAGGTGCCACTTATCAGCCAATAACGGTAACCAGCAACGGGCTCACTGGCTCGTCGCAGAAGTATTTCAAAGTAACCTTTACCACTACCGCTCCGTTCAATACATCTTCTTTTGCCGCGAAAATTGATTTCGAAACCGGGGGGCCACCGTCTCATGTTTCAATTTCCGACATGGACGATGACGGAAAGGTGGATGTAGCTGTATCCAACTATAAGGTAGGTGGCTCGACTTCCAACCTGGCTTTGTTTCAAAATACCGGCTCACCGGAGATTATCTCATTCTCTCAAAAAAAGATGATTAATTCAAACCTTGGACCATGGGATACCTTTCACGCCGATTTAGACGGCGATGGCAAGCTTGACATGATAGTTGGAAACCTTGCCGATGGTAAAGCAGTAACTGTATTTCAAAATATAAGTTCAGCTGGCGTTGTCGCCTTTTCAAATGGAATTGTGCTGGATGGCCGGAGCCTTGGCGAATTTTACGTTACCGCTGGAGACTTAAATGGTGACGGAAAGCCCGAAATATGCGCAATAGGAGCATACACCGGCGCTGTAAATATCTTTAAAAACCTAAGCGCTAATGGTAAAATTGCTTTCTCAGCGGTGGTGACACAGGGAGCAGGTCAGTATCCGCAAAACATGACGCTGACAGACATAGATATGGATGGTAAACTTGATGTCGTCGTTAAGGCAGGGAGAAATTTGCCTGATTTGGGAGCCGTAACCATTCTCCGAAATACAAGTACGGCTGATACTATTTCCTTTGCAGCTCCGATTGTTTTTTGGGCAAACCAGTACACACGGAGAATGGCTGTCGGGGACCTGGATGGAGATGGAAGAAATGATGTGGTGCTTACCAATGATTTTTCCTATAATCTCACAACCCTTCGAAATACAAGTACGCCGGGTAATATTTCTTTTGCTGATAAAGTTGAGTACCTGACAAAACCGGGGCCTTATGGAGTTACGATTGCGGATTTGAATGGTAATGGAAAGCCGGACGTGATTGTTACGAATATCTTTAATTCGAGTGTTTCAGTTTTTGAAAACACCAGTACGGTGGGATCCATTTCTTTAGCACCGCGTTTCGAATTTGCTACGGGATCAAACCCCAGGGCAGCTGCTGTTGGCGATTTTGATTCAGATGGGAGACCCGATATTGTCACGGCAAACGCAGAAGGTCCTACTATTTCATTTTTGAGAAATCAGATCGAGGGTGTTTTTATAACATCCTTTACTCCTGCAAACGGAACAACAGGCACCGTTGTAACAATAACGGGAACCAATTTTACCGGTGCGACAGCGGTAAGTTTTGGGGGAATACCTGCTTCGTCTTTTGTTGTGGTAAATCCTACTACCATCACTGCGGTAGTGGGAAATGGTGTATCAGGTGCTGTAAGTATTACAACTCCTGCCGGTATTGCGACAAGAGCAGAATTTACGTTTGTTCCACCTCCTCCGACGATTATCTCTTTCAGCCCCATGAGCGGAGGCATTAACACCTCTATTACGATTACAGGTACCAATTTCACGGGCGCCACCGCGGTAAGTTTTGGAGGAGTGGCTGCCACATCGTTTACAGTTAATTCCGCAACCAGCATTACTGCAGTTGTTAGGTCAGGAGCATCCGGCAATGTAAGTGTCACAACACCGGGTGGTATGGCAACACAGGCCGGATTTACTTTTCTTACTCAACCTACAATAACTTCATTCACACCTACAAGTGGTGGAACAGGTGTATCAGTAACAATAACAGGAACCAATTTTACGGCTGCAACGACTGTAAATTTTGGAGGCGCCGCCGCATCATTCACGGTTAATTCATCAACAAGTATCACAGCAGTAGTTGGAACGGGAGCATCAGGTAATGTAAGTGTTACTACCGCAGGTGGAGTAGCGACACTTGCCGGGTTTACATTTATGTCTCCCCCAACAATTAAGTCGTTTACTCCTGAAAAAGGACGCAGTGGTATAACTGTAACAATAACCGGAACAAATTTTAATGAGACAACAGCCGTTAGTTTTGGCGGAATTCCCGCAGCATCATTTATTATAAATTCTTCTACAAGTATTTCTGCTGTTATAGGTGCTGGAGCATCTGGAGATATAACAGTAACTACTCCTTATGGTATTGCCAAAGCAGGAGGATTTTCTTTTGAAGCGGGTAGAGGTGTCAATGAATTAGTGATCTATCCAAATCCGGCAGATGAGTTTGTTTTGGTAAAACATCCTTCAACTGATCTCCCTGCACAACTTAAAGTAATCGACTTGACAGGCAAAGTTGTTAAGGTAATCATACCTGAAAGAAATGCTTCTGAAACCAGGATTGATTTAAAAGGCCTGCTGCAAGGAATATATGAAGTTGTTTGGAGTGATGGAAAGAATAAAGCAAGCCAAAAGCTGATGCTGTATAAATAAAAGGATAAGTGTGTTTAAAAGCGAAAAACAAAGTAGAGTTGGGAAAATACTTAACCAGAATCAAGGGTAAACCCTAACCATGGCACTTTCTTTGCTAACAAAAGCCCCGGAACTCACTCCGTTTTTAAAGATCCTAAGATTAAGGCTACGATAGCCATTTTATGAAAAGCAACGAAATTTAAAAGGTTAAGGACTCAATCTTGAGTCCTTAACCTTTTGGTAGGACCTGCATCAGATATTCTCCATTCAAAACATGACTGAAGTTTAAAGAGTTGCCAATTTTAGGGTTTATTTCCTTATTGTATCTTCCGGTATTGCTGCGTATTATTGTAAGTAAACTCCATCTGATGTTTAAAATACCAGCCATTTTATTTCTGTCTTTTTCCTGTCTTGTTCTTTGCGCCCAAACCGGCAGGCAACAATTTGGTGAAAAAGCATTGATCAAAGGATTGAAGATCACAAAATCAATGAAGATTAAAAAAGCAGTTTACAGGATAGATGCACCCGTGGATGCTGAAAGTTCTTATATCACCATTGAAGGAAATAATATAACAGTAGATTTTAATAATGCAGAACTGAAAGGAAGCAATAAAAAAAATAACCCGGATGAGTTCTTTGGTATTGGAATTATAATTAAGAACAGTAAGAACGTAACTATTAAAAACCTGAAAGCAAGGGGTTACAAAGTGGCGCTATTGGCCAGGAATATAGAACGATTAACATTAGAAAATTGCGATCTCAGCTACAATTTTCGTCAGCATCTCAATAGCACCCAGGATAAGGAAGATATATCCGACTGGATGAG
>JAKFDZ010000066.1:0-3845 GCA_036675925.1 Flavihumibacter sp.
CACTGACAATAATCTCCAGATTGATATTTATTTCCCGAGAAATCGACAAAAAACCGATCTCACATCTGTAGTACACTTACCATTTATTTCTTAACTTTCGACTAAATCCGAGCACTTACAGGCTGCTGGTTTAATAGGGAACATGCTTCTGACTAATGTCTCTAACATAACAGGAAGCTGCACAAACGCGCTTTCTATATGGAGCCGCTCTGTACGTTTGTGTGCATCTTTTCCGAAGGGGCCAACGTTTAATACAGGTCCTTGCAGCTCCTGCATTTCTGCAAAAGGAATGCTGTAGGTATCTCCCCATACCGGCGTATTACGTTCAAACATAGTCCACCCTTCACCTTTGTCATCATAAGAAACATAGCTAAGGTCACAGATTCCATTAAAGTAATGAATTTGATTTACCTCCAAATTAAACTGTTCCCTGCCAACTTTTTTGATTAAATGAATCGAATCGATGACAAGTTGATCCTTTGATGTATTGACAGCTGGGTAGTAAGGCGGTGCAAACAATAGAACCATTACGGGCCCAAGTTCTTGACACTGGATCATAAGTGAGTCAACAATACGGATAGATTTTTCACGATCATCCCATTTTGGGTTGTTTAAAGCGCTGTTCTTTATCCTTTTAATGGTTTCGGCACCTAATTTTTTTTCAGCATGCACAAGCAGCTCTTCATAGCTTAGAACGGTAACCTTACCTACTGGATTAACGCCTTCACGCTTACAAATTTCCGAATAAGCCGTATTACAGGCTTGTGCCGCATCTTCTGCCACTTTAGTAAAAATGTGCATTACCTCTTCTGCACCGCGCTTCATAAGAAAGACGTTGTAAAGAGCTGCGGCGCGATAGGGAGTTTGGGTCGAATATTCCATTTTTAAGTCCTTTTGATGAAGCGAAACAGGTAATGGCGTCTTTTCACCGAGGTCAGACTCTCGGAATAACGGATTCCATTCCATATGTTGTGTCAAAAAGGACGCCATAAAGTTAGCTGTCATGCCGCTCATTGGTTCCCCAACATGTGTTTCCTTACCGTAGAATAATACTGCCGGCATGATTTTCCCAATAGTTCCAGAATAAATATAATAATTCGGATCTCCTGGCTCCTGTGAAAAAGACGGTTCACTATTAAGGAATAGTTTGTATGTTAATTGGTGCTGGTCTCGTAACCGAACTAATTCTGGGACCGCAGCACGCATGCCAGCTGAATTTACTTCTTCATCTGGTACTGTGACGAGCAATAAATTGATTGGCCACTTTTCGATACTGGCTTTTTCAATTAAAGCCATATGAAGGGCAAGGCCCATTTTCATGTCCATCGTCCCGCGGCCAAATAAATAGCTGCCAGATTCAAGATCGATACGTGCATCCTCTGGAAGCTCATCTAAACGCTGCCTCAATTTTTGAGTCAATTCCTTTGGCTGGAATGCGAATGGTTCGAGATCACCGTATTCTTCCGTATGAACAGTATCGAAATGACTGATAAGGACAATTGTTTCCGTCACTTCTGGATTTTTATATAAAGCAGTGACGACATTACGCCCTAATCCAGCATCATTAAGCTCTAAGTAAGATGGATTCTCCCTGAAGTAGTCTAACTCCATAAACTTTGCTTTTACCTTATGAGCGAATTCACACTCGCCTTCAGTAAGAGTTCTGCTCTGCCAGCTTACAAGCTCGCAAAGTAATGCGCACAATGATTCTGGTGTGCCCCATTTTACATTACTCATTTCAAAAACTCCTTTAGATTAAAAAATTTTTGGATGTGCAAGCATTTCTAACTACAAACAACCCTCAGAGCTGGAACCCGATACTACTGACTGCTTGTCTAATGTCTCAATAAATCGCTGGATCCGTTTCATTCCCTCTTCCAGCATTGGCATAGCATAAGCGTAGGAGATGCGTATGTAGCCTTCCCCATGTTCTGTGAACGTACTGCCTGGAACAACGGCAACTCCACCTTCGTGCAATAGCCTTGTCGCGAATTCAAATGACGGCATCCCAAACTGTTTAATAGCCGGAAAGATATAGAACGCACCATTTGGTTTTACCACATCAAGTCCCATACTTGTGAGACGTTCGTAGACAAAATCTCGTCGTTTGATATATTCAACATTCATTTCTGAAGGAACATTCCGGCAGGAAGTCAGTGCCTCAATACCAGCATACTGACTCGGCAATGTCGCACAAATTGAGTTATATAAGTGTACCTTCACAACATGCTGCATAAGTCTTTCCGGTCCAAATGTGAATCCAATTCTCCATCCGGTCATGGAATGCGATTTTGATAATCCATGGATGAGAAAAAGTCGATCCCGCAGCTGTGGGTAGGATGCAAAGGAGCGGTGTTCACCTGTGAAAGTGTTTTCACTGTAAATTTCATCAGAAACGATATATATATCCAGATTTTCTAGTACAGAAACAAGTTGATCCATCAATTCAGGATCAATTGTAACGCCAGTTGGATTGGATGGATAATTCAATAGAATTGCTTTTGTTTTTGGTGTCACCATCGCTAACAGCCGTTCTGGAGATGGAAGGAAGCCTGTATCCGCTGTATTAAAGTAAACTACTTTTGCCCCGCACAGTTCGATAATAGGTTCATAACCCGAATAAATTGGGGCAGGAATAATAACTTCGTCGTCTTCTTCGAGTATGGTTCGAAAAACAGAATCAATTCCTTCACTTGCTCCATTTGTAATGATAACTTCAGTTTCAGGATCATACGAAAACCCGTAGGTATCCTTGAAGAACGAAGCTGCAGCCTGTCTTAACTCCAGCAGGCCGGCATTATGAGAATAACCCGTTTGGTTGTTTTCAATGGCACGAATCCCTGCCTTTTTTACAGCATCAGGTGTTGGAAAATCTGGCTGGCCGATGGTTAAATTGATTGCATCCGGAAAATGAATCAGTTGATTGGAAAATTGTCTGATTCCAGGGACTTCCAATCTCTTTGCTTTTTGATTGATAGATAATGGCATATTTTTCACCTTTCCTAATGAAATCATCTAGTAGATATTGTTAAGGGATCCGTTAGTATCTAACATGTTTTGGCATCCCTATTTGGTTAAAGCGGCTTAACAGTTAGCTTATTCAAATAAGCCTGGCAGCCAAAGTGATAGTTCAGGTATATACGTAATAACCAACAAACAGATAATCATGGACACCATGAACGGTATAATAGCACGGACAATACGTTCGAACTTTACCTTTCCGACGCTTGAAGCAACGAAAAGATTGACACCAAGCGGCGGCGTAATAAAGCCAATAGCAAGGTTTGCAACGAGTATGACTCCGAAATGAATAGGATCAACACCAACCGCAGTCACAATTGGCAGTAAAATTGGCGTTAATACGACTAAGGCCGAGATTGTGTCAATAAACATCCCAACTATTAATAGTAAAATATTAATGGCGATTAAAATAATAACTGGGCTCGAAGAAAGTTCAGTAAGGAAACCTGAAATATCATTTGGAATCTGTTCGAGCGTCATAAAGTAAGCGAATGATACGGATAATCCGATAATAATCATTGTCGTCGCATTGATAATGACCGCTTCACGGAAGCTCTCAAAGATGCTATGCCAAGTTAATTCTTTATAGACAAACTTCCCAATAATTAAAGCATATACAACAGCGACAACGGCGGCTTCTGTTGGCGAGAAAATACCGCCGTATATACCTCCTAAGATAATGACTGGGATTAACAGCGCCCATTTTGCGTCACTTGTTGCTTTCCAAACACTTTTAAAATCCATTCTCTTTACATGTTCGGGTTTGTATCCATTTTTTTTCGAAATGATATAGGATGTAATCATTAATCCAATTCCTATGAGTA
>JAKFDZ010000067.1:0-1507 GCA_036675925.1 Flavihumibacter sp.
TATTATTGGGCTGTATTTCTGGAATTTGCTAAGGAACCAGCGGACACAAAAGGTTTCCATTGATCGGGAATCCCGTAAGGAAATGGAACAGCTTCGAAAAATGAGATCAATTTCATTAACAGAACCATTAGCTGAAAAAGTACGCCCTACAAGCTTTGAAGATATTGTTGGACAAGAGGATGGTATAAAGTCACTAAAAGCAGCATTATGTGGTCCAAATCCTCAGCATGTGATTATATATGGACCGCCCGGGGTAGGGAAAACAGCTGCCGCTCGTTTAGTTTTAGAAGAAGCCAAAAAAGTTCAAAAATCACCATTCAAACAAAACTCAGTATTTATTGAATTGGACGCAACCACAGCCCGATTTGATGAAAGGGGAATAGCCGATCCCCTAATTGGGTCTGTTCATGATCCGATTTATCAGGGTGCAGGTGCGATGGGCCAGGCTGGAATTCCCCAGCCGAAGCAAGGTGCCGTCACGAATGCCCATGGAGGTGTCCTGTTTATTGATGAGATTGGCGAGCTGCATCCGATTCAAATGAACAAGCTCTTAAAGGTACTTGAGGATCGGAAGGTTTTTCTTGAAAGTGCCTATTATCATGAGGAAAATAACCAAATTCCTACTCATATCCATGATATTTTTAAAAATGGACTGCCGGCAGACTTTCGCTTAATTGGTGCAACAACAAGGACTCCAAGTGAAATACCGCCAGCGATTCGTTCTCGCTGTATGGAAGTGTTTTTTAGAGATTTAACACAGGAAGAAATCATTCAAGTTGGAAAAAAAGCGGCTGAAAAAGTGAAACTAGACATTAGTGAAGCTGGATTAGAGATATTATCTACATATGCAAGAAATGGTCGTGAAGCCGTTAATATGATTCAAATCTCTGCAGGGCTGGCGATTACTGATGAACGCGAATTTATCAAAGACGAAGATTTAGAATGGGTCGCTCACTCTAGTCAACTGTCACCAAGGATGGAAAGAAAAATCAATGACGATTCCAGGATTGGCCTGGTAAATGGACTAGCTGTCTACGGTCCAAATACAGGGGCTCTGCTTGAAATCGAGGTAACAGTTATCCCAGCGAAGGATAAAGGAACTATAAACATTACCGGAATTGTTGATGAAGAAAGCATTGGCGGGCAGGGTAAATCCATTCGCCGAAAAAGTATGGCACGTGGATCGATTGAAAATGTGATTACCGTCCTGCGGTCAATGGGTGTTCCAGCAGGTGATTTTGATATTCATGTTAATTTCCCAGGCGGGGTTCCGATTGACGGTCCGTCAGCGGGCATAGCGATGGCAACGGGAATTTATTCTGCCATCTATAAAACTCCGATTGACAACAAAGTTGCGATGACGGGAGAAATAAGCATTCATGGCAATGTGAAGCCAATCGGCGGGGTATACCCTAAGGTAAAGGCAGCTCAAAAAGCGGGAGCAACAACCGTTATTATCCCAGAAGAAAATATGCAATCGATATTAAATGAAATAAAGGGAATCAGA
>JAKFDZ010000068.1:0-103967 GCA_036675925.1 Flavihumibacter sp.
GTGCACTCATCCCAAACTTCAAGAATAGTCCCTTGCATACCTCTTTTAAGGACAGCGTTTAAATCTTTTGTTAGTTCTATTACTTGGTATTGCTGATACATCTGGATAGAATTGCGACTAACGATTGTATTTATGAAATATACGTAATCTAGAAATTCTCAAACTACAAATTTCCCTACTGGTAATTACATTACCGGAAGGTGCAAATCCAACAATTCATGGATTAACATATCAGAATTACTCAGGAAGAAAATAAAACCAAGAAGTCATATGCCTAAAAAACATACCCTAAAAGTCTGTTCATTTTATTTGCTATTAATAACAATCACTAATCTATTTTATTAATAATATTCAGCATGGTATTTAATTGCTCTTTACGCATGGGAATATAATTTACGTCCCAACGGTTAATTAATACTGGCAATAACTGCCTCTTAATAGCTATTACAACCAGGGATTTAAGTTTTTGATCTAATTCTCCTTCCAATACAAATTGAGCAAAACCAGTTGCTATAATCGCATTATCAATCCCAACAAGAAAGCTGATACCCATGCTTTGTGAGGATAATATTATTATTTCCCGGAACTGATTATCATCCATTGACTGCATTGAGGTATCACCGGCATTCTTCATGGCCTCTTTCATAGTTTCCATTTGCTGCCGGATTTCCGTCTCAGATTTCAAAGCAGGAGTACTCAAATACAAACTTATTTTTGCAGCATCCAGTTCATCCAACTCAAACTTAGGATAACCCCACCGATCAATCAGCTGGTCAAGATAAACCGTAGGAGAAATATTCTTATTGTAAACCCGCCATAATCTGAATCCATATGCAGCGTCGCTTCCATCATCATTACCGAAGGGAGCGGTTTCCTCTATAGCACTCCACAAAAATTCTTCATTCATCAACGCTTTGGCCTCAACATGGGCATCCTTATACGAAAATCTAAAGGTATCTGGCATATCCGGAAAACTAGTTTGCTGAAAAATATTCTGATTAAAGGAATTTGCATTATCTGCGGAATTGCTGCATCCAATGGATAGAAGAATCACAAATATGCAATTGAAAATACTAAGTCTCATACTCTGGTAAGTCTAACATTTATAATTGCAGGCCGGCCCATTTGATTTACCGTATACTTTAATTTAATTGATTACTTGAGCATAAACTTGACATTAATATTGGACGCTACTTTTAATTTCTCAAACTCTATTTTTGGCAATTCTGTTGCCGCATTTTTTTTAATACCATATCCCACTACAACAACTTCCTCAAGTCGGCCGCGTAGTTGATTAGAATTACTATATACTTCATTGTCTGCGATATGAATAGCTGGGCCAACTGTTTGCTTTAAAGGTTCTGTCAATGCTATGGCTCTGGTCCTAGCGTTTTCAACGGCCTTTGATCGTAATAAATTTCTGATGCTCTCTAAATCCGAATGGTCTACCCTTTCTATTGAAGTATTGGAAATGCCCAGGTTCTCGAGCTCAATGAATACCTTACTGGCAGTAACAGCATCACTTACTCTTAAAATGTACTGTTTGGATTTCATCACATCCTTACTCCTTAAAAAGTAAAATTTAAAGTTGCTGGCCATGTCGCTTGTCGTTAGGTTCTTTTCAACATCAATACCTAGTGTTTTTAAAGCATTATACATTTTCAATTCCTGGTCTTCTACTGAAATTCTATCCCTGGTATCTTTTTCTGTTATGATGATTTTGATGTAAATTTCGTTAGGTGTCAGTAAAGTGTCCGCATTTCCTGCTACCTCTAAATAAGGTTGGTCAAGAAAGTTCTTAGTTTGAGACTGACCCGCAAGGAATGTTAGAATAAATAAGGTTGTTAGTTTAAGTCTTCTCATAAAGTGTAAGGTTTTTAGGATTTAAACAGTGCGATTTGATATAACAATGATGATTATTCCAATAA
Organism: Flavihumibacter sp.; assembly: GCA_036675925.1. Classification (GTDB taxonomy): domain Bacteria; phylum Bacteroidota; class Bacteroidia; order Chitinophagales; family Chitinophagaceae; genus Flavihumibacter. Next base: position 1,929 of record JAKFDZ010000068.1, read on the forward strand.
AGGCTCCTCCGATAATTGAATTAAGTATCCAGTCTGTATCCTCTAGTAGACGACTATATGAACCTTTGAATCCTCGAAACAACCATCTTATAAATGCACCAGGCAACACAAGAAATGTCTTAACCACTATTTCAAATAACAAATCAGCCATTTCATTTCTTTATTATCCCGCAGCATTATTCCCCCCACAGCTTCGCCACCTCACCCACATCGTTTAGGCATGGGGGTAAGTGAAAGGGTTAATTTTAACTTTGCGGTGGTAATATATTACCATCCATGTTCTTATGCAATACCACATTCAGGTAATTCTTGGAGACCCTCAAGACGAAACATTGAACTTTAGGGAGCAATCACACATTCAACGGTAGTTTTCACTTATGGGTGGTGGTGATTTCTCCTAAACTTGCATTAATTTGAAGCATGCATCCCACCAACCCGCGCTGGAAGATCATATTGCCGCTGGCAATCCTGAAGTTTTTATTGCCATTCATCGGTATCCACGCCGTTTATGAACTGCAACGCGATGAATACCTTTATTACCAGCAGGGCCTCCACCCCGCCTGGGGCTATCTCGAAAATCCACCACTGCTATCGTGGATGGCTACCATCTCATCATGGCTCGGCGGCTCAGAATGGAGCATCAAAATATGGCCTGCATTACTGGGCGCACTCACCCTTATCATGGCCTGCATCCTCGCCGCACGATGGGGTGGCAAAGCATGGGCACAGGCTGTTACCGCACTGGTGTTCATCCTCGCTGCCTTCGCACGTGTTCACCTTCTTTTCCAACCTAATATCATCGATATCTTCGCGTGGACGGCCTGTATCTGGATGCTCGTGCTTTTTCAGCAGACCGCTCAAATCCGCTACTGGTACGGCTTCGCAGCCGCGGCCACGGTTGGGTTCTATGGCAAATACACCATCCTATTTTTTTTAGCCGCTTTAGCCATCGGATGGCTCTTCACCAGCCAGCGCAAACTGTTTTTATCGCGCCATCTGTATATCGCCCTTGGCATCGCCCTGCTACTGGCACTCCCCAATATTTACTGGCAGTACCAGCAGAACTGGCCCCTGCTTCACCATATGCAGGAACTGCAGGAAACCCAACTGAAATTCCTGAGTCCGCTTAACTTCGTCGCCGAACAATTTCTTTACCTCCTGCCCTTCCTGCCCATCTGGCTTGCGGGCGTGGCCTGGTTCTTCTTCAACGCCCCCTGGCGATGGATAGGCATCACCTTTATCGCATTGCTTACCCTACTCATGCTCGGTAGCGCAAAAGGATATTATGCACTCGGCATCTACCCATCCCTCATTGCAGCCGGAGCAGCATTCTGGCAAAAACGTTCCGCCACCATCAAATGGCTGCAGCCCGCTATCCTCACCGTGGTGATCTTACTGAGCCTGCCCATGATCCCCTTCCTCCTACCTTTCGCAGCACCCGCAACCATGGCCAATATTTTCAAGACAATGCAGTTTGAAAAAACCGGACTGCTAAGATGGGAAGACCAGAAAGATCATCCCCTCCCGCAGGACTATGCCGATATGATCGGTTGGAAGGCAATTGCCAATAAGGCAGAGAAGGCATTTCATCAACTTCCCGATTCTGTTAAGCAACATACTGTTGTTTACTGCCGGCATTACGGACAGGCGGGGGGGCTGAAATTTTATAGTCGCGATAAGGATTTCCAGGATCGTGTGATCAGTGATAATGGCAGCTTTCTGCTATGGATAAAACCGGAAATGGATTTTCGCCACCTGCTGTTTGTTGGCCGTAACAATCCCGATGCCGACGATGAGGTCTTTAATCATTTCGCCAGCCGGCAGCTCCTTGATTCCGTCAACATGCCACTGAGCAGGCAGCATGGTGATAAGGTGATCCTCTTCAGGGATGCCGATAGTGTGGCCTCCAGCCTGGCGCGGACGGGCCTTGCAGAAATGAAGCTGCGCTTCCAGCGCTAGCTCCCATTTCCCCTATCTTTGTGCAGCCATATGAACACAATCAACAGACCCATACGCGTACTGGTTGCCAAGGTTGGCCTCGATGGTCACGACCGCGGCGCCAAGGTCATCGCATCGGCATTGCGTGATGCAGGCATGGAAGTTATCTATACCGGTCTCCGGCAAACACCAGAAATGGTGGTGAACGCCGCCCTCCAGGAAGATGTTGATGCCATCGGGATCAGCATCCTCAGCGGTGCACACATGACCGTTTTTCCCAAACTCCTGCAACTGATGAAGGAAAAAAAGATGGATGATGTTCTCCTCACCGGCGGCGGTATCATTCCCGATGACGATATGAAACAACTGTCTGACATGGGCGTTGGAAAACTTTTCGCCCCGGGCACAACCACCACCGAGATCTCCGGTTATATAAGCCAGTGGGTGAAGACACACCGGCAGTTCTGATTCATTTCTTCCCAATAAAAATATTCTCACATGTACCAGACCATCCTCACCGAATTAGCTGAAGGCATACTAACGATCACCATTAACCGTCCCGATAAACTCAATGCTCTCAACCGCATCGTTATCGAAGAGCTGGCAGAGGTGATCGGCACCGTGTATGATAACCCTGAAGTGAAGGGAGCCATCCTCACGGGGGCCGGACCAAAGAGTTTTGTAGCCGGCGCCGATATCAGCGAGTTCCTGGAGCTCGACGGCTACGGCGGTATGGAGCTGGCTAAAAAGGGACAGGATATGGTGTTCAGTCGGATTGAGCATTCCAGCAAGCCCATCCTCGCTGCGGTAAATGGATTTGCGCTGGGGGGTGGCTGTGAGCTTGCGATGGCCTGCCACTTCCGCCTCGCTTCTGATAACGCCCGTTTCGGCCAGCCCGAAGTGAACCTCGGACTGGTTCCCGGCTATGGCGGTACCCAGCGGCTCACGCAGCTTGTGGGCAAGGGCAAGGCCATGGAACTGATGATGACAGGCGCCATGCTCAACGCTTCCGAAGCGCTTCAACTGGGCCTTGTAAACCATGTAACCACTGCTGAAGAGCTGATGCCCAAAACGCGGACCATCCTGCAAAGCATTATCACCAAGGCTCCCATTGCTATCGCCAAGGTGATTGAGCTCACCAACCTGGCCGCTATCGGCGATCCCAACGGACTCACCAAAGAGATCCATGCCTTCGGCGAGCTCTTCAATACCACCGATGCCAAGGAAGGCGCCAGAGCTTTCCTCGAAAAAAGACCCGCGGTATTCACCGGCAACTAATGGCTGAGGCTGGCTCATAAACTGATAAAAATCATCTGCTTTCCGGTGCCCCGGAATTACCTTTGCGGCAGATTTCTAAATCAACCTAATATGGAATACAGAATAGAGAAAGACACAATGGGTGAAGTGCAGGTGCCTGTTGATGCCTACTATGGAGCACAAACCCAGCGTAGCATTGATAACTTCCGCATCGCCCAGGATATCAACCGGATGCCCAAAGAGATCATCCGTGCTTTTGCCTACCTCAAGAAGGCCGCGGCCCTCACCAACCTCGATGCAGGGATATTGCCACAGGAAAAATCTGATATGATCGGAAAGGTATGTGATGAGATCCTCGAGGGTAAGCTCGATGAATATTTCCCGCTGGTGGTATGGCAAACCGGTTCGGGAACGCAGAGCAATATGAATGTGAATGAGGTGGTTGCCTACCGCGGACATGTACTGCATGGTGGCGCGCTGGCCGATAAGGATAAATTCCTCCATCCCAATGATGATGTAAATAAGTCGCAGTCCTCCAACGATACTTTCCCCACCGCCATGCATATTGCTGCCTACAAAATGCTGGTTGAAACAACCATTCCCGGTATTGAAAAACTTCGCAATACACTTGCCGCCAAGAGTAAGGATTTCATGCAGGTGGTGAAGATCGGGAGAACGCATTTTATGGATGCAACACCGCTTACGGTGGGACAGGAATTCAGCGGTTATGTGTCGCAGTTAGACCATGGCCTGCGGGCAATAAAAAATTGTCTGCCGCATCTTGCTGAGCTTGCCCTAGGCGGAACAGCGGTGGGTACCGGCATCAACACTCCCGATAATTATGATGTTAATGTGGCGAAGCATATTGCGGCGTTGACGGGACTTCCATTTGTGACTGCCGAAAATAAATTTGAAGCCCTCGCGGCGCATGATGCCATCGTGGAAGCGCATGGTGCATTAAAGACTGTTGCGGTGAGCCTGATGAAGATCGCCAATGATATAAGGATGCTGTCAAGCGGTCCACGGTCAGGTATAGGCGAACTTTTTATTCCTGATAATGAACCCGGATCATCCATCATGCCCGGTAAGGTGAACCCTACGCAATGCGAGGCCCTCACTATGATTGCTGCCCAGGTGCTGGGTAATGATGTGTCGATCAATATTGGTGGTGCCAGCGGACATTTTGAACTGAATGTGTTTAAGCCGATGATGATCTATAATTTCCTCCACAGCGCGCGGCTCATTGGCGATGGCTGTGTAAGCTTCAATGATAAATGTGCGATCGGTATTGCGCCGATTGAGGCCAATATCAAAAAGCATGTGGACAATTCGCTGATGCTGGTTACGGCGCTTAATCCGAAGATCGGATATTATAAGGCGGCGGAAATAGCCCAGAAGGCGCATAAGGAAGGCACTACATTAAAGGAGATGGCAGTGAAACTTGGCTACCTGACAGCCGATGAATTTGACCAGTGGGTAGACCCATCCAAAATGGTCGGAAAGATCAACTAAGTGTAATTCTGTAGTTGATAAACAATAATTTAGAAGGGGAACAATTTGTTCCCCTTTGCTGTCGTTAAGATTTCTGTCAAATATATTTCAGCAGACCTGATCATATTCTCATGTTCTGTTTTGGTCCGTGCCTTATATCGATGTGACGACCAATATCCACTGAAAAACCAAAGGCATTTGGTTAAAAGGAAATGTTGTCTATTAGAAAATATAGGGTTTTAACGCCCCCGCCTTTTCAGGTGGGGGTTTTTATTTACCAGGTGCCGATTCTATAATGAGCATGGCCTCGGCTTTATTTCCCGGACGATCGAAGGCATTAACCACTATCATTGTGCCCTCCTCCATTTTATGATCATTGGAGATAATATAAGACCATTCCTCATCCCTGACGGTGGGGTTGGCATTTCCTTTTTCGATCTCCACGCCTGTTGGACCAATGATAGTGCAGGTCACTTCCGTAACCTTGATATTGTCGGTTGCCATGATCAGAATTTGCTGGCCGGCGAGGCCGCAGTAATCGCTGGAATCGATGTATTTAATAACGGGTGAAATCATTTTGTCGGCCTGCGCCAGGAGATATTCCGTCATGATGCCCTCACGATAGGGGGTGTAAAATGCTTTGGCCTCAGGATTTTTTGTTACCTGGCTGCCATACATCTGGGCCAACTTAAACCTGTGCTGGTTGGCTTCCTCGGCCTCGGTTTTTTTGTGACCCTCCCGGTTGGGGCAGCGGATCATGTACTGCCTTCCGCCATAGTTTTTCAGGTAAACAGAATCACCCAGGTTGCCACTGAACTTGTTCAGTAAGATGTTGCCGCTGTTCTTTGCCATTTTTATGAGGTTTTGGTTTTGAATTTTGGATAAAGGCTACCGTCGGCCGCTTTGAAATCGTGTTGATCTCTCCATCCGTGGTCCCCATCTGGTCGCTATCTGGTCCTCATCTGGTCCCCATCAGATATGCATATCCATCTGCGGAAATTCAGGTTTAATATACAGATTTATTTGAATATATGGGAATGGCGGGCGGTATTTTCTGAATTATTCCCGAAAACGAGGTTCATATAAAATGCGTGCCTGTTTACCCGTCTTGCAGAAAGGCAGGTATTGAACGAGGAATGGAGAATAGATTCCAAACGTGAAAGGCCTAAAGCGCAGCGTTTAGTTGTAAAGCGGTTGAAGCAGAGATAACTACTTTTGAAACTCTAAATGACACTGGCACTAAAATAAGGGGAGATTACAATCCCATAAAAAACTCTATCAACTGTTGACTGACTTCAATAAACATCCTTTAAAAGGAAAGTCGAAGACATCCCATACTTATTTTTCATCTTTTCATATTCACCTTTTTCCATAGGTCCGAGGACTGCTTTGCTTTTCTTAACTATTATCCAATAGTAAATAAAATCTCGCCCTTTGCTATATATCACACCATCATCATGCATTACGTCATTATGATTACTTGGCTTTTGTTCTGCAACAATAAAATCATCATTATAGTTATATCTCATGACTGCGGGGGGGATACCTTTTACATTGGCTTTTCTATTCATTATCTCATTTGTTCGCGGCCCTTCAATTCTTAAAAAATAATCCTCACCTAAGTTGATACTTGAGTCGCTACAACCAGTCATCAGAAAAGAAAGTGCAATAATTATCTTATACATCGTTACTTAATTATGGGATGAACTGGATTGATCCACTTTAAACCAATAAGATTTATTTCATAACTTTTACCCTCACCTGCAGCTTTCCTACCAAGGAGTGTCGTTATATTTCTTGGCCAATTTAATGGGTTTCGTGAATTGTGCATTTTAAAATCGTATTCGTCTTCATATGTGGAAATTCCACCAAGGACAAACTTCATCCTATTAATAATCATACTCCACTTTTATTCCGGAATGGATGCCCTTGTTTTTATCCATTTCATATTTCTTTGAGTCAGAAATAAAATATACACCATTCCCCAACTCAGGTGTTTCATCAGAATATATACTCTGGTAAGTGAATTTTGAAGTATCTACATTATCAATTTTAAAATAACCATCATCCGAAAGAATGGTAACCTTTCCCTTAACGTCAAAACTTAAATAACCTCTAAATCCATCATTAATGCCTGAGTACTTAGCATAAATTCGACCTACAGGCTTGTTATTACCTGTTTGGTAATGGAAACTAGTTTCCCCACACTTATCTATTCTGGTTATTATTTTATCATGAAATATATAAGATGATTCATGATGAATTTCACAGCAAGAATATCCTAATAGTGGAATAAGCATCATATAAAGATTACGCATAATTCTACTTTCTGTTTTTATATATTGCTTTCCAATGGTAAGAGATGGTTTGGATCAGGTTAACTACCAAATAATTTCAGGTTATTCATCATCGTTAATCAAATGTAATCGTACAAGCCGAACTACAAAAATATCTATACAGGCAAATGAAGCAATAAGACGGCCGAACTTTGGGGAAGCTTACCCATAACCACAAATTCACTGGATAAGGATAAAATTATTCAGTAGCTTTTGGAGCTTCATAAGAATAAAGTAAAAGCTGCAGCAAACTAAGAGGAAATAAAAAAAATCCCATCGACAATCTTAAAATACAATTATAATGATACAGAGAAGGGTTTCCATGTTTCTTATTATGTTAACAATTACCCACTTTTTATTTGGCCAATCGGGTAGAGAAAGCAAAGTAAAAATTGAAAGTGTGAATTTTTTCGTTTTGACGACTTACGCTGTTTCTTGTGAAGATTTTTATCCCAGCTTTGAAAACACAATAAAATATAAAGAGATATATTCGGCAGATACATTACGTATGCTTAATTCTTTTCTGAAAAAGGTGAAATATTCAACAAAAAAAGAGGGGTTTGATGTGAGGGCAAAGTTTAATTATATGGATGGTTTTACAGGTGAGAATAGTACTATTTGCATCAATAACTTTTCCGTGATGGTTAATGGAAGGGTTGTAAAAAAGAGTAAGGAGTTTTTATCTTTTTTGAAATCGTGCCTAACAAAAGATCAGTTATTGTAACCTGGCCAATTCCACTGATATGTAAGAGAAACGTATTCCCCGGGTTTACGAAGTGCTTTGCGTGAAGGTTGGCTACCAAGATAATAGCAATGATAATAAAACAAACTTTTTTAAATCATCTTAAAGCGTTGTGGATATCCATATTCACAACGCTTCTATATTTTTTGGGCTGGTGGTATTTTGGTTTTGAGAAAGACTTTTTCTATATTTTTCTAATCTTTTATGTCCTAACAGTTGTCCCTTCCTTTTTTTTACACATCAGTTATTATATCAGGAATAAAGGTATGGTAGCAGAAATTATACCAGACAGGATACGGCTTGTGAAAGACGGAGAAGAAACGCTGATAGCAAGCAGCGAAATAAAAGATATAGTAGTTTATAAATCTGCCAGTATGGATAAGGGAGGCATTCCAATAACACCAATGGAAGCATATTTTTTTGTAAGAATTTTTACCATTGATAATAATCAATATGAACTAACCTGCTTAATGGATACAAATATTGACCAATCGATTAAAGCGGTTCAGGAAGTAAAAATATTTAGAGAGAAGGGAGGTTTTAATACGGTTTAGTGCACAAAGCTTATCAACACAAATGCATTTACTCAAAAAAATTAAACCCCCTAAAGAGTCGCCCTAAAACTACCCTCCATCACAAGGCAACAGTGAATAGTAGAATGTCTTTGGCTCATCATCGCTGAATTCAGACAAACGTTTGCAGATCTTAGTTGGTAATCCTTTTCTTATATTAATAGGATGCAACCAACTGTCAACCCATCCCCACCTGCTTCCCTCCTGCCTTCAAACCGACTTCAGTCGCTGGATGTACTGCGCGGCCTCATCATGCTTCTCCTGGCGGCTGAAAGCTGTCATCTCTATATTGCCATGAACGAAGAGTTTGCAACGGGCATCCCCAATGCTGTTGTTGAACAGTTCTTTCATCACCCATGGCATGGACTCCGGTTCTGGGACCTGGTACAACCTGCTTTCATGACAATGGCAGGGGCCGCATTGTATATCTCCTTTTATAACAAATCCAAAAAAGGCATAACATGGGAAACCAATTTTCGTCATGTTGCTATCCGCTGTCTTAAACTCTTTCTGTTTGGCACAGCCCTTCATTGTATATATGCCGGCAAAATGGTTTGGGAACTCTGGAACGTACTTACACAACTCGCTTTCACCACTTTAATTGCCTATGCCATCATCCGTAAATCATCCCTGTTCCAGATAATATTCTCGATCGCTTTACTGATACTCACAGAATTGCTGTACCGCTTTGTTCTAATGCCCGGATTCGACAAACCTTTTACCCACTCAGAAAACTTCGGTGCATGGTTCGATACGATCGTGATGGGAAAGATCAACAGCGATGGATGGGTGGCTATCAATATTATCCCAACCGCCGCCCATACAATCTGGGGTGTCCTTGCCGGGAAACTGATTATTTCAAAGGAGTCATCCGCTAAAAAGCTGAAAACATTATTAATTGCCGGCCTGGTTGCCCTTGCAGCCGGCTACACACTTGATTTGTCTGGTATAACGCCTATTATTAAACGAATCAGCACTTCCTCTTTCACGCTGGCATCAGGGGGATGGATACTGCTGATGATGGCATTACTCTATTATATAATTGATCTGAGACGCTGGAACCGTTTTGCCTGGGTATTTGAAGTGATGGGCATGAACGCCATTTTTATATATCTCTTCTTTGAAACAGTAGGGGTGCAATGGCTTAATGGTGCAGTAGCCATCTTCACCAATGGATTCACCGGATTATTCAATACTCCCGCCGGCATACAGGCAATCTTTGCTGCCCTTATGACCCTTTTTGTAGAATGGTATTTGTGCTATTGGCTATATAAGAGGAGAATCTTTTTAAAACTATGATGCATACTAAAAAGTCGCCTTAAAACTTCCTTCCGTCACATTGCGATCAACGCCATCTTCTTTAACCAGCCCGGAGAAGGTTCCACTTACAGAGGTTGTGCTGAACTGGGTTATGCCGATGGTGAATCCTGGCGTTGCAGGATCTGTTTCATACTTGAAAGCGCCGTTCTCGATATAGAATAGCGCAGATAAGGGAGAGGGATAATTGCCCACCCCTACCGGGTCTCCCACCAGCAGCAGGGCTATATTTCCCTGTGTTCCGGAAGTGGCTGTTCCTTCTATAGTGAGCACCTCGGTGCCATTGATAAGTTCGATAAAGGCAGTGTCTACCACCCCCCTGTATTCTGTTCCCCCTTCTACAAAGCTCCAGCTGTTATTCTGGTCCTCCACAATTGGCATCTCCTCAAGACTCTCTTCCTTGGTGCAGCCGGTAAAAGCCAGCACTATCATTGCCAGGATCGGTAAAAATATCTTACGCATAGAGTAGGTTTTATCAGGATACCTGAACATCGTCATTTACCCTGGTATTTGTTTCAATCGTTTTCCTTGTCGTATCAGCTTCGGGCTCCAGGAATCGTTTCTGGAAGACCAGTAATGCTATCACCCCCGCTGAAATGGAGGCATCGGCGATATTGAAAACCGGACTGAAAAATTCAAAATCATCTCCGCCAACTATCGGAAACCAGCTGGGATAATGCGAGCGGATGATCGGGAAATAAAACATATCCACCACCTTGCCATGCAGGAAGCCGGCATAGCCTTTCTCCGGGAACATCTTTGCCACCGATTTATAGGTACTCTCCTCAAAAATCAGTCCATAGAACATACTGTCGATCAGGTTGCCAAGGGCCCCGGCAAAGATCAGCGCCACGCAAACGATGAATCCGGTACTATGCTTCTTCCGCAGTATCTCACGGATATACCAGACCCCGAATATCACTGCCAGCATGCGGAAAAGGGTAAGGGCCATCTTGCCCCACTCACCACCAAACTTCCATCCCCAGGCCATGCCCTCGTTCTCCACGAAATAGATCTGTGCCCACTCGGCATTCTCGCCAAAGGGCCTGATACCGCGGTCGTATGGGGTAATGGGTACATGCGTGGCATCCCAATGATAACTCAGGGGCATATTCGTCTTCACCCAGATCTTAAGCACCTGGTCAACTACCAGGATCAGTACAATCAGTAAAATAACATTTCTCGCCTTTGCCATATTCTTTGCTAAAGGGACAAAGATAACCGTTGCCGTGCATCCCGCACAATTGCAGCAGCTATCTAGTCCAGGTAATAAATTCTTTTAACTCTTTGGGAAACGCCCGTCATGATCTCATAGGGGATAGTGCCCGCAGCGGCCGCCAGCTCGGCTACCGGCAAGCCTTTGCCGAATACGATCACCTCATCCCCTTCTTCTATTCCATCGATGCCCGTGATATCGATCATGGTCATATCCATACAGATGCTACCGATAACCGGTGCAAGTTTATTTCCCACCAGCATGCTGCCCCTGCCATTGCCCAGCACGCGGGGATAGCCATCGGCATATCCAATGCGCACCGTGGCTATGCGCGTTTGCCTTGCCGCGACTCCTCTCCTGCCATAGCCCACTGTTTCTCCGGCTGCCAGTTCTTTTATCTGCGCGATGGTGGTGCGGAGGGTAGATACTTCCTCCAGCCTCATCTGCTGCGATGCGGAGGGATCAACGCCATAGAGTCCGATGCCCAGCCGCACCATATCCATCTGCCATTGGGGGTGACGGAAAATAGCTGCCGTGTTTTCTATATGCCTCAGGAAGCTGTGATCGAGTACCGCTGCAATACGTTTTGTGGCTGCCTCAAAGAGCTCCACCTGCTGGTGCGTAAATCCATCATGTTGCGGATCCTCACTGGCGGCGAGGTGACTGAATACGGATTGGATCTTGAACCATGGTTGCACAAGCAGGCTTTCCAGTTCTGTTATATCGGCTCCAGCAAATCCAAGCCGGTTCATCCCTGTTTCCATTTCGAGGTGAACGGGATAACGGGTGATGGCCTGCTGGCGGATATAGGCGGCAAATCGCTTGTATAACTGTAATGAATATAGTACGGGCTCGAGGTTGAATTCCACCAGCGCATCAAAGGCTGATGGCGATGCATTCATCACCATGATGGGCATATCAATGCCTGCCTTGCGAAGTGCCACACCTTCATCGGTATAGGCCACCGCCAGGTAATCGACGCCATGGAATTGCAGCAGACTCGCGATCTCATAACTCCCGCTGCCATAGCTGAAAGCCTTTACCATGGCCATCAGCCGGGTTGAGGGCTGTAGCAGTTGCTGGTATTGCTTAAGGTTCTGCAGCATGGCATTGAGATTGATCTCCAGGACCGTCTGGTGTACCTGCATTTCCAGCAGCGCAGAGATATCTTCAAAGGAAAACCGCCTCGCACCTTTGATCAGGATGGTCTCATCCCGGAAATGGATCTCGGGTGCATGGGCTATGAAGGAGGCTGTTTCGGGGTAGCTGTGCACTTCTAATGCAGCTGCTTCAAATACCGCTTTATGGGCGCTTATTCTTGGACCGATCGCAAACAGTCTTTTGACGCCATGATGCTGCAGGAGCATGGCAACTCTTTGATATAATTCTTCTTCCGGCATGCCCGTTTCCGGGATATCGGATAGTATAACGGTTTTGGTCAGGTGCTGTTTCTGCTGTGCTAAAAAATCGAGCGCAATGATCAATGAACTGAGGTCGGCGGAATAACTGTCATTGATAACCGAACAGTGGTTAATGCCTTCCTTCATCTCAAGGCGCATACCCACGCTATGTAGTTGCGCTATCCTTTTGGTGATCAGGTGGACAGGCAGATCCATGTACAGCAGGCAGGCGGTGCATGTGAGTGCATTCTCAATGGAGGCTTCATCGGTAAAGGGAATCCTTAATGCAAAGGTTTGATCTGCATACCTGATGGTACAATCAACACCGTTATCGTCTGCGGCGGTTCTGCTCACCTGCATGGTTGCATCCCCTTCAAAGGACCAGCTGAAATAGAGGCAGTCATCCCGCTTTATCTCCTTTACATATTCATCTGTTAATCCATGATCGCGCTTGTAGATGATGACCCCCGCATCACGGAACAGCTTCCATTTTTCTTCCAGCTTTTGACGGAGGGAGCTAAATCCCTCATTATGCGCCGCACCTATATTCGTTAAGATACCTATAGTTGGCTGGATGATATTTTGCAGTGCCAACATCTCTTCTGTCCGGGAAATACCGGCTTCGAAAATACCCAGACTATGCAGGCTCTCCATCTGCCAAACGCTGAGTGGAACGCCTATCTGGGAGTTATAGCTGCGGGGACTCCTCACTATATTATGATCTTCTTCCAGCAGCTGGTTCAGCCACTCTTTTACTATGGTCTTGCCATTGCTTCCGGTGATGCCAATTACAGGATAGCTAAACTTTTTGCGATGCGCTGCTGCCAATGTTTGCAGAGCAGCGAGTGTATTCTCTACTAAGAGCAAACTGGCGCCGGGAAAGGTTTTCGGATCCATCTCTTCACTCACTACAAAACAGCGCACGCCCTGCTGGTACAGCCTCCCGATGAACTGGTGGCCATTCCTGCTTTCTGTTTTCAGGGCAAAAAAAACAGTGCTCTGTGGGAACAGCAACTTGCGACTATCGATCAGCAAATGTGAAATGGTAGCGCTCCCTGCCTGCTGCTGCCAGCGGGCACCAATTATAGCAGCGATATCAGGGATGGTATACTGCACGGTAGCGTTATTCCTTCTTGTTATCGGCTAACTCATTCTCAAGTGCCTTATTGGCCACACTCATGGAGTAAACGATGGAAGTGCCAATACAGAGCACGATCACCAGTAAGGAAATATATACCGGCACTTTGATATGGAAGATCTCGGCCAGCATTTTAAGTCCGATGAATACAAGCACTACGGCAATGCCCTGCTGCAGGTAGGCGAATTTGTTCACGGCTCCTTTTAGGAGGAAGAACAGTGATCTTAGTCCAAGTACCGCGAAAATATTAGAGGTGTACACCACCAGCCTGTTCTGCGAAATAGCAAATACCGCGGGAATGGAATCGAGTGCGAAGATGATATCGGTGGTGGCGAGCATGATCACCACTACAAACATGCTGGTATAATAGCGTTTGCCATCCTGCACGATGGAATACTTACCCCCACCATCATGCGCTACAAGAGGCAGCACGCGTTGCAGGAATTTGTAAACGGTATTATCAGACATATCGGAGTCTTCATCCTGCTTGGCCGTGAACATCTTGATACCCGTGTATAATAGCAGCGCGCCGAATACATAGAGCAGCCAGTGGAAGCGTTCTATCAGCACGATACCAACGGAGATGAAGATGATCCTGAATACGATTGCCAGGATGATACCGATCAGCAATACCCTGGGCACATATTGTTGCTTAACGCCAAAGAATCCGAAGATGAGAATGAACACGAAGATATTATCGATACTGAGCGACCATTCCATCAGGTAGGCGCTAACGTATTCAAGTGCAATGGTCTTGCCGTCCTCAAACCAGAGAAATATAAAAAATCCAAGCGCCAGCGATACCCAGAAGATGGTCTGGTAGAGCGCTTTTTTCATCGTGATCTCGGTGGTGGATTTACTCATCAGTCCCAGGTCAAAAACAAGGGCTATCAACACTACCACGCCAAATACAATGTAACTAATTTGTTCAGGTGTCATTCTTATCGGTTTCTATTCTCTTATCGGATATTCTATTTATGCTGGAACTGTTTTTTGCGCAGCCACTGGAACCCTATCCCGAACAGCAATATTAATACCACCGGAACGATGATATTGATGAGTTGCCATTTGGTTTTGCCGGCTTCCAGTTTCTTTTGGTCCAGGAGTCGAAGGGTAAAATCTTTACTCCTTGTTTCCAGTATGCCCGATTCGTCCACAAGATACTCTATACAATTCTGGATGAAGTCACGGTTCGCATATTGTTGCTTTGTATATGCGTTCATGCCCATGGGCAGTGGGCCCTCATTTTGGGTAACGGCATTGAGGGCGATATCTCCATCGGAAATAACGATCATTTTATTTTCGGGGGAAGAGGCGCGGATTGGTTGTCCCGCCGCTTCAAATGCCTGCCGCTCTGCTGCGCCAACGCGGTTTGAATAGAGCGAGCTGAAACTTCCTTCCAGCAGTACCGCCACGGGTTGGTTTCCCATGTTAAAGGTCTTGAGATCGTTCTCTGTTTCGATGCTTTGCCAGCTTACTTTGGCGGGCGTTGCCAGCAGGCGGGTATCGATGGAACTGGCCAACAGTATGGTTTTGCGGATGCCTTTGGCTTCCACCGTGTCTATTGAATTCGGGAACTGTGATAATACATAATCCATGTTCCTGGCGATGGGGTGACCGCTATAATTACTCAGCAGCGGGAAATAGGGCCATGGCAATAATTGTATCTGTGGCTTACCGCCAACTGAACCTATTACGGATGGGATCTTATCGGCGTTAAGGTCCTGCAGCAGGTCCTGGTTGATGCGTACGCCATAACGGAAGAGCTGGTCTTCCAGTTGAAGGCCGCGGTCGAAGGCGATGAATTCATTCTGCACCCGCTGCAGACTATCCATTTCTGCATAGAGGTTATCGATCATCCAGAGCAGCTTACCGCCCTGCATCACGTACTGGTCGATTTTAAGTTTCTGCTCGTCGCTGAAGGCTGTTGTTGGCTTGGCGATTATCAGGGCCTGGAACACAGGCGGGATGATGGGTACGCTGTCAACGGGTAGAATGCGGAAGGCATAATTTTTCTTGAGGATATTTTCTATCAGATCATATACCTGGTATGATTCGGGCTGACCGTTACCAACGAGATATCCTATGAGTGGAACAGTATCCTGTTTGAGTTGGCGGATGGCATTGGCGAATTTATATTCCATCAATGCGTCGGCGCGGTTAAGGGTACCGAGCGGGTCGCCCGATGGGTCGGAGCCCACTCCCTGCAACAGATCGATCGCTGTACTTCTTCCTTTATGGGTGATAACGGCACCGGGTAGTACGAGGCGCTCTTCCTGTCCCTCCCCCTCTTTCGTTTGCGCCTTGATGTTAGTTGGATTCAATCCCATTTTACTCAGTGAATCATAAAGCTGGTTTTTCTGTTCATCATTGAGCCCCTCACCTGGTTTCACGAAACGGAAACGGATATTGCGGCCACCCGCGGCTTTGAATTCTTGCAGCAGGTCGTTGGTGCTGGCGGATAGTTTCTTGAAGCCTGCGGGCATTTCACCACTGAGGAGAACGTCGATGTTAACGGGCTCTTCAAGGGTGGTGAGGAGTTTGCGCGTGGGATTGGAGAGCGTGTATCGCCCTTCTGATGTGAGGTCTATCCTTACCGGCCAGAGGCCCGCGATGATATTGACGAGCACGAGCAGCAGCAACAGGAATATCCAGTAAAATTTTGATTGCGATAGTTTCTTCATGGGTAATGTTATCGAATGGCGATTTTCCTGTTGGTGATCAGTAAAAAGAAAGCGATGATGCTTCCGAAATAAACGAGGTTGCGGCTATCGAGAACGCCGCGGCTGATGCTACGGTAATGAAAATCTATGCCGAGCATTTCCAGTACATAATCGAGGTTGCCCTGGAAGGCGGGCAGTTTGCTGATGGCGCTGAACCCAATATAGAGGAGGAAACAAAGGAATGCACTCAGCAGGAAGGCCACCACGCTGTTGGGGGTGAGGCTGCTGCACCAGGTTCCGATAGCCGTGAATACCGCCGCCAGCAGGAAGAGCCCGATATAGGAGCCGATGGTGCCGCCCATGTCGATGCCTTTGTCGGCGCTTAGTGCCTGCACGCTGATGGCGTAGATAATGGTTGGCAACAGGGCTATAAAAACGATGGCGAGGGCGCCGAGGTATTTACCGGTTACGAGTTGGGAGGCGCTGAGTGGTTTGGTCTGCAGGATCTCGAAGGTGCCGCCTTTGAATTCATCTGACCAGCTGCGCATGGTTATGGCGGGCACGAGGAACATAAGGATCCATGGCGCGAGGTCAAAGAATTTTTCGAGGGTGGCATAGCCGTAGTCGAGGATGCTGGAATCGGGGAACACGAAAAGGAATAGACCATTCAGCAACAGGAAGGCGACGATGGCTACCAGTCCGGTTAAGCTGGCAAAAAACTGCCGGAATTCTTTTTTACAAATAGACCACATAGCTTCAAAAATAACGGAAAAACAAATCCCGCCACGAGGCGGGAGAGAAAGATGGGAGTTTAGGTGTCTGACAGATGTACGTGGAGCGTTCGAACGTTTGTTCGAACATGTTGTGAACATATGTCAGACACCGCAACCGATTACACAGCAAAGCTTTCACCGCAGGCGCAGGAGCGGCTCGCATTGGGATTGCTGAAGTAAAATCCTTTGCCGTTCAGTCCATCGGAAAAATCGAGGGTGGTATTCACCAGGTAGAGGAAACTCTTGAGATCGGTAACAACCTTGATCCCATTGTCCTCGAATACCTGGTCCATGGGCTTGGGCTCATTGTCGAAATCGAGCTTGTAGCTGAGTCCGGAGCAACCGCCCCCTACCACACTCACACGGAGGAAGTACTCTGCCTCGTCGCCCACACGGGCTTCCTGCAAGAGCTTTGCAACTTTTTCCCGGGCTTTATCGCTTACATAAATCATTTTCAATCAGTTTTTAATGGTATTAATGAACACCTTTCTCTTCAAAAACAATCTCTTCCAAACCATTCTTCTTGCGGTAATCATTGATGGCGGCCTTGATGGCATCTTCTGCTAGTACAGAGCAATGGATCTTTACCGGGGGAAGCGCCAGTTCTTCCACGATCGCCATGTTATCGATCTTGAGTGCGTCGTCTACCGATTTGCCCTTCAGCCATTCTGTTGCCAGTGATGAAGAAGCGATAGCAGATCCGCATCCGAAAGTTTTGAACTTCGCATCAGTGATCATTCCCGTTGCATCATCCACCTCTATCTGAAGACGCATCACATCACCGCATTCCGGTGCGCCAACAAGACCAGTTCCCACCGTCTTCTTTGATTTATCCAATGTTCCCACGTTCTTGGGATTCTGGTAATGATCAATGAGTTTCTCTGAATATGCCATATATATTTTGTTGTTTTAAATCTTTAAATCTTCCCTCCAATTCTTACCTCTTACATCTTACCTCTTACCTCAGTGATGGGCCCACTCTATACTATCCATATCCACCCCTTCCTTAAACATCTCCCACAGCGGGCTCATTTCGCGGAGCTTTAAAACCGTCTCCGATACATGCTTGATAGTATAATCGATCTGCTCTTCTGTTGTGAAACGTCCCAATCCAAAACGAAGCGAAGAATGTGCCAGGTCATCACCCAGTCCCAGTGCCTTCAGCACATAAGACGGTTCGAGGGATGCTGAAGTGCAGGCACTGCCCGAGGAAAGTGCAATATTCTTGTTAAAGCCCATCATGAGTCCCTCACCTTCCACGTATTTGAAAGAGATATTGGCCATATGCGGCAGACGGTGTTCTTTGCTGCCATTCACATAGGCTTCTTCCAGTTGAAGGAGGGCGTTTTCGAGTTTATCGCGAAGGGCGCTGAGGCGAACAGCTTCTGATTCCATTTCATTCATGGCGAGCTCGCAGGCCTTACCAAATCCAACGATGCCGGTAACGTTGAGGGTGCCGGAACGCATGCCGCGCTCATGACCACCACCATCCATCTGGGCGGTTACTTTAACGCGGGGATTCTTGCGGCGAACATAAAGAGCGCCCACCCCTTTTGGACCATACATCTTGTGCGCCGTGAAGGTGCAGAGGTCGATGCCATCCTGCAAAACATTCACGGGAACCTTACCAACCGCCTGCGTGGCATCGGTGAAAAACAGCACCCCGTGCTTGCGGGCGATGGCGCTGATCTCTCTCACCGGCATGATGGTGCCGGTTTCATTATTGGCATACATGATGGCGATCAGGATGGTATTGGGCTTGATGGCTGCTTCCAGCTCGGTAAGATCAATAAGTCCTTCGCCATTCACGGGCAGGTAGGTTACCTCACCTCCCATTTTCTCGATATGCTTACAGGTATCCAGTACCGCCTTATGCTCGGTTACGCAGGTGATGATATGATTGCCCTTGCTGGCGTACATATCAAAAACACCTTTGATGGCGAGGTTATCGCCTTCTGTGGCGCCGGAGGTGAAGATGATCTCCTTGGGGTCAGAACCGATCAGTTTAGCAACCTGCTCGCGGGCATAGTCCACCGCTTCCTCAGCAGCCCATCCGAAGGGGTGATTTCTGCTGGCAGCATTTCCGAAATGCTCGGTGAAATAAGGGAGCATGGCCTCTACCACCCGTGGATCACAAGGAGTTGTGGCATTATTATCAAGATAGATGGGAAGTTTCAACATACTAAAAATTGCTATTTAACTAAAACGCAAAATTAGCCCAATTGGTTGAGATTAACCAGCGGCGAAGGCAGTCCCCGGCCATATTTCCGGAATTCGTAAGATGGTATTCTGTTAAATCGGGGGATGATCGGGAAGAGGTTCATACCTGTCGCGACACATGTCAGACGGGTAATAAAATGTTTAGCTTTGGGGATGCTTAAAATCGAACATATCGGCATAGCGGTGAAGAGCCTGGCGGATTCTATTCCGCTGTTTGAGAAATTGCTGAACAGCGCCTGCTACAAAACGGAGATCGTTGAATCGGAGAAGGTGCGCACCGCTTTCTTCGCGACGGGAGAAAATAAGGTGGAATTGCTGGAAAGCACTGATCCGGAGGGTATTATAGCCAAATATATCGAGCGGAAGGGGGAGGGCATCCATCATATCGCGTTTGATGTTGCCGATATTGAAGCGGAAATGAAAAGATTGCAGGCAGAAGGATTTGAGCTTTTGAATACGATCCCCAAACCAGGGGCTGATAATAAGCGGGTTTGCTTCCTGCACCCGAAGGGTACCAATGGCGTGCTGATCGAGCTTTGTGAAGAGAGAAAATTATAACTCTCCCTCGATCTTCCCCAGCCCGAGTTTATCCACTGCAACCTGCGCGGCTACCTGGCTGGCGTCTTTTTTATTATAGGCCTTACCCTGGGCAATCAGCTCGCCATCCACCACGGCGCCAACCGTGAAGAGTCTTCTTCCCCCTTCAAATTTCTCTTCCAGGGTTTCGAACTCCAGGTTCTTACCGTTTTTATTGGCCCAGCCATAGAGCTTATTCTTGTGGTTGATCTCCAGCAGTTCGAGGTCGTCCATGAACATATAAGGCAGAATGATCCTTTCCAGCACCCAGGTGCGGGTTTTCTTGAAGCCCTTATCGAGGTAAACCGCTCCCACCACGGCCTCCAGGGTATTACCGAAAATCTGGCTCACCTTCAGCGAGTTATCGAACTTATTAAAGTAGACGATCTTCTTGAGACCCATTTTGATGGCCACATCATTGAGGGTAACGCGGTTCACCATTTTGGAGCGCATCTCGGTGAGGAAGCCCTCCTCGCGGTAGGGATATTTTTTAAAGAGGAAATCGGCGACGATGCCACTCAGGATGGCATCCCCCAGGTATTCCAGTCGCTCATTATTATCGGCAGCGCCATCTTTAACAGAGCGGTGGGTGAGCGCTGTTTTATAAAGCTCCGTATTACCGGGCGAAAAGCCCAGCACATTCTTCAATTGCTTTTTGAATGCGACGGTTTCAGGGGAACCTTTTAGAATACTGTCAAATAGACCCACAGGATGATTGGTTGATTATACCTTGGTCAAGTTAAGGGATTGGCCGCAAAATCTGACATCATCCCTGAAATTTCTTCACGATAACACAGGCATTATGTCCGCCGAAGCCGAAGGTATTGCTGAGTGCAGCCCTCACGGTTCTTTGTTGCGACTGGTTAAAGGTGAAGTTGAGTCGTGGATCCAGTTCAGGGTCATCCGTAAAGTGGTTGATGGTAGGCGGAACCATATCATGCACCACCGCCTTGATGGCAGCGATTGCTTCTATGACGCCGGCAGCTCCCAGGCAGTGACCGGTCATGGATTTTGTGGCAGAAATGTTGAGGTTATAGGCATGCTCTCCGAATACATCGAGGATAGCTTTCACTTCGGCAACATCTCCCAGCGGGGTGGAGGTTCCATGGGTATTTATATAATCGATATCGGATGGCTGCATACCCGCATCTTCAAGTGCCGCCAGCATTACATTGCGTGCACCCAGTCCTTCAGGATGCGGCGCGGTAATATGATGTGCATCGGCAGTAGCGCCACCACCGGCGATCTCGCAGATGATTCTTGCACCACGTGCCAGGGCATGGTCGAGTGATTCGAGGATGAGGGCACCACCAGCTTCTCCCATTACAAAACCATCGCGGTCTTTGTCGTAAGGGCGACTGGCAGTAGCAGGTTCGTCATTGCGCTCGCTCATGGCCTTCATGGCGTTGAATCCACCCAGGCCGGCTTCGCTGATAACGGCTTCTGATCCACCGCTCACGATGATATCGGCCTTACCGAGTTTGATGAGATTGGCGGCTTCAATGATGGCATTGGTAGAGCTGGCGCAGGCGCTTACCACGGCGAAATTGGGACCGCGGAGATTGTGGCGCATGGAGATATGTCCCGCCGCAATATCAAGGATCATTTTGGGAATGAAGAAGGGACTGAAACGAGGTGTTCCATCGCCCTTGGCAAATTCCATCACCTCATTCTGGAAGGTGATCAATCCACCGATACCGCTTCCCCAAACAACGCCAACACGATCGGGGTTGATATTGTCGGCATTGAGTCCGGCATCCGCCATTGCTTCATCAGATACCACGAGGGCGAACTGTGCAAAGCGGTCGATCTTTCGGGAGTCTTTTTTATCGAGATAGCGGGTAGGGTCGAAATCTTTAACCTCGCAGGCGAAACGCGTCTTGAATTTGGCAGCATCAAATAAGGTAACCGGTACTGCACCGGACACACCATTAATTAGTCCGTTCCAATATTCTTCGACGGTATTGCCCACAGGGGTAAGTGCGCCCATACCTGTTACTACAACTCTTTTAAGTTCCATGTAGATTGCCGGATTTTAAACGTGATAAATCCGCCTTCTTAGGCAAAATTGCTTTCGAAAGGCGGATTGAAAAATATGCCTGTAACGGGGATTCCGTTTACTTAGCGTGCTCTTCTAAATAAGAAACAGCCTGTCCAACAGTGGTAATGGTTTCAGCCTGCTCATCCGGGATAGAGATATTGAATTCTTTTTCAAATTCCATGATCAGTTCCACTGTATCCAGAGAGTCAGCTCCCAGGTCATTGGTGAATGAAGCCTCGTTGGTTACTTCAGCTTCGTCTACTCCTAATTTGTCAACAATGATCTTTTTAACTCTTGTTGCGATGTCTGACATTGTAGTAAAGTTTAGTTACGGCTGCAAAAATATACTTTTTGGGTAAATAACAATTTTTGCTGCTTTTTTTAATTCCTGAGCCGAATATAGCTATATCCGGCAGTTCTGCTAACAATTGTAAGTAAAACATTCGGAAAGCGTTCTATGTCAGCCCTATTTTTGTAATTTAGGCATCCTGAACAACCAAATACTAGGCGAATGGCACTGAAAATTATTGATCACGGCTCCCCGGAATACAAGCAAATGGTACAGTTACGCCTCGATATTTTGCGTAAACCCCTTGGACTTGGCTTTACTCCCGAAGAGTTGGAGAAGGAAAAGAACGAGATCCTGATCGGTGCCTTTGAGGAAGAAAAAATGCTTGCCTGCTGTATGCTTATCAAGGAAGCGCCGGGTGTTGCGCGTTTAAGGCAGATGGCAGTAATGAATAATCTGCAGGGTAAAGGCATTGGCCGCACCATGATGAACTTCGCTGAAAATATTGCGCGCGACAGGGGCTTTAAAAAAGTGACCATGCACGCACGTAAAACCGCTATCGGTTTCTATGAACACCTCGGTTACCAGGTGATTGGTGATGAGTTCACCGAAGTTACTATTCCGCATTATGTGATGGAGAAGAAACTTCGATAACCTCTTCCTTTTCCTTAAGAACATGTTTATGCATTCGCTGCAGGAATTCAAGGATCACTTTCATTCCCTTCATTTCATCAACCACCAGCAGGAAGTTTTTACCTGTCTGTTTCAATCGCGCCTTATTGGTATTTGTTTGCAGGTAAGATAAAATATCATGGAATAATGCCGATTCGAAATAAGGCGAATCATGCTTGTTCACGAAGAAGCATTTCAGGATATTATCTCGCAACAAGAGTTTCTCAAATCCAAGATCCACTGCCAGCCGGCGAACCCTTACTGTATCAAAAAGATCTTCCACCTGTGGCGGGATTGGACCAAACCTGTCGGCCATTTCAGTATGAAAATCGAGCAGCTCTTTTTCTGATTCACAGTTATCGAGCCTTGTATATAATGATAATCTTTCGGTGATGCTTTCTACATAATCATCGGGTATCATGATCTCAAGATCTGTATCGATCGTACAGTCCTGCACATAATCTTCCTGCATCGCTATCTCTTCTTTAAACAGATCGCGGAACGATGTTCGTTTCAGTTCACGGATGGCTTCATCCAATATTTTCTGGTACATTTCAAAGCCGATCTCTGCCATGAATCCACTCTGTTCACCACCCAGCATATTACCAGCACCACGTATATCAAGATCACGCATCGCGATCTGGAACCCGCTACCCAGCTCACTATGCTGCTCCAGGGTCTGTAATCTCTTCTTTGAATCGGAGGGCAGCACACTCAAGGGCGGCGCCAGCAGGTAACAGAATGCTTTCTTGTTACTCCTTCCCACTCTTCCTCTTAACTGGTGCAGATCACTGAGTCCGAACTGGTGTGCATTATTAACGATGATGGTATTCACATTGGCGATGTCAACACCACTCTCAACAATATTGGTACAAACAAGCACATCATATTTTTTGTCGATGAAATCCATGATGCGCTCTTCAAGAATATGCCCTTCCATTTGTCCATGTGCATAGCCAATACTCAAATCCGGGCAATGACTCTGGATGATGGAAGCCATCTCTGCCAGTCCGGCGATCCTGTTATGAATGAAGAACACCTGTCCTCCCCTTTCCGTTTCATAATAGATGGCATCCCGGATAAAATCTTCATTGTACACCTGCACTTCTGTTTGTATGGGTTGTCGGTTTGGCGGTGGCGTATTGATGATGCTTAAGTCACGCGCACCCATCAAACTGAACTGAAGCGTTCTTGGGATAGGCGTTGCAGTTAGGGTGAGACAATCCACATGTGTTCTCAGTGTTTTGATCTTCTCCTTATGCGCCACACCGAACTTCTGTTCTTCATCAATGATCAGTATGCCGAGGTCTTTAAACTTTACTTCCTTACCCAACAATCCATGGGTACCGATGATGATATCTATCTTACCCTCCTCCAGTTTCTTCATGGTTTCCTTTTTCTCCTTGCTGCTTTTGAAGCGATTGATATAATCAACCGTTACCGGGAAATCTTTCAAGCGGTCGGAGAATGTTTTGTAGTGCTGGAAGGCGAGGATGGTTGTAGGAACCAGCACGGCGGCCTGTTTGCCATCCACCACTGATTTGAATGCGGCCCTGATGGCTATCTCTGTTTTACCGAATCCTACATCACCACAAACGAGGCGGTCCATAGGCGATGGTGATTCCATATCTTTCTTTACATCGGCTGCAGCCTTACTCTGGTCGGGCGTATCCTCATAAATAAAGGATGCCTCCAATTCGGTTTGCAGGTAGGTATCGGGTGCATGCTGAAAGCCGGTCTGTGCCTTGCGTTGCGCATATAACTTAATAAGATCGAAGGCGATCTCTTTAACCCTTGTCTTGGTTTTTTCTTTCAGCTTAGCCCATGCATCACTACCCAGTTTATTCACTTTGGGTACTGTTCCTTCCTTACCTGTGTACTTGCTGATCTTATGCAGCGAGTTGATATTCACATAGAGGATATCGCTATCCTTATAAATAATGCGTACGGCTTCCTGCAGTTTGCCATTTACATCAAGTTTCTGCAAACCGCTGTACACACCAACACCATGGTCGATATGCGAAACGAAATCACCCGGCTGTAACTCACGCAGGGTACGAAGTGTGAGCGCCTTGTTTTTATTGTAAGCCTGCTTGACTTTGTATTTATGATAGCGCTGGAAGATCTGGTGGTCGGTATAACAAACCAGCTTCAGGTCTTCATCAATGAATCCGCCATGGATGGCAAGGGGGATAGGTGTAAAATGTATCTCGGCCTTAAGGTCTTCAAAAACGCTGTGCAATCTTTCCAGTTGCTTGGGATTTTCAGCGAATAGAAAGAGGCTGAAACCTTTCTTCTCCCATTGCTGGAAATCTTTGATCAGCAGTTCAAACTGCCGGTTGAAAGATGGCTGTGGCTTTGTATGAAAACTGATCTCGTGACTCACTGCCCCGGGGAAACTATGATGACCTTCCAACTCTACAATATGGTGCTGCTTTAACTGGACTTCAAGGTCGGCAGCGCTGATAAATTCAGAAGCGCTCACAGATTTTTTTACCAGCTTATCTTCTTCTTCCTCTTCTTTATGAACCACGCCCTCATTGCGTTCCAGGAAAAGATGCAGGTCTTCTTCCTGTTGTTCGATACGCTCTTTTACGAACTGCCAATCATTCATCCATACAACGGTATTGTCAGGAAGGAAGTCAAAGAGAGATACCGTTGCATTTTCGGGCATTTCGGTCTGGAGGTTGGGGATGATATTTACCTGCAGCAGCTTTCTTTCACTGAGCTGTGTTTCGGGGTCGAAGAGGCGGATAGAATCAACATCATTGCCGAAGAGTTCAATACGGTAGGGCTTTTCGTTACCAAAGGAGTAGATATCAACGATACCTCCGCGCACGGCGAATTGTCCGGGTTCGTAAACAAAATCGGTGCGGGTAAATCCGGCATCGGTGAGTTGCTCGTATAGTTTAACGGTGTCAAGTACATCGTTGACTTTTATGCGGATGATATTGCCGCTGAGTGTTTCGGGCGGAACCATCCTTTCGAATAAAGCCTCGGGGTAGGTGACCAGTAATTTTTTATTACCGCCACCGCTAAGCCGGGTAAGGGTTTCGGTTCGAAGCATCACATGGCTGCTATTGAGCAGGCGGTAGTTCTTCTTATTTCGGAAAGAGGATGGGAAATAGAAGAGGTCGAGCGCGCCCGAGAGGTTCTCAAGGGTATTGTGGAAATAGGCTGCTTCTTCTGCATCACTCAATACGATAACATGGTTGAGGCTTGCGCTCACCGGGTGTTTAAAAATTGCGGTAACTAAAAACTCCGGGGAGCTGCCAGCAAGATTTTTAAGGACAATATGCTGGGGTTGTGACAATGTGAGCTTGTCCGCCAGTTGAAAAAGGCGGGTATCTTTGAGATATTGCTCCAGTAAATGTTCGAGGTTCATCAGAGGCGCAAAGATACTGGAATTGCTGATTGCAGGTTTCTGAATTAAGATAATCGGGTTAACAATTCTTAATGAACAATTATCAATCAGCAATAATTATTAATTTGTGACAACCAGTATCCCGTCTCATTCGTTTCTATACAATATATGCCCCGTATGAATAAAAGTTCGGTGATACTACCTGTTACCCTGATTTGTCTGGCCCTTGCTGGTTATTTCCTCTATAAAGCTCCACAATCCTCTTCTGTTGCGCTGGAGGTGAATGCGGGTAAGAAGAAAAAGAAGTCGAAAGAAGTTAAGGCCATGTTTCACGACCAGCGTGTTCGCTATGAATATGAAATGATCCGTGATGGCGCAACGGGTAAGATCCCCAAAGGCATTCATGACCGCGAATTGCAGCAGGCATACAGGATCCCTTTGCGTGAGCGGGACGACAATCTCTTTCTATCTCCTTTTGCAGATAATAGTTATACAGCGGCGGGACCAAATAATATTGGTGGAAGAACCCGTGCGGTGGTTTTCGATAAAAGATTTGGAACCGGCAGCAATCGCGTGATCATTGCCGGTGCGGTGAGTGGCGGTATATTTCGTTCTGCAGATGGTGGTTCTACCTGGACCCTGGTAACACCCCTTAATAATATTCATAATGTGACTGCCCTTGCCCAGGACCCAAGGCCGGGAAAAGAGAATATCTGGTATGCCGGCGGTGGAGAACCTTATGGTAACTCCGCATCAGCCATAGGAGCCTTTTACCTCGGCTATGGACTGTTGAAATCAGTGGACAATGGTGTTACCTGGAGCCGCGTGAGCAGTACCTTCAACGGCGATCTCGAGCGTTTTGATGATGCCTATGATATAGTGCATGAGATCGTGGTGAACCCCACCAATGGGCATGTATATATTGCAGCGCACAGGCGACTGATCAGGAGTACCGATGAGGGTGCCTCTTTCAGCACCGTCTTTATTGGCAGCCAGCCATCTGCTGCTGATAATGGCCAGATGGATATTGTATGCACCAATACCGGTCGGCTATACCTGTCCGTTAATGGCGGATTGCCCGACCAGGACAGGCGAGGAGTTTGGACATCCCCCACGGGTAATTCAGGAAGCTGGACCCGTTTTGCAGGAGGACAAACCATCGGCACCGATTCAATCACCGGCTGGAGAGGAAACTCCTATGGGGCTGGTGGCGCTCTTTCTGATGTATCAAAGAGGATAATCCTGGCATTGGCGCCTTCTAATAATAATATCCTCTATGCTTTTTATGAGAATGGATTATTGGGAGAAGGCAGTAGTGCAAAGCCGGAGGCCGATCTCTTCAAGTTTGATTTTGGCGCCAATACAGTGGCTAATCTTTCTGCCAATATGCCCGACTTTAACCTCCAGCAGGATGGCATTGACCCCATCGCATTACAGGGAGGATATAATATGCTGGTGGCGGTAAAGCCCGACAATCCGAATGTGGTATTTGTAGGAGGAACAAATCTATACCGGTCTACCAATGGTTTCACGAGCACCACGGCCACCAGCTGGATCGGGGGTTACCAATACTGGGGTAGCGGCGCTTCCAGTGCATCCATCGAGATATACCCCGAGAATCACCCTGATATCCATAACCTGGTATTTGATCCCACCAATGCGAACCGCGCCCTCTGTGCAACGGATGGCGGATTGCACCTCACCGATAATATTATGGCGACCAATAGTTCAACCGAACCCGTTGCCTGGAATACCATCAATAATTATCAAACCACCCAATATTATCACGCCAATATCCAGCATAATACCACCGAGTTCCATTTTATTGGTGGAATGCAGGACAACAGTTGTTTTATCAGGGTGAATGACGATAATGAGCAGATCAGGTTAAGCTTTGGAGATGGCGGTGCAACGGCGATCGCCAAACTGAATTCAGGAAGTGATTTCACTTTTTATGTGACCTCGCAGTTGGGAACATTGGTAAGGTCTGTACCCAATGATGCAATAGAAATTACGCCAACCGGACTCACGGAAAATGAAGCAGGAGGATTTGGCGATTTCGTTACTTATTTCGGAATTGATAATGACAATCCAACTGATCTCTATTATGTTAATTTCAATAGGGTATTCAGGACAACGAATGCGCAGACGGCAACTTCAACAACGGGCTGGACTGAGCTTACCGGCATCGCCAGCCAGGTGAATCCTTCCAATCCATCAGGCGATGATATCAGTATCCGTTCCATTGAACTGAGCAGGGGGCCCTATATTTCAACCCATGCCATGTATTTTGGCACAACCAAGGGAAATGTATTCAGGCTGAATGATCCGCGCAATGCCGCTGCTACAGCCACTCCTGTTGATATTACGCCACCACAGATCAAGACATGGATCGCCGACCAGAATACTTTTCTGAATGTAGCGGATATTGCGGTGAACCCCAATAATGATGAAGAGATCATGGTGGTGTATTCCAATTACACGGTGACCACATCAGGCGGAGAGCAAACTGCTTTTAATATATGGTGGACCAATAATGCCAAGAGCGCTACCCCTACCTGGAAACTGATTGAAGGCAACCTAACGCTGCCCTCTATACGCAGTTGTGCAATTGTTGCCAGGAAAGATGCTGCGGGCACAGCCTATTCCGATTATTATGTAGGAACTTCGGTTGGGCTTTACAGTTCATTTGGCGTTAAGGATACGCTTGATGCCAACAAGCCCATTAACTGGAAGCGCGAAGGAGGTGCCACCCTCAATTATGCTGTGGTGAATTCACTGGCTTACCGTCCACAGGACAATACCCTGTTGCTGGGCACGCATGGTAACGGTATGTACTATACGCAGATACCAACTGCCAACTTCCTTCCTAATGCCAATACTGGTGTTGATGATCCTGTGCGGAATGATAAGAATTTCATCCAGTATTCATGGCCGGGTATCGCCACCAACAGCCTGCAATTCCGCATCGGCAATATGTTTGAAGTAAGGAAGCTGGTGATCATGGTTCATAACCTGAATGGTCAGCTTGTTTACCGCAATGAGACCGGCTACCAGAATGGAACGATTGATGTAAGCAGGTTTGCAAAAGGCGCATATGTGCTCAGCATCAGCAGCGGCGATTACAAGCAGCAGTTTGTGCGGAAGTTTGTGAAGCAATAATTTCACCTTTAAAACCCTGAAATGGTTCCAGCATGGCAGATCGGCAAAGTAATACGCATTGAAAATGAGACCCCCGCTACGAGGCGGTTTTGGATAGAAATACAGGAAACAGCACGATTTGATTTTAAGCCCGGGCAATTTGTGACCCTTGACCTTCCTATCCATGAGCAGCGTAACAAACGCTGGCGAAGCTATTCCATTGCTTCCTGGCCTGATGGAACCAATGTGATTGAACTGATCATTGTACAACTGGATGGCGGCCTTGGAACAGAATATCTCTTTAATGAGGTGAAAGTTGGATCAGAACTAAACCTGAGAGGTCCGCAGGGTGTTTTCGTTTTACCTGAAACCATTGACCGCGACCTGTTTTTTATCTGCACGGGAACCGGGATCGCGCCCTTCAGGTCGATGGTGCATCATATCCTTATTAATAATATCCCTCACAACAATATATACCTGCTTTTTGGGTGTCGGAAAATTGAAGACCTGTTATATGGGGATGAGCTGAGGGAGCTGGAAGAAAAAGTAAGTTCCTTTAGGTACCTGCCAACTTTTTCAAGGGAAACGCCCGGTGAGCACCTGGTTCGGACTGGTTATGTGCATGCTATTTATGAAGAGATCATCAATGCAAGAAAGCAGGAAGCCGGCATGCATCTGCACCCGGCAAAGTTTTATTTGTGTGGCTGGAAAAATATGATCGATGAGGCCAAAAGGCGCATCCTTGCATTTGGTTACGATAAAAAAGACATCCACTTAGAACTCTATGGCTAAGCCTATGCTTTGGCTTTGGCCTTAGGGGTGGCAGATGCTTCTCCTACCGGCATGCTGATTACAGGTACTTTACCTGAACTGGCTTTCTTTTCGGCCTGGTATTTATGCAACCGGAGGATCTCGGCATGGTTATCTACCATCTCGGTTTCCAGTTCAAGAATACGTCTCTTAGATTTTGAAATCTGTCGGCTCCGGAATGAAAAGCCTATCAGGGTCCCGAAGGCAAAGGCTGCTGTGACCCAAAGCAGTACGGCGATATTGATGTTGGCAGACATCATAGAAATTGGTTTGAATTGTAAACGAACCATTCTAAAGAATATTGCGCCGGCTGCCCCGATACGGGGAATTTTAGTGAGAGGCCCGGTAATTCTTGCCTGCATCAGGCTGACCGGAGTCTTTATCCATAATAGGTACCACGGGAGTTGAGACGGATGGGTTGGAAGGTTTGTTTTGCAGATCGGCCAGCTGCTTCTGGAGCTGGAGGATCTCGGCATGATCATCCATCTTTTCTTTTTCAAGCTCCAGAACCTGTTTCCTGAGGATATTAACCTGTACCATCCTGATCATTAATCCGAGGATAAATGATCCTGCCATGGCCAAAACAATCAATCCAGGGTGTAGCGTAATATGCATGCGTTTATATATATACCCGTTCCATGGGGAACGGGTTGTTCAGGGTGTAAACAAATATATAATTACTATAATTATTGAATAGCTTTTTCTACCAATTCTTTTACATCCCTTATAGAAATTCTTTCCTGTAACATACTGTCACGGTGACGGATAGTTACAGTACCATCTTCTTTTGACTGGTGGTCGATGGTTACACAGAAAGGTGTGCCGATGGCATCCTGCCTCCTGTAACGCTTACCAATAGTGTCTTTTTCCTCATAGAAGCACCTGAAAGACGCTTTACACTCGTCCATTAGTTGCCTGGCGATCTCGGGAAGGCCATCTTTTTTCATAAGTGGCAGGATGGCCAGCTTCACCGGACTCAGTTTTGGCGGAAACTTTAACACAACCCTGCTATCCTGCTTTTCAGGGCTGCTCAGGTCCTGCTCTTCATAGGCTTCACTCAAAATCATCATCACCGTGCGGTCCAGTCCAATAGATGTTTCAATTACATACGGAATATAGTTACCATATGGTTTTCCTGCCTCATCCATTTCGTTATCGAAATACTGCATTTTCTTTTTGCTGTATTCCTGGTGGTTCCTGAGGTCAAAATCGGTGCGGGAGTGAATTCCTTCCACTTCCTTGAATCCAATCGGGAAATCATATTCAATATCACAGGCCGCATCGGCATAGTGCGCCAGCTTAACATGGTCATGAAAACGATAGCGACTGGCCGGGATTCCCAGGCTCAGGTGCCATTTCATACGCTCTTCCTTCCAATATTCGTACCACTGCTTTTGTGTGCCGGGACGAATAAAGAACTGCATCTCCATCTGCTCAAATTCCCGCATGCGGAAGATGAACTGACGGGCCACGATCTCATTGCGGAAGGCCTTTCCTACCTGGGCTATACCAAAGGGGATCTTCATCCTGCCGGTTTTCTGCACGTTGAGGAAATTCACGAAGATGCCCTGTGCGGTTTCAGGAC
Organism: Flavihumibacter sp.; assembly: GCA_036675925.1. Taxonomy (GTDB): domain Bacteria; phylum Bacteroidota; class Bacteroidia; order Chitinophagales; family Chitinophagaceae; genus Flavihumibacter. The sequence continues at coordinate 33,470 of JAKFDZ010000068.1, forward strand.
GCAGGTAAACCATATTATCATCGCCCTCACCACTTACTGCTCCAAACTCGGTGGCGAACATCAGGTTGAACTGGCGAACATCGGTCCAGTTGCAGGTTCCGCTCACAGAGCACTTTATCTTATTCTCTTCAATGAATGATTTAAGTCCGGCGAAATCTTCCTTTGCCAGAAACTGGTCCATCTGGGCCAGCAGGGCCTCCCCTTCTTCTTTAGGCAGTGTTTCCGCGTGTGCCTCAATGAGATGGTCAACACGGTAACGCTTTTTACTGTCTTTATTATCGATCATCGGGTCACTGAAATTATCGACGTGACCGCTGGCTTTCCAGGTGGTGGGATGCATGAAGATGGCCGCATCAATACCAACAATATTCTCATGAAGCTGGGTCATCCACTTCCACCAATAATCGCGGATATTCTTCTTCAACTCGCTGCCATACTGGCCATAGTCGTACACGGCGCTGAGACCATCATAGATCTCGCTGGAAGGGAATATAAATCCGTACTCCTTACAATGGGAGATGATCGCCTGGAATTTGTTGCTATCGTTTGCCATAAGTCCGCAAAGATAAGGGCGGGCGGGGAAAGGGCAAGGGCAGGCGGGGCGGGATTAGCCGTCTAATTTTTCATTATTGCGGTGACGATCCTTGTCGCGGTTGTTCTTCTTCTCCAGGTTCTTTTCAAGGGCTGAGCTGAGGTCCACCCCGGTTTGGTTGGCCAGGCAGATCAATACCCAGAGCACATCGGCCATCTCATCGGCGATCTCCTTTCCTTTATCGGATTCCTTGAACGACTGCTCGCCATATTGCCGAACCATGAGCCGGGAAAGCTCACCTACTTCCTCCATCAGGATACCCAGGTTTGTGAGTTCACTGAAATAGCGCACGCCAACGGTGCGGATCCACTGGTCAACCAGTTGCTGTGATTCACGGATTGTTATATCAGGCATGGGAGATAATTTGGGGTTTCATTCTTTTATTTTGGAATCAATGAGGATGGTAACCGGACCATCATTTACCAGGGCAACCTGCATATCGGCGCCGAAACTACCTGTTTTAACTGCCTTGCCCAGGTCGGCTTCCACCTGCCGAACAAATGCTTCATACAGGGGGATGGCAATATCGGGTTTACTGGCCTTTATATAAGAAGGACGGTTCCCTTTCCGGGTGCTGGCGTGTAGGGTGAACTGGCTGATGATAAGGATTTCACCACCGGTATCTTTAACCGAGCAGTTCATCACGCCCGCCTCGTCGCTGAAAATTCGCAGCTGCACGAGTTTGGTGCTGAGCCATTTTATATCTTCTTCCGCATCAGCATCCTCGATGCCAACCAATACCAGCAAACCTTCGTCTATTGAGGACTTAACCGAACCCCCGATACTAACCGAGGCCTGTTTTACACGTTGAATGACCAGTCTCATTTTTAAGTAACTTCCGCTTGTTTCGTCGAAAATAGGGATACCCTGCGTAAACATGAAATATACCCTCCCCATATTGACCCTGATCCTGATAGCATCCGCCTGCACCAAAGAAAAAAATGATACTCCTCACCCAATTGCCACAATAGGAATACGTTTCAATCTAAAAGCAGGAGCGGAACCCTTTAAACTGCATGAGCCTTATACAAATAGCTGGCAGGAACCTTTTACGGTCAGCGCCTTTAAATTTTATACAGGGTTATATGAATTGATAGATGATAATGGCAATTCATATATAACTAAAGGGGAGTCATATTTCCTCTCTGATGCCGCTATGGCAGGCAGTCTTGAGATTAATACCACTGTTACACCGGGTCGTTATACCCAGTTAAAATTTATACTTGGTGTTGACAGCGCGAGGAATGTAAGCGGCATTCAATCGGGTGTATTGGATCCCATGAATGGAATGTTCTGGACATGGAATAGCGGGTATATATATGCGAAAATGGAAGGGAATTCAGCGGTATCAACAGCCGTCAATAAAATGATAGAATACCATATTGGCGGATTCCGCTGGCCCTATAGTGCCATCAATGACATAGTACTTGATTTAGGTGAAAGCGTTTTGGTGGAGAAAGATCAGCATTTGAATATTGAGCTGGATGCTGATATCCAGCAATGGTTCCAGGGGGAGTATCGGTTGCTAATCAGCGAAACGCCTGTTTGTGCTACCCCGGGGGAACGAGCATATAAGATCGCCCGCAATTATAAGAATATGTTCAGCGTTAGCAATATCAGTTTGAACTGATGAGAAAGTCCATTTACATATTAAGTATGCTGGGAGCTGTAATAATTATGGCCGGCAACCTTTCCTGTAACCGGAATAATGGAGATGAATCATCACCGGAAGCGCTGCAATTTCCATTGCCGGAAGGCTGGCCGCAGACCCAATACAATTTCAGTGCGAACCCTTTAACGAAGGAGGGTTTTGAATTGGGGAGGAAGCTATTCTTTGATGGACGACTCTCAAAGGATGGCAATTTTCCCTGTGCCAGTTGCCACCAACCGGTTGCCGCATTTGGAACTTTTGATCATGACCTTAGCCATGGATTCAATGACCAGCATACGCTTAGAAATGCACCGCCATTGTTTAACCTTGCCTGGCATCGTGAGATGCACCATGATGGTGGCATAGCCAATCTTGATGTACAACCACTGGCACCCATAACCGCAGCAAATGAAATGGCGGAAACGATTCCCGGGGTGCTCTCCAAACTCAATGCCGACCCGGAATACAAAGCAGCCTTCAGGAATGTTTTCGGGAAAGAGGAGATCAGCACAGAGATGATGACGAAAGCCTTATCGCAATATATGCTGATGCTGGTTTCAGCCGGTTCTAAATATGACAGGGTAATGCAATCCAAAGACCAGTTTGATGTGAACCAGGCGGCGGGTTATGAGATCTTTAAACAAAACTGCAATAGCTGTCACAAGGAGCCATTATTCACCGATCTGCAATTCAGGAATAATGGATTGCCCGTTAACCCCGACCTCAATGATCATGGTCGTATGCGCATTACCGGTAGCAGTTCTGATTCACTGAAATTTAAGGTTCCGAGTCTGCGTAATATAGCGGTCAGTTTCCCCTATATGCATGATGGGCGATTCACCGACCTCAGTCATGTACTCGAACATTATAACAGCGGCATAATAAATGGGGCAACCACCGATCCATTACTGCAAAATAAAATTCCCCTCTCCGAAGTGGAAAGGGGATTATTGGTGGAGTTTCTAAAAACATTGACCGACGAAGCCTTCCTGAATAATCAAAGCCTTGTTGAACCGCAATAACAGGACTGAATTATTGACCCCGTCTTGCTTTCAGGGCTTCAAATACCTCGCGCATCTTTCCTAATGTATCGACCTGCTGCTTTACTGCATTCTCATTCTCAAGGATTTCTTCTTCCAGTTTCTGTTTGCGCTTACGGAGATTTTCGCCCTCGCGAAGAAGGCCTTCATGCTTCTTTTCTATCTTCCTTATCTGCTCATCCTGGGCTTTGATCTCCAGGTTAAGATTGTAGGCTTCCAGGTAAGGTGTGAATTCATTCAGGAAATGTTTTCCATCGGAAGTTCCATGACGATCATCGGCAGTGCGGGATGTGAGTAATTCATTAGACCTGGCCAATACTACATATACAATAGAAGATTCTTTTTCTTTCCGGCTTCTACGCTCTGCTTTAACATACACATCATATAGATTATTATCCGGCCCCAAGGTAACCTTACGATACATTTGGTAATCTTTCATCTTCGTGCCTTTAAACCCTTTGGCGGCAAATTTTTCTTCAATGGCTTTCTCTACTATTTCTGCTGCATAAGGGAGTTCGATGACGGCAGCAGGCATCTTCTTTTTCTGGTATTCAGCAATCCCATCCATGGCTACCGGTTGGGCATAGGTGAACATGGCCATCAGGATAACAACAGCCAGTGTAGATATTTTTTTCATAAACAAAGATTTATAAGGTTAGAGAACAAAGGTACAAAATCGGAACGCAGACCATAAATCCGACTATTTTTGCCAAAACCCGGAAATAGTTTTGAGTGAAATAAAAAAACTGGCTGGTCAAACCCTTTGGTATGGAGTACCCACCATCGTTAGCCGCTTCCTTGGCTACCTGATGAATATGGCCCTGCCCTTTCTTTTTTTACAACCGGCAAAAACAGCCGATATAACCCAGGTTTATGCCATCATCCCTTTCCTGAATGTGCTTTTCACCTATGGAATGGAAACTGCTTATTTCCGTTTCTCGCAGGAAAAGGAAAAGCAGCATCTGTATAATACATTATCTGTTTCACTGTTCGTTACTACCATCATCTTCACCCTGGCGCTATGGCTGAACAGGGGTGTGCTGGCAGAAGCGGCTAGTCTCACGGAACATCCAGAATATATTACCCTGATGTGCGGTATCATCCTTTTTGATACCCTGGCTACCCTGCCCTTTGCCAGGCTGAGGCAGGAAAGCCGGCCAAGGCGTTATGCTTTTGTGCGGGTGGCAGGCATCATTGTAAACCTGCTGGTCGTGTTCTTCTTCCTGGGTTTTCTGCCTGGTTATGTAGAGCGTAATCCTGATAGTCCCCTCCGTCTTATCCTCAACCTCGATATCGGTATTGGCTGGTACCTGATAGGCAATTTGCTGGGAAGTATCGCCACCTTCCTGCTGCTAATCCCTGAACTACGTTCGGTACGCTGGGAGTTTGATACCGCCCTCTGGAAAGAGGTAATGAAATATAGCTACCCGCTCATCATCGTTGGATTGGGTGGCATGATCAATGACATGCTGAGCCGGCTGGTGTACCAGCACGTGGTGGATCTCCCGGTAGCGGAAGCTAAACACCAGCTAGGTATTTTCGCCAATGTGTACCGGCTTGCAGTTCTTGTTACCATAATGATACAGGCCTTCCGCATGGCGGCAGAGCCTTTTTTCTTTAACCAAAGCAAACAGGAGGGCGCACAGAAATCATATGCCCGGGTGATGAAATTCTTCGTGATCGCCTGCTGTTTCATGTTCCTGTTTATCGGCCTTTACCTCGACCTGCTGAAATGGATCATAACCCTGAAGTCGGAGGCCTGGGGTGAAGCCATGTACATCGTGCCAATATTAGCCATGGGTAATATATTCCTGGGTATCTATTATAACCTTAGCATCTGGTATAAACTCACCGGCAAGAATTTATATGGGGCCTATATCACAATAGGTGGGGCCATCCTTACCATTATTCTCAATATCATCCTTATACCCAAACTACAATACCTGGGAGCAGCACTTGCTACGTTCAGTTGTTACCTGCTGATGATGGTGGCCAGTTATTTATCTGGACAAAAATTTTATCCGGTTCCTTATGCTACCAAAAAACTGGTTTCTTACCTGGCGCTGGTAACGATCATATTGCTGCTTCATCGTGGAATCCTTTATTTCTACAACCCATTATGGTTTAGCATCATGACAGGAAGTATTTTACTACTCGCATTCCTGCTGTTTGTAGCAAGAGTGGAGAAAAAAGAATTAGCATCCTTTGGCGCAATAGGCCAATGGGCAGGCAGGATGATCGGGTGATCGTTAATGATTTCAGGTCAAAAACGGGTTACCACGCTTCTCCTCTCCTATAGTTGTCGGTTCTCCATGACCGGGATATACTTTCACAGCATCCGGTAGGGTGAACAATTGCGTACGTATACTGTTCAATAATTGCTGGTGGCTGCCTCCGGGAAGGTCAGTTCTGCCGATGCTCCGGCGGAAAAGTACATCGCCGCCAATGAGAAATTGCTGTGAGGGGGAATAAAAGCATATATGGCCGGGTGAATGCCCGGGTGCTTCAAGAATGGAAAGCTGGTCGGCACCAAGGGAGATCGTCTCACCCCCTTTAATAAAATGAAGGGGACCATCATAGTTGCGGAAAGGCAGGTTCCAGCGCTTACCGGCTTCCGGCGCATAATCCAGCACGATTTTTTCTGCCGGATGTAAGTGGAGTTCCAGCTTCCAGGCCTGGTGAACGAAGTGGTTGCCAAAAACATGATCGAGATGGCAATGTGTATTGAGGAGAAGTTTCGGCGTAAGTTTATGTTTGGTGATGAATGACCGAAGTTCAGACTCCTCCTGCTGGTCATAACAGCCGGGGTCAATGATCATGCAATCACCCGTTTCATTATAGAGCACATATGTGTTTTCCATAATGGGACTAAAGACAAAAGACTGTATTGTTAACATAGCTCTATTATTTTAAGTGGATTAGGGGGATAAGCCTGAAAACCATAATTTTAGACCACAATCATTGGGTATGCAATTTCCGAAGAATCTTGCTCTGATCATCATCCTTTCCCTGCTGAATACTTTCAATCTGGCATATTCCCAGGTGAACACGGTAGAATTTGGAAAAAACAGGGTTCAATACAAAAATTTCAAATGGCAGTTTTACCAGACTGACAATTTCAATACTTATTATAGCCAGAACGGTGAGCCCCTTGCCAAATCGGTAGCTCAACTCGCAGAGATAGAGCTTCCGGAAATGGAGACCTTCATGGAATACGGTCTGCAACGCCGCACCAATATTGTTGTCTACAATAGTTTCAATGATTTCCAGCAAACAAATATCGGTCTAAAGACTGACGTGGCAGTGAATGGGGGAAACACCCAACTGGTGAATAATAAGATGGTGATTTACTATAACAGTGATCATCTCCATCTTCGTAAGCAGGTACGCCAGGGGATTGCCCGGGTATTGCTCGACAATATTCTTTTTGGCGATGACCTTGGTGAATTTGCAGCAAACCAGGCATTGCTCGATCTTCCCAAATGGCTTACTGATGGTTTTGTTTCCTATGCAGCGGAGAACTGGAGCACCGAACTGGATGACCAGTTGAAATCAGCCATGCTATCAGGAAAGTACCGCAACTTTTACCAGTTTGCTTATGAGCAACCTAATCTCGCGGGCCATGCATTCTGGCGATATATTGAAGAAGTTTATAAAAAGGAGAATACTAAATACTTCCTCTACCTCGCAAGATTATACCGCAATCTGAACGGCGCTTCCAACCGTATTGCCAAGATGAAATTCAAGGCATTGCTCAATGAAGTAATGACCTATAACGAGTCGAAATATTCAAAGGATATAAGGGGCAGGCGTAATAATCCGAAGGGGTCTATGTCTGTTGTGGAAGAGATAGATAAGAATACTGATTTCTACAACTTCACTCCCAATCCGGCCCCGCGCAGCCAGAGCTATGCTGTTGTTGAATACAAGAAAGGCCAGCAATGTGTGATCTACTATGAAGATTATACAACTAAGAAAGTGCTGCTCCGCAATGGAGTGAGAAACCTGGAAGCCCGCCAGGATCCGCATCTTCCGCTGCTTGCCTGGAATGGAAAAGGAAATAAACTTCTTGTGGTGTATAGCTTTGAAGGGAAGCTCAGGATGTTTACCTATGACATTTATTCAAGGATCAAGGCTGATAAACTTGTGCTTGATTTTGAACAGATACAGGATGTAAAATACATGACAGATGATAACACCTTGTTGATGAGTGCTGTCAAAAATGGTCAGTCCGATATCTATACATTCAAGATCGATCGGGAACGTGCAGAGCAGATCACCAATGATATTTATGATGATCTCGATCCATCCTTTGTGGCCTTCCCCAATAAGGCTGGTATACTCTATTCATCAAACAGGCCATCGGTAAATGCGATAAGTACAGATACAGTGCTGCCATCCAACTACCGTTATAATATTTTCCTGATCGATAATTTCAACAAGTCTGAATTCAAGCAGATCTCGCAGATGAGCAACCTGAAATATGGCAATGCGAGATATCCCACGCAATACAATACTTCCCACTTCACATTTGTTGCAGATGAGAATGGGATAAATAACCGTTTTGCAGGATTCTTTTCTACAGAGAGAGTAGGTGTAGACACCATTTATCGCATCGGAGATGATGTACTCCGCAATCCTGAATACCGCGACATAGATTCATTGCTGAAGTTCTATGATAAGGTGGAACCCGATACCATATTCACGCTATCCATTACCAATGATTCGGCCTATGTATTCCCGATCACCAATTACCAGAGTGGTTTAGTGGAAACAAAATCTGCCGGTGATATGGACCAGGTGAGTGAAGTGCGCCAGGAAGGAGAGTTGAAATTCCTCTATAAGCTGAAGGTGGATGAGAACACTTTACGCAAACGGAATATCAACCCGAGGCCAACAGATTTTAGAAGGCGTACAATTGATGAGGCCAGGCTTGCGGCAGGTAATGCATTGCAATTCCAACAACCTGAAGTTGCCGACACAAGTAATAAAGTGATCTTCGATACTGAATTTGATAATGAGCCTGTTGATACCAGTGCGGCGGCCCGTGCTGCGCTTGAGGCAGAAGAACAGCAGCCATCCATACTTAAGAAAGCAGGGAGGTTCCAGTACCGGCTGAAGTTTTCAGTAGACCAGGTAACCGGTTCACTCTTTAATAATGATGTGCTGGTAACCAGGTATGAGCCCTATACAGGTTCCCTACCTGTAACCAACAGTTCCAATAATGGCTTCAATGGAATGTTCAAGGTGACGGTTTATGACCTGATGGAAGATATTCGCTTTACAGGAATGCTGCGATCACCTTTGATCAATACAGCCGGACAGGGTATTCCCGTGCAGGTTGGTGATCCCAATATATTTATACCCGGATCACAGTCGCTGTTCAATTCCGGTTCAGAGTACATGGCAAGATTTGATTACCTGAAGAAGAGGGTGGATTATTCAGCAATGTATTATCGTCGTACTGATGTAGGTTCAACCCCTTTCCAGAATACCACGCTAGCAGTGCCTGCCAAACTCTTTACCAACCTCTACCAGTTAGGGATGCGTTATCCGCTCGACAGGGTGAGGAGTATTCGCCTGAATACCGGAGTTCGTTTAGACAAGGTAGTTACTAAATCAATTGTTGAACTTCCGCAGACTGTAGGCGTGCCTGATAGCAAAAGGACCTATGGACTGGTGCGTCTCGAATATGTACATGATAATGCAGTTGAGAAGGCTACCAATATCTGGAACGGACTTCGTTACAAGGTATATGGCGATTTCAACATGCAGATCAGCAAGCTTGCTACATCAGATGGACGAAATACATTTAATGTTGGCTTTGATGCACGTTACTACTACCCTATCTTCCAGAACTTCATCTGGGCAGGTAGAGCAGCGGGAGACTTCTCATGGGGTAATCGCAAAATATTGTATTACCTGGGTGGACAGGATGGATGGCTTTTTCCAAAGGCCAATACAGATGAATTGCCGCAAGATCCTACGTATGCATTCCAGGCACTTGCAGTTAATATGAGAGGCTTTAACCAGAATATTGCCAATGGTAATAATGCGGTTGTGCTTAACAGTGAATTCAGGTTCCCCGTGTTCACCACTTTGCTGAAGCGTCCTATTAACAATGCTTTCCTCCGTAATTTCCAGCTGGTACAATTCATTGATCTGGGGTCTGCATGGAATGGTTCCTATAATGGCATCAAGCGGCCCGACAGGATCTACCGCGATAATCCATCTGATCCCATTTCTGTACGTATCAAGGCTGGTGGTATCGGACCATTTGTTGGGGGATATGGCTTTGGTGCAAGGAGTACTTTACTTGGATATTTTATGCGGCTTGATACAGGATGGGAGATGAATGGCATATTCAAAGGGAAGCCGATCTTTCATTTCGCACTGGGGGTAGACTTCTAGAATCAACCAATAGATTTAATCATTTTCTCAAGGGCGTCAAGGTGAAGTTTAAAAGCCTTTTCGCCCGCTTTTGTTACACTATACATGGTATTGGTCTTTCTACCTATAAATCCCTTCTGCACTTTAATATAGGCGTTCTCTTCCAGGGTTTTGAGATGGGTGGCAAGGTTCCCATCGGTCACTTCGATCAGTTCTTTCAGTTCGTTGAAATTCACGGAATCATTAACCATGAGTGCACTCATGATGCCCAGCCTTATGCGGCTGTCAAATATTTTATTCAGATGCTCAATGGGATTCTTCATTATCCTTACTTATTCCTTTCGTATTTCCACCACATTGCGATTCCATAGATGATGTGTAACAGTCCAAATCCGATTGCCCAGAAAATGATTGCATACTCCGTAAACCAGAGGCTGATGATACCTGTCAATAATTGTGCATAGCCAAGGAAACGGATCTCTCCGAGGGTATATTTACTTCCATTAAGCAAGCCTAGACCATAGAATAAGAGAGAGGCAGATGCCACGAGCTGATACTCTTCCAATTGTATTAATCGCAAAATAAAAGCCCCGCCTACTGCCATGGGAACCAGCGTGCTCCAAAGGAGTTTCCTGGCGGAGTTACCCCAAATGGCAACACCATCGCGCTTACTACGGATATAAGTAAAAATAAATGCCGCAAAAACCGCGGCAGCAAAAACGCCGGCTGCGATCCAGATAAGATTATTGCGAAGGCATTCAACACATTGGGCAACTTCACTATTACCATTTGAATGGTAGTCGCCCATTGCCTCATATCCAAGCCAGGCGCCAATTATAGCGCAGAGGCCGGCTGCAATTCCACTCCAGCCGCTGAGGCTGATGAAGCGGCTGCTCCTCTCCATTATTTTGCGTATATCCTCTAGGGTTTCAATGCCACTGTGAGTACTGGTCATAAAAGCACTTTGAAAATCAAAGTAATAGAAACTAATTGAAACCTCAAAATATTCCCCATTAACACAACTGTTAAAGTAATATTGACGTTATCCAACTTGTATTATTTTTGCATTTCTATGAATTTTAGTCCCAAAAGCCGCCGTGTATTTGGGGTGCTGCTTACTTTGCTGATAACCTTATTCGCCAATGCGCAAACCAAGACCATTCGGGGATATGTAAAGGATAAATTGAGCGATGAACGCATCCCTTTCGCCTCATTGAAATTCATCCGGTCTCAACAGGGGCGGTTGACTGACTCTGCCGGCAGTTTTATTTTTCGATTTGATGAGTGGCCAGTCGATAGTCTTGAAATTACTTATGTAGGATACCAGGATGTGCGGATCGGTATAAGTCCGGAGATCGCCCGCGCCCTCTCAAAGGGAGATGAAAATTCTATTGAGCTTATCGTGAATATGGAAAGGGGTAAGTTCACCAGTGAGGTAGTGGTGAGGAGAAAGATCGACCGTGGATACCTAATGTGGAAGAGGATCGTGAAGCGAAAACCAATGAATGACCGCTATCGTTTCAATTCTTTCGCCTACGAATTATATAACAAACTGGAGCTGGATATAAACCGCATCAACAAAGATAAGATGAAGGACTTTGGTCCGCTGCGTCCATTCGGTTTCATTCTTGATAATATTGATACTTCTGAGGGTCAACCCTTTCTGCCCGTTTATCTTACTGAAACCTTATCAGAATACTACTACCAGAAATCACCACGTCGTACACGTGAATGGATAAAGGCGGTTAATACCAAGGGCGTTAATAATGAAAGTGTGAGCAAGTTCCTGGGTGGTACAGACCAGGTCATCAACTTCTATAATAATTTCATCCCCGTATTTGATAAGGAATTTGTTAGTCCAATCAGCGACAATGGCGATGCCTATTACAATTACAAAGTACTCGATACACAATATGTTGCCGGGCAACGATTGATACATATGGTATTTAGTCCAAAGCGTAAAGGGGAGAATACTTTTGAAGGTGATTGCTGGGTACATGATCCAACCTGGGCAATACAAAAGATGACGCTGCATCTTCGTCGCGATGCCAATATTAATTTCATCGATAAGCTCAGCCTGATCCAGGAGTTTAAAATGATCAATGACAGTACCTGGTTTCTGGTGAAGGATAAGTTCGTTGCAGATATAGCCCCGATCGGCAAAACCAGGTTCGGTGTTATAGGTCGGAAAACCGCAACCTATAAAGACATCGTCGTAAATGAACAATATATAAGAGATACAATAGCCCGTAATAAGGTGCAGAGTGAGGTGCATTTCCTACCGGGTGCGCAACAGAAAGCAGATAGTTTCTGGGCAGGCTCGCGGCATGAAGAACTCAGTAAAAATGAGAAGGCCATTTATGCCATGATAGATACCCTGCAGAAGATGCCACTCTTTAAAAGATATGTGAGTACTATCAACTTCCTCGCCACTGGTTATAAGAATGTTGGGAATTATGAGATAGGTCCGTGGTTTAACTGGGCTACTGCCAATGCATGGGAAGGATTCAGGATGCGCTTTGACCTGGGAACAAATCCAAAGTTCAATAAGGACCTGTTCCTGCATGGCTATTTGGCATATGGATTCGGCGACCAGCAATTCAAATACAAGCTGGAAGGAAAATATCTTTTCAGCAGATCGCCGCGTTCATATATCCATGCCAGTTATACCAAGGATCTTGATAACGGCCAGGTTTATTATGATGAGATCAGTACTGACAACATCTTTGCACTGGCGATCCGGAAGCAGGGAATTCCCATCAAGTTCATGCAGATCCAGGAAGCCAAGCTGGAATACTTCAAGGAGTGGACACCTGGCATTTCGGCAACCATAACTGCCACACAGAAAAATTTTGACCCACTGCAGAATCTCCCGCCAAAATCATTATTCATCGATAATGGTGGCAAGGGCCAGGCGCTTCATAATTTTGAAATGGGCCTTCGTCTTCGCTTTGCATACAATGAGCAGTTCTTTGAAACAAATTTCAACCGCTACAGTTTAGGAAGCTCATTCCCTATTCTTGAATTACAATATGCAAGGGGATTACCTAATGTTTTCAATAGCAATTACAGTTATGACAGGCTCTATGCAAGTGTTTCAGATTATATGAAGATAGCTCCCTATGGAAGTCTATACTATAACGTATTTGCAGGCAAGACCAATGGCACCCTGCCCTATATGTTATTGAACGTAATGCCTGGCAACGAGATCTATTATTACAACAAATATGCTTTCAACCTGATGGCGAGGTTTGAATATATCAGTGATCGTTATGCGGGATTTAATGTGGAACATAATTTTGGTAATGGCATATTCCGGTATATACCCCTCACCAGGAAATTGAAGTTCAGGCAATTCTGGAGTGCGAAAGCTATTACGGGAGGAATCAGCGATGCCAATAAAGCGCTCAACTTCAACAATACATATAACCAGTTCAAGGATCTTGATGGTAAAGTTTATATGGAGTTAGGAACAGGTGTAGATAATATCTTCAAGGTATTCAGGCTCGACTTTGTATGGAGAGTATTACCAAGGCCACTTCCTGTTGAGTCGGTTAGCCGCTTTGGCATCTTCGGCAGTTTCAGGCTCGCATTCTGATATTCTCATGTGTTTTTTGCTTATCTTATTCTGCCAAAACACATTTGCATGCCGGAGAAGTTTATCATCTCGCTCGACCAGGGAACTACAAGTTCAAGGGCCATTCTTTTTGACAAGAATGGAAGGATCTGCCAGGTAGCACAGAAAGAGTTTACGCAGCTATATCCACAGCCGGGATGGGTTGAGCATGATGCAGAAGAGATCTGGGCATCACAGTTTTCTGTACTGGCGGAGATCATTGCAAAAGCATCCCTCACCACCAGTGATATAGCTGCTCTTGGCATAACCAATCAAAGGGAGACAACGGTAGTTTGGGATCGCGCAACATCAAGACCAATATATAATGCGATAGTATGGCAAGACCGCAGAACCGCTGCTTACTGTGACCAGTTAAAAGCAGACGGACTTGAACCGATGATTCAGGAAAAAACAGGGCTTGTTCTGGACGCTTACTTTTCAGCTACTAAACTCAAATGGATACTCGATAATATCAGCGGAGCCAGGGAAAAAGCCGTTAAAGGAGAGCTCGCGTTTGGCACAATAGACAGCTGGCTTTCCTGGAAGCTTACCAATGGCAAGGTACATGTCACCGATGTTTCAAATGCATCCAGAACAATGCTCATGAACATCAATACCTGTGAATGGGATGATGAACTGCTAAAGCTCTTTGATATACCCGCATCGGTCTTACCTGAAATTATACAGAGCAGCAGGATCTATGCCGTGAGCGAGGCCGTTGTTAAAAACGCCAACATCCCATTAGCAGGAATCGCCGGCGACCAGCAGGCAGCCCTTTTCGGGCAGCAGTGCACTCAACCCGGAATGGTTAAGAATACTTACGGCACAGGATGCTTCATGCTTATGCATACGGGGGAAAAAATTGTAAGGTCAACCAATAATCTTCTAACGACTGTTGCCTGGAAAATCAATAACAGGGTTGAGTATGCAGTGGAAGGAAGCATATTTATTGGAGGTGCCGTGGTACAATGGTTAAGGGATGGACTGCATCTGATCAGGTCCTCCGCAGATATAGAAGAACTTGCGGGAAGGGTAAAAGATACTGATGGGGTTTATATTGTTCCTGCTTTCGCCGGACTGGGTGCACCACACTGGAACCAGCATGCACGCGGTACTGTTTTTGGCCTTACAAGAGGAACAAGCAAAGCGCATATAGCAAGGGCCTGCCTGGAAAGCATTGCCTACCAGACCATGGACGTGCTAAAGGCAATGGAGTCAGATGCAGGGCTACCTATCCGCGAACTTCGCGTTGATGGTGGAGCCACAATAAATAACCTGCTTATGCAATTCCAATGTGATCTCCTGCAGGTTCCTGTAGTACGTCCGGAGGTATATGAAACCACAGCGCTTGGAGCAGCTTATCTCGCCGGCCTCGGGGTAGGATACTGGGAAAGCGTAGCCGATATACAGCAGCAATGGAAAGCCGATAAAACATTTATTCCTGAACATAGTGCTGCTGAAATGGAAGCGGGAATCAATCAATGGAAACGTGCCATTCGCGCCAGTATAGCATGGGCCGATGATGGTACAGGAATCCGATAAAATAAAAACATTTCTCTCCAATGCTTCGTGCGAAAATGATCAGTGAAATGAAAGCAGTGTCCCAATGGGATATATGCATAATAGGTGGTGGCGCAACAGGATTGGGCATAGCCATTGATGCCGCTTCAAGAGGATATAAGACCATTCTCGTAGAGCAGTATGATTTTGCCAAAGGCACATCGTCAAGATCAACTAAACTGGTGCATGGGGGAGTAAGGTATCTTCAGCAGGGCAATGTAAAACTGGTACTGGAAGCACTGAAAGAAAGGGGATTACTGCATAAGAATGCTCCCCACCTTGTAAAGGATCAGTCATTTCTCATTCCCAATTACAAATGGTGGGAAGGTCCTTTCTATGGGTTGGGCTTAAAAATATATGATTGGATGGCAGGTAAGCTGGGGCTTGGTCCATCTGTGATCTTATCACGCGAGGAAGCCTTGCAACATGCACCAACACTTGACCAGGAAGGATTAAGAGGTGGTGTGCTTTATCATGATGGACAGTTTGATGATGCCCGGCTGGCCATCAATATGGCGCAAACGGCCGCTGAACAAAATGCCGTTGTCATCAACTATATGAAGGCCGGGCAGCTGATAAAAAAAGATGGAAAAATTGGAGGCATTACAATTACAGATCAGCTGAACGGTGATGAATATACGCTAATGGCTGGCACTGTCATAAATGCGACCGGTGTTTTTACAGATATACTTCGAAAGTCGGATGATGCTTCCAAATCAGCTGTCCTGTCCTTAAGCCAGGGAACACATCTGGTTGTTGATAAACATTTCTTACCGGGTGATACTGCAATCCTGATTCCGGAGACTTCTGACGGCAGGGTATTATTTGCAGTACCCTGGCATAATAAGCTCATCATCGGAACTACTGATATACCCGTATCATCCCCTTCTGCAGAGCCCATTCCAAAAGAAGAGGAGATCAATTTCATCCTCGACAATATTGGTAATTACCTCGAGCATGAGCCAAAACTAAGTGATGTGAGATCTGTATTTTCAGGACTAAGGCCACTTGTAAAAGGGGATGCTGAAAATACTGCAGCATTATCGCGCGACCATTATATTGAGCTCAGTGAAAGCGGACTTATCAGTATTACAGGAGGCAAATGGACCACCTACCGTAAAATGGCGGAAGATGCATTGAAGGTTGCCATAGAGGCAAAGATGATCCCTGACAGGCCATGCAAAACGGAATTACTCCCAATACATGGGGCTCTCAAAAAGGTAGATTATTCAGATGATGCATATTATTATGGTACTGATCTGGAGAAGATCCGAGCAATAGAAAACGATCAGCCACTGATGGCAGAAAAGATCCATGAAAACCTGCCTTACACAAAAGCGCAGATAGCCTGGGCGGCACAAGAAGAAATGTGCATGACCGTTGAAGATGCACTCAGCAGGCGAACAAGAGCCCTGTTACTTGATGCGCAGGCAGCCATCGAAGCCGCGCCTTTGGTGGCATCTATGCTGGCTGCTGAATATGGTTATTCCAACGCATGGATAGAAGATCAGATCCATCAATTCAATCAAACAGCTTCACATTATTTACCAAACCCGGTACCAACCAATTCAAACTAATATGATGCATCCTTACCTGGCAGAATTCATTGGCACAGCTATCCTCATTGCTTTCGGAAATGGTGTTGTTGCGAACGTGCTTTTAAATAAATCAAAAGGACAGAATGGGGGATGGATCGTGATAACCTTCGGTTGGGCCATGGCGGTATTCGCGGCGGTGTTTGCCGTATCGAAATATAGCGGAGCACACTTGAATCCTGCAGTTTCTATCTGCCTTGCCATGACCGGAAAATTCAGCTGGAATGATCTGCCTTTCTATGTACTCGCACAGGTTGCTGGTGCATTTACAGGCTCGGTGCTGGTTTGGCTCTCCTACCGTAACCATTTTGAAATAACTGAAGATACGGGTGCCAAACTTGCGATCTTCTCCACCGGCCCGGCAATAAGGCATCCCTTAAATAATCTGATATCAGAAACAATAGCTACAACAATCTTCCTTTTCCTGGTACTGCTTATCATCTCCCCCACCAATAGTCTGGGCGCGCTGGATGCTCTTCCCGTGGCATTGGTAGTACTCGCCATCGGTCTTTCATTGGGTGGCACAACAGGCTATGCCATTAATCCGGCGCGGGATCTGGGCCCACGTATTGCACATGCAGTTTTACCAATTGGAGTTAAAGGGAGCAGTGATTGGCGATATGCGTGGGTGCCCATTACCGGTCCGGTACTTGGTGCCGCATTAGCATCTTTATTATATATGGCTATTGGTTTGAAATAAATAAAACAGCCTCATTTAAAAACACACGGTATGAAAAGGATCCTCTTATTCATTCTGATGCTCGCATCATTGATTGTATCAGCACAAACGCCGGAAGAAAATCTGAAAAAAGCTGGAGTTACTTTACAGGCGCCAAAAAAACCAGCAGGTAATTACGTAAATATCGTTCAGACCGGTAAGCTCCTATACCTGGCAGGCAAAGGCCCTACCAGAGATGATGAGAGTTTGATCACCGGTAAGCTGGGCAAAGATCTAAGTATAGAACAAGGATATGAAGCTGCAAAGCTTGTAGCAATTAATCATATTGCGGTGCTTAAAGATTATCTGGGTGACCTTCGCAAAGTGAAACGTATTGTGAAAGTTCTGGGAATGGTGAATTCTACCGGAGAGTTTTATGACCAGCCGAAAGTAATGAATGGTTATTCAGATTTCATGGTGACCATTTTTGGTGATAAAGGGAAACATGCCCGGTCATCTGTTGGCATGAATTCACTCCCCAATAATATTGCGGTTGAAGTGGAGGTGATCGTGGAGGTGGAATGATCAGTTTTCCATCTCATCCAGAACAGAGAGAATAATACTGCATGCTTTTGCGATCTGCTTTTTTGATATAGTCAGCGGAGGTGCTATACGCAGGCAATCAGGTGCAAAAAGGAACCAGTCGCTCAATAAACCCTTTTCCAGGCATTTATCGATTACCCTTTTATTGGTTTCGAAGCTGTCAAATACCACGGCCATCAGAAGTCCACGTGACCTCACTTCTATTATACGCGGATGATGCAGAAGCTCACGGAACAATATCTCTTTTTCATACACCTTTTCTATCAGTTTGTTATCCAGCAACACCTTCATGGCTGCCATCCCCGCCGCACAACAAACAGGATGCCCCCCAAATGTGGTGATATGCCCAAGAACCGGGTTCAGCGTGAACATATCCATCATTGCCTTATCAGCCACGAATGCTCCCAAAGGCATCCCACCTCCAAGCGCTTTTCCCAGCAATATAATATCTGGCACTATATCAAAATGCTGGAATCCCCACAACATACCTGTGCGACCGAAACCGGTTTGAATTTCATCCATGATAAGCAGTGCACCGGTTTCAGAACAGCGTTTGCGGATTGCCGTTAACCAGGCGTTCAACGGAGCATTGATGCCCGCCTCTGCCTGGATGGATTCCATAATAACGCAGGCCGTTTGTTCATTGATCTGGTCTATCACGGAAACATCATTATAAACCAGATGCTGTATTCCCGGTAATAAGGGCCGGTAGGCATTGCGCCAGTATTCATCGCCCATTACGCTCAAGGCACCCTGTGTGGAACCATGATAGGAATTCTTAAAGGAAATGATATTGGAACGGCCAGTAACTCTTTTGGCAAGTTTCATGGCGCCCTCAGTAGCTTCTGCCCCTGAATTGGTGAAATAAATACTATTGAGTGAAGGTGGAAGATTATCTGCCAGTAGTTTAGCATATTGAACCTGGGGCGATTCTACAAACTCGCCATAAACAAGCAGGTGAAGATAATCGGCCGACTGCCTCCGAATGGCTTTAATCACTTTTGGATGACAATGCCCTACATTACAAACACTGATTCCTGAAATAAGATCTATATATTTTTTACCCACCCTGTCTTTCAATATCACTCCCTTTGCTTTGACTATCTCCAGTGCCATGGGTGCAGGAGATGTTTGTGCAACATGCTTCAGGAATACCTCGCGCTGATTCATAATAATTCTATTAGGCAAAGATCATGATATTTGTAATTCTTACATCTTATCTCTTATATCTTAAATCTTATATCTTAAATCTTAAATCTTAAATCTCCCATATGTCTTTAATACTACATGTTGAAGGGGTTTATCCCAAATTTGGTTCCGATTGTTTCATAGCGCCAAATGCAACCATTGTGGGCGATGTTGTAACCGGCGATCAATGTAGTTTCTGGTTCAATGCAGTAGTGCGTGGGGATGTCAACAGCATTCGCATGGGCAATAAGGTTAATGTGCAGGACGGTGCAGTTATCCATGCAACATTCCAGAAAACAAAAGCGATCATCGGCAATAATGTTTCCATTGGACACAATGCTATTGTTCATGGCTGCACCATCCATGATAATGTATTGGTGGGAATGGGATCCATTGTAATGGATAATGCGGTTGTTCATAGCAATACTATTATTGCTGCAGGTGCCGTGGTATTAGAAGGCACTATTTGTGATGCGGGTAGCATTTACGCCGGAGTGCCAGCCAAAAAAGTTAAGGATATCTCCCAGGACCTGATACATGGTGAAATTGACCGTATCGCCAACAACTATGTACGATATTCAGGATGGTTCCGCAACCAGGTTGAAGGATTGGAAGGAGTTTAACAATCCTCACCAACTCTGGCATACTATTTTCACTCTACTAACGTTATTAAATAAAAGTGATATGAGATCTGTCCGTTCAGGTTTATTCCTTCTTTCAGCTGTTTTGGTGCTGGGTATGGCATCCTGCAGTGTATTCAAGCCCAAAACCGGGTGTCCGGCCAATGGGAAAGCAGTTGGTGCCGAGCGTTTGATGAGTGGGGAGAAAGTACCAAAGGCAAAAAAGTTTAAAGCCTGAGGCTTACCGCCCCTTTAAAACTGTTACCTAAATCCTACTATATGTGCCCCGTACTCCACACTCACGACGGCTTCACGGAAGCCGTGATCGATGAAGATGGCGGACTGAAACGATTTTACGAAGTTGCCAACCTGCTCGCAGAAGAACTTAAAATCAGGTTCATCAACAAACTTGATGACTTTGATTCCCTGATCTGGGACTTCAGTTACAAAGGTCATCCACTTAGTCTCCACTACAATATTTACACTGGCATTTGCCTTTACCCAAAACAGGCTCAAAAGGCGATAGCCAAAGAAAACAAGGCGGTTGCCGAGGTGGCAAGTTTCCTGGAGTCCAAACTCTGGGTTAACACTGCCAGGAAATATATTTCCTGATATTATTTTGACGTTTTATCAGGGCACTGCTTTTGCATTGATTCATAATTACTGAACAGCAATATTGATTAATTGTTAAGTTTACAACTGTAACCAATTGTCAACAATTATAGTGATTATGAATAAGATAGCATTTATGCTTGCTACGGGTATAACCCTGATAGCATCAGCCTGTAGTTCCCAAACGAGTAACACCACGCCTACAGTTACCACAGGAGGTGATACTATTCTGGCACCAGTGGAAACAAAATCCCCCAATACCAATTACAAACCAGCCTTTGCCGGGCAAACACGCATAGCGGGTGTTAAAACAAAAACCGCCTATGAAGGCAAGGTCATTGGAAGCGGACTTAAAAGTCCCTGGGCAGTAATCAGCCTCCCCGATGGAAGATTGCTGATCAATGAAAAAAGTGGCACCATGCGGATTGCCACTACCGCTGGCGAAATTAGTCCGGCTATTACAGGTCTTCCCGCTGTGAACTCAAGGGGACAAGGCGGATTACTTGGACTTGTTCTTGACCCATCATTTGCTACAAACAGAACGATATTCTGGACCTTTTCAGAAGATGTAGAAGGAGGATCATTAACTTCTGTGGCTAAGGGCCGCTTGTCTGATGATGAAAAAACGATAGAGAATGCCACTGTGATTTATCGCGCCACACCGGCATATAAAGGCGCCGCTCACTATGGTTCAAGGATTCTTTTTGACAAAACAGGAAATATCATTTTTAGTACCGGAGAAAGAAGCGATAAAGAAACAAGGCCACAGGCACAGGACCTCAAATCGGGATTGGGTAAAATCATTCGTATTACTCCTGATGGTAAGCCAGCACCTGGTAATCCTTTCATTGATAATGCCAATGCAAGGCCAGAGTTCTACTCATATGGTCACCGCAATGTACAGAGCCTGGCTTTCCATCCCATAACGGGCGACTTATGGGAAGCTGAATTCGGACCAAGGGGTGGTGATGAACTGAATCTTATCCAACCAGGAAAAAATTATGGATGGCCAGTTATAACTTATGGTATTGAATATTCTGGTGGCTCCATCGGTGATGTGATCCAGCAAAAAGAAGGAATGGAACAGCCTGTTTACTATTGGGATCCTGTTCTGTCTCCAAGTGGTATGACCTTTTATTCAGGAGATGCTATACCGGAGTGGAAGAATAATCTTTTCATTGGTGGCCTCAGCAGTACCCATATAGCCCGTCTGGTAATTGAAAATAATAAAGTTGTGGGTGAAGAAAGAATTTTGCCAGGTGTGGGAGAAAGATTCAGGGATGTTACACAGGGAATGGATGGTGCACTCTATGCAGTTACTGATGGTGGAAAACTATACAGGATTGGAAAATAAAATAGAGAAATAAACTATAAAGATTTTATACAATAGAGACCTGTACCTTAAATGGTACAGGTTTTTTTATTAGTAGTTCTTATCATCAATGCTATCAAGAATGGTACAATAACTAACGTAGCGATCAATGCTAATCTCGCCTTTATTAACTGCTTCTTTCACAGCACAGCCAGGCTCATTCATATGCAGGCAATTGTTGAACTGGCAATCATTTATAAGCTTTCGCATTTCAGGGAAATAGTGAGAGAGTTCCTGGCGGGCAATCCCAACCAATCCCAGTTCGCGTATACCGGGAGTATCGATTATGCTACCTCCTCCCGGTATGTCAAACATTTCTGCGAATGTGGTAGTATGAAGACCTTTACCACTCCAGCCACTCACCTCCTGGGTGCGGAGTGCCATATCAGGAAACACTGCATTTATAAATGTTGATTTACCTACACCTGAATGTCCGCTGATAAGGGTGGTTTTATTATGAAGCAAATCTCGCAGGTCTTCTGTACCTATGCCATCTTTCACACTTATAAGAAGCGTCTTGTAGCCAATGGCAGTATACACTTCCTCGAGTTCTGCATACTTTTCCATTTCCTTATCGCGGTAAATATCCGCTTTATTGAATACGATGATAGCAGGAATATGATAGGCCTCCGCGGTGATCAGGAAACGATCGATAAAACCCTGGGATGTTCTGGGTTCGCGTAAAGTGGCAAATAGTAATGCCTGGTCGAGATTGGAAGAAATGATATGATGCTGCACTTTCCGATGGGGTGAAACCCGGGCAATATAATTTACACGGTCATGTATAGCCGTAATAGTGACAGTCTTCTCCCCTTCATTTTCATGCTCAACATCTACCCAGTCGCCCACTGCAATAGGATTGGTGGAAGTGATGCCATCGATCTTAAGAATGCCCTTGATGCGGCCATTATATTGATTGCCGGCCTCATCTTTGAGGATATACCAGGATCCCGTACTCTTATACACTCTTGCCTTCATGATAAAATTCTCTGCGAATGTACTTCAAACCACTTAAGGAAACTTACGCAGGATGGTAAGACGGAGCAACCACTCCAGAAACAGGAATACAATGGCCGCCAGTGCCAATGGCAGGAACTTCTCTGTATAGCGTCGCATGGCGCTAACTTCTATAGTAGATTTTTCAAGCTGGTCAATTTCTTCATAGATATTTTCAAGACTTTCATTGTCCTGCGCCCTGAAATAGCGCCCTCCCGTTTCATTAGCGATCTGTGTAAGCAGCTTTTCATCAATATTTACTTTCTCCCTTTGCATCTGAACGCTGCCATCGTCGGCCTGAACAGGTATGGGTGCATATCCGTCGGTTCCTACACCAATTGTATAAACCCTGATACCAAGTCTTTTTGCGATCTCTTTAGCAGTTACGGGAGGTATCTGTCCACCATTGTTCTCTCCATCAGTAAGCAGGATCACCACCTTGCTCTTTGCCTTGCTGGTGCGCAACCTGTCAGAACTTGTAGCAAGTCCCGACCCAATGGCTGTGCCATCTTCAAGTAGTCCGCTTTGAATACCATAAATCTGGCTTTTAAGCACCGCCTTGTCTGTGGTAATTGGACAAATAGTAAAACTTTCACCCGAAAATATAACCACTCCCACCCTGTCGGTCTTACGGGAGTCAACAAACTCCGCAGCAACCTGTTTGGCCGCTTCGAGCCGATTTGGCGAAAAATCCTGGGCCAGCATACTTCCGCTTACATCAATACAAAGAATGATATCCACTCCTTCACCGCTTACCTGTTCTTCATCAAACCTCGTTTGTGGCCTCGCCAGTGCGAGAATAATACAGGCCAGGGTCAGTAGTCTCAGAATAAAAGGGAGATGGTAAAATTTTCTCTTCCATCCGCTACGTGATTTTTCCAATACACTGGTAGATGATACCACCATTGCAGCACGACGATCGGCCTGCTTTTTCCAATACCATAATACAAGTAAGGGCAATAGCAGGAGCAACCATAACATAAATGGCCAGGCAAAATTGATACTATCGAAATACCTTGTTATCAAGTATCCTAATTTTTATTTTGTTTTAATTGTTCCTGACGAATGGCTTCCTGTCTTTTTAAGGCCTCTTCCTGCAAAAAAGACTCTTCCACTATCCTTATGGTTGAATGTATATCATCATACACCTTATGCGTCTCCTGTACATCAGGAAGATACTTGGCAAACTTAACCGCATCAGCCAGCCTTAGCGATTGCGCAAGACGATAAACAGTCTCTGTATCCATCCGCTGTTTAACGGCCACAACAAGCTTTTCATTAGAACTATCCGGAGAATTTACAAGGTTGCGTTCACGGAAATAATCACGAAGGATGTCATTAATCCGGATATAATAATTTTTTAAACCGGGGGCATCAAGGGGATCAGAACCCCTCATTGCTGAAAGCGCTGCCATGGCCTTTTCAAAGGGCGAGATGATAACAGATGGGACTGTATATCGCTGCTTGGAAGTTTTACGGCGCCGCAAATACCAGATCAGGGCCGCTATTGCCAGTACGGTGGCTACGGCAATTATATAATTGATGTACATAGGCTCTACTTCGGGTACATCTATTATATCCTTGATGTCATGATAGGGTTGGTTAGCTTCTACCGGAGTATACCCAACTTCGATACTGATCGAATCGGTGAGGTAGCGACTATTGTTAACCGTTAGTGACATTCTAGGGATTACCAGGCTGCCGGAATCGAAGGAAGTAATGATAAGCATCTGGCGGTAGAGTTTACCAGAAACACCGGTTGATGTATCAACAGGTGCACGGTCAATATATTCAAACGATGGAATGGAATCGGTACGGAACCATTTCGTATCAGAACCCGCAGGAACCTCGGCTTCTAACTGAAGCACTATATGTTCACCTATGAGGATCCTATCCTTGTTTACAGATGCCTTCACGCGAATATCCTGTGCCTGTAAGGGTATACAGGCAACCACTACTAACAGGATTCCAATTGTTGCAATAGCTTTTTTAAACATCTTGTTCTAACTTCTTCCTATAAAGAATTTCTGCAACACTTTCACATAATCTTCCTTAGTAGATATATGAAGCAGATCACATCCCGCACGCAGGAATACCTGCTTGCACCATTCGGTATGACGGAAGAATTCTTCCTGGTAGGATTTTCTTACTAAATAATCATTGCTATCTATACTCACAAGTTTGCCAGTCTCCGCATCTTCAACATCCAATAGCCCAACTTCCGGAAGTTGAACATCCATGGGATCATATACTTTGATTCCAATTACATCATGTTTCTTTCCGGCAACTCTTAAGGCATCTGAAAATCCCGGGTCTAAAAAATCACTCAATACAAATAGGATCGACTTCTGCCGGGTTGTGTTATTGAAATAGCGAAGGGCTGAGGCAATATCAGTTCCCTTCTTCTTGCCTTCCAGTGTCAGTAATTCACGCACAATGAAGAGGCCATGATCCCGACCTTTTTTTGGAGGGATATATTTCTCTATTCCATCACTGAATAGAACAGCGCCTGCCTTGTCATTATTACTGATTGCAGAAAATGCAAGTATGGCACCAATTTCAGTTACCAGGTCTTTTTTTCTTGCATGAACTGTTCCAAATAAAGAGCTTGCACTTATATCCACCAGTAACATCATGGTTAGCTCGCGTTCTTCTTCAAAGAGCTTACTGAACGTAGTATTGAATCGTGCAGACACATTCCAGTCAATAAAGCGTACATCATCACCGGCATGATATTCCCTCACTTCTTTGAACGACATACCCCTACCCTTAAACGCACTATGGTACTCGCCCGTAAAAAGATGACGCGTCAGTCGCTTGCTTTTGATCTCAAGCTCCTTTACCTTCTTTAATATTTCTGTAGTAGTCAACATAACTCTTACCTCTTACCTCTTACCTCTTACCTCCTATGGCACTTGTATAGCTCCCAATATATCTTCTATTATCTGTTCTACATCTACATTTTCGGCTTCAGCTTCATAGGTAAGTCCAATTCTGTGACGCAATACATCTTTCGAGATCGCCTTCACATCATCAGGAATCACAAAAGCACGCTTCGACAAATATGCATAGGCTTTTGATGCAAGTGCGAGATTAATACTGGCACGCGGCGACCCGCCATATGATATCAGTGGCTTTAACTTGGCAAGTCCATACTCATCTGGCTGTCTTGTTGCAAAAACGATATCCAGGATATACTGCTCGATCTTTTCGTCCATATATATCTTACGTGTCAATTCTCTTGCCTCAAGAAGTTCGCTGACGGTAACTACCTGTTGAACTTTGGGAGTTTTCAAACCCTGCACATTCTGGCGGATAATCATTTGCTCCTCAGCCTTGGTTGGATAACCAACGATTACTTTCATTATGAATCGATCCACCTGTGCTTCAGGTAATGGGTATGTTCCTTCCTGCTCCAGGGGGTTCTGAGTAGCAAGCACCAGGAAGGGCTCCTCAAGTGGGTAAGTACTATCGCCGATGGTTACCTGTCTTTCCTGCATTGCCTCCAGAAGCGCACTCTGCACTTTGGCAGGGGCCCGGTTGATTTCATCGGCCAGGATGAAATTAGCGAAGATTGGACCCTTCCTCACAACAAATTCATTCCTCTGCTGGTGATAGATCATCGTACCGATCACATCGGCGGGCAGAAGATCAGGGGTGAACTGGATCCTGCTGAAATGCGCATGCACTGCCTGTGCCAGTGATTTAATGGTTAGGGTTTTAGCAAGTCCGGGTACACCTTCCAGCAGAACGTGTCCATTGCTAAGGAGGCCAATTAACAGGCGGTCTAACATGTGCTGCTGACCAACAATGACCCTGCCCACTTCATCTCGAAGGCGATCAATAAATACTGCCTGGTATTGGATTTTCTCATTTAATTGACGGATGTCTTCCGAAGTAGGCAACATAGCTGAAATTTATTTATGCAAAATACGAACTCTAAATAAGCAATTCCTCTGCCAAGATGTGCAAAACAGATGCCAGTGGTAATATTTATCTTTAATCACAATAAAACCTCTGAATTTATGTTATTAGTATCAAAATCCACCCTTATGATCAAAAGCATACGGAACCCGTTGCTTTTATTGGCTTGCCTTATGTCCTTTGCCCTGCTCTCCTGCAGCAAGAACGACGATGGTCCCTCCAAATCAAGGACCGAACTACTAACGGTAAGCGCCTGGAAAATCGCCAGTGTAGGGATTGATTTAGATAAGAATGGCACTATTGACCTGCCCTATACACTGGAAGCCTGCGAAAAAGACAATACTTACAGCTTTCATACAGATGGTCATGGCGAAGCAAATGAAGGTGCTGCCAAATGCGACCCTGACGACCCGCAAACATCAGCCTTTAGCTGGTCATTCAAAGACAATGAAAAAATACTTAGCATCACTTACCCGGGTTCAGTGTTATCAGGAGACACCAATATCAAGAGTCTGAGTAGTACAAAGATGGAAATATTCCTGGATACTACAGATCCTGATTCAGGATTTGCTGTGAGACTATACGTTACTTTAACGCATTAATATAATAGCAACGCTATATCTTTTTTTATCTGCTGATTTCATAAACAAGCCCCTGCATTTCTATGCGGGGGCTAAATTTTTTGCCGACTAACTTAAATACTTGCCTACTATGGGCATTCGTCTTCCTACTCCAAATGCTTTTGAACTCACCCGAATAATGGGACAAAACTGGTTGCGCTTATACTCATTGGTATTGACCATCTTCAAAACCCGGTTCACGAGGGATTCATCAATACCCATTGCAATAAGCTCCTGCGGACCATTTCTCCTTTCAATATACTGATACAATACTTTATCTAATATTTCATACGGGGGAAGGCTATCGCTATCCACCTGTCCGGGTCTCAACTCTGCTGAAGGTGGCTTTACAAGAATATTATTTGGGATGACCTCCCGCTCACGATTGATGTATTTTGCAAGAGCAAATACCTGCATTTTATACACATCTCCCAACACGCTAAGTCCACCTGCCATATCTCCATAAAGCGTTCCATAACCTGTTGCCAGTTCGCTCTTGTTGGAAGTATTAAGCAATATATAACCAAACTTGTTTGAGATTGCCATCACGAGGTTACCCCTTGTTCTGCTTTGAATATTTTCTTCTGCTACACTGAAAGGCAGGTCGTTAAAAACTGGTTTAAGCGATTCAATAAATGCATCGAATACAGGAGCTATGGGGATGATATCATATGGATTATTGAGGTTCTTACTTAGTTTTACAGCATCGTCTACTGAATGACCTGTAGAGAATTGAGAAGGCATCAGAATTGCTCTTACGTTTTCTGCACCAAGGGCCTCACAGGCAAGCGCAAGTGTTACGGCACTGTCAATGCCCCCACTGCTTCCAAGTATGGCTTTGCTGAAACCCATTTTACTGAAGTAATCGCGGATGCCCAGCACCAGCGCTGTATGGATCTGCCTTATATTATTTTCATCACAGAGATAATCAATGATCCTTGTAAAATCATTAACCTTTGAAACCCGCATTTCCTTATCCAGCTTTCTCATTGATTTTTCGGTGCCTTCGGCCCGGGGTGCTGACTTCGATATGTCAATCACAGCAAAATCTTCTTCAAAATATTTCATCTCCCTGATCAGTTCTCCGGATGAATCGTAAACAAGGCTGCCGCCGTCAAACACTATCTCTGTTTGCGATCCCACACAATTACAATAAACCATCGGCATTTTGTATTTGAGAACATTTGCCCTCACTACTTCCTTTCTGTCTTCATCATGATCATAATCAAATGGGGATGCTGATATATTGATCATCAGGTCAGGATGCTGAGGCATTAATTGGTCCATCGGAGAAATCCGGTATAATGGATTTTCACTCAGTGCCCATATATCTTCACAAATGGTCAAGGCTATTCGCCTGCCTTTAAATGGGATAACATTCCATTCATAACCAGGTTCAAAATAGCGGTACTCATCAAATACATCATAGGTTGGAAGGCAGGTTTTATGTGCCACGCCTTTAACCTCGGCCTCATGAATAAGCCATGCCGCATTAAAGAGATCCTTTCCCTCCCTAACCGGATTGATGGCTGGTGAACCAATGATCACTCCAATATTTTTTGTGTGGGGCTTTATATCTTCTATGGCAGAATGACATTTATTGATAAAGTCTTCGAATTCAAGGAAGTCGCGGGGAGGATATCCACAGATACTGAGTTCTGAAAATACAACAAGGTCAGCTCCCTCCTGCTCAGCCTTTTTGATTGCATTAATGATCTTCTGTGTATTAGCGGAGAAATTTCCGATATGATAATTCTGTTGTGCCAGTGCGATTCTCATCTATTAAATTTACACAACAAAACTACTTATCAAACGTTTCTTGCGCATGAAATACAGCAGCATAATTTTCATATTCACATTATTCCTGTATTCCTGTGGTGGCGCGGGTTCCAGGAACCCGGATGTATCAGGCATCAAAGTCAACACTAAAATAGAAAGATTCGATAAAGATTATTTTGACCTTGATTCTAATTCCCTGGAGGCAGGCATGAAGGGGCTTGCATCCAAATACCCCCTGTTCATTAATGATTTCACGCAAAATATCCTGGGAGCAGGTCCCATGGTCGATTCAAATGCTTTATGGCCGGTAGCAAACAGACTTTTCTTTACATCCTACCACGGTGTTTATGAATCTATTCAAAGTGAATTCACAAACATGGATGAAACGGAAGAGGAACTAAACAACGCTTTCAGGTATGTAAAATATTATTTCCCTGATTATGAGATTCCGAAATTTATCAGCTATCTGGGACCTTTTGATGCACCCGGTGTGGCAATAACACAGAATGCCATCGCTATCGGACTACAGCTGTATGCCGGCAAAGATTTTCCCTTCTACACGTCAACTATGGGTCAGGAAATATTTCCTGCTTATATATCGCGTCGATTTGAAAAACAATATATCGCTACCAATACTATTAAAGCGGTTATAGAAGATTTGTACCCCGACAAAAGCCAGGGACTACCATTGGTTGAGCAAATGGTTGAGAAAGGTAAATACTGGTGGTTGCAGGACAAACTCCTTCCAGAAACTGCAGACAGTATCAAAACAGGATTTACTGCTAAACAGGTTGAATGGGTTAAGGACAATGAGGGTGTGGTATGGAACCTTATTCTACAAAACGACCATCTTTACTCAATGGAGCCGGGCATTATCCAGATGTATATTGGAGATGCTCCGGGAATTCAGGGTTTCCCTCCTGCCGCTCCGGGCAATGTGGGACAATGGATCGGTAAAAAGATAGTCGAAAATTATGTCGAAAAGAATCCTGCCATCAGCCCTGCTGAGTTGATGAAAAAAACTTCGCGTGAAATTCTGGATGGCGCAAAATACAAACCCCGCTAATCAGGGTTTCTCTCCAAGGGCCTTCATCATCCTGAAATGGCTCATAAGGGATTCCGTCATAGTTGGATAACTATTATAGGGAAGGCCATGTTCCTTGCATGTCTTCTCAACTATCGGGCTTATAGCTTGATAATGAACATGACTGATGCGGGGAAACAGATGATGCTCTACCTGGTAATTCAATCCCCCCACATACCAATTGATAAAACGGTTACGGGGAGCAAAATTTGCAGTTGAGCGTACCTGGTGTTCGGCCCAGGCATTTTCAATTTGTGTGTGTTCACCCGATACCATTTCAAATTCAGCATGTTCAACAACATGTGCTAATTGAAATACGAGGGCAAGTGTAAGTCCCAGGAAAACATGCATGGTGGCAAATCCTATTGCCCAGGCACCCCACCCGTAAACCGAAACGGGGATGGCAATATAAAAAATCGCATAGAGTAATTTGCTCACCCAGAAAACAATATGATCAGCAACACTCATCTTCTGCAATGGGGTATTAATCACCCGCTGTTTAAGATATTTGTTGAAGTCCATCATAAACACCCAGGCAAAGGATGAAATGGCGTAAACGCCCAGTACATAAATATGTTGAAAGCGGTGTGCCGGTACCCATTTTTGCGTGCGGCATTGACGCATAAGGGGGCTCTTTGCGATATCATCATCCATGCCATCCACATTGGTATAGGTGTGGTGCAGGATATTGTGTTTGAATTTCCAGATAAAGGCATTTCCACCAAGCCCGTTCAACGACAAACCAAGCAGGTCATTCACCCATTTTTTGGAAGAATAACAACCATGACAGGCGTCATGCATAACATTGAATCCTATACTTGCGAGAACAGTACCCAACAATATGCACAAGGTAATCAATACAAATACTGGAAGGGTTGGAAACAAAACCAATGCAAGGTATATCAGTACGGCCGAAGGTATCAGCACAAGCGTCTTAATATATAAACTTGCGTTGCCGGTTTTCGGAATGTTATTCTCTTTAAAATAATTGTCAACGTTTACTTTCAGGGAATTAAAAAACGAGTTGTTCTTGTTGTTGAAGCTTACTTTAGCCATAAAGTGATCAGAAATCTTAATTTGGCAATTTAAGGTATTCTCCTGTCAAAACAATTCCTTGTACCCCCATATCATCCTTTTTGAACTCATCTTACCAAGAAATTGTGATACAGATTGGCATCAGGCCGACTTGCCGATCTTATTCCTGATCAGTTCCCTGGTTGCCTGCTGGTCAGGAATATTATCAAATGCATCTTTGGGCACCAGGAAAAAAGATCGGTTATCGAAATAAAGATGAAAAAAATAGGGTGTTTCAACAAACTTGCTAAACCTCTGCCAGGGCCAGCTTTGGTTCCCCCTTTCTGTTTGTAAAACAACTTCCTCTTCATTAAATGAGAGGAAGAATGAATCCCTGAAAGTATGGGAACGCTTATAGATACTGTTTGGGAGTATTATCCAAACCACCAGCATTAAGGTCAACCATAGCGTTGAAAAAATCAGGAAAGAAAAGGGATGGATCTTTTTAAGGTAAAGCAGCACGGCCGCAGCAATGGTGAAAACGTTTATGAGGATCACAAGGATCCGGATTTCAGGGCGTGTCATAAAATGGTAGCGAAGCGCCTGAATCACCTGCTTTTTATCATAAGAAAAAGATACCGTCATGTGTTATTGATTGGATTGCCTTAATTCCTTTTCGGTAACCGACCATTTGCCAAGCTCTTCTCCTTTAAGACCACGGAAGGAGATTGCTAGTTTCCGCTCTCCACGATTACCCGTAACCGAGATCCTGCCGTAGTTCTGTTTCTGGTCTAGTCCGAATATACGGAAAGGATTGTCGCGTTCCTCTTTTCCGAATACATGGGTTCCGGATGTGAGGGGGGAAACTGTAATATCATAAAGAGGATAATTACCCTGGCGGTTCACTCTGATGATCTCTGAATGATGGCGGTCGCCTGTCATGAATAAAACTCCATTTACCTTCTCTTCATCAAGGAATTCCATCAGCTCATTATAATCGGCGGGGTAGTCAAGTAACTTATCGTATGGCGAGGCCGGATTCAGCACCTGGCTTCCCACCACAATGATCTTAAAACTGGCCCGACTAAATCGCAAAGCCTGCTTGAGCCAGTTAAGCTGTTCTCTGCCTAGCATGGTTTTTTCTCTATTCGGTTGGCCGTTTACGGTAGAAGGTGTTCTGTCTTCACTTCTCCAACTGCGATCATCAAGTAAAAACAGGTCCACATCGCTGTAGGATACCATGGTATAGATTCCTTTCTCTCCGTTTCCATACGTGGGATTGGCCCAGTAGTTTTTGAAGATCTCCCGACTTAGATTATTGTAGATAAAGCTTGCGCCCATATCGTTGGGACCAAAATCATGATCATCCCAGATCGCATAATGTGGCATAGCCTTAAGGAATGGTTGTAGGATTTCATGGCTGCGATCTCGACTTGCCCGGTACCAAAGTCCCCATTCACTTGAATAATCAACTTCACGGGTATACCAGTTATCGCCCAGCCAAAGCATGAAATCAGCCTGTTCTTCTGCCATCGTTTTGAATATGCTGGAATCCTGTCCATATGGTTTACCCGGTCGGTCATATTTTGGCTCATTGAAATAGGTGCATGAACCCGCCAGGAAATGAACATCGGGGGCTGGTTTTCTCCACTGCCATAATTCCTTTGTTTTGAAGCTGCCCCCTCTTCCTGATTCAGCTCCATTATAAAGGATACTGTAATCATATTTTGTATCGGGCTCCAGCCCGCCGATCTCTACCTGCAAGGGCTTGAAATCCCTATTGATATCGCCATTTACTGATTTTGTACGTGCGTCTGCTTTATCACCCTGTTTCCAGTATCGAATTGCTACGCTCTTTACATCTTCACCAGCTTCCAGCCAGATGCGTGCAGTACGAATTTCCACCTGACCGAGCATTGGACCAGCCAGAATTCCTTTCTTATCCTGGGAGAAAACGAGTGAGCTGACCAGTATTAGAGCAAATAGGGCAAAACAGCGATTCATTGGGGCGATTTAGTCTGCAAAGTAGTAAATGCCTTAAAACAAAACATCCCGATCCTTTCGGAATCGGGAGGAATTGTCAATTCATTTAACCAATCAGGCTAGCGAATGGGTCTGCAATACCTGAATTTTGAGCTGGCTGCCTCAGATGGCGATACAGCTCTGCAGGATGCAAACAACATAGCCAGCAGAATAATAGCCAATAGTTTTTGCATAGACTTGAATTTAGGTGACGGTACGGATTTCAAACGGGTTTGTAACAAGTATAACGCCAGAATTCCTAAAAACGTATAATATCTGAACAAGAAAAGGCCCCAGCCAGATGACCGGGGCCGTGGTTTTATTTAAAAAACCGTCCATGTTTATTTCTTAACTGCATCCCAGGCTGTTACCACAATTGAGGCATTTGTAGCAGGTACCGCTCCTGATGGTAAGGTGACCGCAAACATTACAGGCTGGTGCATCACTTTGCATTGATTTGTTTGCCTTGCTCATAGCGTCAAAAGCATTACTTCCTTCCACCTTTAGCGCCTTAACAGCTTTTACCGGTTCCGTTGGCTTTTGCGACTCCGCTGCGGGACGGGGCTGTGCAGATGCCACTATCCTTACATCACTCAGTTCAGGTGTTTTTTTTTCAAGCTCCTGCGCAACAGCAGGCTCATCCCAGCTATTGGTGCCGGTATTCATCACCTCAGGTTTATCCAGAACATGTACCAGGTCAGTACGGTCGAGGTATTCATATGCCAGGGAGCGGAAAATGAAGTCCACGATAGATGTTGCGCTCTTGATATTCGGATGATCCACCATTCCGGCAGGCTCAAACCTGGTGAACACAAACTTCTCTACAAATTCCTCCAGCGGAACACCATATTGTAATCCTATTGATACCGCAATGGCAAAACAGTTCAGCATGCTACGCATTGTTGCACCTTCCTTGGCCATATCAATAAAGATTTCTCCAAGTGTTCCATCACCATATTCTCCAGTCCGCACAAATAAAGCCTGGCCATTGATCTTTGCCTTCTGGGTATAACCACGGCGTTTGGCTGGCAATGTTCTTCTTTCTACTATATGGGCGAGTTCGCGTTTTAGTTTGGTATCAGGCGAAGATTGAACACGCTTCTGCACTTCCTCCAGCAACTCAGTTACGGTAAGCTTGCTCATATCGATGATATTGGAAGTTTCTGCCATCACAGGTATTTCTGCTGCTGCAGCTTCTTCTTCTTTACCATCTTCAGACTTTTTCTTTTTATCGCTTTTATTGCTCAGAGGCTGGCTCAGCTTGGATCCGTCGCGGTAAAGAGCATTAGCCTTCAATCCCAGTTTCCAGCTTAGCATATAGCAATCAGCAATCTCTTCTACAGAGGCTTCATTAGGGAGGTTGATGGTTTTGGAGATGGCTCCACTGATAAAGGGTTGTACAGCACCCATCATCCGGATATGTCCATGCGCATGAATATAGCGCTCTCCTTTTTTACCACACCTGTTGGCACAGTCAAAAACGGGCAGGTGTTCAGGCTTCAGCAGCGGTGCGCCCTCTACGGTCATAGTTCCACAAACGTAGTCATTGGCTGCATCGATCTGCTCCTCTGTAAAGCCAAGGGCCTCCAGCAGGTTGAAGTTCCAGTCATTATACTGGTCGGCGGAAAATCCAAGCCTTTCTAGGCATGCTTCTCCGAGGTTGAACTTATTGAATATGAAACCGATCTCAAATGCACTCTTCACTGAATCATCAAGTTTCTTGATCTCCTCTGCAATAAAACCTTTTTCACTAAGTGTCTGGTGATTAATGAAAGGAGCACCGGCGAAACTTGCTGAACCCACTGCATATTTAATAATGGCATCGATCTCCTTTTCAGAATACTTCAAATTCCGCAGGGCAACAGGAACAGACTGGTTGATGATCTTGAAATATCCTCCACCACTCAATTTCTTAAACTTCACCAGCGCGAAATCAGGCTCAACCCCTGTTGTATCGCAATCCATCACCAGTCCGATTGTTCCGGTTGGTGCAATCACAGTAGTTTGTGCATTTCTATAACCATATTTCTCACCCATCTGAACGGCATCGTCCCATGCCGCTGTAGCGGCTTTTAGCAGGTAATCCGGACAATATTTAGCCTGTATACCAAGTGGCTTGATGCTCAGCCCTTCATAGGCTTCTGATGCATCATATGCGGCAGCACGATGGTTACGCATTACACGAAGCATATGCTCCTTATTCTCTTCATATTTGGCGAATGGTCCGAGTATCTGAGCAAGCTCTGCTGAAGTCTTATACGCAATGCCGGTCATAATGGCTGAGATAGCTCCTGCAATGCCGCGTGCTTCTTCACTATCATAAGGAATTCCACTCACCATTAACATAGTACCCAGGTTAGCATAACCCAATCCAAGTGTACGGTAATCGAAGGAGAGCTGGGCAACATCTTTTGATGGGAATTGCGCCATCAATACTGATATCTCAAGTACTACTGTCCAGAGCCTGCAGCTGAAGGCATATCCTTCAACATCAAAAATATTGGTATCGGTATCGAAGAATTTCATGAGGTTGGCCGACGCCAGGTTACATGCCGTGTTATCAAGGAACATGTATTCCGAACAAGGGTTAGAGGCATTGATTCGACCTCCTTCCGGACAGGTATGCCATTCATTGATGGTTGTATCGTATTGTGCACCCGGATCAGCACAACGCCAGGCGGCATAAGAAATCTTATTCCATAGTTCGCGGGCAGGAATCTTCTTCATCACACGGCCATCACTACGCGCTTTCAATTCCCAATCTTCATTGTTCTCCAGTTTATCAAAAAAGCTGTTTGGAATACGAACAGAGTTGTTGGAGTTCTGTCCACTTACTGTACGGTAAGCTTCACCTTCATAATCGCTGGCATAACCTGCAGCAATAAGCGCACCCACTTTCTTCTCCTCCTCCACTTTCCAGTCTACAAACTGGATGATCTCCGGATGGTCGAGGTCAAGACAAACCATTTTAGCAGCCCTGCGCGTTGTTCCACCACTCTTTATAGCTCCGGCCGCACGGTCCCCGATCTTTAGAAAACTCATAAGTCCGGAGGAAGTTCCACCACCACTCAGTTTCTCCCCTTCACCTCGGATCTGGGAGAAGTTTGTACCAACACCAGAACCATATTTGAAAATACGAGCCTCACGAACCCAGAGGTCCATGATACCGCCATCATTTACCAGGTCATCTTCCACACTTAGTATAAAGCAGGCATGCGGTTGTGGACGCTCATAGGCAGAAGTGGATTTCTTAAGCTCTCCATCAGCCTGGTCAACATAATAATGACCCTGGGGCTTACCCTTGATACCATAACACTCATACAAACCGGTATTAAACCACTGGGGACTATTGGGAACACAGGCCTGGTTAAGGATGGAGTAAACCAGCTCCTCATAGAACACCTGTGCATCCTGCTCCGTTGCAAAATAACCATAACGCTCGCCCCACACACGCCAGCAATGCGCCATGCGGTGAGCCACCTGGCGGGAGGATGTTTCTCTTCCCAAACTGCCATCAGGCTGAGGTATGCCCGCCTTACGGAAATACTTCTGGGCGAGAATATCAGTAGCGATCTGGCTCCATCCCTTTGGCACTTCTACATTATTCATTTCGAATACAACCTCTCCACTGGGGTTGCGGATGATAGATGTGCGGTAATCATATTCGAACTGGTCGAATACAGAAATATCATCTCTGGTGAAGCGACGGGGGAACTGCAGCCCTTTGCTAGCTGATTTTTTACTGGCCATACAATATTTTGATTTGAGTGCTGGTTAAGAAATTATGAAATCCGTATCCAAGTGTGAAAACGAAAATAGGCGGCTCACTTAAAAAATCATACCCGGAAATATGCACAGGTGTGGATAAAGGATGGGGAAAATCACAAGGCTCCCGATGGGGTTGAGTTTGATGAAAAATCCACATGCTGAAATTCTTTTTTTTGGTAGATAGCCTTCTTTTCTTTAACATTTTAGGATAGATGGTTGCGTGCCCTTTTTACAACAACAGCTAAAGTGCGCTGGTTCTGATGTTAAAGCGATTTTAACATCCTAAAACAGTTAATGGGACTAGATTTGACGCTTCAACATCAAATTACATGAAGTATTGGCTATTATTTTTTGCACTCTTTTTTTCGTTCGCAAACTCAGCTTTTTCCCAAAAAATCAACACCGCATGGGTAGGTTCTTTTAACAGTTTCACCATTGGTAAAAAAACAAGTATTCATTTTGATGCCCAATGGCGTTCGGACGATAATTTCAGGCACATGCAAACGCTGTTGATCAGGCCTGGTATTAATTATAAGGCCACCGATCGTCTTTTGGCTACTGCAGGCTATGCGTATATCAGCAACCGCCGTTTATTCACAGGTGATGCTGATCAGGTGGTAACAGGCTACTCTCCGGAACATCGCATCTGGGAGCAATTGATTTATACACATCCGCTGGCGAAAACCAGCCTGGCTCATCGTTTCCGGCTTGAACAGCGTTTTATAAGTAAAACTTATACAGATGGTGATAAACTGGTGAATGATGGAAATGTATATGCCAACCGCTTCCGTTATTTCCTGCGTACTGTGATCCCAATAAATGGCCAGAAACCTTTCGTCAAAGGTGTTTTCACCGCCTTACAGAATGAGGTTATGTTCAATATAGGAAATAACTCACATGTGAATGGACGGAGCTTCGACCAGAACCGTGCTTACCTTGCCCTTGGATACAGGGTGAGCAAGGAATTTGACATTGAAGCTGGTTATCTTAATCAGTACATCAAGGGCCGTAATGATGCTTTCACTAATAACCATGTTACGCAATTAGCTATCTATTGCCGATTCTAATCCGGATTGGCATTACCAGCTATTTTTTGCATTTTTGTGACCAGCCATTACCTATTGAATGCAGCAAGGTATCTATCAACACATCCAGAAACAGAAATCAGCCCGACAGAAATCATTTGCGGTACTAGTAGACCCCGACAAGGTCAGGCCTGGTCAATTGGAACAACTTACCCAGCTGGCAAACGACGCAGATGTGGACTATTTTCTGGTTGGCGGAAGCCTGGTTATTTCAAACCATCTTGATGAATGTATTCTTGCAATAAAAGAGCAATCCGACATCCCGGTAATACTTTTTCCGGGCAGCCCATCCCAGATATCAAGGCATGCGGATGCTTTACTCTATCTCTCACTTATTTCCGGTAGAAATCCAGAATTACTAATTGGCCAGCATGTGATCAGTGCGCCTTTTGTGAAACAGAGCGGCCTGGAGATCATGAGCACCGGGTACATGGTGATTGATGGCGGTGCCCCTACTACGGTTTCTTATATAAGCAATGCAGCTCCTATTCCAGCGGATAAAAATGAAATTGCATTATGTACAGCGCTGGCGGGTGAAATGCTTGGAATGAAACTTATTTACATGGATGCCGGAAGTGGCGCCAGGAAAGCTATATCAGAAGAGATGATTTCAATAGTGGCCTCCCAGATATCAGTTCCCCTGGTAGTAGGCGGTGGAATTACTGACCCTGAAAAAGCTTACCGAAACTGCAGGGCAGGTGCAGATATTATTGTTGTGGGAAACGCCATTGAAAAAGATCCCTCCCTAATCCGTGAAATGAGTGCTGCAATTCATGCGGTAGGGGTCATCAGGGAATAATTCTGGAAGGTGTATCTCTACCCGAAACAATTGTGGAGATCCCAGTGATAAGTGCTTCTACCAGCCTGGCCATATTTTCAGTATCCATCCGCTTCAGTTCATCACAGGGACTATGATAACATTTCTCCGTATCATCGCTTGCCATAAAGGAGTGGGCGGGAATACCTTTTACAGCAAATGCATAATTATCTGACCTTTCAAACAGGTCCTCCCCCCTCTCCTTACGCAACCTGAACTCACTGCCTTTTAAATTTTCCTGCATGATGTCAGGCAATCCTGATCTTTTCATACCTGTAACCACGATATTATTTTTTCCAAACTGGGGTACACCAAGCATCTCAAGGTTAATTCCCGCAACAATACTATCCGGATGAATGGTGGAGGCAAAATCAAATGAACCCAGCAATCCACTTTCTTCTGCATTAAAGGCGCAGAAAAGCAAACTTCGCTCATTGGTTCGCGTTAGTGCATAATAGTTGGCCATGGCCAGCATGGCAGCTGTGCCCGATGCATTGTCATTGGCGCCGTTATAGATCTTATCACTCTTTGAAGGTCGACCTGCCTGAACATGATCGAAATGAGCTGAAATCATAATAATCTCACCAGGCTTCGACCTTCCTGGCAGCCAGGCTATCACATTACTGTGAGTTATGTTTGAATCATTTCGGTCAACATAAAAGGTATTTGTGAAACTGGTACTCCTGAAAGGCTGCAACCCCATCTGCTGAAATTGCCCGGCGATGTATTCAGTGGCGATCAGGTTCTCCCGGGTACCGGCCATCCTTCCATTCAGGCTATCATGTGCCAGAAATGAAAGTGTGGTATAAATATCCTTTGGAGAAACAGGGTGTACGGCCAGTGGGCTGATTGGATTTGTTACGGTTGTAGCCTGGGGCCTCGGCGCACAGCCTATAAACAAAAGCGGTACACCTAATAGGAATATTATCCTTCTTGAAATGGTAAGCAATAATCGCATTACCCGAAACTAATACATCCGATCCAAAAGAATACAGTCCTCTACCCCACTTCTACCCTTAATGCTTTTAGTCCGCGCACACCCTGCAATTCCTCCAACTCAAGGTTTTCTATACCTGACCTTATAACACCCTTATTCTGTAAGAAACTGATGTATTCTATATATTCCTGGGCATCTTTTGGATTACTATAAACAATCGCGATCTTACCAGGTTGTGTAAGTCTTTCGGCAGTTTCCCTGATCCTTACTTTATCGAGTCTTTTCTTCATCACTTCATAACGAATGTTATAGGAACCTTCCACATCAAAACGCCGCTCGTCGCGCCGGAAGCTGATGGCAATAGATTGGTTATGTACCAGGATCAGCTGCGTGGTTTCAAGGGGCACTTTGAGCGATGGGAGCAATTTCGCTGTTGCTCTTGTGATCTCTGCCATTGAACGCAATTGCCATAGTCTTATATTTTTCAGGTATAACATATCAAAAGGTGCGGCGGGCGCTATCGACTGGCCTATATAAATATTATACTCCACCCCATCCGTCCTGTATTTCTCGAAATAGTGAGGATAGGTTTGTTGAATTTCTGCTTCACCAATTGTAAGAAGATCCATAACTGTATCATTGATCACAGTAATGGATTGCTCATATTCTCGCCGATGATGATAAAGATATCCGTTGTAATTGCCTACGGCCTCATAGTATCTGTTTGTAACTTCCCTGATCTGGGCATCTCCCATATTCAAATGCCGCAGCACCGGTTCAAGCTCATTATTCAGGAAATCATTGATGACTACTTCGTCCTCTGTAAGCATACTTTCTTCAATGGAACTCCTGATCTGCTGGTTCTTGAATTGTAACCCTTCAAGAAGGGTCATACTTAGTCTGCTCTGCAATAATTCAAGCGTTTGGTCCACAAGGCTTAATTGCCTTTTCAGATCCTTCTGAATGGCTTGATTTCTTTGTACTGATGAATCGCGGATATCTATCGCACCATATAATGGATATACATCCTCAAAAACCACATTACAATCGTCGCCGGCTTCCTGGTTCATGAACTTCCAGGCAACATTGGCAAACTTCCACTCCACAGAAGGCTGAAGGGCCGTGAATTTATCTTTTATAAGTTTCTCAATTCTGGTATTGAAACTTTCACGATTCTTAAGTAGTGCAAGTGATAGCAGCGGCATTGCTGGTTCCAACCGCATCAGGGCCTCATGAGTAAGGAGATGGGGGATGGTTGAACCAATTTCAAGTAATCCAAGTAAGCCATCATTATTCTGAATAGGATAAAGAATATAACTTCTTATCCCTTCATTGTATAAGCGTTTAAATATTGGAATGGCTTCAATAATTCCTTCATCAATTACAGAAACCGATGTTGGTTCATGATCCTCGCTGATAAATCCGATAAAAGAATGAAATGCATTTAAGCTTTCCGGATCCGAATTCTTCCAGTGCCGGCCTATAAGGCTATGCCCTGCACATGTTTCATCAAGAATAAACTGGTCATTGATCTTCATGAATGGCATGATACCAACTTCAAGGTCCTGGAACCCTACCAATGCATGAACAGCTTGCTTAAGATCATGCATGATACCGGTATCACAATCCCCATGGCGTAGCAGGATGCGCCGAATGGTTTCAACTGACTGCCTAACTGTAACATCATCTGCCATCCATACGCCAAAGCCCTCAATGCGAAACAGGTCGAGTGGCATTGTCTCCAGTTGCTTTTCAAGATCAAGGATGCGAAAAGTGTTCAGGCAAACTGAACAATTCCTGATAGGGGGCAATTCTCCTTTTAGATGTACCTCAATGAACCTGCGGTCATAACGCAACCTGTAAAATCGCTTGAGTCCGGTCTCCTTATCAGTGAGAGGATAGATAAGGGCTGGTTTGTCGGCCAGTTCAATCTGGTAAAATTTCTCCAGTATATGTTCATAAATGGAGGTACAGAAAGCTGATTTAAGGGCTGCTGCCGGAACATTCATTGGCATCTGCAGAAGTTGCTTTCTCTCATCCGCGAATAAGTTGCTGAAGTTCTCTGAATAACAGAAACTGCTGAATTGAAAGGGCGCTGAGAAGCCAAATATATACTGTTCCTCCTCACCAATTACGGG
Organism: Flavihumibacter sp.; assembly: GCA_036675925.1. Taxonomy (GTDB): domain Bacteria; phylum Bacteroidota; class Bacteroidia; order Chitinophagales; family Chitinophagaceae; genus Flavihumibacter. The sequence continues at coordinate 75,151 of JAKFDZ010000068.1, forward strand.
AAATATGCCTGCTGCGAGCAATTCCATCAGGTCGGCATTGGAGCTGATCAGGTCAGGGTCATCGATAGGCTTTAGCAGTGCCGGCACCGCTTTAAATCTTTCGATCAACCGCTGGTAATATTCTGCTCGGATACCTGATGCTTTAACCTGCTTGTTCTGAATAAAGTTTACAAAGGGTTGAAAGGATATATGGGCATCAATTCGGGGCAGGCTGCTAATGCGATCGGGCTCCGCTTCCAGCATCTTTACCGTCATTCCGGCACCGATAGCAGGATAAATTTCCTGGAGCATATTGGTTATTTGAGCTTTTCTAAAGTTACGAAATCATAAGTGCCTGGAGAATGGGAAATTACCCGTATAAAAAGCAAAAACCGGAGAAGCAGGCGCCATTTGGAACCGCTTCTCCGGCAGAAAGGAAGGTTTAAGGGTTAAGACAGGCTGGCTGTATAGTGGCATTTGATCAGGACGTGAATTTATAGATTCTATTAGTATAATAATATGCGAGTTCACGAATGGCAGCATCCAACGTGTAAACGGTAAGCAATGAACTTTTATCGGTTTCGCTACACTAACGGCGGCTTTGATTGAGTATTCGGTTACTGCCGAAAATCTGCTCCCGTGAAGCTCAAAATTGAGTAGATTTAATTCATGCGCCTTCTCCTTTCCATGATACTGATGGTAATTTCATTATCCATTAAGGGACAGGAATTTCTTTTTGAAAACTATTCTTCCGAACAGGGCCTCTCCCAGAACTCATGTTATACCATTGCGCAGGACGATCTTGGCTTTATGTGGTTTGGTACGCAGGATGGTCTGAACAGGTATGATGGTAAAGAATTCAAAGTATATCATCCCCAGAATACCGAAGGCAATAAGCTCCCTTCAAACTATATTTCAGCACTTCATTTTGATCAAACAAACAAGCAGTTGTGGATCGGTACCATTCGTGGAACATGTTTGTATGATACAGCGGGCGACTCACTACTTCTTATAACCGAAAAATATCCCTATGCTTCAGTATTGTTGGGTGTTGCCCCAAAGAAAATATCATCATTCAACGAAGATGAATTCTGGATAGTGAGCTTCAATAATGGATTGCTACACATAAATACAAAAACAAAAAAAATCACTTCCTATTTCAATGACGCCAGCAACCGGGCACGCGTAACAAGCATTACCATGCTGAATGGAAAGATCATTGTGAGTTTATTGAATAAATTATTCTGGTTTGAACCACAAACCAGCGGATACAAAACTATCCCGGTTATGGAATCACATAAATTTCCGGAGATACGTGAATTGTATGCTACTGATTCTACTCTATGGATCGGCACTATAACTGCAGGCTGTTTTTCAGTGAATGATCCATTGAGTAAAGATGCGGTGCCATTGGCTTTTAGCATGGAACCTGTTGGTGTCGGTTCTTTCATTACAGATGCAAACAAAAAACTTTGGATCGGTACACGGGGCAGCGGAATTTTGCATTACGATCCTGTTACCCGCAAAACCACCAGGTCATCACATAACAAATACGATAAACGAACACCAGGAAAAAATTTTGTTTTATCGATGTATGCCGATCGGCAGGGAATTATCTGGTGTGGGCTTAGTGGAAGCGGAATAGCAAAATACGATCCGCTTAAGTTCCAGTTTCAGATCATTAGTAATGAACCTACCAATGAATTCTCCCTGCCTGATAATATGATTTTTGACATTTATAAAAGCCGTGAAGGAGAGTACTACGTGGGCTCTCAGGGTAGCGGGATGCTGAAATGGGACATTATTGCAAACAGGTTCATCTCATTCCCGGGCTTTCAAAAACCCGGAGCAGCTATCAATACTGTATACGATATAGATGAAGATGATGAAGGAAATCTTTGGATAGCCAGTTGGGGGGGATTGATAAAATTCAACAGAAAGTTAAACCAACTTCAATTTGATACAGAACAGGACTTATTACAGGCAAGAAAACTATACAGCATTATTAAATTACAAAATAAGGATAGTCTATTTATTACGGGCGAAAACGGACCCATCTTCTATGACCTAAAAGAAAAGCAATGGAAACCCTGCCCAACCAATCCCATGCAGGAAAATACTTACATCGGAAGAAATGTTTATGAAGACGAGAAAAATATTCTCTGGATTTGTACGGTGGGTGGCGGGTTAATCAGATATGATCCGAAACAATCCCAATTTCGGGTGCTGGAGTCAGTCAGGAAACACACTTTTTACGTCCGACATTTATTTCCCAATGGGTCATTACAATGGCTCTCCACTGACAATGGAATTATTATTTATGATCCCGGAAAAGACAGCGTGTTGCAAATAATAAATCCTAATCCCTCAGCAAATTCCAATGTTTGCTATGCGGTGTTGGAGGATAATAATGGCCAATTCTGGACAAGTACCAATACGGGTCTTTATAAAATAAATTCAAAGAATAACAATATTCAACATTATAATCTGGGCAATGGCTTAACATTCCTTGAATACAACACTGCCTGTTGCTATCGTGACACTGATGGTTCATTACTGTTCGGGGGTGTTGGTGGAATTACACGTTTCAATCCAACACAAATAAAACCCAACAATTTCAGTCCTCCGCCCCTCCTCACATCAATAAGGGTCAATGAAAAGCCACTTCGCACTGAGCGATCACTTTACTTCACCGAAAACTTATCTTTTAAATACAACCAGAATTTCATCACCATTTATTTTGCAGTAAACAATTTTTCGAATCATACCAATAATCGTTTTACCTACAGGCTAAAAGGTTTAACAGACAACTGGTCTGAACCCGATAATGAAAATATAGCAACATATACCAGCCTACCGCCGGGTGAATATACATTCGAACTCCGCTCCAGCAATAGTGATGGTAAATGGAGTAAAGAGATGACAAGTCTTGGCATAATAATTCATCCTCCATGGTGGAATACATGGTGGTTCTGGTTGGCAGCACTGATAATAATGGGAACCCTCATCAGTTATTTCGTAGTGAAAAGAATCAAAAAGATTCGTAATGAAGCTACCTTAAAACAGAAGATTACGGAAACTGAAATGATGGCATTACGCTCTCAGATGAATCCACATTTTGTTTTCAACAGCCTGAATAGTATTCAGGAAATGATCCTTAATAATGAGAATCAGGAAGCAAGCAGGTACCTCAGTAAGTTTGCTCAGTTGATTCGCATCACGCTGGATCAATCATCACACTCATTCGTATCATTGAGAAATACTATTGATTACCTTGAAAGGTATATTGAAATGGAAAAGATCCGTAACCGTCACTTTTCCAGCCATATAACCGTTGATCAGGATCTTGATCTTGATGATACTTTACTGCCACCTATGCTTATCCAGCCATTTATTGAGAATGCGATCTGGCATGGGCTAACCCAGCATTCTAAAGAAATAACCGTAAATGTTCACTTCAAAAAAGAAGGTGCTCATTTTGTTTCAACTATTGAAGATGATGGCATTGGTTTCATCAGATCAATGGAAGAAAAGAAAAATATGCAGCGCCTTCATCAATCAGTGGGAATAGAAAATGTCAAAGAAAGAATACGGTTGCTCAATGAAAAATATAATATTCAAAGTAATATTCTGATAGCTGATAAGAGTATGATACCTTCTGCTAAAAGCAGCGGAACAATAGTTACTATTCGTTTACCACTACAAATACCTGAACTATGAACCCCATTAAAACCATACTGGTGGATGATGAACCGCGTGGACTTAACTCTCTGCAAAAACTTTTGCAGATGAATTGTCCGGAGGTGGAAATAGCAGGAATGAGCACCAGTGTTATGGATGCACGGGAAAAAATAAACCAGTTGCATCCACAACTCGTATTCCTTGATATTGCCATGCCGGGTAAAACAGGTTTTGACCTTCTGAATGAAATGCCTTCAATTGATTTTGAAACCATTTTTGTTACTGCACACAACAACTATATGATCCAGGCTTTTCATTTCAGTGCTGTTGATTACCTGTTAAAGCCGGTTGATGCCGACCAGCTTACCGAGGCCGTCAGGCGCGCAGGGAAACGGTTAGATCAAAAGGCCGGTGGCAATCAGATTCAGGCTTTACTACACAACATGCATCAGAAAGGTAATTCGCAACGGATGAAATTATGTATCCCATCTCTTAAAGGATTCCAGGTAGTAGATATTTCAGATGTGATATATTGTGAGGCTAGCAGCAATTACACCAACTTCTATTTTTCAGATCGCACAGTGATCTGCTCTTCCAAGCCTATCCACGAATATGAAGAACTCCTGGGAGATTGCAATTTTGTACGTATCCATAAATCTTATCTCGCTAACCTGGAACATATCAAAGAGTATGTTCGGGGAGAAGGAGGCAGTATAATACTTTCTAACGGAAGTGAAATAGAAGTATCACGCCGCAAGAAAGACCTGCTGATGGTGCGAATGAAAGAATTCTTCCGATTTTAATAAATCCTATCTAAGTTCTGATGTGTTCACCCTGCTTGGTGTATCAGCCCCCGATATTATAGTCCTGGAGCTGATTGCGATAGCCTTAATGATCTGTGCCATGTTCTCCATATCGAGCGTTTCAAACTCGTCATCAGCCGTATGATAATAAGGTTCGCTATCCATTTTGGATGTTGAAATTGTATGGGCCGGAACACCCAGTCGGGCAAGAGTGGCATTGTCTGAGCGATAAAATAACTGCTGTGCGGGGTATGGATCAGGGTAAAATTTGAAGCCCGATCCTGCCAGGTTCTTCTCCATTATCTTTCCCATATCCGTTTTCTCATATCCGGTAATAAAGGCAGAATTCTTTCCCCATTTGCTCTCGGTACCTATCATCTCGATATTGAACATGGCCATCACTTTGGCTGGCTCAAACTGCTGTGAAAAATAGCGTGAACCAAATCCTCCTGATTCCTCTGCGGTGAAAGCGGCGAATATGATGGTCCTTTCATTTGCTCCGATCTTTTTGAAATAGTCGGCCAGCATAATAACTGCAGTGATACCGGCGGCATCATCATTTGCCCCATTAAAAATGGAATCCCCATTCAAAGGTTTTCCAATGCCCAGATGATCATAATGGCCTGAAAAAATCACATACTCATCCTTACGGCTCGTTCCTGGCAATATACCTACCACATTACTTAGTGATGCCTTACTGATTTCATGCCGGGCCGATATGCTAAACTTAGACGGAACAGTTTCCCCCAATATAAAAACGGTACTGGTTACGGAGGGCATCATCTGCCTTTTGAAATTTGTAAGTCGCGGAAAATTTGCAGAATGCGATGGATCCACTATTACAAGCCTGTTCTTTCCAGCATTTACATGCTTTCGGGCTTCATTGAAAAACTCTCCTCCTTTTGGTATGGTTACAACTTCATATCCCGACTGTTCGTTAACAGATAAGTTTTCAGTTGTGGTAATGGCTATAATATCTTTCTGTTCAATTATCTTCTCATCAAGCGTTGCAGTTGCACTTTTGAATGCTGGTCGGATAAGGTCAAACGTCTGCAGGTATCCATTAGCGTTAGCAGGCTTTTCAAGGCCTATTCGTTCAAATTCAGATGCAATAAAAGAGGCTGCCTTTTCAATACCAGCCGTAAATACTCCCCTTCCCTGCATATCATCTGCAGATAGTACTTTTTCAATACGAGTAACTTCTGATACAGAAAATTCAGCAGAACTCACCCCGGTACCACTACCCCCTGCCGGAGTTCCAGTGGTGGTATTTCCAGTTCTTACAGCAGGTCCGCAAGAGGCAAGTAGGGCAAGAAGAAGAAAAGGATATAGGCGCATATACTTATTGTTGTTTGTTGGTAGTTTGTAATTTATTCCTTACAAACTCATCATCTCTTTAAATTTCACCGTCTGGCGACGGCTCACCTCAATTTTTTCGCCTCCTTTTAATTCAAGGAGTAGTCCACCATTAAAATATGGTTCGATTTTCTCGATCAGTCTGAGGTTAACTATATGCTTTCGATTGGCCCTGAAAAAAACCTTTTCGTCCAACCGCTCTTCCAGTGCATTTAATGATTTAAGTATAAGAGGCTTATTATTTGCAAAGAATACTTTGGCGTAATTACCAACACTTTCAAAAAGACGTATATCACTGAGCTTCACAAACCAGCATCGCTCACCATCCTTTACAAAAACCTGGTCATGCTCACTCAATAAACTCTTGTTAGTTCCAATGGCCGGCGACATGGCCTCTTTTTCCTCTGCTATATGCAGTTTATGGATGGCATCAGCCAGTCGCTTGGAGTCAACGGGCTTGAGTAAATAATCCAGTGCATTTACTTCAAATGCTTTTAGCGCATATTCATCGTAAGCGGTGGTAAATATCACATGGGGTGATTTTTCGAGCTCACTCAGCATATCAAACCCGGTTTTTCCGGGCATCTGTATATCAAGGAAAACAAGATCTGGTTGTAAATTCTCAATAGACTCCAACCCTTCTGCAGCATTTGCCGCTTCCCCTACAATCTCGATCTCAGGAAAATCCATCAGCAACTTTCTCAATTCAGTACGGGCCAGCCGCTCATCATCAATTAGTACAGCCTTTATCATAGATATATGTTTTGTGGAAAAACTATTATGCCGTTACTGCAGTAACAGGAATCTTAACCATGGCTTCTACCAGGTTCCCATTGGTTTCACGTATACTGAAATCGGCCTTATTGCCGAACAGTAATTGCAATCTGTTGCGTGTACTGCTAATGCCGAAACCTTCACCATTCATTTCCCCGTTGAGGCGCCCGGTATTCTGCACCATCAATTCATGGTAGTCGTCTTTGAAGTCAGAACTTATTCGCACCAGTCCGCCCCGCATCTGCTTGCCTATGCCATGTTTGATCGCATTCTCTACAAGAGTCTGTAGCATCATGGGGGGTACTGGCTGGTCGAGCGTGTCTTCATCAACATCAAATTCCACCTGAAGCCGATCTTCAAACCGGATATGCTCCAGGGCCAGGTAATCCCGTACAATATTAAGCTCCCGCTCAAGTGGAACAGTCTCAGATTTCTCCGACTGCATGCTGCTTCTCAGCAGGTTGCTGAGTTCAGTAACAGCATTTCTTGCCCGCTGCGGGTTTTCATCAATAAGTGCCCGGATACTATTAAGGGCATTGAATATGAAATGCGGATTGATATGAGCCTTGATCGTTTTGAGTTCCAACGCTTTAACCAACGCTTCCAGCTTTAGTGTATCCACTTCCTGCTTCCTGCTTTTCGCTACATAATGATATATATAGTAGATCAGGGTCCATGGAATGATAAAAAGACCGATATCCATTGTTGAAGCAAGCAACTTCGTACTGAAGTCGATTCTCCTTTGTACATCAGACTGAACTCCCAAAAGGTTTACCAATCCCATATAAAGAAGGCTGCAGGCGATACTGGTCACAATAATGGCCACCATCATGCGGGGAATCAGTTTCTCCACCGGCAACAGTAGCCATCCTCTGCTCCTTATAAAGGCCCTCAATATATGCGTAGTGAAAATTCCCGCTGAAAAAATAAGGCCAAGACGCATGAAAAAACCCGCATCGATCTTGGAAGGGGTTAATGAGTAGGCAAAAAAGAGCATCGACAGAACTACAAAAGTCCAGCCCGATACCTGGCAAAACCAGTAATATTTATAACCACGTGGCAACATAAAGCAAATCTAGCAGTTTGACAGGCACTAATATAATGAATTGTATTAAAGGCCAAATGCCTGTTCTGATGAGGAAGATGGACGGATGGCCGGTTTTTCAGAACCTTATCAGCCTCGGATTGTTAAAATCTTTATCTTGTAAATCAGGAGCGGAACCTGTAGGGTTCCTTATCTTTGACGCTTTATTTAAACTGAATGGAAATCAAACCCGGAGCGCTTTTAAAGGACATAAACTCCCCCGCCGACCTTAAGAAACTTGGCGCAGAACAACTGCACCAGGTCTGCGATGAGCTTAGGCAATACATCATTGATGTAGTAAGCGTTCATGGAGGGCATTTCGCCGCCAGCCTTGGCGTTGTGGAACTTACCACCGCATTGCATTATGTTTACAACACCCCTTACGACCAGTTGGTCTGGGATGTAGGCCACCAGGCTTACGGACATAAGATCCTGACCGGAAGGATGCACAATTTTGCGACAAACCGTAAATATGGCGGTCTCTCTGGTTTCCCTAAACGCACTGAAAGCGAATACGATACTTTCGGAGTAGGCCATTCCTCCACCTCAATTTCTGCGGCATTGGGCATGGCACTTGCCGCCAAATACAAGGGAGAAAACCGGAAATCTGTTGCCGTTATTGGTGATGGTTCCATGACTGCAGGTATGGCATTTGAGGCTATGAACCATGCAGGTGTTTCCGATGCCGACATGTTGATCATTCTCAATGATAACTGCATGAGCATCGATCCGAATGTAGGCGCTCTTAAAGAATACCTGACTGATATAACCATTTCCCCTGCCTACAATAAACTTAAAGATGATGTTTGGAAGGCCTTGGGAAAATTGCCCGTGGGTAAAAATTTCACCCGCGAAATGGCCAGCAAGCTGGAGCATTCTATCAAAGGAATGGTGAGCAAAAGCAGTAACCTGTTTGAAGCATTGAACCTGCGTTATTTCGGACCCATCGATGGACATAATATCACCAAACTAGTAGACACTCTTCAGGACCTTAAGAATATTCCGGGACCAAAGATTCTCCACATCATAACCGTCAAGGGAAAAGGATATGAGCTGGCGGAAAAGGACCAAACAAAATGGCACGCACCTGGCTTATTCGACAAGATCACCGGCGAAATATATAAGAAGAAGTTTGATACCCCACAGCCACCAAAATACCAGGATGTTTTTGGCCATACCCTCTTAGAAATGGCAGAAAAAGATGACTCCATTTTTGGCATCACTCCTGCAATGCCATCCGGATCTTCCCTGAAGATCATGATGGATAAAATGCCTGACCGTGCAATTGATGTAGGCATCTGTGAACAACATGCTGTTACTGTAAGTGCCGGATTGGCAACACAGGGTATGAAAGTGTTCTGCAATATCTATTCTTCTTTCATGCAAAGGGCTTATGACCAGGTGATCCATGATGTGGCCATTCAAAAACTTCCGGTAGTCTTTTGTCTTGACCGGGCCGGACTGGTAGGTGAAGATGGTCCCACTCACCATGGTGCCTATGATATCCCTTACATGCGTTGTATTCCCAATCTGATTGTGAGCGCGCCGATGAACGAAAGTGAATTGCGAAACCTGATGTATACATCAGCACTGCCAGGCACCAAACTGCCTTTTGTGATCAGGTATCCACGTGGTGAAGGTGTAATGCCCGAGTGGCGAACACCTTTAAAAGAAATTCAGATCGGTAAAGGCAGAAAGATTCGGGAAGGGGAAGATATCGCAGTTCTATCATTCGGACACCCGGGTAATTTTGCAGCCTCGGCTATTCGTGATGTGAAACAATATGGAATCAATGCCGGCCATTATGATATGCGATTTGTTAAACCACTGGATGAAGAATTACTGCATGAAATATTCAGCAGGTATTCAAAGATAATTACAGTGGAAGATGGAACAGTTGTTGGCGGATTCGGATCCGCAGTTGTGGAATTCATGGTTGCAAATAACTATCATGCACAGGTTAAAATACTGGGTATACCTGATCGTATTGTTGAACACGGCACTCTAAAGGAACTGCATCGCGAGTGTGGTTATGATGCCAATGCAATTGCAGATGCACTCAAAGAGATGATGGAAGAAAAAGTGAAAGTTACCCTCTTAGGATAATATCTAAAAAAGAAAACCGACATCCTGATGTCGGTTTTCTTTTATCTATTCACTATTGACTATTGCCTATTGCCCCCTTCCATCCCTCCACCTCTCCATCTCTCCACCTCTCCATCTCTCCATTCCATCCCTCCACCTCTCCATCCCTCCACCTCATTCCCTGTCAAAATCAAACTCAAAATTATCCTCTTCCCGCTCTTCATTCCATTCTACAATAAAGTTATTCCTTCCCTCGCCCGTCATAATGCGCATATATTTCTGCTGAACCAGTTCCAGCATACTCAGGAAAGTAAAGATTGCGTGAATCCGGTTCTCGCATGCATCAAATAATTTCTCAAATGACATTGTTTTCTCCGTACGGCAGCGCACTAGTACATTTTCCCTGCTCTGCTCCATCGTGTAGTTATACTGCACAACGGTATGAACAGGTTTGTTGTTTCGGTCATAAACCTTTTGCATCACCTTCTCAAATGACTTCATCAATTTGAAAAGTGTGATCTGCTGGATCTCTGTTCCCTCTGAAGCTTCTTCCCCTATAGTGCCTAACTCACGGTTTATATTACCCCGCTTTACCATCAGCATCCGAACAGCTTCCATCTCAGCAAGCTCTGCAGAAGCTTGTTTGTATTTTTTATATTCCAGGAGTTTATCTATCAGTTCCTGGCGCGGATCGATCTCGTTTCCGGATGCATCTACTTCCTTGCGTGGAAGAAGCATTCTTGCCTTGATCCGCATAAGAGTTGAAACAAAGAGTATGAATTCACTCGAAAGTTCAATATTCAGCTTCTCCTGTCCATGAATAAAATCAAGGAAATCGTTGATGATCTTTGTAATAGGTATATTATAAATATCAAGTTCATCCCGTTCAATAAAAAACAACAATAGGTCGAAAGGACCTTCAAACTGATCAAGTTTGATCTGGTATGATATCTGATGCGCCGCCATGGGGGCAATTTACGGATTATTTAAGTGTCTGACATGTGTTCGTGACATGTTCGGACATCCATGCATATGTTCGAACTTCTCTCTCAAACATATGTCAGATGGGTTTAAAATTTAGCTGTCAGTCCTACACCTAATAAGGAGCGTATCTGTGTTCCGGGTGAATTGTTCTCGGGACCGAACTGCTTTACATCATCATCATAAATAAGATCCAGGTTATAGGTCACCGCAAGGAATTTATTCACCTTCATTACAATGGAATTGGTCCAGAACACATCAATATTTTGAGGTTGGGCCTTCAGTTTCACGTCCGTAATGGGGTCACGCTTGCCAACATAATTGGAAAAAAGATCGAGGCGGCTCTTATAGCTCACATTCTTGAGAATGTCCTTTATAAAGTTTGCCGACATATACGCGCCTGCTTCAAAGGATGCCTTCCTGTTTGGATTTACACCATACAATGCTGCCAGTGGAGTTTCAACACCCCCGTCTGGCAACGGGATATTGCCGTTTTCATAATAGTAGCTGTATGGATCATTGCTAACGATAACCCAACGTGCGGAGATCGGGGAGAGCATCAGGCTGAAAAAAGGTACGGGCTTCCATTCCAGGCCTGGTGACACCAGCATGTAAGCAGGAGCAAACAATCCGGATACCCTGCGACGTATCCCTTTGTTCAGATAGTCATAATCATATCCATCGGTCATTTGAGTGCGAAGATTATAGACACCAACAACGGCCCAATGATCACTAAGAAGTTTTCCCACCTTACTGTATAAATCGATCTTATCATCCGTTTTACGGCTACCCTGCGAGCTGGTTTTTTGCATGGCATAACCAAGATCGAGTGTATTATCCCAGAAAAAATCACCCCTTTTTTTATTTGCAAATAGCGTGGTGTAACCCGCCAGACTGAAAGAAGATTTCTCTGCTCCGGCAGCCCAGTTGGAACTACTTCCCTGCGCAAGATTTATGCTTAAAGCCCCACCTTTTCGCCAACCTTTTTCATTGTACTTGTAAGTAGTATCGTCGTAGGTTTTACGCTCAGCCGCTTTTTTCATCCCGGAAACTGCCGCATCCTGTGCCATCAGAGTGGCTGGGATCATTGCACTTGCCAATATCAACGATAACAGTGTAGTGGTAGCTTTCATAAACAAGTTTTAGTCTTAAAAAAAAGGCATTTTGAATATTCAAAATGCCCGCGCAAATATAAGTGTAAATATTTATTTCCTTCTCAGTTCATCGCGGATCTCCGCAAGTAAAACATCAGTTGAAGAAGGACCAGCAGCCGCATTCGGATCTTTGCGAAGTATCGCTTTAATAAACAAATAACAGACAAACGCGATGATGATGAAATCTAATACCGTTGTAAAGAACATACCATATTGAAATGAAACTGCCGGAGATACAACAGTTCCGGCCGCATCCACCACCGCAGGCTTGACAACATATTCCATCTTTGAAAAATCTTTCCCGCCTGTGAGCAGGCCGATAATAGGCGATACTAACCCAGTGGTAAAACCCGTTACGAGTTTTGTAAAGGCTGTACCCATCAGGAAACCAATTGCGATATCTACAAGATTGCCTTTTGTTGCAAATGTTTTGAAGTCTGATAAAAAGCCCATGATTAAAGAATTTAGGTGGTTGTTGGATTACATATTATTCTCATTCAATCTACTTATTCATCTGAGTTACATAATATTTATTTTTCCACACAGGTGCATATCATCAATTTAGCAGTTATGCATGCAAATACAAAATTGGTGAACTGGCTGCTATTTTCTTTGCTTTCCATTATATGGGGTAGTTCATTCATTCTTATGAAGGCCGGAATGACCGCCCTTAGCGCCTACCAGGTAGCGGCAATAAGAATGCTTAGTGCCGGATTAGTATTACTCCCTATAGTTATAAGGCATTTCACACAACCATCATCCCCGAAGAAATCACCGGCAGATTCACTTATATCACAATCTCTGGTTGAAAAATCTACACTTAGGAAAAAGATGGGATTGATCATTTTGTCTGGATTGCTCGGTAGTTTTTTTCCAGCATTCCTGTTCTGTATAGCAGAAACCAGGATCGATAGTTCCCTTGCCGGCATACTAAATGCCCTCACCCCTCTATTCACCATCATCCTTGGAGCTCTTTTCTTTCAACTGGAGGTTAATTTTCTAAAGATGAGTGGAGTAATAATAGGTTTCGTGGGACTTGTACTTCTATTCATTAGCGGAGGGCATATAAATACTCAGGATATCGGCTATGCATCACTGGTGCTTATAGCAACCATTCTTTATGGTCTTAATGTAAACATGGTTGGAAAACATCTAAAGGGCGTGGGTTCTGTTACCATTGCAGCATTTGCATTTGCATTCCTGATCCCTCCTTCGCTTGCTATTTTGTGGTACACAGGCTATTTTAAGCTTGATCTATTTATGGAAACTATTCTTCTTTCCACTGCCGCATCAGCAGTGCTGGGAATATTTGGAACAGCACTCGCGTCCATACTTTTTTATATGCTGGTAAAAAGGGCAGGCACATTGTTTTCTTCCCTGGTTACCTATGGTATCCCCTTCGTGGCCATTGGATGGGGATTGCTATATGGTGAAACCATCAGCTTCCTGCAGGTTATTTGCCTGGGTGTGATACTTTCGGGAGTGTGGATGGTAAATAAGGGAAGCAGGGTAGTTAAACAGCCATGATCTCCTTCTCCTTGCTTGCCAGATGTTTCTCAACGAGGGAAATATGTTTGTCGGTAAGTTCCTGAACATCAGCTTCTGCATCTTTGGCGGCATCTTCACTCAGTCCGTCCTTCTGTAATTTTTTAATATGCTCAATAGCTTCCCTGCGGATGCTTCGGATCGCTACCTTGCTGTGTTCTCCTTCTCCGTTACAGCGTTTTACTAGCTCACGGCGTCGCTCTTCGGTCATAGGGGGAAGGAACATCCGGATCATTACCCCATCATTCTGCGGGTTAATACCAATATTTGAATTAATGATAGCTCTTTCGATGGGTTGCAGCATATTTCTTTCCCAGGGCTGCACTGTGATAGTTCGTGCATCGGTTGCTATAATATTAGCTACCTGGCTAATGGGAGTATTAGATCCATAATAATCAACGACGATACCATCCAGCATTTGAGGGTTAGCCTTTCCGGCACGTATCTTAACTAATTCTGCCTCAAGGTGACTGATTGCTTTTTTCATGGAATCAGCGGCATCTTCCATGATCATTGATAACTCTTCTGTCATTGGTTTACGATTAATCGTGGCAAAACTAAGGAAATGCCTTTATTTCTGTTGTAAAACAGATTCTTCTGTAAGGGGAACGATCTTGGCCTTCCCCATTTTTCCATTCATCTCCGCCGACTGGGTTACGAAAAGCCTTGGACGACGCTGCCGGGCAATATACATAGCGCCAATAATGGTGAAGAAAATACCAAATAGTAGCCCCATCAACCAGTTATTTCCAATCTCATGGAAGGCAAATGCAAGTCCAACTGTAATGGCGTTCAGAGCCAGGAGTATGATGGCAACAGAGCGGTGAGAGAACCCATTATCCAGAAAAAGATGGTGGATATGGTTTCTGTCGGGTGAAAATGGTGACCGGCGCTTAAAAATGCGTATGGCGAATACCCTTAATGTATCGAGCAGGGGTACCATCAGGATTCCGAATCCTACTGCCGGGGCAGCGGCTATTGGTAAACTTATATCGGGGGTAGTGGCCACTGTAATGAATCTAATCACTAATATGGCATTTATCAGCCCGATCAGGAGTGAGCCGGTATCGCCCATGAAAATCCTGGCTGGCTGGAAATTGAAAATCAGGAAGGCTAATATGGAGCCGGCCATAGAAAATGCCATCACAGCCTCAGCAACATATCCCACACTTACAAAGTAGATTCCAAAAACACTGGATGAGAGAAATCCAAGGCTTCCCGCCAATCCATCCACTCCATCAATCAGGTTAAAGGAATTGATTATCACTATAACTGTCAGATAAGTAAATACAAGGCTGAAAAGCTGGGGTAGTCCATGAATACCCAGCAAACCATGCATACTATCGATCTGGATATTGCCGAAATAAATTACAATGAATGCGGCCAGCACCTGGCCTATGAATTTCTTCACTGGTGATATGATTATTATATCATCCTTGAGCCCGAGGTAATAAATAACAAGGGAAGCGGCAAGAAAATACTGGAGTTCACGGCCTTGCTGGAAATCAGCAACTAACAAAGTAGAAAATGCGAATCCTGCGAAAATACCTAAACCGCCTAAAGCGGGTATCGGAGCCTGGTGAACCTTCCGCTCGTCGGGTAGATCATATAGTTTTTTCATGGCGGCAACCCTGATTATAACGGGTATCGCCAGAAATGAAATTGCAAAGGATAGAGTCAACGCGAGAATTACATCAAACATGAAAGCTTGTTTGTTGATTAGCAAAAATAGTCATCTAACTACAAACCACTATAAAAAATCGAGCCACATTTATATGAACGTTTTTCGTTTTGTTTTAGTTTCTGCTCTTGTTGAAAGAAGTAAATGGGTTAGATTTGCCGCACAAAATAACGGCATATGGCTAGTTTACAAGAGATTGCCTCGCAAATACGCAGAGATATAGTCAGGATGGTTCATGGAGTTGCCAGTGGGCATCCCGGCGGTTCCCTTGGATGTACGGAATACTTTACCGCACTGTTTTTTAAGGTAATGAAACACGATCCTGCATTCAACATGAATGGCACCAATGAGGACCTTTTCTTTCTCTCTAACGGCCATATATCACCTGTTTATTACTCCACCCTGGCACGTGCCGGGTATTTCGACATAAAGGAACTGGCGACTTTCCGCAAACTCAACAGCCGTCTTCAGGGGCACCCTGCAACGCATGAGCACCTGCCCGGAATAAGGATCGCATCAGGATCGCTCGGCCAGGGAATGAGCGTTGCCATCGGCGCCGCGCTGAGCAAAAAACTGAACGGCGAAACCAGCACCACTGTTTTCTCCCTCCATGGCGATGGCGAACTCGATGAAGGCCAGAACTGGGAGGCCGCAATGTTTGCCGCCCACCATAAAGTGGATAATCTCATTTCTACGGTCGACTGGAATGGCCAGCAAATTGATGGTCCCACTTCCAAAGTAATGAACCTGGGTGCCCTCGATAAAAAATTTGAAGCCTTTGGCTGGCATGTACTTGTTCTGGAAAACGGAAATGATGTAGATGCCGTTGTAGCTAAGCTGGAGGAGGCTAAATCACTTACTGGTAAGGGAAAACCCATTGTAATTCTCATGAAAACGGAAATGGGAAAAGGAATCGATTTCATGGAAGGCAGCCACGAATGGCATGGCATCGCGCCCAATGATGAGCAACTCGCCAAAGCCCTGGCACAGCAGGCAGAAACATTGGGGGACTACTAGTGGAGGGATGGAGAGATGGATGGATGGAAGCCGGGATGTAATTAAAAAGATTTTCTGAAGCAATCATTCCGGAGATCAATTTAAATGACCTCACTATTTTTTCCTGGATACCTGTAATATCCAGACCTTCAAGGTATCCATTATCGTATGCAATATCCAGAATAGCATCTATTTCCATGTTAGATCCGCGGGCGATTTCAAAATAACGCTTTCGCTCAACATCAGATTTTCTTGATGCACCTTCCGCAATATTCAGGTAAACAGAAACGGCCGCTCTTCTGATCTGAGAACTAATGCCATATTTTTCAAATATTGGGAAACTGTTGGAGATTTTATAACATTCATTCACTAAGCTTCTGGCCACTGAATACCCAACTAATCTGCGGTGATTTAGATTTAGAAACATACACTTCCAAATCTCTAAAATTTATCGCTGCACGAAAAGAGTGAAATAACCCACATCGATCTTCCTCCATCTCTCCATCTCTCCATCCCTCCTCCATCCCTCCATCTCTCCATCCCTCCAAATCAGCTCCTCAACTCCACCCTCTCCCCCGCCGCCTTTTTGGCCGGATACCAACTGGCCAGAAAAGCCACCACCACTACGGTTCCAAGCACAAGAAGAAAATCGCGGGCAAGAAATTTGACGGGATAATAATCGATTACAAAACTTCCGCCCTGAAGCTCTACCAACTTGAAAGTTACCTGTGCCCAGCATATTATAAATGCCAGCAATGTTCCCGCAAGGGCACCTACTGTTGCCAAAAGAAAGCCCTCTGATATAAAGATCGACTGGATTCTACCATCCGATGCACCCATAGCTTTTAGCACCTGGATATCCTTCTGCTTCTCCAGCACCAGCATCGTAAGTGATCCGATCATTGTAAATGCCGCCACTACAAGTATTAAGGAAAGCACCCCGTAAATCACCCATTTTTCCAGTTGCATTATACTATAAAGACCCTGGTTCTGCTGGTAACGGGTCAATACTTTATACTCCTTCCCCAGTAGACGTGTTATATCATCCTGAACTTTCTCTTCCTCACCATCAGTGCGAAGCGCTATCTCCACACCGCCATATTCATCGGGCCCAAGATTAAGCATCCGCTTCATGAATGCAAGGTTTGTCAGAACGTATTTATTATCGAAATCCTGCTGTACAGCAAAGGCACCGGATGTATAAAGATTATCGGCACTCAGCGATTGCATGGGGTCCGACACATTAAGATTTGCACCCTTCTTGGGTAGATAAACCGTCAGCGGCAGGAGAGCCCTGTCACTCCAAATGGCAAGTGCATTTTCAATGCCCACCCCCAGAACAGCAAATGGTTTGTTTTCATCCCCCAGCTCATATGCCCCAACTTTCACATTCTCTGCCATACTGGTAACCTTTGTATAAGCCGAATCCACTCCCTTCAGGTAAACAATGGTCTGGGCTTCCCCATTCTGTAGCAAAGCCTTTTCCTCCATCACCAAAGAGTAAGATCTCACACCCGGGATAGAACCGAGTTGCCGGAGCTGTTCCGCCGATAATTGAATGGTCTTCCCTTTTACAGGAGTTACTTTCAGGTCAGTATAAAAAGTGGCATATAAACTTTTCACAAGGTCTTCAAAACCGTTGAAAACGCTCAGTACCACTATAAGAGAAGCCGTTCCCACTATAACAGCGGAAACACTAACCCAGGCAATGATATTAATGGCATTGGTTGACTTCTTACTCTTGAAATAACGCCAGGCGAAAAGAAAATTCACAGGTGGTATTTAGGGTTTATGCTTGCTCCTCATCTCCGCTCTTTTCCGATTGCTCAGGCTGGTGCAATGTTTGATCCTCCTCTTTTATTTTACGGAAAAGGCTCTCCATCTTATCAACCTGGTCAAGTGTCTCATCAAGATAGAACTGCATTTCAGGAATGCGCCGCACCTGGTGTTTGATGGATTGGGCCAGCTCCCGCTTGATTTCCCAGGCCCTGTCCTCAAGCTTCTTCATGGCAGCTTTTTTATCATTCACCTTGAAAAGGCTGATATAGATACGTGATTCCAATAAATCAGGGGTCATTTTTACCGACGAGATAGATACCATTCCTCCATCTATCATGGTCAGGCCAAGGCGTTGAAAAATTCCATTCAATACTTCCTGAATCTCTCCTGCCACCTGCTTCTGCCTTTTCGACTCTTGTTGCATGACGCTTCTTTTGATTGCTGTAAAATTATGGATTATCCCCCATCTTTAACAGCTTCTAACTCGCCACTGCGGCGAAAAAGCGTAGGTTTGCTGCTTCTTATTACAAAACAGGAATGAAAAATTTCTCTCGAATCCTTAAATACCTGGGCGAAAAAAAAGGAAACATAATCCTTTATTTCATCTTTAACCTGCTCTCAATTCTTTTCTCATTGGCATCTCTCGCAATGCTGGCCCCATTTCTTCAACTGCTCTTCGGGAAAGAAAAACTTACCGATGTACAGCCAGTTTTCGAATGGTCGGCCACCGGACTCATGACCGCGCTTAAATTCCAGTTAAGCCGCCTGATCTCTGATAACGGTCCCGTTTATGCGCTTGCCGCCATCTGTATCACCATTATCATTTCCATATTTCTGAAGAATCTCTTCCTTTATATGGCCTATCGCGTACTGGCACCCATGCGGAATTACGTGATGACAAAACTGAGGGCAGAACTCTACTCTAAAATACTCGTTTTACCCATCGGATTCTTTACCGAACAACGCAAAGGAGATATCATCAGCCGGATGAGCAATGATGTGAATGAAGTTGAATGGAGCGTTATGGCTGCCCTCGAAGCGCTTATCAAAGAACCCCTCACCATCATTATTATTCTCGTATCCCTTATATTTTTAAGTCCAACTTTATCGCTCTTCCTCCTCGTGCTTTTGCCTGCTACCGGTTTCATTATAGGACGCGTGAGCCGCACCCTGAAAAAACAATCAGGCACCGCCCAGGAACAGCAGGGATTACTCTTAAGCGTTCTCGATGAAACCCTTGGTGGATTAAGAGTGATCAAAGCATTCAATGCCGAAAAAATACTCGGGAATAAATTTTTTGGCATCAATAAAAACCTGAACCATATCAGGAATATGATGAATTTCCGCCGCGACCTTGCCTCACCGATGTCTGAATTCCTGGGCGTTATGGTGCTCACGGCTATTCTATGGTTTGGGGGAAGACTGGTACTCAATGGCTCAGCAGGCCTCGAAGCCGATGGCTTCATCACTTATATCGTTTTCTTTACCCAGATCATAAATCCGGCAAAGTCATTCTCAAATGCTATTTATAATGTACAACGGGGAAGCGCAGCCGTAGAACGGATCGAGGCCATCCTGATGGCACCGGTTAAAGTGGAGGATTCTCTCAGCGCTAAAGAGCTGAAAAGTTTTGAACGCAGTATAGAATTCCGCAATGTGTCGTTTGCATATGAGGATGCTATTATTCTGGATGATATAAACCTTGTGATAGAAAAAGGGAAAACAGTAGCCCTTGTTGGATCATCCGGATCTGGAAAAAGTACCCTGGCAGACCTTGTGCCACGCTTTCATGATGTCACCAAAGGTGAACTGCTCATTGATGGGGTCAACATTAAAGAATATACGGTTCATAGTATCCGCGAACAGTTGAGTATAGTTACCCAGGAACCTATCTTATTCAATGATACTATCGCAGGAAATATAGCGCTGGGAAGTCCCGATGCAGCGATCACAGAAATTGAACAGGCTGCAAGGGTTGCCAATGCACACAATTTCATTACCCAGAAAGAAGAAGGTTATTCAACGAATATAGGTGACCGTGGGGGGAAACTCAGCGGTGGCGAAAGGCAGCGACTTACCATTGCACGCGCCTTGCTCAAAAATCCTCCCATACTTATTCTTGATGAAGCAACCTCTTCACTCGATACGGAGAGCGAACGACTTGTTCAGGATGCTATTGATAATATGATGCAGCACCGAACTAGCATTGTCATTGCTCACCGCCTGAGTACTATCCGCCACGCCGATGAGATCATTGTACTCCAGAAGGGAAAGATCGTTGAACGAGGTAACCACGAACAGCTTATCCACCAGAATGGTTTTTATAAGCGGTTAGTGGATATGCAGGAGGTTAAATAAATTTGGCCTAAACTTGACTAAACACAATAATCACACATGAGAAATTTCTTAATGCTTGCAGGGGCAGTGCTTTGCTTTGGAGTTGCACAAGCCCAGCAAAAATCCGTTACCTGGGAACAAGCTTTCAAAGCTGCGCCTACAAATCTTATGAAACCCCTGCCCACAATTGCGGGATGGGCAGATGCGAAACAATACATCGAATCGAGAAAAGACAAAAATGGTGTCGCGCAATTTGCTGTTGATGTAAAAAGCGGAAATGCTGTTCCATATACCGGGAAAACTGCTTCTAAAGAGATTGTACCCGATATTAAAATTGAAGGTGCACGTAACTTAACAGCATCTCCTGATGGAAAATTTGTCGCCTACACTAAAACAGACAATAACCTCTATATCACTGAACTCTCATCAAAAAAAGAAACGAGAATAACTTCCGATGGCAATGATTCTCTCCTGAACGGATACGCATCATGGATATACTTTGAAGAAATTCTTGGCCGTGCAAGTCGCTACAAAGCTTTCTGGTGGAGCAATGACGGAAAGCAGCTCGCATATATGCGCTTTGACGAAAAAGGTATGCCCGTGTTTCCTATTTATGTTGCTGACGGTGTTCATGGATCACTCGAAAAAAATCGTTACCCAAAACCGGGCGACAAAAACCCTGACGTTAAAATCGGCATCGTAAACATTGGCGCTATTGCTACAGGTTCAATACCCACAACAGTTTGGGCCGACTTCAATGAGAAGGATGACCAGTATTTCGGTACACCCGTATGGGCTCCGAACGGACAGCTCTGGGTAAGCTGGATGAACCGCGGCCAGGACCAGCTTAAGGTTTATGGTGTTGATCTCGCAACAGGTTCTAAATCCCTTGTTTACGAAGAAAAGCAAGACACGTGGATCGATCTGGATGATACAGATCGTTTCGAGTTTCTTTCTTCAGGAAAAGGATTTATTCTTAAGAGTGATGCAACCGGATGGCGTCATCTTTATCTCCACGATATGAATGGTAAACGCCTTGCTACACTTACTTCAGGCGATTACACAGTTGGTAACATATTTGAAGTTGATGAAAAAGCAAAGCGTGTTTATTTCTCTGCGCGTAAAGAGAACAGTGCCCGCACAGATCTATACAGTGTTGGTATGGATGGGAAAAATATGCAAAGGCATTCGTTCGGTGATTACAGTTTCACCAACATGATGCTTGCACCTGATAAGAAATCATTCATAACAACTTATTCCAATCTCACAACTCCTCAAACTACGGTTGTTGTTGATATGAAAGGAAAGATTCTCCGTGAAATCGGAAACGCAAAGGGCCCTGAAGCTTCTGCGTATACACTTCCCCGTAAGGAACTGAAACGTGTAAAATCTGCTGACGGATTATTTGACCTGCCCGTACTGATCACCTACCCTATCGGCTTTGATCCCGCGAAGAAATACCCAGTGATGGTTAATATATATGGCGGACCAAATGCAGGTACCGTTTATGATAGTTATCGTATGGGTGCAACCGATATCTGGTGGGCACAGGAAGGGATCATACAGGTTGCTATTGACAACCGCAGCAGTGGACATTTTGGAAAGAAGGGAATGAATTTTATCCATCGCCAGTTGGGTAAATATGAAATTGAGGATTACATGACAGCCGCAAAATGGCTGGGCACACAACCCTGGGTTGATGCCAGCAGGATGGGTATTACAGGCGGCAGTTTTGGTGGATACCTTACCTGTATGGCCCTTACCTATGGAGCGGATGTATTCACGCATGGTATAGCCAATGCATCGGTAACCGATTGGTCATTGTATGACACGCATTATACGGAACGTTTTATGGATACGCCGGCCGAGAATCCGGATGGATATAAAAAAACCGCAGTGATGACCTATGCCGATAAACTCAAAGGCACACTTCGCATTGTTCATGGTACTACTGATGATAATGTACATATGCAGAACAGCATTCAGCTGATCAACAGACTCCAGGACCTTGGCAAGCAATTCGAAATGATGGTCTATCCGAATGAGCGTCATGGCATCGGTGCCAATGTGCGTGCCAAGCGCGAACACCTCACACGTGAATCAGTAAGCTTCATGTATAAATATCTGCTTAACAAGCCAGTGCCACCCCAGGTTTGGCAGAGTGTAGAAAAGAAAGCATTTTAATCATACGCGCACCTTTTTTATTGGTCAGATACCACAAAATATTTTGTGGTATCTGACCAATTTTTTTTCTGAAATTCAGGTCTCGATTGACTATTGACTATTGCCTATTGACTATTGCCCTTAACACCCCCTGAACATGAAAAAACTGCTCTACGTATTGCTTGGCCTGGTAATTCTTCTAGCTGCCGGATTTTTCTGGATCAAACAGAAACATTCTCCAACATATTCAGGGGAATTGAAATTAGCCGGACTAAGTGCACCAGTAGATGTACGGTTCGACAATTTCGGGGTACCGCATATTGAAGCATCATCTGCCGAAGATGCTTACCAGGCCCTGGGATATATTCATGCTATGGATAGACTTTTCCAGATGGAAATGATGCGACGGGTTGGAACCGGCACACTCGCCGAATTACTTGGTCCGGGTCTCGTCAATATTGATAAATTCTTCCGAACCCTTGGAATTCCTCAACATGCCAAATGGAGCACAGAAACCTGGATGAGTAAGGAACAGTTAGCCGATAAGGAGATGCTAAATAATAACAACTCCTTATCACCCGAACAGAAGCAGATGCGTAAAAGTGTTGAAGCATATATAAAAGGTGTAAATGCATTTATTGAGGCCGGTAAACTACCATTGGAATATACCTTGCTGGGCAGTAAACCGCGCGAGTTCACTTTGAATGATATGCATGCTATCGTTGGCTATATGAGTTTCACATTTGCCTCCGCCCTTAAAACAGATCCACTTGTCACGAAGATCGAAAGGCAACTCGGATCTGCCTACCTCAATGCCCTGTCAATCCACACCTCCCCCGAACATTTTAAAATACCGGTTCATTACCCATCCAGAAATCCAGTAGATCGTACAATTATTACTGACTCTTCCAATCGCAATGATAGTTCAAGCTCTGCTTTAAATTCAGCAGGTTTCATCAAGGAGGACAAAGCCCATATTGCCCTGGGAGCTAAACGACAAAATTTTACTGATGATAAACACCTCACAACGCATACTGATTATGAGAACACAGTATCCGGACTTTTGAAAAATATGCCCTTGCCTCCTTTCCTTGGTAGCAATGCCTGGGTGATCGCTCCTTCTCATACCGCGTCCGGAAAAGTATTGTTCAGCAATGATACCCATATCGGCTTTTCACAACCTTCCGTTTGGTATGAAGCGCATATCGAATATCCCGGTTTTAGTTTTTACGG
The DNA here is from genome assembly GCA_036675925.1 of Flavihumibacter sp. Classification (GTDB taxonomy): domain Bacteria; phylum Bacteroidota; class Bacteroidia; order Chitinophagales; family Chitinophagaceae; genus Flavihumibacter. The sequence goes on from JAKFDZ010000068.1 coordinate 98,782, forward strand.
CAATCACCTGGCAGGTGTACCTTTTGCTTTGGTTGGACATTCACGTCACCACAGTTACGGACTCACCATGTTCATCAATGACGACATGGATCTTTACGAAGAGAAAACAGATCCTACCAATAGTACAAGCGTTCTATCCGGCGACAGCAGTATTGCCTTCCGTGAAAGAATCGACACCATTCTCGTTAAAGATTCTGCCACTGTATTGCTCAAAATTCGTGAAACACATCATGGACCAGTCATGAACGAGGTTATGCCTGAACTCGCAGAAATCACCAGCTCTCCCGTAAGTTCATGGTGGGTCTATCTCCTTGAGCCAACCCAGGCCCTGGAAGCAACCTGGAAATTATCGCATGCTAAAACTATGCAGGATGTTGAGGCAGCAGCACGCCTTATTCATGCACCCGGACTCAATGTTATGTATGGAGATTCAACAGGAAAAATAGCCTGGTGGGCCGCCGCAAAACTGCCAATAAGACCTTCACACGTCAACAGCAAAACACTGCTCAACGGCTCTTCTGGCAATGATGATATTCTTGGTTGGTATGCTTTTGAAAACAATCCCATGAGCATAAATCCTTCATCCGGACTTGTAATTAGTGCCAACAACCAGCCCGACACAATGAATAATGGCATATTCTTTCCGGGATACTATTATCCTGGCGATCGCTATGAAAGGATCCGTAAAACACTTAGTAGCAGATCAGACTGGTCACAGGAAAATATTAAAGACCTGCAAACGGAAACAATAAACGAAAGACATCCGCAACACGCTGCTTATTTATTGGCTGCGGTTGATGCTGATCGTTATAAGAAATTTAAACCCGCACTAGATTCATTAAAGAACTGGAGAGGCACCCATGAATTGAATGATATTGCTCCCACCCTCTATTATAAATGGGTTTATCATGTATTGAAAGCAATGACAGAAGACGAGCTGGGTGAAGCATCTTTTAAAGGCTTATTAGAAACATTCCTGCTCAAACAAAGCCTTACGAAAATGCTGCGGGAAGAGAATCAACCATGGTGGGATAATAAGAAAACTCTGGAAAAAGAAACCCGTACTATTATCATTAATAAAGCACTTGAAATCTCCCTTGAAGAACTCAGTGATCAGTATGGAAGGGATGCCTCAAAATGGTATTGGAAGGAATCCATACTATCAGAACATCCTCATCCCCTTGGTGCTAAAAAACCACTTGATATCATCTTCAATGTAAAAACTGATCCGCTGGAAGCAAATGGTGAAGGGGTTAACAAACTGGCCTTTACCATGAACGGCGAAGGCAAATACAAAGTTAGTAGCGGACCAGCCCTACGCATCCTGCTCGACTTTTCCAATGTTGATGCCTCTGAATCCATATTACCCACCGGACAAAGCGGCAATATCTTCAGTCCGCATTATGATGACCAGGCAGCGCTTTTCGTTCAGGGAAAATACCGGCTACAATTAATGAATAAAGAAGATATCGAAAAAACAGCTAAGTCAACACTTCGGTTAATCCCTTAAACCGAGGCCCTATTTCCAGGGGGGACAATAAATGATGCCACTATTCTTCCGTTTTATGTCACGGAAAATAACAGACACTTCCCAGGTACTTCGTTTGCCTGGGGAATCGCGAAGCTTGGATATCAAAACATCTGAACTGAATCCAAATTGCATCTTTCCTTTGCTGAAACCAAGGTAGGGAACAATTGCATTCTTACTCCAATACCAGATACCTGCACTAACACTTGTATTGCTGGCTTCATCAACCACATACCCGAGTCCGCCACCTACTGAAAAATAGCTGGCGGTGGTTTGCCGCTGGTATACACCATTGGTTGTTAATACCAACCCATTATTAAGATTACGCTCATAGTTTGCATGCACTACCCAACGTGTGGCAAGCCTTTCGTTATCATCTTCCAGGAAAGTTTGCCTTGGTTGGTTCAGATGGAATCCTGCCACACCAAAATCAAAATTGGCCCTGTCTCCTCCTACCGAATACGTAAGTCCGGCACTGGATGACAGGTAGGGTTTCATTGCTGAAAGAGAGAACTCACCCGTAGGCAGGTTTACATCAAAACCACGTCCATTATATTGCTCTCCAAAAACAACACGGGTCCAGTCCATTCTTTTATGACCATAGATCAGTCCCACTCCGGCACCGAGATAGTGGTTATTATTATACCCTTCAGCGATCTGCACATTATAAGACACATTTCCCGATCCATATACACTCTGTAAAACCCCACCCATTGTTCTGTCATACATAAACATTCCCCCCACAGAGAAACGCTGCCCTTCAGGTAATGTCTCCACAAAGAGTTTTCTGTCGTGTGATATGGTACCGGTAATATAAGGTGCGGTGGGACCGATCCACTGACTCCGGAAATTCATGATCACTCGCCAGTCGCCATTGATATTTCCGGTAAGCGCTGGATTGATATTAAGAGGTGATGCCCAGAATTGGGAGAAGCTTGGATCCTGCGCCTGGGAAGAAAATAATGAGAGTAACAATATTACCAGTACCAAAACCCTGGTAACTAAACAACGCAAATAAATATTATAAATCGGTCTGAGGTTTACTTTTTCGTTTAGATATGCCCGTGAGCAGGAATATATAACCTGCTCGGCAGCTCCACCCATCTTATCAGGTGGAAGCTGCAGGCAGTCATATTTATTATACATTCTTCTCATTATTCAAATTTAACGCATCAATGCGGCAAGTCCGGTTAGCCTGAATACTTCGCCATTTATACCCACGGCTTCGGCGGTCCAGGTATAAGTATCAATTGGCTGGATCTTACCCTTATAGATACCATCCCATCCGGCACCGAGGGTTGATGTTTCGTAAACCAGTTCACCCCAACGGTTGAATACTCGGAACCAACGCAGCTCAATAATATTGATAGTGAATGGGAAGAGCCTGTCGTTTCTACCATCACCATTTGGTGTCCATACTGTTGGCACATAGATGGCTGGTTTCAGTCCCGGCTCAGTTGTATTCACTGGCTGAACCACCAGGGTATCAACCGTTACACATCCTGCCTCTGATCGCATTTCGATCTTATACTCAACGCGCTTGTCATAGGTGAATACTGGGTCTATAATATTGTAACGGTTCAATCCCAAAGTGGGCGACCAGTTGAACATGTTATAATTAGGACCAATATTTCTTCCCTGAAGCTGCGTAGGTGTATTTGCTGTGGTAAATACAGGTGGCAGACGCACGCCATCTATCGGGATAGTGATCCAGAGTTGGTGGCTGATATTTTCTCCGCTTACATCGTTGGTACAGTTACGGTCGGTTACGGATGTGATCGTATAAGTGGTGGTTGTATTCGGACCAACATTCAGACGATAGGTATTGCCACCAACATTATTGATAGTTCTGCTCTGGCTGCCATCAGTATAAGTGAATGACCATGGTCCCTGTCCGGTGAACCGTATAATCAGGTCAGTGTTCAGACCCAGGCAAAGAGAATCAGGTCCTTCAATCGTGATGGTTGGTAATGGGTTGATGACCACACGTACAGGTTGTATATTCTGACATCCATCGGCATTGAGGGCGCGAATAAAGTAAGTACCCGTGCGACCTACAGCATTAGGATTGTTGAGTGCATCGGTAGCATTTTCATTAAGCCAGTAAGTAAGAACGAGGTTAGGATCGCTACCCGCGGTGATGGCCGGTGCGGTAATATCAACAGTAGCCGGACTACAAACAGGAGCCGGATCAGTTGTGCGCAACGTTGCACCCTGAAGTACTGATACCGTTACAGGTTGAATGGTTTCACAACCATTGGCATTGGTAGCCTTTATATAATAAGTACCGGCTGCATTAATACTGTTTGCATTATTCAGCGGCTGTGATGCTGCAGCATCTCGCCAGTAGGTGAATGTAAGACCGGCATCGCTTCCAGCGGTGATAGCGGCAGCGGTGAGGTTCACATTCAGTGGCGGACATACAGCAGGAGGATCAGTGATAACCAGGTTTGGCTGTGCATTGATGGTAACATTAACCGGCAGAACAATTTCACAACCGGCGGCGGAAACTGCTTTAATATAATATGTTCCAGGCACAGCAATGGCGTTAGCATTTGCCAGCGTTTGAGTTGCGTCTGCGTCTGACCAGTAGGTTAAGGTCAGGTTAGGCTCACTGCCTGCAGTAATTGCAGCAGCAGTAAGGTCAACCGTATTAGGTGCACAGATAGCAGGATCGTTGATCACAAGGTTCGGCTGATCAGTAATAGAAACGATAACCGCTGCGATTGTTTCACAACCATTGGTAGCGGTTGCTTTAATATAATAGGTTCCTGCTGAAGCAGCAGTTGGGTTCGGCAGACTGGTTGTTGCATTGGCATTGGTCCAATAGCTCAATACAAGGTTTGGATCACTGCCTGCAGTGATGGCAGAAGCTGTGATATCAACAGTGGCAGGTGCACAAACTGCTGCCGGATTCGTGATCACCAGGTTTGGTGCCAGTTGCTGCGCAATAGTTACATCTGTAGTTACGATACAATCATTGGCATCTCTCACGGTGATGGTATAAGAACCAGCCGCGAGGTTGTTGAAAATATTGCCTGACTGATAAGTTGTACCACCATTAATGCTGTACTGAATCGGTGCAGTACCATTGGAAGTAGTAACAGTGATAGTACCACTCGCCTGGTTACATTCAATAGTTGGTGCAGTAGCAACGGCAGTGAGTGTACAGCAGATTTCCTGGCTGATGGTAACGGTTGTTTCTGAAGTACAGCCATTGGCATCCCTTATTGTAATAGTGTAATCGCCTGCAGTCAGATTATTAAAGACATTACTTGTCTGATAATTATTGCCACCATTGATACTGTATTCATATGGCATTGTGCCACCAGTTGCATTGATAGTTATTATTCCGGAATTCACTGTTGCATTACATTCAATATCAGTTGGTGTTGCATTTATATCGATCGTCACATCATCGGCCGCTACCGTGATGGTCTGCTCATTGCTACAGCCATTGGCGTCCGTCACCGTTACGGTGTAATCCCCTACCGCCAGGTCCGTGATGTTCTGCGTAGTGGCACTGAAGCCGCCGGGACCACTCCAGCTATAAGTGTATGGCGCCGTGCCACCGCTTACCTCTATACTGATCGCACCCGTCTCACCCACACAGGTCGTGTTGGTGATCGTTGGTGTAATGGTGAAGCTCGGATTGTCC
>JAKFDZ010000069.1:0-1648 GCA_036675925.1 Flavihumibacter sp.
TTTAAATCGCAGACAGCGATCTGCGGCCCCAATGATGATCTTATTCTTCCAAAAAATAGTAAAAAAACAGACTGGGAAGTAGAACTAGCTGTTGTGATTGGCAAAAAAGCTTCTTATGTTAAAGAAGAGGATGCAAAAGAATATATAGCAGGGTATATACTTCATAATGATTATAGTGAACGTGAATTTCAGCTTGAGCGTGGCGGACAATGGGTGAAAGGAAAAAGTTGTGATACGTTTGCACCATTAGGCCCATATTTAGTTACTCCTGATGAATTGCCGGATGTGGATGATTTGAAAATGTGGTTAAAGGTAAATGGCAGGCTGATGCAGAATAGTTCAACTGCACAGATGATATTTAAGATACCATTCCTGGTACATTATCTAAGCCAGTATATGACGTTGCTGCCGGGTGATATTATTACCACCGGTACGCCGCATGGTGTTGGATTGGGTTTTAATCCGCCGGTATATTTAAAAGCAGGAGATACTGTAGAGTTGGGGATTGATGGGCTTGGCTCGTCTGCACAAAGAGTGAAGGCTTTTCCAAATTAAATTATTTTTTAATTGAATGAATAGTATTTCTAACTGGTATCCTATTGATGAAGCTGATAAGATTGATTCACCATCACTCCTTATTTACCCGCAACGAATAAAGGAAAACATAAGGATATTAAAAACCATGGTGGATGATCCTTCCAGGCTTCGTCCGCATGTAAAAACATCAAAAACAAAAGAGGCGGCTTTACTGATGATGGATGAAGGCATCCAAAAATTTAAATGCGCTACTATTGCGGAAGCGGAAATGCTGGCCCAATGTAATGTTCCTGATGTGTTGCTGGCCTATCAACCTACCCGTCCGAAATTTCTGCGACTTATTAACCTTATAAAACATTATCCTGCTACGAAATTTTCCTGCCTTGTTGATAACCTTCAGTCAGCGGAACTCTTTTCAACAATAGCAGTAACGCATAACCTGGTATTAAAAATTTATATTGATCTGAATGTGGGAATGAACAGAACGGGTATCAAACCAGGCCATGATGCAATAGAGCTGTACGAAAATATTGCAAAATTACAGGGGCTGGAACTGATAGGCTTTCATGCATACGATGGTCATATACGGGAAACGGATATGGACAAAAGGACTGCACTATGTAATGAGGCATTTCGTTCTGTTGAAGAAATGAGGTCCGAATTAAGCCTGAAAGGATATCCACTACCGCTCTTAGTGGCGGGCGGGTCACCAACATTTCAGATTCATTCTCAAAGAAAAGGTACAGAAGTTAGCCCGGGAACATTTATTTTCTGGGACAAAGGATATACTGATTCAATACCTGAACAGCATTTTCTTTGTGCCGCACTTGTTCTAACCCGGATTATCTCTTTGCCTGACGAAACCAAAATTTGTATTGATCTTGGTTATAAATCCATTGCCTCGGAAAATGATCTGCAACACCGTGTTTTTTTTCTGAATGCACCGCAACTCAGACCCGTTAGCCATAGCGAAGAGCATATGGTGTTTGATGCAGGAAAAGATCATGGATTTAAGATCGGAGATTTGTTATATGCATTACCTATCCATATATGTCCTACGGTTGCTCTTTACAGCCATGCGGTTTGTATTGAATCGGGAAAGATTGCAGGT
>JAKFDZ010000070.1:0-1598 GCA_036675925.1 Flavihumibacter sp.
TGTATAAGCTATTTGTTGCTGCGCCGCCGCAACAAAATGAATTTGAAATGCACCCATACAACCTGCAACATTTGCCAATCCGCCTATTAGCTTTAATTTCGCCTGTAGAAAATTTTGTTCCGGGAAAATAGATTGTACTTTGATCAGCGGAAGTAAAGCACCAACCATAATGGATCAAACTGAAGAGATAAAAAAAATCATTACGGCCGTCATCCGGGAGAATCTTTCACCGGAAGCATGGAGCTGGCTGGCGGAAAAATCCATTTTGGGAAATCATTCCGCACAGCAACTGAATATAGCTTTTGTCAGCATGCCGCGAAAAACCGGCAGGGCTGTTATTCGTTTTACAAAAGAACAAGCCAAAGCTCTTTCATTGGCAAGACCACATTTCTCTATTGACAACTGGACAATTGACAGGTTCTGCAGGGTATGGCTTTTGCTTCATATTGATTCTTCTAAACAAGATGATTATTTCCAGACGATTGAAAATCTTTTCCTGGCAGCGGAAATGAATGAACTGGTTGCTTTGCATTCTTCTCTTCCTGTTTTGAAATATCCTGAACTATGGCGCAGCCGCTGTGCTGAAGGCATAAGAAGCAATATCGGTATCGCACTGGAAGCTATTATTTGCAATAATCCTTATCCATCTGAACAACTCAGCGAAGCGGCATGGAACCAATTGGTGATGAAAGCGTTTTTTACCGATAAGCCGATAAACCAGATCATTGGTCTTGATCAAAGAGCAAACAAAGAGCTGGCTCATATGCTTTCGGATTATGCCAATGAACGCCGGGCGGCATCAAGAACGGTGAATCCCCAACTGTGGAGATGCGTAGGAAAATTCATTGATGAAAAAAATTTCCCAAACATTCAACGGATTTTTCACTCAACGGATGCAATAGAAAAAGAAGCCGCTGCTTTAGCTTGTTATGACAGTGATTATGCAGCGGCAAAAGAATTATTAAATCAAAATGATTCATTGAAATCACAAATTGAATCAGGTGAGATAAGTTGGAACAACCTTGCTAAAAAGTTAACGCTACAACCCGGTTAGCACCTTAACCTTAACCTCAACCTTAACCTTAACCTCAATCTAATTTTTATGTGTTGTAACAATATCACCGAAAAAGATCTTCAGCCCGGAACCAGTTTACCGCTAATGCTGGATAAAATAAAAGGAATGAAATTTTTTGATCCGCATGTCCACATGACATCCCGTACTACGGATGATTACCAGGCTATGGCCGATGCAGGAATAGTGGCACTCATTGAACCCGCTTTCTGGTTGGGGCAACCCCGTACGGGTGTCGCTACTTTCAGGGATTATTACAGCAGCTTAATAGGTTGGGAACGTTTCCGTGCTTCTCAATATGGTATCAAACATTATTGTACCATCGGCCTCAACTCCCGTGAAGCGAATAATGAAACCCTGGCTGAACAGGTAATGGAAATATTACCGCTTTTTATTTATAAAGAAGGCGTTGTTGGCATCGGTGAAATTGGTTTTGATGACCAGACTGCTGCGGAAGAAAAATATTATCGCCTGCAACTGGAGCTGGCAAAGGAAGCGGAACTGCCGGTACAGATCCATACCCCGC
>JAKFDZ010000071.1:0-9740 GCA_036675925.1 Flavihumibacter sp.
GAAAAAACGATACCTCTTATCAACGGGCCGGATGCGGAATACCAGAAAAACGCAGTACGTAAATTATTGGATGAATTTAAACCCGGTGATGGTTTCATTGCTATGTTTAATGGTAAAGACCTTGACGGTTGGAAAGGGCTGGTAGAAAATCCGGTTAAAAGAGCGGCGATGCCGGAAGCGGAACTGAAGGTTGCCCAGGCAAAAGCGGATTCGATCATGCAGGATGGATGGGAGGCGCGGGATGGGCTGCTGATCTTTAAAGGCAAAGGCAGTAATCTGTGTACGGTTAAAAAATACAGGGACTTTGAAATGTTTGTCGACTGGAAAATTACCCGTGATGGCGATGCCGGCATTTACTTACGGGGCTCTCCGCAGGTCCAGGTATGGGACACGTCCAGGATAAAAGTGGGTGCGCAGGTGGGTTCTGGCGGGTTATACAATAATAAAATACATCCCGCCAAACCTTTGGTGCTGGCTGATAATGCGATTGGAGCCTGGAACAACTTTTATATAAAAATGGTGGGAGAGAAGGTAACTGTTTTTCTGAATGGCAAAAAAGTGGTTGACGATGTTGTACTCGAGAATTACTGGGACAGGAAGCTACCGATATTTCCATTTGAACAAATCGAATTACAGGCCCATGGTACCTATGTAGCCTATCGTGATTTGTATATAAGAGAAATACCCCGGACAGAGAAGTTTTCATTAAGCGGGGAAGAAAAAAAAGAAGGTTACCAGGTTTTATTTGACGGCACCGATCTGAACGCTTGGCAGGGTAACCTTACAGATTATAAAATTGAACAGGGTGAACTGGTTGTACGCCCTTCCGGGGAAAGCAAGCATGGCAATCTTTATTCAAAAGAAGAGTTTGGTGATTTCATTTACCGGCTTGAATTTAAACTTACTCCGGGAGCAAATAATGGGATCGGTTTACGGGCACCTTTGAAAGGTGATGCGGCTTATGAAGGACTGGAAGTACAAATGCTGGATGATGCTGCACCCATGTATAGCGGGTTGAAGCCTTTTCAGTATCACGGTTCCGTGTATGGTATCATTGCGTCAAGGCGGGGATTTCTAAAACCGGCTGGCGAATGGAACTACCAGGAAATAAAACTTAAGGGAAACCGGATTACCGTAACGCTTAATGGAACAGTCATTGTAGATGGAGACATTGCTGAGGTCACCCAAAAAGGCACTTTAGATAATCTTGATCACCCAGGGTTAAAAAGAAATAGCGGGCATATTGCATTTCTTGGTCATGGAGATGTCGTGTATATGAGGAATATAAGAGTCAGAAAACTTTAATAATAAGTTATGAAGAGAAGGAAATTTCTTACGGGATCCGCGATTACACTAGGAGCTTCCATGCTGCTCCCTGTACAGAATTTAGAGGCTTCCGGTGAGGGTACAAACGAATTCGCCCAAGGACAAGAATCCAGAAAAACTAAGTTGAGAATAGGAATATGTGCGGATATACATCTGGATCTAATGCCCGATGGAGAAAGGAGATTAAAAGCTTTTATGGATGAAATGAATCAGTTGAAGCCGGATGCTATTATCCAGTTAGGAGATTTTTGCAGTCCTCATGCAAAGAACACAGCCTATGTAAATCTATTCAACAGTTTTAATGGTCCTTCATATCATGTAATCGGGAATCACGATACCGATTATGGATTTTCGCATCAGCAGGTAGTAGACTTCTGGAAAAGCAAGGGTATTTATTATTCGTTCGATCTGAATGATTATCATTTTGTGGTATTGAATGGTAATGAAAGACCGGAAGGAGATACTTCAAAGTGGCCAAGCCATATCGGTAATGAACAATTGGAATGGTTGGAAAAAGACCTGGCGTCTGCCAGTCTGCCCGTAATTGTTTTTTGTCACCAGGGACTTGATGTGAATGTTTCGGGTGCTATTCAATATTCTTCCCGCGTCCGGGTGATTTTTGAAAGAGCCAACCAGGCCGCCGGATATCAAAAAGTACAGCTGGTATTCAGCGGGCATCATCACCAGGATTACCACAACATTATCAATTCCATTCATTATGTCCAAATCAATAGTATGTCGTATTACTGGATGGGAAGTAAGTTCAGGAAATACAGGTATCCGACAGAGACAGACAAGCAGTTTCCATTGGTAAAAGACACGGCACCGTATAAAGATCCGATATGGGCTGTTCTTACTGTTTATACAAATGGTGAATTTCAAATAACAGGACGACAGACAGAATTTCTTTCGCCTTCGCCCAAGGAAATGGGGATGGGGGAATTCGAAAAAATCTACCCAGTTGTACCCGTAATATCAGATAGAAAATTCAGGGTTAACAACCGGTAATTTCTATGCGGACACGCGGGTTTCGACGATTCCTGTTGACGACTAATTAAAAAAATTAACGAATTACCAAAGACCTGATAATAATATCGGGAATAATTAACCTGAAAACGGATATACTATGCGGACATATACTAGGGTATTAATAATAGTTTTTTTTCTGAGTAGTTTTTGCATTTCAACTACTTCTGCACAGAATTGGTATAAAGGGAATCTCCATACCCATTCATTATGGAGTGACGGAGATAATTTCCCTGAAATGATTGCAGAGTGGTATAAGTCTAATGGTTATAATTTTCTGGCCGTTACCGATCATAATCGTTTGCAGGAGGGGGATAACTGGCGAACAGTACCCGGTGGTTTTCTCACAGCGGATGTGTTTAATAAATACAAAGAGAAATTTGGAGAAAAATATGTTGAAGTAAAAAAAGAGGAAAATGACATTACGAAAGTGCGGCTTAAAACACTTTCTGAATACCGGTCACGGTATGAAGAAGAAGAGCGTTTTCTTTTAATTAATGGCGAAGAGATAACATCCAGCTACGGCGGACTTCCTCTTCACGTGAACGGAATTAATACGAAGGAGGTTATACCCCGGCAGTATGGAAACAGTCTTTCTGAAGTTCTTCAGCACGCTGTCAATACTACCTTAATGCAAAGAAAACGAACAGGGCAAAAAATGTTTCCTATACTGAACCATCCAAACTTCTGGAAGGCGTATACAGCATTGGATATAATGAAAGTCCAGAATGCCCGCTTTTTCGAAGTGCAAAACGGCTTGCTTCAAACAGGCAGTTATGGAGATCACAACCATGACAGTACGGAAATAATGTGGGATAAAGTTAATCTCCAACTAATCAAACAGGGGAGGCCATTACTCTTTGGGGTAGCAGTTGATGATAGCCACAATTATCACCAGTTCGGACCCCTATTTCATAATCCGGGCAGGGCTTGGGTGATGGTTAATGCGCCCAGGCTGGAGGCGGCAGCCCTTATTGATGCCATGGAAGCGGGCCGATATTACGCTTCTACCGGAATAGTTTTAAAAGATCTCTCAGTTACTGAAAAACAGATATCCCTCATCGTGCAAAGTGAAGTTGATGTCGTTTATACTATACAGTTTATTGGTGTGAGGAAGGGAAGTGAAAAGGCTACAGTTCTTAAACAGGTAACCGGCACTGAAGCCAGCTATACCTTACATGAGCAGGATTTGTTTGTACGGGCAAAAATTATGTCCTCTAAATTTCCAAAAAATCCTCATAAGCCAGGTGATTATGAAACTGCCTGGACCCAGCCGGTTAGTCAATTGGCAATTCCTTACAATGCTCCTGAATAATGAAAGGATCTGATCCTTGCGGTACACTTCAATCGTTATAAAGATTTTTTATGATTACGATCCCTGCTTTTTCCTTGATAATGTTTCGGCGAATTATAATCATTGCCGGTTATGGGTTAATATCTCTTCCTGCTTTTAGTCAAGCTCAAAACCAATTTCCTTTTGTGAGCGTTCCTTTGAATGAGAAAGGTGATCTTTCTTCTCTGATGGTGGAGGGTGTTGATCGATTTTTTATTAGTGAGACGGATCGTTTGCGAAAGATCCGGGGTGGTTCCCGGGAGTATGATTTTTCTTCTTCCGAAGCTTTTCAAAAGTCCATTGGTTCCCAGCGAATTTCCAATAGCAGATGGGCAACATATTGTCCGCTATGCTCTGGATATAGAAGGAAAATTACGTGAGGGTGTGATAGTGGAAAAAGCAAAGGCAAGAGCGGCTTTTGAAAATACGATCCGCCAAAAAATTGATCCCGGTTTGGTTGAAAAAACAAAGGGCAATAATTTTCGTACCCGCATATCTCCTCGTCTCCTTCTGCCGATTTCTCTTTCCTGAAGTATGTTGCACAGCATACCCGTGGAAAGTTTATAGATTTATGCATTCAGGCTGGTGGGCGGTACTTCGTTAAGTCTTCAGTTAGGCCACCGGGAATCCGTGGATATTGATCTTTTTACTGACAATGCCTATGATAGCATTGATTTTAATGCAATAGACAGGTTTTTTAAGAAACATTTTCCCTATGTGGCATCCAGCATCGTCTCTATCACTCCTTCTACATTCCGGTCGGCCTCCACAGCCCCCGCCATTTCAATGCCCGGCCTGCGGGCAATTGATGAGCGTACTCTGCTTTCTATTTTTCTTGATCTCATACTTCATATTTCCGAATTTGTAGGATGAGGAAAAGTATGCGGTCACAAAACAACAAACCCCTTCTGGAATTTCCAGAAGGGGTTGAATTTAGAAAATTTTTTCTATCGGCAATCAAATGTCTGTTGATTAGAACTTAAAGGTGGCCCCGACATTGAGTACAGATACTCCATAGCCCAGCTCGGCATAGGCTCCTATACTTTTAGCAAAGAACCATCGGCCGCCCAGAAAACCAGTAAAACCGATACCACTGCCATAACTGTTGGATTTCCCCATATCATCTCCATCGGAAGAATACTTGACAATGTTATAGGCAAGCATAGCTCCGCCATATACATCCAGTTTGGGGGCAGAAGTGAAACCATTATAATGATAGGCTCCGCGGACTCCAACGACAATATAGTTCCACTTGGCCGTATAGCCCATATCCGAATATTTGTAACCGGTATTCCCTACATAGCCACCAAGACTGATAACGCCGGGACCACCAACTTCCCAAACCCCCTTGTCAAGCGAAACGCTGATGGCAGGCCGTGCGTTTCCAAGTCCGCCCAAAGCTGTTCCCACACCTATACCAGCATTGGTGGCAATTGTTCCTTTTTGAAAAGATTGCCCGTAGGCTATCGTGGCCGTAATGATAACCAATAAAGTAAAGATTGTTTTTTTCATTTTTTTTTATATTTTAGATTAGAGGCCCATTTGTTTATTTATGATGAGCTTGGGTTTATTTTTATCGAAATCTGTAATGGATAACCGATCAGCATTGAACATTTCCAAAAGTCACCTTGTTAATTAGCCGCATATACTATGTTAGCCCCTTGTTGGTAGCCTGCCACACTATAAGTATTATAGAGCCCCCTCCAATCTCCTTTTTGAGGAGCCGTTGCATTTCCATCAGCGTTAGTATCACCTCCACGTGTATCATCTTTAAACGAGGTGAATACTGCAGTAGCATTAAGCTGTACATTTTGCGCTGCACCGCGGGCAATACCAGAGCCCGTACCTGCAAACTTGACTGTTACATTTGGCCCTACAATAAGGATCTTCTCTCCGGATAACTGTATCCAGTCATTAATCACATAGGGTACTTCGATGATATTCCAGGATATGGTCGCATCACTGGAGCTTCCCGGAGTTACGTAGATCGCGTTGTGTGTATTGGTTTGGCTGGGATTTTCGGGATTGTGGAATTTATTGCTCAGGGCCATTGTGTACCTCATATTTAAATAAATCGGCTTACCGCTATCGTAAATAGCATTGTTGGTAAATTTGGACACACCCGGATCAGACATAGCTTCGCCAGCATAGAATACCGCTGAAGTATGAAAAGAAGCCGAATTGTTAAATAACGTATGCGCAAATCGGCAATTGTCAAATTCGAACGACGAGGCATGGTTTCCTTCTATTTTAACAGCATTATGATACCCGCCGCTATTTTGGCCAGCATAAAAAATATCACAATATTGAAAGGTGTTTTCTGTACCGCCGTTTAACGAAATCACTTTCCAGTCTCCTTTGGCGGGCTGTGTCGCACCAGCATCCCCGTTAGAATCTCCACAATATCGATCGTCTGCGAGTGAAGTAAATACAATGCGCTGTTGTGCTGTTCCTTTGGCTAATATTTTACCGCTCACTACATTTATTCGTGCATTTTTTAGTTTTACTACCACTCCGGGCTCAATGGTGAGCACCGATTGCACATCTATATCGGTACCATCGATCACGTAAACATTGCCCGATTTCCAGACTGTAGGTTCTTTAATGGCGTTTGATACTTTGACGATGTTGCAATCTTGTGGTTGTAGCTCATCCGGTGTGATTGTATCTTTCTTACAACTCGATAGGCCAAAAATGAGCAGGCTGGATAAGAGAATAATTCTTGCTTTCATAAGTTTTTTGTTTATAATTTGTTGCAAACAGCTGGTGGCATCAAGTTTTACGTTACCATTGTTTGTAAAGCAAATTTACATGCATGTCTTATCTCGCTATACCCCCCCAAAGGGGGTTTTTTTAAGTGATTAATGAAACTATATTTGGAATAGAAAAATGAAACCTTTTATATTTAAATCTATACACTCACAGATGATTGATCAAACAGAAAGGCTATTGAGATTAACAAATCATATTGCTGTATTTTTAATCATAGTTTGTTTTCCCATAACTATTTTTGGGCAGTCTTTAGATTCCTTGATTTTAAAACATACTAACCCCAAAGGAATTGTGCATATCGATTCCCTGCTTCCCATTGGCATGGCCAATTTTTACAATTATCCTGATAAGGCTTTGATGATGGGTCAAAGACTAATCAACATTGCCGAGAACCAAAGGGATCCTTTGAAAATAGCCAGTGTTTATCGTTTTTTGGGCGCATATTACGTAGATGTTAAGCTGAATTTTGATTCTGCATACTACTATTATGGTCGGGCAGAAAAATTGTACAAATCCATTTCTACAGTAGAGGCTTCTGATGGTGAAGGTGCAATCCTTCATAATTACGGAACTATTGAACAGTATCAAGGTAGATATTTAGAGGCCATAACATATTATACCCAGGCATTGCGCATTTTTGACCTTACAGGTGATTTAAAAGTTCGCCCTAAAACCCTTAACAATCTTTCCATTTTGTATGCTTTTGTTAAGGATAATCAAAAAGCAGAAATATACGCCCGAAAATGTATTGCCTTAGCTCGCCAGAAAGGAGACGAGTTTATGATTGCTACAGGAAATCTTGCATTAGCGAGTGCCCTTATAGAAGAAGGCAAAGAGGATGGGGTAGTAGAAATTATTGAGGAGGCCTTGAGAATTTCTGAGAAAAGCAATAACATACAGAGTGAACTTTCAAGTCATTTTAATTATGGCAATTACTATGGTTATGTAAAAAATGATTATCCGCGGGCTATTCAGGAATATAAAAAATCGATGGAATTGGCAGTTTTCCTCTCTAATGAATGGGAGATGGCAAAAATTAATCCGGCCTTATCAGAAATGTATCTGCTTAATAAGCAACCTTACGAAGCACAAGTATCAGCAGAAAAAAGCTTGCTTATTTCTCGAAAAATGAAAATTAAGGATATTGAGCAGAGAACGTTATGGGTATTGGCAAAAATTTACGCGCATAACCTCAACTTTAATGCTGCCTATGAACATTTAAATGCTGCTTATGCCCTTCGAGACACCATTCTTAATGAGAGTAACCAGCGTCATATTACTTTTTTGGAAGCAGAGTATCAATCTGAAAAAAAAGAATTGCGAATCAGTAGTTTGGAAAAACAACGTAAACTTTATACTTGGTTAGGTATTGCCGGAACAATCATACTGCTAATTGCGTTGGCTCTTGCTATTATCCGTTACCGTCTGGCGGTAAGCAAGCGGAAACTCGCAGAGCAAGAAGCTAAACGTTTAAAACAGGAAAAACAGCTAGTTGCCGTGCAGGCCACGTTGGATGGAGAGTCTGCTGAACGAAGCCGGTTGGCCAAGGACCTGCATGATGGGCTGGGAAGCATGTTATCCGTGGTTAAGTTTAATCTACCGCAAATGAAAGGAGGTGTGGTCTTGGAATCTGTGGATGTGTCACGTTTCCAAAAAGCAATAGGCATGTTGGACGATTCTATACAAGAATTGCGTCGTGTTGCGCACCACATGATGCCCGAAACCCTGTTGCGCTATGGACTGAAAGTCTCTCTTACAGATTTCTGTGAAGCTATTCCAATGGCAGACTTCCATTATTTTGGGAATGAAGCCCGCTTACCCGAAAAATTGGAGGTTATGGTTTATCGAAGTATACATGAGTTGGTTAACAATGCCATAAAGCATGCACAGGCTACTCATGTCAATATACAATTGGTACAGGAAGAAGACCGATTATCGTTTACTATACAAGATGATGGCAAAGGCTTTGACCAGAACAGTGTATCTGAAGGTATGGGATTGGGCAATATCCGGCAACGTGTAGAAGCTTATCAAGGAAAAATGAATATCTATTCATCACCACAGGGAACGGAAATCCATGTTGAATTGGAATTAACAAAAGATGATCAGGAATGATTAAAGTAGCTATCGTAGACGACCATAAGATCCTGACTGAGGGACTACATGGATTGATTACCGCTTCGGGATTGGCCACGGTGGTTGGTGTAGCCCATAATGCTGCCGAATGCAGGCGATCACTTGGTTTTTGGAGACCGGATGTGTTGTTACTGGATGTCGGATTGCCCGATATTAGTGGTCTGGAATACTGCAAAGAAGTAAAGGAATTTTTTCCGGACATAAAAGTATTGGCCTTGACTACGCATAATGAATATGCTGTTGTGCGCCAGATGATGGACAACGGTGCTTCTGGGTATCTCATTAAGAATGCCATGGCAGAAGAGGTATTGGCCGGGATAACGGCTGTAGCGGCTGGGAACATTTTCCTTTGCCACGAGATTGACCTGCTGATGAAACGCCCTTCGGAAAAAAATATCTGGCTTACCGGGCGTGAACGCGAATTGCTCAAATTGATTTCCGAAGGTTTGACGAACAGCGAGATTGCCGATAAAATATTTTTAAGCCCCGAGACCATTAAAGGATACCGAAAAAACCTGTTACTGAAGTTGGGTGCAAAAAATACCGCAGTACTTGTCAAAATGGCAATCGAGCAAAAATTGATTTAACTTCATATCCTTATTCGATGCTTATCAATCGGATAAAAAGGTAAGCTTTTAGGCCACCGGTTTTCATGCAATGACAACGCAAATGCCAATTTAGCTACTCATAAGCACCTTTTCTGCATTATCAAAGCTATTTCCTGCTCAAAATTTTCACATCTTGTCTAAGAAACTGTTTAAAAACGGAAAATCAGATCACCATATGTGAATAGTGAATAAAAAGGCTGAGGTTAAACTCAATTAGTATGACAAATCACCCACCCAATGTAAGCGACAGCCAGTGGAAAATTATATCAAATTTCTTAAATGTAAAGCGAACTAGAAAATAGGGTGCAATCTAAATTTTCGCATTTTAAGCTGCGGCTCTAAAATCTGATTTCGTCAGTTCTATGATTTTCGACCATTGTAAATTCTTTCTGACAACTCTCAGGTTCAACATATGTTGTGCTCCCCGGATGCTCCATCTTTGCCCTGATTGTTTCATTCGCTTTTGTACCACCGTTCGATGAGCTGATTCTATCGCACCCGAACCTATTATGCCGCTTCCCATTTGCTGATAATTTTTA
>JAKFDZ010000072.1:0-1946 GCA_036675925.1 Flavihumibacter sp.
GTTTAAGACTTCAACGGAGTGGCTCAGGATAGGAGATATTTCTTTAACAGCGGGCTTTGAAGTGAATCAATTGAATGCATTAATGCTTGTAATTGTCTCGCTCGTCAGCTTCCTGGTACATACGTATTCAAAGGGATATATGCACGGGGATGAGCGGTTTCCAGTATTCTATGCCTATTTAGGACTATTTACGTTTGCGATGCTTGGCCTCGTTATCTCGCCAAACCTGCTGCAAACTTATATTTTCTGGGAGCTCGTCGGAGTCGGTTCCTTCCTCTTAATCGGATTCTATTTCTACAAAGAAGAAGCGAAGGCTGCGGCAAAAAAAGCGTTCATTATGACCCGTATTGGGGACGTTGGTCTCTTAATCGGGATGATTTTATTATTCTGGGAAACAAAAAGCTTTGAATACAGTGAGATTTTCGAGGCCGTTGAGGCTGGTGCTGTATCAACGACCATGATTACCCTTACGGCGATCTTAATCTTCATCGGCGCTGTTGGTAAATCAGGTCAGTTCCCGCTTCACACATGGCTGCCGGACGCGATGGAAGGTCCGACACCTGTTTCCGCATTAATCCACGCGGCGACAATGGTTGCTGCCGGGGTTTACTTAGTTGCGGCACTGTTCCCGCTGTTTGCAGCGAGTGAAACAGCGTTGTTAACAATTGCGATCATCGGTGCGTTTACGGCGATTTTTGCTGCGAGCATTGGTCTAGTACAAACCGATATTAAACGGGTTTTAGCTTATTCAACCGTCAGCCAGCTTGGCTACATGATGCTAGCATTAGGATCTGCAGGCTATGTTGCGGGTGTATTCCACTTAATGACACATGCTTTCTTCAAAGCTTTGCTATTCTTAGCAGCAGGAAGCGTCATTCATGCGGTACACACTCAAAACATCGAAGAAATGGGCGGCCTTTGGAAAAAGCTAAAGCTTACTGCACCGTTATTCTTAATCGGAACACTCGCGATCAGCGGTGTGCCGTTGTTTTCAGGGTTCTTCAGTAAGGACGAAATCTTAATCGCGGCCTGGGAAGGCGGACATCCAGTTCTGTTCTTACTAGCGCTTGCAGCGGCATTCATGACCGCATTCTACATGTTCCGCTTGTTCTTCATGGTTTTTACAGGAGAAGCGCGAACACCAATGAAAAATGTTCACGAATCACCATCGATGATGACCTTCCCAATGATCGTTCTTGGGGTCTTGGCAATTATTGCAGGTTACGTGCAGACACCATTCAATCACAATCTTGGTGATTGGCTCGTTGCTGGCAATGAAGCACTTGGCCATAGTCATATTGAAGGTCCAATTTGGATTATGATTGCAGCAACCGTTGTTTCTTTAGCAGGTATTTACCTTGCTTACCTGATTTACTACAAGCGCTCTATCGCACGCAACTGGCTTTCTGGCAGCGGCGATACGCTTCACACCATTCTTACGAACAAATATTACATCGACGAATTCTATCAAATGTCAGTGGTAGCCGTTACAAAAGGAATCAGCTACTTCTTACGCTTCATTGATGTCTTCTTAGTGGAAGGAATCATGAAGAGTGTGGCAGGGATTGTTCAGGGCCTTGGAGCAGCAGGATCAAAGCTGCAAACGGGTCAAACACAAACCTATGTTACAGTAGCGTTCGTTGGAATGGCACTGCTTGCTGTCATCTTTGTATTAACAGGGGGGTACTTATAAATGGATCTTTCTTTCGTTCTATCACTATTAGTATTCTCCCCGTTACTCGGAATTATTGTTTTAGCCTTCATGCCTAAAACAGAAGAAAAAACCATTAAAATCGTCGGCTTTCTAGCGACACTGCCTCCATTAGGAATTGCGATCGGACTGTATCTTCATTACCTTTGGGGTAAGGATTTGAGCGACTTTAACGTTGCCAAGGAATGGATTACTTTTGGCGGCCTTCAGGGTGCTGAAGCAGGTTTCTGGAAAG
>JAKFDZ010000073.1:0-2264 GCA_036675925.1 Flavihumibacter sp.
ATTTGAATATCATTTTAGTTGATTAATAAGGATCACAGTCCATCCCAATGGCGTAGAAGGGAGTCGAAAATGGAAAAACTTAAAATTGCGGGCGGATATCCGCTTAAGGGAACCGTAAGAATAAGTGGTGCAAAAAACAGTGCAGTTGCGTTGATACCAGCAACCATTTTAGCAGAATCACCGGTGACAATTGAAGGGCTTCCAGATATTTCAGATGTAGAAATATTGAAGGACCTGCTCGAAGAAATTGGCGGGAAAGTAGAACTTTCAGATGATTTTGATATGACGGTTGACCCATCGACGATGATTTCGATGCCATTGCCAAACGGAAAAGTCAAGAAGCTTCGTGCCTCTTACTATCTAATGGGGGCGATGCTTGGCCGTTTCAAAAAGGCCGTCATCGGTTTACCGGGTGGATGTCATCTTGGACCACGTCCAATCGATCAGCATATTAAAGGCTTTGAAGCACTGGGTGCTCAAGTAACAAATGAGCAGGGCGCTATTTATTTGCGGGCGGACGAGCTTCGCGGTGCACGTATTTATCTCGATGTTGTCAGTGTTGGCGCAACCATTAATATCATGTTAGCGGCGGTACGAGCAAAGGGCAGGACACTTATTGAAAATGCAGCAAAAGAGCCGGAAATCATTGATGTCGCTACCTTACTTACAAATATGGGAGCGAAAATCAAGGGTGCAGGAACCGATGTCATCCGGATTGATGGCGTGGACAGCCTCCATGGCTGCCGTCATACGATTATTCCCGATCGAATTGAAGCGGGAACCTATATGATTTTAGGTGCTGCCGTCGGTGAAGGCGTATTAATTGATAATGTCATTCCACAGCACTTAGAATCGCTGATTGCTAAGCTGCGAGAAATGGGTGTGAAAATTGAAACGGGAGATGACCAGGTGTTTGTCAGCAGTTCGGACAAGTTGAAGTCTGTTGATATCAAAACCCTTGTATATCCTGGTTTTCCAACCGACCTGCAACAGCCATTTACCACACTGTTAACGAGAGCGACGGGTTCTAGCGTTGTAACGGATACCATTTATGGTGCCCGTTTTAAACATATCGATGAATTAAGAAGAATGAACGCCAACATTAAAGTGGAAGGCCGCTCGGCAATCATTAGCGGACCTCTTAAGCTTCAAGGGGCAAAAGTGAAGGCAAGCGATCTTAGAGCTGGAGCCGCCCTTGTCATTGCCGGACTACTTGCTGAAGGCATTACAGAAGTCACAGGCCTTGAGCACATTGACCGCGGTTACAGTCATCTAGTTGAAAAATTAAATGGGCTCGGTGCAACGGTTTGGCGTGAAGCTTTGTCAAATGATGAAGTCGAACAGCTAAAGAATACGTGAATAAGCTATACTAATTCCTTAAATCTGTTATACTAATATTATTGAAAAGTATAAATAGAAAATTGGGGGATTGAGAACATGGAGAGAAGTTTATCTATGGAGCTTGTTCGCGTAACTGAAGCGGCTGCACTTGCTTCAGCACGTTGGATGGGGCGCGGGAAAAAGGATGAAGCAGACGGTGCTGCAACCTCTGCAATGCGTGATGTTTTTGACACGATCCCAATGAAGGGAACGGTTGTTATTGGTGAAGGCGAGATGGACGAGGCCCCCATGCTTTATATTGGTGAAAAACTTGGTACAGGGTTCGGACCTCGCGTTGATGTAGCCGTCGATCCACTCGAAGGTACAAATATTCTAGCCGCTGGCGGATGGAACGCTCTAGCTGTTTTAGCGATTGCTGACAATGGCAACCTTCTTCATGCACCAGATATGTATATGGAGAAAATTGCTGTTGGTCCTGAAGCTGTAGGACTTGTGGATATCAATGCTTCTGTTCTTGATAATCTGAAAGCAGTGGCGAAGGCGAAAAACAAGGATATCGAAGACGTTGTGGCAACGGTATTAAACCGTCCGCGTCATGAGCATATCATTGCACAGCTTCGTGAAGCAGGCGCACGAATTAAGTTAATCAATGATGGCGATGTGGCAGGAGCAATTAATACTGCTTTTGATAACACAGGCGTTGACATTTTATTCGGCTCTGGCGGTGCACCGGAAGGCGTCATCTCAGCTGTTGCTTTAAAATGTCTGGGCGGTGAAATCATCGGTAAATTGGTGCCGCAAAGTGATGCCGAATTAGAGCGCTGCGTGAAAATGGGACTAGATGTCAAAAAAGTTCTTCGCATGGAAGACCTTGTGAAAGGTGACGACGCGATTTTTGCAGCAACCGGCGTAACAGACGGCGA